>CAWBMN010000018.1:0-615139 GCA_963789945.1 uncultured beta proteobacterium | reverse complement strand
ACTCGGCCTAGAATGCTGTCTAAAGCTTTGGCCGACAGTGCGCTTCGTGCGCACATGATCAACCAGAAACCAGCCACCACCTCCTCGAAGGGAGAAGACCGATGTCTGCCGTTCTGAAATCCGAAACTTCCGGCCAGAAGACCGTCCTCGCCGCCTGTCCGCACGATTGTCCCGACACCTGTTCCATGCTCGTTACCGTCGAGAACGACCGGGTGGTCAAGGTGCGCGGAAACCCCGAGCATCCGTTCACCGATGGGCGCCTGTGCGTGAAGGTCAACCACTACGAGGAACGCATCCATCACCCGGATCGCGTCCTCTACCCGCTCAAGCGCAGTGGACCCAAGGGCTCCGGCCAGTTCACCCGCATCAGCTGGCCAGCCGCGATGGAAGAGATCGCTGCGCGCTGGAAGCAGATCGTCAAGGAACACGGTTCCACCGCCATCCTGCCTTACAGCTACCTTGGGACCGAAGGCATCCTCAACGGACTGAACGTGGGCGACCCTTTTTTCAACAAGCTGGGCGCGACCATAACCGAGCGTACGTTCTGCGACTCGGCGGCCTGTACGGGTTACATCATGACGGTCGGTCCCACACCCGGCACCGATCCGGAGAGCTTCGTCCATTCCCGCTATATCATTCTCTGGGCCTGCAATACGATCAGCACCAACCTCCATCACTGGCCCTTCCTGGCGGAGGCGCAGAAGCGCGGCGCCAAAATCGTGGTGGTGGATCCGGTCAAGACGCGCACCGCACGGCAGGCCGACTGGCACATTCCCATCAAACCGGGCACCGATGGCGCGCTGGCGCTGGCGATGATCAACGTCATCATCACTGAAGGATTGGTCGACAAGGACTACGTAGAGAAGTACACCGTTGGCTATGAAGAGCTGGTTGGGCGCGCGCGGGACTACACCCCGGAGAAGGTCGCCGCGATCACCGGCATCCCGGCGGAGGACATCCGCAAGCTCGCGCGCGAGTACGCCACCACCCGTCCCTCGGTGATTCGCATCGGCGTTGCGGTCGAGCGGCATTCCGGCGGCGGGCAGACAGTGCGGGCACTGACCTGTCTTCCCGCATTGATTGGCGCGTGGCGCCACGTGGGCGGAGGAATTCTCCAGCTTCCCGTCTGGGCGTTCCCGGTCAAGTGGGACGGGCTCATGCGGCCGGACTGGATCAAGCCCGGCACCCGTGTGCTGAACCAGTGGAAGCTCGGTGCCGCGCTAACCGGCGAGTTGAAGCTCGACCCGCCGATCAAGTCGTTGTTGGTGTACAACGCCAATCCGATGGTGGTGGCGCCCGAGCAGGAGAAGGTCATCGCCGGGCTTGCCCGAGACGACCTCTTCACGGTGGTGAGCGAGCATTTCATCACCGACACCGCACGCTACGCCGACATCGTGCTGCCCGCCACGACGCAGATGGAGCAGCACGAGATCATGTTCTCCTGGGGTCACTTTTATCTATCGCTCAACCAGCGGGCCATCTCGCCGCGCGGCGAGGCGGTGCCCAACACCGAGCTGTTTAGGCGTCTGGCTGCAGCCATGGGCTTCGATGATCCGCACTTCAAACGCACCGACGAGCAGATGGCGCTGGAGGCGCTCGACTGGGCCAGCCCCGCGCTCGCCGGCATCAGCATGGAGCAGTTGCAGCGCGACGGTTTCGCTCGGCTGAAGGTCGGCACTCCCGACACCTACGCGCCGCACGCGCAGGGCAATTTCCCGACACCGTCCGGCAAGGTCGAGCTCAAGGCGTCGATGGCCGCGGGCGGCAACTTCGTCCTGCCGCTGTTCCGCCAGGGGTCCAACGAGTTTCAGGACGGCAGCCCGGTGGATCCGCTACCGGCCTTCCTGCCGCCGCAGGAGTCGACGGCCAGCAATCCGGCGCTGGCAGCGAAATATCCGCTGAACATTCTCACGCCGAAGAACCATGCTTTTCTTAACTCGGGCTATGCGAACATCGCGCGGCAACTCGGCCATGCCGGTGAGCAGTCCGTGATGATGCATCCGAGCGACGCGCGGGCGCGCGGCATCGCCGAGGGTGAGCTCGTGGAGGTATTCAACGACCGCGGGCGTTTCCAGGCGGAGGCGCAGGTCACCGATGAGGTACGGCCCGGTGTAGTGGTATCGCCGCTTGGGTACTGGGCTTCCGCCAGTCCGGGTGCGCGCTCGGTCAACGTCGTCAACGGATCGCGCTTCGCAGACATGGGACGAGGGCCCACGTTCTCCGATACGCTGGTCGAGGTGCGCCGGGTCGAGGCGTAACTGTCAAATTCGCCCAGCCCCCTTTGAAAAAGAGGGACAGAGTTTCGGCACGAGTACGGCCAATGGCTGGCATTCCATGCGGTGGGGCGCATCGGGGGCGTAACATCAAGCACCGGTGGTTTCGCCGGATACGCGACGCAGATCGATAGCTTGGGAACGCGAATGCTGGCTGAAACAGAACCCATCGCGACGGTTGCGGACCATTGGCTTGCGCAGTTCGAAAGGGCTCTTGCCGAAGCCGACGACGTCCTGCTCAAGACCCTGTTTCATCCTGACAGCCATTGGCGCGATGTACTGGCCCTGACCTGGAGCATCAGGACGGTCAACGGCTGGGACGCGATTCTCGCAGAGCTCAAAGCACATGCCGGCCGGGCCCATCCGACCGGTTTCAGGACGGATCCCCATCGGACTGCGCCGCGCCATGTGATGCGCGCGGGTACCAGCGCGATCGAAGCGATCTTCAGATTCGAAACCGCCGAGGGCCGCGGCAGCGGCGTGCTGCGGCTGATCCCCGATACCAATGATGGCAACGTGCTGAAAGCGTGGACGCTGCTTACGACGCTCGAGGAATTAAAGGGGTTCGAGGAACAGGTCGGGCGATCGCGGCCCAATGGCAAGTCCTATTCGCGCGATTTCCGCGGCCCCAACTGGCTCGACGTCAGGAAATCCGACGCCGGGTATGCCGATAAGGATCCAGTTGTGCTCGTGGTCGGCGGGGGACAGGCCGGACTTTCGATCGCGGCACGCCTGACCCAATTGCAGGTCGATACGCTCATCGTGGACCGTGAGCCGCGCATCGGCGACAACTGGCGCAAGCGTTATCACGCGCTGACGCTGCACAACCAGGTGCACGTCAACCACCTTCCGTACATGCCTTTCCCCCCGAACTGGCCGACCTACCTTCCCAAGGACAAACTTGCCGGCTGGTTCGAGGCCTATGTGGAAAGCATGGAGCTGAACTACTGGACCGCCACGGAATTCGAAGGCGGCACGTACGACAAAAAAGAGGGGCGATGGTCCGTCGTGCTGCGTCGGGCGGACGGCACAAAACGCACGATGCGCCCGAGACACGTCGTCATGGCCACCGGGGTCAGCGGCATCCCGAACATTCCCGATATCCCGACGCTGCGGAACTTCGGCGGCAAGATTCTGCACTCCAGCCAATACGACGACGGCGACGCATGGAAGGGCAGGAACGCCCTGGTCATCGGCACGGGCAACAGCGGCCACGATATTGCCCAGGACCTGTACTCGAGCGGGGCAAAGGTCACTCTAGTCCAACGCAATCCAACCCTGATCGTCAATATCGAGCCCGCCGCGCAACTTCCCTACGCGTTGTACGACGAAGGACCTCCTCTGGAGGACTGCGACCTCATCACGATGTCCATCCCGCTGCCACTGGCGAAGAAGAGCCACATCGCGTTGACCGAACAAGCGAAGAATATGGACAGGGAACTCCTCGATGGGCTTGGAGCGCATGGGGTTCAAGCTCGATTTCGGGGAAGACGGAACCGGCTGGCAGTTCAAGTACCTCACGCGCGGCGGCGGTTACTACTTCAATGTCGGCTGTTCCGATCTGATCGTCGAAGGCGAGATTGGACTGGTGCAATTTTCCGATATCGCCGGGTTCGTCTCAGAGGGGGCGCGGATGCGCAGCGGCGATACGCTTGCCGCCGATCTGATCGTGCTGGCGACCGGCTACAAAGGCCAGGAAGTTCTGGTCCGCAAACTGTTTGGCGACGATGTTGCCGACCGCGTCGGCCCCATCTGGGGATTCGGCGAAGAACAGGAATTGCGCAACATGTTCACGCGCACCGCGCAGCCGGGCCTCTGGTTCATCGCCGGCAGTCTGGCCCAGTGCCGCATCTACTCCAAATATCTCGGCCTGCAGATCAAGGGCCTGCGAGGCAGGCCTGCTACCCAGCGTTGAGAAAATGGGATCAGCTCAGGTTGACTCAATTTCCCGGCTGGTGCCGGACGAAGTCTGATGGCAGGTATGGGTTCGTACGTGGCTGCACCCAAGAAGCGTCTCTCCGCCGCCTTCGTCGATCTTTTGCTGATCGGCCTGGCGGCAGTGATCGTTTATGTCCTGGAGGATACCTTCGGTTACCAGCCGGATTACGGCGCGCTGGTCGCGCTGGCCTACTTCGGTTATCACGCGCTCTTCCTGCAGTTCTGGTCTGGCCAGACGCCGGGGCGCAGGGCGTTCGACATCATCGTTATTCCCCGCAGTGGCGGCGCATTATCAACGACGCAGATCCTCCTTCGCTCCGCGCTGCGGCCGGTCGTCATCCTGCTACCTACAACTGCATCGCTGAAAGCGGGCACGCTCGAGCTGAATCCAATGATTACGACAATTGCCCTCGTTGTCGAAGTCGCGCTCATGTATTTGATTCCCTCGCGCCGGACGGTTACGGACTTCGTGTCCCGCTGCATCGTCGTGAACGCGCCGCCCCTGCAACCGCACCGAGCGCCGGCAGTGCCGATGTACAGTGCCACCGATGGCGAGTTCGGCTATCCGCCAAGACGGCCGGCGGATGGCAAGGATTGGGAGCGATAAGGTCGGTGTTGAATGGTTTTCAGACACACGAATTCGTTTACAGTTACCTCTCCCGATCGGCAGGAATAAACGATCAGCAGCTGAACGGTACCGGCCATAATGAATTTTCAAGGAGGGATTGATGCTTCATCGTCCAGGAACACTGGCAATCATCGCTGCCGCACTGCTTCACTACGCAGCCTTTTCGATCGGTGACGAGGAAGTTGCACCCGCAGGCTGCCGTCTCGCTGCGGACGACCCGCTGCGGGCCGAAGTGGATCAGATGATGAAACAGGGCGAGGAGTACGAACAGCAACAAAAACTTGCACTCGAAGAGAAAGTTGGTCTCCTGGCGCGAGCCCGCGGCTGGAACAAGAGGGACGAGCACGAGTATATGGTCGCCGTAATGCGCGACGGGGTGCGCGAGACATGGAATCCGACTCTTGCCGTTGCTTCGGCGTTCATGAGGATCTGCGAACAATCGGCCGGCAATCAGCGGGCGGAAGCGGTGCGCCTGTTTCGCGAACTTTATGTCCTGGACGAGAGACAGTGGCAGTTGATCCATCAGAGAGTGGACAAGGAAATCGCGTCGGCCGCTTCGCAGCGAAAAGACTAACTTGCGAGAATCTAGAGATTTGACGCTAAGACGCAAAGGCACAAAGAGATTCTGAACAGGGATCGAAAATAGCGGGAGTTCGGGTCGGACGATTCCTGTTCGTTCCCTCGTACGAGTATCTTGGCGGCCTCTCCCAAGAGCTTTGTATTCCCGTTCATTCCTTGTATTTCTTTGCGCCTTCGCGCCTTTGCGTCAAGGTTCTTCCGTTTCTAGGGCGCTTTCGGTACAACCACGATTGCGATGTTCTGTGTCCCTGCGGTCTGCACTCCCTTGCGTACCTTTGCGGCCTTTGCGTTGAACGCGCTTGATTCCGCGCAACGCGCGGCACTGGAAATCCAACCCGAAGTCGTCTATAAATCCGTTGGCCTCCGTTACGGGAGGACACCGTCATTCAACAACTGATTCGGGGGAGCTATGTCTGAGCAAACGTCGCGACGCGGGTTCCTGAGATCGTCGGCCCTGAAGCTGGGGGCTGGAGTGGCGGTACTCGGTGCCGCCGGTTGCAGCAGTTCCGGCCCGGGCGCCGGTTCGGGCGCAAGCAAACTCAACGAAGTGCTCAAGCGCGGAGCGGTGATCGTGGGCACCGGCAGCACCAACCCGCCGTGGCACTTCGAGGACGAGCAGGGCAATCTCCAGGGCTTCGACATCGAGATGGCCCGCCTGGTCGCCAAAGGCCTGTTCGACGATCCATCCAAGGTTCAGTTCGTGCGGCAGGCCTCGGATGCGCGCATTCCCAACCTGCAAACCAACCAGGTCGACGTCGTCTTTCAGTTCATGACGGTCACCGCGCAGCGCGCGCAACTGGCGGACTTTTCGATTCCGTACTATCGCGAGGGCGTCGGAACGCTCTTGCCCAAAAACAGCCCGCATGCCGGCGCGCTCGATCTCGCCAAGTGGGGGAAGAAGGTCAAGGTCTCCATACTGCAGAACGTCTACGCCGAGAGCATCGTGCACGCCGCGATGCCGCAAGCGGAAGTGCTGCAATTCGACTCGGTCGCCAACACGATCCTGGCGCTCGATTCCGACCGTGTGGACGCCGCCGCCATTGACGATTCGACTGTGCGTTGGCTGGTACGCCAGAATCCGGACAAGTACAAGTCAGGCAACTACGGCTGGTCGCCGCAGACCTATGCGGCCGCGGTGCGCCCGGGCGATCCGATCTGGCTGAACTTCGTCAATACCGTGCTGCACGAAGCGATGACCGGGGTAGAGTTCGACGCCTACGCTGCGGCGTTTCTGAAATTCTTCGGCGTTAAACTGGCCCCTCCGCCAGTGGGTTTCCCGGTGGAGTTCGGGGTCAGATACTAGCCGCGTCACCCCAGGCCCTGCCACCTCACCCCGGCCCTCTCCCCCGCAAGCGGCGGAGAGGGAGAAGAACAAGATGTATCAATTCAACTGGCGCCCGGTTTTCGACAACTTCGACCTGCTGCTCAAGGGGCTGCTGCTCGGTGTCGGCATCGCGGTACTCGCGCTCGCCATCGGCAGCTTGCTGGGACTGATTGCCGCTTTCGGCCGCGCCTACGGCCCGCGGCCGATACGGCTGCTGGTCGCCGGATACGTCGAAGGCGTGCGCAACATTCCGCTGCTGCTGATCATCTACTTCGTGTATTTCGGCCTGCCGTTGGTCGGCATCAGCGTTCTGGACAACCTGTGGTCATTCGTCTTCGCGCTGGCGATCTATTCCGGCGCCTATCTCACCGAGATTTTCCGTGCCGGCATCGAGGCAGTCAGCAAGGGGCATATCGAGGCCGGCAAGGCGATCGGATTAAACCGCTGGCAGCGCATCCGCTTCGTCACCATCCCGCTCATGTTCCGCATCGTGCTGCCGTCGCTGGGCAACACTTTCATATCGCTGTTCAAGGACACTTCGCTGGCCTCGGCAATCGCGGTCCCCGAACTGACCTACGGAGCCATCCGCATCAACGTCAATACCTGGCGCGTGATCGAGGTCTATGTGGTGGTGGGGTTGCTGTATCTCGCCACGTGTTACGCCATCGCCGGCGCGCTGCGGCTGCTGGAACGGCGATTCGCGATGGTCAGATGATGCCCGGCCCGATGATGAAAGTTTCGCCGATATTCGCACGCACAGGAGCCCCCGAATGGACGTCGTAATCGCGAGCGGGCCGCTGATCCTGCGCGGACTACTGATCACGTTCGAGGTCTCGGTCGCCGTGCTGGTGCTCGGCACGCTCATCGGCATCGCCGGCGGCCTTTCGCTGCTGTACGGTGCGTGGCCGTTGCGCCTTGTCGCGCGCGTTTACGTCGACACCATGCGCGGCATCCCGCAACTGGTGCTGATCTTCGCAATCTTCTACGGCTTTCCGGCCCTCGGTCTGCAGGTTTCGGCGATCGTGGCCGGCATACTCGCGCTCGGCGTTTTCTGCGGGGCACATGTTTCCGAGGTGATACGCGGCGGGGTGGGCTCGATCCCACGCGGCCAGATGGATGCCGCACAGGGAATCGGGCTTAACTTCGCGCAGCGGCTGCGCTACGTGATTTTCCCGCAGGCGCTGGGCCGCATCCTGCCGGCGTGGGTCAATACCGCGGTCGAGGTGGTCAAGGCCTCGTCGCTGGTGTCGCTGGTCAGCGTGGTCGACCTCATGATGGCGATCCAGCAGATCGTGGGCCGCACGCGCGAAGCCCTGCTGTTTTACGCGGTGGCCGCATTGCTTTACTTCGCGATCAACTACACCATCTCGGCCATCGGCGCGCGCCTGGAAAAGCGCTACGCCTGGACCTGAAGACGAACGTCGGAGCAGGATGCCCATGACCGGGAAGGTTGTCGTGATCCAGGGCCTCGTCAAGCGCTTCGGCGCGCAGGAGATTCTTTCCGGAGTGGATCTGGAGGTTTCCAAAGGCGAGGTGGTGGTCATCGTCGGGCCGAGCGGTTCCGGCAAGACCACGCTGTTACGCTGCATCAATTTTCTCGAGGAGTACCAGGGCGGCCGGATCCACGTGGACGGGCAGTTGGTGGGCTACCGCGAGAGCGGCGGCGGCCTTGTCAGGCTGCCGGACAGCACCGTGGCCGGAATGCGCGCCGACGTCGGCATGGTGTTCCAAAGCTTCAATCTCTTTCCGCACATGACGGCGCTGGAGAACGTGACTCTCGGGCTCACCCGGGTTCGCAAGCTGTCGCCTCGGGAAGCCGGTGGACGCGCAAATTCATGGCTGGAGCGAGTGGGCCTGAAGGACAAACTGCACGCGTATCCCGCGCAACTCTCCGGCGGACAACAGCAGCGTGTGGCGATCGCCCGCGCAGTCGCGATGGAACCCAAAGTGATGCTGTTCGACGAGGCGACCTCGGCGCTCGACCCGGAACTGGTCGGCGAAGTGCTAGGCGTGATGGAAGATCTCGCCCGCAGCGGCATGACCATGCTGGTCGTCACCCACGAGATGCGCTTTGCGCGGGAGGTGGGGCACCGGATCGTCTTCATGGACAAAGGCGTGATCGTCGAGCAGGGCGCGCCGCGGCAGATTTTCGAGCAGCCGCAATCGGAGCGGCTGAAAGCATTTCTCGCTCATTTCACCAGGACCACGTAACCACCGAAAACGGCGAAATTAAAGAGGAGACGGGCAATGGGGAAGCAACGCATTTCCACCACCACCGCGGCACAGCCGGTGGGCGCCTATTCGCAGGGCTTGCGTGCCGGGGACTTCGTGTTCGTGTCCGGCCAGGGGCCGCTCGATCCGAAAACCGGCAAGGTCGTGGGTGACACCATCGAGGAGCAGACCGCGCGCGTGCTGGAAAACATCAAGGCCATCCTCGAAGCCGGGGGTGCAAGCATGGCCGACGTCGTCAAGGTCAGCGCGCACCTGAGCGATATGTCGCTGTTCGAGCGTTACAACCGGGTGTATGCGAGTTACTTCCCCGATCCCAAGCCGACCCGCACCACCGTTGGTAGCCAGTTGCCCGGCATACTCGTGGAAATCGATGCCATCGCTTATGTGAGCAGGTGATGACTGCTGTCCACGTGCAAAATGACTTCTTGCCTGACGGCGCGCTTGCCGTGCCGCGGTGCGATAAGGGCGTTTTCTCTTTGAACCGCAGTGCCGCCTATTCAAAAGACCGCTGCGGACACGCGGGCGCGTTCACCCGACTTTGACCTGGCGCAAACCCATGCGCAGCCGAAAGCGGATCATGAGTTTGCCATGGCGATGAAGTTCGATTCCCGCATTGATGCCGCGCGACAACTGGCAAAGGCTCTCGCCAGTTATCGCGGCCGCAACCCGCTCGTACTCGCGATCCCCCGCGGAGCGGTGGGCATCGGGAAAGTGATCGCCGACGAACTGGGAGGCGAGCTCGATGTTGTGCTGGTGCGCAAGCTGCGCGCGCCCTACAGCCCGGAATTCGCAGTCGGCTCGGTCGACGAATCGGGCTGGACGTACATAGCCGAGCACGCCGCCCGCTCGGGGGCCGACCCGGAGTACATCGAGCTCGAAAAGAGCATGCAGCTCGAGACGCTGCGCAAACGCCGCGCCGAATACACACCGGCCCGGCCCCCGATCGATGCGAAGGACCGGATCGTGATCGTGGTGGACGACGGACTGGCAACCGGGGCAAGCATGATCGCCGCTTTGCACGCGGCGCGCGCGAAGCAACCGAAGCGCCTGATCTGCGCCGTGCCGGTGGCGGCACCGGACAGCCTGGAGCGCGTCAGGCCGCTGGCCGATGAAGTCGTGTGCCTCGATGCGCCCGAAGAGTTCTATGCGGTCGGGCAGTTCTATCGCGACTTTCCCCAGGTCGAGGACGACGAAGTCGTTGCCATGCTGGCGCAGCGCGCGAAAGCGCACTCCACAAACAAGCCATGAGTGCGCGAACACGCGAAACTGCTGTTACGATTTCCGTAGGCGAAGTCGTGCTGGAAGGCGCGCTCGAGCTACCTGCGCAGCCGGCCGGCGTGGTGGTGTTCTCGCACGGGAGCGGCTCCGGGCGCTTTTCTCCCCGCAACCGGTTCGTGGCTGCGGAACTGCACAAGCTCGCATTGGGGACATTGCTGCTGGATTTGCTCACCGAGGCCGAGGATCGAGACTACCAGAGGCGATTCGACATCGACCTGCTGACGCAGCGCCTGGGCTACGCGGTGGGATTTGTCCGCGGCCATCCTGCCTCCAAAACATTGCCGGTCGGTCTGTTCGGGGCGAGTACAGGGGCTGCGTCCGCGCTGCGGGTCGCGGCCGCGATGCCAAAGGACGTCGGCGCGGTGGTCTCGCGCGGCGGGCGGCCGGATCTCGCAGGCACCGGGGCGCTCGGGCAGGTCAAGGCGCCGACGCTGCTCGTCGTAGGCGGGCTCGATTTCGAAGTCATCGAGCTCAACGAGTCGGCGCGCGACAAGCTCGTGCACTGCGAGCGGGAACTCGTGATCGTTCCCGGCGCGACGCATCTGTTCGAGGAGGCCGGCACGCTGGATGAGGTTGCGCGCCTGGCAGGACAGTGGTTCATCCGTCATCTGACTTCAACCCGGACCCGCCGCGATCCTGCGCAACGATGATCGGCGCCGCTGCGATCAGGTGAACCCAGGTGCGGGCGATTTCCGGTTATCGGCGCTTCTCCAGCGCTATGCCGACGATTTCTATGATGACACCGGCCGCGATCGCGAACAGGCCGCCGCGCGTTTCGGGCGCCGCGAATAACATCACTGCGCCGAGCACGATGAGCAAGGCGGCAACCGCTCTTCTCGGTTTCATTGACAGATGATACTCAAAGGCAAGTGCAGGTGCTTGACCAGAAGCAAAAAAATCCCGTTTCGAGTCGTGCCGTTCAAGCGCGGGACGAATTCGATCGCGCTGCCGCAATTCTGAATCTTCATCGCAGAGTCTTGAGATAGGCAATGACGTCGTCCCGCTCCTTCGGATCTTGCAGCGCTACCGGCATGATCGTCCCGTGCACCGCATCCGTAGGATTGGCGAGATAGCGCTGCAGCGATTTCTCGTTCCAAACAATACCGGACTTGTACAAGTTCCGCGAATAAGGGGAAGTCCCCACCATTCCCGCCCTGCGGCCGAAGAGGCCTACCAGGGAAGGGCCCACGCTTTGGACCGTTTCCTTGTCCCCATGGCATCCGATGCACCAGCGCTGGTACCCGTTTTTCCCCTGGGCTGCATCGCCTTCGGCCGACGCCAGCTGGGACTGGCTCAATAACCCGCTCATGGCCAACGCCGCAAGTACAGTAACTTTCAGAATACGCATTCTCCGCACCCCCTGTTTTTCCAATGACGGTCATCGTTGCCGGCTCCGCGGCGCAGTAAATCCTGCGATGCGGTCCGACCCATACGAGTATTCATTCCTTGCCTGCAAGCCGCTTGACTGCCCTGGCGAGCAGCGGGGCAACGGATACGATCTGAAGCTGTGTCCTGGCCGCGCCCGGTACGCTGTCGGTGGTGACGATATGCCGAACCGGGCTGGCGCGGATACGCTCCAGTGCGCCCGGCGCCATGACCGCATGTATGAACAGCGCATGAACCTCTCCGGCTCCCGCCTGCACCAGTGCTTCGGCTGCACCGACCAGCGTACCTCCCGTGCTCGCCATATCGTCCACGATCAGGCAGGAACGTTTGCGCACGTCGCCGAGCACATGTAATGCAGCGGCCACATCCGGTGCCGGCCGGATCTTGGCTACGACCGCCACCGGCGCTCCAAGACTGGCGGCATAGCGCTGCGCGCGCTTCAGTCCTCCGGCATCGGGAGAAACGATCGTCAGATCGGAGATTCCGCACTCGCGCACCGCCGGCAGCATGATCTCGTCGGCCCGCAGATGGACAAGCGGGATCTCGAATGCGCTTTCCAGCGCTGGCGAGTGCAACTCCAGAACAACTGCACGGTCGATGCCCGCAGTGCGCAGCAAACGGGCCGCGAACTGGGCCGAGCGCGGTTCGCCCGGATTGTTGATGACATCCTGACGCGCATAGCCGAAGTAAGGCAGCACCGCGGTGATTCGCGCCGCGCCCGCGCACCGTGCGGCATCGGCCATCAGTGCAAGGGTCATCAGGCGCTCGTTAGTCGGCGTGCCAGTGGGCTGCACGATGTAGGCGTCCGCATTCTGAAGGTCAGCATCAATGCGGACCTGGGTTTCGCCATCCGCGAAGGCCGATACCGATGCCTGAATCGCGACTGCACCGACCAGGCGGGCGATCTCATCCGCAAGCCGCGGATGCGCGTCGCCGGCAATGAGCGCGATCCCCGCTTTGCGGGGCAGACGGTGGTGATCTTCCATATGGGTCACGCTAGCGCTGCGCCGTCCAACAGCCATTGACCGCGGTCAAACTCATGGCGTCCTTCTTTCGCATTTGCCTGGCCGCATCCTCTCAACCCGGCGATCGGGTAGAAGGATTTGTCTCGTAGAGCTGTGCGATCTCGCGCGCAAAACGTGTTTCCAGCTCCTGTCGCTTGATCTTCAGCGTCGGCGTGATCAGTCCGTCTTCGATGGTCCAGGGTTCGAGCGTGAGCCAGGCGCGGCGCGCGCGCGCGTGGGCCGGAAACGGCGCAAGCCACTTGCCGATGCGCTTGAGCACGGCGCTCGACGCCACAGGGTCGGTAAGCGATCCCGGGGTGCCCGGATCGACACCGAGTGAGTTCGCAAAGTCTCGCCAGGTTTCGACATTCAGCACCACCAGCGCCGCGACATACGGCATGCCTTCGCCCACCACCATGACCTGCTCGAACAGCGGATCTTCGCAGATTGCCAGTTCGAGATCGGAGGGGGCAACTTTCTCTGCTGTCGACAGCACCAGAATATCCTTGAGCCGGCCGACGATGTGGACCCGACCCGCGTCGATCCGCGCCTGATCGCCGGTGTGCAGCCAGCCGTCGGCGTCGATCGCGGCGCGGGTCGCCTCGGGGCGGTGCCAATAGCCAAGCATCACGTTCGGACCGCGCACCAGCAACTCATCTTTCATGCCCAGCCGCAGCTCGATGCCAGGTAGCGGCGGGCCTACCGATGCCGGCACGTTGTCATCCACAAGGTTGCCTGTGACCACGGGCGCGGCTTCGGTCAGCCCGTAACCCTGCAACAGTGGGACGCCAAGGCCGACGAAGCAACGCGCAAGCCGCGCCGCGAGCGGCGCACCGCCGCTGACCGCGATGCGCAGCCGTCCGCCGAAACGCTCGGTTACCTTCCGCGCGACCAGCAGGCGCAACAGCCACCATGCGGCGCGTGCGAACCACACGGGTTGTGCTGCCCGCCCCTGGCTCGCCTCAAATCTGCGCCAGCCGACACCTACCGCGAAGTCGAAGAGCATGCGCGACAGCGGGCGCCTGGCCAGTCGCTGCATGATGCGCGCAAAGGCGCGTTCGTAGATGCGCGGCACCGACACCAGCAGAGTGGGTCGCACTGCGAGCAGGTCGTCAGGCAGCAACTGCACGGAACGGGCATACGCCACGCAACTGCCGGCCATCATCGGCACGTAATAGCCGACAGTGCGCTCGAACGCGTGCGACAGCGGCAGGAAGGACAGGAAGACGTCTTCGCGATAAGCAGAAACCTGAGCGAGGACCGCCTGGACGTTCGCCAGGATGTTCGCATGCGACAACATGACGCCTTTGGGGCGGCCGGTGGTGCCCGATGTATAGACGATGGTGGCAAGCGCATCCGGCCGCGATACGTGCTCCGCGGGCGGCGACGCCGCGCTCGGCAGCCACTTCGCCAGCGCGCGCCACTCGATGCCGGCCGCCGCCTCGGGCGCATCGCCGTCGAGGTAGAGCACGCGCTCCAGCGCGGGAAACTCCGCACGCCGTGGCGCGAGCCGGTTCCATTGCGCAACCGAACCGACGAGCAGCATCCGCGCACCCGAATCGCCGAGAATGTACGCGATGTTTCCCGCGCTATCGGTCGTGTACAGCGGCACCACGACCAGCCCGAGACCGAGCGCCGCGATGTCGAAGCACGCCCACTGCACCGAGTTTTGCGCCAGCACGGCGACGCGCTCGCCCGGGGTTAGGCGCTCGCCGGCGAGCGCGGCCTGCCAGCGTCCGGCCAGGGGCTCGACCTCGCGCCAGGTGTAACTGCGCCATCGTGCCGCCTCGGGATCGTAGGCCCTGTATGCCTCGGCATCCGGGGAGCGCTCGCACCGACGCAGGAAAAGCCCTGTCAGCGTACCCGCCTCGCGAGCCGGGATCAGATCGAGCGTGAGCGGCTTCATCAGGGCAAAACGGACGCTACATCGGGGATTTCCGCGACCTCGAAACGCACCGGCATAAGCGCGCGATCAGCCACATCGCGTTCTTGCATGACGGCTGCGGCCGCGCAGCGTCATGCAGCCGCTCGAGCCCCAAAGTCGGGCCGGTTGCGGAAGCGGCTGCCGGGTACAGAAAAGATCTCGATGATGCCTGTGCACTCCAACTGGCTCACCGGCAACATGGTAGCGCCAAAAAACGCATGCTGGCGCATCATGGATTCCTCCTTCTGAACTGACCCGTCAGTGGCGCAGTTCGGACTCTCGTCCGGCAGCGGGTGACCCGGACGTTGCCGCGGGTATCTGACAAAAGCCCTGCGAGGGGACGTCCAGGGCCGCGTTGAACTTGCTCGACAGGTTCTGAAAGGCAATCAGCCCGGTGAGTTCGACGATGGCGTCGTCGTCGAAATGGCGTCCGAGCCCCACCATCAGTTCATCGCTGACGTGTCGATCGCTCATGGTCATCGCCTCGGTATACTCGAGCGCTGCCCGCTCGGCCGCGGTGAACATGACACTCTCCTGCCAGTGCGCCAACGCCTCCGCCTTCTCCATCGAACCTGCCCGGCGGGCAAGGGTCATCGAGTTGAGATCCACGCAGAACCGGCACCAGTTGATCTGCGACACGCGCACCGTGACCAGCGATCGCAACACGGGGCTGAGCGGCGAGCGGCGCCGATCCAGCGCGCCGTACAAGAGCGCAACCGCGAGAAACAAGAACGGCGAGCGGGCCCACAGCAGAGCAGGCTTCAGGACCTGTCCATACTTGCGCTTCTGGTTCCAGAAGAACGGCCGCAGGTACCACGGATAGGCAGAGATCGTTTTTTCGGCAACTCTCAATGCTTTACCCTTCCTTTCACCCGCGCAAACAACTCCTGATGACACGATACGACTTCGACCGCCGTCCTGCTTGATCCTGGTCAACCCGGGGCAATGGGATCAGGCCTGCGAAATTTCTGTCCTGGGCCGGAGCAGGCCCAGCCTGCCAATCACGGCCCGGGGCCATGCTAACCTCAGGCGACCATGACCCGTGAACCCGTGGCACAGAGTCGGGCCGTTCGCAGCCAGAGCCGCCTGGTTGAGGCGCTGCACGACCCGGCGTGCTATCCGCATCCGGTGCAGCCCATCCGCATCATCGAGACTCACATCTCGATCGTTGTTCTGACCGGACCTTTCGCCTACAAGATCAAGAAACCGGTCGATCTCGGCTTTCTCGATTTCACGACTCTGGAAAAGAGACGTCTGTATTGCGACGAAGAGCTGCGACTGAACTCGCGGTTCGCGCCGGAAATCTATCTCGATGTCGTGCGTATCTCCGGGACGCCGGAGACCCCGCGGATCGGCGGCACCGGGGATGTCATCGAGTACGCCGTCAGGATGCGCGAATTCCCGCAAGAGGCACTGGCGGACCGGGTACTTGCCCGGGGCGAACTGACACCGCGACAAGTGGATGCCCTGTCTGCGGGAATCGCCCGGTTTCACTCCGATGCGCCCCGCTCAAGCGAGATCGATGGCTTCAGCACCCCTGAAGCCGTGCTTGCCCCCGCGCTGCAGAATTTCGCGCAGATCCGCCTGCTCCCAGGGCAGGCCGGGTTCATGCCGGTCCTCGAAAAAGTCGAAGCGTGGACCCGACAGGAACATGGCCGCCTGCGGGAAATTCTTGCCGGGCGCAAGCGTGAAGGCCTGGTGCGGGAGTGCCACGGCGATCTTCACCTCGGCAATATCGTGATCCTCGAAGGCGAGCCGCGCGCCTTCGATTGCATCGAATTCAATCCGGAATTGCGCTGGATCGATGTGATGAACGAAGTCGCGTTCCTGGTCATGGACTTCCAGGCAGCCGGTCGAACGGATTTTGCGCGACGGTTTCTGAACGGTTATCTCGAAGCAACCGGCGACTATGCCGGCTTGCGCGTGTTGCGTTACTACTGCGCTTACCGGGCCATGGTGCGTGCGAAGGTCATGCTCATGCGCGCTGGCCAGCAGGGATGCACGCCCGAGGACAAGGCTTCTGCTACGGCGCTTTTCAGCCGCTACCTCAGTGTCGCGGCGGGTTGCGCGCAGCCTTCCCGCAGCTTCGTCCTGATCACCCACGGCTTTTCGGGAAGCGGCAAGACCACATTATCGCAACCATTGGTCGAGCTTACCGGCGCGATTCGGGTCCGGTCCGATGTCGAACGAAAGAGGATCCATGGCCTTGCGGCGAAGGCCCGTTCGGGCTCCGGCATCGCCGAGGGCCTGTACGGTCCGGAAGCGACCGAGTCGACTTACGGCCGGCTGCTCGATCTGGCAGGCATCGTTGTCGAAGCCGGCCATGGGGTTATCGTCGACGCGACGTTCCTCCAGCGCAGGCAGCGGGATATGTTTCGCGCCCTTGCGGCGCGCGCGGGTGTCCCGTTCGTGGTCGTCGATTTCACTGCCAGTGAAGAAATATTGCGCAGCCGCATCCTCGCCCGGAGCGAGCGGGGCGCCGATGCTTCCGATGCCGATCTGGCCGTTCTCGAGCATCAACTCGGCACCCACGAGCCGTTACAGGCCGACGAGCACGAGTCGGTGTTTGCCTGCGACGCATCCGGACCAGCCGACCGGTGGCAGCGTTCGCAGGCCTGGGCGCTCCTGCTGCAGCGGCTGCCGCTCACGCCGGCGGCCGAAAGCCTTCGCGAGAAGTAGTCGTCAGCCCTTCACGCACACCAGCGGTTCGAGCCTCGCCACTTTGCTCGCGAGTCCCGCGCGCTCCGCCGCATCGACGACTTCGCTCACGTCCTTGTACGCACCCGGCGCTTCTTCGGCAATGCCGCGCATCGAGGGGCTGCGGATCAGGATTCCACGTGCCGCGAGGTCGTCCACCACTTGTCTGCCGCTCCATTTCTTCATCGCTTCGTGGCGGCTCATCGCCCGGCCGGCGCCATGACAGGCGGAACCGAATGCCTGCTCCATTCCTGACGCGGTGCCCGCGAGAATGTAGGAACTGGTGCCCATGCTGCCGCCGATCAGCACCGGCTGCCCCGCCCCCATCAGCGCGGCAGGCAAATCCGGATGTCCGGGACCGAATGCGCGGGTCGCGCCCTTCCGATGGACGAAGAGTTGCCTTCGTTTGCCGTCGACTTCGTGCTCCTCGACCTTGCAGGTATTGTGCGAGACGTCGTAAAGCAGCGGCATCGTCGCTTCGGAAAAGACTTCGCCGAACGCTTCACGCGCAAGCTGGGTGAGAATCTGGCGGTTGGCGAGCGCGCAGTTGATCGCGGCACGCATGGCGCCGAGGTAGCGCTGCCCGATCTCCGAGTTGATCGGCGCGCAGGCGAGCTCGCGGTCGGGCAGAGTGATTGCGTAGCTCTTGGCGGCGACCGCCATTTCCTTAAGGAACTCGGTGCCGATCTGGTGGCCGAGTCCGCGCGAACCGCAGTGAATGCTGACGACGATGTCGTTTTCGCGCACCTCATAGGCCTTCGCGACCGCCTGATCGAAAACAGCGGCGACTCGCTGCACTTCGAGATAGTGGTTGCCCGAGCCCAGAGTCCCCATTTCGTCGCGTTGCCGCTTCTTTGCCTGCGCAGACACCGCTGAGGTCTTCCCGCCGCGCATCTGTCCATGCTCCTCGATACGTTCCAGGTCCTCGGGGCGACCGTAACCCCGCTCTGCCGCCCATGCCGCGCCACCGGCGAGCATCGAATCCATTTCCTTTTCCGACAGGTGCAGTTGGCCGGTGCTGCCGAGCCCCGCGGGAATGCGCCGGTAAAGCGTGTCCGCAAGCCGGGTCTGCAGCGGCTTGAGGTCTTCGAAAGTCAGGCCGGTATGCAGGCAACGCACTCCGCAGGAGATGTCGAAGCCCACTCCTCCGGCGGAAACCACGCCGCCCTGGTCCGGGTCGAACGCCGCCACGCCGCCGATCGGGAAACCGTAGCCCCAGTGTGCGTCGGGCATCGCATACGAGGCTTTGACGATCCCGGGCAGCCTGGCGACGTTGGTCACCTGCTGGTAGACCTTGTCGTCCATCGCCTTGATCAGTTCGCGGCTCGCGAATATCACCGCCGGCACGTGCATCCCGCCCTGCGGGGCGATTTCCCACACGTAATCCGATCTGCGATTGAAAAGCGAAAGTTCCATCCCTCACCGTCTCCTCAGACGTCCACGACGCATTGCGCGATCCACGAGCCGCCGGCCTGCTGCCGCACCGCCAGCTCAGTGAACGTCGCCCCTTTCACTTCCACCGCCGGCCG
This sequence comes from uncultured beta proteobacterium, assembly GCA_963789945.1. Taxonomy (GTDB): domain Bacteria; phylum Pseudomonadota; class Gammaproteobacteria; order Burkholderiales; family JACQAP01; genus JACQAP01. The sequence continues at coordinate 596,347 of CAWBMN010000018.1, read as the reverse complement.
GTGGCGGGCGATGTCGAGTTTCTCTCCCCACGCACTGGCGTGCAGCCGCGTTCCCGAGATCGCCACCTCGAATTTCGAGTAAAGCAGGAAATCGGTGCCCATTGAATAGATCAGTGCATTCAGCCAGTCCACCAGCAGCAACTCCTGGTCCGGCGCTTCGCATTCGAACTCCCGTTTCTCTGCGGGGTGCACCGAGGCCGGATCGGTCACCACCGCGGTCAACGCCAGCGCAGCCTGCTCGAACGCGGTCCGCATGTCTGCCCCGATTCCGCGTATGCCGACGTCCGCCTCGTGAGCAAAGTGCTCCCAACGGCCTGGTTGTCGGTTCATTTCACGAATACGGCCTGATCTGGGTCAATTGGCAGGAATCCCAATGCGTCAGAATGGACTGGTATTTTGAAGAGGGCAGCAATTATTGCCAGTGTAGGGATTTGCAGGTGCGAGGTAGTGTGTGCCCGTCGGGGCAGGTCCGTGAAGTCGCGACTGAAGAAAGGGATCGTATGAGCGGGAACAGACATGGGAAAACCAGCACCATCGCCGTGACCACGACGGACATTCATCTCGCGCGACGGGGCGACGGGAACCTGTACCTCGACCGCAACGGCGGGCGCAATTTCACTTCCGGCCAGGAAGAGTACCTGGTGCGGTTCAAAGGGACGCGCTAGTCCGATGCCCTGGACCGAAGAAAACTTCCCGCTGGCCATGCGGAATATCGACCCCCGGACGCGCGGCAAGGCGGTCGAGATCGCCAACGCATTGCTGCGGGAAGGGCATGACGAAGGGTTCGCCATCCGGGTTGCGATCGCCCGTACGCATGAGTGGGCGCAACATCATGCGGCCCCGCCCCCCGCGCCCGGCCGTTTCTAGTGTCCCGTTCCGCTGATTCGTAGGATAAGTTTCCAACCTTCGCGGCCAGTTCCTATGGTTTATTTGACAGCAATCCATCATCGATCGGAAAACCCGCGAAATCGGTGTCAGGCAAGGCGCGAGTCCTTGACAGTGGCGGGGGCCGGTGGAACGTTGAGCAGGGGCCCCGCTTGCGGGGATGCGACCGTGCAACCGGCCAATAGCGTGTCGACCACCGGCCTTACGCGTGTCTCCGCGGTCCGATCCCCAGAGGGGCCCCTCTTCCGCGCTGCGACACGCACGGCAAGGACTCGTAACACAGCATGGCACCGATTCTCGCCGGGTTTTCAGCCACGAATCAGCGGAACAGGACACTAACCTGGGCCAAAGGCCAATGAGTACGCCGCAAGTGCACCTGGCTTACGCGCCCAGGGGCGTGGGACTTGCCTATGCGGTTGTCTACCTCAAGAAGGACCCCGATATCTGCGGATGGTGGATCGGCGCCATAGGCGCCGATGTAACCTCGGCGTATTTCAGGCTGGAGAATTTCTACACGCGGGCCGCGACCGCGCTGTACACCACCGACGGATCGGATCTTTACGGCGGCTGGCGTTTCAATCTCACGTCCGGAAAGTCCAAGCCGATCGGCCCCATTCCTGTGGAGTCCGAGCTGGCGCACCAACTCGAGCAGGCGCAGGACGCTTTCGCCGCCGAGTGGCTGGTGTTCGAGACGGACCGCGATGCGGACCGTGAGGCCCAGGCCTACCGTGATGCCGAACTTTCCCATGGGCGGGTCAACATCCGTTTCGCGAAACTGAACAAGCTGGATAAGAACGACCCGTTGTGGCGGTATTTCTCGAACAACTTCGAGTCTGCGGTGGCCGTTTATCTCGAGCGGCGCTGGCCGCTGGACTACGGAAAGAACTGACCGGCGAGCCTGGCGCCCGCCTCAGCCATCCATGCCGGTCGTCAACGCCACTATCGCGGCAATTTTCGAAGAGATCGCCGACCTGCTCGACATCCAGGGCGCGAATCCCTTTCGCATCCGCGCCTACCGCAACGCGGCGCGCACGGTGGTCGACCTGGCGACCGACATCAGGACGCTGGTCGAGCAAGGCGCCGACCTCAAGGCGCTGCCGGGGATCGGCGACGACCTCGCGGCGAAAATGACTGAGATCGTCCAGACAGGGAAGAGCAGCTTTCTCGAGCGGCTGCGACGCGAAGTACCGCCGGCGGTCACCGAGTTGCTGAAGATTCCGGGGCTCGGGCCGAAGCGCGTGCGAACGCTCTACCAGGACCTCGAAGTCCAGACCCTTGAGCAATTGTTGCGCGCGGCCCGCGACGGACGCATCCGCGAGTTGCCGGGCTTCGGCGAAAAAATCGAGAGCCGCATCGTCGAGGCTGCGCAGGCCCGGCTTTCCAAGGCGCGTCGTTTCAAGCTCGCGGTCGCGGCGCAGTACGCCGAGCCGCTGGTGACCCATCTGAGGTCGGCACGCGGCGTTGGCGACGTGGTGGTTGCGGGCAGTTTCCGGCGCATGCGCGAGACTGTTGGCGATCTCGACATCCTGGTAACGGCGCAGCCGTCGAGCAAGGTGATGGAACGTTTCGTCGGCTACGAGGAAGTCGGCGAAGTGCTGAGCCACGGCGACACCCGCGGCAGCGTCGTGCTGAAGTGCGGACTGCAGGTGGATATACGGGTGGTGGCAAGCGAAAGTTACGGCGCTGCGCTTCACTATTTCACCGGCTCGAAGGCTCACAACATCGCCATCCGCAAACTGGCTCTGGCGAAGCGGTTAAAGGTCAACGAATACGGCGTATTTCGTGGCGACAAGCGCAGTAGCCGGCGAAACCGAAGAGTCGGTCTACGCCAGCGTGGGTCTGCCCTACATTCCGCCGGAGCTGCGCGAGGACCGCGGCGAGATCGAGGCTGCGCGCGCCGGCCGTCTGCCGAAGCTGGTCGAGCTTGCCGACCTCAAGGGCGACCTGCACGCGCACTCCAAGGCAAGCGACGGTCACAACACCATCCAGCGAAATGGCGCTGGCCGCCAAGGCGCACGGCCTGGGTTATCTGGCGATCACCGAGCACTCGCGGCGACTGACCGTGGCCCATGGCCTCGATCCGGCCCGGCTGTCGCGGCAGATCGACGAAATCGACGTGCTCAACCGGGGTCTCTCCGGCATCACGCTGCTCAAGGGCATCGAGGTGGACATCCTCGAAGACGGTTCGCTCGATCTGCCCGATTCGATTCTTGCCCGCCTGGACGTGGTCATCGCCGCCGTGCACAGCAAGTTCGACCTGTCGCGCGCGAAGCAGACCGAGCGCATCCTCAAGGCGATGGACAATCCACTCGTGAACATCCTCGCGCATCCGACCGGGAGACTGATCGATGAGCGCGAGCCCTACGACGTGGACATGGCGAAGGTGATCCGCAAAGCGCAAAGCAGTGCGCTGTCACCTGGAACTGAACGCCCATCCCGAGCGCCTCGACTTGCTCGACACCTACTGCCAGATGGCAAAGGCGGAAGGCGTGCTGGTGTGCGTAAACTCCGATTCGCACAGCGTGCACCAGTTCGATAACCTGCGTTTCGGCATCGGCCAGGCGCGCCGCGGCTGGCTTGAGAAGCAGGAAGTGCTCAATACCCGGCCCCTGAAACAGCTGAAGCCGCTACTGAAACGCAATCGCTGAGGCTCGTTCCGGCCGGGGCAGCCTGTTACATCGGCAGTTCGCCCGTATCCTGGCCGGCTTGCTCGCTTTGCCGGGATCTCCGCGATCATGCAATCCGTGGTGAGAATAAGTCCCGCGACCGATGCCGCGTTTTGCAGCGCATTGCGGGTGACTTTGGTCGGATCGATCACGCCCATTTCCACCAGATCCCCGTATTGGCCGGTCGCCGCGTTGTAGCCGAAGTTGCCGCTCGCCTCCGACACCCTGTTGAGCACCACCGAAGGCTCGGCGCCGGTGTTGGCCACTATCTGCCGCAGCGGTTCCTGCAGGGCGCGCAGGACGATCCTGATCCCTGCCGTCTGGTCGTCGTTCTCACCCCTGAGATCGGCAAGCGCCGCGCGTACGCGCACCAGCGCCACCCCACCGCCCGGCATGATGCCTTCCTCCACCGCCGCCCGCGTCGCATGCAGCGCGTCTTCCACCCGTACCTTGCGCTCCTTCATCTCGGTTTCGGTCGCGCCGCCGACCTTGATCACCGCCACGCCGCCGGACAGTTTCGCCGCCCGTTCTTCGAGCTTCTCGCGGTCGTAGTCGCTGCTGGATTTTTCCGCTTCGGTGCGAATGCGCTTGATGCGCTCCTCGATCGCCTTGGGTTCACCCGCGCCGTTGATCAGGGTGGTGTTGTCCTTGTCGACCTCGACGCGCTTGACGCGCCCGAGATTGGCGAGTTTGGCGTTCTCCAGCTTGATCCCGAGTTCCTCGGCGATGACGGTGCCTCCGGTAAGCGCCGCGATATCCTCGAGCATGGCCTTGCGCCGGTCGCCGAAGCCCGGCGCCTTGACCGCGCAGGTCTTGATAACGCCGCGGATGGTGTTGACCACCAGGGTGGCGAGCGCCTCGCCGTCGATGTCCTCCGCCACGATCAAGAGCGGCTTGCCCGCGCGCGTGATCTCCTCAAGGACCGGCAGCAGTTCCTTGATGCCGGAGATCTTCTTGTCGTGGATCAGTACGTAGGCATCATCCAGGATCGCTGACTGCTTCTCCGCGTTGTTGATGAAATACGGGGACAGGTAACCGCGGTCGAATTGCATGCCTTCGACGATCTCCAGCTCATTGGAAAGCCCCGAACCGTCTTCCACGGTGATGACACCCTGTTTCCCGACCTTGTCCATCGCCCGGGAGACGATTTCCCCCACCGAGCGATCGTTGTTCGCCGAAATGCTGCCGACTTGCGCCACCTCGTTGCCGCTGGTGCACGGCCTGGAAAGTTTCTTCAATTCTTCGACAGTTGCCGCAACCGCCTGGTCGATTCCGCGTTTCAAGTCCATCGGGTTCATTCCGGCGGCGACATACTTCATGCCTTCGTTGACGATCGCCTGCGCCAGCACCGTGGCCGTGGTGGTGCCGTCGCCCGCGACCTCGGAGGTCTTGGATGCCACCTCACGCACCATCTGCGCGCCCATGTTCTCGAAAGGGTCCACCAGTTCGATGGCCTTGGCCACCACCACGCCAGAGCTTGCAACAAGCGGCGGACCGTAACTCTGCTGCAGGATCACATTGCGGCCCTTGGGCCCGAGCGTGACTTTCACCGCATCCGCAAGGGTATTCACCCCCGCACGTACCTTCTCGTGGGCCGCGTGATGAAAAATGAGCATTTTTGCAGTCATGATATTCGAGTCTCCGTGGTGGAATGCGCTTCGCGTCTGGCAACGTCAGGAAGCAGCCAGCCGCGAAGCCAGGTAAGCGGTTGCGCCGTCCAGTGTGGCCAGCTTGGGATAATCGGCCTCGGGCACGTCCACCCCGAGCTTGTCGTGCACTCGAATGACGACGTTGAGGAAATCGAATGAATCGATATCGAGCTGGTCGCGCAGCGGCTTGTCGCCGCGCAGCGTGTCGTAGTCACCTTCCGGGGCGATGGCTGACAATGCCTCGATGACGACGTGGCGGATTTCCTGTGGAGTCATCCCAGCTTCTCCGGTTCCTGCAGCAGGCGTTCGAGCGCGCCGAGAAAAACCGCTCCGCGGTGACCGACGCTCGCCCGATGGTCCGCGGAAAGCGTTGCCTGCACCGTACGCCGCACTTCGATTCTGTCGTCGACCGCCCAGGGCCGCGCGCTCACCTTGCCGAACCCGACGAGCGCGACTTGCGGTGGATAGATGACGCCGTAGACCGTCTCGACGCCCTGCTCGCCGAGATTGGTGACCGTCACGGTGGCGTCGGTAAGCTCGGAGCTGCGCAGCGCGCCGCTGCGTGCGCGCTGTATCAGGTCCGAAAGCGCCTCCATGGTTTCGGCGAGGCCCTTGCGCCCGGCGTCGTGGATCGCAGGCGCGATCAAACCCCCGCCGCGCAGTGCGATACCCACGCCGAGGTGCACCGCAGCCGCAGGCTTGAACTGGCCTTCGCTCCAGAAACCATTCAGCTCCTGGAAATCCTTGAGCGACAGCGCCACGGCGCGCAGCAGAACGGCGGCGAACAGCACCCGCCGTTGAACCGGCCGATCACGGTTGCTGCGCTCGAGCCAGTCGAGCGCCACCGAGACGTCGATGGTCGTGCCCAGGTAATAGTGCGGAATTTCGCGCTTGGACCTGGCCATTGCGGCGCCAATCGCCCGGCGCATTGCCGCGGGCTTGTCTTCGTGTACTGCCCGCGCCGTTTCGGCGGCACGCTCGACGTCGGCAAGCGAGACCACGCCGTCCGCGCCGCCCGGCGCAATGTGGTCCAGATCGACCCCGAGCTCGGCCGCCCGCCGGCGGGCGGCCGGCGAAATCTTCTCGCGGCGACCGATTTGGACCGGCGCCGGCGCTGATACCGGAGTCGCTGGAGCCACTGGGGCCGCCGCCGATGGTGGCACGGCGGCATATGGTGCAAGCGGGGCCTCGTTCTCGCCGCGCAGCAACGCCAGCACATCGCCCACCGGCACTTTCGTTCCCGGCTCGACGACAAGCTGGTCGACCACGCCGTCGTCCCAGATTTCGACCTCGACCGCGCCCTTCTGGGTTTCGACCACCGCAACCACGTCGCCGCGCTTGACCTTCTGGCCGGGCTTCACGTTCCACTCGACCAGCGTGCCGTACTCCATGTCAGCACCCAGCGAAGGCATGCGGAACTCAATCATGGCGGAGCAGCTCCGAGGCGGCGCGAACGATATCTTCGGCCTGCGGCAACACGGCATCTTCGAGGTGTTTGGCGTAGGGCATCGGCACCTCACGGCTGCAAACGCGCGCCACCGGCGCGTCGAGACTGTAGAAGGCGCCCTCCATGATGCGCGCGCTGACCTCGGCGGCGAGGCTGCCGCTGCGCCAGCCTTCGTCCACGATCACCGCCCTGTGAGTCCTGGCAATCGAATCCAGGATGGTCTTGCCGTCCAGCGGGCGCAGCGATCGCAAGTCGATGACTTCCGCGCTCACGCCCTGCGCGGCCAGCAGGTCGGCGGCGTGCAAAGTCTTGGCGAGGCTGCCGCCATAGGTCACGAGCGTCACATCATTGCCTTGCCTGCGCACCGCGGCGAAGTCGATGTCCACCGCGCCAGCGTCGGCGGCGAGTTCGCCTTCGAGGCTGTAGAGCATCACGTGCTCGAAAATGATCACTGGGTTCGGATCTTCCAGCGCGGTCCACAGCATCCCGTGCGCGTCCTCCAGCGTGGCAGGGGCGACGACGCGCAGCCCCGGGACATGCGCGTACCAACCTTCCAGGCTGTGCGAGTGCTGAGCGCCAAGCTGCCGCCCGCCGCCCGTGGCCATGCGGATGACGAGCGGCACTTCGATCTGACCGCCGGACATGTGCCGCAGCGTGGCGGCGTTGTTCACGATCTGGTCGAGCGCGAGCAGACTGAAGTTCACGGTCATCACTTCGACAATAGGCCGCATCCCGCCAATCGCAGCGCCAATGCCGGCGCCGACGAATGCAGATTCGGACAACGGCGTATCGCGAATACGGTCCTCACCGAATTCCGCGAGAAGGTCTTTGCTGACTGCGTACGTGCCGCCGTAACGCCCCACGTCTTCGCCCATCAGGAATACGCGGGCATCGCGTTGCAGCGCTTCGCGCAAGGCGCTCCGAATCGCTTCGCGGTAAGTGGTGCTAGGCATCTCAGCCTCTCTCCAGCAGTGCGCGGATCGTGGCGACGAATCCGTCGAGCCTCGCCGCATGCTGCTGCGAGCCCAGTTCGTGCTCACTGGTGGCAAGCGTGGCAACTGGACGCTTGCCGGCGACCGAGGTTATATCCGTGAAGGTTTGCGCCGGGTCGCGACCACCCATGGTGCAGAATGCCGACAGGTTCCCGATGTCGCCACGATGCCTGAACAGAAAACTGCGTACCGGAGAGGACACGTGGCCGACCCACACCGGCGTTCCGATCACCAGCAGCCAGAAATCACGGAGGTTCTGGCCAATAGGTTGGATCGGCGGCGTGCGCCCGAACAGCGACTCGAATCCGGAGCGCAGATACGCGAGCGCGCCTCGCCGCGGGCGCGGTTCTGTTATTTCGACCATGGGGCAGCCCAGGCGTTGCGCGATCTCGGCGCCGACGCGGCGGGTGTGTCCAGTCAAGGAGAAGACGACGACTATCGCAGGCTTCACTCACTTGCCCTCGTGGGATTCGTTTCCGTATCCCGATGCGCGACCGGCGCATATACGCCGCGCTCCAGTTCCTCGATCGGTTCCAACGTACCGGCTTCGGCAAAGGCGATCGCCTGCTCGATCTCGTGCGCCACTTCCGCCTCGATCGCCTGAAGGGCGGCGGCGTCAAGGTCCCCGCGCGCGGTCAGGCGATCGGTGAGCTTCCGGATCGGGCACTCTTTCCTCCATTTCTCGACCTCCTCCTTGTCACGGTACAGCTCGGGGTCGAACATGGAATGCGCGCGAAATCGATAAGTGCGAAGCTCGAGAAAGTATGGAACGCCGAGGCGGCGTATTGTTTCCGTCGCCTCCCTCACTGCGAAATCCACCGCCTCGACGTCCATCCCGTCCACGCTCACCGCCGCAAGGTTGTAGCTTGCCGCCTTGGTGCACAGATCGGTGTCGGACTCGGAGCGCGAGAGCGCGGTGCCCATTGCGTAGAGATTGTTCTCGCAGAGAAACAGCACCGGAAGTTTCCACAACGCCGCAAGATTGAGCGTCTCGTGAAACTCGCCTTCGGCGATCGCACCTTCGCCGAAAAAGCACGCCGTCACCCGGTTGCGGCCTTGCAGCTTGTCGACCAGGGCCAATCCTGCGGCGATCGGCAGCCCGCCGCCGACGATCGCGTTGCCGCCGTAGAAGCGCCGCGAGACATCGAACAGGTGCATCGATCCGCCCCGCCCCTTGCTGCAGCCTTCCTGCCTGCCGAACATCTCGGCCATGATGCGTCCAGCCGGCACTCCGCGCGCGAGCGCGTGGCCGTGTTCGCGATAAGTCGCGACCACCGCGTCCTCTTCCGTGAGGGCCGGCATCGCTCCAGCGGCCACCGCTTCTTCGCCAATGTAAAGGTGGAGGAAGCCGCGGATCTTGCCGGCGCTGTAAAGTTCGGCGCATTTTTCCTCGAAGCGGCGGATTCGCACCATCTGGCGCAGGCGGGCAAGCGCTTCTTCGCGCGAAAGATTCACTTGTCCGCCTCCAGCGTCGAAATGTCGCCTTCCGGCAGTCCGAGCTCGCGGGCTTTCAGCAGGCGGCGCATGATCTTGCCGCTCCGTGTCTTCGGCAGGTTCGCGACGAAGTCGATCTCCTTGGGTGCCACCGCCGTTCCCAGCCGCTTGCGCACGAAAGCGAGCAGCTCGCGCTGAAGCTCGGGAGTCGGCGAGAAACCGGGCCGCAATGAGACGAAGGCCTTGACGACTTCATGCGCCACCGGATCCGGCTTGCCGATCACGCCGGCTTCGGCCACAGCCGGGTGCTCCATCAGCGAACTTTCCACCTCGAACGGGCCGATGAGGTGCCCGGAGGATTTGATGACGTCGTCACCGCGCCCGACGAACCAGAAATAGCCGTCGGCGTCGCACCTGGCCAGATCTCCGGTGAGATACCACACGCCGGCAAAACATTTGCGGTAGCGCTCTTCCTCGCCAATGTAGGCGCGAAACATCGACGGCCACCCGCTGCGCAGCGCCAGTTCGCCCTGGACATCCGCTTCGGTCACCTCTTCCACGCCGCCTTCGGGCAGGCGCCGCACGATTCCGGCTTCGATTCCGGGCAACGGCCGTCCCATCGATCCCGGCTTGATGGGCATCGACAGGTAATTGGCAATCATGATTCCGCCGGTTTCGGTCTGCCACCAGTTGTCGTGGATCGGCATGCCGAAAGCCTCCTCACCCCAGGTGACCGCCTGCGGATTGAGCGGCTCGCCGACGCTGGCGATGAAACGCAGGCTCGGATAGCTGCGACGCCGTGCGGCTTCGCTTCCGCCTTTCATCATCATCCGCACCGCCGTAGGCGCGGTGTACCAGACAGTCACCTTCTCGCGCTCGAGGTTGCCGTACCAGCGCTCGGCATCGAAGTCGCCTTCATCGACGATGCTGGTAATGCCGTTGGCGAGAGGGGCAACAATTCCGTACGAGGTGCCGGTCACCCATCCGGGATCGGCAGTGCACCAGAATACGTCGTCCCGATGGAAGTCCAGGGCATATCGCCCGGTTACAAGATGGGCCAGGACAGCCTCGTGGACGTGAAGCGCGCCTTTCGGTTTGCCAGTCGTGCCACTCGTGAAATGCAGCAAAGCCGGTTGCTCCGGATCGGTCCGCGCAATCTGGTAATCCGGCGAAGCGTTTTGCATCGCTGCAGCAAAATCGGCCGTGCCGGAGAACCGTTGCACATCTCCGGGCTCGGGCACGATCAGGACGTGTTCGAGCGACGGTACGCCCGCTCGAATTGCCGCGACCTTCTTGCGATACAGAGACGTCGTCGTCACCAGAACGCTCGCCTGCCCGATGCCAAGACGGGTCTGAATCGGCTCGGGACCGAAAGCCGAGAACAACGGGCTCACCACACAACCATGCTTGAGCGCGCCCAGCACCGAAATGTAGAGCTCGGGTATGCGCCCGGCCAGCACGAAAACCCGCTTGCCGCTTTCCACGCCGAGCGAATGGAGAACATTGGCGAACTGGTTGGTCAGCGTCTGAAGGCGTTCGTAGCTGAAGTCTACGACGCTGCCGTCCTTCCCGAGCCAGCGAATTGCCAGTTTGTCCTTGAGCGCGCCGCGCGCATGCCGGTCCACAGCCTCGTGCGCTATGTTCACCCCGCCCCCCGCAAGCCCGTCGAGCAGGCCGCGAGCAGCCGCCCAGGAGAAATTCCTGCGCGTGTCGTCGTAGTCAGCAAGGTTCGGCGCGATGCCGGACTTCGGTGGCGGTTTGACCACGATTGCCTGACGCACTTTGTTACCTCCGCTGAGGCACCCCGTGACCGGGCGCGCAAGGTACCCGTCAAAGAACAGACTTATCAATGAAACTCCCGGTCTACTGACTTTGATCAACAGTCGCCGGGATGAGTCCGCACGCGGTATCGTGAGCGAATTCGGGAATAGGCCGATTGATCCTGGTCAATACCGGTCATGCGCTTCCGTAATACTATTTATGCGGTCAAACACTGTCACGACCTCAGTGTTCTCGGGAAGTCGTGACGCGGAGTGAATATGGCAACTGCACGACAGGCAAGCAAGGCCGGAAGCCAGCGCCGCAAAGAGCGGCCGGCCTCGAAGCCAAAGCCCCGCAAGTCGAGGAAGTCACGGCACCCGTCCGGCACCGCCCATGAGACGAGCCAGGATCCGCGTCTGGAGTTCAGCAATGACGAGTGGTATGACATGGTCGCAACCGCAGCCTATTTCCGCGCAGAGTCGCGCGGCTTCGAGGGCGGCTCGCCGGACGAGGATTGGTACGAGGCCGAGGCGCAGTTGAGAGAGCAGCTTGCCCGGGCCGAGGACGAGGCGGAGGATAAAGCCGAATCCGGCCTCGATCTGACCGCCCACGAGGCGGAAGACAAGGCGGGCGAAGAGGACTAAAGACATGGCCAGCCTGGCGCGTCCTGGCCAGTTTCCCCATCCGGACGATCTGTTTCGCGGTTTTATGATGCGGCCGATTAACCGGGGCACCGGGACTGAAGCCGCGCCAGGGATGAAGATTGAGATCAAATGAACGTTTGCCTCCCACGCACGGCCTAGCAGGAGACCATCCCGGGGTTTCTTGCTATCCGGCCCGATCGCGATCTCACCGGGTCTCTATTTCTCGTCCTCGCCTTTCCCGTGCCACCTGCCTGCTGTACGCTTCGTGATGTTCGATCACCAAAAAAAATCAGGGAGGATCATGGGCAAAGCAAAGAAACCTGAGGATTTGCGCAGCCGCCGCTGGTTCGGGCCGCAGGACCTGCGCTCGTTCGGCCATCGCTCGCGCGCCCTGCAAATGGGCTACACGCATGAGGACTACAAGGGCAAGCCGGTCATTGCGATCGTCAATACCTGGAGCGACGTCAACCATTGTCATTCGCACTTGCGCGAACGCGCGCAGGAAGTGAAGCGTGGCGTGTGGCAGGCGGGTGGCTTCCCGCTGGAGATGCCGGCAATCTCTCTTGCAGAGGTGTTCCAGAAACCCACCACCATGATGTACCGCAACTTCCTGGCGATGGAAACCGAGGAGCTGCTGCGCTCCTATCCCGTGGATGGCTGCGTGCTGATGGGCGGCTGCGACAAGACCACGCCCGGCCTGCTGATGGGTGCAATCAGCATGAACCTGCCGGCGATCTACGTTCCGGCGGGGCCGATGCTGCGCGGCAACTGGCAGGGTAAGACGCTCGGTTCCGGATCGGACGTGTGGAAGTACTGGGACGAACTTCGCGCGGGCAACATCACCGATCGCGACTGGCGCGAGATCGAGGAGGGCATATCGCGTTCTCCGGGCACCTGCATGACCATGGGCACGGCTTCCACCATGACCAGCGTTGCCGAGGCACTGGGGTTCAGCCTGCCCAACGCTTCGTCGATTCCCGCGGTCGATTCCAACCACGGCCGCATGGCGGAGTACTGCGGCAGGCGCATCGTCGAGATGGTGTGGGAGGACCTGAAGCCGCGCGATATCCTCAGCGAGAAGTCCTTCGACAACGCGATCAAAGTGCTGATGGCGCTCGGCGGCTCGACCAACGGACTGATCCACGTGATTGCAATGGCCGGCCGCGCCGGAATACACATCCCGCTCGAGCGCTTCGAGGAAGTCGGCCGCCACGCGCCCTACCTGGTCAACATGCGGCCCTCGGGCAAGTACCTGATGGAGGATTTCTACTACGCCGGCGGCCTGGTCGGCATGCTGGAAGGCATGCGCAAGCTGCTCGATACCGATGTACTCACCTGCACCGGCAAGACGCTCGGCGAGAATATCGCCGGAGCGAAGATCCATAACCCCGACGTGATCCGCACCCCGGAAGATCCCATGCAGGCGGAAGGCGGGCTGGTGGTGCTGCGCGGTAACCTCGCGCCGGACGGTGCGGTGATCAAGTCCACCGCCGCAGACCCGAAGCTGCTGAAACATGCGGGCCGCGCCATGGTGTTCGACGATTACAACGACATGGCGGCGCGGCTCGAAGATCCGGATCTCGACGTGGACGCCGACTCGGTGCTGGTGCTGCGCAACGCCGGGCCGCTCGGCGGACCGGGCATGCCTGAATGGGGCATGCTGCCGATCCCGAAGAAACTGCTCAAGAAGGGCGTGCGCGACATGGTGCGCATTTCCGACGCGCGTATGAGCGGCACCAGCTATGGCACTTGCGTTTTACATGTGGCGCCGGAATCCTGGGTGGGAGGTCCGCTGGCGCTGGTGAAGACCGGCGACACCATCGAACTCGACGTGCCGGGCAGGAAGCTCACGCTGAAGGTGAGCGACGCGGAACTGGCGAAACGCCGCGCCGCCTGGAAACCCAACCCGCCGAAGTTCCAGCGCGGCTACGGCAAGATTTTCGCGGAGCACATCAAGCAGGCCAACCTCGGCTGCGATTTCGATTTTCTCGAAGGCACCGCGCCGACTGCCGAGCCGGAGATCCACTAGAGATCGAGCAACGCCGTACGAGCGCGACTGGTTTGGCTGGACGCAGCAACATTTCGATCTGTAGCAAGGTAGTTCACCAATGTCACCACCTCCGCTTCCCCGAACTCGGCGGATGTCCAGCCTGGTTCAATGAATGTGCGCTTCCTCCGTACGCCGACTGTGATGCCGGCGTCTTATCGCCTCGCGCAGTCTATCCAGGAGGCGAGGGCCATTTGTTTCATTTGAAGAATTCATTGATTCCGTTAACATTGTTCGACCCCCATGCAGCCTATTTCGTATTATGGCGGCAAATGACCCGACTTTACGTGTACTGTGTTTAATAACAGTATGCGACAAACTTGGAAAAATCAAGGACCTTCCGGCTGCTTCACCGGGTGGGCATTGCGATACACGGCGTTTAGGCCGTCGACTTCACGTTATGTGGCACGCGAGCGCTAAGCGATGAATGAGCGGACAGCCAAGTACGTTGCCTCAGGATTCGCTGCGGTGGCAGCCCTATTCGTTCCTGTCGCCGCCTTGGTCGACATGCGTCCCCTGAATGCGACGGCTCTGGCGGGCGCCACACTCGTCATGGTTTACTTCGCGGCGAACCCGCAACTGTTGGTAACGCCTCGCGCGGAATGGCAAGTGGTATCGCGCCGCGGCACAAACGCTCGGATTGCGTTTGTTCTAGGTGCGCTCCTGATAGTCATCGGCATCATCCAGCCTGTGGTGATGGGCCGTGCCACATAACAGCCGGTTCTTGAGCGACGCGTTTCGTGCGCGGCTACGCCGCGTACACCGCGCGGCAAAACCGGAACGTTAGGCCTCTTGTTGCGTGATGCGCAACGCGGTATACTTTTCGAGTGATCCAGTCGTTCCGACACAAGGGATTGAGGAGGTTCTTTGAGTCTGGAAGCGCGGCAGGCATCCAACCCCACCATGCCAAGAGGCTTCGAATGCTGTTGGCGGCCTTGGATACGGCCAAGTCCATTGAGGACATGGACATTCCAGGGTTTCGGCTACATCATTTGAAGGGGGAGGAACGGGGTCGTTGGTCGGTGTGGGTGAATGGCAACTGGCGCATGACTTTTGAATTCAGGGACGGACATGCCTACGTCCTGGACTATGGGGACTATCACTAATGACCATGCACAATCCGCCCCATCCGGGTGAGTTCATTACCGAGGTGTACCTCGAGCCTAACAATCTGAGCGGTCGCGAGCTCGCTGCAAAGCTGGGTGTGGCCGCCTCGACCCTGAATCGCATTCTCACGGGTGCCAGTGGCATCAGCCCCGAGATGGCGCTGCGACTTTCCAAGGCGCTAGGTCGCTCGCCCGAGAGCTGGCTTGCGATGCAGTACAACTACGATCTTTGGCAGGCGAAGCAGCATGTGAAGCTCGGCAATGTCAGCAGAATCAAACTCACGGCGGCCTAACGGGCGCTTGCAGGCGACGCTCTCGCGCTGATCGCTCGTGCGCGCCTGAAGCGCGACGTCGGGTCATGTCCGTGATCTTCGCGCCGTATTTCACAAACGCTCCGCCCGTTCAGTCAGATTGCGGCGCAGGGTGGATGTTGTCCACCCAGTGCACTTCTTCCGGCTTTTCCACCACGGGAATATCCAGATTGACCACCACCGGCTCCTGGCCGCTGCGGCAGAGCACGCAGGACAGCGGCTCGCTGTCGGAAGCGTTGATCTCCTGGTGCGGAACGAACGGCGGCACGTGGATGAAATCGCCGGGGCCGGCCTCGGCAACGAATTCGAGCCGGTCGCCCCAGCGCATGCGCGCCTTGCCGCTGACGACATAGATGACGCTTTCCACCGGGCCGTGGTGATGGGCGCCGGTCTTGGCTTTGGGATGGATGACCACCGTGCCGGCCCACAATTTCTCGGCGCCGCAGCGCGCGTAGGTGATTGCGGCGGCGCGGTTCATCCCCGGCGTCTGCGCAGTGTTGGGATCGAGTTCGGACCCCTTGACGATGCGGATGCCATGGTACTTCCACTTCGAATCGGACATTTTTCTCCCCTTCTCACCTGAGCTGCAGCAGTACCAGCAGCAACACGGTCGGGATAATCGTGTTCACCAGCGACAACGCGAACAGGGTGCGCGGGCCTTTCTCGTTCGATACGGCATGCAGGAACGCGGTGACCCCCGATACCGCAACCACCAGCCCGCCGACTGCATAGAGCACGGAAAAAATCTGGAATTCCCCCTGGCGCTGGAAATAGGGCACGAGATTGAGCTGCCAGGTCAGATAAATGATCAGACTCAGATTGGCGAGCAACGGAAGGTAATAGAGAAGAAACCGCCTGGGATTCAGCTTCACCGCTTCCTTTCCTCCAATGACATCTGCAGCACCCGCGCAACGTGCAGTGCGTTCCTACGCGTGCCGTCGTGAATCTGATGGCGGCAGCTCGTGCCGTCCGCGACGACGATCGTCTCCGAACCCGCTTTCCTGATTGTGGGGAGCAACGACTGTTCCGCCATTTTCATACTCACCGCAAAATGCTCGGCCTCGTAACCGAAACTGCCGGCCATGCCGCAGCATCCGGAATCCACCGTCTGCACGTCCAGGCCGGGGATCATGCCCAGCACCTGGCGTACCGCGGGCATGGCGTCGAAGGCTTTCTGATGGCAGTGTCCGTGCAGCAGCGCGGTCTTCACGGGCAGCGGCGCCAGGTCGAGCCTGAGGCGCCCGGCCTCCGCTTCGTCCGCAAGAAATTCCTCGAACAGCACCGCGCGCTCCGCGGTCGGCCCGATTTCACCGTCCAGTCCCATCACCAGGAATTCGTCGCGCAGCGTCAGCAGGCAGGATGGTTCCAGTCCGACGACAGGCATGCCGCGATCGACAAACGGACGCAGCGCGTCGAGCGTGCGCTGCGCCTCGACTCGCGCCTCATCCACCAGGCCGGCGGCGAGAAACGTACGGCCGCAACAAAGCGGGCGACCACCGTCACGCGGCGCGGCGACTACGGCCTTGTATCCCGCGGCTGCCAGCACATCCAGCGCGGCACGGACATTCTCCGGTTCGAAGTAACGGTTAAAGGTGTCTACCAGCAAGACCACCTCGCCCACCGAACTCCGCCCTCCTCTCCCTGACTCACCCCGCCCCTCTCCCTCCTCTCCCCGGCCCTCTCCCCCCGCCTCACCCCGCCCCTCTCCACGAGTGGAGAGGGAGGAAAGGTCAAGATGCGGAGAGGGAGAGAAAGACGAAGCGGATCGCCACTTGGGCAGGGACCGTTTCGCACTCAAACCAAATAATTTCTCAGTCAAAAACGGCAGGCCGGGAATCGCATTGCGCAGATTCAGCAATGGGGCAAATTTCGAAGCGACCGGCGCATAACGCGGCAGCCACGCAATCAGCTTCTGCCGAAGAGTGAGGCCGTGGCGTTTGTTGTACTGATGCAGAAATTCGATTTTCATGCGCGCCATGTCGACGCCGGTGGGACATTCGCGCTTGCAGCCCTTGCAGCTCACGCACAGCGCCATGGTCTCGCGCATCGCGTCCGAAGTCAGTGCATCCGGGCCGAGCTGTCCTGAAATCGCCAGCCGCAGCGTGTTGGCACGGCCGCGCGTCAGGTGCTGCTCATCGCGCGTCACACGGAACGAAGGACACATGGTGCCGGCGTCGAATTTGCGGCAGTGTCCGTTGTTGTTGCACATTTCCACCGCCGCACCGAAACCACCCCAATCCGACCAGTCGAGCGCGGTGTCCAGCCGTTCGACGCGGTAACCGGGTTTGTAACGGAACAGCGAACGGTCGTCCATCTTCGACGGCCGCACGATCTTGCCCGGATTCATCAGCCCCTTCGGATCGAACAGGTCCTTGATCTGCGTCAGCGCGGCGCCCAGCCGGCTCCCGAGCATCGGTTCGATCCACTCGGAGCGCACCAGGCCGTCGCCATGCTCGCCCGAGTAGGCGCCTTTGAACTCCCTGACCATGGCGCAGGCTTCTTCCGCGATGGCGCGCATCTTTTCCGCGCCATCGCGCCGCATGTCCAGTATCGGGCGCACGTGCAGCGTGCCTACCGACGCATGCGCATACCAGGTGCCGTGGGTGCCATGCTTCGCAAAGATCTTCGTTAGCCGGTCGGTGTATTCCGCGAGGTGTTCGAGCGGCACTGCGCAGTCCTCGATGAAGGACACCGGCTTTCCGTCGCCCTTCATCGACATCATGATGTTGAGCCCGGCCTTGCGCACCTCCCAGATTTCCTTTTGCAGTGCTGCATCGGTGATCTCCACCACCGCCCCCGGATGCCCGAGATCGCCCATCATCTGCGCCAGGCGCTGCAGTTTCGCGATCTGCACGTTTCTGTCCTCGCCCGCGAACTCGACCAGCAGGATGGCTTCGGGTTCACCCTTGAGAAACTTTGCGACGACCGGACGGAACGCGGGATTGCCGCGCGCCAGATCGATCATGGTGCGGTCCACCAGTTCGACCGCGTCAGGGTCGAGCGTGACGATATGCCGGGTCAGGTCCATGGCCTGGTAGAAGCCGGCGAAGTGCACCACGCCCAGAACCTTGTGTGCGGGAAACGGCGAGAGTCTGAGCGTCACGCGCTTCGAGAACGCCAGCGTGCCCTCCGAACCGACCAGCAGGTGCGCGAGGTTGTGCAAAGCAGGATTGGATTCGTTGCCCGGCAGCACCATGTCGAGGTTGTAGCCCTGCACATGGCGCAGCACCTTGGGCCAGCGCGTTTCGATCTCGTCGGCTTCGCGCCTTGCGATGGCATGGATCTTCGCCACCAGGGCGCGATACGCGGAAGTCGATTCCGCGAGTGCGTCACTGGGCCCGAAATAAAACTCGTCCCCGCCCGGGAGCCAGGCATCCACGCCCAGTACGTTGTGCACCATGTTGCCGTAACGAATGGATCGCGACCCGCAGGAATTGTTTCCCGTCATTCCGCCTATGGTGGCTTGCGCGGAAGTGGACACGTCCACTGGAAACCAGAGCTGGTGCGGACGCAGGAAGGCATTGAGCTGGTCGAGCACCACGCCTGGTTGAACTGTCACTTCGCGCCTTTGCGCGTCGAATCCGGTGACGGCGTTCAGGCTTTTGGAGCAGTCGATGACCAGCGCCGCGCCGACGCTCTGTCCGCACTGCGAGGTCCCGGCGCCGCGCGGCAGAATCGGCACGCTTTCCTCAGCTGCGATCTGCAGCGCAATGCGCGCGGCCTCCTCGGTGTGCGGCACGACCACGCCCACCGGCTCGATCTGGTAGATCGAGGCATCGGTGCTGTAGCGGCCGCGCGAGAACGCGTCGAACAGCACCTCGCCGTCCACTTCACGCTGCAGACGCCGCGCCAGCGCGCTGGGCGAACGCCGTGCGGGACCTGCGGAAATCGGAGCTGCGGGCGCGTTCACTTGTTGGCGGGTCTCGCAATGGACACAATACCAATGATACCGCGAGGCCCGTGTTACGCATCCGGGACTCATGCAGAGCGTCCCCAACGCCGCTTGAGACCGGGATGGAAAGTGAGTAGGCTCGAACTTTACTTCAGGGTGTGCCGATGACGCATCGCAGTGGACGCCATTTCCTCCAGATCCCTGGACCCACCAACGTCCCGGACCGCGTGTTGCGCGCAATCGATCGGCCGACGATTGACCATCGCGGACCGGAGTTCGCTGCACTCGGCCTCGAAGTGCTCGAAGGGCTCAAGCAGGTCTTCAGGACCACCGGCCATGTCATTATCTATCCGGCCTCGGGTACCGGTGCATGGGAAGCCGCGCTGGTGAACACGCTTTCTCCCGGAGATCGCGTGCTGATGGTCGAGACCGGCCAGTTCGCCGCGCTGTGGCAGAAGATGGCGACCCGGCTTGGGCTCAGCGTGGACTTCATCCCCGGCGACTGGCGCCACGGTGTGGATCCCGCGGTGATCGAACAGCGTCTAGCGGAAGATCGCGACCACAGCGTCAAGGCCGTATGCGTGGTTCACAACGAAACTTCGACCGGGGTGACCAGCCGCATTGCGCCGGTGCGCAAGGCAATGGATCGCGCCGCGCATCCTGCGCTGCTGATGGTGGACACGATTTCATCGCTGGCGTCGATCGACTACCGCCACGACGAATGGGGTGTGGATGTCACGGTGGCCGGTTCGCAGAAAGGCCTGATGCTGCCGCCGGGGTTGTCCTTCAACGCGGTCGGCGCCAAGGCGCTGGCGGCATCCAGGAAAGCGACGCTGCCGCGTTCGTACTGGAGCTGGGACGAGATGCTGGGGCCGAACCGCTCGGGATTCTTCCCCTACACCCCGGCGACCAATCTGCTGTATGGACTGCGCGAGGCGCTGCGCATGTTGATGGAGGAGGGCCTGGAGAACGTCTTCGCGCGCCACGCGCGGCACGGCGAAGCCACGCGCCGCGCAGTGCGCGCCTGGGGAATGGAGATCCTGTGCGCAAATCCCGACGAATACAGCAACTCACTCACCGCGGTGTTGCTCCCGGCCGGCCACGACGCCGACAAGGTGCGGGAGATCGTGCGCGATCGCTTCGACATGTCGCTCGGCACCGGGCTCGGAAAGATGCAGGGAAAGGTATTCCGCATCGGTCATCTTGGCGACTTCAACGACCTGACGCTCGCCGGAACGCTGTGCGGCGTGGAAATGGGCCTGGGGCTCGCCGGCGTGCCGATTCGCGGGGAAGGGGTGGCAGCCGCACTCGATTTCCTGGCCGGGGCAACCGCTGCGCGACCGGCCGTCAGGCTGGCGAAAGGCTGACCGTCAGGAGAGGCCCGGGATGCTGCTGAAATTGACGCACCGCCAGTTTCTGCTGTTGCTCGCTGCCTTGCTCGCGATCGAGTTCGTCATCCTCGCTATCGAACCGCACGACCGCAAGGACTGGATGCTCGAGAATGCGCTGGTGGTGCTGTTCGTCGCAGCCATGGTCGCCACCTATCGCAAGTTGACGTTGTCGCGCATTTCGTACTTCCTCATCTTCGTTTTCCTGTCACTGCATCTGATCGGCGCACACTACACCTACTCGCTGGTTCCCTATGACGAGTGGTTCCGTGCCGTCACCGGCAGTTCGCTCAACGAACTGGTGGGCTGGGAGCGCAACAATTTCGACCGCGTCGTGCACTTCAGCTACGGACTGCTGCTCGCCTACCCGGTGCGCGAGGTGTTCCTGCGGGTGGCGAGACTGCGCGGTTTCTGGGGTTACTTGTTCCCGCTCGACATTACCATGTCCACTTCGATGCTTTATGAGCTGATCGAATGGGGTGCGGCAGCCTTCTTCGGCGGCGAGCTGGGTCAGGCCTTTCTCGGCACCCAGGGCGACATTTGGGACGCGCACAAGGATATGGCCCTTGCCAGTTGCGGTGCACTGATCGCAATGATGGTGACGGCGGCGCTCAATGCCGCGCTCGCGCACGATTTCGCCGCCGAATGGAACGAAAGCCTGCGGGTAAAGGATCATCGTCCGCTCGGCGAGGACGAGATCCGCCGCCTGCTCAATGCAAAAGGCAGTTAGTAGGTCAACTCGCGCCCGCTGCGGTCGGTTGAACGGCAGGGTCGGGCGTGGCCGCGCGGTCGAGGCGGTCGCGCACCGCGGCCCACTCGGGAAGTGGAGGCAGAGCCTCGACTACGATCAGGCGGCAGCCGGCGTCGTCGAGGCGGCGCAAAATGGCGTACAGCAGGCGCGCATACTCTTCCGGGGTTTCGGGCGCCACCTGCCACAACGCCACTTTCGAGTCGCGCGGGCGTCCGCGGCGGGCCACCACCGCGACCGGCGGCTGCACCACCTGCCGGCGCACGTAATTCTCGATTTCGTCCGGCTGAACCAGTTTCAGCGGTGCGCGCGGCGCATAGTGTGAGGCAAGCGACCCCGGCACGCGCGGCCGGTCCGCAGCCGATTCGCCGAGCGGCACCAGCAACGCGTCGGTGATTTGCTGCGCGCTCACTCGTCCGGGGCGCAGGATGGCAGGCGGATCACAAGTGAGATCCACGATCGTGGATTCGATTCCGACGTCGCAGGGGCCGCCATCCAGCACCATCTCCACTGCGTTGCCGAGTTCCTCGCGCACATGCTCCGCGGTCGTAGGGGAAAGTCTGCCGAACTTGTTCGCGGACGGCGCGGCGATGCCCCCGCCGAATGCCTTCAATAATTGCTGTGCGACGGGATGCCCGGGCACTCTCAATCCAATGGAGTTCTGGCCACCGGAGATCAGGTCGTTCACGTGCGGCGAGCGCTTGAGCACCATGGTCAACGGACCCGGCCAGAATTTCTCCGCGAGCAGCCAGGCAGCGCGCGGCACCTCCGCCGCCCAGTGCTTGAGTTCGCTCATGTCCGAGATATGGACGATCACCGGATGGTCGGCGGGGCGGCCCTTGGCGGCGAAGATCTTCTTCACCGCGGCGGGATTGGATGCATCTGCGCCGAGCCCGTACACGGTCTCGGTCGGAAACGCCACAAGCCCTCCCGCGCGGAGGATTTCCGCGGCTTTCTCGATTTCCTGATCAGTTGGAGTCAAGATTATTCAACGCAAAGGACGCGAAGGTACGCGAAGTAAAATCCAACACTACAATACGATTCAGAGAATGATAATTTTCGGACCCCGTACACATCAAATCGATGCACTTCCGGCGCGACATATAGCAGGGAGTATTAATTGACTCGCTTTCCTTGGCGTACCTTTGCGCCCTTTGCGTTTCACGCGTTTAAGCCGTCAATAATCTGAGGGCTTCTTCGTATTTTTCAGCAGTCTTTTTCAGCACGTCGGCGGGCAGGGCCGGCGCCGGCGGCTGCTTGTTCCATTTCTGCGCTTCCAGCCAATCGCGCACGAATTGCTTGTCGAACGAGGGCGGGCTGATGCCGATCCGGTACTGGTCCTTGGGCCAGAAGCGCGATGAATCCGGCGTCAACGCCTCGTCGATCAGGTACAGCTTGCCGCTGGCATCGCGGCCGAACTCGAACTTGGTGTCGGCAATGATGATGCCGCGGGTTGCGGCGTAGGCGGCCGCCTCCGAATAGAGCTGGATCGCCTTGTCTCGTACCTGTCCCGCCAGGTCCTTGCCGATTAGCTTCTCCATCTCCGAGAAGGGAATGTTTTCGTCGTGAGTACCGATCGCGGCCTTGGTGGAAGGCGTAAAGATCGGCCGGGGCAGCTGTTGCGCCTCCTTCAGCCCGGCAGGCAGCGGGATGCCGCAGATCATCTGGGTCTTCTGGTAATCCTTCCAGCCCGAGCCGGCGATGTAGCCGCGCACGATCGCTTCAATGGGCAGCGGCTGCAAGCGCCGAACGACAAAGGCGCGCCCCTGGACCTGGCTGCGTTCGGCCTCGGCGACCAGCGTCTCCGGCGCCACGTCGAGAAGGTGATTCGGGATCACGTGGCGAAGCTTCCGGAACCAGAAGTTCGACATCTCGGTAAGCACCCGGCCCTTGCCCGGCACCGGGGTCGGAAGTATCACGTCGAAAGCCGACAAGCGGTCTGTCTGCACGATCAGCAGGCGCTCTGCGTCCACTGCATATAGATCTCGCACCTTGCCCCGATGGAGCAGCTTGAGCGACTTCAGGCTGGTTTCGTGGATGGGTTGGGTTGCACTCATTTTGGTTTCGTCACATTTCGATCAGGAAAGCTCCGGCAGCTTTGCCGCTTTTACTGCGTCGGCCTGCTTGACGCGGAACGCCTGCAGGCGCTTCGCCAGTCCGCCGTCGTTTAGCGCAAGTACTGCCACCGCGAACAATCCGGCGTTGGCCGAGCCGCCGTCGCCGATTGCAAAGGTGGCGACCGGAATGCCCTTCGGCATCTGAACCATGGACAACAGGGAGTCGAGGCCCCCGAGGTGCTTGGTGGGCATCGGCACCGCCAGCACCGGCAGGGTGGTCAGCGCAGCGATTACGCCGGCGAGATGCGCGGCACCGCCGGCACCGGCGATGAAACACTGCGTTCCACCCTCCACGCACTGTTTCACGTACTCCGCGAGCAGCTCCGGAGTGCGGTGAGCGGACAGCGCGCGCGCTTCATAGCGCACACCGAAGTCCTTCAATTGCCGCGCCGCGTGCTGCATTACGTCCCAGTCGTTGCTGCTGCCCATCACGATCGCGACCTGTGGCGCGGCCGTTTTCCTGGTTGCCATGATTGCTCCTGTAGTTGTAGGACGAAGTAATCAGTCAGTAGTCAAAAGCCGTGACACGGAGAAACCCATCTCGCCTCACGCCCCACGCCTATTGCCTCTCGCCCCACCCGCCTACGGCCTGTGGCTTTCGCCGACCTTGACGATCTTCATGGTGTTGGTGCCGCCGGGTGCACCGATGGGTTCACCAAAAGTGATCACGATCAGGTCGCCCCTCTGTACCAGCCCGGCGGAGACCAGTTGGTTCTCCGCCTCCTGCAAGAGGTAGTCGCGGTCGTGGCCAATGTACTTGATCATCAGCGGGTAGACATCCCGGTACAGGCTCAACCGGTAGCGCGTGGAGATCTCCGGCGTCAGGGCGTAGATCGGCACTCCGCAGTTCAGGCGAGAAATCCAAAGGGCGGTGGAGCCTGACTGGGTCAGCGCTGCGATCGCCTTGACCTTCAAGTGATATGCGGTAAAAAGCGCAGCCATTGCGATCGATTGGTCCACACGGGTGAACACGCGATTGAGGAACTCGCGGTCCAGCGTCACCTCGGCGGATTTCTCCGCCTCCAGGCAAATACGTGCCATCGCTTCCACGGTTTCCACCGGGTACTTGCCGCTGGCGGTCTCGGCGGAAAGCATCACCGCATCGGTGCCATCGAGAACCGCATTCGCCACGTCGGAAACTTCCGCGCGGGTGGGTACCGGGCTCGAGATCATCGACTCCATCATCTGTGTCGCGGTGATGGTGAGCTTGTTGCGCTCGCGTGCAGTGCGGATCATGCGTTTCTGCAGGGCCGGCACCGAGGCATCACCGACTTCCACGGCAAGATCGCCGCGTGCCACCATGATGCCGTCACTGGCATCCATGATCTCTTCCATGGCGATGATCGCCTCGGCGCGTTCCATCTTGGCGATCAGCGTGGCGCGGCCGCCGGCTGCGCGCATCAACTCCTTGGCCATGTACATGTCGGCCCCGCCCTTGGGGAAGGACACCGCGAGAAAATCCGCCTTCATCCTCACCGCCGTCTTGATGTCCTCCATGTCCTTGGCGGTAAGCGCGGGAGCCGTCAATCCCCCGCCCTGGCGGTTGATGCCCTTGTTGTTGGAGAGATCGCCGCCCACGCGCACAGTGGTGGTGATCTCGCTGCCCTGTACCTTTTGCACGTCGAGCACCAGCCGGCCATCGTCCAGCAGCAGCACCGAGCCCGGCACGACGTCGCGAGGCAGTTCCTTGTAGTCCAGACCCACGCGTTCCTGGTTTCCTAGCGGAACCTCGGCGTCGAGGACGAATACTTCGCCCTTGTTGAGCGTGATCTTTCCCTTCTCGAACTTGCCGATGCGGATCTTGGGTCCCTGCAGGTCGCACATGATGCCAACCGTGCGCTCCATGGTGCGCGCGGCTTCACGCACAAGTTCCGCGCGCGCCAGGTGTTCGTCCGCGCTGCCGTGGGAAAAATTCATGCGTACCACGTCCACACCGGCTGCGATCATGCGCGTCAACACTTCGCGGTCGTTGGATGCCGGGCCAAGTGTGGCTACTATTTTCGTGCTTCGTTGCATTTGGTCTTCACAACAGAGAAAATTTCGAAATCCAGACGTTCACCACGAAGATTCTTTTCTATACCCCCTTGAGGGGTGCACGAAGAACACAAAGACACACGAAGAAATTCTCTTCATAGAACAGGTTGAAGCACTATGCAATGCTGCAACGGCGCGGCCTGAGAACTGAAGACGCGATAGCTCGCACTTTGTCTCTGCATCAATACGCAGTATCTCTTTCATCGTTTGTGTTTCGCTTCTCTTTGTGTCACTTCGTGTTCTTCGTGTTTTCGTGGTGAGATTGCCGGTTTTCACCCTTCCGCCAGCGTCTCTGTAGCTGCTGAGCCGATCAATTTTTGAGGGTCGCACGCTGTTCGAGAATTTCCACTGCCGGAAGTTTCTTGCCTTCCAGGAACTCCAGGAAAGCGCCGCCGCCGGTGGAAATGTAGCCGATTTTCTTTTCGATCCCGTATTTGGCGATCGCCGCAACCGTGTCGCCGCCTCCGGCGATCGAGAATGCCGCAGAAGCCGCGATCGCATGCGCGATGGTTTTCGTCCCCTCGCCGAACTGGCTGAACTCGAACACGCCCACCGGGCCATTCCAGACGATGGTGCCGGCCTTCCGTAGCGCGTCGGCGAACTTGCTGGCGGTCTTGGGGCCTATGTCGAGAATCAGGTCGTCGGCCGCGACATCGCCCGCGTCCTTCACCGTAGCCTTGGCCTGCGCGGAAAACTCCTTGGCGCACACGACGTCCACCGGGATCGGCACGACCCCGCCCTTCGCCTTTATCGTTTCGATGATGCTGTTCGCCTCGCCGACCAGATCGGCCTCGACCAGTGACTTGCCGACCGGAAGGCCCTCCGCCAGCATGAAAGTATTGGCGATGCCGCCGCCCACGATCAGGTGATCCACTTTTCTTGCCAGCTCGCCAAGGATGCTGAGTTTGGTGGAGACCTTGGAGCCGGCAACAATTGCGACCAACGGCCGTTTCGGTGCGGTCAGCGCCTTGCCCAACGCGTCGAGCTCTGCTGCCATCAGTGGGCCGGCGCAGGCGACCGGTGCAAACCTGGCGATGCCGTGGGTCGTCGCTTCGGCGCGATGCGCGGTGCCGAATGCGTCATTCACGAAAACGTCGCACAGTGCCGCCATTTTTCTGGCCAGAGTCTCGTCGTTCTTCTTCTCACCCTTGTTGACCCGGCAATTTTCCAGCAGCACCAGTTCGCCTGCCTTCACGTCCACCCCGTCGACCCAGTTCGTCCTGAGCGGCACCGGCATGCCCAGCAGTTCCGACAATCGTTTTGCCACTGGCGCCAGCGAATCCTCCGGCTTGAATTCGCCCTCGGTAGGCCGGCCCAGGTGTGAAGTCACCATCACCGCGGCACCGGCACCCAGCGCGTGCCGGATCGCCGGCACCGAGGCACGGATACGGGTGTCGTCGCTAATCTTGCCGGCGTCGTCCTGCGGCACGTTCAGATCGGCGCGAATGAAAACGCGCTTGCCGCGCAGATCGATATCGGTCATGCGCAGGATCGTCATGGTCTCAAGTCAACGCCTTTCCGCCACAAGGAATACGGAGGGCACAGAGACAACGGCCCACGGAACATCCGGCCTTTCCATTGTCCGTACCTGCTGCGGGAAAGGCTTCTGCCTACTTTGCATTCGCAAGTGCAACCGTGACATCCAGCATCCGGTTGCTGAAGCCCCACTCGTTGTCATACCAGGAGCAAACCTTTACCAGCGTGCCTTCAGAAACCTTGGTAAGCGTCGAGTCGAACACCGACGAAGACGGATTATGGTTGAAGTCGATCGAAACCAGAGGATCCTTGTTGTACTCGAGAATTCCCTTGAGGTCGGACTCCGAGGCCTGCTTCACCGCGTTGTTCACCTCTTCGACCGTGGTCGCGCGCCTGGCGACGAACGCGAGGTCGACGAGCGAAACGTTTATGGTCGGAACGCGTATCGCGAAGCCGTCGAGTTTGCCGTTCAGTTCCGGCAGCACCAGGCCCACCGCGGCGGCAGCGCCGGTCTTGGTGGGAATCATCGACATGGTCGCAGAGCGCGCGCGGCGCAGGTCGGTGTGATACACGTCGGTCAACACCTGGTCATTGGTGTACGCGTGTATGGTGGTCATCAGGCCGTTGACGACACCGATGCGGTCGTTCAGCGCCTTGACCATCGGCGCCAGGCAATTGGTGGTACAACTGGCGTTGGAGATCACGGTGTGCGCCGCTTTCAGCGTGTGATGATTAACGCCGTACACCACGGTCGCGTCCACGTCCTTGTCGCCGGGTGCGGAGATAATGACCTTTTTTGCACCAGCAGTCAGGTGTGCGCCGGCTTTGGCCTTGCTGGCGAACAGCCCGGTACACTCGAGCACGAGATCCACGCCGAGATCCTTCCACGGCAGTTCGGCCGGATTTCTCTGCGCACACACCCTGATCTTGTCACCGTTGACGATCAGGAAATCTCCGTCAACCGTTACGCTGCCCGGAAATTTGCCGTGCGCAGTGTCGTACTTCGTGAGGTGCGCATTGATCTTCGCATCACCCAGATCGTTGATCGCGAGGATCTGGATGTCGTGTTTCTTGCCGCCCTCGTAGTGGGCACGCAGAATGTTGCGGCCGATGCGCCCGTAGCCGTTGATTGCAACCCGGATGGTCATGTACGGAGCCCCCTGAAAAACCGGAATTTTACTGTACTGCGCCGCCGACTCCCAGCATTGATGCGACGCGGTGGCGAACGTGATTGCACTGCCAGTGAGCGTCTCTTATAGTGGGAGCAGCAGCCGCCTACCGGCGGCAGCGGCAACAATCGCCAAGACCGCTCTTGCACGCCGGCAACAGGCGTCGGTGCGACGTCCATAAACAATGAAACCTGGAGGAACAAATGATGCAGTCCAAGGCTAGGTTTACCTTAACGGCGCTGGCGCTTGCGAGCACGCTGGCGTTCTCCGCATTCTCCCGTGCAGGCGAAGTCGAAGTCCTGCACTGGTGGACTTCCGGCGGCGAGGCCAAGTCGGTCGCCGAGCTGAAAAAGATCCTCGAAACCAAGGGCCACAAATGGAAAGACTTTGCGGTTGCCGGCGGTGGCGGAGAGAACGCCATGACGGTGCTGAAATCGCGCGTGGTTTCCGGCAAGCCGCCGACTGCCGCGCAGGTGAAGGGCCCGTCGATTCAGGAGTGGGGACAGGAGGGAGTGCTTACTAACCTTGACGATGTCGCCAAGGGGGCAAACTGGGATGGTCTGCTACCGGCGGTGGTCAGCAACGTCATGAAATACCAGGGCCACTACGTAGCGGTGCCGGTCAACGTGCACCGGGTGAATTGGATGTGGGCCAATCCGGAAGTATTCAAGAAGGCCGGCGCCAAGATACCCACCACCTGGGACGAATTCGCGGTTGCCGCGGAAAAAATCCAGAAGGCCGGGTTCATCGCGGTTGCGCATGGCGGCCAGCCCTGGCAGGACGCCACCGTGTTCGAGTCGGTGGCGCTAGGGGTCGGGGGTGCCGAATGGTACAACCGCGCTTTCGTCAATCTGGACGCCAGCGCGCTCAACAGCCCGACGATGGAAAAGTCGTTCTCGACGCTACGCAACGTGCAGAAGTACATCGACAAGGACGCCGCCAACCGCGACTGGAACCTCGCCACCGCAATGGTGATCAACGGCAAGGCAGCGATGCAGTTCATGGGCGACTGGGCCAAGGGCGAGTTCACTGCCGCTGGCAAGTCGCCGGGCAAGGATTATATATGCGTGCCGGCCCCGGGCACCAAGGGCGCGTTCACCTTCAATATCGACAGCTTCATCATGTTCGAACAGAAGAGCGCTGACGCCAAGGATGCACAGCGGGCGCTGGCCTCCTCGATCATGGAGCCGCAATTCCAGGAAGTGTTCAATCTCAATAAGGGCTCGATCCCGGCTCGCACCGGAATGCCCATGGGCAAGTTCGACCAGTGCGCCAAGGATTCGTCCTCGGAGTTCGAGTCGAGCGCCAAGTCCAAGAAGCTCGTACCGAGTTGGGCGCACGGCATGGCCATGCCGGCTTCGGCTCAGGGCGCAATGTTCGACGTCGTGACCCAGTTCATGAACTCGAACATGACGCCAAAAGCGGCGGCCGAAAAAATGGCCGCAGCGGCAAAGTCCAAGTAAGCCGCCATACCTGAGGTGCGGCGGGCGCAGGCCCGCTGCGCCTGCTTGCCAGGGGAGGGCAGTTGCAGTCATCGGCCTCGGTACAGGCCGGCGCGGGTGCGCCGGCAGAAGCGCAACGCCGCAGCCTGCTCGACACCTTCGAGCGCGCGCTCCCCAAGCTTGTTCTTGGACCAACGCTGCTGGTTAGCCTAGTCTTCGTCTACGGTTTCATTCTCTGGACCGGCTGGCTGTCGTTCACCGAGTCGCGCATGCTGCCGCGCTACGAGTTTGCCGGCTTGGTGCAGTACTTCACACTTTTCGACAACGAACGCTGGTGGGTGGCGGTGCGCAACCTGGCGGTGTTCAGCAGCCTGTTCATACTCGTTTGTCTGGCCTTTGGGTTGTTGATGGCCATCCTGCTCGACCAGCGCATCCGCGCCGAAGGCTTTCTGCGCTCCATTTACCTCTACCCGATGGCGCTGTCGTTCATCGTCACCGGTACCGCATGGAAGTGGATTCTGAATCCCGGCCTGGGATTCGAACGCGTGGTGCAGCAGTTGGGGTTCAGCAGCTTTACCTTCGACTGGCTGGTGAATCCGACGATGTCGATCTACACCGTGGTGATCGCCGGCGCCTGGCAGTCTTCGGGTTTTGTGATGGCGCTGTTCCTGGCGGGCTTGCGCGGCATCGACGAATCCATCATCAAGGCAGCCCAGGTGGACGGCGCGAGCATGCCTCGCATTTACTGGAGCATCATCGTTCCCAGCCTGCGGCCGGTATTCTTCAGCGCCTTCATCATCCTCGCCCACATCGCGATCAAGAGTTTCGACCTGGTCATGGCCCTGACAGGCGGCGGACCCGGCTTCTCTTCGGACATGCCGGCTACGTTCATGTACGCCTTCGGCTTCACCCGCAATCAGATCGGCCTGGGCGCTGCGAGCGCGATGATGATGATGATGACGGTGGCCGCGGTGGTCGTGCCGCTGATGTATTCGGAACTCAGGAGGCAGCGCCGTGGCTGAACATGTGCAAGCACGGATCGCCGGACCACAGATAGTCGGACGCATCGTGGTGTACGGGCTGCTGGCGCTGCTGGCGCTGTACTACCTGATGCCGCTGTTCGTGATGCTCAGCACCTCGGTCAAAACGCTGGACGACATCCGCGGCGGCAATCTGGTCGCGCTGCCCGCGGAAATCAATTTCGACGCGTGGGCAAAGGCATGGTCGAGCGCCTGCACCGGGGTCGATTGCAGCGGTCTCCGGGGAAATTTCTGGAACTCCGTCAGCTTCGTGGTTCCGGCGGTACTGATCTCGACGCTGATCGGCGCATTCAACGGTTATGTGCTCACCATGTGGCGTTTTCGCGGCTGCGACGCGATCTTCACGCTGCTCATGATCGGCTGTTTCATACCCTTCCAGGTCGTGCTGCTGCCGATGGCGCAGACGCTGGGCGTGCTCGGCATCGCCAATACGACGTCGGGCCTGGTCTTCGTGCACGTGGTGTACGGGCTGGCGTTCACCACGCTGTACTTCCGCAACTTCTATGTATCGGTGCCGGATGAACTGGCGAAAGCCGCACGCATCGACGGCGCCGGATTCTTCCGCATCTTCTGGCGCATCATCCTGCCGCTGTCGCCGCCGATCATCGTGGTATGCGTGATCTGGCAGTTCACCCAGATCTGGAACGATTTCCTGTTCGGGGTGGTGTTCTCCTCCGGCGAGCGCCAGCCGATCACCGTGGCGCTCAACAACCTGGTGAATACCTCGACAGGCGTCAAGGAATACAACGTGGACATGGCGGCCGCGATCATTGCCGCGCTGCCCACACTTTTCGTTTACGTCGTTGCCGGCAAGTATTTCGTGCGCGGACTCACCGCTGGCGCGGTGAAGGGCTGAGAAGGGGGAGAAAAAGTGTCTTCGCTCGCCGTCAGAAACGTGCGCAAGGTCTTCGGCACTGTCGAGGTGCTCAAGGACATCGACCTGGAAATCGGTTCCGGCGAGTTCCTGATCCTGGTCGGCCCTTCGGGTTGCGGCAAGTCGACTTTGCTCAACATCATTGCCGGACTCGACACCGCGACCTCGGGGGATATCGTGATCGGCGATCGCGTGGTCAACAACCTCAGCCCGAAGGACCGCGACATAGCCATGGTATTCCAGTCCTACGCGCTGTACCCGAACATGACCGTGCGACAGAACATCTCTTTCGGTCTGGAGATGCGGCGCATGCCGAAGCACCAGCAGGATGAAATCGTCGATCGCGTCGCCAAGATCCTGCAGATGGGCCACCTGCTCGACCGCAAGCCTTCGCAGCTTTCCGGCGGCCAGCGCCAGCGGGTGGCGATGGGCCGGGCGATCGCGCGCGACCCGAAGCTCTTCCTGTTCGACGAACCGTTGTCGAATCTGGACGCAAAGTTGCGTGTGGAAATGCGCACGGAGATCAAACTTCTGCACGAGCGGCTCAAGGTCACCATCGTCTACGTCACGCACGATCAGATCGAGGCCATGACGCTGGGCAGCAAGATCGCGGTCATGCAGGGTGGCGAGATCCGCCAGTTCGGCTCGCCCCAGGAGATCTATGACCAGCCGGCCGACCTGTTCGTCGCCGGATTCATCGGCTCGCCGTCCATGAACTTCATCAGGACCGAGGCGGTCGAACACTTGGGCAGCGTCGGGGTGCGGCTGCAGACGGCGGAGGAAACCTTCGTGCTGCCGGTGCACGACGCGGAAAAGTCGCTGCGTCCCTGGATCGGCAGGGAACTGATCTTCGGCATCCGCCCGGAACTGATCACCGACAGCGCCAGCAGCCAGCGCGTCGGCCACAACGTCCACACCCGGACCTGCAAGGTGGAACTGGTGGAACTCACCGGGCCGGATACTCTGGTGTTCATCCGCATGAACGGCGAAGTCGTATGCTGCCGCGTGCGCCCCGAGCAGGCGCCTCGCGCCAACGATTCGATGGAACTGGCGTTCAATCTTTCAAAAGCGGTCTTCTTCGACCCGAAGACCGAGAAACGCATCGCCTGAAACGCTCCCGCCCGAACCGGCGATCAGGGATGTCCGGGGCCATGCGGATCGCGTGGATTGGGCCGGCTGTAGCGAATCTTGAGCGCGATGATCGTAGCCGAGAGAATCAGCGTGACCACGTTGGCAAGGATCACCGGCAGCGACCCGATCATGATGCCGTAGATCAGCCACAAGACCACACCGGCGCTGAAGATCATCAGCATCCTGGCGGAAACGTCCTTGCCGGACTTGGTGGTGTACATCTTCAGTGCCTGGGGAACGAAAGCGATGGTCGTCAGCGCCCCCGCGAGGAATCCGATCGCGTCGGTCATGCCCTTCATGGTTTCACCGTCTTCTGAAAAAGCGTAGCCAGCCCGCGCAGGGCAGGTGTTTCCGCCAGGATTACGTAAGTCGGCACCGCCGCAACGTAAGCCGAGAAACGGCCTTTGCGTTCGAAGCGTGCACGGAACGGCGAACGCGCAAAATACTCGCCCAGCCTGGGTACGATTCCGCCGCCGATATAACAACCGGCGCGCGCCCCCAGCGTCACCACCAGGTTGGCCGCCGCCGCGCCGAGAATGGCGCAGAACATGTCGAGCGCTTCGCGGCACTGCGCTTCGTTGCCGGCGAGAGCGGCCTCTGTAATCTGCGCAGGGGTTAGCGGCTTCGCGGTGACGCGATCCAGCGCGCACAAGGACTGATAGAGGTTCTCGAGTCCCATGCCGCTGACCACGCGTTCGGTCGAAACGTGCTCGTAACGCGGCATCAGCCAGCGCAGGACTTCGATCTCGCGCTCGGTCGTAGGGCTGAATGCGGTATGCCCGCCTTCCCCCTGCAACGCGATCCAGCCTTCGCCCGCAGGCAGCAGGCCGGACACGCCCAGGCCGGTTCCCGGTCCGATCACCGCAATCGCGGTTCCTGCCACCGGCTTGCCGCGGCCGACCTGCATATGCTCGTGCGGCTGCAGCGTGGGCACCGACAACGCAAGCGCGGTGAAATCATTGATCACGTGCAGCCGATCCAGGGCGAGAGCCCGCCGCGTTTTTTCGATCGAGAATCCCCACGGTCCGTTGGTCAGCTGCACGGAATCGCCGGTGATGCCGGTGGCGACGTCGAGCGCGGCCTCTTGTATCCTGGGATTGCCGTGATCGGCAAGGTAGTGACGGATCGCCTGCTCGAGACCTTCGAATTCGGCGCAGCGCATCACCTGTTCCTGCTGCGGCTGTCCGGAGCCGTCAGCAACCAGCGCGAAACGCGCGTTGGTTCCGCCGATGTCACCGACCAGCCGCACCGCTTTGCCCATCGCTTTTCCTCGTTCGGACCGGCACGTGCGATTGTCCAGCCTTCGTTACAGTACGCCCTTGACGGCGTTGACCACGCCCTCGACGGTGAATCCGAAAAACTTGAAGAGATCGCTGGCCGGCGCCGACTCACCGAAGCGATCCACTCCCACCACCGCGCCTTCCAGCCCGACGTACTTGCGCCAGCAGTCGCTGACGCCAGCTTCCACAGCAACGCGTTTGACTCCCTTGGGCAGGACCGCGTTCTTGTAAGCTGCATCCTGGCGATCGAACACGCTGGTGCATGGCATCGAAACCACGCGCACGGCAACGCCTTGTCCTTCCAGTTCCTTTTTCGCACCCATCGCCAGCCCCATTTCCGACCCCGTGGCAATGAGGACCACCCGCGGCCTGTCGGCATCGGCCAGGACGTAGGCTCCGCGTTCGATCAGCGCGATCTGCTCCGCGCTGCGCGCCTGGAAAGGCAGGTTCTGGCGCGAGAATAGCAGGCTGGATGGCCCGTCCCGGCGCTCGATCGCCGCAATCCACGCCGCCGCGGATTCCACCGAGTCGCACGGGCGCCACACGTCCATATTCGGTATCAGACGCAAGCCCGCCGCATGTTCGATCGACTGGTGAGTAGGGCCGTCCTCTCCCAGGCCGATCGAGTCGTGGGTAAACACGAACAGGTTGCGGATCTTCATCAGCGCCGCCATGCGCAACGCATTCCTGGAGTAATCAGAAAACGTCAGGAACGTGCCGCCATAGGCGATCAGGCCACCGTGCAGCGCCATACCATTCATGATCGCGGACATGCCGAACTCGCGTACGCCGTAGTAAATGTAGTTGCCGCCACCGTCCTTCGACACGGCTTTGGATCCGGACCAGAGCGTGAGGTTGGAACCGGCGAGGTCGGCGGAACCGCCCACGAGTTCCGGCAGCACCAGAGCCAGGTTCTCGATGGCGTTTTGCGAGGCCTTGCGGCTGGCAATGGATTCGGCTTTCGCGTTGACCTTGGCGAGCAGGTCCTGCGCATGCGTGCGCCACTGAACCGGAAGCTCCCCGTTCACGCGGCGGGTGAATTCGCCGGCTTCCTTCGGAAAGGCCCTGGCGTAGGCGGTGAACTTGCGGTTCCAGCCGGCTTCCAGTTGGGCGCCCTTCGCCCGCGCGTCCCAGCCGTCGTAGATATCCTGGGGAATTTCGAACGGCGGATATTTCCAGCCGATGTTCTCGCGGGTCGCCGCGACTTCCTTGTCGCCCAGCGCCGCACCATGCACTTCGTGGCTGCCGGCCTTGTTGGGCGAGCCCTTGCCGATCACTGTCTTGCAGCAGATCAGGCTCGGCCTGTCTGCAACCTGCCCAGCCTGGGCGATCGCGGCCTCGACCGCAGCGACGTCGTGGCCGTCGACGTCACGCAGCACATGCCAGCCGTAAGCTTCGAAACGCTTCGGCGTGTCATCGCGGAACCAGCCGCTGACGTGGCCGTCGATGGAAATGCCGTTGTCGTCGTAGATCGCGGTCAGCTTGCCCAGGCCCAGCGTGCCGGCAAGCGAGCAGGCTTCGTGTGAGATGCCTTCCATCAGGCAACCGTCGCCGACGAAGACGTAGGTACGGTGATCGACGATGTCGTGGCCCGGACGGTTGAATTCGGCGGCGAGCAATTTTTCCGCGATGGCCATTCCGACCGCATTGCCAAGGCCCTGGCCGAGGGGGCCGGTGGTGGTCTCCACGCCCGGCGCCATGCCGTACTCGGGGTGGCCGGGAGTCATCGAATGCAGCTGGCGGAAGCGCCGGATCTCCTCCATCGGCAACGCATAGCCGCTGAGATGCAGCAGAGCGTACAACAACATCGAGCCGTGGCCGTTGGATAGCACGAAACGGTCGCGGTCGGGCCATTGGGGATTGGCCGGATTGTGGCGCAGATGGTGATTCCACAGGACTTCGGCGATCTCCGCCATGCCCATCGGCATGCCAGGATGGCCGGAATTGGCCTTCTGCACCGCGTCCATCGCGAGCGCACGGATCGCGTTGGCCAGATCCTTCCTGGTTGCCATACTCCCCTTCGAGAACGCAAAAAAATCCCGGCAGGCCGGGATTGACAAGGCCGATATTCTAGCCCGAATACTTCATCGTGACGCCGGGCTACTCCTCGGTGCGGCGCGGCAGCTTGATGCCAAGTTGCTTGAGCTTGCGGTAAAGGTGGGTACGCTCCAGTCCGACCCGGTCGGCCACGCGGCTCATGTTGCCGCCCTCGCGGCCGAGGTGATATTCAAAGTAGACGCGCTCGAAAGCATCGCGCGCCTCGCGCAATCCGCGGTCCAGCGGCAGCGACTGCGCGGGGTCGGGAAGCGGGGCCTCGAGGGTGGCAAACGCGCTGGTGACGTCGGCAACGCCGATTACCCCGCCACGCGTGAGCTGAGCCACTGTCTTTACCACGCTTTCGAGTTGAACCAGGTTGCCGGGCCAGGAATAGTTACGCAGGGCATTCAACGCCGCCGTATCGAACGCGCGTGGCGGCGCTTCCTTCGCCTCGATGGTTCGCGACAGCACCATGTTGGCAAGCTCGGGGACATCCTCGGCGCGCTCGCGCAGCGCGGGCACGCGCACGATCACGCCGGCCAGTAACGCATACAGCCGTGGATCGAAGACGCCGCCCGCTACCAATTCGGCCAGCGGCGCCGACGTCGAGGAAACAATTCGGGTGTTGTAGCGATCCAATTTGACAGTCTGTGCCATCAGGCTTTTCTGCTGGCTGCGCGACATCGTGTCGACGTCGCGCAGGTACAGGATACCCTCGGCCGCCTGCCCGACCAGGTTGTTCTCCGGCTGGTCGAATGCAGCCAGATCCTCCGGTACCAGCCATGCCGTGTTGGGCTGGTGCAGCAGGCGCGCGCACTGCTCCATACCGGTCCCGGGTTCGCCAACAAAAAGCGCGGGCGATTTCAACGCGCGCAATCGCTCGAGCTGAGCGCGCAATTGATCCACCGGACGTGACTTGCCGACAGTGGCAAGCACCGTCGTCACGCCTGCTTTGGATTCGCCCTGCTTGAGCGCCGTGCCGATGGTGGAAAGCAGTTTCTGCAGCGCGATCGGTTTTTCCAGGAAGGCGTAGGCGCCAATGCGGGTCGCCTCCACGGCGGTGTCGATGGTGCCGTGGCCGGACATCATCACCACCGGCATTGTGAGCTGCCCGGTGCTCGCCCATTCCTTCAGCAGCGTGATGCCGTCGGTATCAGGCATCCAGATGTCGAGCAGCACCAGATCCGGACGCACGCGTCCGCGGATCTGGCGTGCCTCGCTGGCATTCTGCGCCAGGCGCACCTGGTGACCCTCATCGCGCAGAATCTCGGAAAGCAACTCGCGGATGCCGACTTCGTCGTCAACTACCAGAATCTGGCTCATCGTCGCGCCTGCTTGTTGGCCCGCAGCGCGGTTGCCCCGGCCTGTGCAAGCGGCAGCGTCACGGCAACGCTCGCCCCTGACGGCAGGTTGATGATGGCGATGCTGCCGTTGTGCTCTTCCACGATCTTCCTGACGATGGCCAGTCCGAGGCCCGTGCCTTTGGCCTTGGTGGTGACATAAGGCTCGAATACCCTGCTCATTAGTGCCTCGGGAAACCCGGGGCCATTGTCCTGGATAGTGAGCCGCACGCCGTCGCGGGCCGCATCAGTGCGCAGCAGAATACGCGGCACGGCAACTTCCGCCACCGCCTGCTCGGCATTCTGAAGCAGGTTGTGGATGACCTGGCGCAGCTTGGCCGCATCTCCCGCGATGTGCGGCAAATCAGCTGCCAGGTCGAGTTGCAATGCCGGGCGCGACGATTCGTACAGCCCGAGCACGTCGCGGATGAGTTGATTGAGGTCTAGCGGCTGCAACTCCGCTTCAGGTGAGCGTGCGTACTGGCTGAACGCGTCCACCATGCCTTTGAGCGCCGCCACCTGGTTGACGATGGTCTGGGTGGAGCGCTGCAGGATATCGGCTTCCTGCTCATCGAGCTTGTCTGCCAGCCGGTGCTGCAGGCGCTCCGCCGAAAGCTGGATCGGCGTGAGCGGATTCTTGATCTCGTGAGCGAGCCGCTGCGCCACCTCGCCCCAGGCTGCGAGCCGCTGCGCCTGCAGCAGACGGGTGACGTCGTCGAACACCAGCACCATGCCGGATTCCGCGCCGGCCGCGAGCCGCGAGCCTCGCAACAGCAATACCTGCCTGCCGGCGGCACCGGACAGTTCGGCCTGCTGCTCCCAGACCTCCGGGCGTGCCTGAGCAAACGCCTCGTGCACGATCCGGCCGACCGCCGCGAGCCGCGGCTCACGTTCCACCCATTCTTGCGGGAGCGTGCCGATCAACGCGCCGACGTCGATGCCGAGAATCTCGACCGCGCTGAGATTAGCGGAGCGCAACCGGAGTTCCGAGTCGAAAGACATCACGCCCGTGGACAGGTTGCCGAGCACGCTTTCGAGGTAGACCTTGGCAGCGGCTAGCTGTTCCTGGTTGCGCTGCGCTTCGGCGCGTGCGTCGGCAAGCTGCATCGTCATGGTATTGAACGATTGGGTCAGCAGGCCGAGCTCGTCATGGGTCTTGACCGTGTGGCGCGGGCTGAAATCGCCCTGCGCAACCGCTCGCGTGCCCGCCGCCAGAATGCCGAGCGGTGCAGACAGACGCTCGCTGAATACGATCGCCAGCAGCAACGCGGACAACAACGCCAGCAACAGCGACAAAGTCAGCGTCAGCGCGAAAAGACGTTGCAGACCCTCGCGCGACAGCGACAGCTCCTGGTAGTCTCGGAAAATTTCCTGAACGGTTTGGGCGTCTCGCGCAAGTTGCGGCGGAACGGGTTGCACCAGTTGCAGCAATGAGGTGGCGCCGGATACGTCGTTTACCGGCACCAGCACCCGCAGCTGTAACCCGCCCTCGCCAACCGCCTCGATGGCGCTGTAGGGCTGCTGCATTCGCACCTGCCGCACGACCGACGGCGAAGGCAGTTCCGGAACCAGGCGTGTGGGGTCGGCGCCCGAGAAGGCGATGACCGAACCGTCCGGGCCCAGCAATATGGCTTCGTGCACCGCCGCCTGCTCGCGCAGCATGTTAAGCGTGGCCAGCCGGCGCTGCGGCGAGCGTTCGCTGATTTCCAGCGTCATCGCTTCGGCTTTGGCGCGCAACTCCCTGAGCATGTTATCCAGGGTGACGCGGCCCAGGCTCAAACCTCCTTCCAGCGCCTTGTCAACGCGCACGTCGAACCAGGACTCGATCGAACGCGACAGGAACTGCACCGACACACCATACACAAGCGCGCCCGGCAGCACCGCCACCAGTGCGAACAGCAGCACCAGCCGCAACGTAAGCTTGGAGCCGAATATCCGAGCTCTGAGGCGCCGGCGCAGCAACAGCAACTGGTACCCCACCACCAGCATCAGCACCAGCACCATTCCCACGCCCAGTCCCAGCAGCAGCGGCAGGTCGCTGGAGAACAACGGCGTATCGGCGCTGGCGCTGGAAAGCAGGTAAAGCATGATGGCGCCGAGCAGGAGCACCAGCGCGATCAGGAACTTCATGCCGCGGCTTTTCAGCGAACGCCTGAGGGTACGTGTGATGGTATTCATCGCTTCAGGGTCCAGCGAAACCACGCGGAGGAAAGGTTCCAGTCGCGCGAAGCCAGAGCATTGATCTGGAACGGCTTGGGCAATTGCGAGACGTCGAGCCGCATGCGGATTGCGGCCTCGTAGACCGTGCCCTCGTCCAACGCATCGGCATCGACGACGAAACGCCGGCCCAACCGTCCGAGCAGGGCCAGCGCGTCGTCGAGCGTGTCGAAGTTCTGGTGCAGGGAACCGAAACTCAGCCGGTACTGGCGCGTGAGCGCGTTGTAAGACAACCGGTAGTGCTGTTTGAGGTCCGCCACCGACTTGTTCCACAGGTAGGCGGTGTACCAGCGCGGATAGATGAGATCGAATTCGATGACGAAATGCAGCGGCAAGCCCCTGTTGAGCGCGTCCTCGAGAGTGGGAGTGAGCCCGACTTCAAAATTGGTCTCGAGATAGTACTCTCCGCCGTTGAGGGAGAGTTCCGCCGACTTGACGTGAATTCCTTCGGTCGCCGCCAGCGCCGGGCAACAGCACAGCGCAAGCACTGCCGCCAGCCGGCGCAGGAAGTCAATTTTTCTGCAGGAGGGCGAAATAGAAACCATCGTGCTCGTTGTCCGGGA
This sequence comes from uncultured beta proteobacterium, assembly GCA_963789945.1. Taxonomy (GTDB): domain Bacteria; phylum Pseudomonadota; class Gammaproteobacteria; order Burkholderiales; family JACQAP01; genus JACQAP01. Next base: position 556,657 of record CAWBMN010000018.1, on the reverse strand, counting down.
GCAGCAGCCCGTCGCGCCCCGGCATCGCACCCAGAATATGCGCGTCCGGGTGCCGCGCCACGAACCCGCCGATCCTCTCCTGGTTCTCCTCCATGAAAATCGAGCAGGTCACGTAGAGCAATTTACCACCGCGGCCGAGGACCTTCCACAATGCTTCGAGCAACCGCTGCTGTTGCTCGGCAAAGCGGCGTATGTCGCCGGGCTGACGCAGCCATTTGATGTCGGGATGGCGGCGCACCACCCCCGAGGCGGTGCAGGGCGCATCGAGCAACACCCTGTCGAACGTCCGGGCATCCCACCAGGCTTCGGTCGCCGCGGCGTCGGCGCAGGCCACGTGTGCGCTCAGGCCAAGGCGCTTCAGGTTCGAATTCACGCGTTCGAGGCGGACCGGATCGGTATCGATCGCGGTCAGGTCCACGTCGGCGAGCTCGAGCATGTGCGCAGTCTTGCCGCCTGGCGCGGCGCAGGCGTCCAGCACGCGCATGCCGTCGCCAAGATCGAGCAACGGCGCCGCAAACTGCGCCCCGGCATCCTGTACCGACACCATACCCTGGCCAAACCCCGGCAATTGCTCAACCGGCACGGGGCGCAGCAAAGTGAGCGCGCCGCCATCGAGCATGCGCGCCTCCAGACCTGCCCTCTCAAGTCCATGCAGGTACTCCTGCGACGTTCCACGCCGCCGATTGACCCTCAGCGTCATCGGCGGATGCATGTTGCCGGTCTCCAGGATACTGTGTCCCTCGGAGGGGAAGTCGCGCCGCACCCGCTCGATCCACCACGCAGGATACGAGTAATGTCCCGCGTCGGTGCTGTCAGCTTTCTTCAGCAGCGCGGCGCGACCGCGCTGGAAACTGCGCAGTACGGCGTTCACGAACGCCTTTACGTGGGGACTTTCGATCTGGGCCGCGCATTCCACTGCGTGATCCACCACGGCGTAGGGCGCAGCCCCGCTGTACTCGAGCTGGTACAGCGCGACCAGCAACAGCGCCTGCAGCTCCGGATTCTCCGCTTGCCGGGGTGCCAGCTGCGACAGCACCGCGCGCAACTGGCCCAGATGCCGCAACGTCCCGTACGAGAGATCCTGAATCGCTCCGCGTTCGGCGCGCGTGAGCGAGGGCGTGCGTTTCCAGGCCGCTTCCAGCGTCTGAGTGAGGCTTCTTCCGGAATGCACCGCAGCTACGGTTTGTGCTGCGATGCGTTGGATATTGCGCACCGCGGTCCGGGATTCAGGCGCCCAGGCGCTCGCCGGCGGCGAGCGAGACCCCGTGCAGGAAATCCGCGGCTGCAAGGCGCCTGCCGCCTGCGCGCTGCAATTCGGTCGCACACAATGTGCCGTTGCCACAGGCAACGACGATACCCTGGGCATCGGCATGAAGTATGGTCCCGGGCGCTGCTGGTGACCCGGACGCAATCGCAACGCGCCAGAGCTTTAACGGTTCGCCGCGCAGCACGGAATGGGCCCCGGGAAAGGGATTGAACGCGCGCACCTTGCGGTCGATGTCCACAGCCGCGAGGCGCCAGTCGATCGCCGCTTCCTCCTTCGCGATCTTGCGGGCGTAGGTCGCGTCGGCTTCGCTTTGCGGCATGGCTTCGAGCGTCCCGTCCGCAATGGCCGGGAGCGCATCGACGATGCAGCGCGCGCCGAGCACCGCGAGTTTGTCATGCAAAGTTCCCGCGGTGTCTTCCGCGGCAATAGGGATGCGCTTCATCAAATAGATCGGACCGGTGTCCAGTCCTTCCTCCATGCGCATGATCGAGATTCCGGTGTCGCTGTCGCCTGCCAGGATGGCACGCTGGATCGGCGCGGCGCCGCGCCAACGCGGCAGCAGCGAAGCGTGGATATTGATACAGCCCAACGGAAACAATTCGAGTGCCGCAGGCGGCAGGATCAGCCCGTAAGCGGCCACCACCATGGCCTGTGCGCCAACGGAGTGCAGGCGCGCCTGCAGTTGTGCGTCCTTGAGCGTTTGCGGCTGCACCAGCGGCAAGCGCGCGTGATCGGCGAGTCGCCTGACTTCGCTGGCGACGAGCTTCAGGCCGCGGCCGGCGGGCTGGTCCTGCCGGGTCAGCACCAGCGCGATCTCATGCCCGGCCCCGATCAGCGCCTGCAGCGCACTGGCGGCAAACGCCGGCGTGCCGGCAAATACGATCCGCATCAGAGCGTCTGCCGCTGCTGTTTCTTCAGCTTGCTCAGAATGCGGTTCTGCTTGAGGCGGGACAGGTATTCGACGAAGACCTTGCCTTTGAGATGATCCATTTCATGTTGTATGCACACCGACAACATACCGGTGGCTTCGAGCGTGAACGACTTGCCGTTCACATCCAGCGCGCGCACTTTCACCCACTCCGCACGCGCGACCTTCTCAAAGATTCCGGGTACCGACAGGCAGCCCTCTTCGCAATCGGACTTGCCGCGCGACTCGAGGATCTGCGGGTTGATCAGCACCATCAACTGGTCGCGGGTTTCGGACAGGTCGATCACGATCAGTTGTTTGTGTACGTCCACCTGCGTGGCCGCCAGCCCCACGCCAGGTGCCGCATACATGGTCTCAGCCATGTTCCTGGCCAACTTGCGGATTTCTTCATCGACCACGGCCACAGGCTTGGCCACCTTATGCAGCCGCGGGTCGGGGTAGCGAAGTATTTGTAGAATTGCCATAATTGCTTGCTAATTTAATAAACTAGATGCAGAATTTAAACCAAAGTATCGAGTCTGGCGCCAGGCGGGACTGCGTCGCCGGCGAGGGATGCGATTCTGGATTGACAGAAATGGGGGCCTGAGATGGGCAAATCAATTATATCCCTGCTGCTTCTGCTGACCGCATGGCTGCCGGGAACCAGCCTGGGAGACGAACTCGCTCTAGCCGAGAGTGCGCCGGACCGCTATGTCGTCGTGAAGGGCGACACACTCTGGGACATCTCGGCGCGCTTTCTGCGCGACCCCTGGCGCTGGCCGGATATCTGGGGCCTGAACAAGGACCAGATCAAGAATCCCCACTGGATCTACCCCGGCGACGTGATCCTGCTGGATTTTACCGGCATGACCCCGCGCCTTCGGCTGGAGGGCGTCGACGGTGCTACCGACTGGCGTCTGGTGGTCACCAAAATCAGCCCGACGATTCGCAAACAGGATCTGGCGGTAAGCGCGATCCCCAGCATTCCAGTCGATGCCATTACCCCTTTCCTGACCAAGCCGCTGGTAATCGACGAACGCGAAATGGGCGCCGCGCCGCTGTTGGTTGCCGGACCGGAAAACCGGGTCGTGCTCTCCGCAGGCGATACGGCCTACGCCAAAGGCGTGGTTTATGAGGATGGCACGGAGTGGAACGTATATCGCCCGGGCCGTGACCTGATCGACCCCGACACCAGGGAATTGCTGGGTCGCGAGGCCGTGCATCTAGGTGAACTGAAGGTAACCCAGTTCGGCGACGTAAGCAGGGTCGCGATTACCAAATCCGTCCTGGAAATCACGCCCGGCGACCGTCTGGTCAAGATTGTACCGGCAACGGTACTGCCCTACATTCCGCGCGCGCCCGGAAAGTCGATAGTGGGCAAAGTGATCGCGGGGCCCCACAGCAGCGTCACGGAGATCGGTCCGCAAATGGTTGTAGTGTTGAACCGCGGTGCACGCGATGGCTTGGAAACAGGCAACGTAATGGCGCTGTATCGCGATTTGCCGATGGTCAGGCCGGCCGGTGCAAAAGATCCGAAAGAGAGGATCAAGCTACCGCGTGAGCGCTATGGTGTCGTGTTTGTGTTCCGCGTTTTCGAGAAGGTATCCTACGCGCTGGTGATGCACACGACGCGTCCGGTCAACCTGCTCGACGCAGTGCAAACGCCTTAGTCCCGTACCGACGGCGCATGCCGCCGGATCAGGAACTCCTCGCCTGGCTCAAGCTCGGCCTCGTAGCCGGGCTCACTCCCGCTTCCTTTCGCAAGTTGCTCGGTGAATTCGGCGACCCGGAAAGGGTGTGTGCGGCAAGCCGCCCTGCGCTGGGGCGCATCGTCCCGAGCGAAGTCGCGGATGCCATCCTGCGCGGTCCGGACACCGCCAGCATGGACGTCGCTCTGCGCTGGCTCGAAGAATCGGGGAACCGCATCATCAGTCTCGCGGATGCGGCTTATCCACGGCTTCTACTGGAGATCACCGACCCGCCACCACTGCTGTATGTGAAGGGCAATTCGGGATTGCTCAACTACGCAGCACTGGCGGTTGTCGGCAGCCGCAATGCCACCCCGCAGGGCATTGCCAACGCCGAGGCCTTTGGCCGCGAACTTTCCGACGGCGGGTTCACCGTCATCAGTGGACTTGCGCTCGGCATCGATGCCGCCGCGCATCGCGGCGGCCTTGCCGGCGCGTCTTCTTCGCTGGCGGTCGTCGGCACCGGCCTCGACATCGTCTATCCCGCGCGCAATCGCGATCTCGCGCATCAATTGGCGGCACAAGGCGCACTGATATCCGAGTTTCCGCTCGGAACCCCTGCGCTGTCGGGAAATTTCCCACGGCGCAACCGGTTGATCAGCGGACTGGCGCGCGGCTGTCTTGTTGTCGAAGCCGCACTCAGGAGCGGATCGCTGATCACGGCGCGCTATGCACTGGAGCAGGGGCGCGAGGTGTTCGCGATACCCGGTTCGATCCACTCGCCGCTGTCGAAGGGTTGTCACCAGCTTATCAAGCAGGGCGCCAAGCTGGTCGAAAGCAGCAACGATATCCTGGAGGAACTCGACACCGCGATTCCCGCCCGGACTGCCGCGCCAGGCATGACGGAGACCTCGCCCGAGCATGTCGAACTGCTGGCGGCGCTCGGTTTCGACCCGCTCGACCTCGATACACTGTGCGAACGCAGCGGCTTGACGCCGGAAACCGCTTCGGCGATGCTGTTGACACTGGAACTCGATGGCACGGTCAGCCGGCTACCGGGCGGCAAGTTCCAGCGCGTGCGCTAGCGTCAGGGGCGTCAATACCTCCAGACAGGGGCTCATGTTCGACATACTCGTCTTCCTGTTCGAGAACTACTTTCATGCCGGTGCCTACCCCGACCAACAAACCCTTACCAAACGCCTGTCCGCTGCCGGTTTCGACAGCAGGGACATTTCGCAGGCCCTGACCTGGCTGAGCGGCCTGGAGCGCGTCGGCCACAGTAACTCCCGCTTTTCGAGCAGCGACGGATTCCGTTTCTATACCGAGCAGGAACTGGCCGGGCTGACCGCCGAGGCGCGCGGCTTCCTTCTCTTTCTCGAAACGGCGGGCGTGATCAAGGCGTTGCAGCGCGAACTCATCATCGAACGGGTACTGGCGCTGGATGAGCCCGCGGTGGACCTCGAGAAGGTAAAGCTCATTGTGCTCATGGTGTTGTGGAACCAGAACGAATCGGTGGATTCTCTGGTGCTCGAGGAACTAATCTCGCCAAATCAGGAACGCTATCTGCAATAGTCCGCCGTAGCCTGAACGAGAGCTTGCTCCGCCGCCGGCAAGTTCTTATCATTCCGCCCTCCTTTTTCGGCCGGACACGCAATGTCCCAAAATCTGTTGATCGTCGAGTCGCCCTCCAAGGCAAAGACTCTCAAGAAGTATCTGGGCCGTGGCTTCGATATCGTGGCCTCGTACGGCCACGTCCGCGATCTGGAAGCCAAGGAAGGCGCGGTGGATCCCGCGGACAACTTCCATATGAATTACGCGCTGGTCGAGAAGAACAGGAAACATGTGGACGCAATCGTCAAGGCGGTGGGAAAAGCCGAGAAAATCTACCTGGCCACCGACCCGGACCGTGAAGGGGAGGCCATCGCGTGGCATCTCGGCGAGATCCTCAAGGGCAAGAAGCTGCTCAAGAACAAGAAGCTTCACCGCGTGGTGTTCTACGAGATCACCGAATCCGCGGTGACCGACGCAGTCGCCAAGCCGCGCCAGATTTCCATGCCGCTGGTGAACGCGCAGCAGGCGCGGCGCGCACTCGACCACCTGGTCGGCTTCAAGCTGTCGCCGCTGCTGTGGAAGAAGATCGGGCCCGGACTGTCCGCCGGGCGGGTGCAGAGTCCAGCACTGCGGCTCATTGTGGAGCGCGAGCAGGAAATCGAAAAGTTCAAGACCAGAGAGTACTGGACCATCCATTTCGACAGCCACAAGGAAAAACAGAAATTCGGCGCACGCCTGATCCAGTATCGCGGCGATAAGGTCGAGCAATTCACCATCGTCACCGACGAGCAGCACCGCCAGGTGCTTGCCGATATCGAAAAGGCCGCAAAGGGCACGGCCAGGGTGGTTCGCGTCGAGCGCAAGCCCAGGAGCCGCCAGCCGGCCGCGCCGTTCACCACCTCGACCATGCAGCAGGAAGCGGTGCGCAAGCTGGGCTTCACCACGGATCGTGCGATGCGCACCGCCCAGCAGCTCTACGAAGGTGTGGATATCGGCGGCAGCACCGTGGGTTTGATTACGTACATGCGCACCGATTCGCAGTCGCTTGCCAACGAGGCGCTGCACGAGCTGCGCGATTACATCAAGAAGAAATTTGACGCCGATTATCTGCCACGCGCACCGATCCAGTACCGCAGCAAGTCGAAGAATGCGCAGGAAGCGCACGAAGCCATTCGCCCGACTTCGGTTTTCCGCACGCCGGAGGCAATCCGCAAGTATCTGACCTCAGAGCAGGCCGCCCTCTACGAGATGATTTGGAAGCGCACACTCGCCTGCCAGATGACACCGGCCAGGTATGACACGACCACGGTGGATTTCGCAGTCGGCCGTGCCGATACCCTGTTCCGCGCCACCGGTCAGATTCTGGTGTTCGCCGGCTTCATGGCCGTTTACCTCGAAGATGCAGATGACGCGGAACAGGAAGAGGAAGCCAGGCTTCCGCCTCTGGAAGAGAGTCAGACGGTTCCGATCGACCGGCTATTCGGCGAGCAGCATTTCACCCAGCCGCCGCCGCGTTACACAGAGGCAAGCCTGGTAAAAACACTGGAGGAATACGGGATCGGCAGACCTTCGACCTACGCCAGCATCATTTCCACATTGCAGGATCGCGGCTACGCATTGCTGGAAAAGAAGCGCTTTCAGCCGACCGACATCGGCCGGCTGGTCAACGGATTCCTGACCTCGCACTTCGGTCACTATGTGGACTACGGCTTCACCGCCAATCTGGAAGAAGAGCTGGACGAGATCTCCAACGGCGAGCGCGAGTGGATTCCAGTGCTCAAGGACTTCTGGAAAGATTTCTCCCGCGACCTCAAGGCGAAGGAAAAGGTGGCCCGCGGCAGCCCGCTCGAAGAATCCTGCCCGAAATGCGGCAAACAGTTATTCCTGCAGAACAGCCGCCGCGGCATGTTTATCGGCTGCAGCGGCTACCCCGGCTGCGATTACACCCGGCCCTGGGGCAACCAGCCCGAAGGCCCGGTGATCCTCGGGAACGATCCGGCAAGTGGACTTGAGGTCTTGCTGCTCAAGGGGCCCTACGGCTTTTATGTCCAGCTCGGACAGACGCCGCAGGACAAGACCGTGAAACCGAAACGCGCCGCATGGCCGAAGAACATTCCGGTCACATCCGCGGACTTGGACACTGCAGTCAAGTTACTCGCACTGCCGCGCCAGCTCGGATTGCATCCTGAGACCGGCAAGCCGGTCGAGGCCAGCATCGGACGCTTCGGCCCATACCTGAAACACGACGGGATGTTCAAGTCCATTCCCAAAGCCGACAACGTGCACGACATCGCCCTGGCGCGGGCAATCCAGCTGCTTGCGGAGAAGAAGGCCGGCGGCATGGGTGGACGCGCGCTGGGCGCACACCCGGAGGACGGCAGGTCGGTGGCGGTTCACAGCGGCCGTTACGGGCCCTATGTGAAACACGGCAAGATCAACGCCACGATTCCGGCGTCGGTCGATCCGGCCAAGCTGACTTTGCAGGAAGCCGTGGAACTGCTGGCCGCAAAGTCCGCGAAAGGTTCCAGAGGCAAGAAAAAACCCCCCGCCAAGGCGAAGGGCCCGAAACGCAAGGCCGCCTGAGAGCGGCCTCAGACGTCGAGGTTGCGCACGCCCAGTGCGTTGGTCTCGATGAACGCGCGGCGGGGCTCCACCATGTCCCCCATCAGCGTGGTAAAAATCTCATCGGCGGTGATCGCGTCCTCGATCTGGGTCCTGAGCAGGCGGCGTGACTTCGGATCCATGGTGGTTTCCCACAATTGTTCGGGATTCATTTCGCCGAGTCCCTTGTAGCGCTGGATCGAGACACCCTTCTTGACCTCCTCAAGCAGCCAGTCGAGGGCCTCCTTGAACTCGCCGACCTGGCGTTTCTGCTCTCCGCGCTTGACGTACGCGCCCTCCGCCAGCAGGCCATGCAGGACTTGCGCAGTCTGTCTGATCTGCGCGTAATCGCCGCTGCCGAGAAACTCATTATCCAGATAGCCGACGCGAAGATTACCGTGCTGCAGCCGTTTGATGACCAGTACCTGGGTTTCGTTCTTCTGGTCATACTGCGGTTCGATCACCAGGCCCGCAGGTGCACACAAGGCGGTAAGTCGCTCCGCGGAGCGCTGCGCCGACTGCGCGTCGGCCAGACTGATTTCGGGATCCTTCAGCAGCGCCGCCAGCACCGCGGGATCGATGCGCTTGCCGAGCCTCTCGATCACCGCCTCCGCGAGGATGTACGAACGGGCTACCGATTCCAGCGCATCCTGCACCAGCGCCGGGCGGTCGCCGCCCGGATAGAGTTCGGCCTCCTTCAACGCCAGTCTCAGCAGAAACTCCTTCAGTTCGTGATCATCCTTGAGGTAGCGTTCTTCCTTGCCGTGCTTGACCTTGTAAAGCGGCGGCTGGGCGATGTAGATATGACCGCGCTCCACCAGGTCCGGCATCTGCCGGTAAAAAAACGTCAGCAGCAAAGTGCGGATGTGCGAGCCGTCGACATCCGCGTCAGTCATGATGATGATGCGGTGATATCGAAGCTTCTCCGGCTTGAAGTCTTCCTTGCCGATGCCGGTTCCGAGCGCAGTAATGAGGGTGGCGATTTCCTGGGAAGACACCAGTTTGTCGAAGCGCGCCCTTTCGACATTGAGAATCTTGCCCTTGAGCGGCAGGATTGCCTGGAATTTCCGGTCGCGTCCCTGCTTTGCTGAGCCGCCGGCGGAATCACCTTCTACCAGATACAGCTCGCACAACGCCGGATCCTTCTCCTGGCAGTCGGCGAGCTTTCCCGGCAGCCCGAACCCGTCGAGCACACCCTTGCGGCGGGTCATTTCCCGCGCCTTGCGCGCAGCCTCGCGCGCGCGCGCAGCCTCGATGATTTTGCCGACGATGATCTTTGCGTCGCCCGGCTTTTCCAGCAGCCAGTCGTGCAGGGCCTGTGATATCGCGTCTTCCACCACCGGCCGCACTTCGGACGACACCAGTTTGTCCTTGGTCTGCGACGAGAACTTCGGATCCGGCAGCTTGATCGAAAGGATGCAGCTAAGGCCTTCGCGCATGTCATCGCCGGTGGTTTCGACCCTGGCCCTCTTGGCCTGCTCGTTGGCCTCGATGTACTGGTTCAGCGTGCGCGTCATCGCGGCACGCAATGCGGTCAAATGGGTCCCACCATCGCGTTGTGGAATGTTGTTGGTGAAGCACAGCACCGATTCCTGGTACGAATCGTTCCACTGCATGGCAACTTCCACACCGATCCCTTCGCGGTCGTAGACCGCGTGGAATATGTTCGGATGCAGGACGGTCTTCGAGCGGTTGATGTACTCCACAAAACCCTTGACGCCGCCGCCGAAAGCGAATATCTCTTCCTTGGCATTGCGCTGGTCATTGAGCTCGATGCGCACACCGTTGTTCAGGAAGGACAGCTCGCGCAGCCGTTTCGCCAGGATGTCGTAATGGAATTCGATGTTGCCGAAGACTTCCGGGTTCGGGTGGAAATGCACTTCGGTGCCTCGCCGTTCCGTCTGCCCGATTACCTTCAGCGGAGCGACCCGGTCGCCGTTGCGGAATTCCATGAAGTTCACCTGCCCGTCGCGGCGGATCGTCAGCTTCAGCGAGTCGGACAATGCGTTCACGACGGACACGCCTACGCCGTGCAAACCACCCGAAATCTTGTAGCTGTTGCTGTCGAACTTTCCGCCGGCATGGAGCACCGTCATGACGATTTCGGCGGTGGACCGCCCTTCCTCATCCTCCGGGTGGATGCCTGTCGGAATGCCGCGGCCGTTGTCGATGACGCTGATGGAATTGTCGCTGTGAATCACCACCTTGATTTCGTCGCAGTGCCCGGCCAGCGCCTCGTCGATCGAATTGTCGAGCACCTCGAACACCATGTGGTGCAGTCCGGTGCCGTCGCTGGTGTCGCCGATGTACATGCCGGGACGCTTGCGCACCGCTTCGAGGCCCTTGAGAACCTTGATGCTGTCCGAGTTGTATTCCGATTCTGACATTTGTGGGCTATCGCTATGAAAATCAGATGCGCATCGGCATCACGACGTACTTGAATTCCTTGTTTCCCGGAACCGACATCAGCATGCTGCTGTTGGCATCACCGACCGCGCAATCCACGTCTTTCACATCCAGGTTGTTGAGCACATCAAGCAGGTAGGTGATATTGAAGCCGATGTCGAGGGCATCGCCGTTATATTCGATCTCGAGTTCTTCCTCGGCCTCTTCCTGCTCGGCGTTGGTGCAGACAATCCTGAGGCTGGTGGCGCCGATCACCCAGCGCACGCCGCGAAATTTCTCGTTCGAAAGTATCGCTGCCCTCTGCAACGCCTGCTGCAGCAACAGGCGGTCCAGGATGAAATGTTTCTTGTAGTTGGTCGGTATGACCCGGGTGAAATCGGGAAACTTTCCATCGACAACCTTCGAAACCAGTTCAACCCCGGAAAAACGGAACTGCACCTGGTTCGGCAAAATCCGGATCTCCACTTCGTCGTCGCCGTCCGCCAGCAGCTTGGCCAACTCCAGAACCGCCTTGCGCGGAATGATGACTTCCGACCGGGGCACCGGTTGCGGAAGTTTCGCCGCCGCATAGGCCAGCCTGTGGCCGTCAGTAGCTACCATGGTCAATTGGCGGTCTTCGACTACCAGTAACAGGCCGTTAAGATAGTAACGGATATCCTGCTGCGCCATTCCGTATTGCACCAGCAGCAACTGCTGCCTGAGCACTTTCTGCGGCAGTCGTACCGAGACCGCACCATTGCCGCCCTCGGCCAGTCTGGGAAAATCCTGCGCCGGCAGGGTTTGCAGGTTGAATCTGCTCCTTCCCGCTTTCACCTGCAGACGCCCTTCCTGCGCATCGAGGCTGACGATCGTCTTGTCCGGCAGCGAGCGCAGGATATCCTGCAGCTTTCTCGCAGATACAGTCACTGCGTAATTCGAAGCGGGCTTGTCGAGCACAGCCGACGTGGAAATCTGGATTTCCAGGTCGGTGGCCAGCAGGTTCAGGGCCGTGCCATCTGTTTCCAGCATGACGTTGGAAAGAATCGGCAACGTATGCCTGCGTTCAACGATTCCGGATACGGCCTGCAAGGGCCGCAGAAATGTGTCCTTCTCTATTTCCAAGATCTTCATTCTTTAAACCTTGATAAGGTTAATAGATTGCGAAAAGTCTGTTAGCTGTAGCTCTTGCCCCTTTGGAAACATGCGCTTCCGACACTGTATAAGTCGTGTAGCGACGGTGGACGGATTGTGGATACGTGCCGCTGTGTCCATTCGGTGTACGTCATCAACAAACTGTACAGCGTTTATCAACCGCGCAAAGTCTGGAGCAATGCGTCGAAGTCACGGGTAATCTCGGCGTTAGAGGCGCGCAGCTCAGCGATCTTGCGGCAGGCGTGCAGCACCGTGGTGTGGTCGCGACCACCAAAGGCATCACCAATATCCGGCAGACTCAGATGAGTGAGCTCCTTGGCCAGCGCCATGGCGACCTGGCGCGGGCGTGCAACCATACGTGAACGCTTCTTCGAGTACATTTCCGAGACCTTGATCTTGTAGTAGTCGGCTACGATTCTCTGGATATTTTCCACCGATACCTGTCTTACCTGCACCGCAAGCAGATCCTTGAGTGCTTCCCGGGCAAGGTCCACCGAGAGCTTCGCGTTGGCGAATTTGGCATAGGCAAGCACACGTTTCAGGCCGCCTTCGAGTTCGCGTACATTGGACTGAATGTGAGTGGCGACGAAAAATGCGATGTCCTCCGGCAGGCTGATGCGCTCGGCTTCCGCCTTTTTGAGCAGGATCGCCACCCGCATTTCCAGTTCCGGCGGCTCGATTGCGACAGTCAGCCCCCAGCCGAAACGCGAAATCAACCGGTCCTCGATTCCGGCGATTTCCTTCGGGTAAGTATCACAGGTGATGATGACCTGCTTGTGCGCTTCGATCAGAGCGTTAAAGGCGTAGAAAAATTCCTCCTGGGTGCGGTTCTTGCCACTGAAGAATTGGATATCGTCGATCAGCAGCAGGTCCAGCGAGTGGTAATACCTCTTGAAACCGTCAAAGGCCTTGTGTTGATAGGCCCTCACTACATCGGAAACGTACTGCTCGGCGTGAGTGTAGCGAACCTTGGCCGAGGGATTGAGTTCGAGCAGCTGATTGCCGATGGCCTGGATCAGGTGGGTCTTGCCCAGGCCGACACCACCGTAGACAAAAAGCGGGTTGTACGCCACGCCGGGATGTTCGGCGACCTGCAACGCCGCCGCGCGCGCCAGTTGATTGGCCTTGCCGGTTACGAACGAGTCGAAATTGAACGACGGGTTGAGGCGGCTTTGCTCGCGGATTTTGGGTTTCGGCGCCGGAACTTCGACCTCCGGCGCGGGCCGTGGCGTTTCTTCAGCAGCGTTTTCGGAAAGAGTAAGCACCACTTGCGTTGGTTTATGCAGGTACTCAGAAGACAGGCGCTCGATTTCGGGGGCAAACTTGTCCTTCACCCACTCGAGAACGAAACGATTCGGTGCGGATACCACCACCGTGTGCTGGTCCAGGCGCGCGTTGAGCGGCTGAATCCAGGTCTTGTACTGTTGCGCCGGAAGAGACTTCTCGAAATGGCGTAGGCAGTGATTCCAGAAGCTGTCCATCGGCGCCAAAGTTGTTGTGATTTTGGAATGGGATGCAGCTCAGGAAGGCCGCCTGAGGTGAAAGCGGATTTTATCAGCAATGTTCGGAGTTATCCACAGGCTCGACGAGACCGATTTCGCGGTTGACAATAGCCCGCTAAAACAAGTGTAATGACGGGCTTTTTACGCCAGTCACCGGAGCAAGCCGAATGAAGCGCACTTATCAGCCGTCCAAAACCCGCCGCAGCCGCACCCATGGTTTCCGGGTGCGCATGAAAACCCGAGGCGGGAGGGCCGTCATCAATGCCCGTCGGGCCAAGGGCCGTGCGCGCCTGGCGGTGTGATCCAGCCGCGTCCGAAGCTGCCTCGCCTGGCGAGGCTTCGCGGCCGGGCGCACTTCACAGGCACGTTTTCGGCAAAAAGGCAGGGGCGATTCTTCATCGTCCTCGCCCGGAATAATCCTGGCGGGAAGTCCGCACGTCTGGGCATTGTCATCGGCCGGCGCACTGCGCCCAGCGCAGTTACCCGCTCAGCGATGAAACGTCTGGTGCGCGAAGTATTTCGCCACCTGCGCAGCGAACTCGGAAAGACGGACTATGTCGTGAGAGTGCGCAAGCCTGCTGTCGGGGAAGAAATGGTCGAGGCACGCGGTGAACTGCAAAGTCTGCTGAGCGGCGGTCGCTGATGCGCGCAATCCTGGTTAGCCTGATTAAGCTGTACCAATACCTGTTGAGCCCGTGGGTCGGCAATCACTGCCGCTTCTACCCGACCTGTTCGGAATACGCGAAAACCGCGATTGAGACCCACGGCGTCTTGCGCGGAAGCTGGTTCGCCGGCAGGCGCCTGCTGCGTTGCCACCCATGGCATCCCGGTGGAGCCGACCCGGTACCCTGAATAGAAATAGAAAAAACCGTCCATGGATAGTTTGCGATTGTTTGCGGCGATGATGTTCGCCGTTTCCGTTTTCCTGCTGTTCGACGCCTGGGTAAAGGAGCGCAATCCGCCGGTAGCACCGCAGGGTACGGCGCAGCAGCCCGTAACTGCCACGCCGTCACCGACGCTTCCCCCTGGCGCGACGGCCCCGGTGAATCCGGCCGCGCCGCCGGCCAAAGCCGGCGCGCCAGGTGCTCCGACTTTGCCGTCAATCACCGTGCGCACCGATGTACTGATTGCGGAAATCGACCTGGTTGGCGGCGTGGTGCGAAGGCTTGAGTTTACGCGGCACAAGGACAAGGTCGACAAGGACAGGAATTTCGTACTGTTCGAGCAATCCGCCGACCATACCTACATGGCGCAAAGCGGCCTCATCGGAGATAACCTGCCTAACCACACCACGGCCTATCGCGCCGCCAGCTCGAACTACCAACTGGCCGACGGCGGCGATGAGGTGACCGTTACCTTGACCGCGCCGGAAACCAATGGCATCGCGGTCACCAAGCGCATCACTTTCCGGCGCGGCAGCTATCTGATCAACGAGTCCTTTCAGATCGTCAACGGCGGCAGCGACGAGCTGAAACCTTTCGCATACTTCCAGTTTCTTCGCGACGGGAAGCCGGCCGCCGGCGATTCGAAAATGGTGCCGACCTATACCGGTACGGCCGTGTATACGGAACAGTCGAAGTTCCACAAGGTGAATTTCGGCGACATCGACAAGGGCAAGGCCGACTATCCCAAGCACGCCAAGGATGGCTGGATCGCTTTCGTGCAGCACTACTTCGTAGCGGCCTGGCTGCCGCCAGGCGAAACCCCTCGCGAGTTCTTTACCCGTGCGCTCGGAAGCGGTTTGTACGCCGCAGGGGTCATCGTGCCGGCGGGCAGCATCGCGCCGCGCGCCTCGGGCCAGGTCGACATGCGCCTGTACGCCGGACCGCAGGAGCAGGAAAAGCTCGCCACGCTGGCTCCGGGTTTGCAACTGGCGGTGGACTACGGCTGGCTTACGGTCATCGCGGCGCCGTTGTTCTGGGTGCTGTCCGCCATCCAGAAGTGGGTGAACAACTGGGGCGTGGCGATCATCATCCTCACCATCATCATCAAGCTGATCTTTTATCCGCTGTCGGCCGCAAGTTACAAATCGATGGCGAAAATGCGCGTGCTCGGGCCGAAGATGCAGAAGCTCAAGGAGCAGTTCGGCGACGACCGCCAGCGCATGCAGCAGGCGATGGTCGAGATGTACAAGACCGAGAAGATCAATCCGCTCGGGGGCTGTCTGCCGATCCTGGTGCAGATTCCGGTGTTCATCGCGCTGTACTGGGTGCTGCTCGCGAGCGTGGAATTGCGCAACGCGCCGTTCATGCTCTGGATCACCGATCTGTCCGCGCAAGACCCGTATTACATCCTGCCGGTGCTGATGGGCATCACCATGATCATCCAGACTTCGCTGAACCCCACGCCGCCGGATCCGGTGCAAGCGAAGGTGATGAAGATCATGCCGGTGGTCTTCAGCGTGTTCTTCTTCTTCTTTCCGGCGGGGCTGGTGCTCTACTGGCTGGTGAACAACATTCTTTCCATCGCGCAGCAATGGCAGATCACGCGCGCTATCGAGCGGTCCAAACCCGCTCATGCCCCGCGCTGACACGATTGCCGCGGTTTCGACCGCCCCCGGGCGCGCGGGAATCGGCGTAGTCCGCGTTTCCGGTCCAGCGGTCCGCGCCATCACCACGGGAATCCTCGGGCAGACGCCGGAGCCTCGCGCAGCCACACTTTGCGACTTTCGCGATGCAGCCGGCGGGACGCTCGATCGCGGCCTTGTGCTGTTCTTTCCCGCGCCGCACTCCTACACCGGCGAGGATGTGCTCGAACTTCACGGACACGGCGGATCCGCCGTACTGCATCTGGTACTGGGACGTTGTATCGACCTTGGCGCGCGGCCGGCGCAGCCGGGCGAGTTCACCCGTCGCGCCTTCCTCAACGACAAGCTCGACCTCGCCCAGGCGGAAAGTGTGGCCGACCTCATCGACGCCAGTTCGGAGGCCGCCGCACGTGGAGCGATGCGTTCTCTTGCCGGCGAATTCTCCGCGCGCATCTCTCATCTGGTTGGCGCCTTGATCGAACTGCGGGCGGTGGTCGAGGCGACGCTGGACTTTCCCGACGAGGAGATCGATTTTCTCGAGCGGGGCGATGCAAGTATGCGGCTGGAACGGCTGCGTGCAGAACTCCGCGAGGTGCAGCTGGCGGCGGAGCAGGGCAGGATTCTGCGCGAGGGCGCAAGGTGCGTGCTGATCGGTCAGCCTAACGTGGGCAAGTCGAGCCTGCTCAACCGTCTCGCCGGCGACGAGGTCGCTATCGTCACCGAAATTCCGGGTACCACCCGCGATCCGTTGCGGCACGAACTGGTCATCGACGGCGTGCCGGTGCACGTGATCGATACTGCCGGGCTGCGGGAATCCGTCGAGCCGGTGGAAAAGATCGGCATCCAACGCGCGTGGCGCGAGATCGGTCAGGCGGACGTTGCCCTGCTGGTGGTAGATGTGACCCGCGGGATCGCGGATGCCGATCTCACGATCCTCGCGAAGCTGCCGGAGAAGGGTAAACAGATCTTTGTTTTCAATAAGATAGATCTCACTGGAGAACCGCCGTCGGCACGCGAAGTGGACGGCCGGCTGGAGATCCGGGTATCGGCCAAATCCGGCGCCGGAATGGAAATGTTACGCGCCAGTATCCTGCAGGCGGTAGGCTGGCGGCCGGCAGAGGAAGCGCAATTCATGGCCAGGGAGCGGCATTTGCGCGCGCTCCAACAGGCCGACGCAGCACTCGCGCGTGCGGCCAGTCAGGCGAGAGCAATTGAACTTTTCGCCGAGGAACTGCGACTCGCTCAACAATCGCTGGGCGAGATCACCGGTCAGTTCAGCGCAGACGATCTGCTCGGCGAAATTTTCTCCCGTTTCTGCATCGGCAAGTAAGCAGTCGTGACCGACGTCCTGGTTCTGTGTGTGTTTGCGTTCTTCGGTGGACTGGTGGACGCGGTTGCCGGCGGAGGTGGCTTGATCCTGGTTCCGGCGCTGTTCGCGGTCTATCCGTCGGCGCCGCCCGCGCTCCTGCTCGGCACCAACAAACTCTCTTCGATAGCCGGCACTACCTTCGCCACGTTGCGTTATGCCTGGTCGGTGTCGATTCGCTGGCGCACGATCCTGCCTGCTGCATTGGTTGCAGGTGGCGGCGGCCTCGCCGGAGCAAAGGCCGTGACACTGATCGAGCCCGGCGTGCTGCGCCCGTTGATCCTGGTCATGCTGGGAGCAGTGGCGATCTACACGCTGGCACGGCGAAACTTCGGCTCCGCGCCTGGCAGGCGGGTGCGGCTCGAGATCGAAGGGCCGGGAGTAGCTGCATTGGCAGCAGTGGTCGGTTTTTATGACGGATTCTTCGGTCCGGGAGCCGGCAGTTTTTTGCTGTTCGGGCTGGTGCGCCTCTTCGGGTACGATTTCCTCGGAGCCGCGGCTGCGACCAAGGTCTTGAATCTGGCGACGAATTTCGGGGCTTTGATGTTATTCGTAGCGACCGATAATGTCCTTTACGCGGTTGGATTGCCGATGGCGGCCTCCAGTATCGTGGGCGGATTGCTTGGTGCCCAACTGGCGGTTCGCCAGGGCAGCCGTTTTATTCGCTGGGTGTTCCTGGTGGTGGTAGTGGTGCTGATCGGCAAGCTCGCCTTCGACTTGCTACTGCAACGGTAGGTAATTTGTTCCACGTGAAACATCCGCAAAAGTCCCGCGCCGCATGTTCCACGTGAAACTTTCTCATGCATAGGCCGCGCCGCATTCGTCGGTGCGAGGGGTTTCGGGTATGATTCCGCCCTCTTTTCCGGCTCCGACAATGCAGCATTCCAATTCTTTTGAGGTCATCGTGGTAGGCGGCGGTCACGCCGGCACCGAGGCCGCCCTGGCGGCGGCCCGAGCGGGATGCCGCACGCTTCTGCTGACCCATAACATCGAGACCCTTGGTCAGATGTCCTGTAATCCGTCGGTTGGCGGAATCGGCAAAGGGCACCTGGTCAAAGAAGTGGATGCGCTGGGTGGCGCAATGGCGGCCGCCACCGACCAGGCGGGAATCCAGTTTCGCATCCTCAATTCCAGCAAGGGACCGGCCGTGCGTGCCACGCGCGCCCAGGCCGACCGCGTGCTATATCGCCAAGCCATCCGCGGGTGCCTTGAGAATCAGAAAAATCTCACGATTTTTCAGCAGGCTGTAGATGACCTGAGCCTCAAAGGTGGGCGCGTTGCCGGCGTGGTGACCCAGCTGGGCTTGCGCTTTTCCGCGCGCACCGTGGTCCTGACGACCGGCACTTTTCTGTCCGGATTGGTGCATGTCGGGCTGGATCACTATCAGGCCGGGCGCGCCGGCGATCCGCCGGCAGTCAGCCTGGCGCAGCGGCTGCGCGAGTTGCAGTTGCCGGTAGGGCGGCTGAAGACGGGCACCCCGCCGCGGCTCGACGGCCGCAGCATTGATTTTTCAGTGATGACCGAGCAGCCCGGCGATCACCCGGTCCCGGTGTTCTCCTTTCTCGGTTCGGCCGCCCAGCACCCACGGCAACTGCCGTGCTGGATTACTCACACCAATCTGCGTACCCACGAGATTATTCGTGGCGGGCTCGATCGTTCGCCGATGTTCACCGGCGTGATCGAAGGCGTCGGGCCGCGTTACTGTCCGTCCATCGAGGACAAGGTCACGCGCTTCGCCGACAAGAACTCGCACCAAATCTTCCTCGAACCCGAGGGCCTGACCACCAACGAGGTCTACCCGAACGGCATTTCGACCAGCCTGCCGTTCGACGTGCAAGTCGAATTAGTTCATTCGATCAAAGGCTTGGAAAATGCACACCTGACCCGTCCAGGCTATGCAATCGAATACGACTACTTCGATCCGCGAGGGCTCAAGTCATCACTGGAAAGCAGGGCGATCGAGGGACTGTTTTTCGCTGGCCAGATCAACGGCACTACCGGTTATGAAGAAGCGGCTGCGCAGGGTCTGCTGGCCGGGATCAATGCGGCGTTGCTGGTCCAAGGCAAAGAACCCTGGTGCCCTCGGCGCGACCAGGCCTATCTCGGTGTGCTGGTGGATGATCTGATCACTCGCGGCGTGACCGAACCCTACCGGATGTTTACCAGCCGCGCCGAATACCGCTTGAGTTTGCGGGAAGACAACGCCGACATGCGTCTCACGGAAATTGGTAGGCGCCTGGGTGTGGTAGACGATGTGCGCTGGGAAATCTTCGCACGCAAGCGCGAAGTCGTCGCGCGCGAATTGGAGCGCCTGAAGGCGACCTGGGTCAATCCGAAACTGCTCGCCGCGGAATCCATGCTGCAACTGTTCGGACAGCCACTGGAACGCGACTACACACTGGAAGAGTTGTTGCGCCGGCCGTCGGTGCGCTATCGCGATCTGATGGCGTTAGCCAATTCCGGACCCGGCGTGGCCGAGGAACAGGCTGCGGAACAAGTCGAAATCCAGACGAAGTATCACGGATACATCGAACGCCAGCGCGAAGAGGTCGAGCGCCAGGAGCACTTCGAAACCCTGCGCCTGCCGGCGGATCTCGATTACCGCAGCGTGCGGGGACTGTCGATCGAGGTACAGCAGAAGCTCAACAAGCACAAGCCCGAGACCCTGGGTCAGGCCGCGCGCATTTCCGGTATCACTCCGGCGGCGATTTCACTGTTACTGGTGCATTTGAAGCGCGGCATAAAGGTATCACCCGAGCCTCGCGATAGTCTGGTACACGCCGCGGGAAACCGCGGTTGAGCCAGGCGCCAGCGCTGTTGCGGCAGGGTATTGCCGACCTGGGATTGGCGTTGCCTCAATCGGCGACCGGGCGGCTGCTGGACTACCTGGCGCTGCTGGCGAAGTGGAACCGCGTTTACAACCTCACGGCAATCCGCGAGGAAGCGAAGTGGGTCAGCCTTCATCTGCTGGATAGTCTGGCGGTTGTACCGCACTTGCCGCCAGGACGAATTGTGGATGTGGGAAGCGGAGCAGGGTTGCCTGGGATCCCGATCGCGCTCGCGTGCCCGGACAGGCAGGTGACGTTGCTCGATTCAAACCAGAAGAAAGGCGCGTTTTTGACTCAGGCATCCACAGAGTTGGCGCTGGCCAACGTCAAGGTCGTGATCGAAAGAGCCGAGTCGTACCATCCTGACACGGCGTACGACGTCGTCATCTCACGCGCCTTCTCCAGTATTGCGGACTTCATCAGGATCGCTGGCCACCTGTGCAGGCCCGGCGGCTTGCTGGCTGCGATGAAAGGTGCGCGCCCGGACGCAGAAATCGCGCAGCTCCCGGGCTCCTGGACGGCCGAAACCATCATCCCCCTGCATGTGCCCGGGCTCGGCGCGCAACGCCATCTGGTCACGCTGCGCCGTACCGCAGCAGCGCACGCCGGCTGAATATATGACGCGCATACTCGCAATCACCAACCAGAAGGGCGGGGTCGGCAAAACCACCACCAGCATCAATCTCGCCGCGAGTCTGGTCATGGCCGGGCGGCGCGTGCTACTGGTGGACATCGATCCCCAGGGCAACGCCACCATGGGAAGTGGCATTGACAAGCGCGGGCTCAAGGCGACGGTCTACCAGGTATTGCTGGGTTCCGCGCTGATGTCATCGGTCAGGGTGCGCAGTCAGAGCGGCGGCTATGACCTGATTCCGGCGAACCGCGAACTTGCCGGTGCCGAAGTGGAAATGGTGGGGCTGGCCGAACGCGAAACGCGGCTCAAGACTGCGCTCGAAGAAATCAAGGCCCAATACGACTATGTGCTGATCGACTGCCCGCCGGCGCTCAATCTTCTGACGGTGAACGGGCTGTGCGCCGCCAACGCGGTGATGATCCCGATGCAGTGCGAGTACTACGCGCTCGAAGGCCTGTCCGACCTGGTGCAGACCATCAAGAAAGTACGCATGAACCTGAATCCGGCGCTCGAAATCGAAGGGTTGCTGCGCACCATGTACGACCCGCGCAATATGCTTTCGCAACAGGTCTCGGATCAACTGCAGCAGCATTTCGGCGACAAGGTCTACCGTACCGTAATTCCGCGCAACGTACGGCTTGCAGAGGCGCCGAGCCACGGTATTCCGGCGCTCAGCTTCGATCGGCAATCAAAGGGCGCGATGGCATATCTCGCGCTCGCCGGCGAGATGCTCGGCAAGAACACTTAGGACAAATGCAGATGGCAAAACTGAAAGGACTTGGCCGCGGGCTCGACGCACTGCTCGGCGGCAACGGTAACCGGACCGAAGACGCGCAGGCCGAGCTCGCCGTGGGAATGCTCAAGCCCGGCCGCTTCCAGCCGCGCACGCGCATGGACCCGCAGTCGATTGCGGAACTGGCCGATTCGATCAAAGCCCAGGGCCTGATCCAGCCGATCCTGGTGCGCCCGGTGGACGCCGGCAAGTACGAGATCATCGCCGGTGAGCGGCGCTGGCGCGCGGCCCAGCTTGCCGGATTGGCGCAAGTGCCGGTCGTGGTGCGCGTGGTCCCGGATCAGACCGCACTGGCGATGGCGCTGATCGAGAACATCCAGCGCGAGAACCTCAATCCTCTGGAAGAAGCAGGCGGCATCCACAGGTTGATAGACGAATTCCGCATGACCCACGATACCGCGGCACAGGCAGTCGGGCGTTCGCGCAGCGCCGTTACCAACCTGTTGCGATTGCTCAATCTCGCCAAGCCGGTGCAGGACCTGCTGATGCAGGGCAAGCTCGACATGGGCCATGCCCGGGCATTGCTGGCGGTGAGTGGACCGCGTCAGGTGGAATTGGCCCATCAGGTTGTCAGCCGCGGGCTGTCGGTGCGTGAAACCGAGCAGTTGGCCGGCCGTACTGAGGTGACCGCCCGCAAGGCGCCGCGCAAACACAGGAAGGATCGCGACCTTCAGGCCCTGGAAGAAGACCTTTCGGAGATGCTTGGCACGCCGGTGAACATCAACCCCGGCAAGGGTGGGAAGGGCAAACTGGTAATCGGCTATTCCAGCCTCGATCAGCTCGACGAGATCCTGGCACGACTGCGTGGCTAGGGAAGCTCTGCATAAGTCCCGCATGCGCGACCGAGGCGATTCGGGTCGAGGGCAAGACGGCGAGGACGCCGTGTAGCCGGCCTACATAAGGAGGAGCCGACACAGACATCGGCCCGAATCGCCCGGTCCCTCGAAAGAGTCGAAATGTCATTGGGTTGTGCCAGGGTGCGGCGCCTGCGTTGTTACGCTCCTTGTTGGGGCTTCAGCCGCATCTGCGGAGCGCGAGCGCGCAGGCGGAGCAGGTTCCGCCGACCCTGGCCGGGGGATGCGACCCGGAGTCGCTCGCATTGCACGCCGGGTATATGCGCTCGTTGGGACGCCTACGCGGTCACATCCCCAGAGGGGCCCCTGTTCCGCGCTCCGGCATCCCTAGCAGTCATCCGCACCTGGCGCAACGCGCGTCGTGGGACTTATGCAGAGCTTCCCTAGGTGTAACCGGTTTTTATTGCCGCATTGGGACCGCCGTTGCAATTTTAGGCAGGTTCTTTCAATCGAGCGGCAGAATTTCTGCCAATAGCCGTGCTTATCGTTGACCGTGAAATACCGGGCCGGTTAAAATTCGCCGGTTTTGCGACGGTCGGCACGGTCTTGCTGCGATGTCTTTCTTCCCGTTGGCTTCGGTAGGCAGGCCGGTTCGCAGTGTCCTGCGGTGGCAGGGCCTTCTGACAGCGGCGGTAATGGCTCTTGCCGCCCACTTTGCAGGCATTCACGGAGCAGTCTCGGCTGGACTCGGCGGCGCGATCAGCATGGCCTCCGGGCTGCTGTTTGCCTTGATCGCGACCGTGCACAAGGGCAGAACAGCGGACGACGTGCTGGTAACCGCGTTTAGAGCGGAAGCGGTCAAGATCGTATTTATCGTGCTGACACTTTGGCTGGTGCTGTCGGCGTACAGGGACGTGGTTGCCGTCATTTTTATCGGAACGTTTGTCGCAACGATCGTGGTTTCAAGCATGGCTTTCTTCGTCGGCGACAGACGAGAGTGACGCCGGACATCCAGACAAATATTCAAGCACCGCAGCACTATGGCCGCCGAACAGCTAAACCCCACCTCTTACATCAATCACCACCTGACGTTCCTGCAGAAGCCTCTCGGTGAGGGCTCGTTCTGGACGTTGCATGTGGATTCCCTGGTGACATCCGTGATTCTCGGAATCGTCGGCCTCGGATTGTTCTGGTGGGTCGCGCGCGGCGCGACCGCCGGCGTTCCCTCCAGGCGCCAGGCATTCGTCGAACTGGCTTTCGAGTTCATCGACGAACAGGTGAAGGGGATTTTTCACGGCGAGCGGCACAAATTCGTTGCCCCGGCCGCGTTTACGGTCTTCTTCTGGGTACTCCTGATGAACGCCATGGACTTCCTGCCGGTCGATATCATGGCGTGGATCTACGAGCACGTATTCCACCTGCACACCTGGCGCAGCGTCCCCACCGCAGACGTCAACACCACGTTCGCGCTGGCGCTGTCGGTGTGGCTGCTGATGATCTACTTTTCCATCGCGGTGAAGGGTCTCGGCGGCTGGATCCACGAGCTGTTCTGTTCGCCGTTCGGCTCCAACCCGTTCCTGTGGCCCGCCAACTTGCTGTTCAACCTGGTCGAGTACATATCCAAGCCGCTGTCGCATTCGCTGCGCTTGTACGGAAACATGTACGCGGGCGAGATCATTTTTCTGCTGCTGTGGCTGTGGGCCGCAACCGGGCTGGTCGGCACAATTTTCGGCAGCGTCCTCGGGCTCGGTTGGGCGATCTTCCACATTCTGATCGTAATCCTGCAGGCCTACATATTCATGATGCTTACCATCGTCTATCTGTCGATGGCGCACGAAAGTCATTGATCTCCCTGACACTTCACCATCCGCCAACGAAAGGAAACTGAAATGGAGAATCTGCAAATGCTGGCCATGATCCAGGCTTACACCGGGATCGGAATCGGCCTAATGATCGGTCTGGGTGCCGCGGGCGCGTGTATCGGCGTCGGCATCATGTGCAGCCGCTTCCTCGAAGGCGCAGCGCGCCAGCCCGAGATGATCCCGACTTTGCAGGCAAAGGTGTTCCTGCTGCTCGGCCTGATCGACGCATCATTCATCATCGGAGTCGGTCTGGCAATGCTGTTCGCATTCGGCAATCCGCTGCTTGCCGTCATTTCCCAGTAACGGGCACCCGTTTTTCCCGATGCAAGGGAGAAAACTATGAATCTCAATTTCACGATGGTCGCACAGGCGCTCGCGTTCTTTGCGTTCATCTGGTTCACCGTCAAGTTCATCTGGCCGCCGCTATTGCGGGCGATCGAGACGCGCCAGAAACAGATCGCCGACGGCCTTGCCGCGGCGGAACGCGGCAAGCAGGACCTCGAACTCGCGGCAAAGCGCTCGGCGGAAGAGTTGCAGCGCGCGCGCGCTCAGGCGGGCGAGATCATCTCGCAGGCCGAAAAGCGCGGTGCCGGCGTGGTCGAAGAGGCCAAGGCGACGGCCAAAGCCGAGGCCGACCGCATAGTCGCTGCCGCGAAAGCCGAAATCGAACAGGAGGTATTCCGCGCCAAGGAGTCGCTGCGCGCACAGATATCGGTGCTGGCGGTGGCCGGTGCCGAAAAGATCCTCAGGCGCGAGGTGGACGCGAAGGCGCACGCGCAATTGCTGTCCGGACTCGAGTCCGAACTCAGGTAACGCCTGCATGGCCGAACTCGCAACCATTGCCAGGCCTTACGCGGAAGCGGTGTTCCGCCTGGCCAAGGACGGCAACGCGCTTGCCGCCTGGTCGGAAAAGCTGGCACTTATCGCCGCGGTCTACCATGATCCCCAGATGCAGGCGGCGATCGGTAATCCGAAGGTCGCTGCCAACGACATCGAACGCCTGCTGCTCGCGATCTGCGGGGAGCGCTTGGACGGCGCGGCCCGGAACATGATCCAGTTGCTGGTGCGAAACCGCAGGCTGGTGGCGCTGCCGCAGATACGCGAGCAGTTCGAGAAACTGAAACTGGAAGACGAAGGCAGGCTGGACGCGAAAATCAGTTCCGCCTATCCGCTCGACGATGCGCAGCGCAACCACGTGGTGAACCTGCTGTCCTCGCGCTTCAAGCGCAAGATCAACGCCACCGTGACCGTTGACGCCGAGTTGATCGGCGGCATCAAGGTCGAGGTGGGCGACAAGGTTTGGGATGCCTCGGTACGCGGCAAACTGCAGACCATGGCCGTGACACTTACGAAATAGGAGTTTTGAACCATGCAGTTGAACCCGTCCGAAATCAGCGAACTGATCAAGAACAAGATTCAGAATCTCGCCTCAGCTTCCGAGGTTCGCACCCAGGGCACGGTGGTGTCCGTGACCGACGGCATTTGCCGCATCCACGGCCTTGCCGACGTGATGCAGGGTGAAATGCTGGAGTTTCCCGGCAACACGTTCGGTCTCGCGCTGAACCTCGAGCGCGACTCGGTCGGCTCGGTGGTGCTGGGCCAATACGAACACATCTCGGAAGGCGATCCGGTCAAGTGTACCGGCCGCATTCTGGAAGTGCCGGTCGGTCCAGAACTGATTGGGCGCGTAGTCGACGCGCTGGGCCAGCCGATCGACGGCAAGGGCCCGATCGTGGCAAAGGAAACGGATGTGATCGAGAAGGTTGCGCCGGGCGTGATCTGGCGCAAGTCCGTGTCCCAGCCGGTGCAGACCGGACTGAAGGCAATCGACGCGATGGTGCCGATCGGCCGCGGCCAGCGCGAGCTGATCATCGGTGACCGTCAGACCGGCAAGACGGCGGTCGCGGTGGACACCATCATCAACCAGAAGGGCAAGGACCTGTTCTGCATATATGTTGCCATCGGCCAGAAGGCTTCCACGGTCGCAAACGTGGTGCGCAAGCTCGAAGAGCACGGCGCAATGGCCTACACCATCGTGATCGCGGCCACGGCATCCGAGTCGGCGGCGATGCAGTACATCGCACCCTATTCCGGCTGCACCATGGGCGAGTACTTCCGCGACCGCGGTCAGGACGCGCTGATTATTTACGACGATCTGACCAAGCAGGCCTGGGCCTACCGTCAGGTGTCACTGCTGCTGCGCCGTCCCCCGGGACGCGAAGCCTACCCAGGCGACGTGTTTTACCTGCACTCCCGCCTGCTGGAACGT
This sequence comes from uncultured beta proteobacterium, assembly GCA_963789945.1. Classification (GTDB taxonomy): domain Bacteria; phylum Pseudomonadota; class Gammaproteobacteria; order Burkholderiales; family JACQAP01; genus JACQAP01. Next base: position 530,531 of record CAWBMN010000018.1, on the reverse strand, counting down.
GCCGCGCGCGTAAGCGAGGCATGGGTCGAGCGTTTCACCAAGGGCAAAGTCAAGGGCAAAACCGGCTCGCTCACCGCGCTACCGATCATCGAGACCCAGGCGGGCGACGTTTCCGCATTCGTGCCGACCAACGTGATTTCCATTACCGACGGCCAGATTTTCCTGGAAACCGACCTGTTCAACGCCGGCATTCGTCCTGCGATCAACGCCGGCGTATCGGTGTCGCGGGTCGGCGGCGCGGCGCAGACCAAAATCATGAAGCGCAAGGACACCGGCGGCGGTGTGCGGCTGGCGCTGGCGCAGTACCGCGAACTGGCGGCATTTGCGCAATTCGCCTCCGATCTCGACGAAGCCACCCGCAAGCAACTTGAGCGCGGCCGAATGGTTACCGAGCTGATGAAACAGCTGCAGTACCAGCCGCTGCAGGTTTGGGAAATGGCGCTAACGCTGTTTGCAGTCAATAACGGCTACTACGACGACATCGACGTGAAGAAGGCGTTGGCCGCGGAGAAATCCATGCGCGACTACCTCAAGACCAAGTACGCCGCGCTCGTCGAACGAATGGACAAGGACCTGTCCGCCGACGATGAGAAGGCGCTGCACGAGGCAATCAAGGACTGGAAAAAGAACGGCAGTTATTGACAGGCATCCTGCGGATGCACGCAGTATCTGCGTGCGTTGAAGCGAACAACAAAATGTCGCCCAGCGGGCGCGGCGCGGCAATCGGAAACTAGACTATGGCAGGCACGAAAGAGATACGCACCAAGATCAAGAGTGTGCAGAGCACTCGCAAGATCACCAAGGCAATGGAGATGGTCGCCGCGTCCAAGATGCGCAAGGTGCAGGAGCGCATGCGCGCGGCGCGTCCGTACAGCGAGAAGATCCGCACCGTGGCGGCGCACATTTCTCATGCCAATCCGGAGTACCGCCATCCTTTCCTGGTGGAGCGCGATACGGTCAAGCGCGTCGGCATGATCGTCGTCACCACCGACAAGGGTTTATGCGGTGCGCTCAACACCAACGTGCTGCGCATGGTGCTCATCCAGTACAAGCAGTGGCTGTCGGAGGGAGAAGAGATCGACGCCTGCTGCATCGGCGGCAAGGGTCTCGGTTTCATGCAGCGCCTCGGCGCGAACGTCATATCCCAGGCCACGGGCCTGGGCGATCGTCCGAAACTCGAGACTCTGATCGGCGCGGTCAAGGTCATGCTCGACGGCTACACCGAAGACCGTTTCGACCGAGTGCTGATTTTCTATACCCGCTTCATCAACACCATGAAGCAGGAACCGGTAATGGAGCAACTATTGCCGCTATCCGGTGACCGGCTCGGAGCGCCCGAGGGAACCTGGGACTACATCTACGAGCCGGAGGCAAAGTCCGTGCTGGAACAGGTGCTGACCCGCTACATCGAGGCCGTGGCCTTTCAGGCCGTGGCGGAAAACATGGCGTCCGAGCAGTCGTCACGCATGGTGGCGATGAAGTCGGCCTCCGACAATGCAGCGACGCTGATTGACGAACTGACCCTGATCTACAACAAGAACCGCCAGGCGGCGATCACCAAGGAACTCTCCGAGATCGTCGCCGGCGCTGCGGCCGTTTAACCCTGAAATCACCACAGAGACGCAGAGTACACAGAGAAATGCGAAAACCGGAAATCCTCCGAATTCTCCGTGCCTTTGTGATCAACCGGATTTGATCTAGACGTTAGGAAACGATAATGAGCCAAGGAACCATTGTTCAGTGCATCGGCGCGGTGACAGATATCCAGTTTCCGCGCGAAGCGATGCCGAAAGTCTATGAGGCGCTGGTGCTCGAGGAATCTAACGACGCTTCTTTTGCCGAAAAGGGACTCACCTTCGAAGTCGAACAGCAGCTCGGCGACGGGATCGTGCGCTGCATTGCAATGGGCTCTGCCGACGGCCTTCGCCGCGGCATGAAGGTAAAGAACACCGGCGCGCCTATCTCGGTGCCGGTCGGGAAGGGTACGCTTGGGCGCATCATGGACGTGCTCGGCCGACCGATCGACGAGGGCGGCCCGATAAAAACCGAGGAGCGCCGTTCGATCCACCAGGCGGCACCAAAGTTCGCCGAGCTTTCCCCGTCGGTCGAACTGCTCGAGACCGGCATCAAGGTGATCGACCTCATCTGCCCCTTCGCGAAGGGCGGCAAGATCGGCCTCTTCGGTGGTGCCGGAGTCGGCAAGACCGTGACCATGCTCGAGCTTATCAACAACATCGCCACCAAGCACGGCGGTCAGTCGGTGTTCGCCGGCGTGGGCGAGAGGACCCGCGAGGGCAACGACTTCTATCACGAGATGATCGAGGCGGAAGTTATCAAACTCGACGACCTTGAGGAGTCCAAAGTCGCGATGGTGTTCGGCCAGATGAACGAGCCGCCGGGCAACCGCCTGCGCGTGGGCCTGACCGGACTGACGATGGCGGAATCGTTCCGCGACGAAGGGCGCGACATCCTGCTCTTCATCGACAACATCTACCGCTTTACGCTCGCCGGGGTCGAGGTTTCGGCGCTGCTCGGCCGCATGCCCTCGGCGGTGGGCTATCAACCCACGCTGGCGGAGGAAATGGGCAGGCTTCAGGAGCGCATCACCTCCACCAAGACCGGCTCGATTACCTCGGTGCAGGCGATTTACGTTCCGGCCGACGACCTGACCGATCCGAGCCCCGCGACCACCTTCGGCCATCTGGATGCCACGGTGGTGCTGTCCCGGGACATCGCCTCGCTCGGAATCTATCCGGCCGTGGACCCGCTCGATTCGACCTCGCGTCAAGTTGACCCGAACACCATCGGCGAGGAGCACTACAACACCACGCGCGCCGTGCAGGCAACGCTCCAGCGCTACAAGGAGCTTCGCGACATCATCGCGATCCTTGGCATGGACGAGCTCGCGCCCGAGGACAAGCTCGCCGTCGCGCGCGCGCGCAAGATACAGAGATTCCTGTCGCAGCCGTTCAGCGTGGCGAAGAACTTCACCGGCCAGGAGGGCAAGTACGTGCAACTCAAGGATACGATCAAGGGCTTCAAGATGATCGTCAATGGCGAATGTGACAGCCTTCCGGAACAGGCCTTCTACATGGTCGGCGGGATCGAGGAAGCGATCGCCAAGGCCGAGGAAATGAAGAAGGAGATCGCCGGCAAGAAAGCCGAGGAAGCGAAAAAACAAGCCGGAGACAAGAAGTAGTGGCCGCCACGATCCACATCGACGTCGTAAGCGCCGAAGAAAACATCTTTTCCGGCGAGGCGGAGTTCGTCGTGCTGCCCGGCGAAGCGGGCGAGCTCGGCATCTATCCGCGTCACACGCCGCTCATCACCCGCATCAGGCCGGGCGCGGTACGCATCCAGAAGCCCGGCGGCGAAGAGGAGCTGATCTTCGTCGCCGGCGGCATTCTGGAAGTCCAGCCGGCGCTGGTGACCGTGCTCGCCGACACCGCCATCCGCGGCCACGATCTCGACGAAGCCAAAGCGCTGGAAGCGAAGAAACGTGCCGATGAAGCGTTGCGCAGCGCGAAGGACAAGCAGGAAATCGCCGTTGTCGAAGGCGAGCTTGCCATGCTCGCCGCGCAACTGGCTGCGATCCGAAGGCTGCGCAAGAAATAGCCGCCGCAGACATGCAGTAACCCGAGAGCGGCCAAGTGCCGCTTTTTTTTCCCCGTCGCAGGGCCTTGCGTTGACAATGACCAACCCAGCCCATAACCTCGTGCATGACTTGGCAGAACCGGTCGAGTTTCTGCTACCGCGTGCCAACTTCCGAGAGGGCATCCATGATGTACCGCTTAGCCGCCTTAGTCGTGGCGATTTTGTTTGCCGCCGTCGATCCCGGAATTGCGGCGGCCAAAGATACGGTGAAGATCGCTTTCATCGGTCCGCTGACCGGGGGCGTTTCCGCCAACGGTCTGGGCGGCCGTAACTCGGCCGACCTCGCGGTCAGACTGCGCAACGCCGATCCGAAGTCGCAGTACGATTACGAGCTGGCGGTGCTCGACGACGAATGCAAGCCCAACATCGGTGTGCAGGTTGCGACCAAAGCCGCCGCCGACCGCAAAGTCATCGCCGGCGTGACCCATTATTGCTCCGCTGTTGCGATGGGAACCGTCGACGTATATCACCGTTTCGGCCTGCCGGTAATCGTGTGGGGTGCGGTGCTGCCGGATGTCACCTACGCGCATGACTACAAGGAGATCCATCGTGTGAACGGCACGATGATCAACCAGAACGAAGTCGCAGCGCAGTTCATGACCGGCCTCAAGTACAGGAGATGGGTGATCATTCACGACACCACCGACTACGGCAAAGGTCACAACAAGTACTTCTCCGAAGACCTGGCCACGCACGGCGGCACCATCCTCGGCACTTTCGGCGTCACTGCCGACCAGCAGGACTTCAACGCGGAACTCACCAAAATCAAGGAACTCCATCCCGAAGTGATCTACTTCGGCGGCCTGACGCCGATCGGCGTGCGCATCCGTTCGCAGATGGACAAACTGGGGATCAAGGCGGTGTTCCAGGGCACCTCCGGGATCGTCTCGGATGCCTTCATCGAAGGTCTCGGGCCGCTCGCCGAAGGCGTGCTGGCGTTCCGCGAAGGCGCGCCGGCGGAAAAACTTCCCGGCGGAAAGTTCTTCCTCGAGCAATACCAGAAGCAGAAATATGCCGATCCCCCGGAAGCTTACGGTGCTTTTGCGTTCGCCGCCGCGAATCTGATCATCGACGCGATCGAGAAAGTCGGCCCGGACCGCAAGAAAGTCATGCGCGAGCTCAACGGCACGCGCGACCACCAGTCGATTGTGGGCACGGTTACTTTCGACGACCATGGACAGAATATGGTGCCGCTGATCACCAAGTTCGTGGTCCAGGACGGCAAGTGGGTAGTGTGGGAGGACAGCGATTACGCCAGGGGCAAGCGCAAGCTGCCCAAGCCCTGATCCCGTAGCAGGAAATATGGATCCCGGGCTCGCCGGCCAGTACCTGCTGAACGGCCTCATGCTCGGCGTGATCTACGCCATGGTGGCGGTCGGATTCACGCTTTTCTTCGGCGTGCTCGACGTCATCAAGTTCTCGCATGGCGACGTCGTGATGGTTGGGGCTTTCGTCGGGCTGGCCACTTTCATCGGCTTGCGGGACCTGGGAATCGTATCCAATCCGGCATTGCTGCTGGTGGTGAGCGCTGCGGCGCTGATTTCGATGGCGCTTCTTGGCGCGCTGATTGCGCGCTTCCTGGTGCTGCCGCTGCGGACCGCACCGCCGCTGAATACGCTGCTGGTCACGCTGATGCTCGGTCTGGCGTTGCGCGAGGCAGTGCGCCTGTTCTATCCCAATGGCTCCAATCCGAAACCCTTTCCGCGGCTGCTGCCCGCGGAGGCCTATTCTTTCGGCAGCTTCACGCTACGGATCGACAGTGCCATCCTGCTCGCCACCGGGGTCCTGGCGATCGTGCTGGTGCACCTGCTGATCAACAGGACCCGCCTCGGGCTGGCGATCCGCGCGGTGGCACAGGACCCCGAAACCGCCAGGGTGATGGGCATAAACTTCGAGCGCGTGGTCATGATCACGTTCGCCCTCGGCTCCGCGCTGGCTGCGCTGGCCGGCGTCACCAACGGCCTGTACTACAACGAGATCAATTTCGGCATGGGCCTGCTGCTCGGCGTCATCGGCTTCTCCGCCGCAGTGGTTGGCGGACTGGGCAACGTCTATGGCGCGATCATCGGCGGTTTTCTTTTTGCCGGTCTGCAAACCGTCGGTGCGGTTTGGTTCTCGGTGCCCGCCTACAAGGATGTGTTTGCATTTGCCGTGGTGATCCTGCTGATGGCCTGGAAACCCACAGGCTTGATCGCGGAGAAGTCCGCGGAGCGGGTGTAGCCCGTGCAGGAGCGTTACAAGGCGGCTGCTTCCGTGGCACTCGCGCTGGCGGCGTTTGCGGTCTTTGCCTACCTGTTCCTCGAGATCGAGCAGCAATGGGAAGTCGCGGCCCTCGCCATCGGCGCGATCGCTGCGTTGCTGATCTTCCGCAAAAGCGGGATTTCTGCGCGCGTCGAACGAAGCGCCGCCGCAAATCACAGGACGGCGGTCATACTGACTGTGACCGCGGTGCTGATCGTCGCCGCGGCACTCCACGAATCGCATTTCGCGCTGCTGATGCTCGCCACGGTGGCGCTGTATGTCACCGTTTGCCTGGGGCTCACCATCCAGTTCGGATACGCGGGCATCGTCAACTTCGCCGGCGCCGCATTTTTCGGCATCGGCTGCTATACCACCGCCGTTCTGGGCGCGCATACGCCGCTGCCGCATATCGTCGTCATCGGGGCCAGCGGCCTGATAGCGGCACTGATCGGCTCGGTTCTCATCCTGCCGATTCTGCGCACCCGCGGACATTACGCCGCGCTGATCACCATCGCTTTCGGCATCCTGTTCAAGACCTTCCTCGAAGTGAACGACACCCTCGGCGGCCCGCAAGGGCTGAAAGTCCCGGGCATGCAGTTGTTCGGCTGGTCGTTCAACGATCCGATCCGGATCACCGACGAGTTCGAGGCGTCGTTCTATCTCAATTACGTCGCGCTGGCGGTCGCTCTCGCTGCGTTCGCTTTCGTGCTGGTAAAGCGGCTCGAACGTTCCTGGATCGGGCTGAATTTCGACGCCGTTCGGCTCGACGAAACGGCGGCTTCGGTGTTCGGCATTGGCGTGGCACGCTGGAAAATCCTGGCCTTTACGCTGGGTAATTTCCTCGCCGGCACCGCCGGTGCAATCTACGCAATGATGACCGGCTTCATCGCCCCGAACAGTTTTACCTTCGGCGATTCGCTGATCCTGGTCTCGATCGTGATACTCGGCGGCCTGGGCAATGCAGTGGGGGTGATCCCTGCCGCGTTGCTGTTGCTGGTGCTGCCGGAAAAACTGCAGGTGATCCAGGAGTACCGTTTCCTGCTTTACGCGGTGCTGGTAATCCTGATCCTGTTGTACCGGCCCGAGGGCCTGCTGCCGCGCCGGCTGCGCGACTACTTTCCGAAGCAGGGCCACGCATGAGCATCCTCGCCGCACATGGCCTCACGGTGAAGTTTGGCGGCCTGACGGCGCTCGATTCCCTCGACCTGCAGTTGCAGGCCGGCGAGGTCCTCGGGCTGATCGGCCCGAACGGCTCCGGCAAAACCACGTTCTTCAACGCGCTCACCGGCCTGTACCGGCCGGCCGGCGGCCGCGTGCTGGTGGACGGCAAGGACATAACCGGGGCGTCGCCGCAGTCTGTTTCCGCTGCCGGCGTGGCGCGCACCTTCCAGCGCTCGCGCCTGTGCCTGCCGTTGTCGGTGTTCGACAACCTGATGATCGGCAATCACCGCAACCTCGATCATGGCATCTGGACCAATCTGTTCCGGCGCGGGGCGCTGGCACGCCAGGTCGAGGCTGGCGTAGCCAAGGCGCGTACGCTTACGGCGATTTTCAGCGCACCACTGGCCGGGCGGCTGTTCGATCCCGTGGCCGCATTGCCCATGATCGATCGCAGGCGTATCGAGATCTGCAGGGCGCTGATCGGCGAGCCGCGCATCCTGCTTCTCGACGAACCGTCGGCGGGCATGACCCATGATGAAACCCACGAACTGATGGACGACCTGCTGGCGGCGCGCGAGCGACTGCCCGCACTTTCCATCATTCTCATCGAACACGAAATGAACGTCATAGAGCGAGTGACCGATCGCTGCGCAGTACTGAACTACGGGCAGAAGATCTGCGAAGGCGCGTACCGCGACATTGCCGGTGACCAGCGCGTGCGCAAGGCCTATCTGGGGGAAGACTGAGATGCCCCCGGGACTGGTACTCGAGGACATCTACACCGCGTACGACCGCGCCGATGTCCTGTCCGGCGTCTCGCTCGAAGTCGAACCGGGAAGGATCACCTGCATTCTCGGGTCCAACGGCGCGGGCAAGAGCACGCTGATCCGCTCGATTCTGTCGTTGACCGCGCCGCGCAGCGGCCGGATCCTGTACGACGGTGCCGACATTACCGGACTGCCCACGCACCAGATCGTTCGATGCGGCATCGCCTGCATTCCGGAAGGACGGAAAGTATTTCCAAAGATGACGGTGCGCGACAATCTCCTGGTGGGCGGCTATCAGGAAAGCGAACGCCAGGTGCTGGAGGGAAGGCTTGAGGACGTGTTCCGGGTATTCCCGCAACTCAGGGACCGCACCGGCCAGCTCGCGGGTACCATGTCCGGGGGAGAGCAGGCAATGCTGTCGATCGGACGAGGTTTGATGGCGGCGCCGAAGCTGTTGATCATCGACGAACCTTCGCTCGGATTGTCGCCGCTGTACGTAAAAGCAAACTTCAGCGTCATCCGGGCCATCAACGAACAGGGTGTTACGGTGCTCCTGGTGGAGCAGAATGTGAAGCAGACGCTGGCGATCGCGCACCGCGGCTACGTGTTGTCGCAGGGCAGGGTGGTCGCGGCCGGCGACGCGAATCAGCTTCGCGAAAACCCCGAAGTGCGCGAAGCGTACTTCGGGAGACAATAGGCCGCAGGAGAAGACAGACGTGGCAACACAACTTAATGCGGTCGAGCTGACCAGGCAGATCGTTCGCATGAACACCGTCAACCCCCCGGGCGATGAAGAACAGTGCGCGCGGCATCTCGGCGTGCTGCTGGAGAACGCCGGCTTCAAGGTGGCGTACCACCAGTTGTCGCCGAAACGCGCCAGCCTGGTCGCGACCATAGGCGGCTCCGGCGACAAGGCGCCGTTGTGCTTTACCGGCCATATCGATACCGTGCCGCTGGGCGCAGCGAAATGGAGAATGGACCCGTTCGCCGCGGACACTGATGCCGGCAAACTCTACGGACGCGGCACCAGCGACATGAAGTCGGGCGTGGCGGCATTCGTGGTGGCCTGCGTAAACCTGTCCGGCAGGCTGGAACGTTCGCCGGGCCTGGAACTGGTAATCACCGCCGGCGAGGAAACCGGCTGCCAGGGCGCATTTCATCTCACGCACAAGAGTGGCGCGCTCGGTCGCGCAGGCGCGGTGGTGGTGGGCGAGCCGACATCGAATTATCCGTTCGTCGGCCACAAGGGCGCGTTCTGGCTCAACGCCCGCACCAAAGGAGTTACGGCGCACGGGTCGATGCCGGAAAAAGGCATGAACGCGGTGTTCAAGGCGGCGCGCGCGGTTACGGTGCTGGAGAGGTTCCGCTTTTCCAATCCTCCACACCCGCTTATGGGCCAGGCCACGCTCAACGTCGGCACCATCCGCGGCGGCCTGAACATCAACTCGGTGCCGGACGAAGCGGTGATCGGTATCGACATCCGCACTGTTCCCAGTGTCAGACACGCGCAGATCAAAGCCGATCTTGCGCGCCAACTGGGAGCCGATGTGGAGCTTGAGACGCTGCTCGACCTGGAAAGCGTTTACACCGCACCCGAGGACCCTTGGGTACAGGAGGTGTTCGACGTGATGCAGAGCATTCTCGGCAAGCGGCCGGAGCCGCGAGCGGCGACTTACTTCACCGATGCCGCGGCACTCAATCTTGCCTACGGTACCCCGCCAACCATTATTCTTGGGCCGGGCGAAGCGCCGCTTGCGCACCAGACCGACGAGTACTGTGTAGTCGAGCGCGTCGCCGAATCGGTTGCCGCCTACGAGGAGATCGCGCGCCGCTGGTGCAGTATCTAGCGGGCCGCCGGACGATCAGCGATGTCTGCGGAAACTTTCTCGGCCAGCAAGCCGGCGGCGCGGATTGCGGCGCTGCTCGATCCCGGCACGTTCCGGGAAAGCGCTCAGGAAGCACGCGGCTCCTTGATTGCGGGTACCGGCACGGTCGGCGGCGCCGCGGTGGCGATCGCGGCGACCGACCGCGATGTCGCCGGCGGCTCGTTAGGTGTGGTGGAATCGCAGGCGCTAACGGCGTTGTTTCAGCAATGCCGGCACGACAGCACGCCGGTGATTCTGTGTCTGGATTCTGCTGGCGCGCGGCTTGACGAAGGCCTGCCTGCGCTCGGCGCATTCCGCCAGCTTTATCGCCACTTTCTCGATCTCAGGCTTGCCGGCGTAGCGACGCTCGCGGTTCTCGGGCGAGACTGCTTTGGTGGTGCCAGCATGCTGGCCGCGACCTGTGGACGGCGTGTGTATTCGGCAGTCTCGCGCCTGGCGATGTCGGGACCGGCGGTGATCCAGGCGCTGGGCGGACGACAGGAACTCGACGCCGAAGACGCACAGGCGGTAACGACGCTGATGGGAGGGGCGGCGCGCGTGCGCCTGCAGCCGACGGATCGCCTGTGCGCGGACCGGACCGGCGATTTTCGCCAGGCGGTTCTGGAGTGGATGACGCAACGCGACGCGGAACAGCAGTTCGACCCGCACAAACAGCATAACCGGCTCGGCACCCGGCTGCTCGAGCGCGGAATGGCGCCCTCGCCCCTGTCGAATGTCGAAGCGGCACCGCCGGAAGGGCTGCTGGAAGTGATGCCGCCGGGTTTTCAGGCACGCACCATCGATGGCGTTCTGATCGGCAGGACCACGAAAGCCTCACCCGATACTTTCTTCGGTCTGGTAAGCAAGGAACCGGTGGGGGCGCTGGCGTTGTGGACGCTGGCGGGCGTGTGCCTGTCCGCGGCGGATTCGCGGCCCGACGAGGCAGTCATGCTGTTGCTCGACGCCCCGGGCCAGGCCGCCACGCTTCGCGACGAGCGCATTATGCTCTCGCAGTACGTTGCCCATCTCGCGCTCGTACTCTCGTATGTCAGGCAACGCGGTCAACGGGTCACGCTGCAGGTGCTGGGCGAAGCGGCGGGCGGAATTTATGTCGCACTGGCGGCACCGGCTACGCGAGTAGTTGCGCTACCTGGCGCGAACGTACAGATGCTGCCCCCCACCGCCATGGCGCGAGTGATCGGCCGCCACGGTGCGCGCGGCAACGTGGACGATTATTTGCGCGCGGGCGTGGTCGACACGATCATCTAGGGAAGCTCTGACCAAGTTCCACATGCGCGACCGAGGCGATTCGGGTCGAGGGCAAGACGGTGAGGACGCGGTGTAGCCGGCCTACATAAGGAGGAGCCGACGCAGACATCGGCCCGAATCGCCCGGTCCCTCGAAAGAGTCGAAATGTTATTGGGTTGTGCCAGGTGCGGCGCCTGCGGTGTTACGCTCCTTGCTGGGGCTTCAGCCGCATCTGCGGAGCGACGCCTAGCAGTCATCCGCACCTGGGCGCAACGCGCGTCGCGGAACTTGATCAGAGCTTCCCTAGAGGGCCATGAACGCGAATTTCTACGCCGCCATCGAGGCCGCAAACCGCAACCGTCTGCAATGCGAACTGCTTGAAACGGAAACCGGCAGGATATTCAGCTACGGCGATCTGGCGCACGCATCGGCGCAATATGCAAACCTGTTGACCGGCCTCGGCGCAAGGCGGGGCGACCGGGTTGCGGTGCAGGTGGACAAGTCCCCGGCGTCGCTGTTCCTGTATCTCGGCTGTCTGCGCGCGGGACTGGTCTACCTGCCGCTCAATACCGCGTACCAGCGTGGCGAGTTGCTGCACTTTGTCGGCGATGCCGAGCCAACGGTGGTCGTTTGCCGGCCGCCGGCGGCCGGATTGATGCGGGAATTGTGCGGCGGCCATTCGCAGGTTTTCACCCTGGACGAAGATGGTGGCGGGTCCCTGGGGCGCGCCGCTACCGGGGTTGCATCCGATTTCACCACCGCGGAAATGCAGCCCGGCGATCCCGCGGTAATCATCTACACTTCTGGAACGACCGGACGTTCCAAGGGCGCGGTGGTCACGCACCGCAACCTCTGGTCCAATGCCCGCGTCCTGGTGGACTTCTGGAAGTTCGGAGAACACGACGTGCTGCTGCACGCGCTTCCGATGTTTCACGTGCATGGTTTGTTTGTCGCCAACCACTGCGCGCTGCTGTCCGGCGCGAAACTGCTGTGGCATGGGCGATTCGACGTGAATCTGGTCATGCGCGACCTCGCGCGCGCCAGCGTGATGATGGGCGTGCCGACCTTCTACACCCGGCTGTTGAATGAACCGGGCTTCACGCGTGCGTTGTGCAACAACGTCAGGCTGTTCGTGTCCGGTTCGGCGCCGCTACAAATGGAAACCTTCAAGGACTTCGAAGTGCGTACCGGCAAGGCCATACTGGAGCGCTACGGCATGTCCGAGGCCGGCATGATCAGTTCCAATCCCCTCGCCGGTGAGCGCCGCGGCGGCACAGTCGGCTTCCCGCTGCCGGGAATATTGGTGCGAATCGCGGATGAGCGCGACCGGCCGGTGGCAACCGGAGTCATAGGCGCGATTCAGGTCAAGGGCGAGAATGTGTTTGCCGGATACTGGCGCATGCCGGAAAAGACCCGGGAGGAATTCACCGCGGACGGATACTTCCGCACCGGCGACGTTGGCGTGTTCGACCGCGACGGTTATCTTTCCATCGTCGGGCGCGCCAAGGACTTGATCATCAGCGGCGGTTACAACGTCTATCCGCGGGAAATCGAGCTGGTCCTCGACGCCATTCCCGGCGTGGCGGAGTCGGCGGTGATCGGCGTGCCGCATGGTGATTTTGGTGAGGCGGTCACCGCAGTCGTTGTCGCGCAAAAGGACGCCAGTCTCGATTCCGCCGCCGTTATCGGCGCGGTGAAAAGTGCGCTGGCCAATTACAAGGTCCCGAAAGCGGTCCACTTCGTCGACGACCTGCCGCGCAATGCGATGGGCAAGGTGCAGAAAGCCTTGCTGCGCGAGCGCTACGGTAAATGACCTTTTCAGCACAAGACCGCAGGCCCGATAGTTTGTGTTAAGGGCAGGCGCAGTGCCAACCCCGAAGATCGACGCGGGATAGGCGTTGCCGCGACGCAGTTCGAACTTTGTCCCATATGCGCGTCAGCCAAATGGCATAATCCGCGCATCTGACAACCTTACAGAGGCGCCCATGCTTTTGAGCAATCTCGAGATTGTGCCAGGGCATCGTATAGTCAAGCATCTCGGTCTGGTACAAGGAAGTACCGTCCGGTCCAAGCACCTCGGCAAAGACATCATGGCCGGACTCAAGAACATCGTCGGCGGCGAACTCAAGGGCTATACCGAATTGCTGCAGGAAGCACGCCAGGAGGCGACGGAGCGCATGATCAAGCAAGCGCAGGCTATCGGCGCTAACGCGGTCCTCAATATCCGTTTCTCGACATCGTCGATCACGCAAGGCGCGGCGGAGATGCTGGCCTACGGCACGGCGGTCGTCCTCGCCGAATAGCAATGGCCGACCTGATCATCTTTCTGGCCCTGCTGGTGTCCGGCTATACAGTGGGCCGGATTGCCGAGCGCCGCCATTACCGCTCCATCATTGCGCGCGAGAAGGACATGGCGAACGTCATGGTATTCACCAACCGGTTTCCGCCCCTGACCCAGCGGGCAAGCCAGGCGCTGGTTACAGGCAGCGTCGTCGTATCGGAAGATTATTTCAAGCGCGTCGTGTCCGGATTGCAAAGCCTGTTCGGCGGCAGGCTGCGCGCCTACGAGTCCCTGCTGGATCGTGCGCGGCGCGAGGCGGTGCTGCGCATGAAGCAGGAAGCCCGCGACAAGGGCGCCAAAATGATCATCAACGTCAAGTTCCAGACCTTCTCCATTCCGGGCCGGAATCCGAACAGCTTTGGCGCGGTGGAGGTCATGGCCTACGGTACCGCCCTGACGCCGCGCTGACCGCGTTTGCCGCTGCTTCGAGTGGAGTATCACAACCCCCAGCCCCCGGAGGGCATCAATGTAAGCCAGACTCATCCGCTGCTCGATTTCCTGCGCTTGCTCGGCGGCTTGCTGGTAATTGCCGCAATCGTATTCGTTGCGCTGGCCCTGCTGGCGGACAAAGTGGCCAAATACGTTCCCTTCGAGAAGGAACTCGAGATCTCCTCCCGATTTGCCGACGACTTTCCCGCGCCCGGGCCCACGAGCGCGTACCTGCAAGACCTGGCCGATCGTGTCGTAGCCGCGCAGGAACTGCCCACGGGCATGCGCATCCGGATGCACTACGTGGATAGCTCCACGGTCAATGCTTTTGCGACGCTGGGTGGCAACGTCATCTTCTTTCGCGGGCTGATCGGCAAGATGCCGAGCGAGAATGCCCTGGCGATGGTTATCAGCCACGAGGTCGCGCATGTGAAACTGCGCCATCCGATTGCGACCTTCGGCCGCGGACTCGCGATCGGCATCTTGGTAGCAATGGTATCGGCGGGCTCCGGCAGCGATATCGTGGGTCGTGCACTCGGCAATGCCGGCCTGCTCACAGCACTGACCTTCAGCCGCTCCCAGGAAAGCGCGGCGGACGCCGCCGCCCTGCGCACGCTGGCCAGAATGTACGGCCATGTCGCCGGCGCCGACGAGGTTTTCAAGCTGCTGCAGGAGGAAAGCACGCACGGAATTGGAAACCTGCCGGCGATATTGCGAACCCATCCGCTCGACCAGGACCGCATCGACGCTATCGCGCGTATTGCCGCCACCAACGGTTGGCCGATGCAAGGACCGACCGAGCTCTTGCCCGAAGCGATCCGCCGGCTTGCGGAGAAATCGAAGGAATAGCGCTGGATGGAGAACTTCAACCGGGCGTCCGAAAGCATCAGCACCGAAGGGTGGCTGATACTGCCGGATTTCATCGATCAGGAAACGGTTGCGGCGTTACGCGACGAATGTCGCCAGCTCGCCGCAACCGGGATGTTCCGCAAGGCTGCAGTCGGCAACAATGCAAACCACAAGTTCCGGCCGGATATCCGTGATGACGAGATTCTCTGGCTGGAAGCCGCACAGGGCCCTGGCGGGCGGCAACGCTGCCTGGCCCGGTTCGAACAACTACGCCTGGCGTTGAACCGCGACTTACAACTGGGCTTGTTCGAGTTCGAATGCCATTTCTCGCGCTACGCACCCGGCGCCCGCTATCGCACACACCTCGACCAGTTTCGCGGCGACGGACGCCGCAGGCTTTCCTGTGCGCTCTATTTGAACGAAGACTGGACGCGCGAGGATGGCGGCGAACTGCGGCTTCATCTCGATAACGGAGAAACGGGAAAATTCGAGGACGTTCTGCCGGTCGGCGGCACGCTGGTGACATTCTTGAGCGCCCGCTTTGCCCACGAAGTGCTTCCCGCAAAGCGGGAACGGCTCAGCCTCGCCGGCTGGTTCAAGACCAGATGATCTTCAGAACAGCGTCCACAGCATCCTGGTCGCCATCAGAAACAGGAGCACCGCGAAAATCTTTTTCAGCCGCGGCACGGGCATGGTGTGCGCCACCTTCGCTCCCACCGGCACGGTGACGAAGGTGCCGATCACGATCCCCACCAGCGCCGGGAGGTAAACGTAACCGAGGGTCAGCGGGGGCAGGTGATCCTGGCCGAGCCCGGTATAGATGTAGCCAGCCGCGCCGGCGATTGCGATTGGCAGTCCCAGGGCAGCGGAAGTGCCCACAGCGTTGCGCATCGGCACGTTACACATCGTCATCAGCGGAATCGACAGCAGACCGCCGCCCGCACCTACCAGGCTGGAAACGATGCCGGTGACAAAGGCCGCGACCGACATTCCGGGCCACCCCGGCACAGTGCGTGTCGGCTTGGGCTTCATGTCCACGAGCATCTGTACGGCAGCGTAGTACACGAACGCAACGAAAAAGATTGCCAGATACTTCGACGCCAGCCGGTCGGCGACGAAGGTACCCAGCAGCGTCCCGACGACCAGCCCGGGCGTGGCCATTTTCACGATGTCCCAGCGTACCGCGCCGTGGCGGTGATGCGCACGCAGGCTGGAAATCGAAGTAAACACAATGCTGGTAAGGGCTGTGCCAAGCGCAACATGAACGACCCGATCCAGAGGAAATCCCTGCAGGGTGAAGAGAAAAACCATCAGCGTGACCAGAATCAATCCACCGCCGATCCCCAGCATGCCGGCAAGGAAGCCGACGAACAGCCCCATCAGCAGATAAACGATCCACCATTCCATCAGAGCTTCCCTAGAGGAGGCCGATGATGAAATCCCACTCGCGGGGCTCGACCGGGGTGATCGACAGGCGGTTACCGCGCTGGAGCACTCGCATTGAAGCGAGCTCGGAATGGGAACGCAGTTCGCCGAGGCCCAGCAGACGCGTCTTTTTCACCAGGGTGACGTCGACATTGAACCAGCGCGGACTGTCGCGCGTGGCCTTGGGATCGAAGTACGCGCTCTTGAGTTCGAACTGGGTAATGTCCGGATGCGCAGGTCTGGAAACCCGGACAATACCGGCGATGCCGGGCTCTGGGCAGCTGGAGTGGTAAAAGAAGGCGCGGTCGCCAACCTTCATCTGGTCGCGCATGAAATTGCGCGCCTGATAGTTGCGTACGCCCCACCAGGCCGCGGTCTGCTCCGGCGCAGCCGCCAGGTGATCGATGCCGAAGACGTCCGGCTCGGATTTCATCAGCCAGTAATTCTTCATCGCGACAGGCGAAAAAATAGAGTTCCGCTGTGCTGGAACTCTATCTGGTTGTGGTGCATCCGTGAAAACAAAAAAAGCGGCATCGCCGCTCGCGTCCTGTTGCTATCACGGATACCGAAAGGGGCGCCCCCCGCGATTGCCGTCAGGCTGGCATCCTGAACCTACGGTTCAAGGTGGTCGCTTTCCGAGCACATCAGGCGCTTCCCGCTGGGACGCGCACAACAGCGCTGCTTTAGGCCGCAACCAAGGCAAGTAGCATTGGTTCAAGGAATGTAGAGCCCAACAACACCGCAGGGGACATTGATCGCTGCAAAGAGCTTCAGAACAACTCGTCCTGGCCGTTCATTGCCTGGTCGATGATTGCCTGCATGCTGGACATTCTACGCTTGAACTCCCCGACGTCAAATCCGCCATCCATGCGGGCGGAAAGATACTCGTGGGCGATATTCAGTGCCGCCATGATGGCGATGCGTTCCACGCCGATGACTTTTCCGGTGTCGCGAATCTCCCGCATCTTGCCGTTCAGATGGTCGACGGCCTTGAGCAGTCCACGCCGCTCCTCCTCTGTGCATGAAACGCGAAACTCGCGTCCCATGATGTTTACGTCGAGACCTCTGGATTCCTTGCTCATTCGGCCCCATCGGGAATCTGGTTGAGCAAACCTTCGAGGCGAGTCGTGGCCGTGTTGACCTTCTCCGCCAAACGCTTGCTCTCGCTCTGTGCCGTGACCAGTTGCTGCCGCAACTGGATGTTGTCCTTGCGGAGTTTCTGGCACAACTGAGCGAGTTGCGAGACTTTCTCGTCGAGGGCGTTAAGCTCGGCTTCCATGGGCACACTATAGAGACAAAAATCTTGTTAAGTCAACTGCTAACGGTTTTTTTTGAATGTGCTTTAACATATTCCCTCAGTCTCTCCCCCCGCCCCGAAATGGGGCTCACGAAGGCGCCGCCGGGGTCATCCGGAGCCAATTTTGCGACGCCCAGCCGATTTCCGATGGGTTAGAATCGCCGCAGTTCTCGGGTGCCCCGTCCGGTTCCTCCGGAGGGGTTCAACGGGAAACAGGTGCGGGTGACCACTCGCACTGCAATAACCGCCACAGTCCTTCACCGGTAGCCCCGATACGACGGGTTGCCGAAGTCGAAACGTCGGCGGAACCGAGTGGTCACCTAATTCCTGTGCTGCCCCCGCAACGGTGAGCGACTGTAGGGGCGTGCCACGATGCCACTGCGGGCGATGCCGGCTGTTTCTTAAGCCGGAGAGCCCACGGGAAGGCGGCACGCCCGATTCGCAAGCCCGGATACCGGCCCTGGAACGCGAACGGAGTTTCCGCGCGGGGCGGCTATTCAGTTGTTGAAGCTCATTCTGCATATTCCCTGCTCTGGAAATTCCTCCCGATACGTGCGCGCGGTGGGCGCACACCAGGCAGAGGAGTTCATCATGAGAGTCCGATTGCTGGCCTTTGCGGCGGGAGCAATTTTTGTTTTCCCCGTCTTTGCGCAACAGACCGTGGAATTGACGACCGGGGACATCGTCGTCACGGCGACCCGCTTCGAGCAGGCGGGTGCCGACACCCCGATCGGCATTACGACCATCAGCCGCAAGCAGATCGAAGAAAGCGGTGCCCAGAACGTGATCCAGGTGCTGTTCCGGATCGCGGGGGTGGCCTTCCGCGACAACACCGGCAGTCCGGACTGGCAGGTGGACTTGCGCGGCTTCGGAGTGAACGGCGACCAGAACACCCTGGTACTGGTCGACGGCCTTCGCATCAACGACAACGAACTCAACTCGGTTCGCTGGTCCTCCATTCCGCTCGCCGCGGTGGAACGCATCGAGATCCTTCGCGGCGGCGGATCCGTGCTCTACGGCAGCGGCGCCACCGGCGGGGTCATCAACATTATCACGCGCATACCCCGGCCAGGGGACCGGGTGGTTCTTGCCGAAGCCGGGGTGGGTTCCTACGACACTCGCTCCATCGGGGCGAATGCCTTCCTGTCGGGGGACAGGGTGGGGGTGAGGGCCACGGCTCAGTACGTCGAGTCCGATAACTACCGCGACAACAACTTCCTGCGCCAACGCAACGCGGAGCTTGCGGTGCATACGCTGGGTTCCGGGACCAGGTTCGGATTTTCCATCGGGGCCGAGAACCAGGATCTCGGCCTGCCGGGTGCTCGCACCCGGGAACAGCTCGAAACCGATCGCCGCGGGGCGACCAATCCGGGCGACTATAGCGACCGCGAAACGGTTTTTGCGCGAGTCTTCGCCAAGGCGGTGGCCGGCAGCGCGGAGTTCGCCGCCGACCTCGCCTACCGCAACAAGATCGCCGATGCGCTGTTGTTCGGAGGCTTCACCAAGGTCGATACCACAGCAGAAGTCTGGACCCTGACACCGCGGCTCAGGTTCGGTCATCACGCCTTCGGTCTGGACAACTCCCTGGTCGCGGGAATCGATTTGGAACGATGGGACTATGCCTCGACCGTCACCGGCCCCGCCAGCGTGAGCGCCGAGCAGAATGTCCGGGCGCTGTACGCCCAGCACTCGACCGTTTTCCCCTCCGCGACGAGGCTGACGGTCGGCGCCCGCACCCAGCACGTGGCCTACGAGGCTCGCGATGCCACCAGCAATGCCCCCTACGCAAGCGGCACGCAGGACCTCGACGTGAACGCGTACGAACTGGCGCTGCGGCAGGCACTGCCGGGCGACTGGGCTGTTTACGGCAGACTCGGTCAGAGCTTTCGCGTTGCCACCGTGGACGAGATCTACAGCCAGTTCGGGGGTCCCCTGTTCGATCCCAAAGTGGCGTTTCTCGAACCGCAGATTTCCGACGATCGCGAGGTCGGAGTGGAATGGGCGGGTGCGAATCTCAGATTTCGTGCAGCGCTGTTCCACATGGACCTTGAAAACGAGATCCGCTTCAGGCCCGACACCTTCGAGAACGTGAACCTCGACCCGACGCGACGCTATGGCTCGGAGATCGATGCCGCGTGGAGTCCCTTGCCTTCGATGGAATTCGGGGCGAGCTACGCGTACACGGTGGCGAAGTTCCGCGAAGGGATGCAGGGCGGGGTAAGTTTGGAAGACAAGAATGTACCGCTTGTCCCGCGCCACCGCGCCGCGTTGACGGGGAGGAAGTCGTGGATGCAGGGTACCAGCCTGTATGCGGAAGCCACGTATGTGGGCAAACAGTATTTCGACAATGACCAGACCAACGATTTCGTCGAACAGATGCCTGCCTATCTGCTGGTTGACGTCCGGCTTGCGCATCAGGTCGGCCGGTTGCGGCTGTCGGCGACCGTGCAGAATCTGACCGACCGCAAGTACTTCAGCTATGGAATTCGCAGCCTCAACCCGCTCACACCTGCCCAGTTCAACGCCTACCCTGCGCCGGAGCGCGGCTTCTTCCTGACCGCCGAATATCGTTTGGGCGAATAAGCGCCGGAGCACCGCAGCCCAGGCCGCGGCGCGAATCCACCACTCCCTTTCGCGCGGATTTTTCGATGCTACAATCGGCTCGGTTCGTCGGAACCTTGGTTGGGCGCGGCCGTCGCGGGCCACCTCGGATACCAAGCATTCGCTGCCGGGACTGTCGAAAAATCACAAGAGGAGGGTCGTCATGTCGTACCGCAAATTTCGTTTGACAGGTAGCTGTCTGCTCACGGCGCTGGCCACGGTGGCACTGTGCGCTTCGCCGGCCGTCGCCAGGATGGAAAAGATCGGCAAGGGGGAAGGTATCGTGGATATCGTCGCCTGGCCCGGTTACATCGAGCGCGGCGACACCGACAAGAGCTTCGACTGGGTCACCGATTTCGAGAAGAAAACCGGCTGCAAGGTCCGGGTCAAGACCGCCGGCACTTCGGACGAGATGGTGGCGTTGATGAATGAAGGCGGATTCGACCTGGTGACCGCTTCAGGCGACGCAAGCATGCGCCTGATTTCGGGCAAGCGGGTGCAGGAGGTCAACGTCAGCCTCATCCCCAGCTATAACAGCATCGACCCGCGGCTGCAAAAGGCACCGTGGCACCATGTCGGCGGTAAACACTACGGCGTGCCCTACCAGTGGGGCTACAACGTGCTGGCCTACAACACCAAGGCGTTCAAGACACCGCCGCAAAGCTGGGAAGTCGTATTCAAGGAAATGAAGCTGGACGACGGCAAGTCGAACAAGGGACGGGTGCAGGCATTCGACGGCCCGATCTACATCGCCGATGCGGCGTTGTTCCTGATGCATTCCCAGCCTGCGCTTGGCATCAAGAACCCGTACGAACTCGACGAGACGCAATACAAGGCGGCCCTCACGCTGCTGCGCGAACAACGCAAGCTGGTGTCGCGCTACTGGCATGACGCCTTTGTGCAGATCGACGATTTCACCAACGAGGGCGTGGTGGCTTCTTCGTCCTGGGGTTTTCAGGTCAACCTGCTGCAGGGAAAGAAGGCGCCGATCGCCAGCATCGTCCCCAAGGAAGGCGCAACCGGCTGGGCCGATACCACCATGATGCACGCGGATGCACCGCACCCGAATTGCGCATACATGTGGATGGAGCATTCAATCAACAAGAAGCTGCAGGGTGACCTGTCGGCCTGGTTCGGTTCGGTGCCGGTCGTGACCGAGGCCTGCAAGGGCAATCCGCTGCTCGGGGAAAAGGGATGCGAAACCAACGGCATCAAGGAATTCGACCGCATCTGGTTCTGGCGTACCCCGGTAACCAACTGCGGCGCGGGGCGTACCTGCGTACCCTATTACCGCTGGGTGACAGATTATATCGCCGTCCTCGGTGGCCGGTAAGAAAGGGCTGTTACAGGCGCCGACGACTCCCTGAGGAGTTACATACATCCGTAGGATCCGACAGGACGGGCCGCGCTATGCGGCCCGTTCTTTGTGTGGCATCTTCCGCGCATGACAAAACCATCGGGAATCGCCGTCAGGTTCGCCGGCGTCTCGCGCCACTTCGGAGAGGTGCGCGCAGTGGACGGCGTCAGCTTCGAGATTCAGGACGGAGAGTTCTTCTCCATGCTCGGCCCCTCCGGCTCGGGCAAAACCACGTGTCTGCGGCTGATTGCCGGATTCGAGCAGCCCGACGCCGGCAATATCGTGATTCACGGCGCCAATGTCGATGGTGTGCCGCCTTACCAGCGCGACGTCAACACGGTATTCCAGGACTACGCGTTGTTTCCGCACATGACCGTGTCGGAGAACGTCGAGTACGGACTGATGATCCGCAAAGTGGTGGCGGCCGAGCGGCGCCGGCGTGCGCAGGAAATGCTGGAACTGGTGAAGCTCGAAGCCATGGGTGCCCGCAAGCCCAGCCAGCTTTCCGGTGGACAGCGCCAGCGCGTGGCGCTGGCGCGCGCGCTGATCAACCGGCCGAGCGTGCTGCTGCTGGACGAACCGCTGGGTGCTCTGGATCTGAAGCTGCGCGAACAGATGCAGGAGGAACTCAAGGCCCTGCAGCGGCAGGTCGGCATCACTTTCATCTATGTGACCCACGACCAGGGCGAAGCGCTGGCGATGAGCGACCGGCTTGCGGTATTCAACCGCGGCTGCATCGAGCAGATCGGCGCGCCGGGTGAAATCTACGAGCATCCTGCGACCGCATTCGTCGCCGGCTTCGTCGGCATATCCAACGTCTGCACCGGCGAGTTGGCGCGCCGGCTCACGGGATCCGCGCTGGCTTTCGCGATTCGCCCCGAGAAGATCACCATGACCGCGGTGTCCGGGCCGGTCCCCGAAGGCTGGCTTTCCGTTGCCGGGCGCATACGCTCGGTTACATACCACGGCGCCACCACTCGTTACGCGATCGCGCTCGAAGGTGGCGGCGAACTGGCTGTGATGCGCCAGAATGCCGGCGACGGCGGACACGCGGCGTACGCGGATGAGGCCGTCAGGCTCGCCTGGCCGCGCCAGCTCAACCAGCCTCTTGCCGGGGACGCATGAGCGCGGCGTTTGCCCAGCCAACCCTGACATCGCGGATTTCCTCCGCGCTCTACCAGCATCCGAAGCTGCTGCTTCTGCTGCTCCTGGCCCCGCCCCTGCTCTGGCTGGGCGTCATCTACCTCGGATCGTTGTTCGCGCTGCTGCTGCAGAGTTTCTTCTACATAGATGACTTTTCCGGCAACATCGTCCGCGAATTCTCGCTCGCCACATACGGGCAGTTGTTCACCCGCGCCAACGCCGACGTCTTCATCCGCACCACGCTGATGGCCGCGGCCGTCTCCATCGCCGCAGCGCTGATCGCTTTCCCGATCGCGTACTACATGGTGCGCTATGCCTCGATGAAGATGAAGGCGGCGTTGTACCTGGCCGTGATGCTGCCGCTGTGGTCGAGTTACCTGGTACGCGTTTACGCGTGGAAGCTGATTCTGGCCAAGGAAGGCATCGTCACTTGGTTCGCCGCGCAGTTGCATGTCACCTGGCTGCTCGATGCGGTGCTGGCGATCCCGGTGATCGGCGGCCCGTCGCTGTCCATCTCCTATATCGGCAGCTTCCTGGTGTTCCTGTACATCTGGCTGCCGTTCATGGTCCTGCCGATCGTGGCGGCGCTGGAACGCGTGCCGGCCTCGCTCACGGAAGCTTCCGCCGACCTCGGCGCGACGCCGAGACAGACCTTTCGCAAGGTTATCCTGCCGCTGGCGTTTCCGGGCGTGGTGGCGGGCTCGATCTTCACTTTTTCGCTGACGCTCGGCGATTACATCATCCCGGGCATCATTGGCAACTCGCGCCCGTTCATCGGCCAGGCGGTGTACCAGTTGCAGGGTACCGCGGGCAATATTCCGCTCGCTGCGGCGTTCACCATCGTGCCCATCGTGATCATGGCGATCTATCTCATCATCGCGAGACGGCTGGGAGCCTTCGATGCCCTCTGAGGTCAGGGGAACGGTGCGCCACGGAGCCAAAGCGGGGCTGCCGCTCAAGGCTGGTGCGTTGATCGGCGTGGCGTTCCTGCATGTGCCGCTCGCCTTCATCATTCTTTACGCCTTCAGCACCGAGGACAAGAGCTTCGTCTTCCCGCTGCCGGGACTGACCCTGAAGTGGTTCGCGGTCGCCTGGGCGCGCGAAGACATCCGTTCCGCGTTGTCGCTTTCGCTGCAGGTCGCGACAATCTCGACATTGGTGGCGATGCTGCTCGGCACGCTGGCCGCGGCTGCGGTGTGGCGCTCGAAATTCTTCGGGCGCGAGGCGATTTCACTGCTGCTGATCCTGCCGATCGCGCTGCCGGGGATCATCACCGGCATCAGCTTGCGCTCGGCGTTCAACCTGGCGGAGATTCCGTTCAGCTTCTGGACCATTGTTATCGGCCATGCCACATTCTGCATCGTGGTGGTTTACAACAACGTGCTGGCCAGATTTCGGCGCTCTTCGCCGGCGCTGATCGAGGCTTCGATGGACCTCGGTGCCAACGGTTTCCAGACCTTCCGCTACGTGGTGTTGCCGAACATCGCCACCGCGCTGCTCGCCGGCGGCATGCTCGCCTTTGCGTTGTCTTTCGATGAGGTCATCGTCACCACATTCACCGCCGGGCAACAGACCACGCTGCCGATCTGGATGCTCTCGGAACTGGTGCGCCCGCGCCAGCGGCCGGTCACCAACGTGGTCGCGGTGTTCGTCATCGCAGTGACTTTCATCCCCATCCTGCTGGCGTTCTATCTCACCCGCGATACCCACGAAGTGGCGGGCAGCGGTAAATAACAAGGAGACATTCCATGCAAATCAAACTGCTCATTGACGGCCAACTGGTCGCCGGGGCCGGCGCCGAAGTCGAAGTCCTCAACCCGGCCACCGGCGAAGCGATTACGAAAGGCCGTGAGGCCTCGCCAGACCAGATCAACCAGGCGGTAGAGGCGGCCGGTAGGGCGTACCAAAGCTGGGGCAGCACGACGCCGCAGGAACGTTCGTTGCTGCTGCTGAAGCTTGCCGATCGCATCGAGCAGGACGCCAAGAGCTACGCCGATCTCGAGTCGCTCAACTGTGGCAAGCCCAGGGCGCGCGCGCTGGGCGATGAAATACCCGCGATCGTGGATTGTTTCCGTTACTTCGCCGGTGCGGCGCGCTGCCTGCACGGCAGCGCCACCGACGAGTATCTGCCGAACCACACCAGCATGATCCGCCGCGACCCGGTCGGCGTGGTGGCGCAGATCACGCCATGGAATTACCCGCTGATGATGGCGGCGTGGAAGATTGCGCCGGCGCTGGCCGCGGGCAACACGGTGGTGCTCAAGCCCTCGGAAATTACGCCGCTCACCACGCTCAAACTCGGCGAACTCCTGGCCGAAATTTTCCCGAAAGGCGTGGTCAACATCGTCAATGGGCGCGGCGACACGGTCGGTTCACCGCTGATCAACCATTCCGCGGTGCGAATGATCTCGGTGACCGGCAGCATCGCCACCGGGCGCAAGGTGCTGCAGGCCGCGCAGTCGACGCTGAAGCGCACTCATCTCGAACTCGGCGGCAAGGCGCCGGTAATCGTCTTCGACGACGCCGATCTGGAAGCAGTTGTCGGCGGCCTGCGCACCTTCGGCTACTACAACGCCGGCCAGGACTGTACCGCCGCATGCCGCATCTACGCCGGCGCGAAAATCTACGACAGGCTGGTCGCCGATCTTGGCGCGGCGGTGAAAACCATCAAGTTCGGCCAGCCCGAGAAGGACGACTCCGAAATCGGCCCGCTGATCAGTGCAGGGCAGCGTGAACGCGTGTCCGGTTTTGTCGAACGTGCAGTCGCAACGAAACACATGGAAGTGGTCGCCGGCGGCGCGGTTGCGGCGGGCAAGGGATTCTTCTATCAGCCTACCGTGGTGGCGGGCGCGCGGCAGGATGACGAGATCGTGCGCAAGGAAGTGTTCGGCCCGGTGGTTTCGGTGACCCGCTTCAAGGATGCCGACGAGGCGATCGCCTGGGCCAACGACTCGGAATACGGCCTCGCGTCATCGGTGTGGACCCGGGATGTGAGCCGGGCAATGAAAGTGGCGAGCCGGCTGGAGTACGGCTGCACCTGGATCAACACCCACTTCATGCTGGTGAACGAAATGCCGCACGGCGGAATGAAAACGTCCGGCTACGGCAAGGACATGTCCATGTACGGCCTCGAAGACTACACCGTCACCCGTCACGTAATGGTGAACTTCGGCTGATCGCCCGGCGAAACCTTCCCAATGTCTGGAAGTTCAAAACCGAAAATCTCACCACGAAGACATGAAGACCACGAAGACCACGAAGACACACGAAGAAAAACAAGAAAAATATTTGACAATCAACGATGAGCAAGAGGGCTCTCAGCCGACTCCAGATTTGTCGAAACGCTCCGGGTATTCACTTGTCGTCGTCACACCCAGAAACACTAATAGGTCGACCGTCGTGAACTTGGCGAGCCATTCACGTTTGGCCCTTCTTCGTGTTTCTTTGTGGTCTTCGTGTCTTCGTGGTTAGCTTGTCGGTGTTGGGTTTCCACTGTGCTAAGGTGCGCGCATGACCAGCATCCAACTCTATTTCCGCCTGCTCCGGTACGTAAGACCGTACTGGGGCATATTCGCGCTTTCCATCCTCGGCATGCTGATAACCGCAGCGACCGAAGTAGCCATGCCGGTCTCTTTGAAGCCCTTCCTCGATGGGACATTCGTCGACAAGGATCCGTTTCTGATGAAGTGGGTGCCAGTGGCGCTGGTGGCGATCTTCGTTCTCCGCGGCATTGGTGCCTACATCGGAACCTACGCCAGCGCCTGGGTCGGCAACAAAGTTGTTATGGATCTGCGTGACATCATGTTTCGCCGCATGCTGGCCCTGCCGCTCGGCTATTTCCACGACAGCACCACCGGCAATCTGATTTCCCGCTTTACCTACGACGTGACGCAAGTCACCGGTGCGGCGACCAGCGTGATCATGGTACTGGTCAAGGATTCGGTCACCCTGATCGGGCTGCTGGCTTACCTGCTCTACGTTGACTGGAAGTTCACGCTGCTTTCGCTGATCATGGTGCCGCCGATAGCGGTGGTGGTGCGCTATTTCAACATCCGGCTGCGCAAAATGAGCCGCGCCACCCAGCATGTGATGGGTGACCTCACCCAGGTCTTGCAGGAAACGGTCGAGTGCAACAAAGTGGTAAAGATTTTCGGCGGGCAGGACTACGAGGCAAAGCGCTTCGCGGATACCAGCAACCGTCTTCGCGGTTTCACCATGAAGCAGACCGCAGCCGCGGCGGCCAACGTGCCGATCGTGCAGGTGCTAGCCGCGGTGGCCGTGGCGGTGGTAGTTTACTACGCCACAGTCAAGGCGCAGTCCGATGCGACCACGGTCGGCAGCTTCGTCTCGTTCCTCGCGGCCATGCTGATGCTAACCGCGCCGTTGAAACGGTTGACAGGCGTGGCCGAGCACCTGCAGCGCGGGCTGGCCGCCGCAGAAAGCGTGTTTGCGCTGATCGACGAGGAGCCGGAAAAGGACGAGGGTAAGGTCGAACTCGAACGCGCACGCGGCGACATCCGCTTCGAAAGGGTCACCTTCCGCTACCCGCGTGCCGAACAGCCGGCATTGTTGGGCGTGATATTGGCGATCCGGCCTGGCGAAACCGTAGCGCTGGTCGGATCGTCCGGCAGCGGCAAGACCACGCTCGCCAATATGGTGCCGCGCTTCTTTCACCCCGCTTCAGGCCGGATCACCATCGACGGCCACGATCTCGAGTCCCTGTCATTGGCCAGCTTGCGGCGGAGTATCGCGCTGGTAAGCCAGGAAGTTGCGCTGTTCAACGACACGGTCGCCGCCAACATCGCTTACGGCCAGACTGCCGGTGCCAGCCGCGAGGCGATCGAACGCGCGGCGCAAGCCGCACACGCGCTGG
The DNA here is from genome assembly GCA_963789945.1 of uncultured beta proteobacterium. GTDB lineage: Bacteria > Pseudomonadota > Gammaproteobacteria > Burkholderiales > JACQAP01 > JACQAP01. The sequence goes on along the minus strand of CAWBMN010000018.1, from coordinate 503,280 downwards.
ACTTTATTCGCACAATGCCGCAAGGCTTCGAAACGCTTATAGGTGAGAACGGGGTGCGGCTCTCCGGCGGCCAGCGCCAGCGGCTGGCGATCGCGCGGACCATTCTCAAGAATGCGCCGATCCTGATCCTCGACGAAGCGACCTCCGCGCTGGATTCGGAATCGGAGAAGCACGTGCAGGCGGCGCTCGAACAGCTGATCCAGGGCCGTACCACCATCGTCATCGCCCACCGGCTTTCCACCATCGAAAAGGCCGACCGGATAGTGGTGCTGGACAAAGGCGAGGTGGCCGAAGTCGGAACGCATGCCGAGCTGCTCGCCAAGGGCGGCATCTACACGCGGTTGTACAGCATCCAGTTCGCCCTCGGTGCCATTGTAGTCAGTCCCGCTCTTCAGCCCGGCGCCTGAAGAACCATGCGGCTGCGCCGGTATATCGGATCGTCAGGATTTCCTGATGACTTTGCGGTAGGCCGCTTCGATATTCAGCCCGATGCGGTCGCGATACTGGCCTAGCGGATACTTCGACATCCCCCGTTCGTAGTTCGCGGCGAGCCGATCCGGGATCCCTTTTTTCATTTCATCCAGGCTGGCGCCGTCGGCGTGCGCCGACTTCACCGCGGCGACGAGATCGGCGAGATAGCCCCGGAAGAACGCCAGATGGGCCTTGGACGCGACTTCGCCGTGGCCGGGGATGATCTGGGTGAAATCGAATTTTTCCAGTGCATCCAGCGTCTGTACCCATTCCTCGGGGAAACCGTCGTTCATGTACGGCATCCAGTCGATCACCGCGTCCCCGGTCACGACCACTTTTTCCTTCGGCAGATGAATGAAGACGTCGCCGTCGGTGTGGCCGCGGCCCAGCAACAGGATCTGGACTTCCCGCCCACCTTCGTTGAGCGTAACCGTATTGGAGACCGTCCTGTTGGGGAGCGGCGGCTTGATATGCTTCAGTTCTTCCAGGTATGCCTCGGTCTGGCGCAGGTTCGCCTCGAGTCGGGCTTTCTGTGCGGGGTCACTGGTGCGTACGATTTCGGTCTTCAGTGCCTCGATCTCTTTCGGGATGCTCGCCAACTGCTTCTCGATGTACGGCAGGCCGCCGCCTCCGGCATCGGGATCGGTCATGTTCTCCAGCGTGCGCTGCGAAGAAATAATTTCCAGGTTGGGGTTGGCTTCGGCATAGACCTCGTTCCCCTGCCAGTGGTCCCAGTGGAAATGGGTGTTGATGATTTTCTTGATCGGTTGTCTGGTGATCGACTGGATCTCCCGGTACAGCGCATACGCGGCTGAAGGTTTGGAGTGCGAGTCCACCACGATCACCCCGTCGTTGGTGACGATCACGGCAGCGTTGGAATTGACCTTGTAGCGGGGCGCGGCGATCGCGGCGTAGATGCCATCGGCCACTGGCTTCAACTCGAAAAGTTCCTTGTCCGCCGTCTTTGCGTCGGCCGCAAAGGCGCAACAAGGGTCGAGATGCTCGAAAGTCTGGATGCCTGCGACCGCTACGCCTGCGCGAGCCAGAAACTCGCGACGTGTCCAAGAAGAACTCATGAGCGTCTCCCCTTGTGTTATCGCGCGGCGAACCGCCATGATTGCCGCGGTTTGTTATTGTATTCTGGGTTCGAGTTGAAAATCCTGGCCGTTTCGCGGCGTCGCTTGTGACCTTGATCGGCGAGGGCCGAATTGATACGAATTCCGGAGGAAGAATGCTACGACCGCTGATGATTCTCGGCGCGCTGCTGTTGCCGTTCGCCGTCTGCAGCGCACAGCAACAGACTGCGCCTCAGGAGTACCCAACCGCGTGGGAGGTGCCACCGGGCGATCCGATTGAGCACATGACCGCCGGCTACGCAAAGATTCTCTGCTCGGCGCTGTTCATCACCGGCCGCGATCTCGCAACGGCTGCCGATGAAGACGGGTTCTTCGTGTCGCCTCGTGCCGAGCGTCGTCTGGTAACCAAGACCGTCGTGGATCATGAAGCGAAAGCCGTGCACTTGACATTGCCCAGCGGGGTCACGCGCACCGCCAGGCTTTTCCCCGACCAGGGTTGCGTCACATTACCGCGCGGCGCGGACTCCGTGTTCTTCACCCCGGCGAAAATCGGGTCGTCGCTGCCCGATCCGGCAACGCAACCGTGGCCCATGGGGGACCGGCTACCCGATGCGCCGCTTCCGCGTGAAATCGACGCCGCGAAAGTGGTTGCGGGTATCGAGGCAGCTTTCGATCCTGCTGAAGGGCTTACGGCTGCATTCGTAGTGGCGTACAAGGGTCGCATCATCGCTGAGCACTACCAGCGCGGGCTCGACCACACCACGAGGCTGCCGAGCTGGTCTATGGGCAAGAGTATCGCGGCGACGCTTATGGGCCAGCTCATCCATGAAGGCGTGTATGACCTATGGGCCGCGGCGCCGGTGGATGATTGGCAGCGGCCCGCCGATCCCCGGCGCGCCATCCGCATTGCCGACCTGCTGCGGATGTCGAGCGGGCTGCGTTTCGTTGCCCCGCAGGACCCGGACTACGATCCCTCGCGCGGCTATCCGGACCATCTCTATATCTACACCGGCGCGATCGACTCCGTTCGATGGGCAGTCACGCGCCCGCAGCAGTGGCCGCCCAATACCGTCGGGCGCTACCGCAACTCCGATCCGCTGGTAGTGAACTATCTCATCAAGAAGGCCGTTCTCGCGCGCAAGCAGGATTATCTTTCTTACCCGCAACGGCACCTGTTCGACCGGCTCGGAATCCGCAACATGCTTGTGGAGACGGATGCGTACGGCAACCTTGCTTTGCAGGGCTACGACCTGGGGACGGGGCGCGACTGGTTGCGCCTGGGGCTGCTGTATCAACAGGATGGCGTGTGGGACGGCGAGCGGCTGCTGCCTGAAGGTTGGGCGGACTTCGTTCGCACGCCGGCGCCGGCGTGGTCGAAGCCGGTATACGGCGGATTCTTCTGGCTCAACCGAACCGGCAGATGGCCCGTACCGGAAGACGCGTACTTCATGGCGGGCGCCGGCGGGCAGTTCGCGATCATCATTCCGACGCATGACATGGTGGTCGTGCGTCTTGGCCACTATAAGGGCGCGGCCACCGGCGAGAAGTCCCTGGGGCGCGCGCTCGCATTGCTGATGGAAGCGGTGCCGCAGGTGCGCGATCCCTGGCAACCGCCATCGGATGGCAGATGACGCGGCACGCCTGACTGCGCAGCCATGGCGTTCGCACACCGGATTGCAAGGCGTGAAGACCTGCAGCAGATCGTCGCAATCTACAATGCAACCATTCCTTCGCGCGTGGTCACCGCCGATTTCGAACCCGTGTCGGTGCCGAGCCGGGAGCGCTGGTTCGAGGAGCACTCCCCGGACTTCCGGCCACTGTGGGTGGTCGAGGTCGAGGGACAGATCGCCGGCTGGCTGAGTTTTTCCTCTTTCTACGGGCGCCCGGCGTACGACAGGACGGCGGAACTGAGCGTGTACGTTCACGCCGATTTCAGGAAACGGGGCATCGCCTCGTATTTGCTTGTCCAGGCTCTAGGCCAGGCGCCGGGGCTCGGTATCGATACCTTGCTGGGATTCATCTTCGCCCACAACCTGACCAGCCTGGCGTTGTTCGAGAAGTTCGGATTCGCCCGCTGGGGTGAGTTGCCGAAAGTGGCGCTGCTGGACGGGGTGGAACGCGACCTGGTCATAGTCGGGCGTCGTGCCCCATGAACTTTGCAGGGCTCCTCGGGTGTCGAAATCACTGCGCAAGCGGATGAAGGAGGGCGTGACATGCGATGGCTGAGGTTCTCGCGAAAGCAGACGATCGGTTTCGGGTTCATCGAAGACGACGCGGTGCGTGTGTGCCGAGGCGAGATGTTTGGGGCATACGAGCCTACCGGGGAGTTGATTGCGCTGGCGGATGTGCATTGGGAGACGCCTTGCTCGCCGACGAAGATGATCGCACTGTGGAACAACTTCCATGCAGCGGCAGCCAAGTTCTCGCTGGATATCCCGGCAGAGCCGTTGTACTTCATCAAGGCGGCCAACAGTTTCTGCGCTCATGGGGCCGAGGTCCCCGCGCCGAAGTCTTACTCGGGGCGTGTGCTGTACGAAGGCGAGCTCGGCGTCGTCATCGGCAAACAGGGAAGGAACATCGCTCTCGCCGACGCGGCGCACTACGTCTTCGGCTACACTTGCGTGAACGACATCACCGCAGTGGAGCTGTTGAAAACCGATCCGAGCTTCGCCCAATGGACGCGGGCCAAGAGCTTCGACGGCTTCGGGCCGTTCGGCCCGGTCATCGCGACGGATGCGGACCCGGCAGGACTGGTGGTCCGCACCCTCGTGAACGGCAAAGAGCGGCAGAATTATCCGGTGCGGGACATGATCTTTTCTCCCGAACAACTGGTGAACCTCATTTCCCGGGATCTGACTTTGTGTCCAGGGGACATCATCTCGTGCGGGACATCCGTGGGCGCAGGGTCGATACCCGCCGGTGCGTCGGTGGATGTCGTCATCGATGGAGTAGGCACACTCTCGAACCGTTATATATGACCCGACTTTCACGCAACCCATCATGAAGATCGCCGTCGTCGGCGCAGGCGCGATCGGTGGTTACCTGGGTGTCAGGCTGGCTCGCTCGGGCGAGGACGTCACGTTCATCGCCCGCGGCGCCAATCTCGCAGCGATTCGCGCCGCCGGGATGAAGCTCATTCTGGAAGATGGGAGCGAGCTGCGTGCCGAGGGCGCGCGCGCGTTCGAGAGAATGAGCGATGTGGGACCCCAGGACGTCGTACTGTTGACGCTCAAAGCGCATCAGGTCGCGGCGGTTGCTCCCGGCCTGCATCAACTCTGCCACGAGACGACCAGTGTCGTTACGATGCAGAACGGAATTCCATGGTGGTACTTCCATAAGCACGGCGGGCAGTACGAGGGAACGCCGGTCGTCTCCGCCGATCCCGACGGCAGCATTGCGCGCAGCATCGATGCCGCGCGAGTCATCGGCAGCGTCGTGTATCCGGCTGCGAACCTGGTGTCCCCCGGAGTGGTCCATGTCGTTGAGGGCAACCGCTTCACGCTGGGTGAGCTGGACGGCTCGACGACGCCGCGTATCGAGGCCGTCTCCGCGAGCTTTACCAAGGCCGGATTCAAAGCACCGGTTTCGAAGGACATCCGTAGCGAGATCTGGCTCAAGCTGTGGGGCAACCTGAGCTTCAATCCGGTCAGCGCGCTGACGCATGCCACACTGGTGGACATCTGTCAGTTCCCGCTTACTCGCGACCTGGCGGCGCGGATGATGGCGGAGGCTGAGGCCATCGCCAGAAAACTCGGTGTCACCTTCCCGGTGAGCATCGAGCGCAGGATTGCCGGTGCTGAGAAGGTCGGCGCACACAAGACTTCGATGCTTCAGGACGTCGAGCAGGGACGGCCGATCGAGATCGAGGCGCTGGCCGGCTCGGTGGTCGAGCTGGGCAGATTGACCCAGACGCCGACGCCTCACATCAGCGCCGTCTACGCCTGCGCCAGCCTGTTGGCGAAGTCGCTGAATGCCCGGCACGCGAAGCTCACGCTCGAGGGCTAGGGAAGCTCTGACCAAGTTCCATATGCGCGACCGAGGCGATTCGGGTCGAGGGCAAGACGGCGAGGACGCCGTGTAGCCGGCCTACATAAGGAGGAGCCGACGCAGACATCGGCCCGAATCGCCCGGTCCCTCGAAAGAGTCGAAGTATTATTAGGTTGTGCCAGGATGCGGCGCCTGCGTTGTTGCGCTCCTTGCTGGGGCTTCAGCCGCATCTGCGGAGCGACGCCTAGCAGTCATCCGCACCTGGCGCAACGCGCGTCGCGGAACTTGATCAGAGCTTCCCTAGGAGCCACCCCGTTTCAAATTGCCATTCAGACAGAGGATCGTCGAAATGATCAGTTCACTTGCAACCGTGCTCGATCTTCTTGAAACGGGCGCACCCGGCGCGCCTGCGCTGAGCGCGCCGGGTGGCGCGCCGCTCACGTATCGGGCTTTGCGCCAGCTCGCGCGCGATACGTTGAGCGCGCTCAATTCGATAGGCATAGGCCGTAATGACCGCGTCGCGATCGTGCTCGACAATGGCCCTGAGATGGCCGCCGCGTTCGTGAGCGTCGCCGCTGGCGCGACCGCCGCACCTCTGAACCCTGGGTACAGGGCGGACGAATTCGAATTCTATCTGACGGACTTGAACGCCAGGTTGCTGATTGTCGAGCGCGACAAACCATCTCCCGCAATCGATGTCGCGAGCATGCTGGGCATTCCGATCGCTCGGGTTGCCATAACGCGCGAACGTGGCGCAGGCAGTTTCACGCTCATGTTTCCCGAAGGTCATGCTGCGTCTGTGCCGGCACGCCCGGGACCGGCGGCAGCGGACGACATCGCACTGGTCCTGCACACTTCCGGAACGACCTCGCGCCCGAAGATCGTGCCGCTCGCGCAGCGCAACGTGTGTGCTTCGGCGCGCAACGTTCGGCAGACTTTGGCATTTACCGCATCGGATCGCGGGCTCAACATCATGCCGCTGTTCCATATCCACGGCCTGATCGCGGGCATCCTGGCGCCGCTGTCCGCGGGCGGCGAAGTGTGTTGCACGGCCGGGTTCAATGCCCTGAAATTCTTTTCCTGGATGGCCGAAGTGCATCCCACCTGGTATACGGCCGTGCCGACCATGCACCAGGCGATACTGTCCCGCGCAGCGAACAACGTCGATGTGATCAAAGCCAATCCGCTGCGCTTCATCCGCTCGTCGTCGTCGTCCATGCCGACCCAGGTGATCAGGGAGCTCGAAGCGGTGTTCGGCGCACCCGTGATCGAGTCCTACGGCATGACCGAGGCCGCGCATCAGATGGCGAGCAACCCCTTGCCGCCGGACGTACGCAAGCCCGGTACCGTGGGCATGCAATCCGGGCCGGAGGTGTGCGTGATCGACCTGGACGGCAATCCGTTGCCGGCCGGCGTCCGGGGAGAAATCGCTATACGTGGCGAGAACGTAATGTCCGGCTACGAGAACAACCCTAAGGCCAACGCCGAGGCGTTTGCCAGGGGGTGGTTTCGCACCGGCGATCAAGGGGTGATGGATGCGGACGGGTATTTGACGATCACAGGTCGCTTGAAGGAGATCATCAATCGCGGCGGGGAAAAGATCTCGCCGCGCGAAGTGGACGAGGTGCTCATGGATCACCCGGCGGTTCAGCAGTGCGTTACGTTTGCTGTTCCGCACGACAAACTGGGCGAGGACGTTGCCGCGGCCGTAGTGTTGCGGGAGGGCGTGCAGGCCAGCGAGAAGGATCTGCGGGAGTTCGCCGCGAAGCGCGTGGCGGACTTCAAGGTCCCGCGCAAGATACTCATAGTGGCCGAGATTCCCAAGGGCGCGACCGGAAAGCTGCAGCGCATCGGGCTTGCCCAGAAGCTGGGACTGGCGCCGGAAAAGGCGAGCTAGGGAAGCTCTGCTTAGGTCCCGCAGGTGCGCCCAGGAGCACGCGTCATTGTGATTGAAGGGCTAAGGCACGAACCGGTAGCCCACACCGGGTTCCGTGAGAAAGTGGCGTGGTCGAGCCGGGTCGGCTTCGAGTTTCTGGCGCAGTTGCGCCATGTAGATGCGCAGGTAATGCGAATGTTCCACGTGGGACGGGCCCCAAACATCGCGCAAGAGCTGCCGGTGAGTCAGCACCTTGCCGGGATTGCCTGCAAGCTGTGACAGCAGGCGATATTCGATAGGGGTGAGGTGGATCGGTGCGCCACTTCGCAATATATTGCGGTTTGCAAGGTCCAGGCGAATGTCGCCAAACGCAACCACCGGCTCGCCAGCGAGCCCGGTCGCTCCGCGCCGCAATGCGGCGCGCACTCGCGCCAGCAACTCGCCGACACTGAACGGTTTGGTCAGGTAATCGTCCGCGCCGGCGTCCAGCGCCGCAATCTTGTCGTTCTCATCGGTGCGCGCCGACAGCACGATGATCGGAAGAATGCTCCAGGCGCGCAGGTCGCGGATGAACTCCACACCGTCCAGATCGGGCAGCCCAAGGTCCAGAATCACGAGGTCCGGCTTGCGGGTGGCGGCTTCCGTCAGGCCATGTCGTCCGCTCTGCGCTTCGAAAACGCGGCAGCCTTCCGATTCCAAAGCGGTGCGCACGAAGCGCCGGATCTGCTTTTCATCCTCGACCACCACGACCACGGGGGCGGGTTCGGTCACGTCACGGCGTTTCGCGCAGCCACGGCTGGCAGTTCTTCAGGCAGGCGTGGCATTGCCGGCGGCGTGCCGAGTGGCAACGTGAACACAAACCGGGCGCCACCGGCGGGGTCGTTTTCGGCCCAGATCCTGCCGCGGTGCGCTTCGACGATGGCGCGGCTGATGGTCAGACCCAGACCCACGCCCGGTGTCGCCGATTCGCGCGCGCCGCGGGTGAATTTCTCGAAGATCGTTTCTTCGCTCCCGGGCGCCAGACCCGGTCCGTTGTCGGCCACGCTGACGTGCATTTCGGCGCCCTGCGTTTTCGCCTCGATGCGAATCTCGCTCTGCGCCGGAGTGTACTTTGCCGCGTTCTCTAGCAGGTTGCACAATACCCGTTCGATCAGTACCGCATCGAATTCCACCAGTGGCAGGTCCTTTGGCAGTTCGATGCGGATCGCGTGCGAGGCGAGCAGATGTTCGCGCGCCTTCACGGCGCTGCCGACCACTTCCTCCAGCGGCTGCCACTGGCGATTGAGTCGCACTTCGCCGGCCTCGAGCCGCGCCATGTCGAGCAGGTTGTTCACCAGCGCATTCATCCGCACTGCCTCGTCGCGGATCGCCGCGGCCAACTCCAACTGTACGCCACTCAACCCGGGCTTCGTCAGCGCCAGCGACTCGGCCAGGCCGAGCAGCGCGGTGAGCGGCGTGCGCAGATCGTGCGAAAGCGCGCTCAGGATGGAATTGCGCAGACGTTCTGATTCGATTTTGACCAAGGCATCCTGCGCGACCAGTACATAGTGCACGCGCTCCAGCGCGAGCGCGATCAGCGCGGCGAAAGTCTCCAGCAGGCGGCGCTGCTCCGGGATGAGCAGCAACCTTGCCATCGCTGGCTCCAGCGCGAGAACGCCGCGCGTGCGCATCGGCGCCGGCAACGGCGCATAGTGGATGCGGCTGCCGGGCAGGGTGTCGGTACCGAAGCCGGCCGGCTTGCCGTTGTCGTATACCCACTGGGCAATCGCCAGATCGATGACCGGGGAAACCTCACCTTCGCCCGCTGCCGGCTCGTACAAGTGGTCGTGCTCGTCAGGCAGCAGGATCACGGCCTTGGCATGGAAGATTGCCTCGATGTGCCGGTCGCTGATCTGCAGGACCTGCTCCTGCATCAGCACGCCGGACAATTCCCGGGAGAGTTCGTAGAGTGCGCGGGCGCGCGTCTCGCGATGACTGGCCACGCGCGCCTGATAACGGAGCCCGGACGTCAGCTGTCCAATGATCAGCGCCACCGCCAGCATCACGCCGAACACGACAAGGTATTGCACGTCGGAGACCGCGAAGGTAAAGCGGGGTGGAACGAAAAAGAAATCGAACGATGCGACACTGAGGAACGCCGCCAGGATGGCCGGACCGCGGCCGAAACGCACGGCCACCAGTACCACCGCCAGAAGGAACAGCATCACGATATTGGCAAGGGCCAGATACGGAACCAGCGGCAGGGCGGCGAGCGTGGCGATCGCGCAGATTACGGCCGACCACAGATAGCCGGCGCGCAGGCCGGCCTGGATTGCGCCACCATTCTCGTGGGCGGCGAAGCCGGCGCGGCGCGGCGCAGGGCCTTCTCCGAGACCGACCTGGACCACCTCGAGGTCGGTGCCCAGTGCGGCGATCCGCTCTGAAAAGGATCGGGTCAGCGGCAGCCGGCGCCGGTGGCCTCGGCCGATCACCACGCGGGCTAGGTTGTGGCTGCGGGCGTAGGTGACAATCTCCTCGGTGGGCGACTGGCCGGGGATGGTCGCCGTCCGCGCACCCAGTTCCTGGGCCAACGTGAGCACGCGCAGGATGCGCTCGCGTTGTGCCTCCGGCAACCGCTGCAGCTTTGGCGTTTCGACGTATACCGCATGCCATTCGACTTCGAGCTGCTTGGCCAGCCGTGCCGTGCTGCGCACCAGTTTCTCCGCGCCGGGATCGGGCCCGACGCAGGCGAGCAGCGATTCGCGCGTATGCCAGACGGTGCGGATCGCCTCGTCGTGGCGATAGGCGAGCATCTGGTCGTCGACGCGATCGGCGGTGCGCCGCAGCGCCAGCTCGCGCAGCGCGATCAGATTGCCCTTGCGGAAGAAATTGCGGACCGCCCGCTCTGCCTGCGCCGGCAGATAGACCTTGCCTTGGCGCAGTCGCTGCAGCAGTTCATCGGGCGGCAGATCTACCAGCGTGACTTCGTCGGCGCGATCGAATACCTGGTCCGGAACCGTCTCCCAGACCTTGATGCCGGTGATGCCGCCTATCACGTCGTTAAGGCTTTCGAGATGCTGGACATTGACCGTGGTGTAGACGTCGATCCCGGCTGAGAGCAGTTCGTCGACGTCCTGACAGCGCTTGGGGTGCCGCGAACCGGGGGCGTTGTTGTGCGCGAGTTCGTCCACCAGGATGACCGCCGGACGCCGTGCCAGCGCGCCGTCGAGATCGAATTCTGCGAGGCGCGTGCCGCGGTATTCGACAAATCGTGCGGGCAATACTTCCAATCCCTCGAGCAGCGCCGCAGTGTCCCTGCGGCCGTGAGTCTCGACAATGCCGACCACGACGTCCACTGACTGGGCGCGCAATTCGCGTGCCGCGGACAGCATCGCATAGGTCTTGCCGACGCCGGCGGAGGCGCCGAAAAAGATCTTGAGCCGGCCGCGGCCGGTTTGTGCTTCCTCGCGCTGGACTTTGGCGAGCAGCGCGTCGGGGTCTTGTCGGATGTCGGTCATCGTGCCTGGAACCTGCAAATGCATTCTGCCACAGGCACCCCCGTGGTCTGCCGCGACTCGCCGCTGAGCGAGCCCTTCCCGGTTAAGCCGGCGTTCTGTTCGTCACTGTCGCGCATCGAGCGCGAGGTTCAGCCCGAGCACATTGACTCTCGGTTCGCCCAGGAAGCCGAGCTGCCTGCCCTCAGTGAATTCCGCGATGAACGCTCTGACCTTCTGCGGATCAAGGTTGCGCGCCTTGGCAACGCGATTCAACTGGTACTCGGCGGCGGCAGGGCTGATGTGCGGGTCGAGCCCGCTGGCAGAGGCGGTCACCAGATCGACCGGCACCGGCGCGGCGTTGTCCGGGTCAACATCGCGCAGGGACCTGATCCGCCCCGCCACGGCATCAGCGAGCGCCGGATTGAGCGGACCCTGGTTCGATCCGCTCGAAGCCCCTGCGTTGTACGGCACCGGACCCGTTGCCGACGGCCGGCTCCAGAAGTGTTTCGGATCGCTGAATGGCTGTCCGATCAGCACCGAGCCGACCGGCTTGCCGTCGCGCTCGATCAGGCTGCCGTTTGCCTTGCCATGAAACGCAGCCTGGGCTATTGCCGTCACGAGCAACGGATAGGCGACGCCGGTGATCAGCGTCATCACTGCCAGCATCGTGAAAGCACGCCTCAAGTCGATCAACATAGTTGTCTCCTGCATACACTCAAGATCGGTTCATCATGTAAGTCCTAATCCAACAAGAATCAGGTCGATCAGCTTGATGCCGATGAACGGCACGATGACCCCGCCTACGCCGTAAATCAGGGCGTTGTTGCGCAGCAGTACGGCGGCGCCGACCGGCCGATAGCGCACGCCCTTGAGCGCCAGCGGAATCAGCGCGACGATGATCAGCGCATTGAAGATCACCGCCGACAGGATCGCGCTCGCCGGACTAGCCAGCCCCATTACGTTGAGCGCATTGAGCTGCGGATAAGTCGTAGCAAAGGCCGCCGGAATGATGGCGAAGTACTTTGCGATGTCGTTGGCGATCGAGAACGTGGTCAGCGCCCCGCGCGTCATCAGCAGCTGCTTGCCGATCTCCACGATCTCGATCAACTTGGTCGGGTTGGAATCGAGGTCTACCATGTTGCCGGCTTCCTTGGCGGCCTGGGTACCCGTGTTCATCGCCACTGCGACATCGGCCTGCGCCAGCGCCGGCGCGTCGTTGGTGCCGTCGCCGGTCATCGCCACCAGCCTCCCCGTCGCTTGATGGTCGCGGATCAGCTTGAGTTTGGTTTCCGGGGTAGCCTCCGCGAGAAAATCGTCTACACCGGCCTCCGCCGCAATAGACGCAGCAGTCAAGCGATTGTCGCCGGTGATCATGACCGTCTTGATGCCCATGGCGCGCAGTTCGGAGAACCGCTCCTTGATGCCCCCCTTGACGATATCCTTCAGTTCGATGACGCCGAGCACCTTCGCTCCGTCGGCGACCACCAGTGGCGTCGATCCCTGCCGTGCGAGGCCTTCCACGATGTTGAGGACTTCGGCGGGAAAGGTTTCGCCTTTGGATTGCACCCAGGATCGAATCGCCTCATTGGCGCCCTTGCGGATTTCGCGTCCGTCAAAATTCACGCCGCTCATGCGCGTGTGCGCCGAGAAAGGCACGAATGTGGCGCCGAGAGCGGCGATATCCCGGCTGCGCAGGTTGAATTTCTGCTTGGCCAGCACCACTATGCTGCGACCTTCCGGCGTTTCGTCGGCGAGCGATGCCAACTGCGCGGCATCGGCGAGGTCAATTTCCGACACGCCTGTTGCCGGCAGGAAGCCAGCGGCCTGGCGGTTCCCCAACGTGATGGTGCCGGTCTTGTCGAGCAGCAGCACGTCGACGTCGCCTGCCGCTTCCACCGCGCGGCCGGAGGTGGCGATCACGTTGGCGCGCAGCATCCGCCCGATGCCGGCCAGGCCGATCGCGGAGAGCAGACCACCGATAGTCGTCGGGATCAGGCAAACCAGCAGCGCCACCAGCACGGTGATCGTCACCGGATTGCCGGCCTTGGCAAGCTCGACGCCGTAGATCGAGAACGGCAGCAGCGTGACCGTGGCCAGCAGGAATATCAGGGTCATCGCCACCAGCAGGATGGTCAGCGCGATCTCATTGGGCGTCTTGTGGCGGCGCGCGCTCTCGACCATCGCGATCATGCGGTCGAGGAAGGCCTCGCCCGGATTGACGGTGACCCTCACGATCAGCCAATCGGAAAGCACGCGCGTACCGCCTGTTACCGAGGAAAAATCGCCACCGGACTCGCGGATCACCGGTGCCGATTCGCCGGTAATGGCCGACTCGTCCACCGATGCGACGCCTTCGACGACCTCGCCGTCGGCCGCAATGGTGTCGCCGGCCTCCACCAGAATCAGATTGCCCTTGCGCAGATCGGAGGAAGGCGTCCAGGTCATCCGGGCCTCGCGGCGCGGGACGTCGATGCGCTTGGCAAAGGTATCGCGCTTAACGGCGCGCAGTGCGGCGGCCTGCGCCTTGCTGCGGCCCTCGGCCACGGCTTCAGCGAAGTTGGCGAAGAGCACGGTAAACCACAGCCAGACGGTCACCGCCAGGATGAAGCCCGCCGGCGCGTCGCCCTCGCCACCGAGTGCCTGCACGAAGAGAATCGTGGTAAGGATGCTGCCGACATACACCACGAACATGACCGGGTTTCGCCACTGGTGTTGCGGCAGCAGTTTCACGAATGCCACCAGCAGTGCCTCCTGAAGGATGCTCTTGCTGATCAGTGACCGGCGCGGGGAGTGGCCGGGGGAAATCGCCTGGGTTGTCATGTCGAATGAACTCCTGTATTGCGGATTCGGCAGGCGGATGGAACTACTTTCCGCCGTAGAGCATGAGGTGCTCGACAACCGGACCCAGCGCGAGCGCGGGGAAGAAAGTCAGCGCGCCGACCACCAATACCACGCCAACAAGGAAAAAGATGAATAGCGGCGTGTGCGTGGGCAGCGTGCCAACCCCTGCGGGCACCTTTTTCTTCGCCGCCAGCGCGCCGGCGAGGGCGAGCGTCGGAATCATCAGCCAGAAGCGCGAGAACCACATGGCGACGCCCAGCATGGTGTTGTAGAAGGGCGTGTTCGCGGAGAGCCCGGCAAATGCGCTGCCGTTGTTGTTGCCGGCCGAGGAGTAGGCGTAAAGGATTTCCGAGAAAGAATGCGCCCCGGGGTTGGCCACGCCGGCCCTGCCGGCATCGAGCATGACCGAAATAGCAGTCCCGCCCAGCACCATGAAAAGCGGAATCAGGAGAACGATGGCCGACATCTTGATTTCGAAGGCCCCGATCTTCTTGCCGAGGTATTCGGGCGTCCGCCCGATCATGAGCCCGGCGACGAACACGGCGACGATGGCGAACACAATCATGCCGTAGAGCCCCGAGCCGACGCCGCCGAAGATCACTTCGCCGAGTTGCATCAGCCACATCGGTACCAGACCGCCCAGCGGTGTATACGAATCGTGCATGGAATTGACCGAACCGTTGGAGGCAGCGGTGGTGGCGGTTGCCCACAAGGCAGAATTCACGATACCGAAGCGGGTTTCCTTACCTTCCATGTTGCCGCCGGACTGCGCTTCCGAAACCGTCTGGTCCGCGCCGGTCTCCGCGAGCACAGGATTGCCAGCCTGCTCCGCGCCGGCGCAGAGGACGAGCAGAACCACCAGCACGATTGTCATCGCACCGAGGATCGCCCAGCCCTGACGGGTATCGCCGACCATGCGCCCGAACGTGTAGCACAGTGCCGCCGGGATCAACAGGATGGCGAGCACCTCGAGGAAATTCGACAGCGGCGTCGGGTTCTCGAGCGGGTGCGCGGAATTGACGTTGAAGAAACCGCCGCCGTTGGTGCCGAGCTGCTTGATGGCGATCTGAGAAGCGGCGGGCCCGACCGCAATGGTCTGTTCCTTCTGCATGACCTTTTCAGTGACGGTATTGCCTTTCTCGTCCCTGATTGTCTGGCCGGTGGCGTCGAGCTTCGGCGCGTCGTATTCGACCGCCTCGACCAGCGGCACCGTTTGATAGGCGGAGAAAGTCTGCACCACGCCCTGGGAAACCAGCACCACGGCGAGGATGAGCGACAGGGGCAGCAGGATATATAGAGTGCTGCGCGTCAGATCCACCCAGAAATTGCCGATCGTTTCCGCGCTCTGGCGAACGAAGCCGCGGATCAGCGCAACGAGTACCGCCATCCCGGTGGCAGCGGAGACGAAGTTCTGCACCGTGAGCCCGAGCATCTGCGTGAGGTAACTCATCGTGGATTCGCCGCCGTAGCCCTGCCAGTTGGTGTTGGTCGCGAAGCTGATTGCGGTGTTGAACGAGGAGTCGGGCGACACTGCCGCGAGGCCCTGCGGATTCAGCGGCAGCCCGGCCTGGAAGCGCTGCAAGGCATAGACCGCGAGGAAGCCGGCCAGGCTGAACCAGAGCGCGGCCAGGGCATACTGCGTCCAGCGCATTTCCTGCTCCGGGTGCACGCCGCACAGGCGATAGATCGAGGTGCTCGATTGGCGCGCCGAGTCGGTTGAGGAATGCCGGGCGCCCTTCGTAGATGCGCGCCATGTAGGCGCCGAGCGGTTTAGCGAGCGCGAGCAGGACAGCGACGTAAAATGCCAGTTGCAAGTATCCGTTGGCACTCATCAGAATTTCTCCGGCCAGAGAAGCGCGACGAACAGATAGAAAAAGATGGCGACGGCAAGTGCGCCGCTAAGGAGATAGGCCCAGTTCATTGCGGCCCCCTCAGCTTCTCGCAGCCATAGACGAGCGCAACGCTCAGGGCGAAGAAGCCCACCGCAAGTACGATGTAAAGCAAGATCCATATCCACCTCGCGCAAGTCGACACGTGACTCACTCTGTACCGACGTCGGATCAAGCTGTTGACCTGGATCAAACGGAAGTCAGCAATCGCCACCGAAGCACGAGTGGAAATGTACCTGTCATGCCGTAAAGAGGGCGTAAAGATTCAAGGTCCCGCGCCTAAGCGGCGCGTAAATATTGCGTTGCAACGGGATAGTTCTAGCCGCAGAAATGGGCAGTGAATTTTTGGGGAGTGACCGGTGAACGGTAAAGGCACGGGACCTGGGACTCAGGGCTCAGAACTCAGGACTCGGCGCTCGGTAAGGAGCGAGACCTGGTGATGCGGAAAAGGCCGGGATGAAAGATATTGCCGAAAGCAATTCAACAATACAATTCGGATTGAGGGGGACTACAATGCAAATTCGATCGGCGTTTTTAAACTGTTCGCGGCGTCATCGATGGACATTTCGAAAAGGACAGCGACAAATGACGAGTTCCAGCAAGATGATTGCGATGGGATTGTGCGCCATCACGCTGTCGGCGTGTGCAGCGCACAGGGGCGGAACGATATATGAAGATCCGTCGGCGATGGCGGTGCTTGCGCCAACGCAGGGGAGTTTGGTGCGCGGTGCAGTGACGTTCGTGCGCACGAGCGGGGTCGCGCTGGTTCAGGTAAACATGACGGGATTCGAACCGAACAGTACGCATGGCCTGCACATTCACGAAAGTGGCGATTGCACGGCGCGGGATGGCTCGAGCGCAGGCGGACATTTCAATCCGACGTCTTCCGAACACGGCGGGCCGAACGACTCGTCGCGGCGCAGCGGCGATCTCGGCAACATTACCGCGGATTCGATGGGGGTTATTTACTCTTCATTCACGATTAGCGATGTCGCCTTCGGTACGGGAACGGACAGCATCATCGGCCGCGGGCTGGTGGTGCATGCCGACAAGGACGACCTGAAGTCGCAACCTGCCGGTAACTCCGGAGCGCGCCTGGCATGTGGGATGATCACCCGCAATCACGACAAGATGACTTATTCCAAAGGGGGCTGATCCCCGAGAACACGATGTTGAAGGCGAAAGGTGAGGCTACTTGCTTCAATCTTCCCCAGAATCATGTGGTGGAGCTGGGGATGCAGGTGATGCTTTAGGGGCGGTGACGAGTAACGGGAGACAAGTGACTGGTAAAAAGCGGGAACCGGAGCTGCGCACCCCTTGACGGGTATGGACCCAGTGTGCTGCGCCCTTGGCGTTTTTGTGTTGAGAGGCTTCGACGGTTCGGTTCTCAGAGTGCGTCAGTGACATCCCCTTAAGGGTCGAGTCGCATGATCAATATGCGAGCGCGATGCTGAACGATGCCGCTGCGGCAAGGGCTGCGACGGTTCGGACATGATTCCAGTAAGTCCAACTGACGACGTAGCCAGACCAGAAGTTCGCGCTGTTAGGATCGGTTGGTGCAAGTTTTGCCAGCGCTTCGTTTCTGGGTACGTTGAACACGATCGTTACCAGGAAGCTGCCGACCAGATAGAGCACGCTCCCAACGAGCAAATACACAACCCCAGGCTCCTGCAACCGGAACAGCGAGTAGATCGACGCAAGGACGCAGACCGCGGCCGTTCCCAGAAACGCCGCCATGAACAAGGATCGCAGAACGACAATGTTGATGGATTGCATGGCGGCAATCCCTGCGCTGGCGGGAAGCCGGGCGAGGGCTTTCATGACGAAAGACGAAAACGCGAAGAAAACGCCCGCGATCAACCCGCAGCCGAGTGCCGCGAGAAGCGTCAAGGCGAAGAGAAATTGATCCATGGTTGCAACAAGACCCCCTGCCGCTGGCACCGACCGGCGCTTCCATCCGGGCCTGTGCATTGACCAGTTGCTGCGACATCATCACTACTATCTTATTAGCCTAGCCTCAACACAGTCACCCGTTTTCCTTTGCGTTCTTTGCGTCTTTGCGGTGAGGTTTAGGTTTTATCGAGTTAGTGCGCCTTTTCCCAATTTGGGCCCGCACCGACATCCACAACCAGCGGCACATCGAGCTTTGCGACGTTGCCCATCAGCTTCGGCAGTTCCCTTTTCACTGTATCGAGTTCGCCCTCCGGCACTTCGAGTACCAGTTCGTCGTGCACCTGCATGATCAGGCGACTCCTGACACGCGACGTCGCGATCCAGTTGTGCACGGCGATCATGGCCAGCTTGATCAGGTCCGCGGCCGTGCCTTGCATCGGCGCGTTGATCGCCGCGCGCTCGGCGCCCTGGCGGCGTGCGCCGTTGCCGCTCTTGATTTCCGGGAGGTAGAGGCGGCGCCCGAACACGGTCTCGACGTAGCCGATACTGCGCGCCGTCTCGCGGGTGCGCTCCATGTAGTCCTTCACGCCCGGGTAGCGCTGGAAGTAGCGCTCCATGTATTGCTGCGCGGCGCTTCTTTCAATCCCGAGCTGCGATGCCAGCCCGAACGCGGACATGCCGTAGATCAGCCCGAAGTTGATCACTTTGGCGTAGCGGCGCTGTTCGCTGGCGACGGTTGCCGAGTCGACGCCGAATATCTCCGACGCGGTATGGCGATGCACGTCCTCTCCGGCGGCAAAAGCCTTGAGCAGGCTTTTGTCCTGCGACAGGTGCGCCATGATGCGCAGTTCGATCTGCGAATAGTCCGCCGACACGATCACCGATCCCGGCGGCGCGATGAAGGCTTCGCGGATGCGGCGGCCTTCCGCGGTACGCACCGGTATGTTCTGCAGGTTCGGATCGTTGCTCGCCAGCCGCCCGGTCACCGCCACCGCCTGCGCGTAATTGGTATGCACGCGGCCCGTCGCCGGGTTCACCACCTTCGGCAGCTTGTCGGTGTACGTCGACTTGAGCTTTGCCAGCCCGCGGTACTCGAGTATCAGCTTTGGCAGCGGATGATCGAGCGCGAGTTCCAGCAAGACATCCTCGTCGGTGGAAGGCTGGCCGCCCGGCGTCTTTTTCTTCACCGGCAGGCCCTTGCGCTCGAACAGGATCTCCTGGAGCTGCTTGGGCGAACTGAGGTTGAACGGCTGCCCGGCTTCCTGATGCACCCTGTTTTCAAGTTCGATCATCTTTTCGCCCAATTCGCGGCTCTGCTGCTCCAGCAGCGCGGAGTCGAGCAGCACGCCCTGGCGTTCCATCGCGAACAGGACTTCCATCACCGGCATTTCGATACTGCGGTAGACGCGATCCAGTTTCTCGTCGCGCTCGACCTGCGGGTACAGCGTCCGGTGCAGTTGCAGCGTCACGTCTGCATCCTCGCCCGAGTACTCGGTGGCGCGTTCCACGGCGACCTGTTCGAAGGGAATGCGGCTCGCGCCCTTGCCGGTCACTTCGTCGTAGCTGATGGTCTTGACGCCCAGATGCCGTGCCGCGAGGCTGTCCATGTCGTGTGACTGGTGGCTTTCCAGCACGTAGGACTGCAACAGCGTGTCGTGCTCGATCCCGGACAGCAGCACGCCGTGATTGGCGAACACGTGCTTGTCGTACTTCAGGTTCTGACCGACCTTTTTGTGATTCGTGCTCTGCATCCACTCTTTCAGTACCGCAAGCACCCGATCCAGCGCAAGCTGCTCCGGCGCGCCGGCGTAGTTGTGCCCGACCGGTATGTACGCGGCGTGATGAGGCTCGACCGACAGCGAGATGCCGACCAATCGTGCGGTCAGGGGATCAAGGCCGGTGGTTTCGGTGTCCACGGATACCAGTGGGGCGGCTGATATTCGCGACAGCCACGCGCTCAGCTGTGCCTCCGTTAGGACGGTATCGTATTTGCGTTCAGGTGAGGCGTGAGGCGTGAGGGGTAACGATGACGAGTTCCGAGGTCCAAGGTCCGAGGTTCGAGTGGAATTCAAGCTGTTGCCTTGATCTCGGCCCTCGGTGCTCGGCCCTCGGCTCTCGAGTTCGCGCTTCCAGGACTTGAACTCGAGGCGATCGAAGAGTTCCGAAAGTTTCGCCGTGTCCTGCGGCTGCGGCGTGAGGTCTTCGAGCTTAGCGGGCAGTTCGACGTCGCACTTGATGGTGAGCAGTTTCTTCGCCTGCGGCAGCCAGTCCAGCGCCTTGCGCAGGTTCTCGCCGACCACGCCGGCGATTTCGCCTGCGTGAGCGACCACCTGGTCCAGGCTCCCGTACTGCTTCAGCCATTTCGCCGCGGTTTTGGGCCCGACCTTTTCCACGCCCGGCACGTTGTCCACGCTGTCGCCGATCAGCGTGAGATAGTCCACCATCTGCTCCGGTTTGACACCGAACTTTTCCTCGACACCCTTTTCATCGAGGTTTTCGTTGGACATGGTGTTCACCAGCCTGACCGCCGGGCTGACCAGTTGGGTGATGTCCTTGTCGCCGGTTGAGATGACGGTATTCACACCCCTGGCTTCGGCCTGCTTCGCCAGCGTGCCGATCACGTCGTCGGCTTCGACGCCCTCGACCATCAGCAGCGGCCAGCCCATCGCGCGTACGCTCTGGTGCAGGGGTTCGATCTGCGCCACCAGGTCCTCCGGCATGGGCGGGCGGTTGGCCTTGTACTCGGCATACCAGTCGTCGCGGAAGGTCTTTCCTTTTGCGTCGAATACGCAAGCGATATAATCCGCCGCAGTTTCCTTACGCAGCCGGCGCAGCATGTTGAGCACGCCGTATACGGCGCCGGTCGGTTCGTTGTTCCTGTTGCGCAAGTCGGGAAGCGCGTGGAATGCGCGGTAAAGGTAGGAAGAACCGTCGACCAGCAAGAGCGTTTTCATCGATGATCAGCGCGGAAAATCCAGCATGAGCGAAAAGCAGAAGATTCCGGTACCGCTCGCCCCCGAGTTGGTCGAGAAAGCGTGGTCGGCGCGCGAATCCTGGCGGGTGTTCGGGATTATGGCAGAATTCGTTGCGGCCACCGAACGCCTGGCCAACGTCCGGCCCGCGGTCAGCGTGTTCGGCAGCGCGCGGGTCTCTGCCGATCATCCCTACTTCCGCCTCACCGAGGAAATCTCGCGCCAGCTTTCGGATGCCGGCTTCAGCGTCATCTCCGGCGGCGGGCCGGGCGTGATGGAGGCGGCCAACAAGGGTGCCTTTTTTGGCCGTTCGCTGTCGGTCGGGCTCAACATCCAGTTGCCGCACGAACAGATCTCGAACCAGTACCAGGACGTCAGCCAGACCTTCCGCCACTTTTTCGCGCGCAAGGTCATGTTCGTGAAATTTGCCTGCGCGTACGTGGTGATGCCGGGCGGATTCGGCACCATGGACGAACTGATGGAGGCGCTGACCCTGGTGCAGACCCAGAAGATCCAACGCATTCCGATCATTCTGGTTCAGGAATCCTATTGGCGCGGCCTGCTCGACTGGATGCAGGATCGCATGATCAGCGAAGGCATGATCGATGCGGCCGATATGGACCTGATCAAAGTGATCGACGAACCCAGGCAAGTGGTCGAGGCGATCTTCAACCATTATGAGAAGCGCGGCTTCGAACCGTCCGCCGCCGAGCGCGAAGCGCAACTGAATCTCTAGCCCGGATAATTCATGAAGACGCCCGTGTGCGGATAATTGCTGGCGTGCCGTGTCTATGAGCAAGCTCTTGCGCGGTACAGTGTGTCGCGTCGGGCTACTCGGGCGCTGGCGGCCGATTTCCGGCCATTTGCGGCATGCCTGCCTAGCCGATAGAGTGGTCTATCGGCTGCTGCAGTCGAGCCGCAACTGTCTCGAAACTCGACTCGCCATCATCCCGAGTCCCTCATGAATTATCCAGGCTAGCCCGCTCATGTCCGTCTTCACCACCGTTACGCCGGAACAGCTCTCGGCCTGGCTCCGCAATTACTCGATCGGCGTGCTCAGCGAACTGCAGGGAATTCTGTCCGGGATCGAGAACACCAATTATTTCGTCACCACCACGCACGGCAAGTTCGTGCTGACCCTGTTCGAGAAGCTCACCCGCCAGGAACTGCCGTTTTACCTGAACCTGATGGCGCATCTTTCCAGCCACGGCCTGCCCTGTCCGAAGCCGATCGCCAACCTGCAGAACGAACTGCTGGGCGAGCTCAACGGCAAGCCGGCGGCGATCGTCACTTGCCTCGAGGGCCAACAGGTTACCGAGCCGACGCCGGAGCATTGCGCGCGGGTCGGCGGGGTGCTGGCGGACATGCACCTTGCGGGCCGGACTTTCAAAAGCCATCTTGACAATCTGCGGGGCGAGAAGTGGTGGACCGCCTGCGCGCCGGAAATCTATCCATTCCTCGCTTCAGAGGACGCGGAACTGCTCGAATCGGAAATCCGCTTTCAGGCAATGCAGGTGCGCGAAGGCCTGCCGCGCGGCGTGGTTCACGCCGACCTGTTTCGCGACAACGTGCTTTTTGACGGCGACCACGTCGGCGGTTTCATCGATTTCTATTTTGCCTGCGTCGATTGTATCGTCTACGACGTGGGGATCACGGTGAACGACTGGTGCACCAATGCGGACGCCACGCTCGACCCTGCACGCACCCAGGCGCTGTTGAAGGCGTACACCGCGGTGCGGCCCTTCACGGATCAGGAGCGCGATGCCTGGCCATGGATGCTGCGCGCGGGCGCGCTGCGATTCTGGGTTTCGCGGCTTTACGATTTCCATCTGCCGCGCCCGGGCGAACTCACCCACGCCCACGATCCGGAGCGTTTCCGCCGCATACTGATCAATCACCGCAAGGCCGCGGACCGGCCGCAGCGGCTGACGGTATAAACCCGGGGCAATCTTCATGAATATCCGGAGCGTCGCGCCCGGCCGCGGCTGGCAATGGATCATTGCCGCCTTTCAACTGTTCCGCAGGAACCCCGTGATATGGGTGGTCCTCAATATGGCGCTGCTGCTGATCGGCGTGGTGCTCAGCGTACTGCCGGTTCTCGGCAACTATCTGTTGTACCTGCTCACCCCGGTTTTCCTGGGCGGGATCATGGTGGCCGCGAGGGACCTCGAGGCCGGGCAGGATATCGAGATCGCACACCTGTTCCGCGGTTTTCGCCACAACGCCGCGCACCTGGTTACGGTCGGCGGGGTCTATCTGGTGGGACAGGTGTTGATCTCCGGCGTGATGCTGACTGTCGGCGGTCCGGAATTCCAGGAAGCGGTGAAGCAGGGCATTGGTGCGCTCGATGCCTCGGCGCTGACGCCCGAGGCCGCAAGGCGCGTGTTGCAGGCCATGCTGGCGGGCACAGTGTTGTTCTTGCCTTTGGCGATGGCGGTCTGGTTCGCGCCTGCTCTGGTAATCCTCGACGACCAGCCCGGTTTCCGGGCGCTGTGGATCAGCCTGCTGGCCTGCCTGCGAAACGCCATGCCGCTACTGCTCTACAGCATCGTAAGTTCCGTCCTGCTCCTGCTCGCGGTGATCCCCTTCGGCCTTGGGCTGATCCTTTGGATCCCGGTCATGCTGCTGACGATCTACACCAGCTATCGCGACGTATTTGTCTCTTCCGCGGCTGCCGGCCAGGCGACGGCCTGAGACGCTCCCGGCTTACGCGGGAACAAGCTTGGCGTAGTCCAGCGCGAGCCATTTGAGTCCTGCGTCGCGGAAGTTGACCTGCACCCGCGCGTCCGAGCCGCGGCCTTCGGCGTTGACGATCACTCCGGCGCCGAACTTCGGATGCACTACGTTCTGCCCGATGCGCCAGCCTGGCGCGCCGCTTTCGGACTTCGGCGTCCCGGTTTCGGAACCGGATTCATATCCCCTGGCAGCCACGAATCCCGAGAATTTCGTGGTGTTGATCCGTTTCAGCAACTCGTCGGGAACCTCGTCGAAAAAGCGCGAGGGCACGTTGTAACGGGTCTGCCCGTGCAGCATGCGCGTCTGCGCGCGGGTGAGGTAAAGCCTGCGGCGTGCGCGAGTGAGCGCGACGTACATCAGCCGCCGTTCCTCTTCCAGGCCGTCTTTCTCCGACAGACTGTTCTCGTGCGGAAACAGGCCTTCCTCCAGGCCGCTGATGAACACCGTGTGAAACTCCAGGCCCTTGGCCGAATGCACGGTCATCAATTGCAGGGCGTCGGTGCCCTCGCCTGCCTGGTGTTCGCCGGCTTCCAGCGCCGCGTGCGCCAGAAAGGCGTTCAGCGGGTCCAGCCCTTCCGACCTGATCTCGCCTTCGGCGCTGATCAAACTGATCGGGCCGTCCTGGCCGACGAACGCCGTAGCCGCGTTGGTAAGTTCATTGAGGTTCTCGATCCTGTCCGCGCCCTCCTTCTCGGTCTGGTAATGAGCAATCAGGCCGCTGGTTGCAATCACGTGATCGACGATCTCGGGCAGCGGCAGGTTCTCGCACGCCTTGCGCATTGCCTCGATCAGCTGGACGAAAGCGGCGATGCTGCTGCCGGCCTTGCCGATTAACGTATTGGCGCAGGCGGACCGCCACAGAGACGTGCCGCGCGTGGCGGCGGCTTCCTGCAGTTGTTCGAGGCCGCGGTTGCCGATTCCGCGCGTGGGGAAGTTGACCACCCGCAGGAAAGCGCCGTCATCGTCGGGATTCGCGATGAGGCGCAAGTAGGCGAGCGCGTGTTTGATTTCCTGGCGCTCGAAAAAGCGCAACCCCCCGTACACGCGATAGGAAATCCCGGCAGTGAACAGCGCATGCTCGAGCACACGGGATTGTGCGTTCGAGCGGTACAGCAGCGCCATATCGGACAGCGCCACGCCCTCGTTGTGAAGCTGGCGCGCCTCGTCGACGATGTAGGCGGCCTCCTCGATGTCGGTCATGGCCTCGTACACCCGCAGCGGCTCGCCACTGCCTTCCGAGGTCCACAGGTTCTTGCCCAGCCGGGTGCGGTTGTGGCGGATCAGCGCGTTGGCCGCATCGAGGATGTTGCCGTGGCTGCGGTAGTTCTGCTCGAGCTTGATGACCTTCTCGATACGGAAGTCTCTTTCCAGATCGAGCATGTTGCCGGCGTGCGCACCGCGGAACGCGTAGATGGACTGATCGTCGTCGCCGACGGCAAAAATGGTGTTGTTTGGGCCGGCCAGCAGCTTCAGCCAGTGGTACTGCAGCCGGTTGGTGTCCTGGAACTCGTCAACAAGAATGTGCTTGAAGCGCCCGCGGTAATGGTCCCGCAGCAGTTCGTTTCTGCCGAGAAGTTCGTAGCAGCGCAGCAGCAGTTCGGCGAAATCCGCCACGCCTTCGCGATTGCACTGCGCCTCGTAGGCTTCGTAAACCGTCAGCAGGCGGCGCGAAAAGTCGTCGGGCGCGTCCACTTGCGCCGCCCTCAAGCCCTGCTCCTTGGCCGAGTTGATGAAGTTCTGGGCCTGCCGCGGCGGGTACTTTTCGTCGTCCACGTTCATTGCCTTCATCACCCGCTTGATAACCGCCAGTTGATCGGCGGAATCAAGAATCTGGAAGGTCTGCGGTAATCCGGCGTCGCGATGGTGCGCGCGAAGGATGCGGTTGCACAGTCCGTGGAAAGTACCGACCCACATGCCGCGGGTGTTGATCGGCAGCATCGCGGAAATGCGGGTGAGCATCTCTCTCGCGGCCTTGTTGGTGAAGGTCACGGCCAGGATGCCGAGCGGACCGATCTGGCCGGTCTGGATCAGCCAGGCGATGCGGGTGGTGAGCACGCGGGTCTTTCCCGAGCCGGCGCCGGCAAGAATTAGCGCTGACTGGTGCGGGAGCGTGACGGCTTCGAGCTGCTGGGGATTCAGACCTTCGAGAATCGGCATTCGGCAACGGGACGTGGCGGTTTCAACGCTGGATTATACCCACCTCACCCCGGCCCTCTCCTCCCTGAAGGGTGGAGAGGGAGACGAAAAACTAGACACGCGCGACCAGTTGATGCGACGTTAGTGGCGCGCATTAAAGAGACTTATTGCAACGAAGCCATCGGTTCGAGACGAGGGTTCATCTCCTTGAGTCGAGCGCCCAGCGCAATGGCTTCCTGCTCGTCGGGGAACCCTGCGATGCGCACGCGATAACGTTGTCCGTCCGCGCCCGCCTGCGGCAGGATGCGCGCCGGATAACCGTCGCGGCGCAGACTATCGTAGAGCGCCAACGCCTCGGTCTGGCGATCATAGCTGGCGAGGTACAGCTTCCAGCGGCCGCCTTTGCGGAGCACACCCTGGCCCGCGGCGATTTCGGTTTCCGCCGCCCAAGCCTTGAGTTGCTCCATCAGTACCGCCTCAACGGTTGCTGCGCCGGCCTTCGGGGCCTGCAGGTAGGTCAGCGGGTCCTTCATTTCGAGCGGGGCATCACCGGCACGGGTAACGGTGACTCTGCCCTCGATCAGCACCAGCACTTCCTTGTCGCCCAGGTTCTTACCCCAGATATCGGTGCCGCGGATGCCGGCGGTAATGGTCGGGAACTGCACGGTGATGTCGCGTCTGGCGCGAGAACGCTGTACCGCTGCAGTGGTAAAGCGGAACGCGCCTTCCAGCACCCTGAGTGTTGCGCTGAGGAAATTCTGCTGCGGGCGCTGTACCAGTTCGGAAAGTTTCAAACGGCCGTTCTCACCGAGCTTGACCATGCTGCCGTCGCCAAGCCGCAACAACAGGCGCGAATTGACGCCTGTAGCGATTTCGTCGTTGCTCTTCAGTTCTGTGCCGATGGCCAGCGGCTGGCGTTTGCCGTCGCGGGTTGACCAGGCGGGCAGTTGCACGCCTTCGACGACGGCAGCCGGCGCAGCCTGCAACAAAGTGGTCGCGAAGAAAAAGAGGACGAAAAGTCCCGTGCGCAACAACATTCGAGGGCTCCTTTGCTTTGTTGAGGTCATGCCCGTTAAATACGGCCGGAAACGCCCAACGGATGTGGGTCCGAACGCTATAATCCGCCTTTTTCAGGGTTTGGTTTCATTCATCATGCAGCCGCAATATCAGCCCGCCGCCATCGAGCAGCAGGTCCAACAAGAGTGGGCGGACAAGAAATCCTTCCGCGCGATCGACGCATCCACCAAGCCCAAGTACTACTGCCTGTCGATGTTCCCTTATCCATCGGGGAAGCTGCACATGGGCCACGTGC
Source organism: uncultured beta proteobacterium (assembly GCA_963789945.1). Classification (GTDB taxonomy): domain Bacteria; phylum Pseudomonadota; class Gammaproteobacteria; order Burkholderiales; family JACQAP01; genus JACQAP01. The sequence continues at coordinate 476,615 of CAWBMN010000018.1, read as the reverse complement.
GCAATTACACCATCGGCGATGTGCTGTCGCGCTTCTACCGCATGCGCGGCTACAACGTGCTGCAGCCGATGGGCTGGGACGCGTTCGGACTTCCCGCAGAGAACGCGGCGATGGCCAACAACGTGCCGCCGGCAAAGTGGACCTACGACAACATCGCGTACATGAGAACGCAGCTCAAGTCGCTGGGCTTCGCCATCGACTGGGAGCGCGAACTTGCGACCTGCAAACCGGACTACTACCGCTGGAACCAGTGGTTGTTCCTGCGCATGCTGGAGAAGGGGCTGGCGTACAAGAAGACCGGTACGGTGAACTGGGATCCGGTTGACCAGACCGTGCTCGCCAACGAGCAGGTGATCGACGGCCGCGGCTGGCGCACCGGCGCTCTGGTGAAGAAGCGCGAGATCCCCATGTATTACCTGGCGATCACGCGCTACGCACAGGAGCTGCTGTCCTCGCTCGACCGGCTTCCCGGCTGGCCCGAGCGCGTGAAGACCATGCAGGCCAACTGGATCGGCAAGAGCTTCGGCGCGCGGCTGGCTTTTCCGTATGTGCTTGACGGCAAGGCCGGAAAGCTCTGGGTGTTCACCACCCGCGCCGACACCATCATGGGCGTAACTTTCGTCGCAGTCGCCGCGGAGCACCCGCTTGCCGACGTGGCCGCGAAGCGCAGTCCCGAGCTTGCCGATTTCATCGAGGAGTGCAAGCGCAGCGGCGTGCAGGAAGCCGAAATCGCAACCCAGGAAAAGAAGGGCATGCCCACCGGCTTGTACGTGGAGCATCCACTGACCGGCGAGAAAATCGAGGTGTGGGTCGGCAACTACGTCCTGATGAGTTACGGTGAAGGCGCGGTGATGGGCGTGCCCGGCCACGACGAGCGCGATTTCGCCTTTGCCTGGAAATATGATTTGGCGATCCGGCAGGTGATCGACGTCGAGGGGCGGTCGTATTCGATGGAGGCGTGGCAGGCCTGGTACGCCGACTACGGGCTGTGCGTGAATTCCGGAAAGTACGACGGCATGTCGTATCAGCAGTCGGTGGACGCGATCACTGCGGATCTCAAGGCGAAAGGCCTTGGCGAAAAGCAGGTGACCTGGCGCCTGCGCGACTGGGGCATGTCGCGCCAGCGTTACTGGGGCTGCCCGATCCCGATCGTGCATTGCGATTCCTGCGGCGACGTTCCTGTGCCCGACGATCAGTTGCCGGTGGTGCTGCCGGAGGACTGCGTGCCGGACGGCAGCGGCAATCCTCTCAACAAGCGGCCGGATTTCCTCAATACCGCCTGCCCGAAGTGCGGCAAGCCCGCCCGGCGCGAGACCGACACCATGGACACTTTTGTGGATTCGTCCTGGTACTTTCTGCGCTACGCCTGCGCCGACCAGCAGGGAAGCATGGTGGACGGGCGGGTGAATTACTGGCTGCCGGTGGACCAGTACATCGGCGGCATCGAGCATGCGATCCTGCACCTGCTGTACTCGCGCTTCTGGACCAAGGTGATGCGCGACCTCGGGCTGGTGAAGCTTGACGAGCCGTTCACCCGGCTGCTTACCCAGGGCATGGTGCTGAACGAAATATTCTTCCGCAAGACCGACGGCGGCCGCATCCAGTACTTCAATCCCGGCGACGTCGAGTTCCAGACGGACAGCCAGGGAAAGCGCACGGGCGCGGTGCTCAAGGCCGACGGCGAACCGGTCGATTCGGGCGGCATCCGGACCATGTCAAAGTCGAAGAACAACGGCGTGGATCCGCAGGCGATTATCGATCAGTACGGCGCCGACACGGCGCGGTTCTTCATGATGTTCACCTCGCCGCCTGAGGACACCCTGGCGTGGAACGACGAGGGCGTGGAGGGCGCCTACAAATTCCTGCGCCGCTTGTGGAAGTTCGCGCATGACAACCAGGCATCGATCAGGGATGGAAAGGCACGCGGCATGGACGCCGTGCCGAAGGAAGCGCGGCACGATTTGCACCAGCACTTGCATCAGGCCAACTTCGACTACGAGCGCAAGCAGTTCAATACCGTGGCGTCCGCAACCCACAAAATTCTGAATCTGCTGGACGGCGACGCGGTTACCGCGATGCCGGTCGCGGCGCGCGCCGCGTTGCTGCATGAGGGTATGGGGATACTATTGCGATTGCTGGCGCCGATAACGCCGCATGTGGCGCAGTCTCTGTGGCGCGAGCTGGGCTACGGCGCCGACATCCTCGAGGCGCCCTGGCCGGAAGTGGATGAGGCGGCGCTGATTCAGGACGAGATTGACCTCGTGCTACAGGTCAACGGCAAGCATAGAGGTTCAATTCGGGTTCCAAGTGATGCATCGCGTGAAACTATTGAGCAATTGGCTTTGGCAGATCCGAACGCCCAGAAACACATTGCCGGCAAGACGGTCAAAAGGGTGATCGTCGTCCCCGGGCGGCTGGTTAACATAGTCGTTTGAGAGCAAGGATGACACCCCTCCGGGTGCATGTGAGGCGGAAGGATGAAGGATGAGAAATGCAAGGCGGAAGGATGACACCCCTTCGGGTGCATGTGAGGCGGAAGGATGAGGGAGAAAGACACAAGTCAGAAGGCAGCCGGCAGAAATACGGTGTGCGCTTCGCGCACGCCACATTTCATCCTTCATCCTTCATCCTTCATCCTTGGCATGGCGCTATGCGCCATGCTGGCGGCTTGCGGCTTTCAGTTGCGGGGGCAGGCCTCCATTCCGTTTGAGACGATGCGCGTGGAAACCCCGGCATTCTCGGCGTTCGCCAACGACCTCGAGCGCGCCATCCGCTCAGGCAGCAAGACCAGGATCGTCGACAGCCGTGACCAAGCCGAGGCGGTGGTTCAGATCGTCGGAGAGTCGCAGGAAAAGATCATCCTGTCGCTGTCCAGCGGCGGCAGGGTTCGGGAGTTCGAACTGCGTTATCGCGTCGCTTACCGGCTGACCGATCGCGCCGGCACCGATCTGGCGTCGCCGGGAGAAATCGTTCTTCGCCGCGACATGACCTACGACGATACCCTGGTGCTCGCCAAGGAGTCGGAGGAAGCACTGCTGTTTCGCGACATGCGGACCGACGCGGTGCGGCAGATGCTGCGGCGGCTCTCGGTGGCGAGACCCGCGACCTGACGCGCGGATATAATCCGCGCAAACTAGGCCCCTGAATTCGCATGCCACCCGAAGGTTCCGTCGGCGTCGTCAGCCCGAAACTCGCGCACTTCGATGAGCCGATCGTGCTCAAGAGCGGCGCGCGCCTCGAGTCGTACGAACTCGCGTACGAAACCTACGGCACGCTCAATGCCGCGCGCGACAACGCGATCCTGGTCTGCCATGCGCTGAACGCCTCGCACCACGTCGCGGGCGTCTATGCCGACGATCCGGAAAACGTAGGCTGGTGGGACAACCTGATCGGCCCGGGCAAGCCGGTGGACACCAACCGATTCTTCGTCGTCGGCGTCAATAACCTGGGCGGATGCCACGGGTCCACCGGGCCTGCGAGCATCAATCCCGCAACCGGCAGGCCATGGGGTGCCGATTTTCCGGTGGTAACGGTGGACGACTGGGTGGAGGCGCAGGCGCGGCTGGCCACCCGCCTGGGCATCGAGCGCTTCGCCGCGGTGATGGGCGGGAGCCTGGGCGCGATGCAGGCGCTGCAGTGGGCGATCAGCCAGCCAGAGCGCGTGCGCCATTCCATCGTGATCGCCGCCGCGCCGAGACTTTCGGCGCAGAACATCGCCTTCAACGAGGTGGCGCGCCAGGCGATCACCACCGATCCGGATTTCCACGGCGGCAATTACTACTCGTACGGGGTGGTACCAAGGCGGGGACTGCGCATCGCACGCATGATTGGACACATCACTTACCTGTCCGACGACGCGATGGCTGAGAAATTCGGCCGCGAGTTGCGCGAAGGCGCCTTCAAGTTCAACTTCGACGTCGAGTTCCAGATCGAGTCTTACCTGCGCTACCAGGCAGACAAATTCGCCGAGCGCTTCGATGCCAACACCTACCTGCGCATCACCAAGGCGCTCGACTACTTCGACCCGGCTGCAGTCTGCGGCGGCGACCTTTCCGCAACCCTGAAACCGGCGAAGGCGAGCTTTCTGCTGGTATCGTTCACCTCGGACTGGCGTTTTTCGCCGGCGCGTTCGCGCGAGATCATCAAGGCGCTGGTGGACAACCGCCTGAACGTAAGCTACGCGGAGATCGATGCGCCGCACGGCCACGACGCGTTCCTGATGGACGATCCGCGCTATCACGACCTGATCCATACCTACTTCAGCAATATCGTCCTGCAGGGCCCGGGCATATGAGCGCTTCCGCTACCCCCGCCACGCGGTCGGGCCGTTCCGATTTTGCCGCGATCGCGAAGTGGATCAAGCCGAATGCGCAGGTGCTCGACCTCGGATGCGGCGACGGATCGCTGTTGCGCCATTTGAAGCAGGCGCGCGGCGTGACCGGCTACGGCATCGAAATCGACGATGCCAGGGTGCTGGCCTGCGTCCGCAACGGTGTGAACGTCCTGCAGAACGACCTGGAGTCGGGGCTCTCGGGATTCGAGTCGAATTCCTTCGATTACGTGATCCTGTCGCAGACGCTGCAAGCAGTGCGCCACACGGAACGCATCCTGAAGGAAATGCTTCGGGTTGGCCGCGAGGGAATCGTGACGTTTCCGAACTTCGGCTACTGGCGCCACCGGCTGCAGATTCTGGCCGGGCGCATGCCGGTGTCGAAGGACCTGCCATACGAGTGGTACGACACCCCGAACATCCACCTGTTCACCATCAGAGACTTCGAGGCTTACTGCAGAACCCACGGCGTGCGCATTCTCGAACGCCTGGTAATGGACGGTGCCAAGCCGGTAGAAGTGCTGCCCAACCTGCTGGGTGCGCTCGCGGTCTTCCGCTTTGACGCGGGTTCGCGGGCATGATCTTGCTTCAGCCGATTGCCATTAGGCGTCAGCCGTCTGGTCAGAGTACGCGTCAACTTTGCCCTACTTGCCTGCCGAGCCGATCGACAGGTCGGCAAGCCCGGAGCGGATCATGAACCAGAACAGGATCACGCCCGGGAAGGCGATGACGGTGGTGAGCAGATAGAAGTTTACGTAGCCGATGGCCTCGATCAGCGCGCCGGCGCTCGTACCGGTGAGGAAGCGGCCGGCGATGCTTGCCAGCGCGGAGAGCAGGGCGTACTGGGTCGCGGTGAAGCGCAGATTGCACAGCGCGGAGAGGTAGGCGACCACCGTTACGCCGCCTATGCCGCTCGCGAAATTCTCGAACCCGACTGCCGCCGCCATGCCGAAGTTGGTATGGCCGGCCGCTGCCAGCGCGGCGAAGCTGAAATTCGACACCGCCATCAGGACCAGGCTGACCAGGACCGCGCGCTTCATCCCCAGGCGCGCGTAGAGAATGCCGCCGACGAAAATGCCGATCAGCAGTGTGATGAAGCCGACTCCGACGTCGTAGAAGGCCACCTCGTCGTTGCTGAAGCCGAGGTCCTTGAAGAGCAGCCTGAGCGTGAGGTTGGCGAGCGTGTCGCCGATCTTGTGGATGAGCACGAACAGCAACACCACCAGCGCCCCGTCGCGCTTGAGGAACTCGAGCAACGGGCTGAAATAGGCGACGATCGCCTCGACCACGCCGCGCGGCTTGGCCGGCTCGCGGTGCCGCTCTGGCTCGCCCATCACCACCCCGACCAGCATCGCGGGAAGCGCGAACACGGCGCAGGCGAAATAGGCGGCGCTCCAACCGAGACGCGCGGCGATGACCAGCGCAAGGGCGCCGGCCGCCGCGGCGCCAATGCGCCAGCCGTACTGCGACATGCCGGAGCCGACGCCGAGCTGGCGCGGCTCAAGCAGCTCGATACGGTAGGCGTCGATAATGATGTCGAACGTGGCGCCGGCAACGCCCACGGTGATCGCGGCGATCGCGACGACATAAAGCGCTTCGTCCGGATCGGCGATTCCGAGGAAGGCGACGGCGGCCATCACCAGCACGCCGACCAGCCACAGCCAGCTGCGCCGCTGCCCGAACCTGCCGATCACCGGCAGCCGAACGTTGTCGACGATCGGTGCCCACAGGAACTTGACGTTGTAGGCGAGGAAAGTGAGCGCGAAAGCGGTCACCGCGCCCTTGGTGATGCCGTGCTGGGCGAGGCGCGTGGTCAGAGTCGCGCCGATCATCGCGAAGCCGAAGCCGGAGGAGATGCCAAGGAACAGCGCCGCGAGGGGCGCGGCTTCAAAATAGGGGCGGATGCCTTCCGGCAGTCCGCTAAACCAGCGGGTAGTCATAGTCGATGGTCAGAGGCGCATGGTCGCTGAAACGTTGCGCCTTGTAGATGGCAACACTTCGGGCTTTCGCCGCGACGCCGGGTGTGGCGAGTTGATAGTCGATGCGCCATCCCACGTTCTTGGCCCAGGCCCGGCCGCGATTGGACCACCAGGTGTATTGCTCCGGTTCCTGGTTGATCCGGCGGAACACGTCCACGTACCCGAGCTTGTCGAGCACCCCGGAGAACCACTCGCGTTCTTCGGGCAGGAAGCCGGAGTTCTTCTGGTTGGCGCGCCAGTTCCGGAGGTCGATCTCCTTGTGCGCGACATTCCAGTCGCCGCACAAAATGACGTCGCGGCCGCTTTGCGCAAGCCTGTGCAGCTGCGCAATGAATCGCGCCATGAAGCTGAACTTGATAGCCAGGCGTTCGGCGGAGCTGGAACCCGAGGGCACGTACACCGAGACGATGCTGAGGTTGCCGAACTGTGTCTCGAGGTAACGGCCTTCGGCATCAATGTCGGGAATGCCGAGGCCTTCGATCACGCGATCGGGATTTCTGCGGCAGTAGATGCCGACGCCGCTATAGCCCGGCCGATCGGCAAAATGAAAACAGCCGCGATAGCCGGCGGGATTGCGGATGGCATCGCTGAGGTCGCGCTCCTGCGCCTTGATTTCCTGGACGCAGATCGCGTCGGCGCCCTGCGCGGACATCCACTCGAGAAAGCCCTTGTTGACTGCCGATCGTATGCCGTTTAGATTGAGAGTGACAATTCGCACGTCGGGCAATGAAAAATTTCAGGCAGGAGTTTATTGAATTTGCCCTGGACCGCGGTGTTCTCTGCTTCGGCGAGTTCAAGACCAAGGCCGGACGTCTGTCGCCTTATTTCTTCAACGCCGGTCTGTTCAACGACGGCGAGGCGCTGCGAAAGCTCGGGCAATTCTACGCCAAAGCCATTGTCGCCGCCGATGCTCCACTCGACATGCTGTTCGGTCCGGCTTACAAAGGCATCCCCCTGGTTTCCGCCACTGCCGTGGCTCTTGCCGAAATTGGGCGAAACCTGCCATTCTGTTTCAATCGCAAAGAACCCAAGGACCATGGCGAGGGCGGTGTAACCGTGGGCGCGCCGCTCTCCGGACGAGTGCTGATCGTGGACGACGTCATTTCCGCTGGTACATCGGTGCGTGAATCGGTGAAGATCATTCGCGCGGCCGGCGCGGCGCCCTGCGGCGTGGTGATTTCACTCGACCGGATGGAGCGCGGCACTGGAACGCAGTCCGCTTCCCAGGAGGTACACAGCCAGTTCGGCATCCCGGTCATCAGTATTGCCACGCTCGATGACCTTACCGGATTCCTGCGCGTGCGGCCGGATATGGCACGGCAGTTGCAAGCAGTCGAACGCTACCGGAGAGAGTACGGGGTATCCGCATGAAAGTGATTGGTTCGCTGGTGAGCCTCACCATCGCCGCGGCGCTTGCCGTGCCGGCGCTCGCGCAGCCGAAACCCAAGACCGGCCCGATCACGTACAAGTGCGTGGACAGCCGCGGCCAGATCTATTACTCGGATCAATTCACGCCGGAATGCAGGCAAACACAGGAGATGAATCGTCAGGGCAGGATTCTGAAGAAGGACGAAACCGCCAAGCCCAGCTCGGCGGCCAAGCCTGCTGCGGCGGGGACAGTCAAGACCAAGGAATCGTCGGAAAGCCAGCGCCGCGATCGCGCCCTGACGGCGACCTACACTTCGGAAGAGGAAATCGACCTGGCACGTGATCGCAGCCTGGCCATCCCGCTTCAGGCAATCAAGACTTCCGAGAACAGGCTGGCCAAGGCGAACAAGCAGCTCTTCGAGCTGAAGACGCAGGCAGACCGCCTGGCCGGACAGCAGAAAGCGATCCCGCCGCACCTGCTTGAGGAAATTGAAGTCAGGCAGAAGGAAGTTTCGGCGCTCGAGGCCGAGGTGCAGCAGAAAAAGAGTTATGCCGACTCGGTCCGCGCCAGATACGAAGCCGACAAACTGCGTTATCGTGAGCTGAAGACGGCCGGCAAATAGCTCTTCTCAGCCCAGTTTCTTCTTCAGTATTCCGTTGACCTGGGCGGGATTGGCCTTGCCCCTGGAGGCCTTCATTACCTGCCCGACCAGCGAGTTGAAAGCCTTCTCTTTGCCGCTCCTGTAATCCGCGACCTGCTGCGGGTTGGCGGCGATTACGTCATCGACGATCTTCTCGATCGCGCCGGAATCGGAGATCTGCTTCAGACCCTTTCTTTCGATGATCTCGTCGACGCTGCCTTCCTTCGCCCATATTGCATTCAGAACAACACTGGATGCAGCAGTGTTAGAGATCGTGCCATCTGAAACGCGCCTCGACAGCCACCTAAGCGCATCTGGCAAGTCATCAATTCTTTGGCTCAGATCGATATTCTCCTGGTTCACCTTCGCGCTCAGTGGTCCCAGGATCCAATTTGAAAGCATTGGCACTTCTTCCTTGGGGGCGTTCGCAAAAGTGGACAGCGCAAACGTGGACGTGCTGCGACTAGCCGTGAGCTGATCTGCCTGCTGAACTGAAAGGCCGTAAGCGACGATTTTCTGATGTTGTAATTGCAGCGATTCGGGCATTGACTTTCTGATTTGCTCCTTCCATTCATCCGAAACCACAATCGGCAGCAGATCCGGGTCAGGAAAGTAACGGTAGTCATGTGCGTCTTCTTTTGTACGCATCATTCGCGTTTGCCCCATATCGGGGTCGAACAGCACGGTGGCTTGCTGAATCGTGCCTCCGTCCTCCAACATTTCGATCTGCCATTTCACTTCGTATTCGATCGCCTGTTGCAGGAATCGAAAGGAGTTCAGATTCTTGATCTCGCGGCGCGTGCCCAGCGGCGCGCCCGGGCGGCGCACCGAAACGTTGGCGTCGCAGCGGAACGACCCCTCCTGCATGTTGCCGTCGCAGATTTCGATCTCTTCCACGATTCGCTTGTAAAGGGCCTTGGCGTAGGCGACCGCTTCCTCGGCGGAGAACATGTCCGGCTCGGACACGATTTCGAGCAGCGGCGTGCCCGCGCGGTTCAGGTCAATGCCGCTCATGCCATGAAAATCCTCATGGAGCGATTTGCCGGCATCTTCCTCAAGATGGGCCCGGGTAAGCCGCACCTTTATGTCGCCGCGCGTCGGCGAAGCTATTGCGATCTCCCCGCCCTGCACGATGGGGATTTCGTACTGGCTGATCTGGTAGCCCTTGGGAAGGTCTGGATAGAAATAATTTTTGCGAGCGAAGATCGAGCGCGGGTTGATGGTTCCACCGACCGCCAGCCCGAAGCGGATCGCCCGTTCCACCGCGCCCTTGTTGAGCACCGGCAGTGTGCCCGGCAGTGCCAGGTCTATTGCGCTGGCCTGGGTATTTGGTGTGGCGCCGAACGCGGTCGGCGCAGACGAAAATATCTTTGACTGCGTCGACAGTTGCGCGTGGGTTTCGATGCCGATGACGATTTCCCAGTCCATGGCTCAAGTAACGCGTGACGAGTGACGAGTGACGAGTGAGTCAGTAGTACGCAATGTGAAGGCAGGTCGACTGGTCACTTGTCACTTTGAACCAGCGGCGGCAGCCGCTGATGCCAGTCGGTCGCCTGCTGGTAGCGGTGCGCGGCGCCGAGCAGCCGGGCTTCATCGAAGTAATTCGCCATCAGTTGCAGGCCTACCGGGCGGTTCTTCGCGCCGAAGCCGCAGGGAATGCTCATCCCAGGAATGCCGGCCAGGCTGCCGGGGATGGTGTAGAGGTCCGACAGGTACATCGCCACCGGATCGGCGGCCTTCTCGCCGAAGCCGAACGCCACGCTGGTGGTGACCGGTCCGGCAATCAGGTCGCACTCGCGGAAGGCGCGCTGGAACTCGTCGGCGATGATCCGGCGCACCTTCTGCGCCTGGATGTAATAGGCATCGTAGTAGCCGTGCGACAGCACGTAGGTGCCGATGAGGATGCGGCGTTTGGGCTCCGGCCCGAAACCTTCCGAGCGCGACTTCTTCATCATGTCGATGAGGTCGGTGTACTGCGCCGCGCGGTGGCCGTAGCGCACGCCATCGAAGCGGCTCAGGTTCGAGGAGCATTCCGCCGGGGCGATCACGTAATAGACCGGGATGCCGAGCGCGGCGTTCGGAAGCGAGATGTCCACCAGTCTGGCGCCGAGCTTGACGTACTCGGCGAGCGCCTGCCGCACAGCCTTCTCGACGTCGGCTTGCAGGCCTTCACCGAAGAACTCCTTCGGCACGCCGATGCGCAGGCCCTTGAGGTCGAGGTCGAGCGAGCGGGTATAGTCCTCCTGCGCGCGCTCGACGCTAGTCGAATCCTTTGGATCGAAACCGAGCATGGCGTTGAAGATCAAGGCTGCATCTTCGGCCGAGCGGGTCATGATGCCGGCCTGGTCCAGGCTGGAGGCAAACGCGATCATGCCCCAGCGCGACGCGCGCCCGTAGGTCGGCTTGATGCCGGTAACACCCGAGAACGCCGCCGGCTCGCGAATGGATCCGCCGGTGTCGGTAGCCGTTGCCGCAGGGGTGATTCTCGCGGCTACCGCAGCTGCCGAGCCCCCGGAACTGCCTCCCGGTACCGCGGATTTGTCCCAGGGGTTGAGTACATTGCCGTAGTAGCTGTTCTCGTTGGACGAGCCCATCGCGAACTCGTCGCAGTTGAGCTTCCCGAGCGCGACCATTCCTGCATCTCCCAGCCTCTCGACCACGGTGGCGTCGAACGGGCTCATGTAGCCCTTGAGAATCCGCGAAGAGGCGGTCGAATGGAAATCGCGGGTGACGAAAATGTCCTTGTGCGCAACCGGCACGCCGGTCAGCGGCGTCGCGTCGCCTTTGGCGATGCGCGCGTCGGCGGCGCGCGCCTGCGCCAGCGTGACTTCCGGACGTACGTCCAGAAAGGCGTTGAGGTCTTTGTGGCTTTCGATGCGTTCAAGGAAGAGCTGGGCGAGCTCGACGGCGGAGACTTCCCTGGCAATCAGCGCGCGGCCCAGCTCGGCCACCGACTTCTTGAACATCGCGCGTCCCCTACTCGATGACCTTGGGCACGAGGAACAGGCCGTCCTGTTGCGCAGGCGCGTTCCTCATGTTGGCTTCGCGGTTTTCCGTCGAACTGGCGGCGTCCTTGCGCAACCGCTGCGATCCGCCGAGCGGATGAGACATCGGTTCGATTCCGCTGGTGTCCACCGATTGCAGCCGCTCGATGAGTTTGAAGATGTCGTTGAGCTGCCCGAGCGCCTGCCCGGCTTCCGCGTCGGTCACCTCGATGCGCGCGAGATGAGCGATGCGCTTGACGTCGCTGAGAGTAAGAGCCATTCGTGGGAGGCTTCCGTGATTGCGGCCGGGTTCAGGAACGGGACAGGAAGGCGGGGTACAAGGCCGGTGGCCGCCCCCGGGGGTGGATCCTGGGAAACCCGCTTTTTGTTAACCGCCGCAGTACGATAGGGTATCATAACCTCTTCATTTTTCGCACCGCGGCCACGCTACCGCTCACTTTATGTTTGGATTTCTCAACGGTTATTTTTCCAACGACCTTGCCATCGACCTCGGCACCGCCAATACCCTGATCTACGTGCAGGGCAAGGGCATCGTGCTCAACGAACCCTCGGTCGTGGCAATCCGCCAGGAAGGCGGCCCGAACGGCAAGAAGGTGATCCAGGAGGTCGGGCTGGCCGCCAAGCAGATGCTGGGCCGAACGCCCGGCAACATTACCGCCATACGGCCGATGAAGGACGGCGTGATTGCCGATTTCACCGTCACCGAGCAGATGCTCAAGCTGTTCATCAAGAAGGTCCACGATTCGCGCCTGTTCTCCCCAAGTCCGCGCATCGTGATCTGCGTGCCTTGCGGCTCCACCCAGGTGGAACGCCGGGCAATCCGCGAGTCTGCCTACGGCGCCGGCGCGCGCAAGGTGGAACTCATCGAGGAGCCGATGGCGGCCGCGATCGGGGCCGGCCTGCCGGTAGAAGAAGCCACCGGCTCGATGGTGGTAGACATTGGCGGCGGCACTACGGAAGTTGGCGTGATCTCCCTGGGCGGCATCGTCTACTCCGGTTCGGTGCGGGTCGGAGGCGACAAGTTCGACGAGGCGATTATCAATTACATCCGTCGCAACTACGGCATGCTGATCGGCGAAACCACCGCCGAGGAAATCAAGAAGGAGATCGGCTCGGCATTCCCGGGTTCGGAAGTGCGCGAGAAAGAGGTCAAGGGCCGCAACCTCGCGGAAGGCATCCCGCGAAGCTTCACCATTTCCAGCAACGAAATACTGGAAGCCCTGACCGATCCTCTCAACAGCATCGTCAGCGCGGTCAAGTCGGCGCTCGAGCAGACTCCGCCCGAACTCGGCGCCGATATCGCCGAAAAAGGCATGGTGCTCACCGGCGGCGGCGCGCTATTGCGCGACATCGACCGGCTGCTGATGGAAGAAACCGGGTTGCCGGTGATTGTCGCGGACGACCCGCTCACCTGCGTGGTGCGCGGCTCCGGCCGGGCGCTGGAAAAGATCGACAAGCTCGGAAGCATATTCACGAACGACTGAGGATTTCATGAGGGACGAGGGGTGAGGGAACGGCCGATAACTCCCGGGATCACATCGGCACTTTTCAGAGCTTGTTTCAGGCACCAGTTGTCTCTTTTAGGCTTCACCGCTCGCCCCTCGCCCCTCGTCCCTTGTCCCTGCTTTTCTTCATCCTTCATCCTTCCGCCCTCATCCTTGCTTTTCCTCGCCCCTCGTCCCTAGGATGGAGTACACCCCACCGCCGTTCTTCCAGCGGGGCCCCGGCCTCCTTGCAAGACTGTCGTTCTTCGCGCTGCTGTCCCTGGTCCTGCTGTACGCCGACGCGCGCTTCCACTACATGGAAGGGATGCGCAAGGCGGTCGGCGTGGTGCTTTATCCCCTGCAGAGAATCGTGGACGTGCCGGGAGAGTTGGTTTCAGGCATCAGCAGCTTCTTTGTCAGCCAATCCTACCTGCAACGGGAGAACGAGCGCCTGGCACGCGAGAATTTTCTCAATGCCGGACTGTTACAGACGCAGCAGGAAGTGATCGCCGAGAATCGTTACCTGCGCCAGCTTCTGGACATGAAGGCGCGCGTCGGCCCGACCTCGACGGCGGCGGAAATTCTCTACTTCGGTCGCGACCCGTTCAGCCGCAAGGTGATCATCGACAAAGGTTCGTCCCACAAGGTCGTGGAGGGCGCAGCGGTCATTGACGACACCGGATTGATCGGTCAGGTGAGCCGCACATTTCCCTGGACCGCCGAGGTTGCGCTCATCACCGACCGCGAACAGACTGTGCCGGTCCAGGTGGTGAGAAACGGCCTGCGCGCCGCAATTTTCGGCACCGGGTACGACGGCGCGCTGGATCTGCGCTTCATGCCGGTCAACGCCGAAATCGAGAATGGCGACGTGCTGGTGACCTCCGGCATCGACGGCGTCTACCCGGCCGGATTGCCGGTGGCAGTGGTTTCCAGCATTGAGCGCAACCCCGCCTACCCATTTGCGCGCATCACCTGTTCTCCTGCCGCGGGTGTCAACCGCCACAGCCAGGTCATGGTTCTCGCCAGACTGGCGCCGCTGCCCGAGTATCCCCCGGCAGCCCCGCAAAAGAAGGCCAAGCCGCGCAAGTCGCGGAGGGACGGCTGATGCGAGGCTCCGGATTTGGCTATCTTTCGGCTGAGGAGATCCTGCTCCCGGTCAGACCGTTGTACGTAGCCATGACCCTGGTCGCCGCGCTGCTGCTGAACCTGATGCCGCTCTCCGGCTGGGCGCTGATGCTTCGTCCCGATTTCGTCGCCCTTACGTTGCTGTACTGGGGAATCCACCAGCCTCGCAAGATCGGGTTCTTCCCCGCGTGGTTGCTCGGGCTGGCAATGGATGTGGCCGAGGGCAGCCTGTTTGGACAGCACGCGCTGGCCTACTCGGTGATGATGTTCAGCGCCATTGCGTTACACCGGCGCGTAACGATGTTCGGCGTACGCCACCAGATGCTGCACGTGGTGGTGATCCTGTTGCTGATGCAGGTGATCGTGCTGGTGGTGAGGGCAGCGGCCGGTGGAGAGTATCCGGGCTGGTGGTATTTCGTTCCCAGCATTATCGGTGCGCTTTTGTGGCCGGGTACCCGGTTGCTGTTCACTATTCCGCTGCGCTCTCGGCGGAATGCTGACGAGGTTTGAGGCGGCCGCCGCGCATGCGTCTGGCAACTTTCCCCCACTCGGCGATGAATCGCGCCGTCGAGCTTCGCGACCATCAGCGCGAGCTCTACAACTTCCAGTTGCGGCTGGCGATTGCCGGCGGCGCCGTACTGTTCGCCTTCTTTATCCTGTTCGTGCGCTTCTTCTACGTTCAGGTGGTCCAGCATGACTACTACCACACGCTGGCCGAGCAGAACCGCATTTTCATTGTCCCGGTGGTGCCCAACCGCGGGCTGATCGTCGACCGCAACGGTGTGGTACTGGCCCACAACTTTGCCGCATATACCCTGGAGATCATGCCCACTCAGGTGGATGACTTCGAGGACATGATCAGCCGGCTGTCAATCCTGGTCGACATCACGCCCAAGGACCGCAGGCGTTTCCAGAAACTGCTCGAGGAAGGCCACGATTTCGCCAGCGTGCCGATCCGCACGCGGTTGAACGACGAAGAGGTGGCGCGCTTCGCGGTTAACGCGTACCGTTTTCCCGGAGTGGAATTGAACGCGCGGCTGTTCCGCCACTACCCCAACGCCGAGATCGCCTCGCACGTGGTCGGTTACATCGGCCGGATCAGCGATCCGGACGTGGCGGAGCTGAAAGCAAAGGGAATGGCGGCGAATTACAGCGCCTCAGACTATATCGGCAAAGTGGGGCTCGAGCAGCGCTACGAGAAGGACCTGCGCGGGGTGACCGGCTACGAACACGTGGAAACCGATGCCAATGGGCAGTCGGTGCGCACGCTGCGCAGCATCCTGCCGGTGTCCGGCAACGATCTGCGGCTGGCGCTGGATGCGCGGTTGCAGCAGGTTGCGGAACAGGTGTTCGGCGATCACCGCGGTTCGCTGGTGGCAATCGAGCCCGCAACCGGCGGGGTGCTGGCTCTGGTCTCCAGGCCGGGCTTCGATCCCAATCTGTTCGTCGAGGGCATAGACCCGCAGAATTGGGACGCGCTGAACAATTCGCCCGATCATCCGCTCAACAATCGCGCGTTGCAGGGCGTGTATCCGCCGGGCTCGACCTTCAAGCCTTTCATGGCACTGGCCGGACTCGAATCCGGAAAGCGCAAACCCGGATTCACCATCAGTGATCCGGGTTACTTCATGCTCGGCGGAAGTGGCCGTGCGTACCGCGACTGGAAGGCCGGCGGTCACGGTATCGTCAACCTGCACAAGGCTGTCGTCGAGTCCTGCGATACCTATTTCTACGGCTTGGCGCACGAACTCGGCATCGATGCCATCCACGATTTCATCGGCCAGTTCGGCCTGGGCAGTAAGACCGGCATCGACATCGAGGGCGAAGTCGACGGACTGTTGCCCTCGCAGGAATGGAAACAGCGACGCTTCCAGCAGAAGTGGTACGTCGGCGATACCATCTCGGTGGGCATCGGCCAGGGCTACAACCTGACCACGCCGCTGCAGCTCGCGTTCGCGACGGCGATTCTGGCCAACGACGGCCGCATTTTCCGCCCGCACGTGGTCCAGCACATACAGGACAGCCAGACCGGCGAGTTGACCACCATCGAACCGGAGCCGATCGGTGAAGTGCCGCTGAAGCCGGAGAACGTCAAGCGCGTGCGCGACGCCATGGTGGACGTGATGAAACCGGGCGGAACCGCGGCCTGGGCCGGCATGGGCGCGAAGTACCTGTTTGCCGGCAAGACCGGCACCGCGCAGGTGATCGGACTGAAAGGGCAGAAGTACGACGAAGATCGCATTCACGCGCGTCACCGCGACCATGCGCTGTTCATCGGCTATGCTCCGGCCGACGATCCCAAGATCGCACTGGCAGTGCTGGTGGAAAACGGCGGACACGGCAGCAGCACGGCCGCGCCGATCGCGCGCCAGGTCATTGATTTCTATCTGCTGGGCAAGGAACCCCAATTGGTGAAACCGACGACAAAGAAACCGGTGCAGGAGCCGGCCCAGGAAACGGCCCCCGAACTGGCGCCGGAACAGGAGCAGGCGCTGGAGCACGTGCTGGAAACCAACCCGGAGCAGGAAGGTGATTAGCCGTCCGTACGCCCTCTTGGTCAAGCACCTCGATCGCTACCTGCTGACGCTGGTGGCCATCCTGCTGGTGATCGGTTTGCTGACCCTGTACAGCGCCGCGGGGGCGAGCCTCGAGCGCGTGGCGGCGCAAATGGCCAACATCTGCGTCGCGCTGGCAGTGATGTGGATTGCCGCCAACGTACCCTTGCATTACCTTTCCCGCATCGCCCTGCCGCTGTACGTGCTCGGCCTCGTTCTCCTGATCGCGGTGGCGGCGTTCGGCGAGATCGTCAACGGTGCGCGGCGCTGGCTCGATCTGGGATTTACCCGTATCCAGCCTTCGGAGTTAATGAAAATCGCAGTGCCGCTGATGCTGGCCTGGTACTTCGATCGCTACGAGGCGGTGCTGAAAATGCGCGACTTCGCCGTCGGGGCGCTGCTGGTGCTGGTGCCGGTGGCGCTGATTGCGCGGCAGCCGGATCTCGGCACCGCGGTGCTGGTAACGTCGGCCGGGTTCTTCGTGCTGTTTTTCGCCGGGCTGTCGTGGAAAATCCTGGTCGGCCTGGCACTGGCGGGCGGGACCAGCCTGCCGTTCCTCTGGTCAATGCTGCACGATTACCAGCGCCAGCGGGTGCTGACGCTGCTCGATCCCTCGCAGGACCCGCTGGGCGCGGGCTATCACACCATCCAGTCCACGATCGCGCTTGGATCCGGCGGAGTTTTCGGCAAAGGCTGGCTCAACGGCACGCAATCGCACCTCGACTTCCTGCCGGAGCGCACGACTGATTTCGTTTTCGCGGTGTACGCGGAAGAGTTCGGCCTGTTCGGCAACCTGGTGCTGCTGGTGTTGTTCCTGCTGCTGGTCGGCCGCGGGCTGGTGATCGCCGCCAACGGCCCGACGCTGTTTACGCGGTTGCTCGCCGGTGCGATCACGCTGACGTTTTTCACCTACGCTTTCGTCAACATGGGAATGGTGAGCGGAATCCTGCCGGTGGTGGGCGTGCCGCTCCCGCTGATCAGCTATGGCGGCACGTCGCTGGTGACGATACTATTCAGCGTCGGTTTGCTGATGAGCATCCATACGCATCGGCGTCTGGTCCAGACGTAGGGGCGAGAAAAAACAAGGATGAGGGCGGAAGGATGAAGGATGAAGAAAAACAGGAACGAGGGGTGAGGGGTGAGGAGCGAGGGCCGAGGGAACTACGAACCTGGAATACAAAGCCCGGCACTTTGTTTATTGCATCCATGAACGCATTGCGGTCGATGTCTGAATACTTCCCTCGCCCCTTATGGGCAACGCCCGGTATCCAGCGAAGTCGGGCGTCCCTCGCCCCTCGTCCCTCCCCGATAATCATCGCAACGTTCGTTGCAATGATTATCGCGGGTTGCGGCGGCGCCCCCTCGCGTCCCGTGTCGAAACCCGGCGGTTACTATCTCGACGACGGGCCGGGCGCGAACCCGCCGGCGGATCTGGATTCGATGGCCGAACCGGTGCCGAAGAACGAGCCGCTCAACAAGTACACCAGCCGCCCGTACACGGTGCTCGGCCGCACCTACACGCCTTACACGCAGTTGACTGTGTACAGGCAGCGCGGGGCGGCCTCCTGGTACGGCAAGCGCTACCACGGACAGAAGACTTCCTCGGGCGAGGTTTACGACATGTACGCGCTCAGTGCGGCGCACACGCTGCTACCGCTGCCGAGTTACGCTCGCGTCACCAACGTCGCCAACGGCAAATCCGTAATCGTGCGCGTGAACGACCGCGGGCCGTTCCATGAGGACCGGTTGATCGATCTTTCCTACGCTGCCGCGCACCGCCTAGGCATCATCGGCCAGGGCAGCGCCGTCGTTGAGGTGGAATCCATCATTCCCGGCAGCGGCGAAGCTGTGGTGGCTGCGAGCACGCCGGCGCCACTCGCGCCGGTTGCGGTGCCGGTGAGCAGCGAGGCCGGCGGCGTCTTCGTGCAGCTTGGCGCCTTCTCGGTGGAGGAAAACGCCGACACTTTCCTGCGCAAGATGCGCATGGACCTGGACTGGCTTGCCGGTTCGATGCAACTGTACCGAGGCGACGGCCTGTACAAGGTCCATGCGGGTCCTTACCCCAGTCGCGGCGAGGCCGAGCGCGCCGCCGAACGCATCCGCCAGGAACTCGGATTCACGCCCTTTGTGCTGAAGCGTTGAAATCAGGAGGACTTGCCCGGCATGCGCACACTGATCTGCGGATCCATCGCCTACGACACCATCATGGTGTTCGGCGACTATTTCAAGAATCACATCCTTCCGGACCAGATCCACATCCTCAACGTCGCCTTCCTGGTGCCGGACATGCGCCGCGAATTCGGCGGATGCGCCGGCAATATCGCCTACACCCTTAAGATGCTGGGCGGCGATCCGTTGATCATGGCGACCGTGGGCGAGGACTATCAGCCTTACGCCTACCGCCTGGAGAAACTGCGGTTGTCGCAGGCGCACGTGCGCCAGGTCGCAGGCACGTTCACCGCGCAAGCTTTCATCACCACCGACCTGGACGACAACCAGATCACCGCGTTCCATCCCGGGGCGATGAATTCCTCGCATCTGAACCATGTCGCCGATGCGCGCGACGTGGGTCTGGGCATCGTGGCGCCGGATGGCCGCGAGGGCATGCTGCAGCACGCGCGCGAATTGCACCAGGCCGGCGTGCCGTTCATATTCGACCCCGGCCAGGGCATCCCGATGTTCAGCGGCGAGGAGCTGTTGAATTTCATCAGTCAGGCCGACTACGTTGCGACCAACGATTACGAGGCAAAGATGCTGCAGGAACGCACCGGGAGGAGCGTTGAAGAGCTGGCAAAACTGGTGAAGGCCTTCCTGGTTACTCAGGGCGCACAGGGTTCGCTGGTGTATTCGGGCGGCAGGACCGAAGCGATACCCAGCGTCAAGGCGGCGCGGGTAGTGGATCCGACCGGATGCGGCGACGCTTACCGCGCCGGGTTGCTGTACGGCATCGCCAACGATCTGGACTGGCCAACTACTGGCAGGTTGGCCTCGTTGCTGGGCTCGATCAAGATCGCCGAGCGCGGCGCGCAGAACCACCAGTTCTCGCGCGACGAAATCAATGTGCGTTTCCGCGACGCGTTCGGCAGATCGCCGTGGTGACCCGGCGGCACCGTGCGCGCTGTCACCATTTCCTGAAGCATGGCCTTCCACGATAAAGCACTCACCTCGGTCCCGGTCCGTTTCTATCGTTCGACGCTTCTGTTGTTTCACCTCGTCGCCGGCATTGCCATCGTGACCCTGTTGTTTCCCTTTTATGGCCGCGCGCGGCGCAAGCTGGCCCAGGCGCGCTGGTCGGCGCGTGTTCTCTCCACCGTCAACGTCGAGCCACGCATGCGCGGCGTTCCTCCCGAGGTCAAGGACCGGGCGGCGGTGCTGGTCGCGAATCACGTATCCTGGCTCGACATCCCGCTGGTGCACTCGGTATGGCAGGTGCGCTTCATCGCCAAATCAGAAGTGCGCCGCTGGCCGCTGATCGGCTGGCTCGCCGCCAGGACGGGGACCTTGTTCATCCAGCGCGGCAAAGGCCGCCACGCCATGCGCATCAATCAGGCCATCCACGCGGCATTCCTCGCCGGGGACGCCATCGGTGTTTTTCCAGAAGGCATGACCAGCGAAGGCACCGGCCTGCAACCTTTCCACGCGTCTCTGCTGCAGTCCGCGGTGGACGAGCACGCACTGGTGTTTCCGGTAGCGTTGCGATACCTGGACGAGGAAGGCAGGGTGAACGTCAACGCCAGCTATGTCGGGGACACCAGCCTGATCGAATCCATGGCGATGATCCTGCGGGAACGCAAAATCGTGGCTGAGCTGATTTTCCTGCCGGCGATCGATGCCGAAGGCAGATCGCGGCGGGACCTTGCGCGCGAGACACATGCGGCAATTGCCGCCGCACTCAGTCTGTAAATTTGCGACACCTGACCTGGAATATCCGCCGATCCTCGAGGCGGACCGCAGACAGGCGCCGGCCCCAAAGGCAACCCGAATCCAGCGTCAGCAGGTTCTTTTCGGCCCGCAAACCGAGTGCGGACCAGTGACCGCAGACGATGGTCGTGTCGGCGCTCTTGCGGTCGGGCACCTCAAACCACGGAACGTAACCTTCCGGAATGTCCTCGAGCCGGCCCTTGTGGCGGAATTGCATGCGACCGTCGGCCGTGCATATTCTCAGCCGCGTCATCACGTTGATGATCACGCGCAAACGTTCGAACCCGCTCAACGCATCATCCCAGCGGTCCGGCTGATCGCCATACATGTTCGCCATCAGTGTCCGGTACCCGGGCCCACGCAACACTTCCTCGACTTCGTGCCCGAGGTCGAGCGCCTTGGGCACGCTCCAAGAAGGCAGCAATCCAGCGTGAACCATGGCGTACCCGTCTTCCACGTGCATCATCTGCAGCCCGCGCATCCATGCAAGCAGCTCTTCGCGATCGGGGGCTTCCAGGATGGCGGCAAGGGTATCGCCCTTGTGCACCTTCGCGTGGCCCTCGGCCACCATCAACAGATGCAGATCGTGATTGCCGAACACCGTGACCGCGCGGCTGCCCAGGCCTTTGACGAAACGCAGCACTTCCTGCGAGTGCGGACCGCGGTTCACCAGATCGCCGACGAACCACAAGCGGTCGCGCGTTGCGTTGAAACCGATCTCTTCGAGCAGTTCGCGCAGCGGATCGTAACAACCCTGCAGGTCGCCAATTGCGTATGTCGCCATTTAGAAGCGGGGAATGGGGAATGGGGAATGGTGAACGGGGAATGGGAAATAGGGAACAGGGAATGGGAAATGAGGAATGGGCAACGTCGAACGAGGCGCAGGAAAGCAAAAAGGGCGCAGGATAAAGCTGCGCCCTTTCCTATCCCCTATTTCCTGTTTCCCATTCCCTATTTACCGCTTCACTTCGCGAGGCCCACCAGGTAGTCCACCGCGGCCTTGATGTCGGCATCGGGAAGGGACGCGGCGCCGCCCTTCGGCGGCATCAAATTCTTCCCCTTGATTGCGCTGGTGTACAGCACATCCTTGCCTTGCGCGATGCGCGGCTTCCACGCCGCCTTGTCGCCAGCCTTGGGTGCGCCGGCAACGCCAGCGGCGTGGCACATAGCACACGCCGCAGCATAGGTTTTGTTGCCGTCCGCCGCGCCGCCTGCCGACTTGACCGGGCCCGCCGCGGATTGCACCGCGCCAGCGGGGGCTGCCACCGCGGTCTTGGCTGCAGTGGCGGGCACGGGCGCGCCGGCATCCGCAATGACGACTTCGCCGGCCGGCTTGATACGCCGGGCAACCGCGTCTTCGCTCATTGCCGTGCCCTTCGGATCAATCCTCAACCCGCCGGTGACGAGCTCTGCAATCATGATGATTCCGAGCACCGTTACCAGGAAGGAAAGCACTACGACGGTGATGAGTTGCTGCGGCGTCTTGATCGGTGAAGAGTGCTCTTCGATGCGGATCTCGGCCATGAAAAACCCTTGGTTTGGCGCGTTGGAAGCGGCGAATTATAGGTCATTCGCGTTGCCCGAAACAGCACCCCGATGGACGCAAAACCCCGTTTGCCCGTAAACTAGAGCTTCCCTAAATGCGCCCGTAGCTCAGCTGGATAGAGTGTCGGTCTCCGAAGCCGAAGGTCGTGGGTTCGACTCCCGCCGGGCGCGCCAGATTTCTCAGCTGTTCCTGCATATTCTCCCGTTGTCCAATTGAACGAATCGGTCGGCCTCGGCGCCCTGTTCCTGAGCAGCTTTCTCGCCGCAACGCTGCTTCCGGGCGGTTCGGAACTGGTCTTCGCCGGCGTACTCGCGAGCGGCACGGCGACGCTGTGGCCGGCGCTCGCGGTGGCCACGCTGGGCAACACGCTCGGCGGCATGAGTTCATACCTGGTAGGACGGATGGTACCGGACAAGAAGATCGGAGCGAAGGTGGTCGAATGGGTAAGGCGTCGGGGCGCGCCGGTGTTGTTGCTGTCGTGGGTGCCGCTGATCGGCGATGCGTTGTGCGTGGCGGCCGGCTGGCTGCGGCTCAGTCCGTGGTGGTCGGCGCTGTTCATCGCGCTGGGCAAATTCGGGCGCTACTGCGTGATAGCGGGGCTGATGGCCTGATGCGCATGCCGCCGTTGCTGCGCTGCGATAGAATCGTTGCCCGAGCATAAGCCGACTTCCTGATGCAACCGATTGCCCCGTTCGCGTCCACCGGCGTACGCCTGCGCGAAATTCCCTACAACTACACTTCGTTCTCCGACCGCGAGATCGTCATCCGCCTGCTCGGTGCGCCGATGTGGCAGCGGCTCGACGAGTTGCGCAGCGAGCGTCGCACCGGGCGTTCGGCGCGCATGCTCTACGAGGTGCTCGGGGACATCTGGGTGGTGAAGCGCAATCCCTACCTGCAAGACGACCTGCTCGATAATCCGAAACGGCTCGATGCATTGATCGAGGCGCTGCGGCATCGGCTGAGCCAGGTAGAGGCGCGACGGCGCGTGCACGGCGCGGACTCGGACGAGGTCAGCACCAAGGTGACACAACTGCTCGAAGCCGCGCATGAGGCGGTCGATGCGTTCGAGCGCGAGTTCGGGGAAACCGCGCAGTTGCGCAAGCGTGTCATGCGCCGCCTGGCAGGCGTGACCCGCCGCGACAATGTCGCCTTCGACGGACTGGCGCGGGTGTCGCACGTGACTGACGCAACCGACTGGCGGGTCGAGTACCCGTTCGTGGTGATCCACCCCGACACCGGGGATGAGGTGCAGCCGATCGTCAAGGCCTGCATCGAACTGGGACTCACCATCATCCCGCGCGGCGGCGGCACCGGTTATACCGGGGGCGCGGTGCCGCTCAGCAAATTTTCGGCAGTGATCAATACCGAGAAGCTGGAGACGCTCGGCCCGGTCGAAATGTCAAGGCTGCCCGGAGTCGAAGCGCCGGTGGCGACCATACGCTGTGGCGCGGGTGTGGTGACAAAAAGAGTGATGGAAGCGGCAGAGACTGCCGGCCGCGTGTTCGCGGTGGACCCGACATCGGCCGATGCTTCCTGCATCGGCGGCAACATCGCGATGAACGCCGGCGGCAAGAAAGCGGTGCTGTGGGGCACGGCGATCGACAACCTGGCGTCGTGGAAAATGGTGACGCCGGACGCGGAATGGCTGCTGGTGGAAAGAATCGGCCACAACCTGGGCAAGATCCATGATGCCGGGGTGGCATGCTTCCGCCTCACACGTTTCGGTGCTGATGGCAGGACGCTGCGTGGCGAGCCCGAAACTCTGGAAATTCCGGGACGCAGTTTCCGCAAACAGGGCCTGGGCAAGGACGTGACCGACAAGTTCCTCTCCGGCCTGCCGGGCGTGCAGAAGGAAGGCTGCGACGGCCTCATTACCGAGGCGGTTTTCATCCTGCACAAGATGCCGGCGCACACGCGCACCGTCTGCCTTGAATTTTTCGGCCAGGTAGCCCATGCGGTGCCCTCGATCGTCGAGATCAAGGCTCATCTCGACCGGCGCCCGAACGGCGCGACCCTTGCCGGTCTCGAACATATGGACGAGCGTTACGTCAAGGCTGTGGGCTATGCCACCAAGGCCAAGCGCGCCGGCCGCCCTAAGATGGTGTTGCTTGCGGACATTGTCGGCGAAGACGCGAACGCGGTGGGCGAAGCCGCCTCCGCGGTGGTGCGCATCGCCAACGCCCGCGGCGGCGAAGGCTTCATCGCCGTCTCGGCCGAGACGCGCAAGCAGTTCTGGCTGGACCGCGCCCGCACCGCGGCGATCGCGAAGCACACCAACGCCTTCAAGATCAACGAGGACGTGGTCATTCCGCTGGCCCGGCTCGGCGACTACTCGGACGGCATCGAGCGCATCAACATCGAGTTGTCGCTGAAGAACAAGATCCGCTTGATGGAAGCGCTCGAGGAATTGTTTCAGGGCGATTTGCCTCTTCATCAGGAGGCGGACAAGCTGCCCGAGGCCGATCTGCTCGCCAGCCGTCCGGCGAACGCGATCGAAACCGTTCGCGCCGCGCGCGCCCGCTGGCAATGGCTGCTGGAACATCTCGACTCGCCGCTGAGCGACTTTGTCGCCAGGGACGAGGGACGAGGGGCGAGGGACGAGAGCAAGGATGAAGGCGGAAGGCGGAAGGATGAAGTGGCGGCATCAGATGTTGATCTTTACCCCTCATCCGTCATCTCTCATCCTTTGAAGAGCGTGTTCCACGCTCTTCAGGATCGTTCTCTGGTCGTGTCCTGGAAAACCGAAGTCCGCGAGCCGCTGATGCAGATCTTCGATGGCCGTGCCTTCGACGCGATCCGCGCCGGCATCGACGCCGTGCACAAGCGCGTGCTCAAGAGCCGCCTGTTCGTCGCCCTGCACATGCACGCCGGTGACGGCAACGTCCATACCAACATCCCGGTGAACTCCGACGACTACGACATGCTGCACGAGGCCAATGTAGCGGTGTCGCGCATCATGAAACTTGCGAAGTCGCTCGATGGCGTGATATCGGGAGAGCACGGCATCGGCATCACCAAGCTCGATTACCTCGATGCGCAGGACGTCAACGCATTTGGCGAGTACAAGCGGCGGGTGGACCCGGAAGGCCACTTCAACAAGGGCAAGCTGTTGCCCGGCGGCAATCTGGGCAACGCCTACACACCGAGTTTCAATCTGCTCGAACTGGAAAGCCTGATCCTGGAGCAGAGCGCGATCGGTGACATATCCGATTCGATCAAGGACTGCCTGCGCTGCGGCAAGTGCAAGCCGGTGTGCGCCACCCACGTGCCGCGCGCCAACCTGCTCTACTCTCCGCGCAACAAGATTCTCGCCACGTCGCTGCTGATCGAGGCCTTCCTGTACGAGGAGCAGACGCGCCGGGGAATCTCGATCAAGCACTTCGATGAGTTCTCCGACGTCGCGGACCACTGCACCGTTTGCCACAAGTGCCTGAACCCCTGTCCGGTGGACATAGACTTCGGCGACGTGTCGATCGCGATGCGCAATTTCCTGCGCCGCCAGGGCAGGAAGAAATTCAATGCCGGCACAGCGGCGTCGATGCTGTTCCTGAATGCCACCGACCCGAACACCATCAAGCTCACCAGGAAGCTGATGATCGACTGGGGTTACCGGGCGCAGCGCCTCGCCTACCGGATCGCGAAGTCGCTCGGGCTGATCCAGGAGCAGGTAAAGCATCCGCCGGCCACGCTGGGCAAGCCGCCGGTCAGGGCGCAGGTCATCCACTTCATCAACAAGCCAATGCCCGGTGGCCTGCCGAAGAAGACTGCGCGGGCGCTCCTGGACATCGAAGACAATCGCATCGTGCCGGTGATCCGCGATCCGCGGAAAGTCACCGAGGACTCCGATGCGGTGTTCTACTTTCCCGGTTGCGGCAGCGAGCGGCTTTTTGGCCAGGTCGGGCTCGCCACACAGGCGATGCTCTATGAGATCGGCGCGATCACGGTGCTGCCGCCGGGTTACCTGTGCTGCGGCTATCCGCAGACCTCGGCGGGGGAGGCCGAACGAGGGCAGAAGATCAGCACCGATAACCGCGTGCTGTTCCACCGGGTGGCCAACACGCTCAATTACCTGGACATCAAGACCGTGGTGGTGTCCTGCGGCACCTGCATGGATCAACTGCAGGACTACGAATTCGGCAAAATCTTCCCCGGCTGCAGGTTGCTCGACATCCACGAGTACCTGATGGAGAAGGACGTGAAGATCGAGGCCGTCAGCGGCGTGCGCTACATGTACCACGACCCCTGCCATTCTCCGATGAAGAGCTATCAGCCGATGAGAGTGGTGAACCAGTTGATGGGCTCGGAGGTGGAACTGAACGATCGCTGTTGCGGCGAATCCGGCACGCTGGCAGTAACCCGTCCCGACATTTCCACTCAGGTCCGTTTCCGCAAGCAGGAGGAAATGCAGAAGGGTGTGGACGCGCTCCGCAAACAGGGCCACGACGGCGCGTTGAAGATCCTCACCTCCTGTCCCTCCTGCCTGCAGGGGCTGGCGCGCTATGCTGACGACACAGGCGTGGATGCGGACTACATCGTGGTGGAGATGGCGAAGCACCTGCTCGGCCCCGACTGGATGAAGCAGTACGTCGAGAAGGCCAACAATGGCGGCATCGAGCGGGTTCTGCTCTGACGAGAGGCGACTGGTGACCAGTGCTTGTGACTGGCAAATACAGAACCAGACTTTCAGTACCGGAAAAACCTCTCCGGTTGCCCGTCACAAGTTACCAATAACCACATGCACCTGTTCGGCGGCCCGCCGAGCCCCCGGTCAGGGTGCCCGGCGCGCAACGATAGATCAGTTAGTAGATGGGCACCGAGATCGGCGCGGCAAGAAGCGCGATTGGGCCTGTACGCATGACGTTACTGAAGGCGGAACTCACTTGCATCCTGACCTTTGACATGAGCGGCAGGCGACGGGCGTAGTCCCTTGCTTGACTGCCCGACGAAAGGTTTGGCCGACGTCCCGGTACACCTAGCCAAGGGCTGGTGGAACGGTCCGGTGGATCGGAAGGTTGGGCGGCAGTTTCAGGGCACCACTCCCCGGTGGCTCGCGACGATGGGAAGATGTCGTTCGCGGACCTGCTGCCGAGAGACGGCAATCCGTGCGAGAACATCCCAATGTCCGAAGACACTCGACAAATGGCTCGCCAATCAAATAGGAGGCCCGAACAATGAAGTATGTGCGCGCATTCGCCGCGAATGCAGTGATCGGCGGTGTACTCGTCTTGCTCCCGGTTTACCTGGCCGTCTTGTTGCTGCTCAAGGGAATGCAATCGGTAGTCGGCCTGGTGCGGCCCATTTCAGCGTTGCTCCCGGATTGGGTGCCGGCTGAAGACCTCTTGTCCCTGTTGGCGGTGCTGATTGTCTGCTTTGTCGTCGGTGCCGCCGTGCGTACCCGGTCAGGGCGAGTGGTTCGAGAGAGATTGGAGATGTTGTTTTTTGGAAGACTCCCCGGCTACGCGCTGTTTCGCAGCCTGACGCAGCGGATGGCAGGCAAGAGTGAGGAGAACGTATGGAAGCCCGCGCTTGTCGAGATCGAGGATGCTCTCGTCCCGGCCTTCATCGTCGAAGAACTCGACGACGGCCGCTTCACAGTCTTCGTGCCGTCGGTACCTACACCATTTGCCGGAGCCGTCTACATCCTGAGCCGGGACCGCGTTCATCCCGTCGACATCCCGTTCACCCAGGCCATCAAGACTGTCTCCCGGTGGGGATCGGGGTCGAAGGACCTGGTGGCAGCGATGGAAAAAAGGGGCCCATCGTAAAGACGCAATGGTGGACTGAATATGTGAGGGGCCCGGCGCGTGGCCTGTTTTTCGAAGAATGCATCAGTCGAGAGCGTCGAAGTTTCCGGGACTCGATGCGGCGCCTTGCACCTTACGACGAGCCGCATCGTACGGACGCCCAAGGATTGACATAAGCGGCAGGTGGATGTCCGCTCAGTGGAAGGGTCAGGCCGCCGGCTTGTGGCAAACGGCCTCGACGTTGTGGCCGTCGGGACCAATGACGAAGGCGCCATAGTAGTTGGGGTGATAGTGCGGACGGAGACCAGGGGCGCCGTTGTCTTTGCCGCCCGCTTCGACGGCAGCATGGTAGAACTCATCGACTTGCTTGCGGCTTTGCGCGGCGAATGCCAGATGGAGGGGCGCTGGCTTCTCATTCGTTTGATACAGCCACAGGGATGGCTTGTTGTTCTGGCCAAGGCCTATGCCAAAAGGACCTTCCATCACGGCGGTGACGCCAAGCGGCTGGAGCGCCTTGAGGAAGAATGCCTTGCTCGCTGCGTAGTCAGCGACTCCGAAGCCAATGTGATCAAACATGTGATGCTCCTCAGTAATAGGGTGGTAAGGGAGGCCTAAGGTTCGCGCTGGATCGCACCGCGCTTTTCCTTCGCCGGCATTTTGAGCGCTATTAACGCCCTGAGCAGAACCCCAACGCAATATCCGATGGCTGCATACAAGAATGTGCCTGCAACAGAGAAAAACAAAACATACGCAGTGATAGAGCCGTAGAGAATGTGGCCACCGCCTGGCAGGGCCTGTAGCAACAGGACAAGCGGAAAGTCAAAGACCGCAACGATGAACGCTTGTCCCTCACCGGCGCCATTCGAATAAAGCAACGTCGAGACGACCGTGAGCACGTGAAGGAGTGCGAATACCGACGCGCATATCAACGGGAGTAGCCGCCTCATTGCCGGCAGGTGCCTGTCATGTGCGATCTACCTTTCGACGTGAGCGGAAGGCGCCGGATTGCTGGTGGCAGACCGCTCGATGGAAGGCACACGCGTCCGGTTGAACAGGAGCTCTGCCGCCACAAGATTTGGCAACCAGCACAGCCATGCGATGACCGGATAGGCGAGCTCGAAAGGAAAACCCGACACGATGGATGCCGGCAGCCAGAGCCTGAGAGTGACTGCGGCAAATGTGAGCGCGAAGTTGCGGACCATCCAGCGGCGATGCGAAATAACGTCCCGGGCCCGGATGGCCAGGTAGGCGCGGGACCCGGTGTACAGCCACGCGAGGGCCAGACAGGCGAAACCAAGGCGTGAGGTGAGACCGCCAAACGCGTAGAAGGCCATGAACAGCCCCGCAACGCCGCCGACCAGAACACCGACGCCAAGGTAGAGCCGGCCCGACCACCGGTGCAAGCCGGGGCGTGCGCTGCGCAACCTTGAGGAGAACTGGAAGGGACCGATGGCCAGCGCGACCGCTGAGGCAAAAATGTGAGCGTAAATGCCCGCGCGATTAGCTTCGAACGTGGCGCGCATGTCTGGATGCACTGCGGCACCCAGCGGGAGGAGCCCGTAGACAGCGACGGCGTAGCCCGCGACCCCGAGAGACAGAACGATGAGCGTAACGAAACTAGTGCGACGCATATTGTTCGCAACCGCGCTAACCGACGCTCGCCCGCCGACCCATGCAAGGCACGATGCTCGCCCTCGCGTCCGCGTTGACTTGGTGGTTAGAGCGCATTGCGCACGGCCAGAAACTTTGAAAAGTGGTTGGCGACGCGTTCAAGTATGTCCATGGGACACGAGGCGTCCTCAACGAAGAACCAGAAATCCCCAAACTGGTTGTTGATGCTGAAGTTTTGCCCTCGATAACGGAATTCGATCCACGACTCCGCGAGGCTCGGCACGTAGGCGGTGGGAAAGGCGCCCCATAGCGTGACAATGCGTGGTATCAAGCGAAGCGGCGGTACGGTTTGCGGCAGGAGGATGAAATTACGCGATCCATCCTTCATGCGATTGTTGAGTAGCTGAACGGTCGCCATGTGCTTTAAAGTCGGAAATCAGCGGCGGGCCGGTTACTGGGCCTTTGAATGGCGCGGTTTTCTGCGGCCCGTTCGCACTGGATCGAGGGGTTTCGCATCATTCGTCCCCAGGTTATGTTCCATATGGATTGGGTTGAACGAATACGACTCCTTCAATGGTCATCCTGAGCTTTCCGTTCAACGAGTCGTCGCGCGATGAACTGTCTGCGGACTTGAGTCTGCTCAATTCGTCGGCAGAAACGGTCATGGTGCTTTGGCGCGCGGCGAATCCAAGACTCTTGCGCATCAGGCCGTCGAGATCGGTAACGCTTGCGTTCGCCGGATAGGGCAGTTCTTCGATTTCGACCTTCTCTTCGACTGTTCGGATCTGCCACAGCTTTGAGTCAGTCAGCCACAACTGATAGGTGCTGGGTCTCCTGGACCCTTTCGCGGTGGTCATAGGCGACATCGCCAGGATCCCGCCACCCGGAGGGATCTTCATTCGATCTGCAGAGTGCTTGAAAAAACTGAAATCCCTCTCGTCGGCCGCGCCGCCGGGCACGGGATCTACGATTTTTGCGTCAACGGGCTTTTTGAACTCCGGCTCCCTGGTTGCTGTTGTGACAGAGTCCATGATTCTTGGCATGAAGTACGCCATACCAACAGTCCAGATTGTCCATATGGCTGCCAATGCGAATGCAAAGCCGCAGCCGAAAATCAAACCATCAAGAAACTTTTTCATCATTCCTTAGCTCCGGTGTTTGGGTAGTCCTAGCTGCTGCCTCTTCGTTGATGCGTAACGTTAACCGGCGCGCGCCCGCTGACCCCTACGAGGCGCGGCAGTCGCGCGCGCGTCCGCGCTGACTGCGTAGTTAGGCAGCATGGTACTCACGAGGGCGGTGCCGCAAGCATGCGCCGGACCGCACGTGCAACGGCCACGACCAACCACAGCAGCAGTAACCACAACGCCGTATTTGTTGCGGCGGCGAACACGATTCCAGCGGGTGAAGACGGAGCGGAGCGAAACGGCCCACCCAGGACAAACCACCAAACGGTTACGCCAGGCTGCACAAACTCAAATAGGGGATCTCTAACGACAGACGGAATGACCTCTGCCGAGGCGAGCATTGCCAGCGCTGCCGTACTGGTGATTGCCAGCACTGCCGCTGCGAGGAGCCACCATTGTCGCGCCACTGAGCTCATGCATGCTGCCTAACGGGATGCGCATCAGCGGCTGGGCAACAGCAAGCGAATCGCCGCAGTTGACCGCTCCGCTTCAGCGCCGGGTTATGCCAATTATCTTTCCAAGAGGTGATGTTCCTCTTCCGGTGTCCACGAAGTAAACCACCAGACTCCCTGCGAGTCTTGATACGCCGCGCGGCCGGGCCAGACCAGAAGGCGGCCACGCCCATTGGAATCGGAAATCCACAACGTTGCCTCGATGGATGGGGTACCCAATCCCTCAGCCCAATGGATAATGGGCGTCGTAAATCCATTGCGCAAGGCCAGTAAGCGACGTAAATACCGCTCCACCTGAGTGGTATCGCGAAATACTTGCGGCGAAAAATATCGAACTTTGACCGAATTGGTATTCTCATGGACTACCTTTGAAACAGGTGTGCGCTCAGAGGAAGCCGACTTCTGAGCACGAATGGCTTCTGCAGGGAGGCCGGGTTCGGGCGCCGCGTCGAAAATAAATCGTGGGCTTGCTTCGGATGCGAACGCCGTCTTGATACTGATGAAGAAAAGAGCAATGAGCGTTGCTTTAATCAATGGCGGCATGACGTCCGACACCAGAGGGCGGGCGCAACGGTACTGGGGAAGAACCCCTCCGCGCGTGCTCTGCCGCATGCGCCTGTTGGATTGACTTAAGGAAAATACTGCTTCGTTTCCTTTTCAGAACCTCGCCCATCGTCGACGCCCCTATCCTTTCCGAACCGACCATGCCAGGCACAGCCACCCAGCCAGCAATGCGCACCCCCCAAAGGGTGTGATCGCCCCCAGCCACCGCACCCCACTCACGCTCAGAGCGTAGAGGCTCCCCGAAAAAAGTACCGTCCCGACAACGAACAACCATCCGCTTGCGGTCAGGACGGCTCCCGGCCACCGCGTGTGGGCCCACCCGACAGCAAGCAATGCAAACGAGTGGTACATCTGGTAGCGCACGCCGACCTCGAAGCTCACCAGCAGGTCGGCATCCAGGTGACCCTTGAGCGCGTGAGCCGCGAACGCACCCAAGGCTACCCCGAGAAACCCGGAGAGGCTGCCGATCACAAAAAAGAGTCTATCCATTCGGAAATTGTCTTGTCGACTCGATCGCCTGGATCACAGGGTGGCGGCCCAACGTGGAACCAACCGGGGCGCGCCGACCAGCGCATGTCTTCGCGTGGCGCTCACGCGCGCGGCCGCGTTGGGCGAATGGTCAGCCTGCATCCAGCGAGCACGGTCATCCGAGAATCGGCCAAGATAATTTTCCGCGGCTGGGTACTGCCAGGAAAGCAGTTCGGCATATCTCAACAGCGGATAGTCTGGGCTGGATGGACGAATCACATCTTCCATCCGGGCAACACGTAAGGCATCGCAAGTACTCCGATCACGCTTACGAAGGCAAAGAAAGCGCTCGTCGTGAGCCGTCCCTGCTTGCGGTAACGAAAGAGACAGAAAATCGAATTGGCGAAGAGCACCAGCCCGGCGACGATAGACAGCAAGGCCAGAACAAGAAGGACCACCGCGTCCCCTTTGTAAGCAAGGCTCCACCAATAGAGCAAAGGAGCGGCCAGAGCGCCACTGCAAATCCAGCGACATAGGTAAGTGAGACGGCCGGCGCTCTGATTCGTTTGCTCAATGTCCACTGGCGGCACCTCGCGGCCCAACGACAAAACTCACCCCTGCGATCCGCGTCGCGGTGAGCAGTCGGGTGAAGCACCGTGTCAGGCGAATCACCTATTTCCCTGGCCGCTCATCGGTGCGGCGTAACGTGTAGGTCTGCATCCCGTAATCGTAACGCTCACACTGACCCTCAGGATCGATTGAAAACTGTCGCCAACCGCCTGTCATTTCAGACAGACCTGGACGAAAGCGCATTCGTATCGCCGTCCATTTGTCGGTTGCGTTCGGGCATTGCCGCATAAGCGAGGGTGGATACTTGATGAGAACTTCACCCGCAAATGCCCCGCCGATGACTCTGCCTCGAATAACAGTTTCGCCAGGACGGAAGTTGTACTCTTCACGCTGGATCTTGCCCACCTTCACATAAATTCCGATCCATTCTCCGCCGGCCAGCTCGAGCCGCAACGTACCTGAGTCCGGGTAGTTCTCGGCTTCGTACCAAGATCCCGCGAGGTCGATGCTTGGAGGGACGTCGACGTACTCGCCGCCACAACCTGCCATCACGGACACCAGCCATAGCAAGGTGGCGGGGGATCGCGTCATCGGAGTTTCCGGGCCCAACGATGCGGTTGAGGCGTGCGCGGCCGGAACGCCGGCAGAGCACTCGCCCGCTCTCCGCGCGTCGCCTCCATCCGTGGGTCAGGTCCCGGGTTTGCTCTTGCGATATAAAACAGCGAGGACATTGACAATTCGCCCGTTGAATTTCTCGAACTCAGTGGCGAGCGCGCTCAGGCGTTCCTCTTGCTCTTCGGTCCACTCGATGCGCTCACTTTTCTCCTCGTCGGTCGCAGGCAGACCATTGGGAAACCCCACGTCGATGGCGCGGCGGACGATCTGAGCGACTTTGGGTAGGGCAAGTGACTCCAGACGGCTCACAGCTTCGGAGATCTCTTCGACGGAAGCCCACCGAAAGTACTGCTCGAAGGACGCACCGCTGTTGACCTCTTGGGAGAGCATCTCGATGTGGTAGACCATGAGTTCTGCTGCAGCGAGTTTGCGGCCGTCATGACGATCCTGGAGCGCCTGCGTATACACGCGCGACACGAGCTCTTCGTTCTCGCTGGTGGCCATCTCCATAGCCGTATTCCTGGCCCTCCCCGTTGGCTTTGCCCCCTTCTTCGTCTTGCCGCTAAGGATGTCCTGAATTGCTTCATAAACTCCTTTCGCCATTTCGTCATCGCCGCGAGTCTGCCTCTTGAGGTAGTCCAGGGTGACCCACCCGATAGAGGCCAAATGATCATGTTTGGACCTGTTCATGAGGTTCTGGGCATGTACAACGGCCTCATACGTCGCGATTGGCTCGACCTTCGTTCCTTTCTGCCTTAACTGCCGTTCGCGGACGCGCCTCGAGTGTGCATTCAAGATCTTCTTGAGAGCGGAGCCAGGAGCATGGTACGCCATGTCGATATCTGGAGAGACGGCTATAGAGTCTCCTTGCGGGATGTTCGTGTCGACAATGAAATGCTTGTCCGAAAGAAGGGTCTCGAACTCGACGAACCCTCTTGCCATTGGCGGAACAAAAAAGAAGGCCGCCGTTGCATTGGTGTCTGGATGCCGCATCGTGCGAATGAACGTCACGACGGACCCGGCGCTACTGACAGTCCTATCCTCTATGTCTGCCACAACCACAAACCCCAGAGTCTCCAGCGATGCCTGTGTCTTCTTGTAGAAATCCAGGTTCAGGTGTTTGAATGCATTCGCCGTTGCGAGTGCATATTCGTGTTCCGGCAGGAAATTCGACCGGACAGAAGTGAGAATGGACTGAGCAATTCCAGAGTAGTCACTCCGCATACGCCCCCCAACAGGACGTTAATAGCAAGAAGACCTGAACTAGCCGCTGCGAGCTTCCCCCTGGCGCCAACGCAATAGCTCAAGGGCGCGCCGCGTCATCACGCGTACCTTGCAGCGAGGGACTAGGTTTAACGTCCTCGCGGATGATGTTTGCCGCAATGAAACCTAGCATGAGGGCGGCAACCGGTGAGACGTAAAAGGTGACCACCAGAAACAAGCAGAACGAAAAACCCGCACAGATAAGCAATCGGTCTCTTGACACAATACTCGGGAAGGACAAGAACAAGGCCATGATTAGTGTCACGGCTGTGAGTGGCCAGCCGACGTAGGGCGCAGCCACGTTTCGCAATCCCATCAACGGGAGTTCGGATTCAGAAAAATGGGGCCAGGACACCGCAACGAAGAACCCAATTGCGGCAATCCAGGCGAGCGGCGCGCTTCCGTTTAACGGTCTCATAGTCTTGTGGCTAACGCTCGCAATGACCAGCCGAGAAACAGCAAGCATGGCGCCGCTGTTGAACGGTCCGGTTGGTTGCGTTGTGGGGCGGCAACGTTCGACCAAGTAGGGTATTCATAGTACCTTAGCCCCTCGATCGAGCAGGAGCTGACGGAGAACAGACCTATGGCAGCGAGACTCGTCTTCGCAATAGCAGCCCACCGAGAAATTCGCCTCGTGTGAAAGCGCAGCCAGCAGATCAAGGACTCGGCTGTTTTCAGGAAAGGCCATCTCGGCGCGATATCGCTTTACAAAGGCGG
The DNA here is from genome assembly GCA_963789945.1 of uncultured beta proteobacterium. GTDB lineage: Bacteria > Pseudomonadota > Gammaproteobacteria > Burkholderiales > JACQAP01 > JACQAP01. The sequence continues at coordinate 441,473 of CAWBMN010000018.1, read as the reverse complement.
CCCACTGACGCGGGGTCTCAGCGGCTAGGGCAAATTTGACCGTCTGTGGCGAAGGCGCCAGGTTTGGGAACCAGACGTCGTACCAGTTACCCGATGAGAACTTGGACTTTGGAACGCCACGCGGCGGGCGCCTCACGGTACCGATTCGCAGCCCTTCATCCCGAGTTCTCTCACTACCTAGACGGACGATTCGAATAGCCATGGACTCTCGACTTCCGAGCCTATCTCAACGTCTCTTTGATGCCCAACGCCAGAACTGAGCGACGCGGGCGGCCCGGCGCGTCCGAGTTGGCATCCGATGTGTGCCGCCCGCGTTCGCTCCAGTGATCTTGTTAGGCGGCCCGCGCATGGCCTGACCAAGAGAGTCACAATCCAGGCGGTTCCTCAGCGAAGCGGACCTATGAGGATAGGCGACATGCCTCCACCGCCTTTGAAGTCATACCACTTTGTAGCGTCCACGACACGAACGCCCTTGGACGTAATGAGATCAAAAAGGGCTTTGGAGACGTCACAATCCCAACGGGCCTTATTGGGGGTTATGTTAAGCACGAGGAAGGAATCATCACTCTCGATGTGAATCTGACAGCCGAACCCCTGCGTCTTGTGGGCGACAGTTTGCATCTCTGAGTACTTCAATGATAGGGGCTGCGGGTCGGTCTTCGCTTGAACCTCCTCCGGCGTAAAGTGGAGCAGGTTGGGAGTGGCCACCACGATTCCATCATTCCGCATGAGGAGTTCTGGCTTTGGCGCTTTGGGTGACTTACCGAAGGAGCAATAACTCAGGAGCAAAACGTCGTTTGGCGCTATGCCCAAGGTTCCCACAAACCGGCCGGAATCTTGCGCCACCGTGAGTGGTGTCGCACAACCGCCCAGCAAGAGCGAGGACGCCAAGACGAAAATTGGTAAGAGGCATTTCATTTTGGCCTAACGATTGAGTTGAGTGGCCGGCCACCACCGCTGTTGCGCATCGGCGAGCACGCAATCCATTGCGAGCACGATACGCCCACGCTGGTCCACGGTCCGCTCCAACGTGTTTTTAGGCGGCACGAATTCGCATACCAAATGCAACACGGCCAAGCCACCGCTGGCCGCCCTATAGAAGGAATGGCTACCTTCTCGGCTCATACCGCATCGCCACGGCCCCCGAGCCGAACTCCAGCCGGCCCACGAGCTGCAAGTCGATACATTTCGATAGCCCCGCGAACAAAGTGGGGCCATGGCCCGCCAGTCTGGGATGCACCACGAACTCGTACTCATCGATCAATCCCAGCTCCGCCAACGCCATCGGGAGCTTCACGCCTCCCACGAACAGTCCCTTGCCCGACGCCCGCTTGAGCTGCTGAACCGCCTTCCCCAGATCCCCGCGCACGAGCTCCGCGTTCCAATCGACCCGCTCCAGGGTGCTCGACACGACGTACTTCTTTGCCGCGTCGATCGTCCGGGCGAAGGGTTCCATCCAATCAGGCCTCGCTCCCGTCCGCGCCGGCGGCCGAAACGCTGCCTCCATCATTTCGTAAGTCACCCGCCCAAAGAGGAGGGCATCGGCTTGGTCGAGGTTCTCGACCGCGTGACGATGCAACTCTTCGTCTGCGGGAATTGCACGATGATCGCAGCACCCGTCCAACGTGACGTTGATGGAATACCGAAGAGGTCGCATTGCGTAAGTGTACCGGCGATGGTTGGGGCGTCCAGAGCCGTCTAACGTGATGCCGTTAACCGGGCGCCGGCACGCAATGCGCGACGGGGACCGAGTGGGGTAGCAGCTCGGCGCTCCCGTTGAATTGCTGGTTGGGCCACGTTTCAGTTTAGGGACGAACCGCTTTGAACCAAGACCTTTCTCCGCGGTGAAAAAAGATCATGCCGTACAGCTCGCCACTACGAATTTCGACCCAACCACGCCCGGAACATGAGTCAGCATCATTGTGCCCTTCGAATGAGAACTCGGTGCGTTCCTCACCCGCCTTCGGGTCCGAGATGCAATCCAAGTCTACTTCGACGGCACCGAACCGCATGGCACCGGAGCCGCCTTTTTCGATCTTGATGAATCCTGGCCCATCAAGATCGATGTAATCGCGATCCCAATGCTCCATCTCGGTGATCCGCCAGACACCAGCAAGTGGCGATTTCCTTTTCGCTAGCAAAGTCAGCACCGGGTGGATGGGGCCCAACGATCGAGATCAGGCGCGCTGTGAGGCGTCGACTGCAGCGAATTGTTAGAGCCCCTTACTTCGGACATTGCGGAAACATGTTCATAAGGCCATAAACAAGTTTCCAAGAGCATAAACCTGTCAGGAAGGGCGAGATATAAGGACAAGCTACGAGGGGAAGAATGCAGCGGAAAAGAGGGGACCTGCTATCTGATGTCGAATGCTGATGGAAAATCAGAAGCCCGCGAACGCACTAGCCGCGACTGCGTGTGGGAGTCAGACGGCCTGCTGCAGTAGCGATGGATCGTACGTGCCAAGCGCGGCGCATTATCCGGACACGACGGCATAGCAGACGCCATTCACCTGGCACGCCTTTCAGAACGTGCGCGCCCCGGTCTTCGAACTGGATTCCTGATCCTGCCACCAGGTCCTTCACGGTGCCCGACACGAGCACCTCGCCAGCTCCGGCCAGTGACGCAACACGCGCCCCAGTGTGCACGGCAATGCCGCTGAGCTTGTCTCCCATGACCTGGCACTCGCCAGTGTGCAGCCCCGCCCGGGTGTCCAGACCCAGGCGCCTTGCGTCACGCACGACCGCGCGAGGCACATTGAACGCCGCGGGCCGGCCCGTCGAAGGTCGCCAGGAAGCCGTCGCCAGCCGTGTCGATCTCGTGTCCGCGAAACCGTGCGAGTTGCTCGCGAACGGCCGCGTAGTGGGCTCGTCCAGGAGATCACGCCACCGCCGGTCGCCCAATTCGACTGCGCGATCCGTTGAGCCAACGATATCCGTGAACATCACGGTCGCCAGGACCCGGTCGGGCTCCGGCCCACGACGACACGCCGGTGACAAACTCCTGAACCTCGTCGAGGATGGTATCGGTGTTTCCGACCCAGGCAAAATGGTCGATACCAGACAATTGAACGTACTTGGCGCCCTGAATATGTTCTGCGATATATCGGCCGCCTTCGACGCGGATGACTTGGTCGCCCTCCCGATGAAGGACAAGCGTCGGGACACGAATGGCAGAAAGCACGTGGCGGGCATCGGTATCGTGGAGCATTTGCATCAATGACTTCATTCCGCCCGGGCTCACCGCGAACCGCTCGAACCGGGCCCAGGATTGCCGGAACCGCTCATCATGAGCAAGGCTGGGAGCGAAGACATCTGCGCTGATGCTGCCGGTACCCCACGTTTCCTCGATCCGTTCCATGAACTTCCGCAATACTTCGTCCGGCATCCCGATAGGGTAGTCAGGAGCCCGCAGCAAGCGTGCAAACGTGTTTAACAGGACCAGCGCACGGGTTCGCGCGGGATAGGTGGCGGCGAACATCAGGCACATCGGGCCACTTTCAGAAATCCCGAAGAGAGTTGCCCGCTCGGAACCTGCGGCGTCCATCACGGCCCGGATGTCATCCATCCGCTGCTCGAGGGTGGGAAGTTCAGTCGCGCGATCGGATAGACCTGTGCCGCGTCGGTCGAGAAGGATCAGCCGTGAGAATGTGGCCAGGCGCATCAGGAAGTGAGCAAAGGCAGGCTCTTCCCAGGCGTATTCGATGTGGGACGCCCAACCTGGCACGAGCACGAGGTCATGAGGACCTTCGCCTACCACTTGATATGCGATGTGAACGTCGCCACCACTCGTATATTTCGTCGTAGGCACTGCCGTCATGTCTGCTGTCCGCAGAAACGATTCATGTAACGGGCCACCGCAGCGCGTAGCGCAGGGGGAACCCAACGGCAACGCCGTTGGGCGGTCGAGTTCACGTGAATGTTAGGCCTGTTTATCACTATTACGGCGCCTTTTTGAAGGCATCTACCGCGGACAACAGCAGACCGAGTACCAATGCCGGCAGCCCAACAAAACGCAAATCGAGCGCACCCTTCGCGGGAATTATTTTCGCGCTCGGATTCCGACCAAATCGCTGAATCCTAAGATAAGGACTACAGCTAAAAACATGAACAAGCGCGCGAGGGTTGTGGACAATTCCCGAACTGGCGGCTGATAGGACATTTGACCAGCACACTTAGGACAGGCAATCAGATCCACAAATATTCCTATGGCAATCTAACGTCCACGCTCACCGGCGCGCCGCGCAAGCACCGCGTCCGTGTTGAGCACGGGGTTAGGTGCCATTGCGCAAGAGATCAGCCAACTCTGACATGCTGTGCTCTTCAGCATACTGCAACGGAGTGCGCGCAAACTGCCCTTTGCTGCCTCTTATCTCCCGGTCCGCTCCCGCGGCTACGAGGATGCGCACAACCTCAGGACGGTGGGCTATGACCGCGAGCATGAGTGCAGTTAGCCGGTATTTCGCTGTGTGATTGAGATTCGCCCCACGGGTAACTAGTGCTTGAACCAGCGTAGCGTCGCCTCGATGTGCAGCGTTCATGAGCGCGGTCTGTCCGTGCTTATCGAGTGCGTCGATATCAGCTCCGGCGTCCAGCAGGGCAAGGGCGCGGGCGACATCGCCGGCCGATGTTGCTTCAAACCAGTCCCTATTCAAATGGCACCTAACGTCCACGCTCACCGGCGCGCGCCGGTGACGGTTGATCAACCACGGAGCTTGCGCGCGCGTCCGTGTGCGGCGTGCTGTTAGGTGACAGCTCCACGTTCATTGCTAGCTACCGCCTCGGTTCGAAGGTACGAGCACTATCGCAAGAACCACCAGCAGGACGACTATGCCCCAACCCAGCCATTCCCGCTTCGTGAGAAAGCGACCGTCGCGTTTGCTCTTGGCTGCGTCCAGGACGAGCGGCCAAATCAGAACATAGGACAGCCAAGAGTGCCCGGCCTGCGACCGCCGCCGTTGATATAGGTAGATCGCTGTAAGAACTGCGACACCCAAGACTATGGCGGCGACGAGATACGCGTAACCCTCCATGCCCGGTGTCACCTAACGATCAGCTTCAGCCGACGGCCCGCCGATGGCGGGACGGTCGGCTGGAAGCGCTGGTTGGGCGTCGATCATAGGCATGCCGTTGGAAGCCGACCATCTGAGAGCTTCCACACTTTAGTTTCGGTAACGAGGCCACCGTCAACCTTCAACTGAACGTGCTGCTTTTGAAGGCATGGGAAACCGCTCTCATCGCGATAGCAAAGCGCCTCCTTACAAGTGAACCCTTGAAGGGACAAAACTATTCGTGGATCTGCGGCGGATTTCCCGACAAGCTGCCACGACTGCACCGCGGCCTCAAACTCTGCAGCATTCTTGTATTGATGCGAGCCGCTACATGCTATGAGAGTCAACACCAAGATGAAAGGCAGCGGAAGCTTCATAGACGCCCAACGTTCACGGTGAACCGCGCGCGCCACTCTTGCGCGCGTCGGTTTCCACCGTGGGGTTAGGCCGCTGCTGCCGCAAAATTAGCCATAAGACTAGGGCGACGATTGCTGCGACGTCAGCTACGAAGATAGCGAGAGTCACGATGCGCGATACTGACCATTCGCCCCCGGCGAAAGCGCCGAATGCAAGGTCCATGTGACTAACACGAACGCCAAACGGAGCTTCGACGAAAGGACCAATAGGTGCCCCAAGGGTGAGCATGCCGCGGTAACGAGGAGTGGACTAGCGAGAAACTGATCGGCGCGCTGCCCAGCACACCTGAGGCGCAGATCCGCCGTGCTCATGGTTGGGTGACGAAGTAGACCGTGTCTCCGCTATTGCGCCCTAACATCGAATCTCAACACCCTGCGGCCCCCTTCCCGAAAGACACCCCGTTCTTCCCTGTGATGTCATAAGGTCAGTAACGACACCAGTTGCAGCAAAGCCGTCTCTTTTTTTCGCTACATCGAGCGCCGATTCCTTCGTATCTTCGATTGTTATTTTGAATGTCGTGAACGATGTGTGTAATCCCGGAGGAAATTCTATGAGAAGACGCCCGATATATGTCGTCTTTCCGGGCTCAACTCTAAATTTGATGTTTATGGTGGCGGTAGCTGTAGAGAATCCAGGTTGGTGAAGTGTCCAGAAGCGATAGTTGCCTGCGGGCAGTTTTGTGACGAAGAATTCTTCGTCGCCGTCGCGGTGTGCTTGTACGCCAAATCCTAAGTTGGGCGAAGGAAAAACGGAAGACAAGAAGAAGAGCTGGTAACTCGTATTTCTTCCGCTATTATTTCCCATTTTGTTCGGCCAATAAGATCTTGCCCTCCCTTGATCTGCACCGATCCAATAACAATTCCTTCATTAGGGGAGAGCTCCTTCAGTTCATCCGATGACATCCGCATGCTCGTTGTGCATCCGGAAAACAGTAGTGTCGCCAGAAGAACAAAATATTTCGTGCATCTCTGCAAATCAAGTTCCTTCATGACCTGTCCTCCGTCTTCCCCTGCGATTATTACGGACCCATACCCGAAAAGATGCCGAGTACTGTTCTCTCCAATGAAGGATACAAACGGGGCGCTTGAGCGGCGCGCCGTCGTCTGGCGTCTCCGGCTCCAAGCGCATGGTTGGCCTTATTCACTGATATGCAGGCTTTTCAAGGTTTCAAGAAAATCCTCATAAAACGGCAGACGGATCGTTACACCACGTGGCGTTGTTTCAGAGTAGTGAATAACTATGAAGTACGGGTTTTTCTCCTCTCGCGGAAAGTACAAATATAGTGAACCCGTTTGGTCTGCACTGCTGTCCGAAGTGGTGTATTTCATTGTGTAAAATTTCTTGTCACCCACGGATTCTTCACCCATCACAACATCACCAAGCTTGTATTGCCCCTTACTAACCCCCTGTTCAATCATGATTTGTTTTTCCATGTTTCTAAAATTGTCTGCAACTTGTCGAGCGGACCATGATCTGGGGCGTTCATCAAGAACGTCGTTTTTCGAGAACTGCATCAGATATGTTGCCGAGTCGCCACGACCAAGATCAACTCTTTTTGTGACAACTGCAGCCTCGAGCATTTCATTGGGTCGAAGCAGGTCCCATCTGCGGTCTGGCGGCACAACAATGGAATAGTGCGGAAATGTGATTTGGCTGTTGTTTCTTGTGATTGGCGTTCCGAGACTCGCGCAACTCACCAAGAGCGCCACCCCTGTAACGGACAGGTATCTTTTCATGGCGTTCTCCTGACAGTAGTTTAATGAAGGCCTAACGTCCACGCTCACCGGCGCGCGCCTGGTGAGCGTTGTGGAGCGCCGCGGTTAGGCGCGCGTCCGTGTGCGGCGTGCTGTTAGGTGCCACCCGCTTGCTACTTGGCATATCGCTGAACGCGATCATCGATTGCCGCCTTTAGGTTTACGTCGCCAGATGCCAGTTCACGCGGATTCGCTTTGCGGTAGGTCGCCGCCCGTGACATGAATTGCTCGTAGTCTGCGGGAGCATCTAGACCCATGAGAGGTGGCAATTGGCGAAGGGGGCTCTCTACGAAGTCACCTCCGATAAGCAATGCATTGTCGACTTCGTTCTCTAGAACCGTCGTCACAATGTCGGTTTTGCCGCCCCGCATCGCCTGAAGCATCTGGGTAGCAAGAACGCCGCGAGCGACGAAGTCGGCTTGCACGCCCATTTGCCATGCGCCGCGAAAGCCCGCGGTGTAGCCGATTGCTAAAGCCAGGACACCCACTACAACGGTACCTACGATTTGGCGTGCGCGCATAGGGGCACCTAACGTAAAGCTGAACGGTGACGCGCCCCGCCGTTCGTAATGTCCCGCGCCGGTGCGCGCGGCATCCGTTCCAGCGCACCGTTCTCCCGCGAGACGCGCCGCCGCGTCTCGCGCATAACTACCGTGGCTCGAACGAACAAAGCAGCAACGCAAGGGAAGAGTCGAAGAATACTACTGCCGTGAAGCGTTGCTGCGCTGTTCGCTCTGAAGCTCGCTTCAGGCGACAGCGTTTGCAACGCTTCACTCAATATCATATTTACGGCACTCATGCTGTGAGCATTTGTGACCCAGCCAGCAATTCACCACTTTCGATCGCGGCGCGTCTCGTCGGTGGGAACGTGAATTGAACTTCCTAAATGAAGTGTATTAAAGCACCAAGGTTTGAGTTGCGCTACCACTCCATTGATTTTTCTGTATTTCTGACCTACTGTTTTAATATACAGTCCGGTTCAAGTAGCGTCATTTGCCGGAATCAACGGAAATAGACTGCGCGGGGAGGGAAAATGTTCAATGAATCAGTGGTTTCTCAAAGTCAACCAGTTCGCCCGCGTCTCCTGGATAGACTGCGTGACGCGATAACGCAAGCAAGTTCTTCTGTAATGGCGTGGCACGTGACACGTGACTCGTGGTTCGCAAACCCGACGACAAGAGCACGCACATGAGCGGGCAAGAACGACCCACGAACAACGAACCACGTACCACGGCGTGCGTGCTATGCACGCAAGCCGGAGGCGAAGTGCTCTGGAACGACGGCTTCGCTCGAGTGGTGCTGATCGGCGATGCCGATCACCCCGCGTATTGCCGGGTGATCCTGAACGCCCACAGGAAAGAGATGACCGATCTCGCCGAAGTCGAGCGTGCGCGGCTGATGAAGACCGTGTTCGTCGTGGAGCGCGTGCTGCGCGATCTTCTCGCACCGGAGAAGATCAACCTGGCGAGCTTCGGCAACATGGTGCCGCATCTGCACTGGCACGTTATACCGCGCTTCGCCGACGATCCGCATTTTCCCAACCCGGTGTTCGGATCCAGGCAACGCGACGGGGCGCGCCCGCTGCCGGCGGCGTTCGTCCGCTCGATGCAAGAGAAGTTGTCAGGATTGCTGGAGAAAAATCCCTAGCGGGATATCGCGGCTTCCGCAGCCGCAACTCCTCGCCGTTTCCCTTCAGCCAATCGTTCGAATCGAGCCTGACGCGCAGCCTGTCCCTGCTGCGCGTACCGGCGCGGTCAGCCGGTGACCCACCCGTACCAGCGGTGGCTCGGAGCCGGGCCCTCGTCGAGATAGGCCATCTTCATCCGGCTCAGATAGTCGCGCGGGATCTCGTTGCGCTTGGCGTCCACGTCAACGCCGAACACCCGCGCGGCGTTCAGACCGAAGATTTGCTCCTTCGTCGCGCGGGTAAGCTGGGCGTACCCGTGCTTCTCGATCAACGCATCGGGGATCTGGAAGCGACGAAACGCCTCGATCTGCCATTGCGGCGTCCCGTACCAGATCGAGTCCGTCCCCCACAGCACGTGATCCGCACCGAACGCCTCGATCATCTGCCCAAGCAGATGCGCGCAGGCCGTGGGGTTGGTCGTGACGAGCTGTGCGAAAGTGGATCCCAATTCCATGTAGATGTTCTTGATGCCCGGTTCCTTCTTCTTCATCTCGCAGAACTCGGTGGTCCACGGCACCTCGCCCGACTCCTTGACCGCCGACACTCCCAGCAATCCCGAGTGGTAGACGAGAAAGTCGATGTCGGGAAAATCCTTCGCCGCCTTGATCAGATCGCGCGGATGGTTGTAATCCGCGACGGGACCCAGCGGCAGGCCCTTGTGCACGCAAAAGCGCCGCACCCCCAGCTTGCGGACTTTCTCGAGCATCGGGTAGGCGATCTTCTCGTCGTCCATGAACCAGCCGTGGTCGAATCCCTTCGGACAGGATCCTGTGTAGGCCTTCCAGGCGTCGATCTTCAGCGTCTCCGCCTGCATTTCCATGAAGTCGAGATCGGTTTGACCGAGCTGTGGCGTCACCAGGCCGTGAGCGAGCATCCGGCGCGACTGGGTGACGCGGTTGATCTCGTCGCGGATGTGCGCCATCTCCTTGGGCGGAACCACCGCCTCCTGCGGATAGGGCCCGGGCGGCGTCGAGATGAGCCCGATCGCGGTCTCGCTGTCCAGGAACACTTCTTTCACGAAGTTCTGCCACGAGAGGTCGGCCATCGTGCCGCTGTCCGAGGCGAGCGCAGGGTTCCACTGCTGCGCACGCGTGCGCAGCCGCCGCAGATTGCCCTTGGCGACGGCGCCCTTGCGGTCCGCCTCCGCGTTGGTCGGATCGTACGCCGCCCCGACATAGTGCAGTTGCACGTCGAAGATGAAAGGAGTCGCGCCGGCCCGCTCCTGCGCCGCCGGCGGCTCGGCCGCCTCGACTTCGGAAACGTCGAAGAACCGCCCGAACACCGCGTTCATGGCGAGGAACGCCGTCGCCATTCCGCCGCTGGTACGCAGGAACTCGCGTCGGCTGAGCCCGAGCCTGGGGGCCAGGCGCTGTGCTTCGGTCAGGATCCGAGCTTCGACCTCGCGCTGCGCGGCAGTCTGCGGCAGCGGCGGGAACTCCTCGTTGGAAACGAGCTGAGTCGGGAGCGGCGCTTCGGTTCGCAGACCCCGGCGCATGCCGGGTCGGACGCGGAACGCATGACGATTCGGTTTCATCCTCTTACCCCCGTGGACAACGCCTGACCGGAGCGCGGCGACGTGCGAGCTGCGTCCGCCTCAGCCGATCACCGCGAGTCTACGGCCTCGACCCAGGATGTCAACCGCGGCCCGGCTGGGGCAGGTCCCACTCGGGTGTCGCCTGGAAGCAGGTGACCTGTCTACCATTCCCGTTGAAGGAGAACACCGCTCGCATTGCGGGGCTATAGTACACACATCAGCCGGACGGATCGGCATCGAACAGGAAGCAGAACCATGGCAGAGCAGCGTCGCCCCAGGACCCACATCGCCCATCACACGCCTGACGCGATCTACGTGCGTGGCACCGACTTGGTCAACGAGCTGATCGGGAAAGTGAGCTTCACCGAGATGATGCTGTTCCAGATCACCGGAAAGCGACCCACCGCCGCGCAGACCGCGTTGCTCGACGCGGTGCTGGTGACACTGATGGAACACGGCCTCACGCCCAGCGCGATTGCAGCACGCCTGATCTATATGTCGGCACCCGAGGCGTTGCAATCCGCCGTTGCAGCCGGACTGCTGGGTGTGGGCAGCACGTTCGTCGGTACCATGGAGCAGGCGGCCAAGCTGCTCGAGGAGATTCTCGCTGCGGGTGAAGGCGAGGACGCGCGCGCAAAGGCCATCGCCGCTCGCTATCGCGAAAGTCGGCAGCCGCTACCAGGCTTCGGCCATCGCCTGCACAAGCCGGACGATCCACGCTCGGCGCGATTGCTCGCGCTGGCGGAAGAGCACGGCATGCCCGGCCGCCACGTGCGCGCGCTGCGCGCCCTCGCGCGCGCCGTCGACCAAGCCTACGGCCGGCACATCACCATTAACGCGACCGGAGCGATCGCCGCCGTGCTGGGCGAGATCGGCTTCCCGCACGAAGTCGCGCGCGGCGTGGCGGTGGTGAGCCGCGCCGCCGGCCTGGTCGGCCACATCCTGGAGGAGCGCCGGGAGCCCGCCGCGCGCTTCATCTGGGAGCTGGCCGAGCGGGAAGTGCCGTACGAGCCTGGAGGGTAAGTGGTAAGCCAAGCGGCATTGCCAAGCACCCACTACGATCGGCTTCGCTCTTGAGCCAGCAATCGCACGACATCCTGCCCGCCGCGCGGTGCTGATTTCATTGCAGTCCCTTGATATTGGCAAACTTGATGAGTTTGTTCCACCTCGCGGTTTCCTCCTGCAGGAAGGCGGCGAACTGCTCGGGCGAGTCGCCGACCGCATCGGAGCCTTCCGCCGTCAAGCGCTCGACGAACTCGGGGGAGCGAATGACTTTCAAGACATCCGCATTGATCCTGCGAATGAGGTCCTTCGGCGTGCGCGCCGGCGCGCTGAGGCCGTTCCATGCCACCGCCTGGAAACCTTTCAGTCCCAATTCGTCGAGCGTGGGAATGTCGGGCAGCGCACTGCTGCGGGTGAGACTTGTCACCGCGAGCGGGCGCAGCCGCCCGGCCTTGATGAGCGGTACGGCGGACGTGAGGCCGTTGAACACGATGTCGACGTGACCGCCGACCAGATCGTTCAGTGCGGGCGCGTTGCCCTTGTACGGGACGTGCACGATCTTCACGCCGGCCATGACGTTGAAAAGTTCCCCTGCGAGGTGATTGGAGCCGCCGCTGCCCGCGGACCCGAAATTCAGCTCGCCGGGCCTGGCCTTGGCGAGCGCGATCAGCTCCTTGACCGACTTCGCCGGGACGCCGGGGTTGACCACCAGCACCAGCGGCGTCGTGTTGATGAGTGTGATCGGCTCGAAGTCCTTCGCGGGATCGTAAGGCAGTTTGCCGGTCAGGCTCGGCACGATGGTGAAGGAAGTCGTCGTCACGAGCAGCGTGTACCCGTCCGGCGCTGACTTGGCGACGATGTCGGTGGCGATGATCGTGCTGCCGCCCGGCCGGTTGTCGATCACGACCGTCTGGCCCCACATTTCGCTAAGCTTTTGGCCGAGCGCCCGGCTGATCAAGTCGGTGCTGCCGCCGGCGGAGTAGGGCACGACCAGCCGCACCGGCTTGTCGGGGAATGCTCGTGCTTGTGTGGCGAGGGCCGCGGCCAGCAGGACGCAGAACGCTGCGACGAGCTTCATCCCCGTACTCGCCGGGTTTTCTTCATCATGGCCTCGGACCCGGTCTTGGCCGTCTCGCGTACGGCCTGCAAGCGGTCCAGCCGCTCCAGCGCCGCGCGCGCCTCGTGCTCCAGTCGCGCCACGATGACGGCGAGCGGCTCAATCCGGTCGGCGAATGCCACCGATTGTCCGAGCGACAGCACGGCCTGCTCGTAGTCGCCGGTCTCGTAAGCCTTGCGAGCAAGCTTGCTCGTGATGTGTGGGAGCAGGATGTCGATGTCGCCGCCATGCTCGCGCTCGAGCTGCTCGACGAGCTTCGCCTTCTCGTTGGCGAACGTGCGCTGGGTCTTTCTGAGCGAGCGCAGGATGAGCGCGGTTTGCGTCTCGTCCGAAGCGACGAGGCGCTCCTTGTAGCTGCGGTGCGCCCAGATCTCTTCCGCCACGAGAAAGCGCGTGCCGATCGCCACCCCGTCGGCACCGAGCGCGAGCGCCGCGACGAGGTGCGCGCCGGTGCCGATGCCGCCGGCGACGACGAGCGGAATAGTGATATCGCGCGCGGCGACCCCGGCTTGCACCATGGTGCCGACGAGATCCATGCCAGGGTGGCCGCCGGCCTCGGCCCCGATCACGGTGACCGCGTCCACTCCCACCGACTGCGCCTTGCGCGCGAAGCGCACCGCCGGCACCTTGTGCAGCACCTTGATGCCGGCATCGTGCAGGCGCGGGAGCAGGGCTTCGGGATTGTGGCCGTAGGTTTCGACGAACCGCACGCCTTCGCCGATCACGATGTCGAGCACGCGCGAGATGCGCTCCGAGTCCTTGTCGGCCGCCTGCACCCCGATGTTGACGCCGAAGGGCTTGCCCTGAGTGATCTCGCGGCAGCGGCGGATTTCACTGCGCAGGTCGTTCGGGTCGGGGAAGCTGGCAGAGGTCATGAAGCCCATCAATCCCGCGTTGACCGCGGCGCCGACGTAATCTGCGTTGGCGAGCCACATCAGCCCGCTCGCGATCACGGGGAGGCGGATGCCGTAGAGCTCCGTGATGCGTGTCCGGAACAGCGGCCCTCGATCGGTCGCTTGCGGCGCGGGCTGTTTCATCTAGTCCTTGAGTACGATCAGCGCGTCGGCGGCGACCACGCCTTGCTCGCGTACGAACACGGGGTTCACGTCGATCTCGGCGATGCGGTCGGCATGATCGGCGATCAGCAGCGAGATCCGCGCCAGCGTATCGGCGAGCGCGGCGACATCGAGCGCTGGCACGCCCGCGGTAGCCGTCGAGACAGCGGCGCGCCCTTGATCTCGAAGATCATCTCGCGTGCAGTCTCGGCGTCGAACGGCGCAAAGCCGTATGTCACGTCCTCGAGCAGCTCCGTGAAAACGCCGCCCAGCCCGAAGGTGACCGTCGGGCCGAAGCAAGCGTCGTTCACCGCGCCCACGATGAATTCGAGGCCCGAGGCCATCTCCTGCAGGAGAATGCCTTCGATGCGCGCGTCCGGCTGGTGCTGTTTCACGGCAGCGAGCACGTCGCGCGCGGCCTGCTTGAGGCCAGCCAGGTCTTGTATCCCCAACCGCACGCCCCCGGCCTCGGTCTTGTGCGGCACGTCCGGCGAGTCGATCTTGACGGCAATCGGGAAAGCGAGCGGTGGCGCTTCGAGGTTCTCTATTTCGGAAGGCGGCAGCGATACTTCGTGGACGACCGGCACGCCGTAGCGCTTCAGAAGCTGCTTGGAGCGGTGCTCGCCCAGTGTCCCCGCACCGGCCGGCAGTTCGAGCGCCTGGCGGGAGGCCAGGCGTTGCAGCGGGCGCTTGGCTCGCTGCTGATGCGCGCGACGATTGCGCGCGAAGTCGGTCAGGGCGGCGAGCGCCCGGGCCGCTCGCCCGGCGCCCAGTATGCAGGGCACGTTATTGCCCTCCAGGTAGGTGAGCACATCGCCGTTGTCGTCCGGCGCGCTCGGCCAGTTGAGGACGACGGGCTTGTCGCTGCCCTGGAGCATCCGGACGAGATTCTCGGCCCACAGCAAGGCGCCCCGGCCGCGAGGCACGCGCGCCACCGCCTGGTCGATGTTCGGATCGGCAAGCAGCAGGCGCAGAGCCTCGCCGTAGGAGGCGAAGTTGTCGTTGTAGCCGTGCGCGGTGGCATCCACCGGGTTGTTGCAGGACGCGAACGACACCAAGGTCTTGCGCAGCTTCTCCGTCGTGGCCTCCGACAGGGGAGGCAGCTCGAAGCCGTGCTCGATGCAGCGGTCCGCGAGCAGCACGCCGGCGCCCCCCGACAGCGTAAGGATACCCACACGGTTTCCGGCCGGCAGCTTGCGGATCCGAAACGCCTTGGCGACGTCCACCATCTCGTCCGCCTCCCGAATCTCGATCAGGCCGCCGCGCCTGAACGCAGCCCGGTACAGCGCATAGCTCGTCGTCATCCGCGCGGAATGCGAGGTCGCCGCGCGGCTGCCGGCATCCGTGTTGCCGACCTTCCACGCGAGGATCGGCTTGCCCAGTTCGAGCGCCCGCTCGCCGATCGCCATCAGCCGGCGGCCGTCGTCGATGCTTTCCATGAAGGCGACTACGATTTCCACCTCCGGCCGCTCGACCAGGTCGGCGAGGAAGTCGAGCAGGTCGAGATCGGCTTCGTTGCCGGACGAAATGGCGTAGTTGCAGCCCACACCCGCATGGGCGGCCATCGCGACAACGCCGAAACCGAAACCGCCGCTCTGGGTGATCATCGCCATGGGGCCCGGCTTGAGCGTCCGGAGTCGCGCACTACCGCCGAAGCCGATGCGGGCGTTGTCCTTCAGGTTGAGGATGCCGAGGCAGTTGGGCCCGACCACCCGCACGTTGGCCTTGCGCGCCGTCGCGGTGAGTTGCGCTTGCAGGCGCTTGCCTTCCTCCCCCGTTTCGCCGAAGCCGCCGGCGAGCACGATCGCGAACGGAATTCCGGCCCTCCCGCACTGTTCGACGGTGTCCGTCACGCGCTCTGCGGACAGCGCGATAAGCGCTACATCGCACGGTTGCGGCACCGACAGCAGATCGGGATAGCAGGCGAGGCCGTCGATCTCGCCGTACTTCGGATTGACCGGATAGATCCGGCCCGCATAGCCGAAATCGGTGAGCAGCTTCAGCGCCTGGCCGCCGATGCGCGAGGCGTCGTTCGAAGCGCCGACGATCGCGAGCCCGCGAGGATGCAGCAAGCGCGACAGGTCGGTGCGGCGTGTTGCGGTCGTCGCGGCTGTCATGACCACGGGCATCGCATCACTTGCCCAGGAACTTCGGCGGGCGCTTTTCCTTGAATGCGTCCACGCCCTCCTTGTGGTCGTGGGTGAGCCGCGCGAGGCCTGAAGCGAGCGTCTCCATCTCCATCAACTGCTCGAGGGTCGGCACGTACATGTGGTGGAACATCTTCTTGGCCAGGGCCAGCGCGTACGTCGCCGAGTCCGCCAGCTCCTGCGCCAGAGCGCGTGCCTGTGCCTCCAGCTCGTGGTCGGTCACCACGCGTACCACGAGACCCAGCCTCATCGCCTCGTCGGCAGGCACTACGCGCGCGGTATAGACGAGGTCCTTCGCCCGGCCGATGCCGAGGTACTGCGTGAGGAAGAACAACACGCCTCCGTCGGGCACCACACCCACCTTCTTGAACGCCATGGAGAACCGGGCGGTATCCGAGGCGACCACGAGGTCGCAGGCGAGCGCCAGCGCATTGCCGATGCCGTAAACCGGTCCGCGCACCGCGGCGATCACCGGCTTTTCCAAATTGTAGAGCGCGAGCACGGCGCGATGGCGCAGCCTGGAGCGGGCACGGCCGGACACGAGGTCGGACTTCTGCATGGCGGTGACATCGCCCCCCGAGCAGAAGGCGCGCCCGGCGCCGGTCAGGATCACAGCGCGGATCTCGTCGTCCGTCGCGATCTTGCCGAGATGCTCGCAGAGGGCCTCCCACATCGGGTCGTTGATGGCGTTGAGCCGCTCCGGGCGGTCCAACGTCAGGACGGCGATGCTCCCGTCATTTTCCAGTCTGACGCTCATGCCGCCGACCCTCGCGATCCCCGGACCGATTGCCGCGTGCGTTGCCTGCCTGCGCTCATATCGAGTCCCAGGAGAACACGTCCGCGGTGCGGTCGAGCGGGAAGAACCCGCTCTTCAGCGCCGGCAACATGTGCTCGGCACAGGTCTGCGGCGTCCAGCCTTCCCCGCGATGGACGCTACGCAGGGGGCGCGACTGGCTCATGAGAAAGATCTCGTTCTTGCGCACCGCGAATACCTGACCAGTCACCTCCTTGGCGGCATCGCTGGCGAGGAACACCGTGAGCGGCGCGTTGAACTCGGGCGTGACCTGCTTGCGCTGCTCGATACGCTTGATCGCCGCCGGGTCGTTTGGCGGGATGGATGCGGTCATGCGCGTCCACGCCACCGGCGCGATGCAATTGGACCGCACGTTGAAGCGCTGCATGTCGATGGCGATGCTCTTCGACAAACCGACCACGCCGAGCTTGGCCGCGCCGTAGTTGGCCTGGCCCACGCCGCCGATCAGGCCGGAGGTCGAGGTCATGTGCACGAAGCTGCCGGATTCCTGCTTGCGGAAGTGATCGGCGGCGTGACGGCAGGTGTTGAACACGCCATTCAGCATGACCGTAACCACCGCATCCCAGTCGTCCTCCGTCATCTTGTGAAAGATCGCATCGCGCAGAATGCCGGCGTTGTTGACGACGGCATCGATGCGCCCATAGGTGTCCACGGCGCACTGGATGATCTTCCCGGCGGAGGCGAACTCCGCGACGCTGTCCGTATTAGCGATTGCCGCCCCGCCGGCCTTCTCGATCTCGGCGACGACCTCGTTCGCCGGCGCCTCGTCGCCGCCGGTGCCGGCGAGCGACACGCCGATGTCGTTTACCACGACCTTGGCGCCTTCTCGGGCCATAAGCCTGGCGATCGCGGCACCGATGCCGCGCCCTGCGCCCGTCACTACGACCACCTTGCCTTCCATCATCTTCGGTTGCGTCACCGGCAGTCCCATATAAAAGCGTCGCGGCGTGACCCGTCTCTCAGGAGCGAATTTCCGCCTTGCCGTTGTTGAGTACGGTGACCCTGCGCGCGGGGACGCTGGCGCGGAACGAAACCACGTTGGCGTCGCGCCACATCTCGGTGCGGATCGTCTCGCCCGGATAGACCGGCGCGGAAAACCGACCCTGCATGGAAACGAGACGCGCCGGATCGTAGCCGCACAGTGTCTTCAGGATTGCGTGCCCCGCGATGCTGAACGTGCAGCGCCCGTGGAGAATCGGCATCTTGAATCCGGCCTTCTTCGCGTAAGCGGGATCGGCGTGCAGCGGGTTGTAGTCGCCGGACAACCGGTAGATCAGCGCTGCCTGAGGCAGAGTGGCGAGGTCGCACACGTGCTGCGCGGGTGCGTCGGGAATCCTGTGCGGCGTGCTCAACGGTCCGTCGGGCCCGCCGAACCCCCCGTCCGCGCGGCAGAAGGTGGTGGAAGTGAGGGTGCAGATGACCTCGCCGCTCGTCTTGTCGCGCACTGTGCAGTCGGTCATCACCAGCGCACCCTTGTCCTTGCCCTTGTCCACGACCCCGGTGACGCGTGTCTTGCCCAGAACGTCGCCTTCCACGGGCAGCGGCTTCAGGATGCGGAAGCCCTGCTCGCCGTGCACGACGTGACTGCGCGTGATGCCGGTATCGGGATGCGCGTGCCACGGCCCGGGATAGCCGATGATGATCGCCATCGTCGGCAGCGCCCGCAGCCCGTCCTCGTATATGAAGCGCAACTGGTCGGCGTCACAAGGGTCGGCGCCGAGGCCCACACCTAACGCGTACAGGATGGTGTCGCGCCGGGTGAGGCGCTGCTCGACCTCGGGAATCTGCCAGTTGACGAGCTTCTCGTAGTTGATGGCCACTGCACTCGTCCTTACGGGGTCGACGGACGCGGGCGGTAGCCGGTTCGCTTCCAGGGGCGCTGCATTTGGTCACGGCCCTGCGGGATAGGAAACTCCACCATACCACACGGTATGGGCACCGCCAGTGAGGGATACGCGATGAGCAGTTGTCCGGATTGCCGGAGAGAAATTCCTAGCGGGATATCGCGGCTTCCTCAACCGCAACCGGCACCGTCCCTTTGGCGGGAAGGCGGCGGGTCTCCGGAAAAATGACCGAGAAGGTGCTGCCGCGTCCCAGGCTGCTCTGTACGTCGAGCCGCGCCTGGTGTCGATTGAGCACGTGCTTGACGATCGCCAGGCCCAGCCCGGTGCCTCCGGTTTCGCGCGAGCGGCTGCGATCCACCCGGTAGAAACGCTCGGTCAGCCGGTCGATGTGTTGCGGTTCGATGCCGATGCCGGAGTCGCGGACCGAGAACACGAGACGGCCTTCCCTGCTTTCCCAGCGTATTTCCACCTCGCCGTTTTCCGGCGTATAGCGCACCGCATTGCTGATCAGGTTGCCGAAGGCGCTGCGCAACTCCTCGGTATTTCCCTTCAGCCAATCGTTCGATTCGAGCGTGAGGCGCAGTTTGTGCCGGCCGGCGGAAAGCGCCACGGCGTCCTGGTGCAGCGCCTTGACGAGGTCCGGAACATTGACGTCCTCCTCGCGCAGCGGATTGTGCGTGCTCTCGAGCCGCGACAATGTGAGCAGGTCATCCACCAGCCGTGTCATGCGGCCGGTTTGCTGGGACATGAGCAGGATCGAGCGCTGCGTCATTTCCGGATCCGGCTTCTTCATGTCGCTCAAGGTTTCGAGAAAACCGCCGACCACGGTGAGCGGCGTGCGCAACTCGTGCGATACGTTGGCGACGAAATCGCGCCGGGTTGTTTCCAGCCGTTCCCAGCGTGTGATGTCGCGCCCGAGGAGGAGTTTCTGCCGGTCGCCGAATGGAACCAGTTGCACCGACAGCACGATCTCGTCCTGCTCGCGGGAAACCCGCAGCGCCAACGATTCGCCGACCTGGCCGGAATACAGATGCGCCACGAACTGCGGCTGGCGCAGGATGTAGGTGATCTGCTGGCCGCGGTCGCGTTCGTTGTCCAGACCGAAGTAATCCTCCGCCTTGGGGTTGCACCATTCGATGCGGTCACCTTCGCCCAGGATCACCACCGCGTCCGGAAGCGCCGCGCCCGCGAGTTGGAAGCGCGACAGCGCCTCGCTGAGCCGGATTTCGCTTTGCTGGTGGCGCTTGAGCATTCTCAGCAGGTACGAGAAAACGTATTCCCAGGAGCCGCTGCCTACCGGCACATTCTCCGGGCGCACGTTCTGGAGCCAACGGTAAAGCGCCGAGAGATTGAAAAGGTGGTGAAAGAGCAGGATGAGGAGGAGTGTCGAGAGTACCAATAAGGCGCCGCGGCCCCCGAGAATTGGCCATGAGAAGAGCGCCGCAATGACGATCAGAACGACGGTGGAGAGGGGTCTCCCCCACATGGACTTCAAGCGGTCCGTCCTCTGGGATTGCCTGGGCGGATTATCCCAGAATTCGACGGAGCGGACTGCGATTGAAGCCGCTGGTCAGGTTGCCGAGAAGCGGTAGCCCGTGCCGCGCACGGTTTGCACCAGGCGGTCGAGATCGGTGGGTTCAAGGGCCTTGCGCAGCCGACGGATATGCACGTCCACGGTGCGCTCTTCCACGAAGACATGGTCGCCCCACACCTGGTCCAGCAGCTGGGTACGCGAATGCACGCGCTCCGGGTGCGTCATCATGAAATGCAGCAGGCGGAATTCGGTGGGACCGAGGATCACCGGTTCACCGTTGCCGGAGATGCGGTGGCTCGACGGGTCGAGCTTCAGTCCGCCGAGTTGCACCACGTCGTCGGTCATCTGCGGCGCGCGTCGCCGCAACACCGCCTTGATGCGCGCGTTCAGTTCCCGCGGCGAAAACGGCTTGGTGATGTAGTCGTCCGCACCCGTATCCAGGCCCGTCAATTTGTCCTGCTCGTCGGTGCGGGCGGTAAGCATGATGATCGGCACCGTTCGGGTTCTCCGGTCGCTTCGCAGCCTGCGGGCAAAATCGATTCCGGACTGTCCCGGCAGCATCCAGTCAAGCAGCACCAGGTCGGGAAGTGCGTTCTGGACCAGGTTCATCGCCTGCTCGGCGTTGTCGGCACGCAATGGCTGGTGGCCGGCCTGTTTCAGGTTATATGCGATCAATTCCTGAATTGCCGGTTCGTCTTCGACCACGAGGATGGTGGCTGCCATGGGCTATACCAGTCGGATTTAGGCGTTTGCAATACTATGAAGCAAATGTTACAAGCTCATGACTGTTTCTGTGGCCGACAACGGGTGACCCGGCATGGCCCGGGCGCCCGCCCACGGCTATGATGCAGTCCCGCGCCCGTATGCCGGTGCCCTGAATTCTACGTTCGAGAAATCCTGTGGCAGGACTTCAACCCGGGGCGCCCCGCCCCACCGAAATCAAGCTGCACCAGAAGTCGCGCGTCCTCGAAATCGCGTTCGACGATGGCAATTCGTTCCGCCTGGAGTGCGAACTGTTGCGCGTTTACTCGCCGTCCGCGGAGGTGCGTGGTCACGGCCGCGGCCAGGAGGTGCTGCAGACCGGCAAGAAAGACGTCGGGATCGCGGCGGTCGAGCCGGTCGGGAACTACGCAGTGCGGCTGGTTTTCAGCGACGGGCACGACACCGGGCTGTACTCGTGGGACTATCTTTACGGGCTGGGCCTGGACAAGGAAAGATTGTGGAAGGAATACCTTGGCCGGATGGCGAAAGAAGGCGCCACCCGCGAGGCCGCGCCGTCCGCTGCCCAGCCTCAGATCAAGCCCGGCTGGAAGAAGCTCTGAATGGATAAGAAAACCACCGACTTCGGATATCAGCAGGTCGCCGAGGAAGAAAAGGCGAAGAAAGTCGCCGGCGTATTCCGCTCGGTGGCGCAGCGTTACGACCTGATGAACGACCTGATGTCGGCGGGAATGCACCGGTTGTGGAAGCGCTTCGCGGTGCAGATGAGTGGGGTGAGGGAAGGCGGCCGGGTGCTGGACGTGGCCGGCGGCACCGGGGATCTGTCCGCGCTGTTCGCGGCGCGGGCCGGCGTGAGCGGGCAGGTGTGGCTGACCGACATCAACGGCGCGATGCTCGCGCGCGGGCGCGACCGGCTGCTCGACCGCGGCCGCGTGGTACCGGTGGTGCAGTGCGACGCCGAACGCCTGCCATTCCCGGACGATTATTTCGATTGTGCGGTGGTGGGCTTCGGATTGCGCAACATGACGCATAAGGAAACCGCGCTGGCGGAAATGCTGCGCGTGTTGCGCACCGGCGGATGCCTGCTGGTGCTGGAGTTCTCGCAGGTGTGGGCGCCGCTCAAGCCGCTGTACGACGGCTATTCGTTCAAAATCTTGCCGCTGCTGGGAAAACTGGTGGCCGACGATGCCGACAGCTACCGCTACCTCGCCGAGTCAATCCGCCGCCATCCCGGCCAGGAAGAACTCAAGCAGATGATGGAACGGGCCGGCTGCGCACGCGTCGAGTACTACAACCTCAATGCCGGGGTGGTGGCGTTGCACCGCGGCCACAAGGTCTGAAGCCGATGCTTGCCGCCGGTTTCATCGCATTCGCCAATCACGTGCTCGAGCCCGCGCAGTGGGCGCGTGCCAAGCTGAGTGCACACGCCGGCAAGACTGCGCTTTTCGACGTGTTTCCGGCCCGGCTTGCGTTCGCGGTGGCGGCGGATGGCAGATTGCAGACGGCGCCACCGGAAGCCGCGCCGGCGGTGACGATCCGGCTTACGCACCTCACGCTGCTCGAGGTATTGGCGGACGGCGAGGAAGCCTGGCGCAAGGCCGAAGTTACCGGTGATGCCGATTTTGCCGCGGTCATTTCCCAGGTCGCATCCAACTTGCGCTGGGATGTGGAGGAGGACCTGAGCCGGGTGGTCGGCGACATCGCGGCGCATCGCATGGCGCAGGCAGGACGGGCGGCCGCCGCGTGGCCGAAGCAGGCTGCCGTGAGCATGGCCGAGAACGCCGCCGAATTTCTCACCGAGGAAACGTCGTTGCTGGTTACGCCTTTGCAGGCCGCCGAATTCATGCGCGAGGTGGACGAACTGCGCGATGCCGTGGAGCGCCTGGACAAGCGCATCGAACGCCTGTCGCGGCAGGTCCACGGCAGATAGAAGAACAAGGAAAGCGCGGCGCAATCGCCGTCACCGGTCATGCACCTCCTGCGCCTGTTCAAGATCGTGTACGTCTCGCTGCGCTTCGGGCTGGACGAGTTCTTCCTCGCTCATGCCCGGGCACGCGGATTGCGCCTGCTGATCGCGGGGCTGCTGTTCTGGCGCCGTCTCGATCGCCCGCGCGGAGAGCGCCTGCGCCTCGCACTGGAAGCACTCGGGCCGATATTCGTGAAGTTTGGCCAGGTGCTGTCCACCCGCCGCGACCTGATCCCGCTCGACATTGCCGACGAACTGGCGAAACTCCAGGACCAGGTCCCGCCGTTTCCGGCCGAACAGGTGTTCCAGACCCTCGAACGCGCATACGGCAAGCCTGCCGCGGAGGTATTCGAGCGCTTCGACCCGGTGGCGGTTGCCAGCGCTTCCGTGGCGCAAGTGCATTTCGCAGTCCTGCCCGGCGGGCGGGAAGTGGCGGTGAAGGTTCTGAGGCCGGGGATTGACCGCATCATCGTCGAAGACATTGCGCTGCTCAATGTCGCCGCCGGGTTGATCGAGCGGCTGTGGAAGGACGGCCGCCGCCTGAAGCCGCGGGAAGTGATCAGCGAGTTCGAGAAGCACCTCAATGACGAACTCGACTTGCTGCGCGAGGCGGCGAACGCCAGCCAGCTGCGCCGCAACTTCGAGAACTCTCCGCTCCTGCGGGTGCCGGAGATTTTCTGGGATTTCTGCAGCAGCCAGGTCATGGTGATGCAGCGCATGAGCGGCACGCCGGTAAGCCAGATCGAAAGACTGCGGGAACAGGGCATTGATATCCCGACACTGGCGCGCGCCGGCGTCGAGATCTTTTTCACCCAGGTGTTCCGCGACGGCTTCTTCCATGCCGACATGCATCCCGGCAACATTTTCGTCGCGCCGGACGGGCGCTACATCGCGCTGGATTTCGGCATCATGGGCACGCTCACCGAGGTGGACAAGAATTACCTGGCGCAGAACTTCCTCGCCTTCTTCCGGCGCGACTACCGGCGCGTGGCGGAGGTCCACATCGAGTCCGGCTGGATTCCGCCGCAGACCCGCGTGGACGAGTTCGAGACCGCGATTCGCGCGGTGTGCGAGCCGATCTTCGACAAACCGCTGAAGGAGATTTCCTTCGGCAAGGTGCTGCTCGGTCTGTTCCAGACCTCACGCCGCTTCAACATCGAGATCCAGCCGCAGCTGGTGCTGCTGCAGAAGACCCTGCTGAACATCGAAGGCCTGGGCAGGGACCTCGATCCCGACCTGGATCTCTGGAAAACAGCCAAACCCTATCTCGAGCGCTGGATGTCGGAGCAGGTCGGCTGGCGCGGCTTGTTGCGCAACCTCCGCAACGAGGCGCCGCAGTGGGCGGTGCTGCTGCCGCAGTTGCCGCGCCTGGTGCATCGCGCGCTTTCGGATCGCCCTGCCAACGACCTGCGCGCAGCAATCGAAGCGTTGCTGCAAAGCCAGCAACGCCACAACCGCCTGCTAACCGGAATCCTGTCGGTCCTCCTGATCGTTCTGCTGCTTCAGATCGCGTCCTGGCTGATCTGACCGCCGCTGCGGCTACGCAGCAATCCTTGGCGGTCTTATGTGACGTTTAATGAAATTGTCACAATCGGTCGCCAAAATCCTGCCCGTTAGGTGTACCGGCGCTTCGGCCGCGTGCAACTTCCTGCCAGATTCAGGCGCGGCCACCGTTCATGGGCCTTCCGGATGGTGGGCGCGTCAGGTTTTAAACTTAGGAGAAATCAATGGGATCGCATATCAACTCGAACAACTCCAATCTGCAGAACTTGGCGCCGGGGAAACTTGTCTTGGCAGCCTCAGTCGCTGCGCTGTTCTCTAGCCTTTCCGCCCCCGCGTTTTCCGTCGATTCGGAGGCGCTCATCGATAAGCTTCGCGAGAAAGGCGTTCTGACCGAAGAGGAATACCAGGAAATGCGCACGGAAGCGCGCGCCGAACGCCGCGCCCAGGCGCTGAAGGAAGCCAACGAAGAGGAGAAGAAGGCAAAGAAAGCCGAATCTGCGCCCTCGGAACTCACCGGCCGGTTTAAGGACGGCTTTTCCTGGGAATCGGGCGACAAGCAGCACTCGATCTCGCTCAGCGGCCGGATTCACGCCGACTACCGTTCGTTCGACATCGACTCCACCAACTCTAACACCGCAAACACCTTCGACATCCGCCGCGCCTATCTGGGCGTCAGCGGCAAGCTCTACAACGACTGGACTTTCGAAGTCACCAGCGACGTCGCCAACGGCACGCTCGAGTACGCCTACGTGAACTACAAAGCCAGCGACGCGGCGCAGATCCGTATGGGCGCATTCAAGATGCCTTTCAGTTTCGAGGAACTGACGAGTTCGCGTTTCATCGATTTCCAGGAGCGTTCTTTGGTCAATGCCTTCGTGCCGGCCAAGGATCAGGGCCTGATGATTCACGGCGAGCCGGTCAAGAACACATTCGCCTATGCGGTGGCGGCGATGAACGGCAGCGGCAAGAACACGGACGAAGCAAATGCGGCTGCCGACGGAATGGAAATCATCGTTCGCGCCGCAGTCAATTTCGCCCCGATGGCGAATCTCTCGAATTCCGTTCTGCACCTGGGCGCCGGCTATACCACCGGGACGCTCCCTGGTAACACCGCGTTGACCGGTGGAATTCGGACGGAAGGCAGGGGCATCACCTTCCTGACCGTCAACGCTCCAGGTGCGGCGACCGACGAAACCGACCGAGAGCGAACCGGCCTGGAGGGCGTCCTTGCGTGGGGCCCGCTCAAATTCCAGACCGAATGGGTCAAGTCCGCGTTTGAGAATACTACTGCTGCCTACGACCGCGAGATCGACGCCTATTATGGCGCGGTGACTTGGCTGATCACGGGCGAGAAATACGCCGACTTCTACACGCTCAACGGCATGCGGGCGATCGTTCCAAACAGGCCGTTCAAGAAGGGCGCCGAGGGGATGGGCGCCTTGGAACTCGGTGTGCGCATGTCCAAGATCGACGCCGGTGATCTCACGGCCGGCCAGTTCACCGGCACCAATAAGGCCGATGCGATTACCGTGGGCTTGAAGTGGGTTCCGGTGACCCCGGTGCGGATCTATCTGAATTACACCCAGACCGACTTCGATACCCCGATCGCCGTCATTGGCGGAACCGAAGACAGCGAAAAGGCGATTACCTTACGCACGTCGGTATTCTTCTAAAGGTTTGATGCCACCCGGCCGGGAGCGGGTGGCAGGCTTGAGCCGGTATTACTTTCAGCCGCGGGTGCCACTAGGACCCGCGGCAATTTTTTGCTCCTCCAGTTGGTGCAGAGGGCAAAATTGTTACCAGTGATTCAAGCCCTTGCTAGAATTGCCGCTTTGCAAAATCAGGGCGGAGCACAGGGCCGGGCATGGCGCTTCTCGAGATTCGCAACGTTACCCGTCGTTTCGGCGATTTCGCCGCCGTCAACGACGTCAGCATCAACATCGAGGCCGGTGAGTTCTTCACCCTGCTGGGCCCGTCGGGCTGCGGCAAGACCACACTGTTGAGGATGATCGCCGGATTCGACGTGCCCGATGCCGGGAGGATCGTTGTGGACGGCCTGGACATGACCGGCATTCCGCCGGAAGCCCGCAATATCCATACGGTGTTCCAGAGCTACGCGCTGTTTCCGCACATGAACGTCGAAGACAACATCGCCTTCCCGTTGCGCATGGCGAAGGCGGACCCGGCGCAAATCAGCCGGCGGGTGGAAGAGGCGCTGGAGGACGTGCGCCTTACCGGGATGAACAGGCGCTATCCCAATGAGCTGTCCGGCGGCCAGAAGCAGCGCGTGGCGGTGGCCCGCGCGCTCATCAACCGGCCCAAGCTGCTGCTGCTCGACGAGCCACTGGCGGCGCTGGATGCAAAGCTCAAGGAAAGCGTTCAACTCGAGCTGATCGGCCTGCAGAAAGAAATCGGCGTCACTTTCGTTTACGTCACCCACGATCAGGGCGAAGCATTGGCACTGTCGCACCGGATCGCGGTGATGAACCAGGGGCGGGTCGAACAGATCGACGAGCCGTCGAAGATCTACGGCTTTCCCAGGAATCGCTTTGTCGCCGACTTCATCGGCCAGTGCAACCTGCTCGAGGGGGAAATCAAGGCCTGCCAGGGCGAGCGCATGACGGTGAATCTCGATGGCATCGGCGATGTTTCCGCGCTCAACGAGGAAGGCGATCAACCGGGGTTGCGGGGCGTGCTGGCGTTGCGCCCCGAAAAAGTGGCGATCGGCCGCGATCTGCCCCACGAGCCGGGTCTGAACCATTTTGCAGGCAAGGTGTACGACTTCCTGTATCTCGGCGACGTCACCGTATACATCGTCGAGCTTGCCGGCGGCAAGCGCATCGAGGCGCTGCTGCCCAACTCCGCAGCGGGACGCACCAAATTCTTCGAGGCCGGCGATGACGTACAGGTGAACTGGCGATACGATGCCGGGCATTTTCTCAACGACTGACGGCTTGGAGATCGAGTTGAACCGCCAAGACGCCAAGGCCGCCAAGGAATTCAGAGGAAACGCGAGCGAACGGCAAATGGAGAATGGATCTCACGGTCGAACTTCTCAGGGAATATCCGCGATGACCAATTATCAATTCGGTCTTCTTGGCGGCCTTGGCGTCTTGGCGGTTCCCCCGGTTTCCGTTTCTCATAGCGAGAAATGACACCGCAAACCAGACTACAGCGGCTGCACAAGTGGCTGATCAGCGGGCCGCCGCTCGGCTATCTGCTGGTGTTCTTTGCCATTCCCGTGCTGATCATGGTGGTGGCTTCGTTCCGCAACCCCGGCGAGTTCGGCGGCCTGGCGCCGCTGTTCTACGAGGACGAAGCTGGCGCCCATCTCGACCTGACCGCGGAGAACTACGGCCGCTTCTTTTCCGATTTCCTCTACACCCAGCTTTTCATCAAGTCGTTCGCCTACGCGGCGGTCACCACACTGGTATGCCTGGTCATCGCCTACCCGCTGTCGATGCTGATTGCCCGCAGTCCGAAAAAACACCGCGACCTGCTGGTTCTGCTGGTGATCCTGCCGTTCTGGTCGAACTTCCTGATCCGCGTCTATGCGTGGATGATCATCCTCGGGCCGCAGTCGGTGTTCGTGCGGGCGCTGAACGCCTTCATCGGTTTCTTCGGCTTCGAGCCGGTATCGCTGTTGTTCACGCCGTTCGCGGTGATCGTGGGCCTGGTGTACGTGCACCTGCCTTTCATGGTGCTGCCGCTGTACGCCAACCTGGAGAAGCACGATCCGGCGCTGCTGGACGCCGCCCAGGATCTGGGAGCGTACGCCTGGCAGCGCTTCTGGCGGGTCACGTTCCCGCTGTCGCTGCCGGGGGTGTACGCCGGCGCGGCGCTGGTGTTCATCCCCGCTCTCGGCATCTTCGCCATTCCCGACATTCTCGGCGGCACCGAGGGCATCATGATCGGCAATGTGATCAAGCAGCAGTTTCTGGATACCCGCGACTGGCCCTTCGGGAGCGTGCTGTCCATGGTGCTGACCGTCATGGCGGTGGGGCTGGCCGGGTTGGCCGCACTGGTGGGCAGGAGAGCGAGGGTATGAACCGCCGTTCGCCCTGGCTTTGGCTTGCCGGCTTCCTCGCCTACGCTTTCCTGTATGCGCCGCTGGTGATCGTGGTCGCCTATTCCTTCAACGATTCGCGGCTCAATGCCGAATGGGTCGGCTTCACGCTGTCCTGGTACGAGAAGCTCTTCGGCAACGAAAAGATGCTGAAGGCGGCATGGAACTCGCTCGTGATCGGGCTGACCGCTAGCGCCGTCTCCACCGTCCTGGGCACCATGGGCGGCTACGCGATGTACCGATACAGGATGCGACTGCTGCCGGTTCTGGTGCTGGCGCCGATCGCTATCCCCGAGATCCTCATGGGCGTCTCGTTGCTGATTTTCTTCGTCATGCTCAACATCACGCTGGGCATGGTGTCGATCGTTCTGTCCCATATCGCCTTCTGCGTCGGTTTCGTCGCCATCGTGGTGCGCTCGCGGCTCGCCGGCATGGATGAGAGCCTGACCGAAGCGGCCCGCGACCTGGGCGCCACGCCGTGGCAGGCTTTTCGCCTGGTGACCCTGCCGCTGATCATGCCGGGGGTGGTGGCCGGCGCGCTGATGGCGTTCACGCTGTCGATCGACGACTTCGTCATCACCTTCTTCACCGCGGGAGTCGGTTCCTCCACGCTGCCCTTGCAGATCTACACCATGGTGAAGATCGCCGTGACGCCCGAGGTCAATGCCGTGTCAACGCTGCTGATGCTGCTGACGTTGGCGCTGATACTAATCGCTTCGAAGCTGTCTCCGGGGGCCCTGCGCAGCCAGTGAATCCGGCCGCGGACCCCGGTGGGCCGGGCTGTATCATCGAAAAGCCTCTGGACTGGGAGACGTGCATTTCATAACCTACGCGTTTAGAGGATCGGTATTCCACAAATACGGAGAGCGACCATGAAGAAGCTGCTGTCCCTGCTGCTGCTCGCAAGCCTGCCGGCGCTGGCAAAGGACGAATTGCATCTGTACAACTGGAACGACTACATCGCGCCGGAGACGGTGGAGCGTTTCGAGAAATCCTGCAAATGCAAGGTGGTGCAGGACTACTTTGGCGACAACGAGGAAGTGATCGCCAAGTTTGCCGCCGGCGCCAAGGGGTACGACGTCATCGTACCCACGTCGAACTACGTCGCCGGCATGGCCAAGGCCGGCTGGCTGCAGCCGCTGGACAAGAGCAAGATCCCCAACTTCAAGAACGTCATGCCGCAGTACCTGAACACCGAATTCGATCCGGGCAACAAGTATTCGGCGCCGTACGCGATGTCCATCACGCTTATCGGCTACAACGATCATAAGATGAAGGAACTGGGCATCACCGTCGATTCCTGGGCGGTGATCTTCGACCCGAAGATTCTCGCCAAGATCAAGGGCCGGGTGACCGTACTCGACAGCCAGAGCGAGCTGATGGCGGCGGCGCTGAAGTATCTCGGTTACTCGGTCAACGACCGCGATCCCAAGCACTGGCAGCAGGCCAGGGACGTCATCATCAAGGCCAAACCCTATTGGGCGGCGTTCATGGCGCAAGGTTACATCAAGGAACTTTCCACCGGAAATCTGTGGGTGGTGCACGGCTACTCCAACGACATCTTCCAGGCCGACCTTGGAGCGCAGGAGGCGAAGCAGAAGTTCCGCATCCGTCACAGCCTGCCGAAGGAAGGCGCGGTGCTGGCGCTGGATGCGATGGTGATCGCGAAGACCGCGCCGCGGCCGGACCTGGCCCACCAGTTCATCAATTTCATGCTCGACGGCAAGAACTCCGCGGACCTCACCAACATGATCGGCTCGGGCAATCCGAATACCGACGCAATGAAAACCATCAAGGCTGAGATCAAGAACAACAAGGCGGTGTTCCCGGATGCGGAATCGGCGAAGCGGCTGGAGCAGTTGAAGGACATGACGCCCAAGGAACGGCAGGTGCTCAACCGCATCTGGACCGAGATCAAGGCGAAATAGAACTCTACGACGCTGCGTGCGCCGCCGCTTAGACTCCGGCGATGGGAGTCTAAGCGGCGTAGACCTGTTCGAGCGCTGCGAGCAGCCGTTCGACGTCCTGCTCCGGCAGGAACTGGATGCCGGCCGCACCCTTCCTGCCGCTGCCTGATTCGAACTCGCGTGCCACCGTATCGATACCCCTTGCGGCATCGCGTGGCGCACGCAGGCTCACCCGGTATCCTTTGCCCCTGCGTACCAGCAGCGCTATCGCACATCCGGCGTGACGCTGCGACAGTTCGTTCGCAAACACGCCAGAAACCCGCCGGCTCCAGGCCTCTTCGGGCATGAATGCGGCGACACAGCCGCCTTTTGCCTCACGCAACGGCAGCGCGCGCGCCCGGTCCATGTCGTCGCCGTAAGCACGGCGCAGCGTTTCAAATTCCGGGGCCCGGCGCGCGAACTCCAGCGGATCAATGTACGGACGCAGTCGCCGGTACAGTTCGGCAGGATGAAAGAGCAGGTCTTCCACCGATTCTCCGTAGGCGTTGTAGTTCAGGCACTCGCCCAGTTCGCGCAATACGTCGAGATCGTGCGCCGAAACTTGCAGGCCGCCGGCTGCGGCAAGCGCGGATTCCGGCAGATTGTCCCCGAACGCAGCGACGATGGCCCACGCCCGGTGCTCCCCGCGCAGATAGCGATCGACGATCAGGCTGGTGCAGACTGACGGCGCGGTGTCGATGTGCGCGTCGAGTAGCGGATGGCTGGGGACCGTGCCGGCGAAGTGGTGATCGAAATACCGGCAACGCACGCCGGCTTCCAGCATGCGCATGAGCTGGCTGCGATTCGTTTCCAGCGAGACGTCGAGCACCGTGATTTCATCTCCGCGACCAGCGCTTACGCGAGCGAGCAGCTCGATATCGCGCTTGACTCCGGTAACGAGCTCCGCGTCGCGCGGCTCGGCAAGGCGCAGTTGATGCAGGGCGCAGATGCCGTCGGCGTCGCCGTTGAAGATGTCATAGAATCTCAATCAAAGGTTCCAATGGCTGTGGTTTGGTTTGATTGCACCTGGCGCACTCCACACAAGAACATGATCGGTCCGTTTTTCTCTCTCCCGACGCGTTACTCGCGCAGATCCAAGCTGGTACGTTATCTCACGGTAGCTTACCCGCTGCTGGTAGCGTATGCC
Organism: uncultured beta proteobacterium; assembly: GCA_963789945.1. GTDB lineage: Bacteria > Pseudomonadota > Gammaproteobacteria > Burkholderiales > JACQAP01 > JACQAP01. Next base: position 410,172 of record CAWBMN010000018.1, on the reverse strand, counting down.
AGCCTCTATCCGTTCTCCGGCTGGCGTGGTGCGCCGGTCGAAGATGCCACCGCGTTCGTACTTGCCGACTGGCCTTTTTACGTCACGCTTTCCGATATCACGCTGAACGTTCTGGCCTATCTTCCGCTCGGATTGCTGCTCACGCTGACTATCATGGGCCGCATGCCGCGATGGGCGGCGGCGGTGCTCGGGGTGCTGGCCGGGACCCTGTTCAGTTTTCTGATCGAACTGGCGCAGGGCTATCTGCCTTCTCGCATTGCTTCCAACGTGGACCTGCTCACCAACGCGGGCGGAACGGTGCTCGGTGCCGCTGCAGCGTATATGTTCGGGGAACGCTGGCTGCTTTCTGGCGAACTGTACCGGCTGCGCGGACGGTACTTTCTGCCCGGCGCAATGACTGCCTACGGCTTCGTGCTTCTGGCGCTGTGGCTGTTGACCCAGCTCAACGCGGAGATCTGGCTGTTCGGCAACGGCGATCTGCGCCACCTGGTGCCGGGTCAGGTCAGCGTGAGTTATTCGGCCGAGTCCTACCGTAACCTGGAAGCCGGCGTTGCCGCGCTCAACTTTGCGGGCGTTGCCTATCTGCTCACCGCAATCTCGCGATCGTTCCTCGGTGCCGCGGTCTCGCTCACAGCGCTGACCGCCGCGGCACTGGCGCTGAAAACGATCGCTTCCTCGGCACTGTTCATTCCCGGCAATCCGTCGCTGTGGCTGACGCCGGGGTCGCTGCTGGGGCTCGCGATCGGTCTCGCGGCGTGGCTTCTGCTGGCACGCGCGCCCAGGAACTTTCTCATCCACGCGGCAGCGGTCAGCCTTGTGTTCGGACTAATCGTGGTGAACCTCGCTCCGGAGAATCCCTACCTCGTCGCGGCGTTGAAAGTGTGGCGGCACGGACATTACGTCAGCTTCAACGGCATGACGCGGCTGCTTTCTGCAGTGTGGCCCTTTTTCACACTCGCTTTCCTGTTTCTGCTTGCGCGCGAAGCCTCGGGCGCGCCGGCCGCCGGGGTCAGGAGAAGCTAACGACGATGAATTCAACTTCCGATTCGCTGAACGATTTGCGCGCCCGGTTGCGGCAGTTTGCCGCCGAGCGGGACTGGGAACAGTTCCATGTTCCCAAGAACCTCGCGATGTCGGTGGCGATCGAGGCCGCCGAGATCATGGAGCACTTCCAGTGGCTTACCCCGGAGGAGAGCGCTACGTTGTCCGAGTCACAGCGCGCCGCCGTGGCGTACGAGATCGCCGACGTCCTGCTTTACCTGGTACGGCTTGCGGATATCCTGGACATTGATCCTCTGGAAGCCGCGCTGGACAAGATGGCGATCAACGCGCGCAAGTACCCGGCTGTGCGCGGCTTATAATACGCCCCCGGAACAACGGGCCTTTGCGGTGAGCCATTACAAGTATCACGTGTTCTTCTGCTGCAACCAGCGCGAAGCCGGCGCTGCGTGCTGCAACAATCATCACGCACAGGAAATGCGCGATTATGCCAAGGCCCGCGTCAAGTCGCTGCAACTCGCCGGCCCGGGCAAGGTGCGGGTAAATCAGGCGGGCTGCATGGACCGCTGCAATGAGGGCCCGGTGATCGCAATCTATCCTCAGGAAATCTGGTACACGTATGTGGACAAGAGCGACATCGATGAAATTATAGACGAGCATCTGGTCCACGGCCGTATCGTCGAGCGCCTGCGCATTTGAAGTCTGCAACACAGAGCCGGCTCTCGATTGACGGGCCCGCGGGCAAACTCGAGATCGTCGCCAATGATCCCGGAGGGGCGCGCCGCGGCGTGGCTCTGGTAGCGCATCCGCATCCGCTTTACGGCGGCACGCTCGACAACAAAGTAGTGCAGACCCTGGCGAAAGCGTTCTTCGCGTCGGGGTACTGCGCGCTTCGACTGAATTTCCGCGGGGTCGGCGCCAGTGACGGCGCGTTCGATGAGGGCCGCGGCGAAATCGAGGATTTCCTGGCGCTCGCGGCGCACGCGCGGCGCACCTACGGCGGGGGCGAGTTGGCGCTGGGTGGATTCTCCTTCGGCGGCTTCGTCGCCGCCTCTTCCGCACAGCAACTCGGGCCGAAGCATCTGGTGCTGGTGGCGCCCGCGGTCGGCCGCTTCCCGGTCGGCACGGTTCCCGCCGGAACATTGGTGGTGCACGGCGAGGAGGACGACGTGGTGCCACTCAAGGACGCACTCGACTGGGCTCGCCCGCAACAGCTTCCGATCGTGGTGTTTCCCGGGGCGGGGCATTTTTTCCACGGGAATCTGGTGGCGTTGCAGAAACTAGTCGAAAGACACTGCCGCGCCTGATCCGGGCGAAAGCAAGATCAAGAGCGTTGACGCAAAGCGGCGCGAGGACACGTTACCGACGGAGTCGGCCGATTGCGGGTAGCGCGCCGAAGCGCTGCCTCCCGCCCCGGATGGCTAAGCCAACGCCGTGTCGGCAGCGCAAAGAAAAAAGAAAGGACGCAAAGTAAAAACTTGAAATTGTTCGTATCCCAACATTCTTCTTTGTTTTCTCTCTGTTTCCTCTGCGCCCTCTGCGTCAACGCCTTTGAACTAAACTCGCTTTTACATGCCACTTCTTGAAGTCAAAGATCTGCGCAAATCCTACGGCGACCTCGAAGTCGTGCGCGGCGTGAACCTCGCGCTGGAGGCCGGTGAGTGCCACGGACTGCTCGGGCCCAACGGTGCCGGCAAGACCACCACACTGCGCCTGTGCCTGGGCCTTGCGGAACCGGATGCAGGAGAAATATCGCTGCTCGGCCTCCCCGTGCCTCGAGCCGCCCGCGAAGCGCGCATCCGCCTGGGTGTGCTTCCGCAGCTCGACAACCTCGACCCGGACTTCACGGTTTTCGAAAACCTCCTGGTGTACGGGCGTTACTTCGGCCAGGCGGATGCCGTCACGCGCGGCCGCATTCCCGAGCTTCTGGAGTTCGCCGGACTCACGAATCGAGCGAACTCGAAGATTCAGACCCTCTCCGGCGGGATGAAACGGCGCTTGTCGCTGGCGCGGGCGCTGATCAACGACCCCGACCTGATCTTCCTGGATGAGCCGACTACCGGACTCGACCCGCAGGCGAGGCACCTCATCTGGGAGCGGCTCAAGCAGTTGTTGAACCGGGGCAAGACCATTCTGCTGACCACGCACTTCATGGACGAGGCGGAGCGCCTCTGCCGGCGCTTGTCGATCATGGACCACGGCCGCATCATCTCCACCGGCAGCCCGCGCGAATTGATCTCGCGTCACATCGAGCCGGAGGTGCTGGAGGTGTACGGAGAAGACGTAGCAGGATGGGCGGCCGAGCACGGCGATAAACTCGCCATGCGTGCCGAGCATGCCGGCGAAACCGTCTTTTGCTATACCAACCGCGCAGAGCCACTGATTGCAACCCTTCAGGATCGCCCCGGCTTGCGCTATCTGCACCGCCCGGCGAATCTGGAGGATGTCTTCTTGAAACTGACTGGACGCGATTTGCGCGACTGAAGGCGATGAACGGGCAAATCCCAAGGCTCACCACGAAGACACGAAGCGCACGAAGGTTCACGAAGAGAAGCAAAAAAGTGGCCCTGTTTTTCTTCGTGTTTCTTTGTGTTCTTCGTGTCTTCGTGGTGAGATTTCTGGTTTTATCACCATCCTGCGCGGTGAAAGCGTATCGGGTTTGACGTCCATGCAGCCGAAGCCATGAGTGCGAAAGATTTCCGTCCCCCGGTCCTGAGCCTGCGCTTCGCGCACGTCTGGCGCCGCAACTTCCTGGTCTGGCGCAAGCTCGCGATTCCCTCGATGCTCGGCAATCTTGCCGACCCGATGCTGTACATGCTCGGGCTGGGCTACGGCCTGGGCGCGCTGGTCGGCAAGGTCGGCGGACTGCCGTACATTACTTTCCTTGCCGCCGGCACGGTGTGCTACAGCACCATGAACACCGCGACCTTCGAGGCGCTGTACTCCGCTTTCTCGCGCATGCACGTGCAGAGGACGTGGGATGCGATCATGAACGCGCCGATCAACCTCGACGACGTGGTGGCTGCCGAGGCGGTGTGGGCGGCGAGCAAGAGTTTTCTTTCCGGCTGCGCGATCCTGATCATCATCTGGGTGCTCGGGCTTTCGCATTCTCTGCTTACATTGTGGATCATCCCGCTCGCGTTTCTGGTGGGGCTGACTTTTGCCTGCCTCGGCCTGGTCATGAATGCGGTGTCGCCGAGCTACGATTTTTTTCTCTATTACTTCACGCTGCTGATCACGCCGATGGTGCTGCTCTGCGGCGTGTTCTTTCCGACCGACCAGTTGCCTGGAGTGCTGCAGGCGGTTTCCGCAGTGTTGCCGCTCACCCATGCCGTCCAGCTTGCCCGTCCGCTGGTCATCGGCGTCGCGCCGGCCGAGCCGGCACTTCACGTGCTGGTGTTGCTGGGCTACGCGGCGGTCGCGTTCTATGTCGCCCTGGTCCTGACGCGGCGCCGACTGCTCTCCTGATATGCCTCACCCCGCCGCCAGTTCATATCTCGAAGCCTGGTGGCTCAAGCCCCTCGCCGAGCAACTCGCCGAACTGGAGGCCGGCATCGCGGGCCTGAGCGAACGCGAGGCGCTTCTGCGGCGCACGCGTTTCGGTCCCAACGCACTGCAGGAAGTTCGCCGCGTTCCCCTTCCGCTGCAATTCATCGCGCGCTTTCGCAATCCATTGGTGCTGGTGCTGCTCGCCGCCAGTGCGGTGGCCGCAATCACAGGAGAGACCGCGAGTTTCGTCATCATTGTCGCCATGGTCGTGCTGTCGGTGACCCTGGATTTCGTCCAGGAGTACCGTGCAGGACAGGCGGTGGAACGTCTGCGCCGTTCGGTGGCGGTACGCACGCGCGTGTTGCGCGACGGCAACCTGCGCGAAGCCGAGATCTGCGATCTTGTTCCGGGCGACGTCGTCATGGTTTCCGCAGGCGACCTGGTGCCGGCGGATGCGCGGGTACTGGAGGCGCGCGATCTCTTCGTGCAGCAGGCACTGCTCACAGGCGAACCCTACCCGGTGGAGAAGCATCCCGGCGACCTGCACGGCGGCGAGCGCATGGACGCCGCAACTAACACAGTGTTGATGGGCACCTCGATTATCTCCGGCAGCGCCCGGCTGCTGGTCTGCCGCACTGGCGCCGCCACCGCGGTCGGCGCCATCGAGACGGCCCTGCAGGCGGATGCGCCACCGACCGCATTCGAGCGGGGCATCCGCCGCTTCGGCATGCTGATCCTGCGCATGACGCTGCTGCTGGTGCTGTTCGTGCTGCTGGTCAATGCGCTGTTCGGCCGGCCCTGGCTCGAGTCCTTCCTGTTTGCGCTGGCGCTCGCAGTCGGCTTGACGCCGGAACTGCTGCCGATGGTAATGTCGGTGACCCTGGCGCGCGGGGCCGGACGCATGGCGCAGCGGCAGGTGGTGGTGCGCCGCCTGTCGGCAATCGAGGATATCGGCAGCATGGACGTGCTGTGCACCGACAAGACCGGCACGCTCACCGAGGCGAAGATCCGGCTGGAGCGCCACGAGGATGCACGCGGCCGAGAATCCGAGCGTCTGCTGCGGCTGGCCTACATCAACAGTGCGTTCGAGACCGGCCTGCGCAGCCCGCTAGACGACGCCATTCTCGCGCACAGCCACATCGACGTAAGCACCCTGCAGAAAATCGACGAAGTGCCATTCGACTTCGAGCGCCGCCGCATCTCGGTCCTGGCCGACGACGGGGTGGCCCGCTTCCTGGTGGTCAAGGGTGCACCCGAGGAAATTCTGAGGCTGTCGGTCGACTTCGAAGACGACGTCGTGCGCACGCCCCTCGACGCCACCGAGCGGGCACGCCTGCAGCAGCGGCTGGACGCGCTGGGCGACGAAGGTTTTCGAGTGCTCGGCGTGGCGATTAAGCAGGTCGCGCGCGATCACCCGCATGCCGTGGTGGATGACGAGACCGGGCTGACGTTTTGCGGGTTTGCCGCGTTTCTCGACCCACCGAAGGAGTCCGCCCGCGAGGCGTTGCGCATGCTCGCTGCCGACGGCATCGCGCTGAAGATCGTCACCGGCGACGGCGAGCAGGTGACCCGCCACGTCTGCCGAATGCTCGGCATCGAGGTACAGGGCGTGCTCAGCGGGGCGCAGATAGCGCAGCTGGACGACCACGGCCTGCAGGCGGTGGTCCAGGGTGCCAACCTTTTCTGCCGGGTGAGTCCGCAGCAGAAGAATCGCATCATCCTGGCGCTGAAAGCGCGCGGACAGGTCGTCGGCTATCTTGGGGACGGCGTCAACGATGCCCCGCCGCTGCAGTCCGCCGACGTCGGCCTGTCGGTGGATACCGCAGTCGACGTGGCGCGGGAGACGGCGGACATGATCCTGCTTGCCCACGACCTGAAGGTCGTGCATGAGGGCGTGGTCGAAGGACGGCGCACATTCGGTAACGTCATGAAGTACATCATGATGGGCACCAGCTCAAATTTCGGAAACATGTTCAGCATGGCGGCCGCCTCGCTGTTCCTGCCATTCCTGCCGATGCTGCCGACCCAGATTCTGCTGAACAATTTGCTCTACGATATTTCCGAACTGACGATCCCGATGGATCGGGTGGACGACGCGGACCTCGCCCGGCCGCGCGTCTGGGACATGGATTTTGTGCGCCGCTTCATGTGGGTGGTGGGACCGGTGAGCTCGTTGTTCGATTTCCTCACCTTCTTCCTGCTGCTCAAGGTGTTCGACGCCGGCCGGGCACTCTTCCAGACCGGCTGGTTCATCGAGTCGCTGGCTACGCAAGTCCTGGTCATTTTCATCATCCGCACACGCGGCAATCCGCTGAAAAGCCGGCCGGCCGCGGCATTGGTGGCGACCTCCCTGGCCGTGGTCGCCGCCGGCGTCGCACTGCCGTTCACGGCGCTCGCACCCCACCTTGGTTTCGTTGCGCCGCCCGCGGCTTATTTCGCGCTGCTTGCGGGCATGGTTCTGACTTACCTGCTGCTGGTAGAGTGCGTGAAGCGGGCGTTTTACCGGCATTGGGCTTCCTGACATCCGACACACTGCGATTTCGCAATGCTCTGGATCAAGTCGTTTCACATCATCTTTATGGTCACCTGGTTCGCCGGGCTGTTCTACCTGCCGCGGCTTTTCGTCTATCACGCTATGAGCGAGGACCGGCCGAGCATCGATCGCTTCAAGATCATGGAGCGCAAGCTGTTCTACGGCATCATGACCCCTGGCGCGCTGCTGACTCTGCTGTCGGGCGCATGGTTGTGGCTGGGGTATGGCTTTCATGGCGGCTGGCTGGTTGCCAAGCTGGCGCTGGTCGCGGTGCTGGTCGCCTACCATGTGTATTGCGGCAAACTGATGCTTGACTTCAAGCGCGACCGCAACCGCCACGGCCATGTGTTCTACCGCTGGTTAAACGAGTTTCCGGTGGTGCTTCTTGTGGCCATCGTGCTGCTGGTGGAATTGCAGCCGTTCTGAGAACCATGACATCACTGGCGCGCGGCTTACTGATCGCGGCCTTATGGTGCGCATGTACGCTGCATGCGGCGCAGGTCACCGCGCGCATCCTGGTGCAGAATTCCCCGCTGGCCGGCTTTCAGTACTACCAAGGCAAGGAACTCTGGGAGCAGATGAAAGTCGGGGATGCGCTCGCCCTGATCCGGGAGCCCGACAACGCGCATGATGCGCGGGCGGTGCGCGTGGAATGGAACGGCCACAAGCTCGGCTATGTGCCGCGCAAGGAAAATGAAGCGGTGGCCCGCCAGCTCGACCGCGGCAACCGGCTGCAAGCGCGCATCGTGCGCCTGACCAAGCATCGCGATCCCTGGAAGCGCATCGAGTTCGAAGTTTTCCTGGGCCTCTAGAACTCTAAAATCTCAACGCAAAGACGCAAAGAACGCAAAGAAATGCTGATGAATGGACGCGAAATATCTGCAATATGCAGAACCCGCGTTCGCCGCAAGCAACGGCTATCAGAGTATCGAGTGCCATGAACCATTCGTTCCCATTATCCGGGTTTCCTTTGCGTTCTTTGCGTCTTTGCGTTGAGGTCTGATTTGGGTGCTTTATCTTGAAGCAAGAACGGTTTTTTGCGCCCTGTCCGCGAGGGCTCGAGGCATTGCTGGCCGCCGAACTCGGCGAGTTGGGCGCATCGGACATCGGCACGGTGGAAGGTGGCGTGGGCTTTGGCGGGACGCTGCCGCTCGCCTATTCCGCCAACCTGCACAGCCGCATCGCCAGCCGGGTGCTGTGGGAGATAGGCTCGGGCCGCTACCGCAACGAGGACGATGTCTATCGCGGCGTGTACGCTCTGGACTGGCAGCGTCTGTTCGATCCCGGCCTCACGATCCGGGTGAATGTCGCGGCGGTCGCGAGCCCGCTCAAGAGCCTGGAATTCATCACGCTGCGGATCAAGGATGCGGCCTGCGACAAGTTCCGTGGGCAAACAGGAAGCCGCCCAAGCGTGGATACGGCGCAGCCCGATGTACGCATCCACGCCTTTCTCGACGTCGAGCGGTTCACGATTTATCTCGACACCTCGGGTGAGCCGCTGTTCAAGCGCGGTTCACGGCAGATGGCGGGCGAAGCGCCCTTGCGCGAGAACCTCGCCGCCGGAATTCTGACGCTTGCCGGCTGGACGCCGGGTACCCCTCTGCTCGATCCGATGTGCGGTAGCGGTACCGTGCTGATCGAAGCAGCGCAAATCGCGCGGGGCATTCCGGCAGGGCTCAATCGCAGGTTCGCGTTCGAGAAGCTGCGCAACTTCGATGCTGCGGAGTGGGTCCGCACCAGGGGCAATGCCGAAGCGCGGATCAGGAATGACGCCCGGACGCCGATTTTCGGCAGCGATCTGTTCGGAGACGCGCTCAAGCTTGCGCGCGAGAACCTGGCTGCCGCAGGATTGGCCGATGCGGTCAGCCTCAAACAGGCCAACGTGCTGGAAATTTCGGCGCCGGCCGCCGAAGGCGTGCTGGTGACCAATCCGCCTTACGGCGTGCGCTTGGGTGAGCAGGAGAGCCTGGCAGCATTCTATCCGCAGCTTGGGAACGCGCTCAAAAAGAAGTTTGCCGGCTGGCGCGTCTACCTGTTCACGGCCGATCTGCGCCTTCCCAAGCTGATCGGACTGTCGCCATCCAAGCGCACGCCGCTTTACAACGGGCCGTTGGAATGCCGGCTGTACGAGTTCAAGATCGTTGCCGGCGCGATGCGGAGGGCAAGGATGAAGGATGAGGGATGAAGGATGAAGTGAGATAACAGCGGACGGCATTGAATGCCGTAGAGTCCTTTCTTAGCAGTTTCTTGCCCTTCCTTCCGCCTTCATCCTTCCTGCTTCATCCTTACACTATGTTCAGGTGATCCACCCCGGTGGTGAGGTCGCGGTCCTGCGCTTCCTTGCCGTGCAGCTTGATCTGCAGCCGCAGTTCGTTCATCGAGTCGGCGTTGCGCATTGCGTCCTCGTAGCTGATTTTTCCATTCTCGTAGAGCTCGAACAGCGCCTGGTCGAAGGTCTGCATGCCCATTTCCCTCGACTTCTTCATGATCTCCTTGATCTCGTGCACTTCGCCCTTGAATATCAGGTCGGAGATCAACGGCGAATTGAGCAGGATCTCGATCGCCGCGGCACGGCCCTTGGTGCCCTTGAGCGGAATCAGCCGTTGCGATATCAGCCCCTTGAGGTTCAGCGAAAGGTCCATCAGCAATTGTGGCCGGCGCTCTTCCGGGAAGAAGTTGATGATGCGGTCGAGCGCCTGGTTGGCGCTGTTGGCGTGCAGTGTGCCCATGCACAGGTGCCCGGTTTCGGCAAAGGCGATTGCGTGTTCCATGGTCTCGCGTTCGCGGATTTCGCCGATCAGGATCACGTCCGGAGCTTGCCGCAGAGTGTTCTTCAGCGCGGTTTCCCAGGAGTCGGTGTCGACCCCGACTTCACGCTGGGTAATCAGGCAGTTCTTGTGATCATGAACGTACTCGATCGGGTCTTCGATCGTGATGATGTGGCCATAGCTGTTCTCGTTGCGGTAGCCGATCATCGCCGCCAGCGACGTGGATTTGCCGGAGCCGGTGCCGCCGACAAAGATCACCAGCCCGCGCTTGGTCATCGCCACGTCCTTCAGCACCGGGGGCAGGCCGAGTTCCTCGAACTTGGGAATGGTCGTGGTGATGGTCCGCAGCACGATGCCGACGCGCTGCTGCTGCACGAAAGCGTTCACGCGGAAGCGCCCGATCCCGGGCGGATTGATCGCGAAATTGCATTCCTTGGTGCCTTCGAACTCCTGCGCCTGCTTGTCATTCATCAGCGAGCGGGCCAGTTCCTGGGTGTGCTGAGGGGTCAGGCTCTGGTTCGACACCGGCGTCATCTTGCCGTCGACCTTGAATGCCGGCGGAAAACCTGCGGTGATGAATAGGTCCGACGCCTTCCTCGCCACCAACCCCCTCAGCAGTTCGTGAATGAATTTAACGGCCTGGTCTTTTTCCATCGATTGCTCCTGGCAGGATATTCAGAGACGCCGCGCGCTCAGTTAAAGCTGTCCTTGTTGGCTGCTTTGGCGCGGGCCTCTTCCTTCGAAACGAGGTTCTTCTTCACCATTTCCGACAGATTCTGGTCCAGCGTCTGCATGCCCATGCCTTGGCCGGTCTGAATGGCCGAGTACATTTGAGCCACCTTGGCCTCGCGGATCAGGTTGCGGATCGCCGGGGTGCCGATCATGATCTCATGAGCGGCCACGCGGCCACTGCCGTCCTTGGTCTTGCAAAGCGTCTGCGAGATCACGGCGCGCAGCGATTCCGAGAGCATCGCCCGCACCATTTCCTTCTCCGCAGCGGGGAACACGTCGATGACCCGGTCGATGGTCTTCGCCGCCGAGCTGGTATGCAGCGTGCCGAATACCAGGTGGCCGGTTTCGGCCGCGGTCAGTGCCAGCCGGATGGTTTCAAGGTCGCGCAGCTCGCCCACCAGGATGATGTCCGGATCCTCGCGCAGCGCGCTTCTCAGCGCATTGTTGAACGACAGTGTGTGCGGCCCGACTTCGCGCTGGTTGATCAGGCATTTCTTGCTTTCGTGCACGAACTCGATCGGGTCCTCGACGGTCAGGATGTGGCCGAACTCGTTCTCGTTGATGTCGTTGACCATCGCCGCGAGCGTGGTGGACTTGCCCGATCCGGTGGGGCCGGTCACCAGCACCACGCCGCGCGGATACTGCGCAATCTCCTTGAAAATGGCAGGCGCCTTCAGCTCCTCCAGGGTAAGCACCTTCGATGGAATGGTCCGCATCACCGCGCCGGCGCCGCGGTTCTGTACGAAGGCGTTGACCCGGAAACGCGCCAGATTGGGGATGGCGAACGAGAAATCGCACTCGAGGTTCTCTTCGTAGAACTTGCGCTGACCGTCGTTCATGATGTCGTAGATCATCGCGTGCACGTCCTTGTGCTCCATCGGCGGCAGATTGATGCGCCGCACGTCGCCGTGGACGCGGATCATCGGCGGGAGCCCGGCAGACAGATGCAGGTCGGAAGCCTTGTTCTTGACGACGAAAGCAAGGAGTTCAGAGATGTCCATTTATAATTCCCCGACAAAGGCGAGATGGGGGTGCAAAGAGCGTGCCGGTTGCCACGCAGCGGATAGAAAAGTCTTTCTGCATTCGACGCTTACATTGGAATGTGCAAGAGGATTATGACAACAATAGCATCCCGCTTGCAAGCTGTTAAAGCGCGCATTTCCGAGGCTGCCAGGGCCGCCGGGCGCCCGCCCGGGGAGATCACCCTGGTTGCGGTCAGCAAGACCTTTCCGCCTCAGGCAATTGCAGAAGCCTGCGCCGCGGGCCAGACCGACTTCGGCGAGAACTACGCGCAGGAAGGGATCGAGAAAATCGCGGCACTTTTCGACCTCCTCCGGCAGCATAATGCATCCCCGGAGAGGCCCCTGCTCTGGCACGTCGCATCACCGGATCAAGATGACGAAAGAACTCCGGGCGACGTGCGCCCCTCCGCCGGGGTCGCATCCCCGGAGGGGCCCCTGCTCCGCCCTGTGAAGTGGCACTACATAGGCCCGATCCAGAGCAACAAGACCAGGGCGATCGCGGAGCACTTCGACTGGGTCCACGGCATTGACCGCGCGAAAATAGCCGAACGCCTGTCGGCGTCGCGTCCCGACGACAAGCCACCGCTGCAGGTCTGCATCCAGGTCAACGTCAGTGGCGAGGCCAGCAAGAGCGGGGTGGCGCCGGATGCGGTACTTGGGCTCGCGCAGACGATCATGCGGCTGCCACGCTTGCGCCTGCGAGGTCTGATGGGGATCCCGGAACCGACGCCCGATCCGGCGCTGCAGCGCAGCCGCTTGCGCATGTTGCGCGAAATCCGGGATGAACTTCTGCGCCGGGGAGTCGAGCTCGATACGCTGTCAATGGGAATGTCCGATGACCTCGAGGCGGCGATCGCCGAGGGTGCGACCATGGTCCGCGTCGGGCGCGCCATCTTCGGCGAACGCGGCGCCAGCGCCGGATAACGGCCGCCTATATACTGGCCGGAGGGACGGTTTCTCGCAGTCGGTGCGGTGCGCCGAAGGTGATATGTTGCCGGCGCCAACGTAGCCACTATCCATACGGATTCAAGCTTTTCAAAATGCGCATTCTCTTCATTGGCGGCGGAAACATGGCGTCCGCACTGATCGGCGGCCTGCTCAAACAGGGGCTCTCGGCCGGCGACATCCGCGTCGTCGAAGTGTCCGAGGACGCGCGCCATGGTCTGCATGAGGCGTTCGGCGTGACAACGCAGGCAGGGCTCGATGAAGCCGGCGTCGTGGAGGATATGGTGCTGCTTGCCGTCAAGCCGCAGCATCTGCGGGACGTGGCGCAATGGTTGCGTCCGCACCTGCATGGACAGTTGGTGGTGAGCATCGCTGCCGGAATTCGCACCGCGCACTTGTCGCGCTGGCTTGGCGGTCACGGCCGCATCGTGCGGGCGATGCCCAACACCCCGGCACTGTTGCGCTCGGGCATCACCGGTTTGTATGCGGCACCGAAAGCCACGGAGGCAGACCGGAAAGCCGCACAACGTGTTCTCGGTGCAGTCGGCACAGTCATGTGGTTGGATAACGAAGAGCGCATGGACGGTGTGACCGCGGTCTCAGGCAGCGGCCCGGCCTACGTGTTTTATTTCATCGAGGCATTGCAGCAGGCGGCGCAGGAGCTCGGATTCAGCGAGGAACAGGCGCGCAGCCTGGCCGTGGAGACGTTCGTCGGTTCCGCGAAGCTCGCGGCCGGCAGCACCGAGCCGCCGGCGGTGCTGCGCGCACGCGTCACTTCGAAGGGTGGCACAACCGAGCGCGCGCTCGAGGTCATGGAGTCCTGCGAACTGAAGGCCCGCGTGGTGGACGCGGTCCGCGCCGCCGCCCGGCGTTCGGTCGAGATGGGCGACGAATTCGGCAAGACCTAGTGTCCTGTTCCGCTAATTCGTGGCTGAAAACCCGGCGAGAATCGGCGCCATGCTGTGTTACGAGTCCTCGCCGTGCGTGTCGGAGCGCGGAAGAGGGGCCCCTCTGGGGATCTGACCGCGGAGACACGCGTTAGGCCGGTGGTCGACACGCTATTGGCCGGTTACACGGTCGCATCCCCGCAAGCGGGGCCCCTGCTCCACGTTCCACCGGCCCCCGCCACTGTCGAGGACCCGCGCCTTGCCTGACACCGATTTCGCGGGCTTTCCGATCGATGGCGGGTTGCTGTCAAATAGAATGTGGGCATGGCTCCCAAGGTTCGAGAGTTATCCCGCGAATTAGCGGAACAGGACACTAGCGGACAGACTTCGCATAGATGAACCAGGCATTGATATTTCTGCTCGAGACTTTTCTGGGATTGTTTTCGCTCGCGCTACTGCTGCGCTTTTATCTGCAGGCGGTGCGCGCGCCGGCGCGCAATCCGCTTTCGCAATTCCTCGCCGCGCTGACCGACTTCATGGTCCTGCCGGTGAGGCGCTTCGTTCCCGGCCTGTGGGGTTTCGACATGTCCACGCTGCTGCTGGCGTGGGTGGTGGAAGTTGTTCTGATCGTGTCCATCCGGGCCACGAGCGGATTTGAAATGGGACCGGCAGTCGGTACGGCGATCGCGGGATTGATTCTTCTGGCAGTCGTCAATCTGCTGAAGCGCTTTCTTTACATTCTCATGGTGGCGGTCATCGCGCAGGCCGTCCTGTCATGGGTGAATCCGCGCAGTCCGGCGATGAGCGTCCTGGTAAGCCTGACGCGGCCTTTCCTCAGGCCGTTCCAGCGCCGCATACCTCCGGTCGGCGGGGTGGATCTTTCGCCGTTGTTGGTACTGGTGTTGTGCCAGTTGTTGCTGTATTGGCCGGTTGCCCCGCTCATATTCACTTTCAGCCGGATGATGTGAGCCTTGGCCGATTCCTGGTTCCGCTACGATCCGGATCGGGATGTGCTTACACTGGTTCTCCGGGTGCAGCCTGGGGCCAGCCGCACCGGGATCGCAGGAGTCCACGGCGGGCACCTGAAAATACGAGTTTCCGCCCCCGCAATCGAGGACCGGGCCAACACGCTGCTCCTTGATTTTCTTAAGAAAAAATTTGATCTGCGGGGCGGGCAGGTTATCATTAGGCGTGGCAGCCGCGGGCGTAGCAAGACCATCGAAATCTCGAACCCCGGGCAGACTCTGCTGGTTCGATTAAAAGAGCTCCTGCAATGATGATCAGCGACCTAGAAGACCAGGTAACGCAGTACCAGCAATGGCGCGACGAACTTCGCGCCTGCATCGAGGCTTACCAGTCCTGGCTCGAGAACCACGGTCACGCCGATATCCAGCGCAGCCTGCGCATCTATGATCTGGCCGAGAGCCTGCGCAACGACCGCATGATCCTCGCTTTTCTGGCCGAGTTTTCGCGCGGCAAGACCGAACTGATCAATGCCATGTTCTTTTCCGATTTCAAGCAGCGGCTGCTGCCTTCGGATGTCGGGCGCACCACCATGTGCCCCACCGAAATCTACTACGACGCCACCGAAGAACCGTACATCAAGCTGTTGCCGATCGAATCGCGCAAGAGCGACGAGAGTATTGCCGCGCTCAAGCACCAGACGGTCGAGTGGGTGAAAATCAAGCTCGATCTGAATTCCCAGGAAGAAATGACCAAGGCCATGTCCAGTCTGGCCCAGATCAAGTCGGTGACGGTCGACGAAGCCGGGGCGCTGGGCCTGCTCGACGAATCGGACTTCGTGACCACCACGGTGGTGGTGAAGTACGGCGGCAGGGTGGAAATCCCGTGCTGGCGTCACGCACTCATCAACTATCCGCATCCGCTGCTCAAGAAAGGCCTGGTGATCCTCGATACGCCCGGGCTGAACGCGCTCGGCACCGAGCCGGAACTGACCCTTTCCATGATCCCCAGCGCGCATGCAGTACTGTTCCTGCTGGCGATGGACACGGGCGTGACCAAATCCGATCTGGACGTCTGGCAGAAATACGTGCAGACCTATGTCACGCGCCGCATCGCCGTTCTCAATAAGATCGACCTCATGTGGGACGACCTCAAGAGCGAGGATCAGATCGAGATCGGAATCGAGAGGCAGAGGGAAGAGACCGCGAAAATACTGGATCTCCCGATTGATCACGTAATTGCGCTGTCCGCGCAGAAAGGCCTGATTGCGCGCATCCGCGACGACGAAGAACTGCTCAGGAGAAGCCGCATCGGCGATCTCGAACGCCTGATGGCCGAGGAGATCATCCCGTCGAAACAGCAGATACTGCGCGCCGCTGTATCCAGGGAGATCGGCGGCATGGTGCAAACGTCACTGCAGTCGGTGACGGCGCAACTGGCCAGCGCCAAGAGCGAACTGCAGGAGATGTCCAAGCTCTCGGGCAAGAACCGCGATCTCGCCACGGTGCTGCTCGCCAAGCTGGAGACGGACAGGGCCAGTTACCTGCACCACATGGAGAGTTTCAAGAATTCCTATGGCACCGTGCTCAAGCAGGGCCATGTGCTGCTCGATACGCTCTCCGACGAGCGCCTGAACGACATCATGAGCAAGAGCCAGCAGACGATCGAGGGCAGCTGGACTACCGCGGGGCTGATGCGCAGCATGCAAGCGCTGTTCGATACCTTCTCGCGCCAGGCCGAGAAGATCCTCAACTTCGCCGGCGAGACCCGCAACTACGTTGACGGCGTGTTCAACGAGTTCCACAAGATCTATGGCTTCCCCAGGATGACTCCGCCGGCGCTCAACCTCGAACGCCACATCCTGCGCATGCACTCGCTGCAAC
The DNA here is from genome assembly GCA_963789945.1 of uncultured beta proteobacterium. GTDB lineage: Bacteria > Pseudomonadota > Gammaproteobacteria > Burkholderiales > JACQAP01 > JACQAP01. Next base: position 393,951 of record CAWBMN010000018.1, on the reverse strand, counting down.
AGAGCACCGAGCGTTTCTGCAAGGACCCGGTCAACGTCATGACCGAGAAGCACTTCCTGGTGCGGCGATTCTACAACGGGCTGGTTGCGCATGCGCGCGACCTGTTCCGCGCGCTGCGCGCGGAGCTGGACTCGTGGATCAGGTCGGCGCTCCTGCCGCTATCCATGCAGCTCAAGGAACACCAGAAGCTGCTGGAGCGGCGCGTCGAGAACCTGCGCAAGATTGTCGGCGACATCAACACGCTGCAGGAGCGTGTGCGCCAGCTGGAGCAGCAGCAATTGCAGCTCGGCAAACAGGTTGAGGAACTCACCCAGATCCGCGACGTGCTGGCGCGCGAGCCGGCTGCCTTGAAAGTGGCCAAAGTTGCGTGAGGGGTGAGGGGTGAGGGGTGAGGGGTGAGGAGTAAGGGGTAAGAAAGAACCGAAAATCTCACCACGAAGGCTCGAAGAACACGAAGGAACGGCGAAAGCTTCAATGGTTTTTGAGCTCGCAGCTCGCAGCACACAGCACCGAGCACTGTTTTTTTCTTAGCACTCAGCGCAGACCCTTCTAACCCACAGAGTACACGGAGATCAAAGAGAACTTGATGGCTCAGGATCGAACGGCACCTCTGGACCAGGTCCGCGGTTGGCTGGATGACCTATCCGCCCGGAGTAGAAACCTTCGAGAGGGGTTCCTTGCGGCACGCCGGGAAATAGTGGATTCCGCCCCAATCTGGCCCCCTGAATAGTCGAAGCCGGGGTTCAACCAAGCAATAATCTTCGGGAAGCGGTCACGTGGAGTTCAAGGATTATTACCAGGTCCTCGGTGCCGGGAAGACCGCGCCGGCGGATGAAATCAAGAAGGCCTACCGCAAGCTGGCCCGAAAGTACCATCCGGACGTAAGCAAGGAGCCGGATGCGGAAAAGCGAATGAAGGAAGTCAACGAGGCTTACGCCGTGCTTTCCGATCCGGAGAAGCGGGCGGCCTATGACCAACTGGGCAGCGGCTGGCAGCCGGGACAGGACTTTCAGGCTCCGCCCGGCTGGGACGCGGGATTCGAGTTCTCCGGCGACGGCGCTCACGGCGCGCAGGCCGGGGATTTCAGCGACTTCTTTGCCAGCCTCTTCGGCCGCGCCGGCGGCGACCGGGGCGCCAGAGACTTTCGGATGCGTGGCGGGGATCACCACGCCAGGATCCTGATCGATCTCGCGGACGCATATCACGGGGCGACCCGGACGATCGCCTTGCGTGCGGCAAAGCAGGACGCCTCAGGGCACCTGGTCACCGAGGAACGCGCCCTGAACGTGCAGATTCCCAAGGGTGTGAAAGAGGGCCAGCACATTCGGCTCGCCGGACAAGGCAGCCCCGGCATGGGTGGCGCTCCGGCGGGTGATTTGTATCTGGAAGTGCAATTCAGTCCGGACCCCCGCTATCGTGTCGAAGGGCGCGATGTGAACGAAACTGTGCCGGTAGCCCCTTGGGAAGCCGCGCTTGGCGCCAGCATTGAAGTGCCCACGCCTTCCGGCAACGTGCAGGTAAAGGTGCCTGCCGGCTCTCAGGCGGGCCGCAAGCTGCGCCTGAAAGGGCGCGGCATTCCCGGAGATCCGCCCGGGGATCTGTATCTGGTGCTGGACGTGGTGCTGCCGTCCGCGGAAAGCGACAAGGCGCGGCAGATATACGAGACCATGGCGCGGGAGCTTGCGTTCAATCCGCGTCAGAAACTGGAGGGGTGAGCCATGCCGCAAGATGACATCCTGACGGGCGTTGTTCTGGACGAAGTTGCGCTGACGGTCGAAGATCTGGCGCGGGCCTGCGCGGTCGAATCTCGGTGGGTCGTGGAGCGGGTAGAGGCCGGTCTGCTGGGCAGTGCATCAGTGAAATCTGTGGAATGGCGCTTCGCCAGTGCGGACTTGGCTCGCGCGCGCCGCCTTGCGGCACTGGAACGCGATTTCGACGCCAACCAGGAACTCGCTGCGCTGGTGGTGGATTTGATCGAGGAAGTTGGGCGTCTCAGGGGACGTCTCAGGGCCGCCGGGCTGCCGGCAGATTGATGGCCTGCACAGCCCCTGAAGTTTTACTTTGCGTACCTTTGCGGCCTTTGCGTTGAACGCGCTTATTTTTTGAGTACCTACATCAGTACGATGTCGTACTGCTCCTGTGTGTAGATGGTCTCGACCTGCAGTGCAATCGGCTTGCCGATGAATTCCTCGAGCAACGCCAGGCTCTGCGATTCCTCGTCGAGGAACATGTCGATCACCATCTGCGAGGCGAGGATGCGGAACTCGCGGGCGTCGAACTGGCGCGCCTCACGCAACAGCTCCCGCAGAATTTCGTAGCAGATCGTCTGCGCGGTTTTCACCTCGCCGCGCCCCTGGCAGGTCGGACAGGGCTCGCACAGGATGTGGGCGAGGCTCTCGCGGGTGCGCTTGCGGGTCATCTCCACCAGGCCGAGCTGGGTGAAGCCGTTCACCGTCATGCGGGTGCGGTCGAGCGCGAGCGCCTTCTTCAACTCGGAGAGCACCGCATCGCGGTGCACCTCATTGTCCATGTCGATGAAGTCGAGGATGATGATTCCGCCAAGGTTGCGCAGCCTCAACTGGCGCGCGATCACCTGTGCGGCTTCCAGGTTGGTCTTGAATATCGTGTCGTCGAAAGTGCGGCCACCGACGAAGCCGCCGGTATTGACGTCGATGGTGGTCAGCGCCTCGGTCTGGTCGATGATGAGATAGCCGCCGGACTTGAGCGGCACGCGGCGGGCCAGTGCCCGCTCTATCTCGTCCTCCACGCTGTACAGATCGAACAGCGGACGGTCGCCGGAGTAGTGCTGGATGCGGTTGGTGAAGGACAGCGTGTAGTCGTTTGCGAAAGCCTGCATGCGCTGGAAGGTTTCGCGCGAATCCACCAGCACCCGGTCGCACTGGTCGTTTACGAAATCGCGCAGCACCCTGATGCTCAGCGTCAGGTCCTGGTACAGCAGTGCCGGAGCGGCGGCGGTGGCGGCCTTCTCCTTGATGTCGGACCAGAGTTTGCGCAGGTACCCGATGTCGGTGCCGAGTTCCTTTTCGCTCGCCGTTTCCGCCATGGTGCGGACGATGAAGCCGCCTGGTTCGTCCGCCGGGATGAGGTGTTGCAGCTTTTCCCTGAGCAGCGCGCGCTCGGCCTCGTCTTCGATACGTTGCGAGATGCCGATGTGGGATTCCTGCGGCAGGTAGACCAGCAACCGTCCGGCTATGCTCACCTGGGTGGAAAGCCTGGCGCCCTTGGTGCCGATCGGATCCTTGATGACCTGCACCAGCAGCTTCTGGCCGTCGTGCAGGATGCGTTCAATCGGCTTGGCCTCGTCTTGGTTCTGTCGGTGGCCCCAGATGTCGGCCACATGCAGAAACGCCGCGCGGTCCAGCCCGATCTGGATGAAAGCCGACTGCATTCCCGGCAGCACCCGGCTTACTTCGCCGAGGTAGATGTTGCCGACCAGGCCGCGGCTGCCGATGCGTTCGACGTGCAACTCCTGGACCACGCCCTGTTGCATCACCGCAACCCGCGTCTCCTGCGGCGTGACGTTGATCAGGATTTCTTCGTTCACAGCAGCTGGAAGCCGAAATGGCCCAGCAGGCGCGCGGTCTCGAATACTGGCAGGCCGACCACGCCGGTGTAGCTGCCGTTGATGGTCTCGATGAACATCGATGCCTTGCCCTGGATGCCGTATGCGCCGGCCTTGTCCAGCGGCTCCCCGGTGGCGACGAAACGCCGGATTTCGTCGTCGGAGAGCTCGCGAAAACGCACCTCGGTCACCGACAGCGCTTCCTTCAGCGAGTCGTAGAACTTGATCGCCACCGCGGTATAGACATGGTGAACTGTTCCGGAGAGCTGCTTCAGCATGGCCACCGCATCCTCGCGGTCCGCGGGTTTGGCGAGGATGGTGTCACCCAGGGCGACCGTAGTATCGGCGGCAAGCACCGGATGGCGCATCAGCCGACGCTGTTCGAGGCGCAGCCAGCCCGCTTCGGCCTTGAGACGCGCCACCCGCACCACGTACTCGCGCGGCGTTTCCCCCGGAAGCTCGGACTCGTTGAAATCCGCGTCCCGTCCGGCGCCTTCGCGCAGCAGGAGCATTTCAAAGTTCACGCCCATCTGCTTGAGCAGGTCGCGGCGCCGCGCACTGCGCGAGGCAAGGTAGATGTGTTTTTCCAGCGAAGGCACGGTTGCTGTTTTCGAGGTCTCGTTGTCGGTTGGCGCCGGATGCGCCGTCAATCGCGGTGGTACGGGTGATTACGGATCAGCGAATGCGCGCGGTATAGCTGCTCGGCAAGCAGCACGCGTACGAGCGCGTGCGGGAGCGTCATTGCCGAAAGCGACAGCAGGAGATCGGCGCCCGCCTTCAGGTCCCGATCCAGCCCGTCCGCGCTGCCGATCACGAACGCGACATCGCGTCCTCCCTGCATCCAGCCGTCCAGCCTGCGGGCCAGTTCGGCGGTGGAGATCTGCTTTCCGCGTTCGTCCAGCGCTATTTTTACACAGCCGGGGGGAATAGCCGCAAAAATGCGGGATTTCTCTTCGGAAAGGATCCGGGCTACGGAGGCTTCGGAGGGGGCCTGGCGGCTGCGGGGGGCGGGCTTGATCTCGGTGAGACTGATGCGTGCTGATCGCGGCATGCGGCGGGCATACTCTTCGAACCCCGCCGCTACCCAGTCGGGCGGTCTATGCCCTACCGCGATGACATGCAGCTTCACAAGGCAACATGCGCCGCGTTGGTCACAGGGGGTGTGACGGCTCCGCTCCCGGTGCGCTCCGCCATTTGGTCGGGTGCGGAGACGGCGGCGTCCCGCCCCATAACTGCTCGAGGTTGTAGTAGGCGCGCACCGCGGGCTGCATCACGTGGACGATGATCTCGCCCAAGTCCACCAGCACCCACTCGCCCGTTTGCTCGCCCTCGACGCCAAGCACCCGCGCGCCGATCTGCCTGAGCTTGTCCTGCACGTTGTTCGCCAGAGCCTTGGTCTGGCGGGTCGATCCTGCGCTGGCGATGATCATGTAGTCGAACAGAGAGGTCATCTGCCTTACGTCCAGCACCGTGATATCGGATGCCTTGATTTCCTCGAGCGCTTCGACGACGGAATGCTTGATGGCTTCAACGTGCATCGGAATCCTTGTAAAGGAGGTTGTGGTCAATGTATTCGAGAACGACTTCCGGGGCCAGATAACGCGGGCTTGAGCCCTGCGCCAACAGGGCGCGGATGCGGGTGGCCGAAATGTCGAGCGCCGTGATTTCACGGGTAAGAACCGACCCGGCGTGTGCACGCGGGATACCCGGTGTGCCGGCCAGGCGTTGCAGATAGATTTTTCGAAGCGGGGCCGGCAGCGAGGCCTGAAGTTCCTGCAGCCGGAATCCCGGGCGATGCGCGATCACCACATGAGCAAGGTCGAACAACTCCTGCCAGCGGTGCCAAGTGGTCAGTGCGGCAAATGCATCCGCACCCATCAGCAGGCACAGCGGCCGCTCTCCCAACTCTTCGCGTAATTCGATCAAGGTATCGTAGGTGTAGCTGATACCGTCGCGACGTATCTCACGGTCGTCCGATTCGAAAAGGGGATTACCGGCGATCGCGATTCGCACCATTTCCAAGCGGTGCGCGCCGTTGACTTGCGGCGGGTTTCGGTGCGGCGGGGTGCCGCTGGGGATGAAGCGCACGCGTGCCAGGCCGAGCGCGTCCGCAAGTTCCTGCGCCAGCCGCAGATGCCCGAAATGGATGGGGTCGAACGTTCCGCCGAGAACTCCGAGAGCGGGCAGTGTCACGCGCCGAGAACCGCCTTCCGCACCGGGTTGTTCAGAGCAGCACCCGGCGGATGTCAGACAACACGCTATTCAGGTAGGTGATGAACCTTGCTCCCTGCGCGCCGTCGACCGCACGGTGATCGTAGGACAGCGACAACGGCAGCATCAGCCGCGGCACGAACTGGCCGTCCTTCCACACCGCCTTGGTCGTCGATTTCGATACACCGAGAATAGCTACTTCCGGGGCGTTGATGATTGGTGTGAAATGCGTGCCGCCGATTCCGCCGAGGCTGGATATCGAGAAAGTACCGCCCTGCATGTCCGCGGGTCCGAGCTTGCCGTCGCGCGCCTTGGCGCTTATCTCGCCCAGTTCCTTCGCCAATTGCAGCAAGCCCTTTTGATCAACGTCGCGGATCACCGGCACCACCAGACCGCCCGCCGTGTCCACGGCAACTCCGATGTGGTAATAGCGTTTGAGGATCAGCGCGTCTCCCGAGGGCGCGATGGAGGAATTAAACTCCGGGTGGACCTTGAGCGCGGCCACCACGGCTTTCATGATCAGCGCGAGCGGCGTCAGCTTGACGCCCTGTTTCTGCGCTTCGTCGGCCATGCTTTTTCGGAAGGCTTCGAGTTCGGTGATATCAGCTTCGTCGTTCTGCGTCACATGAGGGATGTGCACCCAGTTGCGATGCAGCGCCGGACCGGAAAGCTTCTTGATGCGCGACATCGGCTGGACTTCGACCGGTCCGAACTTCGCAAAGTCCACCTGCGGCCAGGCTGGGAGTCCCATCGCCAGACCGGCGCCCCCGCCGGATGTGCCTGCCGGTTGCGCTAAGGCACTCTTCACGAAGCCGGCAATGTCTTCCTTGAGGATGCGTTCCTTCGGGCCGCTGCCTTTGAGGCGGGCGAGATCGACGCCCAGCTCGCGCGCGAAGCGGCGCACCGAAGGGCTGGCGTGCGCCTTCGAGAAGCCGGCCTCGTCGATCGGGCCGGCTTTAGCAACCTGGGGTGACGGTGCGGGAGCAGCAGGCGCGGGCGCCGGCTTGACCGCCGGAGCGGCGGCCTGAATGGCTGGCGCCGGCGCCGGTGCCGGGGCGGGTTTCTGCGGGGCCCCGGCTGCTGGAACCGGTGCTCCTTCGCTGATTTCGATGCTAAGGATCGGCATGCCTTCCGACACTTTGTCGCCGGGCTTGATCTTCATTTCCTTGACCACGCCGGCGAATGGCGCCGGGACTTCCATTGTCGCCTTGTCGGATTCGAGGGTGATCAGCGAGTCTTCCGCCTTGACGGTATCACCTGGCTTGACCAGGACTTCGATCACGGGGATGTTCTTGAAATCGCCGATGTCGGGGACGAGGACGTCGCGTAAGCTTCCCATGTTTTATCTGGTGAATAGTGATTGGTGAAGAGTGAATGGTGAATCGTAAATTGTGAATGGTGGAGAACAGTAAACGGTTAAACGAACCCGGTATGGTAATTGGTGGAAGGCTGAGTCGATCGCCCAATCCCTGTTTCCCATTCCCTATTCACTCGGTTAGACCGTAACGGGATTCGGTTTGCCCGGATCGATCGCGTACTTCTTGATCGCCTTGGCCACCGTGGAGGCCGGCACACTGCCCTCATCGGCAAGCGCTTTGAGGGCAGCCACGGTGACGTAATAGCGATCCACTTCGAAGAACTTGCGCAACTGCCGTCGGTAGTCGGAGCGGCCGAAACCGTCGGTGCCGAGCACCACGTAAGGCTTGTAGATGAATGGCCGGATCTGATCGGCGAAGATCTTCATGTAATCGGTCGCGGCAACCACCGGACCGGGTGCGTGATTCAGGCATCGGCTCACATAGGTTTCGCGCGGACTTTGCTCGGGATTCAGCAGGTTCCAGCGCTGTACGTCGAGACCCTCGCGGCGCAGTTCGTTGAAGCTGGTCGCGCTCCACACGTCGGCGGATACGCCGAAGTCCTTTTCCAGCAGGTCCTGCGCGGCGATGACTTCACGCAGAATCGCGCCGCTGCCCAGCAATTGGACTCTCGGGGTGTCCTTTTTCCCTCTCCCCTCTCCCCTCTCCCCTCTCCCCTCGCGCAGCCTGTACAGCCCTTTGAGAATACCGGCTTCCGCGCCTTTCGGCATCTCCGGGTGAGTGTAATTTTCGTTGAGCAGGGTGATGTAGAAGAATACGTCCTGCTGCTCCTTGATCATGCGCCGCAGGCCGTCCTGGATGATCACCGCCACTTCGTAGGAGAAGGTCGGATCGTAGGAAATGCAGTTCGGGATGGTCGAAGACAGGATGTGGCTGTGGCCATCCTCGTGCTGCAGGCCCTCACCGTTCAGCGTGGTGCGGCCGGACGTCCCGCCCAGGAGAAAGCCGCGCGCGCGCTGGTCGCCGGCCGCCCAGGCCAGGTCGCCGACACGCTGGAATCCGAACATCGAGTAGTAGATGTAGAACGGGATCATCGTCACGCCGTGCGTCGAATACGACGTCGCCGCGGCGATCCAGGAGGACATCGCCCCGGGCTCGTTGATGCCTTCCTGCAGGATCTGGCCGTTCTTGTCCTCCTTGTAGAACATCAACTGGTCTGCGTCCTGCGGCGTATAGAGCTGGCCGACGGAAGACCAGATGCCCAGTTGCCGGAACATGCCTTCCATGCCGAAGGTACGGGATTCGTCGGGCACGATCGGCACCACGCGCTTGCCGATGTTTTTGTCCTTTACCAGGATATTGAGGATGCGCACGAACGCCATCGTGGTCGAAACTTCGCGATCCTCCGAACTTTTCAGCAATGGTTCGAAGGCGGACAACGCCGGTATTTCCAGTGCGTCGCCCTTGGGGCGGCGCGTCGGCAGATAGCCGCCCAGCGCCTCGCGGTGCTTGCGCATGTATTCCAGTTCGGGGGAACCCTCCTCGAAAGTGAGGTAGGGAACTTCCTCCAGTTTGTCGTCCGGGATTGGCAGGTTGAAGCGGTCGCGGAACGCCTTCAGCGAGGTCGTTCCCATCTTCTTTTGCTGGTGAGTGATGTTCTGCGCCTCGCCGGCCTCGCCCATCCCGTAGCCCTTGATGGTCTTGGCCAGGATCACCGTAGGCTGGCCCTGGTGCTTCACCGCCGCGGAATACGCGGCGTAGATCTTGTGCGGATCGTGGCCGCCGCGGTTCAGCCGCCAGATGTCGTCGTCGGACATGTTGGCCACCATCTCCAGCAACTCCGGGTACTTGCCGAAGAAGTGCTTGCGCACGTAGGCGCCATCCTTGGACTTGAACGTCTGGTACTCCCCGTCCACGCACTCTTCCATGCGCTTGACCAGCAGATCGCTCCTGTCCCTGGCCAACAGCGGATCCCAGTAGGAGCCCCAGATCACCTTGAGCACGTTCCAGCCGGCGCCGCGGAAATCCGACTCGAGCTCCTGGATGATCTTGCCATTGCCGCGCACCGGCCCGTCCAGGCGCTGCAGGTTGCAGTTCACTACGAAGATCAAGTTGTCGAGTTTTTCGCGCGACGCCACGCCGATCGCCCCCATCGACTCGGGCTCGTCCACCTCGCCGTCGCCGAGGAAGCACCAGACCTTGCGGCCCTCGGTGTTGGCCAGGCCGCGGTCCTGCAGGTACTTCATAAAGCGCGCCTGGTAGATTGCCATGATCGGACCCAGTCCCATCGACACCGTCGGGAACTGCCAGAAGTCTGGCATCAACCACGGATGCGGATAGGAAGACAGGCCCTTGCCCTCCACTTCCTGGCGGAAGTTGTCCATCTGTTCCCTGGTCAGCCGCCCGAGCATGAACGCGCGCGCATAGACCCCCGTGGAGGAATGTCCCTGGAAAAACAGCATGTCGCCGCCGTGGTGCTCCGAAGGCGCGTGCCAGAAGTGATTGAAGCCAACGTCGTAGAGTGTGGCGGCCGAGGCGAAGCTGGCGATGTGGCCGCCCAGTTCGGAGGACTTCTTGTTGGCGCGCAACACCATCGCGGCGGCGTTCCAGCGCACGTACGAGCGGATCCGGTGTTCCAGCTCGTGGTCTCCCGGGGAGCGATCCTCCTTGCCGGGCGGAATGGTATTGATGTAGGCGGTATTGGCGCTGTATGGCAGGTACACGCCCGAGCGGCGCGCCTTCTCGATCAGCTTCTCCAGAATATAGTGCGCGCGCTCCGGGCCCTCGTGCTGAAGCAGGCCGTCGAGCGCATCCAGCCACTCGTTCGTCTCCTGCGGATCGTCATCCGGAAGCGCTGCCATGATTTCTGCCTTTGGTGAGGTTGCGGTCGTAATTCGGGACTGCGGTGTTCGTGACGCCGCGCCCGATTTTGGCAAAAATTATATCACCGGCAGGCCACGCAAAACCTTTGCCGTACAGGAGGTTCGGCTGATTACCGGCCGGGTAGCGGAACGCGCCCGAGCAGATAAAATTCGTCGTTGGCGCGCATGTCGATGAGATGCGCCATGCGGTTTGAAAGCGCGAACAACGCGGTGATGGCGCCGATGTCCCAAATATCCTCGGCGTTGAAGCCGTAATTGCGCAGCGCCTCGTGATCAGCTTCGGCCAGGGCCTCGGGAGTGCGGGCGAGCTTGCAAGCGAAATCCAGCATTGCCTTCTGGCGCGGCGTGATGTTGGCCTTGGGGTGATGGATCCCGACCTGGTCGGCGATCTGCGAATTCTTCGCGTAGATGCGCAGGATGGCGCCGTGGGCGATCACGCAATAGGGGCACCGGTTCAACCCGCTGGTGGCGACCACGATCATTTCCTTCTCGGCTTTGCTGAGCCCGGAGTCCTTGAGCATGAGCGCGTCGTGGTAGGCAAAAAAGGCGCGGAATTCGTCCGGCCGGTGCGCGAGCGTCAGAAACACGTTGGGAATGAACCCGGCCTTCTGCTGCACTTCCAGCATCTTGGCGCGGATGTCCTGCGGCAGGTCTTCGAGCTTCGGGACGGGGTACTTGCTGATCGATTGAGCGGACATATAGGCGTTTCCTTCGAAATCCAAACCTGAACCGCAAAGGCGCGAAGGCGCAGAGGAAACGCCAAGACAATTGCGAACAGGAGGCGAACTCTCGATTCCTGAGTGGACCGATTCTTCGTTCAGTTTCGCACTTCTTTGCGTGTATTCCTTTGCGCCTTCGCGCCTTTGCGGTGAGGGTTGAGATGGTATTAGTCGTACTTGCGTAAATCCTCGATAACCTTGCCGTCGTTGGGCAGCGAGCCGGCGTCGGCGAACTCGACCTGTCCGCGCAGCTTGCACACCTCGCGCAGCGTATTGGTGATGGCCTGCGCCAGCAGATCATTCCGGTTGCGGACCTCGCAGCGCAAGCTCATGCGATCGTTCTTTTCGCCATCGTGGTCCACAACCAGCCGCGCCCTCAGGATCTCCGGGTGGCGTTTCACCACTTGCGCAACCTGCGAAGGATGCACGAACATGCCTTTCACTTTCGTGGTCTGGTCGGCACGTCCCATCCATCCCCTGATGCGCGTATTGGTGCGGCCGCAGGGGCTGATGCCGACGGCCACGGCGGACAGATCGCCGGTGGCGAAGCGGATCAGCGGATACTCGGTGCATAACGTCGTCACCACCACTTCCCCGACTTCACCTTCGGCGACTGGATCGCCGGTGCCGGGGCGCAGGATCTCGACGATGACGCCTTCGTCCGCGATCAGTCCGCCCATCGGTTCGGTTTCGTAGGCGATCAGCCCCAGGTCCGCGGTGCCGTAGCATTGGCGGACGTCGATGCCGCGCGCCAGGAGCCAGGTGCGCACCGGCGGCAACAAGGCCTCGCCCGACACCAGTGCTTTCTTCAGGCTCGAGGCGTCGGCCTTCAGTTCGTCGGCTTTCTCGAGCAGGATTTTCAGGAACGAAGGCGTTCCGGCGTAGCCATCCGGTTTAAGGTCCGCAATCGCGGCGACCTGTAGTTCCGTCTGCCCGATGCCGGCCGGGAAAACCGCGCAGCCGATCGCCTGCGCGCCCAGATCCATCATCATTCCGGCCGGTGTGAAATGGTATGAGAACGTGTTGTGGACCAGGTCGCCGCGCCGGAACCCGGCTGCGAACAGCGCCCGGCCCATGCGCCAGAAATCGCCTCTGGCACCCTGCGGGTCGTAAATCGGGCCCGGTGAAGAGAACACCCGGCCCAGCGCGCCCGTTGCAACCGCGGTCATTCCTGCGAACGGCGGTGTCTCCTTCTGCAGTGTGATGAGGTCGGACTTGCGCGTGACCGGCAGCTGCGCCAGCGCCTTGCGGTCGCGCACCTGGTCGGGCTCGACATCCTTCAGCAGGCGCGTGAAGTGGGGTGCATTTGCCTTGGCGTGCGCGATTTGTCCGGGCAACGTGGCAAAAAGCGCTTTTTCCCGCACTTCCGGGTCGCGTGTTTCCAGATCGTCGTAGTAGTCCATGAAATCAGGTGCGAGGTCCGAGGCCCGAGGGCCGAGTGAAAAACTTAGAGCCGTTGGCGCCAGCGTGTCCTACTCGAACCTCGGCCCTCGCTACTCGGCCCTGCCGTCATGCCAGCCAGCGCTTGCGCCGGCGGTAATGCTTCGAGTCGCGGAAGCTCTTGCGTCCGGAGGTCGAGAGGCCGAGATAGAACTCCTTTACGTCCTCGTTGCTGGCGAGATCGGACGCCGGGCCGTCCATCACCACACGGCCATTCTCGAGGATGTAGCCGTAGTCGGCGTGGCGCAAAGCGACGTTGGTGTTCTGTTCGGCCAGCAGGAAGCTCACTTTCTCCTTCTCGTTCAGCCCGCGCACGATTTCGAAGATCTCTTCGACGATCTGCGGCGCGAGCCCCATCGAGGGTTCATCGAGAAGAATCATGCCCGGCCGTGCCATCAGCGCGCGGCCGATCGCCGTCATCTGTTGTTCCCCGCCCGAAGTGTACCCGGCCTGGCTCTTGCGACGTTCCTTGAGCCGCGGAAAGTACTCATAGACCATCTCGAGATCCCGCCGGATCGCTGCGCGGTTGGCGCTGCGGGTGAATGCGCCGGTAAGCAGATTCTCCTCGACGGTGAGGTGCTGGAAGCAATGGCGGCCTTCCATCACCTGCACCACGCCGAGCTTCACCACGTCCCACGGCGTGAGCTTGTCTATGCGCCTGCCGCGATACTCGATCGAGCCCTTGGTGACGTCGCCCCGCTCCGAGGACAGCAGATTGGAGATCGCCTTGAGTGTAGTGGTCTTGCCTGCGCCGTTGGCGCCGAGCAGCGCCACGATCGTGCCGTCACGGACCTCGAGTGAAACGCCCTTGAGGACCAGGATTACGTGGTCGTAGATGACCTCGATGTTGTTGATGATGAGCAGCGGCGCCGCAGTCGAGGACATTGGGGGGGTTAGTCAGCTGGTCGCGGTAGTCGGTCAAACGGGGCGAGGGACGAGGGGCGAGAAATGAGGATTTGTGCTTCGCGCCTTTCCCGCGGCTCTCGTCCCTCGCCCCTCGTCCCTGTTTCTTAACCTTTCAGGCAGCCCGGCGTGATGCCCTTTTCCGCGGCGTACTTGGCGGCGGATTCCTCGACCATCTTGCGAACCAGCTGGCGGTCACCGCTCATCCAGTCGGACACGGCTTTCCACTTTCCGCCTTCCCATTGCTGGAAGCGCACCAGTCCACTGCCGCCATGGTCGGCGCAGGAAATCTTCAGCGGCGGGACCATCGTCCCGAATCCGAGCTGGTCGAGGCGCTTCTGGTCGATGTTCAGGTTCTCAATGCCCCAGCGCACCTGCTCGCCATTGACCGGTTTCTTGCCATATCTTCCCTGGGCCATGCGCACTGCCTCGATGGTCAGCATTGACGCGGCCAGTCCGCGATTCCACAACACCGTTCCAACCAGCTTGGGATCGCCGCCCTTGCCTTTCGCGTACACGAATTTCTCGACGTCCTTCACAACCTGGAAGTCCTTGCCCGCCAGGTTCAGGCTGGCAGCGTAGTAACCCTCCGATGCGGGCCCCGCCGCCTCGGTGTCGATTTCGGAGCCGGCCCACCAGTTGCCCACCATCTTCTCGCGCGGGTAGCCGACCTTCTGCGCAGTGGAAAGCGCGGTGGCATTCATTACGCCCCAGCCCCACAGGATCACCCAGTCCGGCCGGTACTGGCGGATCTGCAGCCACTGCGACTGCTGCTCGTTGCCCGGGTGCGGCACCGGGATCAATCTCAGCTCGAATCCCATCTTTGCGGCTTCCGCTTCCAGCACCGGATGCGGTTCCTTGCCATAAGCCGAATCGTGATAGAGCAGCACGATCTTCTTGCCCTTGAGCTTGTCCGCGCCGCCCTCCTTGTCGCCGATGAACTTGACGATGCCGGTGGCGGCATCCCAATAATTGGAGAGGATCGGGAACACCCACGGGAACACACGCCCGTCGGTCGCGTCGGTGCGACCATAGCCCAGGGTGATCAGCGGAATCTTGTCAATCGGCGCCTTGTCGATCAGGCCGTAGGTGATTCCGGTGGACATCGGATGGATCGCGGTGGGACCGGTCGCGGTTCTGGCCTTGAGGCGTTCGTAGCACTCCACGCCCTTGGCGTTGTTGTACTCCGTTTCGCACTCTTCCCAGGACAGTTTGACGCCGTTGATGCCGCCGTCGCGCTCGTTGACCAGATTCATATAATCGATCATGCCGGTGAAGAATGCGGCGCCATTGGCGCCGTAGGGGCCGACCCGGTATCCCAATATGCCCATAAACTGGGTACCAGCTTGCTGCGCTGCGACAGGCAGCATGACCGCAAAGCCGCCGGCAAGGGCGAGCAGCGCTACCAGCATCGTTCTCCATGTTCTCATCGCGTCCTCCGAATCGTTGTTTTCCGCAGTCCTAGTAAGGGAATGGCCAGAGTCTCAGCTTTTCCTTGGTAATTTGCCACAATCGCGCCAACCCATGCGGCTCGACGATCAGAAAGAAGATGATCAGGCCGCCGAAAACGAGCAATTGCGCCATGGACGTAACGCCCGGATCGAGGTTCAGGTTGAATGCCGCGTTTAATTCCGCCAGCACCACCTCCAGGAAAATCGGCATCAGGGTGATGAATGCGGCGCCCAGGAAGGACCCCAGGATGCTGCCGACGCCGCCGATGATGACCATGAACAGGATGCGGAATGAAAGATCGAGGTTGAAGCCGTCCGGCTCGACGTTGCCGAGATAGGCAAAGGCGTACAAGGCGCCCGCTACCCCGCAATAGAACGAGCTGACCGCGAAGGCGGTCAGCTTGGTGCGCAGGATGCGGATGCCGATTACCTCAGCCGCCACGTCCATGTCGCGCACCGCCATCCACGCGCGCCCCATCGCGCTGCGCACCATGTTCTTGGCCAGCAGCGCCAGAAGGGCGACGATCGCCAGCACCAGCAGGTACTTGCGCAGCGGCGTGTCGAAGGGCACGCCGAGAATTTCGATCGGTTGTGCGCTGATGACGCCGGAGGCGCTGTAGTTCGAGAACCAGCCCACTTTGGTTACCAGCCAGGGAATGAAGAACTGCGCGGCCAGCGTGGCCACCGCCAGATAAAAGCCCTTGATGCGCAGGCTGGGCAGGCCGAAGATTATGCCGACCAGCGCGGCCGTGACGCCGCCGAGCACAAAGCTCAAGAGCATCGGCATCCCGGGGATGCGCAGCTGAAAGTTGTACGCGGCCACTGCGCCCACCGCCATGAACGCGGCTGAGCCCAGCGACAATTGTCCGGCGTAACCGGTGAGGATGTTCAAACCCAGCGTCGCCAGCGAAAACACCAGGAATGGGATCAGGATAGCGGTCAGCCAGTAGTCGCCGGCGAACATCGGCACGCCGACGAACGCGATCGCCAGGATGACCAGCATCGCGTAGCGGTCCTGGCGGATCGGCAGCAACGCCTGGTCCGCGGCGTAGGTGGTCTTGAATTGTCCTGCTTCTCTGTAGAACATCTGGTGACTGGTGACGAGTGACTAGTAAATGCTCAAACCCGATCGATTCTTTTCTCTCCAAACAAACCTTCCGGGCGGACCAGAAGGAACAGAAGCGCCATGACGTAGGCGAACCAGCCTTCGATGCCGCCGCCAATGTAGGGACCCAGGTAAACCTCGGCGAGCTTCTCCAGCGCGCCGATGATCAATCCGCCGACGATGGCGCCGAGTACCGACTCGAAGCCGCCGAGGATCAGCACCGGCAGCGCCTTCAGCGCGACGAAAGTCAGCGCGAACTGCACGCCGTTGCGTGCGCCCCACATCAGGCCGGCGACCAGCGCCACGAAGCCGGCGACCGACCAGACAATGGCCCAGATCTGCTTGAGCGGGATGCCGACGGCCAGTGCGGCCTGGTGGTCGTCGGCGACCGCGCGCAAGGCGCGGCCGACGCGGGTGACCTGGAAGAACACGGCAAGCACCGTGACCAGCACGCCGGCGACCAGCGCCGCGATCAGGTCGAAGCTGCTGATTACGATGTCGAAGCGTTCGAGCACCGCTGCAATCGGTTCGTCCTTGATGCCTATGTCGAGCCGGCGCACGTTGGTGCCCCAGATGAGCTGGGCGAGGCCCTCGATGAAAAAGGCCAGGCCGATGGTCGCCATGAACAGCGTGATCTGCGGCTGGTTCACCAGTGGCCTGAGCACGATGCGCTCGGTGAGGATGCCGAGCACGACCATTGCAGCGAGCGCCAGCCCGAACGCCGCCCAGAACGGCAAGGCGAACTTTTCCTGCAGGCCGACGAAGGTCAGCGCGGCGAAGAACACCATCGCGCCCTGCGCGAAGTTGAACACCCCGGAAGCTTTGTAGATCAGCACGAAGCCGAGCGCCACCAGCGAGTACATCACCCCCGCCAGCAATCCGCCTATCAGCACTTCGAAGAAGAACGTCATTTTCTCGATTCAAACCCTAATCCCAACACAGAGGCACAGAGGACACGGAGTACACAGAGAAGGTCGGAAACCAAAATAATTTGGCGGGTCAGGCGTGCTTAACTATCCAGTATTTCGATTTACCGAGATGCCAGGTTT
Source organism: uncultured beta proteobacterium (assembly GCA_963789945.1). GTDB lineage: Bacteria > Pseudomonadota > Gammaproteobacteria > Burkholderiales > JACQAP01 > JACQAP01. Next base: position 377,292 of record CAWBMN010000018.1, on the reverse strand, counting down.
TCTCTGTGCCCTCATTTTCCTCTGTGTCTCTGTGTTGGGGTTTTCAATGCGCCACACCAAGATAGGCGTCGATTACGGTCTTGTTGTTGCGGATGTTCTCCGGCGTGCCGTCACCGATCTTTCGGCCGTAGTCGAGCACCACGATGCGGTCGCAGATGTCCATCACCACCCCCATGTCGTGCTCGATCAGCACGATGGTGGTGCCGAATTCCTCGTTGACGTCGAGGATGAAACGGCACATGTCCTGTTTCTCCTCGACGTTCATGCCGGCCATGGGTTCGTCGAGCAAGAGCATGACGGGTTCTGCGGCCAGCGCCCGCGCCAGTTCCACGCGCTTCTGCAGCCCGTAGGGCAGGCGTCCGACCGGTGTCTTGCGGATGTGCTCGATCTGCAGGAAGTCGATGATCTGCTCGACCCTGGCGCGATGCTCGAGCTCCTCCCTGCGGTTGCGGCCCCAGTAGATGGCCTGCTCGAACATGCTGGAGCGCATCTTGAGATTGCGGCCGGTCATGATGTTGTCGAGCACGGTCATGCCCTTGAACAACGCGATGTTCTGGAAGGTGCGCGCGATTCCGAGTTTGGCCGCTTCGTAGGGCACCATCTTTTTCCACTCATGGCCGCGGAAGCGGATGATGCCGTCCTGTGGGCGGTAAACGCCGTTGATGACATTCAGCATCGAGCTTTTTCCCGCACCATTCGGTCCGATGATGGCGCGAATCTCGTGTTCGCGCACATCGAAGCTGACTTCGCTCAGCGCTTTCACGCCGCCGAAGGCGAGCGAAATGCCCTGGAGGTTCAGGATGACTTCGCCAATGTTGCGTGCCTCACTCATGCTTGAATTCTTTCACCACAGATAAGATCTGGACTTTCCTGAGTCCCAGACCTTCATCCTTCATTGCCGTCATCCTTGCTTTCTGCGTCACGCCGCCTTTGCCGCAGGCAGAGGAAAAGTCTTTGCCTCCCGGATCGCAACGTCTGCTTCGATCCTGCCCCTGCGGCCGTCCTCGAACTTCACCTCGGTTCCGATCCTGCAATGGGTCTGTCCCGAATAGAGCGCATTGACCAGCAGGGCGTATTTCTGCGCGACGAACATCCGGCGCACCTTGCGGGTGCGCGTCAGCTCGTCGTCGTCGGCATCGAGTTCCTTGTGCAGCACCAGAAAGCGCCGGATCTGCGAGCCGGCCAGATGCGCCTCGCCAGCGAGATCGGCATTGACCTGTTCGACACATTGCAGGATCAGGTCGTAGACCTCGGGCCGGGAGGCGAGATCGACATAGCCGCTGTAAGGCATGCTGCGTTTTTCGGCCCAATTGCCCACTGCTTGCATGTCGATGTTTATGAAGGCGCAGACCATCTCGCGCTGGTCGCCGAAGCAGACTGCTTCCTTGATGTAGGGGAAGAACTTGAGTTTGTTCTCGACGAACTGCGGCGCGAAAAGCGACCCGTCCGCGAGCTTGCCCACATCCTTGGCGCGGTCGATGATCTTCAGGTCGCCGTCGGCATCGAAGAAGCCCGCGTCGCCCGTCATGAAGTAGCCCTCGGGAGAGATGGATTCCGCAGTCGCGTCCGGGCGCTTGTAGTACTCCTTGAGCATGCCGGGCGTTTTCACCATGACTTCACCGTTGCCGGCGATCTTGATCTCCACCCCAGGCAATGGCCGGCCGACCGAATCGAGCTTGGTACCCCCGGTCGGCTGCTTGCAGACATAGACGCTGGTTTCGGTCTGGCCGTATAGCTGCTTGAGGTTGATGCCGATGGAGCGGTAGAAGCGGTACAGGTCGGGCCCGATCGCGGCGCCGCCGGTGTAGGCCACGCGGATGCGGCTCATGCCCAGCACGTTGCGCAGCGGCCCGTAGATCAGCAGATCGCCCAGTGCGTAAAGCAAACGGTCCGCCAGCGCCACAGGCTTTCCGTCCATGATCTCCGCCCCGCAGCGTCGCGCCACCCTCATGAAGGCGTGGAACAGCCGGCGCTTGATGCGGCTGGCGTCGTCGATGCGGATCATGACCGTTGTGAGCAGATTCTCGAAAACCCGCGGCGGCGCGAAGTAGTACGTGGGGCCGATTTCGCGCAGGTCGTTCATCGCGGTTTCGGACGATTCCGGGCAATTGACCGTAAAGCCCGCCACCATCGCCTGCCCGTAGGAGAACAGATGGTCACCGACCCAGGCCATCGGCAGGTAGGAAAGCACTTCGTCGTTGGCAGTAAAGCCGTCGAATTCCACGTCGCCGCGTGCCGCGGCGATGAACCCCGCGTGGGTGTGGCATACACCTTTGGGCTTGCCGGTTGTCCCCGAGGTGTAGAGCATGACGCAGACGTCCTCTGGGCGGACCTGTTCGACGGCGTTGCGGAAGAAATCCGGATACTGGGCGAGGTGTTGGAGGCCGACCTCGCGCAACCGGTCGTAGGCCATCAGTTGCGGCTGGTGGTAGTTGCGCAGCCCGCGCGGATCGTCGTAGTAGATGTGCTTGAGCTTCGGATACTGCGGCAGGATTTCCAGCAGCTTGTCGACCTGTTCCTGGTCCTCGACGATCGCGTATTCGATTTCGGCGTTCTCGAGCACGTACAGCATTTCCTGTGAGACCGAATCTTGGTACAGCGGAACCGGCACGCCACCGAGGGATTGCGCGGCGGCAAATGACCAGTACAGCCGCGGCCGGTTGTCGCCGATGATGGCAAGGTTCATCCCCCGCCTGAAACCCTGAGCGGCCAGTCCGCAGGCGAGCGTGCGGACCTCCTCTGCGACTTGCGACCAGTTCCAGCTTTGCCAGATGCCGAGGTCTTTCTCGCGAATGGCCACTCCGTCGGGCCGAACGCGGGCATGCTGCAACAGCAGCTTCGGAAAAGTGTCGGCCGCCGGCGATAGGGCGGCTGCGGGCTGCGCCAAAAGATCTCCTCCATGGGTGGATACGGCCCCGATGGATTGCCAGCGGGTCGCGCCGATTTTTCAGAGCTTACTATGAGAATGCACTGCGGCTGTAGCGCTGAATGGAATGCTCGCTCTGGCGGAGGTTAAGTCCTAGCGGTTCGCGCGGGAGGCACCCGGGCGAGCACCACGAGCGAAACGATCGAAACAACGAGGAACGACCCGTAAGACCAGTGATCGATAGCCGGTCCGCCCCCGGACAAGGCGTGCGCAACGAAAACGCCGCCGAAGAGCGAAAGGCAGGCGACGAGCATGGTCCACCACGCCCAGCGCTCGCCCCGGCGAAGCGGGCCGATCGCAATCGCGAGGCATGCCGACGAAGCGGCGAAGTACTTGAATGCCTCCCAAACCACGTGAAAGTTCTGGTGCGCCGTCGCGTCCGGTTGGCCGAAGTGAAGCTGCGCGGCGAAGGGTGCGCCGAGCGCGCCGAGGGCGTGTACGGTGGCGAGCGCACCGATGGCAAGCATTCGGAGGCGGGGTTCAGCCATTAACGTTGGCCGCGAGCACCAAAGCGACAGCCGCAGGCGCGACTCCACAGTGATACGGAAGGGTGGCTTTCCTGATGTTCAACTGTCTGTCTTGCAATAGATCTCGAGACAGTTGTCTTCCGGATCCAAGGTCTGGAAGGAATTGAACTCCCCGCCTTTCTTGATCGGCTTGCCGAGCTTGCCCGCCCATTCGTTGAGGACCTGCATGCTCGGGACGCGGAATCCCATGTGCAGCTCCGGCGCGCGCCTGACGGGTTCCCCCGCCTGGAAAGCGATCAGTACGCCGGGCCCGCGTACGCGATGCCCATCTGCCTTCAGTCCGAAGGTCTGCGCATACCAGCGCGCCAGTCCTTCCGGATCGCGCGCGGGTATGTTGAGGTGATCGAGTTGAAAACTGGCGGACATCCAAGTTCTCCCAAGAAATAAGATTGGCGTTATTCGTTCGCGGACTACATGCTCCTGCGGTATTGCCCACCGACTTCGAACAATGCATCGGTGATCTGGCCCAGAGAGCAGACGCGCACCGCGTTGACAAGTTCGGCGAATACATTGCCGTTGTCGATGACCGTCTGCTTCAGTTTCTCCAGCGCTGCCGGTGCCTCGGCGGCATTGCGCTTCTGGAACTCGCGCAGGCGGCGGATCTGGCTCTGCTTCTCTTCCTCGGTCGAACGTTGCAGCGGGATGCTTCCGCCGGCCTCGACCGCGTCCGGATTGCGGAAGGTGTTTACGCCGATGATCGGGTAGGAGCCGTCGTGCTTCTTGTGCTCGTAGTACAGCGACTCTTCCTGGATCTTGCCACGCTGGTAGCCGGTTTCCATGGCGCCAAGCACCCCGCCGCGCTCGGAGATGCGCTCGAATTCCTGCAGCACCGCTTCTTCCACAAGATCGGTCAGTTCGTCGATGATGAACGAGCCCTGGTTCGGGTTTTCGTTTTTCGCCAGGCCCCACTCGCGGTTGATGACGAGCTGGATCGCGAGTGCGCGCCTCACCGATTCGGCGGTCGGTGTGGTAATGGCCTCGTCATAGGCATTGGTGTGCAGCGAGTTGCAGTTGTCGTAGATCGCGATCAGTGCCTGCAGCGTAGTGCGGATATCGTTGAACGCGATCTCCTGCGCGTGCAGCGAGCGGCCGGAGGTCTGGACGTGGTATTTCAGCTTCTGGCTGCGCTCGTTGGCGCCGTACTTGTTCCTCATCGTGGTCGCCCAGATACGCCGCGCCACGCGTCCGAGCACGGCGTATTCCGGGTCCATGCCGTTGGAGAAGAAGAACGACAGGTTGGGAGCAAAGTCGTCAATGTCCATGCCGCGCGCCAGATAAGCCTCGACGAAGGTGAAGCCGTTGGACAGCGTGAAGGCAAGCTGCGAGATCGGGTTCGCGCCGGCCTCGGCGATGTGGTAGCCGGAGATCGATACCGAGTAGAAATTGCGCACCTTGTTGCGCACGAAGAACTCCTGGATGTCGCCCATCACCTTGAGCGAGAATTCGGTGGAGAAAATGCAGGTGTTCTGGCCCTGGTCCTCCTTGAGGATGTCGGCCTGCACGGTGCCGCGCACGTTTTCCAGCGTCCAGGCGCGGATCTTCGCGGTTTCGTGATCGTTCGGTTGCCGGCCGTGCTGCCCGGCGAATTTCTCGATCTGCTGGTCGATGGCGGTGTTGACGAACATCGCCAGGATGGTCGGGGCCGGTCCGTTGATGGTCATCGACACTGACGTCGCCGGATCGCACAGGTCGAAGCCCGAGTACAGTACCTCCATGTCGTCAAGCGTCGCGATCGACACCCCGGAGTTGCCAACCTTGCCGTAGATGTCCGGACGTTCGTGCGGATCGAAGCCGTACAGCGTCACCGAATCGAAGGCGGTCGAGAGGCGCTTCGCCGGCATGTCCCGGCTGAGGTACTTGAAGCGCGCGTTGGTGCGGAACGGATCGCCCTCGCCGGCGAACATCCGGGTCGGGTCCTCGTTCTCGCGCTTGAACGGAAATACCCCCGCCGTGTACGGGAAATAGCCGGGCAGGTTCTCCCGCATCAGCCACTTCAGCGTCTCCCCGTCGTCCTCGTAGCTCGGCAGCGCCACCTTGGGCACCTTGGTGCCGGACAGAGAAGTCGTTGTCAGCACCGTGCGAATCTCGCGATCGCGGGTTTTCGTGACCTGCTCATCGCCTGAATACGACTGCTTCACCTGCGGCCATTCGTCCAGCAGTTTTCTTGACTCGGGACTCAGCGTCTTCTCTCGTTCAGCAATGAGCACATCCAGCGCCGCCGTTACTCCCTCTCCGCCGCTTGCGGGGGAGAGGGCCGGGGAGAGGGCCGGGGAGAAGTGGAGCATGCGCTTGGCTTCCCGCAACTGCTGTCGCTCGCGCGCAATCCCGGCCTGCTTCGCCACATTGGCGTGATAGCCGCGCACGGTTTCGGCAATTTCCGCCAGATAGCGCACGCGCGCCGGTGGAACGATGACGTTCTGCCCTGACGAAGCCCTTACGGTGGTCGGCTTGAGCTTGCCGTCGCCGGCCTTGAGCCCGCGGGTCCTGAGTTCGGCAACAATGGCCTGATAGAGCGCGGTCACGCCGTCGTCGTTGAACCGTGAGGCGATGGTGCCGAATACCGGCATCGCCTCGGTGGCCTCCTTGAAGGCGCTGCGATTGCGCTGCACCTGCTTGCGCACGTCGCGCAGCGCATCCTGCGCGCCGCGGCGGTCGAACTTGTTGATCGCCACGAAGTCGGCAAAGTCGAGCATGTCGATTTTCTCGAGCTGGCTCGCGGCGCCGAACTCCGGCGTCATCACGTAGAGCGAGAAGTCCACATGCGGGACGATGGCCGCGTCCCCCTGGCCGATGCCGGAAGTCTCCACCAGTATCAGGTCGAAGCCGGCGCACTTGCAGGCGGCGATCACGTCCGGCAGGCACGCGGCGATTTCGCTGCCCGCATCGCGGGTGGCGAGCGAGCGCATGTAAATGTTCGGATGGTTGATCGCATTCATCCGGATGCGGTCGCCCAGGAGCGCACCGCCGGTCTTGCGCCGCGACGGATCTACGGCAATCACCGCGATCTTGAGCGCATCGTCCTGGTCGATGCGGAAGCGGCGGATCAGTTCGTCGGTGAGCGACGACTTGCCCGAGCCGCCGGTCCCGGTGATGCCGAGAACCGGCACGCTGTCATGGTCCGCCGCACGCTTCGCCAGCTTCTGGCGCAGCGGCTCCGGCAGCGTCGCGCTTTCGAGCCCGGTGATGACGCGCGCCAGTTCGCGCAAATTGCCGCGGAAGACTTCATCGAGGCTCGCCGGCAACTCTGCGGAGAGGTTGCGGTCCGCGGTGCGGATCATGTCCGTGATCATTCCCTGCAGACCCATGCGCGCGCCGTCCTCCGGGGAGTAAATGCGCGCCACGCCGTAGCCGTGCAGTTCTTCGATCTCGCCCGGAACGATCACCCCGCCGCCGCCGCCGAACACCTTGATGTCCTTCGCGCCACGTTCGCGCAGCAGGTCGATGGCGTACTTGAAGTATTCCACGTGTCCGCCCTGGTACGAGGACACGGCGATGCCCTGCACGTCTTCCTGAATCGCGGCGGTGACGATCTCGTCCACCGAACGATTGTGGCCGAGGTGTATGACTTCGACGCCGCTCGCCTGCAGGATGCGGCGCATGATGTTGATCGAGGCGTCGTGGCCGTCGAACAGGCTGGCGGCGGTGATGAAGCGCACCTTGTTCTTCGCCTGTTTGTCTTGATCGGCGGTGCGTACGCTGAGATCGGTCATGGGGCGGTCCCGTCGGTTTGCAGTTGCTGTCGCGGCCTGGGCATTTCCGCGCTGATGCCGGAATGGGTCATTGCGACGGCGCAGCCATTATTGCCTACGTTCACGTTAACGTAAACTTGAACCAAAAACCGTTGGTCGCTCGCGCGATCTCCTGCCCGAATCGCGACGCGTACCAATCACGCGGCATGTTCGACCCCGGCCGCCAGGGCGCGGAAGCGGGCGAGCAAGGCTTGGCGTTCCGCTGCGACCGCCTCGACATTGCGTTCCTTCACATGGCCGAAACCCCGGATGCGTTCCGGCAGGCTGGCCAGCGCGACTGCGACCTCATGATTGTCCTTCGACAACGCGCCCGCGATCTCTTCAATCAAGGCTTCGTAATCGCGGATCAGCCTGCGCTCCATCCTTCTCTCGGTGGTACGGCCGAATGGATCGAGAAAGGTGCCGCGCAGGCGCTTGAAGGGGGCCAGCCAGCGGAACGCATGTCCCATCCAGGCGCCGTACTGCGACTTGACGAGCCGGCCCTGCGTGTCGCGCGTCGCTAATAGCGGCGGCGCGAGGTTGTACTTCAGCTTGAACTCGCCTTCGAATGCGTCGTTTAGCCGCTTCTCGAATTCGCCATTCGCGTAGAGCCTGGCGACTTCGTACTCGTCCTTGTAGGCCATCAGCTTGGAAAGGTATCGCGCGACCGCCCTGGTCAGCGCATCGCCCTTGCCAATTCGCGCTTCGGCACGACGGACCTTGTCGACCAGAGTCTCGTAGCGCTTCGCATAGGCTGCGTCCTGGTACTCGGTCAGGAAGGCGATGCGCCGGCGCAATAGCGTCTCCAGGTTCTGCGGCATCTGCACCACCACCGGCTGGGCGGGTGTGGCAATCGCCTCGACTTGCGTGAGATCGACCGCCGCGCGTCGCCCCCAGTCGAACGCCTGCTTGTTGGCGTCGACGGACACGGCATTCAACTCGATCGCCCGCAGGATGGATGCCCGCTGCAGGGGAATCAAGCCATTCTGGAAGGCGAAGCCGAGCATGAACAGGTTGGTGGCGATCGAGTCGCCGAGCAGGGCTGTGGCGAGCCGGGTGGCCTCGATGAAATGCGCGCGGCCGTCGACCGATTCACCGATCAGCGCGCGGATTTCGTCGGCGGGGAACTGCCAGTCGGGATTCTGGGCGAACTGGCCGGGGGGCTGCTGGTGCAGGTTGATTACCGCCACCGTGCGCCCGGGTCGGGTCTTGGAAATGGCATCGTGCGCGCCGGCGGTCAGCATGTCGCAGCCGAGGATCAGGTCGGCCTCGCCGGTGGCGATGCGTTGCGCGCGGATGCCGGCCGGTGTGCGGGCGATGCGAACGTGTGAAGTGACGGCGCCGTTCTTTTGCGACATTCCGGTCATGTCCAGCGCCGAGGTGCCCTTGCCCTCCAGATGCGCGGCCATTCCCAGCAGCGCGCCGATGGTGATGACACCGGTGCCGCCGATTCCCGTGATCAGGATGTTGTAAGGCGTTTCGCCGATCGTTGCGGTAGCCGGTTCCGGCAGCGGGGCGAGCGGCGCGGCTGTCTCACGTCTTGCCGCGCGCGACTTCCTCGGCGTGCCGCCTTCCACGGTCACGAAGCTCGGACAGAAGCCCTTGACGCAGGAATAGTCCTGGTTGCAGGAGGATTGGTCGATCGCGCGCTTGCGCCCGAACTCGGTTTCCACCGGCAGGATCGAAGTGCAGTTCGACTGCACGCCGCAGTCGCCGCAGCCTTCGCAGACGGCTTCGTTGATGAATACCCGCTGCGTGGCCTTCGGGTATTCGCCTTTCCTGCGGCGACGGCGTTTTTCCGCCGCACAGGTCTGGTCGTAGATCAGAACCGATACGCCGGGGACTTCCCTGAGTTCCCGTTGCACCGCTTCCATGTCTTTGCGGTCATGCAACGTGACGAGCGCGGGTAATTGCGAGCGGTCTTCGTAGCGCGTGAGGTCTTCCGTTACAACCGCAATGCGCACGACACCCTCGGCGGCCATTTGCTGCGCAATCATCGGCACCGAAATCTGACCGTCAACCGGTTGGCCCCCGGTCATCGCCACGGCATCGTTGTAAAGGATCTTGTAGGTGATGTTGACCCTGGCTGCGAGCGCGGCGCGGATCGCAAGGGAGCCGGAGTGAAAATAGGTTCCATCGCCGAGATTGGCAAAGATGTGCGTGCGCTTCGAGAACGGTGCCTGGCCGATCCACGGCGCGCCCTCGCCACCCATGTGCGTCGGGCTCTTGTTCTGCTCCGGATAGATCACGGTCGCCATTACGTGGCAGCCGATGCCGGCCAGCGCCAGGCTGCCTTCGGGCACTTTGGTCGAAGTATTGTGCGGACATCCCGAGCAATAGTACGGCGGGCGCACTGGCGTGTTCACTGCCTTGCGCAGCACTGCTTCTTTTGCTTCCAGGAAGGCCAGCCGCGCCTTGATCAGATCGCTCTGGTGAAAACGCCCGATGCGCCCGGCGATGACGCGGGCAATCTGCGCAATGGAGAAATCGGCCTTGGCGGGAAGCAGCCATTCGCCGCGTGGGTGCACCCATTCGCCCTGATCGTCGAACTTGCCGATGACCCGCGGGCGCACGTCGGGATGCCAGTTGTAGAGCTGTTCCTTGAGCTGGTACTCGACCATCTGGCGCTTTTCTTCGACCACCAGGATTTCTTCCAAGCCCTTCGCGAACTCGCGCACCCCGTCCGGCTCCAGCGGCCAGGGCATCGAGACCTTGAATAGCCGTACGCCGATTTCAGCGGCGTTTCGCTCTGTTATGCCCAGTTCCTCCAGCGCTTCCAGTACGTCCATGTACGACTTGCCCGAAGCGATGATGCCAAGCCGCGCGTTGGGCGAATCGATGGTCGTGCGGTTAAGATGATTCAAGCGCGCATACGCCATGGCCGCATAGATCTTGTAATCCTGCATCAGCGCTTCCTGCTTGCGCGCCTGCAGCCCGAGCAGATCGCCGGACAGCCGGCCATTCAGTCCGCCTTCCGGCATCACGAAATCCTCCGGCACACGGGTATGGATTCGAAACGGGTCGGCCTCGATCGATGCAGATGACTCGACGGTATCGGCCAGTGCCTTGAAACCGACCGCGCATCCGGAGAACCGCGACATGGCCCAGCCGTGCAATCCCAACTCGATGTACTCGTGCACGTTGCACGGGTACAGGACCGGGATCATCGAGGCCGAGAACAGGTGATCGCTCTGGTGCGGGAGCGTCGAGGAGTAGGCCCCGTGGTCGTCGCCCGCGACCAGCAGCACGCCGCCGTGTTTCGAAGTGCCGCCGAAGTTCATGTGCTTGAACACGTCGCCGCAACGGTCCACCCCGGGTCCCTTGCCGTACCACATGGCGAACACCCCGTCGTAATGCGACTCGCCGATCAGATGAACCTGCTGAGTGCCCCACACGGCGGTGGCGGCAAGTTCTTCGTTGACGCCGGGCTGGAATTTGACGTGATGCGCTTCGAGGTGCCTGGCGGCCTTCCACAACGCTTCATCGAGTCCGCCCAACGGCGAGCCGCGATAGCCCGAGATGAAGCCGGCCGTATTGAGCCCGGCCGCCAGATCGCGGCGGCGCTGGACCAGAGCCAGGCGCGCCAGCGCCTGGATGCCGGTCAGATAAACGCGCCCCTGATCGGAAGCGTACTTGTCGTCCAATGTGACTTCTTGCATGTCTGACTCCTGTAGGAACTCGGACATAAGGCAACCGCCTTGGGTTCGGCGGCGCCCCTGCAGCGCGTCGGACCGGTCGTCCTTCGCGCAGTCCACATGCCGCCTGACCAGTCAATAATGCGCGTCCCGAGGGCAGTCCTTCAATTGGAACGCCCTGGTCTGCCGGCAAACGCATCCTACCCGTCTGTCCGCGGAAAAAGCATCCTCTTTTACCGACTAATGCGTTATATTCAGTAAAATTTTCTGTTTAACGTCTATTTGTAAGAATGACTGTCGATAAGTTCGATCTGGCGATACTGAAGGTGCTTCAGGAAGACGCGCGCGCGAGCCTGCAGGACATCAGCAAGCGCGTGGGCTTGTCGGCGACGCCGTGCTGGAACCGGATCAGGAAAATGGAGGCCGACGGCGTGATCCAGGGTTACACCGTCCGCATCGATCCGGCCGCCATCGGCTTCACCGAGACGGTGATCGTGCAAGTCACACTCGAGAGCCACACCGACGAGACGCTCTACGATTTCGGCAGGACGCTGGAGCAGATCCCGGAAGTGCTCGAGGCCTACCTGGTGTCCGGCGACTACGACTATTACATCCGCATCGCGGTGAAGGACACGCGCGATTACGAGCGACTGCTGCGCGAGCGCCTGTACAGGATTCCCGGGATCCGGCACAGCAAGTCGAGCTTCGTGCTGCGCACATTGAAGGAGAGCCTGATACCTTTGTCTTCGGCCCCGGTTGTGGCGGGCTCGCCGCCGCGAAAGGTGCGCAACGCGCGCGCGACCGGGAAATCGGCGCCCAAGTATTAGCAGTAGCGAAATCAGGCTGGAGAAATCGCGTGAACCCGGGATATCCACCGTTGACCGACGCGGTCGGGCTCACCCATGCGCCCGCCGGGGCGGATGCCCGGATCGTCTGCCTCGTTCCCAGCATTACCGAGCTGCTATTCGATCTAGGACTCGGCGACCGGATCATCGGCCGCACCGGCTTCTGCATTCATCCGGAAGGCAAAGTCAAGTTGGTGCCGAAAGTGGGCGGGACCAAGGATGTGAACATCGGGAGGATCCGCCGACTGGCGCCCACGCATCTGATCGTCAACGTGGACGAAAACGAAAAACCCACGGTGGAGACACTGGCGCGGTTCGTTCCCAATATCGTCGTGACCCATCCGCTTGGCCCGCTCGACAATCCGGGTTTGTACCGGCTGATCGGCGGGATCTTCGGCCGACGGGAAGAGGCGGAAGTGTTATGCCGGAAATTTCAATGGGCATATGAACAAGCTGTTGACACCTGCGCGAAGCTGCCGCGAGAGCGCGTGCTCTATTTGATCTGGAAATCGCCCTGGATGACGGTGTCGCGCGACACCTATGTCTCTCGGGCGCTGGCCGCGGTGGGATGGGACACCGTCGAAATCGCCAGCCCGGACCGCTACCCGAAGATCGAGCACATACCGGAACTGCTTTCGCGAATAGACCGGGTGCTGCTTTCCTCCGAGCCCTACGCGTTCAGGGAACGTCACGTGGATGAGGTGCGGCAGATTCTCTCGCCAGTCACTCGTCACCCGTCACCTGTCACCGTTACCCTCATCGATGGTGAAATGACCTCCTGGTACGGCAGCCGGGCGATCGAGGGGATGCGCTATCTCGCTATCGCTGCGCACGGCTCAGGGACCTTGAACCACGGAGTACACGGAAGAAGAACTCAAAGCATCGCCTGCCGCATGCCCGCCGTCCGGGCATGATGGAGCCCGGCTATGCCTCATGCCGTACTTATGCGGTGCTACGATGCCCGCGAGGAGATCGCCATGCTTATCAATTGCGCTGTATACCAGGAAGGGCGGAAGCTCTCCGACATTCAGCCGCGGGAAATCCACGAGTATGTCCGCCGGCCGGAGTGTTTTGTCTGGGTCGCTCTGTATGAGCCGACCCCGGAAGAACTCGAAACGATGCAGCAAGAGTTCGGTCTGCACGAACTTGCGGTCGAGGACGCGCGACACGGCCATCAGCGGCCCAAGATCGAGGAGTACGGCGATTCGCTGTTCGTGGTGCTCCACACCGTTGAGCTTGCGGGTGACGAACTGAGACATCGGCGAAGTCTACATATTCGTCGGCCGCAACTATGTGCTCTCGGTTCGCAGCCGACACCGAGCGGGGATTCTGCCGAAGTACGCGACCGTAGCGAACGTGAGCCGGACCTGCTGCGCCAGGGCTCGGCGTATGTGCTCTACGCGATCATGGACACGGTGGTTGACCGCTACTTCCCGGTGCTCGACGCTCTCGAGGCCGAACTCGAGGAAGTCGAGAGCCGATATTTTCTCCGGCAATAACAACCGCGCGATCATTGAATCGCTATACCTCCTGAAGCAGAAAATGATGACGCTCAAGCACGCCGCCGGTCCCCTTCTTGAGGCGAGCAGCAAACTTTTCGGCGGCCGGGTGCCGCAGCTTTGCGCAGGACTCCAGGAGTATTTCCGCGATGTTTACGACCACCTGGCCCGGGTGAACCAGTCGATAGACATTCTGCGGGAAATGGTCACGACCGCGATTTCGGTGAACCTGTCGCTTCTGGCTATCCAGGACAGCGAGGTCACCAAACGCTTTGCCGGGTATGCCGCGCTGGTCGCGGTGCCCACCATGATCGCGGGCATATACGGCATGAACTTCGACTACATGCCGGAATTGACCTGGACCCTGGGCTACCCGCTGGCGGTGGCGGTGATGGCGGCGATTGACGGCTATCTCTTCTACCGGTTCAAAAAGGCCAAGTGGCTTTAGGGAACTCTGACCAAGTTCCACATGCGCGACCGAGGCGATTCGGGTCGAGGGCAAGACGGCGAGGACGCCGTGTAGCCGGCCTACATAAGGAGGAGCCGACGCAGACATCGGCCCGAATCGCCCGGTCCCTCGAAGGAGTCGAAATGTTATCGGGTTGTGCCAGGTGCGGCGCCTGCGGTGTTACGCTTCTTGCTGGGGCTTCAGCCGCATCTGCGGAGCGATGCCTGGCAGTCATCCGCACCTGGCGCAACGCGCGTCGCGGAACTTGATCAGAGCTTCTCTAGGACGTCCGAGGGTTCGCGCAAACCGCCAGACCGCGCCAACACCTATAATTACTTTTGCCTTCCTTCTGTTCCTTGATCTTTCCCTCGTGACCCTTCGTGCTAACGCCGCTTGGTTTTTTCTTTTGATGGTTTCGGCGGCGGCGGGCTCGCCGGCTCCGCATCGAGCCTGAAGCTCGCGTAAGTCCCCGGCGCGTCCTCGACGACTTTCAGCCCGCCTTCGCCGGGAACGCGGGCGGGAATCTTTTCACCGCCGAAGCCGGCTATCCAGTTACCCCAATCGCTCCACCACGATCCCGCGTGCTTCTCCGCGTTGGCGAGCCATTCGTCGGCGCTGTCGGGCAGCTTGTCGTTGGTCCAGTACCAGTACTTGTTCGCCGCCGGCGGGTTGACGATGCCGGCGATGTGGCCCGAGCCGCCAAGCACGAAGCGGACGGGGCCGTTGAGCAACCCGGCGCCGAGATAAGTGGTCTTCCACGGTGCGATGTGGTCCTCGACCGTGGAGATGAAATACGTGGGAAGGTCTACCCTGGACAGGTCGATCGGCACGCCGGCGAGCGTGATTCCCCCGGGTTCGCGCAACTTGTTCCGGATGTACATGTTGCGCAGGTAGAAGGTATGCATTTTCGCCGGCATGCGGGTGGAGTCCGAGTTCCAGTACAACAGGTCGAACGGGAACGGGTCCTTGCCCAGCAGATAATTGTTCACCACGAACGACCAGATCAGGTCGTTGGCGCGCAGCATGTTGAACGTCCCGGCCATCTCCGCGCCTTCGAGATAACCGCGTTGCTCCATTTTCTTTTCAAGATTGGCGAGCACGCCTTCGTCCACGAACACGCCGAGTTCGCCGGGTTCCGAGAAGTCCAGGAGCGCGGTGAAGAAGGTCACGCTTTTCACCCGCGATTGTCCCTTCGCCGCCATCCAGGCAAGCGCCGATGCGGTAAGCGTGCCCCCAAGGCAGTAGCCGATCATGTTGACTTCACGCTCGCCGGTCGCCTTCTCCACCGCATCCAGCGCCGCCAGCGGGCCTTCCAGCATGTAGTCCTCGAAACCCTTGTTCGCGAGCTCCTTGCCGGGATTCACCCAGGAAACTACGAACACGGTGATGCCCTGGTCCACCGCCCACTTGATGAAGGAGTTCTTCTGCCGAAGGTCGAGGATGTAATACTTGTTGATCCACGGCGGAACGATCAGCAGCGGCGTCTTGTAGACCTCCTTCGTGGCCGGCTGATATTGGATCAACTGCATCAGGTCGTTCTGGTAGACGACTTTTCCCGGGGTGGTGGCGACGTTCTCGCCCATCCTGAACGCCTTGTAGTCGGTCATGCTGATCGCCAGCTTGCCGTGGCCGCGCTCGAGGTCATGAAGCAGATGGTTGAGACCGTCGAGCAGGTTCTTACCACCGGTCTCCACCGTGGTCTTCAGTACCTCGGGATTGGTCATCACGAAATTGGTCGGCGCCAGCGCGTCGACGTACTGGCGCGTGAAGAACTTCACCTTGCGCGCGGTTTGCGCGTCGAGGCCTTCTACCTCGGAGACCGTCTTCTGGATGTTCTGCGCGGCGATCAGGTAGGACTGCTTGATGTAGTCGAACACCAGATTGTTCTGCCAGAGCTCGCTGTTGAAGCGGTTGTCTGATCCGGGAGCTTGCGCGACCGGCGCCGATTCTTCTCCCATGGCCTTCTTCATGGTGTTCTGCCACAGCATGAAGTAGTCCTGCCACATGCGCATACCGGCCTCGGCGAGCTTGAACGGGTCGGTCATCAGCTTTCCTGCCAGGTCCGTAAAAGCTTTGCCCACGCCGAGTTCATCCACCGGCTCCTCGCCGGACTCCCTGGACTGTCCGGCAAGATGTTCCTTGAAGAGATGATTGCTGCGCAGCGCAATCTCCGCGAGCGTGCGCGCGAACTCCGTTGTCGAGGCGGTGGTCGGGCTGGCTGGTTTTTCTTCGGCCATAGCCTCTAAGCTAGGCGTATCTGTATGACAGCGCAAGTGGGCATTGGAAAGAACCGGTTTTTACCGTGGTACGTGGTGCTCTGTTGTACCCTTGCCGTAGGTCTTGAATTTCTGCAGCACGACTTCCATCTCGGCGTCGGAAAGAATTACGGGCTTTCCGATCTGCAGCGCACGCCAGTACTGTTCGCACAAGGCTTCGACTTCCACCGCCAGCGCCAGCGCGTGCTTCAGGCTGTCCGCCGTCGCGATCATTCCATGGTTTGCCAGCAGGCAGGCCTTGCGGTTCGACAAGAGCTTGCAGCGCGTGGTCCGATAACTCCTGGGTGCCGAAGGTGGCGTACGGCGCGCAACGGATGCTGTTGCCGCCGGCCACCGCGATCATGTAGTGAAAAGCAGGCACGTCCATCCCGAGACAGGCGAGCGTGGTGGCGAAACTCGAATGGACGTGAACCACGGCCTGCGCATCCTTGCGGGTGCGGTAGATGTCGTAGTGGAAGCGCCACTCCGAAGACGGCTGCCGTTTACCCGTTGCGTTGCCGTTTTTGCCGACGAAGACGATGTCGGCCGGCCTGCTTTCCTCGTAAGGCAGGCCGGAGGGCGTGATCAGGAACCCGTCCTTCCATCGCGCGCTGACGTTGCCGGATTTGCCGCGATTGATGCCGAGCGCATTCATCGCCAGCGCGGTAGCGATGATTGCCTTTCTCAAAGGCAGTTCATTCACTGCTGCGAGCGTTCCGGATAGAGCGCCGACAAACCGGCGCGCGAGGCCGGCGCGAGCCCGCGCTCGGTGATCAGCACGGACACGAGCGCGGCCGGCGTGACGTCGAAGGCGGGATTGGCGACCGGGCTTCTCTCCGGCACCAGCCACAACCGCGCCGGTTCACCGTCGCCGCCACGGCCCGCGACCGATCGCAGCTCATCGGCTCCGCGCTCTTCTATCGGAATCCCGACGAATCCGTCCTCGATGTCCCAGTCTATGGTCGAGCCTGGAAACGCCACGCAAAACGGGACGCCGCAATCCATGGCGGCCAGCGCCTTCAGATAGGTGCCGATCTTGTTGCAGACATCGCCGCGCGCGGTGACGCGGTCCGCCCCGACGATCGCAATGTCCACCTGGCCCCGCTGCATCAGGTGACCGCCGGCGTTGTCGGCAATTACCGTATGCGGCACGCCGTGATGCGCGAGTTCCCAGGCGGTGAGCAATCCCTGGTTGCGCGGGCGGGTCTCGTCCACCCACACGTGCACGGGGATGCCCTGGTCGTGCGCAAGATAGATGGGCGCGAGCGCCGTGCCCATGTCCACGGTGGCCAGCCAGCCGGCATTGCAGTGGGTGAGCACGTTGACCGGTCCGGGCCGATTCTCCGCGGCCTTGCGGATCAGCTCGACGCCGTGCTGCCCGATCGCGTGATTCATCGCCACGTCTTCGTCGGCGATCGTCTTCGCTTCCTTCCATGCCGCGGCCGCGCGATCCTGGGCCGGCAGCGGCCGCAGCACATGAGTCATGCGCCCGATGGCCCAGCGCAGGTTGATTGCCGTCGGCCGGGTCTTGGCGAGCTGTTCGCCTGCCCAGGTGAGATTGGCGCCGGAGGCGTCGGCCGCCATCGCCAGAGCCATGCCGAATGCCGAGGCAGCGCCGATCAGCGGCGCGCCGCGCACCCGCATGTTGCGGATCGCGTCGGCCACTTCGTCCGCGCTGGTCAGTTTGACGACCCTGAAGGTGTGCGGAAGCAGCGTCTGATCGACAGTGCGCACGACGTTGCCGTCGCGCCAGATGCTTCGATACGCGACACCGTCGACATTCATCAACCGGCCCTGACGAACCGGTGAACGCCGTCCGCGGCCTGCGAGTGCGCCAACCGGCCCTGATACCAGAGGTAATGCAGATGCGCTATGGATTCACCCATCGCGAAGAAAGTCTGGTGCGTGTCGAGTGTGCGGCGGAACAATACCGGCAGCAGATCCCTGGCGGTCTTCGGCGTGGCGCACGATTCGAGCACTTCCGCCAGGCGATCGCGATGATGCGCGTGCAGCATCTGCACCCGCGTATGGGCGCCGCGGAAGGGCAGGCCGTGCGAAGGCAGTACCAGCGTGTCTGGCGGGCAGTTCGGCAAAGCGGTCGATCGAGCGCAGGAAAAGTTTCAGCGGATCGCCTCTCGGCTCGGTCGGCCAGACGCTGACGTTGGTGCTGATCTTCGGCAGCAGCATGTCGCCGGAGATCAACACACCCAGGGACTTGCAGTACAACGCCGCATGTTCGGGGGCGTGTCCCCAGCCGACGATGACGCGCCAAGCGTTGCCGCCGATGTCGATCTCGTCGCCATCCATGATGCGCACGAACCGGGTGGGCGGTTCAGAGACGATCTTGCGGTAGGAATTGCCCCGGCCTCTGATCGCGGCCACGCCCTCGGGGTCGAGACCGTGTTCGGCGAACAAGTCGCGCGGTGGCATCGGCTCCGAAGCCCGCCTGGGTCTGGTACTGCGCATGGGCATTGAGGTACTCGGACTCGCTCATCCACAGCGGCGCGTCGAATCGCTGTGTCAACCAGCCGGCGTTGCCGAAATGGTCCGGATGAAAGTGCGTAACCAGCACCCGCGTGAGCCCGGCATTTCCGACCACATCGCGGAAGATCTGGTCCCAGTGGACGCGGGTGGCGTCGAGCGGCAGATGCCGCAGTCCACCGCTGTCCAACCCTTGCCGTCGCGCAGCAGCCAGAGGTTGATGTGGTCGAGCGCAAACGGCAGCGGCATGCGCAGCCAGAACACGCCGGAGGCGATCTCACGCACGGTTCCTCCGGCGGGCGGTTCCGGGAACGGGAACATGAGCGGTGCGGGCGCTTCAAGTCGCGCCGCGCGGGCGGGTGTCTGCATGTGTGGAATCTTTTGGGAATGTTGGCGCGGTGGTGAGCCATGAATTAATTGGATTCTACTTTACGTTTACGTAAACTGCGTCGCGCATGGCCGACTTCAAATACACCATTACCGAACTTGCCCGGGAATTCGGTCTGACGACGCGGGCGATCCGCTTCTACGAAGATCAGGGACTGCTCGCGCCCAGCCGCGCCGGACGCAACCGGGTTTACGGCCACCGAGACAAGGTTCGCCTGAAGCTTACTCTGCGCGGCAAGCGACTCGGGCTCTCGCTGTCTGAAATCCGTGAGCTGATCGACCTGTACGACGCCGCCAAGGACGAACAGGTCCAGGTCGAACGCTTCCTTGAAGTACTGGAACGGCGGCGTGCCATCCTCGAGCAGCAGCGTGAGGATATCGAAGCGGTTTTAGGCGAAATTGCTGCGTTCGAGAAGCAGTGTCGGGATTTTCTGGCCGGGAAGGGCAAAAAACCGGACCCCAATAGCGGCAGCAAGCCGGGAATCAACACATCATCTTGATTACATGGATTTGTTGCGCACAAAATCGCTGTGGATTTGCAGCATGGCGAGCGTTCGAAACGGGGAATTGCCGGATAGGTCCGGGCTGCGATCTTTGGAGCTAATGAATTGATCTGAAAAGATTTAGATGCAATGTCGCGGCAAGTGATTGACGTTAACGTAAACGTCAATTACAGTCTGCCGGAATGGAGAGCACGCTTGAGCGGTTTTGAGTTCAGGGACCCCGCCTACGCCGATCGGGTGCGGGCGAGTTTCGATCGCCAGAAAATTATGTCGCTGATCGGTGCGCAGTTAGTGCGACTCGAGCCTGGCGCGTGCGAAATCCATCTACCTTTCAAGCCCGAACTATCGCAGCAACACGGCTACTACCATGGCGGCATCATCGGTACCATCGCAGACTCGGCAGGCGGATACGCAGCGTTTACCCTGATGCCGCGGGATGCCAGCGTTCTGACGGTGGAATACAAGATGAACCTTCTCGCGCCGGCTGATGGCGAACTATTGATCGCCCGCGGCAGGGTGCTCAAGGCCGGCCGCACGCTGGTGGTGGCAGGGGTGGATGCCGGCGTGGTCAAGAACGGCCGCGAAACGCCATGCGCCACAATGCTCCAGACCCTTATGACGATGCACGGGAGGTCCGACCAATGAAACCCGAAACCTTTCTCAAGAGCTACCCGACGCTCAATTTCGGCCTCGGCGAAGACATCGACATGCTGCGCGACACCGTGCAGAACTTCGCTTCCCGGGAAATCGCCCCGCGCGCGGCCGGGATCGACCACAACAACGAATTCCCGATGGACCTGTGGCGCAAACTCGGCGACCTCGGCTTGCTCGGCGTCACCGTCGAAGAGGAATACGGCGGTACCAACATGGGCTATCTCGCGCACGTGGTGGCGATGGAAGAGATTTCTCGCGCCTCGGGCTCGGTCGGACTGTCCTACGGCGCGCACTCGAATCTGGCGGTGAACCAGATCCGCCGCAACGGCAACGAGGCGCAGAAACGCAAGTACCTGCCCAAGCTCGTTTCCGGCGAACACGTCGGCGCGCTGGCAATGAGCGAGCCGAATTCCGGCTCCGACGTGGTGAGCATGAAGCTGCGCGCCGAACAGAAGGGCGACCGTTACATTCTCAACGGCAACAAGATGTGGATTACCAACGGGCCGGACGCGCATGTGCTGGTGGTGTATGCCAAGACCGACATCAGTGCCGGACCCAAGGGAATTACCGCCTTCCTCGTCGAAAAAGGCTTCAAGGGTTTTTCCACGGCCCAGAAGCTGGACAAGCTTGGAATGCGCGGCTCCAATACCTGCGAACTGGTGTTCCGCGACTGCGAGGTCCCGGCGGAGAACGTTCTGGGCGAAGTAAACCGCGGCGTGCAGGTGCTGATGAGCGGACTCGACTACGAGCGCGCGGTGCTCGCCGGCGGTCCGCTCGGCATCATGCAGGCCTGCATGGACGTGGTGATGCCGTACATGCACGAACGCGAACAGTTCGGCCAGCCGATCGGCGAATTCCAGCTGATGCAGGGCAAGATCGCCGACATGTACACCACCATGAACGCCTGCAGGGCCTATGTGTATGCAGTGGGCAGGGCCTGTGATCGCGGCGAGACCACGCGCAAGGACGCCGCCGGCGCGATTCTCTACGCCGCGGAAAAGGCGACCTGGATGGCGGGCGAAGCGATTCAGGCGCTGGGCGGCAACGGCTATATCAACGAGTACGCGACGGGCCGGCTATGGCGCGATGCGAAGCTGTACGAGATCGGCGCCGGCACATCGGAAATCCGGCGGATGCTCATCGGCCGCGAACTTTTCAAGGAAACTTCGTAGAAACGTTCTTTGAACACGAAGGACACAAAGGAAGAACGAAGGTTCACGAAGGAAAGAAGAATGAGAACGGGGCAAGAAATTGATCGCAGTTTCGTGGAAGCGTGACAACGTGCTTGCACGGCTCGCTTTCCCTTTGGACTCATGTCCTGCGTAGTTCAGGGAATTGTCGCGTTTGAAGTCCTTCGTGATCCATCTGCGTCCTTCGTGTTTACGCGTTTTTGGACTTTCATGACTACCGTCACAACACAAACCCAGCAGGATCGTTGCCTTCCTGATCGCGCAGGGAATGCTGGACGGTTTCAACCGTCACTACCGCTTGTTCCGCGAAACCAGCCGCTACGCAAGATCGCTGTTCGAGGCGGGGCAATGGGCGGAAATCCAGCGCATCTCGCGCGAACGCATCCAGTTCTACGGACGCCGCGTGACCGAGACGGTCGAGTACCTGCAACGCCGCTTCAACTACCGATCAGCTTCCCGACACGATCTGGCAGCAGGTCAAGCTGCACTACATCGCGCTGCTCGCCAATCACAAGCAACCGGAATTGGCGGAAACCTTTTTCAACTCGGTGAGCTGCCGCATTCTGCACCGCAGCTATTACCACAACGATTTCCTGTTCGTGCGTCCGACCATCTCCACCGAGCACATGGACTCCGACCCGCCGACCTATCGCAGCTACTACCCGGCAAAGGCCGGAATGCGGGCCACCATTGCACAGGTCCTGCGGGACTTCGGGCTTCGCAGTCCGTTCCGCGATCTGCATCGCGATACGCGCTGGCTGCTGCGCGCGGTGCGCGCGCATCTGCCGCGGCCATTCCTGCCCGACGCCAATCACCAGATCCAGGTGCTGACTTCGCTGTTCTTCCGCAACAAGGGCGCGTACGCGATCGGCAAGATCATCAACGGCAACCACGAGTACCCGTTCGCAATCGCGATCCTGCGCAACGACGACGGCAGCATTTACCTGGATACCGTACTGCTCGATACCGAGCAGCTTTCCATCCTGTTCGGCTTCAGCCGGGCCTACTTCATGGTGGACATGGAGGTGCCGTCCGGATACGTGGAATTCCTCAGGAGCCTGTTGCCGAACAAGCCCACCGCCGAGATCTACACCACGCTCGGCCTGCAGAAGCACGGCAAGACGCTCTTTTACCGAGACTTCCTGCATCATCTGAAGCACTCCAGCGACGATTTCGTGATCGCGCCCGGCATCCGCGGCCTGGTGATGCTGGTGTTCACGCTGCCGTCCTATCCGTACGTGTTCAAGGTGATCAAGGACGTCATCTCCCCGCCCAAAGACACCGACCGCAGGCAGGTGATGGAAAAGTACCTGCTGGTGAAGTACCACGATCGCGTGGGCCGCATGGCGGATACGCTCGAATACAAGGACGTGGCGTTTCCGAAAGACCGATTTGCACCCGTGCTGCTGGAGGAACTGCGCGCGCTCGCGCCGACCGTGATCGAGGAGGAAGGCGACACGCTGATCGTCAAGCACCTGTACATCGAGCGGCGCATGGTGCCGCTGAACATGCATCTGGACAGCGCCAATGATGATCAGGTGACGCATGCCATCCGCGAGTACGGCAACGCCATCAAGCAGCTGGCGGCGGCGAACATTTTTCCGGGCGACATGCTGTTCAAGAACTTCGGGGTGACCCGCTTCGGCCGGGTGGTGTTCTACGACTACGACGAGATCGCCTATATGACGGATTGCACGTTCCGCCGCATGCCGGCGCCGCGTACCTCGGAAGACGAAATGTCCGCTGAGCCCTGGTACCCCGTGGGCGCCAACGACGTGTTCCCGGAAGAGTTCGCAGCATTTCTGCTGGGCGACCCGCGGGTGCGCAAGGTATTCCTGGAGCACCACGCCGATCTGCTCGATGCCGACTACTGGAACGCAGCCAAGCAGCGCAGCGCAGCCGGCCATATCGAAGACGTGTTTCCCTATCCAGAGGCCTTTCGCTTCCGTAACCGCTTCGCTCGCAGTAAAACGCAATGACCACGAAGACACGAAGGCACGAAGAAAGGCGAAAAGTATTAAGACCGGCCCCGCGCGGTTGCGGCGACGCTGGCAACGGTGTATTCGGCCGAGGTGCAGGCGCTATTCCATTCAGCATTCACCGGCCTGTACAACGCATTTCTCACTCGCCTTCGGTTTTCTTCGTGTCTGCGTGCCTTCGTGGTAAATGAGTTATTTTGGAGAATGCGATGAAAGACGACCCGATCGTCATTGTTTCCGCTGCGCGAACGCCGATGGGGGCGCTGCAGGGTGACCTGAAGGACTTCGCCGCGCCACAGCTCGGTGCGGCGGCGATTCGCGCCGCAATCGAACGCTCCGGCGTCAAGCCCGACCGGGTGGAGGAAGTGATCATGGGCTGTGTGCTGCCGGCCGGACAGGGGCAGGCGCCGGCTCGCCAGGCGTCGCTCGGCGCCGGCCTGCCGCTCTCGGCAGGTTGCACCACCGTCAACAAGATGTGCGGTTCGG
Organism: uncultured beta proteobacterium; assembly: GCA_963789945.1. GTDB lineage: Bacteria > Pseudomonadota > Gammaproteobacteria > Burkholderiales > JACQAP01 > JACQAP01. Next base: position 353,749 of record CAWBMN010000018.1, on the reverse strand, counting down.
GGATGAAAGCGGCGATGCTTGCGCACGATCTGCTCATTGCCGGCACCAACGAGGTCATGATCGCGGGCGGGATGGAGAGCATGAGCAATGCGCCCTATCTGCTGCCGAAGGCGCGCTCGGGCTACCGCATGGGGCATCAGCAGGTGCTCGACCACATGTTCCTGGACGGACTGGAAGATGCCTACGACAAAGGCAGGCTGATGGGCAGCTTTGCCGAAGACTGCGCGGCGAAAGTACCAGTTCAGCCGGCAAGATCAGGACAAGTTCGCCGTCGCGTCGCTCGAGCGTGCGCAGAAGGCCAACAAGGACGGTTCGTTCGCATGGGAGACCGTGGCGATCGCGATCAAGGCCGGCAAGGATGAGCGCTTCGTGGAGCACGACGAATCGCCGTTCAAAGCCAACTTCGACAAGATCCCGCTGCTCAAACCGGCGTTCAGCAAGGACGGCACCGTTACTGCCGCGAATTCGAGTTCCATTTCAGACGGTGCCGCGGCGCTGGTGATGATGAGACGTTCGACCGCCGACAGGCTCGGCCTCAGGCCGCTCGCGACCGTTGCCGGTCATTCGACGCACGCCCAGGAACCGGGCTGGTTCACCACGGCGCCGGTCGGCGCGATCAAAAAGCTTTTCGCCAAGACCGGCTGGAGCGCGGACCAGGTCGACCTGTACGAGATCAACGAAGCGTTCGCCGTGGTGACGATGGCGGCAATGAAAGAGCACAAGCTGCCGCACGAAAAGGTGAACGTCCATGGCGGCGCCTGCGCGCTTGGACATCCGATCGGTGCCTCCGGCGCGCGTATTCTCGTCACGCTCATCGGCGCACTGCGCAAGCGCGGCGGCAAACGCGGCGTCGCCTCGCTCTGCATCGGCGGCGGCGAAGCCACCGCCATGGCCATCGAACTGGTCTAGACGTAAACGCATGAGGCGCAGAGAAAAACAGAGGACACAGAGAAAAGCAAGACAAGAGTATATCGAGTGATGGAAAGTGATGACAACCGATCGAGTGCATTCCCAGACAGCTTGACCTGCTGCTCATCCGGAATTCTCTGTTGTTTTCCTCGGTGTCCTCTGTGACCTCTGTGGTTAGGAAGGTTTTGATCTGTTTAGGAGCTAAAAATGGCGAACAAGAAAATAGGCTTCATCGGCGTGGGAATGATGGGCCACGGCATGGCGAAGAACCTGGTCGAGAAGGGTTTCCCGACCACCATACTCGGCCACAAGAACCGCGCGCCGGTCGAAGACCTGCTGAAGCGCGGCGCAAAGGAAGCCAAGGACATCGCCGGCCTGGTCGCCGCCAGCGACATCGTGTTCATCTGCGTGACCGGCTCGCCGCAGGTGGAAGACCTGATCTATCGCAAGGGCGGAATTCGTCGAGTCGGCCCGTCCGGGGCAGCTCGTGGTGGACACCTCGACCAGCCAGCCGGGTTCGACGCTGAAGATCGCCGGCGAACTCGAGTCCAAGGGCGTGCGCTTTGTCGATGCGCCGCTGACCCGCACGCCCGGTAGAGGCGGAACAGGGACGGCTCAACACCATGGTGGGCGCCGACGCGGCCACGTTCAGAGAGATCGAACCGGTGCTCAAGGCGTTCTGCGAGAACATATTCCATATCGGCGACGTCGGTGCGGGTCACAAAGATCAAGCTGATCAACAACTGCGCGGCGATCGGACAGATGGCGCTGATCGCGGAAGCGCTGACCGCGTGCGCGAAACTCGGCGTGGATCCGAAAAAGTACTTCCAGCTGGTTTCGACCGGTGCAGCAAACTCAGGCATCTTCCAGATGCTGGCAGGCAAGGCGATCGAAGGCGATTTCACCGGGATGAAGTTCGGGCTCGCCAATGCGCTCAAGGACGTGCGGTACTACAACCAGATGGCGATGGAATTCGGCGTGGCGGGTTCTATGGCAGCGGCGACACTGCAGACATTGACGCAGGCGGTGAATCTCGGATTCGGCGGTCCCGAGCATCTGGTCGCGTCACTGGTTCCGGCAATCGCCAAGCTCAACAACACGCAGTTCCCGCCGAAATCGTAGAGATACCAATGAGAAGCGAAACCGAAATCCTTACCACGAAGGCACAAAGATCACGAACATTCACGAAAAGATCTTACAACTGAATCTTGTTCTCTTTGTGTCACTTCGTGTCCTTCGTGTCTTCGTGGTGAGATTTTCTGTATTTGAATTCGCAAGGCAGATGTTCTGAGGGCGAACAAGCGAAATGGCTAATCCGATCCAGTTCTACTTCGACTTCGCTTCGCCGTACGGGTACATGGCGGCGACGCGGATTTCACGCCTTGCTGCGAAGCACGGCCGCGGCGTCGAGTGGAAGCCGTTCCTGCTTGGTGTCGTGTTCAAGGTGACCGGCGGCGTGCCGCTGCCCAACGCGCCGCTTAAGGGCGACTACAGCAGGCGCGACATGGAGCGCTCCGCGCGTCTGTACGGGATCCCGTTCAAGGTGCCGAGCAAGTTTCCGATCGCCAGCCAAGCGCCGGCGCGCACCGTCTACTGGCTGGAGCCGCAGGGATCGGCCAGGCAGGAAGAGGCCGTGCTCGCACTCTACCGCGCCTACATGGTGGAGGACCGGGACATCTCCAGTCCCGAGGTCACCGCCGACGTAGCCGCATCGATAGGCCTGGACCGGCAGAAAGTACTCGACGTTATCGCCGACCCGGTGATGAAGGAGCGGCTCAAGACCGAGACCGAGACCGCGATCCAGCGCGGCGTGTTCGGCTCGCCTTTCATGATCGTGGACGGTGAGCCGTTCTGGGGCGCCGACAGGGTGGAGCATGTGGACAAGTGGCTTGCGACCGGGGGTTGGTGACCGGCGTACTCGCATCCGAATCAGAACATCATGGCCGAATACATCACTCTACGGTTTCGCGCAGTCCGGTAACTCGTACAAGCCGGCGCTGTACCTCGAACTCGCCGGAGCCGACTGGGCGCCGCGCTTCGTGGATTTCTTCAACGGCGAAACGCGGACGCCGGCGTACCGTGAAATCAATGTCATGGGCGAAGCGCCGGTGCTCGAACACCGCGGCAAGCGCATGAGCCAGTCCGCCGTCATTCTCGATTACCTGGTCGAACAGTTCGGCCAGTTCGGCTGGAAGGACGACGCGGAACGCCGCGAAGTCCTGCGCTGGTTGTTCTGGGACAACCACAAGCTCACCAGCTATACCGCGACCTACCGTTTCATGCGCCAGTTCGCGCCGGACACCGACAAGGCCGTCCTCGACACTTTCCGCAAGCGATCGGAAAGCGCGTGGAAAGTGCTGGACGCGCACCTTGCCGGCCGCAGCTTCGTGGTGGGCGAACGGGCGACCATCGCCGACCTGTCAATTTGCGCGTACCTGTTCTTCGACGACGAGATCGACATCGACTGGAACCGGCATCCGAACATCCGCGACTGGCTTGCACGCATCCGCGCTCTGCCGCGATGGAAACATCCGTATCAACTTCTGCCCGGCCACCCGATTCCTGACAAGAAGTCACCGACATGACAGCGATCCGCAGCAAGCTCAATCCGCGCGCGCCTGATTTCAAGGCCAGTCAGGAGGCGATGGCCGCGCTGGTGGCCGACCTGGGCGCCAAGGTCGGGCTCGTAAGTCAGGGTGGCGGCGAGGCGGCGCGGGAGAAACACATCAGCCGCGGCAAGCTGCTTCCGCGCGAACGCATCCGGCGCTTGCTCGATGTCGGCTCGCCGTTTCTGGAGCTGTCGCAGCTTGCCGCGTGGAACATGTACGACGGCGCGGTACCGGCCGCCGGCATCATTACCGGCGTGGGGCGGGTATCGGGGCGGGAATGCGTCATCGTCGCCAACGATGCAACGGTGAAGGGCGGCACCTATTTTCCGATGACGGTGAAGAAGCACGTGCGGGCGCAGGAGATCGCGCAGCAGAACCGGTTGCCGTGCATCTATCTTGTGGATTCCGGAGGCGCGAATCTGCCCACCTGGGACGAAGTGTTCCCGGACCGGGATCATTTCGGGCGGATCTTCTACAACCAGGCGAACATGTCGGCGGCCGGGATTCCGCAGATCGCCTGCGTGATGGGATCGTGCACCGCGGGCGGTGCCTATGTGCCGGCGATGGCGGACGAAGCGATCATCGTCAGGAACCAGGGCACCATCTTTCTGGCCGGGCCGCCGCTGGTCAAGGCCGCGACCGGCGAAGTGGTGAGCGCCGAGGAACTGGGCGGCGCGGACGTGCATGCCCGCACCTCCGGCGTCGCGGACCACTACGCGCTCAACGACCCGCACGCACTGGAGCTGGCGCGCCGCGTCGTTTCGCACCTCAACATGAAAAAGCAGATCACGCTCGAAGTCCGCGAGCCGCGCGAGCCGCTTTACGAGGTGTCTGAATTGCACGGCGCGGTGCCCACCGATGCGCGCAAGCCGTTCGACGTGCGCGAGGTGATTGCCCGGATCGTGGACGGCAGCGACCTCGACGAATTCAAGCCGCTTTACGGCACCACTCTGGTGTGCGGCTTCGCGCACATTTTCGGCTACCCGGTGGGAATCCTTGCCAACAACGGCATCCTGTTTTCCGAATCCGCAATGAAGGGTGCACATTTCATCGAGCTGTGCGCGCAGCGCCGCATCCCGTTGGTGTTCCTGCAGAACATTACCGGCTTCATGGTGGGCAGGAAGTACGAGGCCGGCGGCATCGCCAAGGACGGTGCCAAGTTGGTGACCGCCGTGTCCTGTGCGCGCGTGCCGAAATTCACGGTGATAATCGGCGGCAGCTTCGGCGCCGGCAATTACGGCATGTGCGGCCGTGCCTACAGCCCGCGTTTCCTGTGGATGTGGCCGAACGCACGCATCTCGGTGATGGGCGGCGAGCAGGCGGCCGCCGTGCTGGCGCAGGTCAAGCGCGATGGCCTGGAGAAGTCCGGCAAGTCGTGGAGCGCGGAAGACGAGGAGGCGTTCAAGGCGCCAATCCGCGCGCAATACGAGACCCAGGGGCATCCGTACTATGCCAGCGCGCGGCTGTGGGACGACGGCGTAATCGATCCCGCTGACACCCGCATGGTATTGGGACTGGGTATCTCCGCGGCGCTCAATGCGCCGATCGAGGACACGCGCTTCGGCGTGTTCCGGATGTAGATCATGGACGCGCGTTCCCCTCACAGCAGCATGGAGTCGATTTACCTTACCGAGGAGCATGTCGCCCTGCGCGATCAAGTCGCGCGGTTTCTGGCGAAGGAGGTCGAGCCGCGCGGGGAGTCATGGGAAGAACAGGGCTTTGTCCCGCGCGAGGTCCTGCGCATGATGGGCGAACTGGGGTTCTTCGGCATCACCTATCCGGCTGAGTACGGCGGTGCGGAAGCCGATGCGTTGACCGCGCTGGTGTTTGCCGAAGCGGTTTCACGGACGACCTTCGGCGGTTTCGCGGCGACCGTCCTGGTACACACCGACATGGCTTCGCCGCACCTGGTCAACGCCGGATCCAGGGCGCAGCTCGACAAATACCTTCCCGCGATCATCCGTGGAGAGCGCATTACCGCGGTCGCGGTCACCGAGCCGGACGCGGGATCCGACGTTGCGGCAATCCGCACGCGCGCCCGCAGGGACGGCGACGGCTGGGTGCTGAACGGCGCCAAGATGTTCATCACCAATGGAGTGCATGCGGATATCTACTTCGTCGCGGCGCGCACCGACCCCGAAACCAAGGGATCGCGCGGCATTTCCATGTTCATTGTCGAGAAAGGCCTCCCGGGTTTCCGGGTAGGGCGCGCACTGAAAAAAACGGGCTGGCTGTGCTCGGACACCGCGGAACTGGTGTTCGAAGACTGCCGTGTGCCGGCTGCGAACCTGCTCGGGGAAGAAAATGCCGGCTTCTACGCCGTGATGAAAAATTTCCAGACCGAGCGCATCGCGGCGGCCGCCATAGCGGTCGGGCACGCCCTGACCGCGTTGCGTCTGACTGTCGAGTATGTCAAGAATCGCAAGGCCTTCGGTGGGGTGCTGTTCGACAAACAGGTGATCCGCCAGCGTCTGGCGATGCTGGAGGCCAAGACGCACGCGGCGCGCCAGTTTCTCTACCACTGCGGATGGTTGGCGGCGCAGCGGCGCGACTGCGTGCGCGAAGTGTCGATGCTGAAAGCCCTGACCGGCGAACTGGTGAACGAAGTGCTTTACACCTGCCAGCAGTTCCATGGCGGCATGGGATACATGCGCGAGAGCGCCATCGAGCGCCTGGCGCGGGATTCGCGCGTGCTATCCATCGGCGGCGGCGCGACCGAAGTGATGCTGGAAGAAGTGGCGAAGCGTTTCGCGCCGGATTGAACACCCTCTCCCCGGCCCTCCCCCGTCGAGGGGGAGGGAGAAAAATACCTCACGACAGGGCGTGGAGTCGGCAAGAGGAAGTGAAACAAAGCTGGAGTTTCTCGAAATCAGTTTGCTATTTACTCGAAGTAAAGAGCCGAATGACGATGAAAAACGACACCCTGGAATCCGAGACTACGCAGGGGCTGGCCGTGGTGCGGATGAACCGCCCGGACGTGCACAACGCCTTCGACGACCATCTGATTGCCGAACTTACCACGGAACTGCGACGGCTCGAGCAGGCGCCGGAAGTACGCGTCGTGGTGCTCGCCGCCAACGGCAAGAGCTTCTCCGCGGGCGCGGACCTCAATTGGATGCAGCGCATGGCCAGGTACTCCGAGGCCGAGAACCTGCGTGACGCGGTGGCGATGGCCGGGCTGATGCGCACGCTGCATGGCATGCACAAACCGACGATTGCGAGGGTTCAGGGCGCGGCGTTTGGCGGCGGCGTGGGGCTGGTCGCGTGCTGCGATATTGCGCTGGCTGCCGCTGAAGCGTCGTTCTCGTTGTCTGAAGTGCGATTGGGACTGATCCCTTCGGTGATCGGCCCCTACGTCATCGCTGCAATCGGCGAGCGCGAGGCGCGGCGTTATTTCCTCACCGCCGAACGCTTCGGCGCCGAGGAGGCCAGGCGCATTGGCCTGGTACACCAAGTCACCACCGGCGACCAGCTCGATGAGGCGGTAAAGAGCTTCGCCGATTACCTGATGAAAGGTGGGCCGAACGCGCTGGCAGCCGCTAAGAAACTGATTGCAGACGTTTCCCGCCATCCACTGGATGACGCGCTGATGGAAGAAACCGCACGGCGCATCGCTTCGATCCGCGTGAGTCCCGAAGGGCGCGAAGGCTTGAGCGCTTTCCTGGAGAAACGCCCGCCTTCGTGGACGAAGAAACCGTGAGCCGCCAAGACGCCAAGAGCGCCAAGAGAATCGACTACTCAAATTGCAATATCAACTCTATGAATAGCGGAAGTCCGGAACTTGGTTGCGGGGAAGTCCACTGAATTCTCTGCGATTCATGATTCCTGATTGGGTTTCCTTGGCGCTCTTGGCGTCTTGGCGGCTCATTGAATTTCATGTTTGAGAAAATACTCATAGCCAATCGGGGCGAGATCGCCTGCCGTGTCGCGCGTACCGCGAAACGGCTCGGCATACGCACTGTCGCCGTTTATTCGGAGGCGGATGCAAACGCGCTGCATGTGGCGGACTGCGACGAGGCTTACCTGATCGGGCCGGCGCATCCGCGTGATTCATATTTGCGCGTGGACCGCATCCTGAAGGCCGCGAAGAAAAGCGGGGCGCAGGCGATCCATCCCGGCTACGGTTTCCTGTCCGAAAACGCGGAATTTGCAGAGGCTTGTGGGCAGGCCGGAGTGGTTTTCGTCGGCCCGCCGGCCGGTGCGATTGAAGCGATGGGTTTGAAGAGCGCCGCAAAGGCGCTGATGGGAAAGGCCGGCGTGCCGCTGGTACCCGGTTACCACGGCGACGCGCAGGACGCAGCTTTACTCAAGGAGGAAGCCGATCGCATCGGCTACCCGGTTCTGATCAAGGCGTCCGCCGGCGGCGGCGGAAAGGGCATGCGGATGGTGGGTAAGGCGGCCGACTTTGCCGATGCACTCGCTGCAGCGAAGCGCGAAGCGGCTTCCTCGTTCGGCGATGACCGGGTGCTGATCGAGAAGTATCTCACGCGTCCACGACACATCGAGGTGCAGGTGTTCGCGGACACGCTGGGGCATTGTGTGTACCTGTTCGAACGCGACTGCTCGGTGCAGCGCCGTCATCAGAAGATCCTGGAGGAAGCGCCGGCACCGGGTATGACCGCTGAGCGCCGCCGCGAAATGGGCAACGCGGCGGTTGCGGCAGCGCGGGCCGTCAGTTACGTGAATGCCGGCACGGTGGAGTTCATCGCCGACGGCAATGGCCGCTTTTACTTCATGGAGATGAACACCCGATTACAGGTCGAGCACCCGGTGACCGAGATGATCACGGGGCTCGATCTGGTTGAATGGCAGTTGCTGGTTGCTTCCGGGGAACCCCTGCCGCTGACGCAGGAGCAGTTGGCGATCAACGGTCACGCGATTGAAGCCCGGGTGTACGCGGAAGATCCCGCGCGTGGATTTCTTCCTGCCGCCGGGCGCATCGAACACTTGTGCCAGCCGGAAGCAATCGGCGCATGTACGCGTGGACAGCGGCGTGCGGACGGGCGACGAAGTCGGCGTGCACTATGATCCGATGATCGCCAAGCTGATTGCCTGGGACTTGGACCGCCCTTCCGCATTGCGCCGGTTGCGCGCCGCGCTAGGCGAATTTCAGATCGTCGGGCCGACCAGCAATCTGGCATTTCTTTCCGCTGTTACCGCGCACCGCGCGTTCGCCGAGGCGCATCGCGAGCCGGAGTTGCTCGATACCGGCCTGATCGAGCGCTACCGGTCCGAACTGTTTCAAGCCGCCGCGCCGGCATCCGACTCGATCCTGGCGATCGCGGTATTGAGCGAACTGCTGAGAATGGATCGCGAAGCGGCGCAGGCCGCGAAGCGCTCGACGGACCCATTCTCGCCCTGGAATGCGCGCGATGGCTGGCGCCTGAACGAGGACAATCATCACACCTTCGTGTTCGTCGACACCGGAAAACGCGTGGAAGTGGTCGCGCACTACCGAAACCGGGGATATCTGCTGGAACTGCCCGGTGGCAGGATGCTGGCCTCGGGGGAAGTCGCCGGCGACCGGACCATCAACGCCGATCTTGCCGGAAATCGTACCCGCGCCACGGTGATCCGCCGGGTCAACGAGTTGACGGTTTTTGCCTTTGGCGGAAGCTATCGGCTCGAATTCGAGATCCCCGCCACAGTCGAGGAAGAAGATCCGTCCGGCAGGCTGGTCTCGCCGCTGCCTGGTGCGGTGATCCAGGTGCTGATCAAGGACGGCGAAGTGGTGGAAAAAGGCCAGGCGCTGATGATCATCGAGGCGATGAAAATGGAGCACACCATCTCGGCGCCGCAGAGCGGGACGGTCAAGCGGATATACTTTGCGCCTGGCGAGCAGGTTTCCGAAGGCGCGCAGTTGCTCGATTTCGAAGAAGCGAACAAGGCATGAAATACCCGAAACGCGTCAAGATGGTCGAAGTCGGTCCGCGCGACGGCTTGCAGAACGAGCCGGTCAGCGTTCCCGCCGAAGTCAAGGTCGCGATGATCGACCGTTTGTCGGACGCGGGATTCCAGGTTGTCGAAGCCGGGAGCTTCGTCTCCCCGAAATGGGTGCCGCAAATGGCCGACACCGCGGAGGTGATGGCGCACATCCGCCGCAAGCCGGGAGTCGCCTATCCCGTGCTGGTGCCGAACATGAAGGGCCTTGAGGCCGCGATCACCGCAAAGGCGACGGAAGTGGCGGGCTTCGCGGCCGCCACGGAGGCCTTTTCAAAACGCAATACCAACTGCACGATTGCCGAGTCGATGCAACGCCAGGCCGAGGTATGCAAGGCGGCACTCGGTGCCGGCCTGCGGGTGCGCGGTTACATCTCGGTCGTGCTCGGCTGTCCCTACGAAGGCGAGGTCACGCCGGAAGCCGTTGCCACCGTGTCGCAGCGGCTCTACGACATGGGTTGCTACGAGATTTCGCTCGGCGACACCATCGGCACCGGCACGCCGGCCAAGGCGCAGCGCATGATCGAAACGGTGGCGAAGAAGATACCGGTCGGGAAGCTCGCCGGTCATTTCCACGACACCTACGGACAAGCGCTCGCCAACATCCTGGCGGTGATGGAATTGGGGGTGGCCACTTTCGACAGTTCGGTTGCGGGACTGGGTGGCTGCCCGTATGCGAAGGGCGCGACCGGCAACGTCGCCAGCGAAGACGTGCTTTACATGCTCGGCGGCCTGGGCATCGAAACCGGCGTGGATATGGGGAGGCTCCTCGATGCGGCCGAGTTCATCTGCGCGCAACTCAAGCGGCCGACGGTATCGCGCGCCGGCCGCGCGCTTGCACTCAAACGCGAGAAAACGGCGGCATGAATCCGGAGCGCAAGGACATCCAGTCGCCCTGTGTCAATGTCTGCCAGATGAATCCATTTACCGGATTGTGCCGCGGTTGCTTTCGCACCCTCGACGAAATCGCCGGCTGGCTCGATTTTTCCGTTGAACAGAGACTTGAAGTGCTCAAACGCCTGGAAGAACGGCGCCCGGGCCACTTCCTCCGACTGAAATGACGCTCAGCACGTCTGCTTCCCGTAAGCTCCTGCACAACCGCAAGGTCGAATGTTTCGGCTTTGAGCGCGACGACGGTCTCTGGGACATCGAAGGTCACCTCGTGGATACCAAGACCTATGATTTCGCGAACCGGGACCGCGGCAGCATCAAGGCGGGCGAGCCGTTGCACGAAATGTGGCTTCGACTGACCCTCGATCTCGACCTCAAGGTGCACGATGTCGAGGCGCGCACGGTGTGGGGACCCTACAGCATGTGCGGCGACATCACCGAGAACTTCAAGGTGCTGATCGGGCTGTCCATCAGGCCGGGCTGGACCCAGAAAACGAAGGAGTTGCTCGGTGGCACCAAGGGCTGCACGCACCTGGTGGAGTTGCTCGGCCCGATTGCGACCACCGCCTTCCAGACGGTGTATGCGGCGCGCGCGGAGCGGAGCAAGACTGCGGGCAAGCGCGACCGGCCGGCGCTGATCGATTCCTGTCACGCCTGGGCGAGCGACAGCCCGGTGATCGCGAAACGCTATCCGGAGTTCTATACCGGCCCGAAGAAAACGCCAGGCTGATGCGCCCCAAACCGCTCTCGGGGATTCGCATTCTCGATCTCACCCGACTTCTTCCCGGTCCGGTATGCACGCTGCATCTGGCCGATCTCGGCGCCGACGTCATCAAGATCGAAGATACCGGCGCCGGCGACTATGCCCGCTCCATGGGCGCTGCTGCCGGCGGGACGGCGCCCTTGTTTCTCGCCATCAACCGCAACAAGCGCGCGCTGCGCCTCGACTTGAAAAAACCGGAAGGCGTCGAAGTGTTCCTGCGCCTGGTACGCGACGCAGACATCGTGGTAGAGAGTTTCCGCCCGGGAGTCGTGGACCGGCTGGGCGTCGGTTATGCCGCATGCAACAAGATCAATCCGCGAATCGTCTATTGCTCGATTTCCGGGTACGGACAGACCGGCCCTTACCGCGATCTGGCCGGGCACGACGTGAATTACTGCGGCTACGCGGGATTCATCGATCAGGTGGGCCCGGCCGGCGGCGATCCGGTGATACCGAATCTCCAGGTCGCGGACATTCTCGGCGGCGCGGTGGTACCGGCCATGGGCATTCTCGCGGCATTGTTTGACGCGAAGCGCAGTGGTCGGGGGCGGTACGTCGACGTGGCCATGACCGAGGGCGTGCTTTCGCACAACCTGCAGGCGCTCGCCGCTGTGGCTTCCACCGGGCACGTTCGTCCACGCGGCGCGGACTTTCTCTCCGGCCGCGAACCCTGTTACGCGGTCTATTGCACCTCCGACGGCAAGCACATGGCGGTCGGCGCGCTGGAGAGGAAATTCTGGGATCGTGTCTGCGACGTGCTGGCACGGCCCGATCTCAAGGGCTGCCACTGGGAAGTCCGCGGCAAGGATGCGCACTGGGGCAAGGAGGAACTGGGCAGAATCTTCGCCTCCCGGCCGCAGGCCCACTGGGTCGAAAAATTCCGCGCTGAAGACTGCTGCGTGACGCCGGTGCTGATGTTCGAGGGGAGCCTCGAAGATGCGCAGATCAGGGCGCGCGGGATGGTCGTGCGCGACGGCGATGTGTTGCAGTTGGCCCCGCCGCTAAAAATGAGCGAGTACGAGTTTGCGGTGGAGCGCCCTGCGCCCGCCCCCGGCGAACATAGCGACCAGATTCTCCGTGAAGCCGGCTACGCGGATTCGGCAATCGGGAAATTGCGCGCAGCCGGCGTGATCTGAACCGACACGACCTGTCTATTCGTCCGGGTCGGATTCGAGCCAATAGGTCACCGTGTCGGGATGTGCCCCAATCCAGGCACGCGCCGCGTCGTGCGGCGACACCTTTTCGATGTTCACCAGATAGTCCATATCGGTGATGGCCTTCACCGACAACGACATGCGCTGCAAGACGTTCTAGGTGCGCTTGTCCACTTTGCCGCGAAAATCCTTGTGGGCAACGAGGTATGCGCGGTCCGCACCGCCGAGAAGTTGCTGCGGCTCCTCGAGGATTCGCATCTTGTGCGCCTTGTTCAGATATTGCGGCTGCCACAGAGGCATCACGAACCAGCGCTGCGCGGCAACATTGTCGTTGAAGTTGGCGATCCAGTCGGCGGGCTTGCCGGGTGCGAGCCGGTAGCCAAGATCACCGAGGCCGTACGCCTCGACGATTTTCTTAGAGCCGATCATCAGTCCCGAGTCCGCGCCCGGCCCGCGGATCTCCTTCTGCATTTTCGCGGCCACCTCCGGCTTGCGCAGGTCCGCCACGCTCTTCACCTCCGACGCCGGAACGTAGTCCGGTACCGACCAGAACAGCCGTGCATCGTCGTAAAGCGCCGTTACCTTTGTCGTGCTGTCCTGGTACTGGTCCCAGTAGGTTGCGTGTGCGTGAGGCGGCCAGGCCGCGACGAACAGATCCACCTCACCTTTGCCGAGTAACGGGTAAATCTGGCCGTGACTGCCTTTCTGGACGCCCACGTTGTAGCCGAGGCGTTCCAGAACCAGCTGCACCACGCTTGCGGTGACCTCGTAGAAGGACAGGTCCACGTGGCCGAGCGCGACGAATCGCGCGTGTACGTGGCCGGCGGAAGCTGTACACAGCAAGGCGGCGAGCAGCCCGCAGAGCCCGCGCTTGAGCGGTTTCATGTTCTTGCACTCCAATGCAGGGCCGTAAATTCCGCGGCGGAGTGCTTGGCTGGCGCCATTCAGTTCAGCGGAAGCATCACGATCTTCTTGTACGCCGGGCGGGCAGTCAGCGCGTCGTACCAGCGCTCCAGATTCGGCATCTCGGGATGGTCCATGGGCAGGCTCATCCAGCGTTGGATCGCGCAACCCATCGGAATGTCGCCCATGGTGAGCGTTTCGCCGGCGACGTAGGCGCGGTTCTTGAGGTGCGCATCGAGATACTCAAGGATCTCGGCGGTCTTGAGGCGCGAGTCTTCCATCGCCTTGTCATCGCGCTGATCGACTGGGGTGCGCACCAGGTTCCAGAACAGCGGCCGGAAAGTCGGCCAGAAGGTCGAACTCTGCCAGTCCATCCACTTGTCGGCTTCGGCGCGGACTTTGAGGTCCTCGGGCCAGAGTTTGCCGGCGCTGTTCTTGGCGGCGAGATAGCGCACGATTGCGTTCGATTCCCAGAGCACGAAACCGTCGTCTTCGATGGTCGGCACCAGGCCGTTCGGATTGAGGTTGCGGTATTGCGGCGTGTTCACTACGCCGAAGGTACCGCCGGCGTCCACGCGTTCGTACTGAACGCCCATTTCCTCGCAGCACCACAGAGGCTTCTGGACGTTGACCGAGTTGTTGCGACCCCAGATTCTCAGCATGCCACCCTCCCCGGTTAGGTTCTTGTTGTCAATTTGAAGCGCCGAGTTCGGCGAGCGCCGCATCGATCAGTCGTCGCGAAATGCTGATCTTGCTCGGCAGTGCCTGCGGCAGCCTGTCTGCGGTGAACCAGCCCGCGGCCTCGATTTCGCTCGGATCGGGGTTGATCTCGCCGCCGGCGTAGTCGGCGTAGAACGCGATCATCAGCGAATGCGGGAACGGCCAAGGCTGGCTGGCGAAGTATCGCAGGTTGGCGACTTCGATGCCGACTTCCTCGCGCACTTCGCGTACCAGGGTCTGCTCCAGGGTTTCCCCCGGCTCGACGAAGCCGGCGAGGGCGCTATACATGCCGGGCGGAAAATGCGGCGAACGCGCCAGCAACAGCTCGTTGTCCCTTCTGACCAGCGCCATCACCGCGGGGGCGATGCGAGGGTAGTGCGACTGGCCGCAGTTCGGACAGACGCGCGCCCGCTCGTTGGCTTTCGGCTCGGTCGGCGTGCCGCAGTGGCCGCAGAACTGGTGAGAGCGGTTCCAGTCGACGATCTGGAATGCGCGCCCTGCGAGCGCGAAAAGCGAATCGTCGAGCGCGCCGAAAAGCGCGCGAAGCCCAGAGAGTTGCATGCCCGCCGGGGGAGCGACGTTCGCCTCCAGCTCGCAGGCGAAACAATGCTGCTCGCCGAGAATGCCGAGATACTGGCTGCGTTGCGGCGCGAGTCCGAATTCGCGCGGATCGGAAGCCGAGGGAACGCTCGCGTTGTGTGCGCCGCGCACCACCAGGATCTGCGAGCCCTGGAACGCGAACCACAGCGCAGGCCCCTTCCAATCGGCCGGCGGACTGATCAGCGCGGTAAACCGATCGGGAGCAGCCAGGATCATGGCTACCGCTTGGGCATATAGAGATCGGTGATGCTGCCTTCGGCGATCTCTGCGGCGAAGAAAATGGTTTCGGACAGCGTCGGGTGCGGGTGGATGGTGAGCCCGATGTCTTCCGCGTCGGCGCCCATTTCCAGCGCCAGCACCGTTTCCGCGACCAGCTCGCCGGCGTTCGGCCCGACCATGCCTGCACCGAGCAGCCGCCTGGTGTTCTTGTCGAAAATGAGTTTGGTCATTCCCTCCTCGCGCGCAGTGGCGCGGGCCCGTCCGCTCGCTGCCCAGGGAAACACTGACTTCTCAAATTCGGTCCCCTGCGCTTTGGCCTGCGTCTCGGTGAGCCCCATCCAGGCAACTTCGGGGTCGGTGTAAGCGACCGATGGAATGGTGCGGGCGTCGAAGGCGCGTTTATGCCCGGCGATAATCTCCGCCGCGAGCTTGCCTTCGTGGCTGGCTTTGTGCGCCAGCATCGGCTCGCCGATGATGTCTCCGATCGCATGAATATGCGGCACGTTGGTGCGCATGTACTTGTCCGCCGGGATGAAGCCGCGGTCGGTGACGTTCACCCCGGCAGCCTGCGCGTCGATCTCCTTGCCGTTTGGCCGGCGCCCGACTGCGAGCAGCACGCGGTCATAAATCTGGGGCTTGGGGGCGTTCTCGCCCTCGAAGGTCGCCTTCAGGCCGTCTTTTTGCGCTTCCAGTCGGGTGACTTTGGTCTTGAGGTAAATGCCTTCGTAACGTTTCTCGATGCGCTTGTGCAACGGCCTGATCAGGTCGCGATCGGCGCCCGGAATCAGACCGTCGAGCAATTCCACCACCGTGACCTTCGAGCCGATGGCGTCGTAGACCGTGGCCATCTCCAGGCCGATGATGCCGCCGCCGATTACCAAAAGCCGTTTCGGCACGTCCTCGAGTCTGAGTGCGCCGGTCGAATCCATCAGCCGCGGATCGTCGTACGGGAAACCGGGAATGCGGGCGACGCTCGAACCGGCGGCAATGATCGCGTGGTCGAACGACACCTTCTTTACGCCGCCCGCTGTCTTCACTTCGATCATGTGCGCTGACGTGAACTTGCCTACCCCCTGCACGACCTGGACCTTGCGGCTCTTGGCAAGTCCAGCAAGGCCGCGTATCGACTTTTCCACCACGCCGTCCTTCCACTCGCGCAGCTTGGCGATCTCGATTGTGGGCCTGCCGAATGCAATGCCGAAGTGGCTCATTTCCTCGGCTTCAGAGATCACGCGCGCCGCGTGCAGCAATGCTTTCGACGGTATGCAGCCGACGTTCAGGCACACTCCGCCCAGAACCGGGTAACGCTCGACCAGCACCACTTGTTTGCCGAGATCGGCAGCGCGGAACGCGGCGGTGTAGCCGCCGGGGCCGGAACCCAGAACCATCACGTCAGCGTGAATGTCGCCTTTAGTAACCGGTCCGGATGACGTTACCACCGGCGCGGCGGGCGTCTTTGGCGCGGAGGTGGCAGGCGCCGGCCTGGTGGCTTCGGCCTTTGCCGCCGGCACTTCCGCGGTCGTGCCTTCCAGGAGCAGCACCACGCTGCCTTCAGAGAGCTTGTCGCCGACCTTGACCTTGATTTCCCTGACTACGCCAGATTGCGGCGAAGGCACTTCCATGGTCGCCTTGTCGGATTCCAGCGTGATCAGCGCGTCTTCCTTGTTGATGCTGTCGCCGGGTTTGACCAGCACTTCGATTACGGGAATGTTCTTGAAATCGCCGATGTCGGGAACCTTGATTTCGATCAGTTGGCTCATGAGAATTGTTGGTGATTAACCGTCAAAGCACAAGCAAGAACGAAGATTCTCACCACGAAGACACAAAGACACGAAGAAAAACAGGAATCCTTACACTAAATTGGGGACAGAAGGGGGTGACTGTTCGTGATCCTCTCCCGTCAACTTCGAGTTTGTTGGAACATCCGCCAGTTGGTGCTTTGCACACATATACTTTTTTCGCTCTTCTTCGTGTCTTCGTGCCTTCGTGGTGAGATTTGCTTTTCTGAAGTTCGCAGCCTGACTGCGGCAAGGGATCACTCCCGAATTTGGCCGTCGCCGAGGACAATGAACTTGAGTGACGTCAGGCCTTCCAGGCCCACGGGACCACGGGCGTGCAGCTTGTCGGTGGAAATGCCGATCTCCGCACCCAGGCCGAACTCGAAACCATCGGCAAATCGGGTGGACGCGTTCACGAGCACCGAGCTGGAATCCACTTCGCGCAGAAAGCGTCGCGCCCGGGTAATGTCTTCGGTGACAATGGCGTCGGTGTGCTGCGAACCGTAAACGGTGATGTGCTCGATCGCCTGGTCGAGGTCATCCACCACGCGCACGGCGAGGATTGGGCCAAGGTATTCGGTGTACCAGTCTTCTTCGGTGGCGGGTTTCATCTGCGTCACCAGCGCGCGCGCCTGCTGGTCGCCGCGAAGTTCCACGCCTTTGTCGAAATAAGATCTTCGCCAGCGCCGGCAGCACGGCTGCGGCGATGTTCTTGTGCACCAGCAGCGTTTCCATGGTGTTGCAGGTGCCGTAGCGCTGCGTCTTGGCGTTGTCGGCAATCCGGATCGCCTTGTCGATGTCGGCGCGATCGTCGATGTACACGTGGCAGACGCCGTCGAGATGCTTGAGCACCGGAATGCGCGATTCGCTCGAAATGCGCTCGATCAGGCCTTTGCCGCCGCGCGGAACGATGATGTCCACGTAGTCTTTCATGGTGATCAGCTCGCCGACCGCGGCACGATCGGTGGTTTCGATCACCTGAATCGCGGTCTCCGGCAACCCGGATTTGCGCAAGCCCTCGTGCACGCAGGCGCCGATTGCCTGGTTGGAATGGATCGCCTCTGAGCCGCCACGCAGGATTGCGGCGTTGCCGGACTTCAGGCACAGGCCGGCGGCGTCCGCGGTGACATTGGGGCGCGCCTCGTAGATGATGCCGATGACGCCGAGCGGCACGCGCATTCTCCCCACCTGAATTCCGGAGGGCCGGTAGTTGAGTCCGGAGATTTCGCCGACCGGATCGGGCAACGCGGCGATCTGGCGCAATCCCTCGGCCATGGACGCAACGCTCTTTGGTGTCAGCGTCAGGCGATCCACCATCGCAGCGTCGAGTCCTTTGGCACGCGCAGCCTCGACATCCTTCCTGTTCGCATCCATCAGGCGAGCGATGTCGCGCTCGACGGCCTGCGCCATGGCGAGCAATGCGTCGTTCTTTGCCCTGGTATCAGCCTTCGCCATGTGGCGCGAGGCGGCCCGCGCGGCGCGTCCGACCGAGTGCATGTAGGACTGAATGTCCACGATATCTAACCTCGAATTGTGCCGGGGATTTTACCCCTAATTCCCGGCGGAACGCTGCTCTGCACCGGCGCCATCAGGCTCAATCCGAGCTGCAACAGCGCGTCCCATACATCGCCGTCGGCGAGACCCTTGATCATGCGGTCGACCTCCGCGGCCCGCCGCAGCGCGCCGATGAGCTCGGCCGAGGTCAGCCGATCGAGCGAGCGTGGCATTAGATCCTGGCGTGGCCCCCACACGCGCGCCTCGCGCAGCGCCTGTGCCAGCGGCCGTCCCGCAACCATCGCGGCCTTCACCCTTGCCATTGCCCGTGCTTCCTCGGCGATCGCCCACAACACCAGCGGCAGCGCCGCACCCTCGCCGCGCAGGCCCTCCAGCATGCGCACGAAGTGCGCGCGTTCACCTTTGAGCAGGGCGGCGCCGATCTCGTACACGTTATAGCGAGCCACGTCCAGTACCGCGTTCTTCACGTCTTCGAAAGGCAGCATGCCGGCAGGAAACAGCAGGGCAAGCTTCTGCACTTCCTGGTATGCCGCCATGAGATTGCCTTCGACCCGGCTGACCAGGAACTCGATCGTCTCAGTGTCGGCCTGCTGATCCTGTTGTGCGAGCCGGCCGGACAGCCATTGCGCCAGCTGCTCGCGCTTGACTGCCGCGGCATGCACCGCCACTCCTGCACGCTCCAGCGCGTCGAACCATTTGGAAGCCAGCTGCTGGCGATCCAATCCGGGCAGCGTGATCAGGACGATGGTATCCGCGGGCAGCGAGCCGGCCAGCCGCTGCAGGGCCTCGGACCCGTCCTTGCCGGGCTTGCCCGAGGGGATGCGCAAGTCCAGCAAGCGTCTGGGCGCAAACAGCGACAGGCTGTTGCCGACCATCGCAACTTCTCCCCAGTCGAATCCGGGTTCGACGAAGAGCACACGGCGCTCGTCGTAGCCCTGATTGAGCGCTGCGGCGCGGATGCGATCGGCAGCTTCGAGCGCCAGCAATAATTCCTCGCCGAACAAGACATACAGGGGCTTGAGGCCGCGCGACAGATGGTGGGGCAGTTGCTCGGAATCGATGCGCATCGGCCGGGACGTTACGGATTGGTCCGCGATTCGGCGAGTTGCGAACCTGCTTCGCGGATCTTGTGGCGGATAAAGTCGCGGACGGCAGCATCCATGCCGCCAGCGCGAACATCGAACTCGGCCCCTATGTCCTCGGCGGCAAACCAGCCATCTGCCACCATGATCGGCGTCATGTTCTTGGCCGGCATCTCTTCGCCATCATCGACGCGGCGGTGGAGTAAACCGTGTTCCGCGTTCCAGGCAAGCACACGTTCGTTGCGCAAGCGGTCATAGCAGAGCTGGAACGCGAGCACCCTCCCGGCAGCGTCCGTCCAGACGAACAAGTCGAAGTAATCGTCCTGGAACCAGTGGCGTTCACGGGAAGCGTCGTCTTGCCTCACTCCGCGGATCTTCTGCAGCATCCTCGAACTCAGCGATTCATGCGTGCAAGGAGCTGCTCCAGCTTGTCGCGATCGTCGCTCTTCAGCATCTTCTGGGAGAGCACCATGACTTGCTGCAGGTCGGACTTCAATACCTGCTGCTTCACCGACAGCAGGTACGCCGGATGCATTGAGAATTGCCGAAGTCCGAAACCAAGCAGCACCCTCGTCAGGCGCACGTCGCCGGCCATCTCGCCGCAAACCGCTACCGGCACGTCGGCGCGATTGGCGCTGCGAATTACATGCGCCACCAGGTTCAGCACGGCCGGATGCAGCGGGTCGTAGAGGTGCGCGACCGTGTCGTCGGCGCGGTCGATCGCGAGCGTGTACTGGATCAGGTCGTTGGTGCCGATGGAAAGGAAATCAAGCTTGCGGGTAAAGGTAGAGAGCGACAGTGCCGCGGCCGGAATTTCGATCATGCCCCCGATCTTGATCTTCTTGTCGTAGGGGATGTCGTCGTCGTGAAGGCTCTTCTTGGCCTCGTCGATCAGGTGCAGAGTCTGGTTCAGCTCGTGCGCCGAGGACAGCATCGGAATCAGGATGCGCACCTTGCCATAGTGAGAGGTGCGCAGGATGGCGCGCAGTTGGTGATGGAACATCTGCGGCTCGGCCAGGCACAGGCGGATGGCGCGCAGACCCAGCGCCGGATTGGGGGCGACGCGTTCGGTGGTGTCGATGCTCTTGTCCGCGCCTAGGTCGAAGGTGCGGATCGTGACGGGCAGGCCGTCCATGTCCTGCACCACCTTGCGGTAGGCTTCGAACTGTTCGTCCTCGGTCGGCAGGTCGCGGCGATTCAGGTACAGGAACTCGGTGCGGAACAGTCCCACGCCGTCGGCACCGTTCTCCATGGCACCGGCAACGTCGTCCGGCAACTCGATGTTGGCGTGCAGTTCGATCGCCGTGCCGTCCAGCGTCGTGGTCCTGGTTTTTCTCAGCCGCCTGAGTTTCAGGCGTTCGAGTTCCCATTGTTCCTGGCGCAGTTTGTATTCGGCGAGCGCGGTCTTGTCGGGATTGATGATGACCACGCCGTTGCTGCCGTCCACGATCAGCACTTCGTTTTCGCGAATCAGCGTGCGCGCGTGGTGCAGGGCCACCACGGAAGGGATGTTCAGGCTGCGGGCGATGATCGCGGTGTGCGAGGTGACGCCGCCGAGGTCGGTGACGAAACTGGCGAACCGGTGGCTCTTGAAGAGAATGACATCCGCCGGGGAAAGGTCGTGAGCGACCAGTATGCTGTTTTCCTCAGGCGCGCTGTGTGCCAGGACCTCGCCGGGCCGCCCCATCAGGACTTTCAGTACCCGTTCCACGACCTGGATGACATCGGTCTTGCGCTCGCGGATGTAGCCGTCCTCGATACGCTCGAACTGCTCCATCAACGCTTCCATCTGCAGCTTCAACGCCCATTCGGCGTTGCACCGCTGGGTTTCGATGAGTTGTTTCGGCACCTCCGACAGGGTGGGATCGTCGAGGATCATCAGGTGAAGATTGAGAAAAGCCTCGAACTCCGCCGGCGCGCCGACGGGAATGTGCTGGCCGAGGCCGGCGAGTTCGGCGCGCGCCGTTACCAGTGCCGCGTCGAAGCGGACCTTCTCATCCGCGATCCGCGACTTTGGAATGTTGTAGTGGGCGACTTCAAGCTGGGCGTGCGAAACCAGTTGGGCATGGCCGATGGCGATGCCCCCCGATACCCCGATGCCGTGGATGGTGAAACTCATGTAAGAGCAGGGGCGAGGGGCGAGGGGCGAGGGGCGAGTAAGTGAAACGTGGATTTATGCTTTGCGGTCTTGACTCGTTCCTCGTTCCTCGTCCCTCGCCCCTGATTCATTCCCCTTCCCCGAATCTTTCGCTGATCAGCCCGACCAAAGCCGCCATCGCTTCGGCTTCATCCGGACCGTTGGTCTCGACCACGACGGTCGCGCCCTTGGCGGCGGCGAGCATCATCACGCCCATGATGCTCTTGGCATTGACCCGGCGGCCGTCGCGCGTGACCCAAACGTCGGCGGTGAACTTCCCGGCAAGCTGGGTGAGCTTGGCCGACGCGCGCGCGTGCAGACCCAGCTTGTTGGTGATCTCAATTTCCCGTTGCTGCATTTTTTATCTGTGCCGCGGGAATTTGCATGACGCCTTCGATGCCTCCGGACATTGCTTTCGCGACCACGGTCCTGAGGGGTTCATTGCGATAAGTCAGTGCGCGCACAATCATCGGCAGATTCACCCCTGCGACACCTTCGATCTTGCCCGGGATCAGCAACCTGCTGGCGATGTTGCACGGCGTGGCGCCGTAAACGTCGGAAAGCACCAGCACACCGCCGCCCTGGTCGAGGCTGCGCGCCAGCTTGATTGCCTGCGGCAGCACCAGCTGGGGATCGTCGTGCATGCTTACGCCGATCTGCATCAGGTGCGGCGGCCGGCCGCCCATCACGTGACTGGCGCAGTGGATCAGACTTTCACCCAGAGTGCCGTGGGCGATGATCAGTATTCCAACCATGGATGCCTAGGATTGATCGGTGACAAAGGGGAATTCTACCTATGTGGATCAGGTGCGTAAGGAGAGAGGGGTGAGGAGTAAGGAAAACGGTAAGAGGGAGTTTACCCCTGTCTCCTCACCCCTCACTCCTTACCGCTTTTTCCAGCGCATCGATCATCAGCGCCGCGACATTGAAGCCGGTCTGGTCGGCAATTTCACGCATGCATGTGGGGCTGGTGACGTTGACTTCGGTCAGGTAATCGCCGATCACGTCCAGACCGACCAGCATCAGCCCCTGTGCCTTCAGTTCGGGGCCGACAGCCTCCGCGATCTCCCGGTCGCGCGCAGTCAGCGGCTGCGCCACGCCGGTGGCCCCGGCGGCCAGATTGCCGCGCGTTTCCCCCTGTTTCGGAATGCGCGCAAGCGAGTAAGGCACCGGCTCGCCGTCAATGAGCAGGACGCGTTTGTCGCCCTTGACGATCTCGGCGATGAAGCGCTGCGCCATCACGGTGCGCCGGCCGTAATGGGTCAGGGTTTCGATCACTACTCCGATGTTGGGATCCTGCCGGTGCAGGCGAAACACCGAAACCCCACCCATGCCGTCCAGTGGCTTGAGGATGATATCCCCGTGCTCCGCCAGAAAGTCGCGGATCAACGACTCGAGGCGCGTGACCAGAGTCGGCACCGTGAATCGCGCAAACTTGGCAATCGCCAGTTTCTCGTTATGGTCGCGCACGGCACGCGGGTTGTTGACGACGCGCGCCCCCTGCATTTGAGCCAGCTCCAGCAGGTAAGTGCTGTAGATGTACTCCATGTCGAACGGCGGATCCTTGCGCATCAATACCACATCGAAAGATTCCAGCGGCACCGGCTGTTTGTCGCCGACGCGGTACCAGTGCTTTTCGTCGGAATTGAGCGAAAGGTCGCGCGCGTAGCCAAGTACGCGGCCGTCGCGCCAGATCAGGTCCTCCTGCTGCAGTGCTGCCAGCGAATGGCCGCGGGCCGCCGCCTCGCGCATCATCGCGTAGGAGGAGTCCTTGTAGGTCTTGATGGTATCGAGCGGGTCGAGAACGAAGGCAATTTTCATGTTGTTGTCGCGCCAGCGCGCCGGCTGTTCCGCACGCGCATGAGTGCCTTAACCACGTTCAGTTATTGACGGCCCAGACCCGCGGAAACGGCAATGGTAAGTCGGGGAACGTTCATGTGCGTCAACAGGTTGGATTCGTCCGGATTGTAGCAGACGCATCTGCTCATCCCTTCAGAAGGCCAATCCACGAGTTTCTTTCAGATAAACAAAGATTCCTGTTGGTGTTGACTCTGACAAGAAAGGAATTCACTATGCAAACCACTTCCCGCGCCAGCAAATCCTGATTCGCCGATATGCCTCTACGGTTGTTGCGCTTTGCCCTCTCACACCGCCACCCCGAACCGAGAATGTTCCGGGTTCACGACGCACTCAGGCCGACCTACGACGCGGTGGTCATTGGCGCGGGTGGGCACGGGTTGGCTGCCGCTTACTATCTGGCAAAGGACCATGGCCTGCAGAATGTTGCCGTTCTGGAAAGGGGCTACATCGGCGGCGGCAACACCGGCCGCAACACCACCATCATTCGCTCGAATTACCTGACCCCCGAGGGCGTGGCGTTCTACGACGAGTCGGTGCGCCTGTGGCAGGACCTGGCTGCCGACTTCGACCTGAATCTCTTCTACTCGACCCGCGGACATTTCACCCTTGCCCATACCGACTCGGCGGTGCGCACCATGCGCTGGCGCGCGGAGGTCAACAAGCACCTCGGCGTGGACAGCGAACTGGTTGGCCCGGAAGACGTGAGCAAAGCCTGTCCTCAAATCGACCTCTCCTGCGGCGGGCATGCACCGATCCTGGGCGCGCTTTATCACGCACCGGGTGCAATCGCCCGTCATGACGCGGTGGCCTGGGGCTATGGTCGCGGCGCCGACCGGCGCGGCGTGGAAATCCACCAGAAGACCGAGGTGCTCGGCATCGAAATTGAGAATGGACGCGTCAAGGGCGTCAGGACCAATCGAGGCCATATCGCTACGCCAAAGGTGCTGTGCGCCGTAGCGGGCTCGACTCCGCGCATTGCGCAAATGGTGGGCATCCGCACGCCCATTTACATCCATCCGTTACAGGCGATGGTCAGCGAGCCGATGAAACCCTGGCTCGACCCGATTTTTGTCTCCGGCAGCCTGCACATATACGTCAGCCAGTCTGCGCGCGGCGAGCTGGTAATGGGGGCGTCGCTGGATCCGTATGAACTGCACTCCACCCGCTCCACGCTGGATTTCGTCGAAGGCCTGGCCGCGCACATGCTCGACATGTTCCCGTTCCTGTCCCACGTCAGGGTCAATCGCCAGTGGGCGGGCATGGCGGACATGACGCCGGACTTTGCGCCGATCATGGGCAAGACGCCGGTGGAGGGTTTCTACATCGATTCCGGGTGGGGCACCTGGGGATTCAAGGCCACGCCCGTGTGCGGAAAGACCATGGCCTACACGGTGGCCAATGACCGCGATCACGAATTGATAGAGGGTTTCCGCCTGTCGCGCTTTGCCGAGTACGAACTCACTGGGGAAAAAGGAGCCGCGTCGGTTGGAAATTGAATTCAAGAGCGTTGACGCAGAGGACACAGAGGACCAAAGAGAGAGCGCCGAGAAAGGGCTGGATGATGGAAGGTCGATCAGATGTTCCCCGTTAGTTGGCGATTTTCTCTGCGTCCTTTCTTTTTCTCTCTGCGCCCTCTGCGTTGAAGATTTGGGATTCTGAAAATGAAACTGATGAGATGTCCGATTAACGGCCTGCGGCCGGTAGCCGAGTTCCAATACGGCGGGGAGATCCGGCCGATGCCGGATGCGGATGCGTGCACCGACGCGCAGTGGACGGACTACGTCTTCAACCGAAACGGGGCGCAGGGCATCAAGAAGGAGTGGTGGCTTCACCTGGCCAGCGGCATCTGGTTCGTCGCCGAGCGCGATACTGCCGCCGACACGGTGCTGCGTACCTATCTGTATGGAGAGGGGCCGGCATGAGCGCACGGCTGCCGCCGGTAGCCGGCGAATGGATCGATCGTTCGACGAAGATCGCTTTCGATTTCGAGGGTGAACGCTTTCAGGGGTTTGCGGGCGACACGGTGTCGAGCGCATTGCTGGCGGCGGGCACGCGCGTGCTGGGGCGCAGTTTCAAGTACCACCGCGCACGCAGCGTGCTTTCTATGGCGAACCACGACATCAACGCGATGTTTCAGGACGGCGCAAGACTGAACCTGCGCGGCGACGTCGAACCGCTGCGGGATCGGATGGTGATCGCGGCAGTGAATACCTTCGGCGGCGTCAAGCACGACCGTGCCCGAATACTGGACAAGCTGGCCGCTTTTCTGCCGGTCGGTTTCTATTACAAGGCCTTCCATACTCCGAAGGCTTGGTTCCCGTTCTGGGAACGCATGTTCCGTCGCCTCACCGGGTTGGGTGAACTGGATTTCTCCACGCCGCACATCAGGACGCCTAAGCGGTACGACTTCTGCGACGTGCTGGTGGTGGGAGCCGGACCGTCTGGCCTCAGCGCGGCACAGGCAGCAGCGGATGTTGGAGCAAAAGTAGTGCTTGTGGACGAGAACACGCGCATTGGCGGCAGCCTTACCTATCAGCGCGGCGGCTCGGATCATACGACTGCGCAGCTTTGCGATCTCGAGTCGCGCGTAAGCACGCACCCGAACATCAGCGTGCGTACCGGCACGCTGGCTGCCGGCTGCTACGCTGACAACTGGGTGGCGCTGGTGGATGCAGACTGCATGACCAAGATGCGCGCGCGCGCGCTCATCGTCGCGAGCGGGGTCTGCGAACAGCCGGCGGTGTTCCACAACAACGACCTGCCCGGGGTCATGCTCGCGTCGGCGGCACAGCGCCTGATCTATCGCTACGCGGTGAGGCCGATGCAGTCCGCGGTCGTTCTTACGGGCAATCAGGACGGCTACGTGGCGGCACTGGATCTGATTGCCAACGGAATCCGGGTGGAGGTAGTGGTGGACCTGCGCCGCGCCGAAGGCGGTTCAGTCGAGGAAACGAAAGTAAAGGAAGCCGGCATCTGCATCCTTCGCGGACACTGCGTTCATGAAGTGCGCGCCAACGGTTCGGAAGTCGGCGCGGCGGTGGTTTGCCCGCTGCTCGATGGCGGGGAAGCCGACGCCTCCAGGGGCGAAACCGTCAATTGCGACGGCGTTCTGATGAGCGTGGGTTTTGCGCCGGCGGCTGCGTTGCTGTATCAGGCTGGTGCAGCGATGCGATTCGACCTCCAAGTCGGGCAGTTCGTGCCCGCGAATCTTCCCGAGGGCGTGTTCGCGGCAGGGCGGATCAACGGCGTCTACGCGCTCGAAGACCGGCAGCGCGATGGATCCCGTGCCGGCCTTGAGGCGGCGAAGTATCTTGGATTTGCCGTTTCCGCGGCGCCGGCGATTGCGCGCGCGGAAGTCTCGCCCAGCCATCCCTACCCGATCTTCGATCATCCGCGGGCGAAGAACTTCGTGGACTTCGACGAGGATCTGCAACTGAAGGATCTGGCCAATGCGGTTCAGGAAGGCTTCGACAATATCGAGTTGCTGAAGCGCTACACCACGATCGGCATGGGACCGAGCCAGGGCAAGCACTCGAACATGAATGCGATCCGCATACTTGCGAAGCTGCTGGGAACCACGCCCGGCGAAGTCGGCACGACCACGTCACGGCCGTTCGTTCATCCGGTGCCGATGTCGCATCTTGCAGGCCGCGGATTCGCACTCTACCGCCTGACGCCGCTGCATTCGCGGCACGAGCGTGCCGGAGCGGTGTTCATGCAGGCGGGCGCATGGCTGCGTCCCGAGTTCTATATGGTGCGGGGAAAGACCAGGCTCGAGGCGGTGCGGCAGGAAGCGGTCGCGGTTCGCGCCGGAGTGGGCATCATCGATGTCGGTACGCTGGGCAAGATGGAGATTTCGGGACCGGACGCGGCCGCATTTCTCGAGCGCATCTACACCGGGCGCTTCGCCAACATGAAAGTCGGCATGACCCGCTATGCGCTGATGCTCGATGAAGCGGGGGTGATCATCGACGATGGAGTGGTGGTGCGTCTGGGCGAGCAGCGCTTCTATTTCACTACCACAACGACCGGCGCGGCGAACGTCTATCGCGAGATGACGCGACTGAACACCCTATGGGGCATGGAGGTCGGCATCGTCAACGCCACCGGCGCGTATGCGGCGGTCAATCTCGCCGGACCCCGCTCGCGTGACCTCCTGTCTAGGCTCACCAACCTGGATCTATCCCCAGAGGCCTTTCCCTACCTTGGCGTGCGCGAAGCCGGGATCGCAGGCGTGCCGGCACGGTTGCTGCGAGTGGGTTTTGTTGGCGAACTCGGGTATGAGATCCACGTGCCGGCAGATCGCGCCTGCGCGCTATGGGACGCGCTGACGGAAGCCGGCCGGGTGCACGGCATCCGGCCGTTCGGCGTGGAAGCGCAACGGCTGCTTCGGTTGGAAAAAGGGCACATCATCGTCGGCCAGGACACCGACGGCCTGACCACGCCGGTAGAAGCGGCGATCGGCTGGGCGGTGAAGATGGATAAATCCTACTTCATCGGTCAGCGCAGCCTGAAGATCGTGCAACGCAAGAATCCCAAGTCAAAGCTGGTCGGATTCACGCTCGATTCGACGACCGAAGGCGCGATGCCCAAGGAGTGCCATCTGGTGATTCGCGATGGAAAAATTGCCGGCAGGGTGACCAGCATCGCCTGGAGTCCGGCAATCGAGAAATACATCGGCCTTGCATTCGTGTCGCCGGAGATCATCGCAAGCGGTGGTGACTTTCTCATTCGCGCGGACGGCGGACAGATGGTGGCCGCGCGGATCGAGAGTACGCCCTTCTATGATTCTGCCGGCGACCGGCAGAAACGGATGGCATGACTATGAAGGTAACCCGGACGAGCCCCGTGCACGACTCGATCGCCGCGCTGAATCCACAACAGTGGGACGTGGTGCGCGGCATGAACATGGCCAGCCGTCTTGCCGGGGATGAAACCGCCGCACGCGAGTCTATCGCAATCGCCGATCTGAGCTGTCTGGACAAGGCGGGCGTCAAGGGACCGGAAGCGGCGCGGTGGCTGGAAAGCCAGGGCATTGCCGTGCCGGCGCAGGCGAATGCGTGGACCGGGTTGGCGGGCGGCGGAGTGATCGCCCGGCTGGGGCGCTCCGAATTCTTTCTGGAGGATGGCGCGATCGGCGATACGACAAGCCGCGTCCGCGATGCACTCGGGACGGGGATCGCCGGGGCCTATCCGGTGATTCGTCAGGACGCCGGTATTGCGCTGGTCGGCAAGCGCGTCAACGAGCTGCTGGTCCAGACCTGCAACGTAAATTTCCGGGAACTGGACTCGGCAAGTCGAACCGTTGTCATGACCATGATGGTCGGCGTGGCGGTACTGGTCATCCGGCAAGATCAGCAGAACCTTCGGGGTTTCCGCATTTGGTGCGATCCCACGTATGCGCCGTATCTCTGGGAAGCCCTGACTGGAATTGCACGTGAGCTTGGGGGAGGACCGATTGGAACGGGAGGCCTGCTGTCACAAGCGGGCAAGCTGGAGTGACGAAGTCGTAAACAAGGGAGATTGCAAATATGTCGCCACAAGCAGCAAGGAAATTCCTGAAGGATCACCACGTCAAGTACATCCTCGCGCAGTTCGTGGACATTCACGGCGCAGCGAAGGCGAAGGCGGTGCCGGTGGAACACCTCGACATGGTGCTCAACGAGGGGGCGGGCTTTGCCGGTTTCGCGCTCTGGGGTTTCGGCATGGGGCCGCACGGACCGGACTACATGGCAGTCGGCGACCTGTCCACGCTATCGTTGATCCCGTGGATGCCTGGATTTGCGCGACTGGCCTGCTACGGTCACGTGAATGGCAAGCCGTATCAGTACTGTTCGCGCGTGGTGCTCAAGAATCAGCTCGATGCGCTGGCGAAGCGCGGCCTGACCCTTTATACCGGCATCGAACCCGAGTTCATGCTGCTGAAACGCGCCGGCGACGGATCGCTGGCGCCGGTGGACGATACCGACCTGCTGGAGAAACCCTGTTACGACTACAAGGGCCTGGCGCGCTCGGTGCCGTTCCTCGAATCGATGGTGGACTCGCTGAGGGCGGTTGGCATCGATGTCTACCAGATCGACCATGAAGACGCCAACGCGCAGTTCGAGGTCAATTACACCTACGGCGACGCGCTGACTTCCGCCGACCGGCTGGTGTTCGTCAAGATGGCGGCCTCGGAGATCGCCAGGTCGATGGGCATGATCGCGACGTTCATGCCCAAGCCATTCTCCAATCGGACCGGCACCGGCGCGCATTTCCACATCTCGCTTGGCAACGGCAAGGTCAAGAACCTGTTCCACGACGACAAGGACAAGAACGGCCTGGGCCTGACGCAAATGGCCTACCACTTCGCGGGGGGCGTGCTCTCGCATGCCCGCGCGCTGACCGCGATTGTGGCGCCGACAATAAATTCTTACAAACGGCTGGTCGTCGGGCGCGCGCTGTCCGGAGCGACCTGGGCCCCGGCCTACATCGCGTACGGAAACAACAATCGTACCGCCTGCGTGCGCGTGCCTTACGGCCGGCTGGAACTGCGGTTGCCGGACGGGTCCTGCAATCCGTACCTTGCGAGCGCCGCGATTCTTGCCGCGGGCATGGACGGCGTGGATCGCAAGATCGATCCCGGCAAACCGATCAACGAGAATCTCTACGAGTGGTCGCCGGAGAAACTGAAAAGGGCTGGAGTCGGCCTGTTGCCGCAGAGCCTCAATGAAGCGCTGGACGAGTTCGAAAAGGACAAGGTGCTGCGCGCCGCACTGGGAGAGGATCTGGCGCAGGAGTTCGTGACCCTGAAACGCATGGAGTGGGTGGAGTACTCACGGCACGTCTCCAATTGGGAGCGCGACCGCTACGTCGAGTTTTTCTGATTGTTCCACGGGCAAGATCCCTCACCGCAAAGACGCAAAGGACGCGAAGTAAAGACAACGCAAAGAAAGGCAACTTGTTCTTATATTCTTGTGTTGCAGGCTGGTTTTGGAGCCTCATCAAATATTGCGCGGTCGAGACGAAAGGTTCGGATTTGCTCCTTTGAACATTCGGATTCTTTTTGCGGTTTCTTTGCGTTCTTTGCGTCTTTGCGGTGAAAGAGTCTTCGGAGAACTGATATGTGCGGAATAGTAGGATTGCTGGTGAAGAGACCCGCGCTGCGCGAGCAGCTTGGCGAGTTGATGCTGCCGATGCTGATCGGCATGACCGAGCGCGGACCGGACTCGGCCGGATTGGCCGTGTTCACCGCGCCGGTTGCCGATGACCGCCGCAAGTTCAGCCTGTACTCGGGCAAGGGGGAGTTCGACTGGACTGCGTTTGAAAGTGCGGCGCGTCAGGCGCTTGGTGACGACAGCAAGGTCGGCGTCCAGGCGAACCACGGCGTGCTCGAGACCGCCGCGCCGCCGCTGCAAGTCACCGCGTGGATCCGTGCCACGTATCCGCGGCTTCACGTGCTTTCCGCGGGCCAGTTCATCGATCTGTACAAGGACATCGGTTCGCCGGGCGAAGTCGCGGCCCGTTACGACTTCAGGAAACTGAAGGGCACCCATCTGGTCGGGCATACTCGCATGGCGACCGAATCCGCAGTGACGCCGGACCGGGCGCATCCGTTTACCGCCGGCGAGGACTGGTGCCTGGTGCACAACGGCTCGCTTTCCAATCCGTATCAGATCCGGCGCAAGCTCGAGCCGCTCGGCATCGCCTTCGAGACCGACAACGACACGGAAGCGGCCTGCCGCTATTTCGAGTGGCGCATGCGCGAGGGCGACGATCTGGAGACCGCAATCCACAAGGGTTTCGAGGAACTCGACGGCTTCTACACGTTCCTGATGGGAACCAAGGACGAGCTGGCGCTGGTGCGTGACGCATTTGCGTGTAAGCCGGCGGTCGTGGCCGAAACTGACGACTACGTTGCGATTTCTTCCGAGTTCCGGTCGCTGGCAAAGCTGCCTGACGTGAAGAACGCAAGGATCTTCGAACCGGTCCCCGAGGAGGTATACGTATGGCGAGCCTAGCGCAGGCGCCGCGGGCCGCGGCCGACACCGTCACGTTCGATCTCGCCAGGCAACCCTTGCGGGAGCTGAACTGGTTTCTCCACCATGAACTGCATGCCGGTGTAAAGAAGGTCAGTGTGCTCAACCCGGATGGCGCGCACAACATTGCGGTAGGCGTGGATGCGCCGGTGGAGATCGAAGTGGACGGCCATGCCGGCTATTACGCGGCGGGAATGAACAAGCGGGCCAGCGTGCTGATCCGCGGCAATGCCGGACCGGGGCTGGCCGAGGGCATGGAGTCCGGTGTGGTGCGCGTGAAGGGCTTCGCCTCGGTGTCGGCGGGCGCAGCCGCGCATGGCGGCCTGTTGGTGATCGAAGGCGACGCCTCGCTGCGCTGCGGCATCTCGATGAAAGGCCTGGACATCGTTGTCGGCGGTTCGGTCGGGGATTTCTCGGCGTTCATGGCGCAGGCCGGCCGCCTGGTCGTGTGCGGCGACGCCGGAGACGCGCTCGGCGACTCGCTTTATGAAGCGGTGATCTACGTGCGTGGGAAAGTCAGTTCCTTCGGCGCGGATGCACATGAGCAACCGATGCGCAAA
Source organism: uncultured beta proteobacterium (assembly GCA_963789945.1). Classification (GTDB taxonomy): domain Bacteria; phylum Pseudomonadota; class Gammaproteobacteria; order Burkholderiales; family JACQAP01; genus JACQAP01. Next base: position 322,091 of record CAWBMN010000018.1, on the reverse strand, counting down.
ACAGACTTCGCTGCGCTAGCCGATCTGCTCGGCAGGGCCGGCCTCAAACACGATCCGAAGCAGTTCCGGCGTGTGGCATCCAGGCGCGAGCTCTATCACTGGAACGCCGACGCCAACCAGGAATATTGAGAAACAGGGGCGAGGGATGAGGGGCGAGGGACGACAGTTTGAGAGACCAAGGTTTAGGCAAACCAGCGCGACATGCGCTCGAAGCCCATCCCGAACCCCTCGTTCCTCGCTCCTCGTTCCTCGTCCCTCCCGAAGGGACCAAACATGAACAAGCCAGTCGAAGTGCACAAACAGATCCAGCGCGAGGAAAGCGCCGGCTTTGACCGCAGGGTCATTGACTACATCCACCACGCGGCGGCGACCGGGCTGTACGAGATCCGGGGGCTGGGGGCCAAGCGCCGGGTGCCGCACTTCGACGACCTGGTGTTCCTTGCGGCGTCGTTGTCGCGCTATCCGCTGGAGGGGTACCGCGAGAAATGCGTCACCAGGACGATCCTCGGTACGCGCTTCGCAACCAAGCCGATCGAACTGGCGATCCCGATCACCATCGCCGGCATGAGCTTCGGTTCGCTGTCGGCCAACGTCAAGGAGGCGCTCGGCCGCGCGGCGACCGAGATGGGCACATCGACGACGACCGGGGATGGCGGCATGACCTCTGAGGAGCGACAGTCTTCGAAGACGCTGATCTACCAGTGCCTGCCCTCGCGCTATGGCTTCAGGCCGGACGACGTGCGCAGAGCCGACGCGATCGAGGTCGTCATCGGCCAGGGCGCGAAGCCCGGCGGCGGCGGCATGCTGCTCGGACAGAAAATCAACCCGAGAGTTGCGAAAATGCGCGTGCTCCCGGAGGGCGTCGATCAACGTTCGGCATGCCGGCATCCGGACTGGACCGGACCCGACGATCTCACCATCAAGATCCAGGAACTGCGCGAGATCACCGACTGGGAAAAGCCGATCTACGTGAAAATCGGCGCGACCCGCGTGTTCAACGATGTGAAGCTGGCGGTACATGCCGGCGCCGATGTGATCGTTGTGGACGGCATGCAGGGCGGCACCGCGGCCACGCAAACCGTATTCATCGAGCACGTCGGCATTCCCACCCTGGCGGCGCTGCGCCAGGCAGTGGAAGCACTAGAAGACCTGAACATGAAGGACAAGGTTCAGCTCATCGTCTCCGGCGGAGTACGCAGCGGTGCCGATGTGGCGAAGGCTCTCGCCATGGGCGCCGACGCGGTTTCGATCGGACAAGGCATCCTGTTTGCCCTGGGCTGCAATCACGAGGCCTACATGCAGAAGGGCAGGCATCACTCCGCCGTCGCCGACTACGGAAAACTCGGTACTGCCCCGGGCTTTTGCCACCATTGCCACACCGGCAAGTGTCCGGTGGGCGTGACGACGCAGGATCCGGTACTCGAAAAGCGCCTCGAACCCCTGGTCGGCGCAAAACACGTGCGAAATTACCTGAAGACCCTGAGCATGGAACTCACTACCATCGCCCGCGCCTGCGGCAAGCAGAATGTGCATCACCTCGAGCGCGAGGACCTGGTCGCGCTGACCATCGAAGCGGCCGCCATGGCACGTGTCCCGCTGGCAGGGACCAACTGGATTCCGGGCGCAGTCAACGCATAGGTTTCGCCGCAATGGAAAACCGCGACAAGCCGGACGACACTCCTGCGGAAACGCGACCGGGTGCCGTGGCGGGTAACGGCAAGTCGCTGGACCGTTATCTAGGCAACGTCATCCGCGAGTTGCGGTTGAAGGACAATCTGACCATTGCCGAGGTGGCGGCACAGGCTGGCATTTCGCGCGGCATGGTTTCCAAGATCGAGAACGGGCAGGTCTCCACCAGCCTGGAAACGCTGTCGAAAATTGCTCAGGCTTTGGGGGTGTCGCTCGCACACCTTTTCCGACACTACAACATGCCTTCCGGCGGCGCACAGTTGGTAAGAACCGGTGAAGGAATGGAAGTCGTGCGTCGCGGAACCCGGCGCGGTCACACTTACCATCTGCTCGCCTACGACCAGGGGCCGAAAAAGACCTTTGAGCCTTTCCTTATCACCATGGATGATGCGTCGGAGGTATTCCCGACCTTCGAGCATCCGGGCACCGAGTTCATCCACATGCTCAAGGGCAGAATCGAGTATCGCCACGGCCTGCAAACCTACATGCTCGAACCCGGCGACTCGCTCACCTTCCGCGGCGATATTCCACACGGACCCGAGCGCCTGCTTGAACTGCCGATCCACTTCCTTTCCATTATCATCTACGGCGGCCAGGGCGAAGAGTAAGCACCCCGACAACGCTGTTCTCCAGGCAAAAAAACGGGCGCCCGAAGGCGCCCGATGAATTGGTAAGCGAACTTACCGGAGGAGATTACATGTGATAAGCCGTTTCGCCGTGCTCGGTGATGTCCAGGCCTTCGCGCTCCTTGTCTTCCGGTACGCGCAGACCGATGACCAGGTCGACAATCTTGAAAGCGACCAGGGCGACGATACCCGACCAGATGATCGAGACCCCAACCGCCCAGGCCTGGCTCACCAGCTGGCCGCTGATACTGAACTCTGCTGGCCCATTGGCCACGTAGTCCCACCAGCTGGTGCCACCCAGTGAAGGCGAGGCGAAGATTCCCGTGCCCAGCGCGCCGATGATCCCGCCGATGCCGTGGACGCCGAACACGTCCAGGGAATCGTCATAGCCGAGCGCTTTCTTCAGACCGGAAACGGCCCACAGGCAGACGGCGCCGGCAATCGCTCCCAGCACAATCGCGCCCATCGGACCGACGAAGCCGCAGGCCGGCGTGATCGCAACCAGGCCGGCAATGGCTCCGGAGGCGATGCCCAGCATGCTGGGCTTGCCCTTGATCAACCACTCCACGAACATCCACGAGAGGGACGCGGCGGCGGTGGCGAGCAGCGTGTTCACCATAACCATCGCGGCCAGGCCGGTGGCTTCGAGGTTTGAGCCGACGTTGAAACCGAACCAGCCCACCCACAGCAGCGAGGCGCCGATCATGGTCATTGTCAGGCTATGCGGCGGCATGGCTTCCTTGCCGTATCCGATGCGTTTTCCAAGCATCAGACAGCCCACCAGACCGGCGATACCGGCGTTGATGTGCACAACCGTGCCGCCGGCGAAATCGAGCGCGCCTTTCTGGAACAGGAAACCCGCGGTTGCTGCGGCCGCATCGCCCGCGGCCTGGTCGGTGTAGGCGTCGGGACCGGCCCAGTACCAGACCATGTGTGCTATCGGCAGATAAGAGAAGGTGAACCAGAGCACCATGAACAACAGCACTGCCGAGAACTTGATGCGCTCGGCAAAGGCGCCGATGATCAGCGCGGGCGTGATCGCGGCAAAAGTCAGCTGGAACACAACGTAAACGTACTCGGGTATGTAGACGCCTTTGCTCCAGGTAGCGGCCGCCGATTCGGTCGTAATCCCGCTCAGGAACATCTTGTCGAGGCTGCCGAAGAAGGCGTTACCCTCGGTAAACGCTACGCTGTATCCATACACGGCCCAGAGAATCGCCAGCAGGCAAAAGGTCGCGAATACCTGCATCAGCACCGAAAGCATGTTCTTGGCGCGCACCATGCCGCCATAGAACAGGGCCAATCCCGGGATGGTCATGAGAATCACCAGCACGGTGGCCGTCATCATCCACGCGGTGTCCCCTTTGTCCGGTACCGGCGCCGCGACCGGAGCGGCTGCGGCGGGCGCGGCGGCTTCTGCCGCGGGAGCCTCGGCAGCCGTATCCTGGGCGAAGCCCGGTGCGGAGAATCCCAGCACTCCACACAGAGCGATCAGCATCAAAATTTTTCTGGTCATGACGTTCTCCCTATAGCGCATCGGCGCCGGTTTCACCGGTGCGGATGCGGACGACTTGTTCGAGCTCGAACACGAAGATCTTGCCGTCGCCGATCTTGCCGGTGTTCGCGGATTTCTCGATCGCCTCGATCACCTGTTCGAGCAGTTCCGTCTTGATCGCTGCCTCGATCTTCACCTTGGGCAGGAAATCGACGACGTATTCGGCACCACGATACAGCTCGGTGTGGCCCTTCTGCCGTCCGAAGCCCTTGACTTCGGTGACCGTGATCCCCTGCACGCCGATCGCGGACAGGGCCTCACGCACCTCGTCAAGCTTGAACGGCTTGATGATTGCGGTAACTAGTTTCATGGTTTCTCCATTTGGCTTTGCGGGGGTCGGACCCGGCGTTGGCGCCGGGCCCTTTATGATGCGTCTGTTAAAAAGTCTTGCCGACCGACAGGATCACGGCGGAATCACCGATGAAGACGCTTTCGGTCCCCTTCAAGTACGTGTAGTTCGCTTCCTCGGCATCCGTGTCCTTATACGCCAGGCCGAAGTTGAAGCCGCCCCACAGGTAGTTCACACCAATTTTGAAGTCAGAGTAATCGAGGTCCACGCCGGGAGCGGTACCTTCGACGGTCTGCTGACCAATGTGCGCAGAGATCGACAGGGCCTCATTAATCGGAAACGTGGCGTTGAGTTCGACGTACATCGACCCGTCGCTGCCCTCGCTGAAGCTTGCCGGGAACGTCGTCTGGTTTCCGCCAAAAAAATCCGTCACTGCATAGGAAAGCTTTGCGCTAAGCCATTTCCAGGATCCGCCGGCGTAAACTTCGGTCGTGTCATACTTTTCGCCGGGCGCAGGCTCACCACCGGGGTAGTAATAGAAAAGCGCGCCGAGGTTGACGCCGAAATCGCCGAAGGTCTTGGCCCAGCCGCCGTAGAAGTCCCACTCCATGTTTGCAGGGCCGTACAGACTCTGGCTCACGTTGGAACCCCAGGTGCCGAGATACAGGCCGCTCGAATGAGCATAGTCGAAGCCTCCCTGGATCGCCGGCTCCTCCAGCGTCTGGCTCAATCCGCGGAAAGAGTAATCGGATACGAAACTGAGATTGCCGGTAATCGTGTGGGGCGAAGCGGCTTCCTGGGCGAGCGCGGCCCCGGGCAGTGCAAACGCGCTAATAACGGCAACCGCGAGAAGATTCTTTTTCAGCATGGTGATGCTCCCTTGTGATGATTGAAACAAAATGGCAACGAACCTAAAACAGCCGTGAGAGTCGTCAGCATTTACCATGCCACACAAAACAATCAGTCAAATTAGAATGTTAGTGATCTTCCTCAGTAACGCCTACATAGCGATGCACTATCGGGATGCGTCGCTGGAGTGCCCTGCACCTTGCCGGTGCGACGAGGGCTGGAGAGGTCGCTTTGCTACACTTGGTGAAGGAGGCTGACTGTGGATACCAAGATATTGGATGAACTGAATCGCAGGGTGCGCGATTTGATCGCCGCCACCCCGGCGAAAGACATCGAGAAGAATCTGCGCGCGCTGCTGTCTAGCGCTTTCTCGAGACTTGATCTGGTGACGCGCGAAGAATTCGACGTACAACAGGAAGTGCTCCGCCACACCCGCGACAAGCTGCAACAGATGGAGGCGCGGGTCGCGGAACTGGAGGCGAAAGCAAGGATGAAGGCGGAGGGGCAAGGATGAGGGATGAAGGATGAAGGATGAAGTGAAAAAACAGCGGACGACATTGAATTCCGTCAGGTCTTGTCGGCCGTTGTTTGCCCTTCCTTCCGCCTTCATCCTTCCGCCTTCATCCTTCATCCTTCATCCTTCATCCTTGCCCTTAGATGTCCCTCGCCGTTCTACATAGCCGGGCGCTGGCCGGCATGGAAGCGCCGCCGGTCACCGTAGAGGTTCATCTCGCCAACGGGCTGCCGAATTTCACCATCGTCGGTTTGCCCGAGGTCGAAGTGAAAGAGAGCAAGGACCGGGTGCGCTCCGCCCTGCTCAACTGCCGTTTCGAATTTCCCGCCCGCCGCATTACCGTCAATCTCGCGCCCGCGGACCTGCCCAAGGAAAGCGGCCGCTTCGATCTGCCGATCGCGCTCGGTATTCTCGCGGCCTCCGGGCAAATTCCCGCCGACCGGCTCGTCGAGTATGAGTTTGCCGGGGAGCTTGCGCTGACCGGCGAACTGCGTCCCATCAGGGGTGCGCTGGCCATGACCTACAACGCGCATCGCTCCGGCCGCGCCTTCGTGCTGCCGGTGGAGAGCGCAACGGAAGCCTCGCTGGTGCGCGACGCGCTGGTCTATCCGGCGGCCACACTGCTGCAGGTGTGTGCACATCTCGCCGGGCGCGAGGTTCTGCGGCGCGCCGCCGATCCGCCACCGTCGACCGAGGCGGCCTTTGCGGACCTGGCAGAGGTCAAGGGCCAGGCGCCGGCCAAACGGGCACTCGAAGTCGCCGCCGCCGGCGGACACAGCGTGCTCATGGTTGGCCCGCCAGGCACCGGCAAGACCATGCTCGCCGAGCGCTTTGCCGGCATCCTTCCGCCAATGACCGAAGAGGAGGCACTGGCGTCTGCCGCGCTGCAGTCCCTGGGCAGCCAGGGATTCGACGTGCGCAACTGGAAGCGCCGTCCCTACCGCGCGCCGCACCACACCGCCTCGGCGGTGGCGCTGGTTGGCGGCGGCAGCAATCCGCGCCCGGGAGAGATTTCGATGGCGATGCACGGCGTGCTGTTCCTCGACGAGTTGCCGGAGTTCGGCCGCGATGTGCTGGAAGTTCTGCGCGAGCCGTTGGAATCCGGAAAGATCAGCGTGTCGCGTGCCGCGCGCCAGGCGGAGTTTCCGGCGCGCTTTCAACTGATCGCAGCAATGAATCCGTGTCCCTGCGGGTTCCTCGGGCACTACAGCGGCAAATGCCGCTGCACTCCGGATCAGGTCACGCGCTACCGCCACCGCATTTCCGGGCCGCTGATGGATCGAATCGACCTGCATATCGAAGTACCGGCGGTGCCGGAGCGGGAAATCACCTCACGCCAGCCCGGCGAGACGAGTGCTTCGGTGCGCGAGCGGGTGAGCGCGGCGCGCGACATTCAACTGCAGCGCCAGGGCAAGCCGAACGCCTTGCTGTCGGTGAAGGAGATCGAGATCCACTGCATTGCGGAACCGAAGGGTGAGCAGCTGGCGCGCCAGGCCATTACCCGGCTGGGGTTGTCGGCGCGGGCCTACCACCGGATTCTGAAAGTCGCGCGCACCATCGCCGATCTCGCAGGTGCGGCTACCATCTCCGCAGCGCATGTCGCCGAAGCGGTACAGTATCGTCGCCTCGAACGGATCTAAGGCGTTTTCACCGCAAAGGCGCAAAGGAAACGCGAAGGAAAAGGAAATGTGTTCTCGTTCACGGTATCTCGACTGCCAGTATGTGCAATCAGCATGAAGAAAGCTTTCAGCACCATCGTGCCTTTTGTATCATTCGTTTTGCTTTTTTTGGCGTTTCCATTGCGCCTTTGCGGTCAGGAAAATTTGTGGATGATCTGAAAAGCTGGCAGGAAGAAAAGGGCTCCGCGCACCTGTACCGCGTTGTCGCAGAGCAGGAGGCCGGCACGACGCGCCAAGGGCTATTCCTCGAACTGGCGCGCGAGGCGGAGAAGCAGGCCGGAATCTGGGAAAAGAAGATCCGCGAAGCCGGCGGTGCACTCCCGGAGCGCTTCAGTCCGGACCTGCGTACCCGCATCGTCGCCGGGCTGGTCAGGAAGATGGGGCCGCGGCCGCTGCGCTCGGTGCTGGCGGCGATGAAGGTGCGTGGCATGTCGCTTTACTCGGGCGCGGACCCGCGGCATTTCGTGCCCGAATCTGCAAGCGGAATGGAGCGCCGTCATCGCGGGCTTGCCAGCGGCGGCAACCTGCGTGCCGCAGTATTCGGGGTAAACGACGGCCTGGTATCGAACGCGAGTCTGATCTTCGGCGTGGTTGGCGCCACCTCCGACAGCAAGATGATACTGCTTGCAGGCGTGGCCGGTCTGCTGGCCGGCGCATTCTCGATGGCCGCAGGCGAATACGTTTCCGTGCGTTCGCAGCGCGAGATGTACGAATATCAGATCGGGCTGGAACGCGACGAATTGGAACAGTATCCGGAGGAAGAAGCTTCGGAGCTGGCGATGATCTATGTTGCCCGCGGCATTCCCGAGGACGAGGCCAAAAAAATGGCCGATGTCATACTGGTAGACCCGACACGCGCGCTCGATACGCTGGCACGCGAGGAACTCGGCCTCAATCCTTCGGAACTGGGTTCGCCTTGGGGTGCGGCGAGTTTCTCCTTTGTGGCCTTCGCCCTTGGTGCGGTATTGCCGCTGCTGCCCTTCCTGTTCGGCGCCGGAACGGCCAGCCTGTACATTTCCGTGGGCCTGACTGCCGGCGCCCTGTTTGGCGTCGGTGCCCTGCTGTCCCTGTTCACCGGACGCGAGGCGCTGCGCGGCGGCCTGCGCATGCTGGTGATCGGTGGCGTGGCCGGGCTGCTGACGTTTCTCATAGGGAAACTTCTCGGTGTGAGTCTGGGATGAGGAGCAAGGATGAGGGATGAAGGCGGAAGGATGAAGGATGAAGTGAAAAGCGATAACCCGGTGCGAGATCACGTGGAACCCTTGGTTTGTTTTTGACTTTCCTTCCGCCTTCATCCTTCATCCTTTATCCCTCATCCTTGTCCTTCATCCTTGCACTTCCCGATTGACACCAGTCCATCAACCCGCTAACGTTGTGCTCGCGCCGATTTGATCTCAGCTTGCGGGCGCTTAACAAATACCGCTAAAGCGTGGAACGAAAGCCCGTCCCACTCAAGCGGACGGGTTTTTTGTTTCCGGAATCGGAATGTCGAACCAGCGCACACATCTGCTGCACAGCCTGCTCAAGGAGCGAATCCTCGTCCTCGATGGCGCCATGGGCACCATGATCCAGGGCCACGGGCTGGATGCTCACCACTATCACGGCGACCGCTTCCAGGCGCACAACTGCGACCAGAAGGGCAACAACGACCTGCTGACCCTGACCCAGCCGCAGATCATTCGCGGCATCCATTCTGCCTACCTGGAAGCCGGGGCCGACCTGATCGAGACCAACACCTTCAACTCCAACGCGGTGTCCATGGCCGACTATGGCATGACCCATCTGGCCTACGAGCTGAACAGCGCAGGGGCGCGGCTGGCGCGGTCTGCTGTCGACGAGTTCACCGGGAACAATCCCGCCAGGCCGCGTTTCGTGGTCGGCGTGCTCGGGCCCACCAGCCGCACCGCGTCGATCTCGCCGGACGTGAATGATCCGGGATTCCGCAACGTTTCCTTCGACGAACTGGTGGCCTGTTACGGGGAGTGCGTCAGGGGTTTGCTCGACGGCGGGGTCGACCTGCTGTTGGTCGAGACCGTGTTCGACACGCTCAATTGCAAGGCCGCACTGTTCGCCATCGACGACTACTTCGTGCGCAATGGCGTGCACGTTCCGGTCATGGTGTCCGGCACCATCACCGATGCCAGCGGCCGCACGCTTTCCGGACAGACCACCGAGGCGTTCTGGAACTCGATTTCTCACGCGCGGCCGTTCTCGGTCGGGCTGAACTGCGCGCTTGGCGCCAAGGACCTGCGGCCCTATATCGAAGAGTTGTCGAAGATCGCCGATGTGCACACCAGCCTGCACCCGAACGCCGGGCTGCCGAACGCCTTCGGGGAATACGACGAAACGCCGGAGTACACCGCCTCGTTCCTCAGCGAATTCGCGCGCAGCGGATTCCTGAACATCGCCGGCGGTTGCTGCGGCACCACGCCGGCGCACATCAGGGCGATCGTCGAGGCCCTCAAGGATGTGCCGCCGCGCAAAATACCCGTTATTGACAGAAAACTGCGCCTTTCCGGGCTGGAACCGCTCAACGTTTCGGACGACTCGCTGTTCGTGAACGTCGGCGAACGTACCAACGTGACCGGCTCGAAAGCCTTCGCCCGCCTGATTCTCTCCGGCAACTATACCGAGGCGCTCTCGGTTGCGCGCAGCCAGGTCGAGAACGGCGCGCAGATCATAGACGTCAATATGGACGAGGCGATGCTGGATTCGAAGAAGGCGATGGTGACTTTCCTCAACCTGGTCGGCTCCGAACCGGACATTTCGCGCGTGCCGGTGATGATCGATTCGTCGAAATGGGATGTGATCGAGGCAGGCCTGACGTGCGTGCAGGGCAAGTGCGTGGTGAACTCGATCAGCATGAAGGAAGGCGAAGCCGAGTTCATCCGGCAGGCGCGTCTGGTGCGGCGTTACGGGGCAGCCGCGATCGTCATGGCCTTCGACGAGAAAGGCCAGGCCGATACGCTGGCGCGGCGCATCGAGATCTGCACCCGCGCCTACCATCTCCTGGTGAAGGAGGTCGGGTTTCCGGTCGAGGACATCATATTCGACCCGAACATCTTCGCCGTGGCCACCGGGATCGAGGAACACAGCAACTACGCGATCGACTACATCGAAGCCACGCGCGCGATCCGCAAGGCTCTCCCGCACGCAAAAATCAGCGGCGGGGTGTCGAATATTTCCTTTTCGTTCCGCGGCAACGATCCGGTGCGCGCGGCGATCCACACTGCATTCCTGTTCCACGCCATCAAGGCCGGCATGACCATGGGTATTGTCAACGCCGGCCAACTTGGAGTGTACGAGGAGATTCCCAATGATCTGCTGGAGCGGGTCGAGGACGTGTTATTCAACCGCAGGCCGGATGCCACCGAACGCCTGGTCGAGTTCGCCGAGAGTTACAGGGGCGAAGCGAAGGTTTCGGTCGAGGACCTGTCGTGGCGCAATGGCACGGTGGGCAGCCGCATCACGCATGCGCTGGTACGCGGCATCAATACTCATATCGTCGAGGACACCGAAGAGGCGCGCAAGCAATTCGAATATCCGATCCAGGTGATTGAAGGCCCGCTGATGGACGGCATGAACGTGGTCGGCGACCTGTTCGGCGCAGGCAAGATGTTCCTGCCGCAGGTGGTGAAAAGCGCGCGGGTGATGAAAGAGGCGGTCGCCCACCTGATTCCCTATATCGAGGCGGAAAAGGCCCGGTCGGGCACCAGCGGACAAAGCAAGGGCAAGATCGTGATCGCCACGGTCAAGGGCGACGTGCACGACATCGGCAAGAACATCGTTTCCGTCGTGCTCCAGTGCAATAACTTCGACGTGGTCAACCTCGGTGTCATGGTGCCGGCGGAGAAGATTCTCAAGACCGCGCGCGACGAGAACGCCGACATCATCGGGCTCTCCGGCCTGATTACGCCGTCTCTGGAGGAAATGGCGCACGTCGCGAAGGAGATGGAGCGCCAGGGCTTCAAGGTGCCGCTGCTGATCGGTGGCGCCACCACTTCGCGGGTGCACACCGCGGTGAAAATCGAGCCGAATTATTCGGGGCCGACGGTATGGGTTCCCGACGCTTCGCGCTCCGTCGGCGTGTGCACGAGCCTGATCTCCCTGGAGAACCGGGAGGAGTTCGTCCGCAAGGTGAAGGACGAAGCGGAAAAGACGCGCACCCAGCACAAGGGCAAGAAGGGCCAGGGGCCGCACTACCCGATTGCGGAGGCCCGCAAGCACGGTTTGAAAACCGACTGGAAAACTTACGTCCCGCCCGTGCCCTCTTTTGTCGGCCTGAAGGCGTTCCGCGACTATCCTCTAGAGGAAATCGCGAAAGTGATCGACTGGACGCCGTTTTTCCAGACCTGGGAACTGGCGGGCCGCTATCCGAAGATTTTGCAGGACCCGATAGTCGGCGAAGCCGCGCGCAATCTGTTCGACGACGCGCAGAAAATGCTGGCCCGCATCATCTCGGAAAAATGGCTCGGCGCAGCCGCGGTGATCGGGTTGTTTCCGGCCAACCGTGTCGGCGATGACGTCGAGGTCTATACGGACGAATCACGTACAAAAGTTGCGACGACCTTCCATTACCTGCGGCAACAGATGGTCAAGCCGCTGGACAAACCCAACCAGTGCCTTGCCGATCTCATCGCGCCCAGGGACTCCGGCCTGCGCGACTACGTCGGCGCCTTTGCGGTAACCGCCGGCATCGGCATCGACGAAAGGGTTACGGAATTCGAGCAGCGGCACGACGACTACAACGCCATCATGCTCAAGGCGCTGGCGGACCGGCTCGCGGAGGGTTTCGCCGAGCTGATGCACCAACGCGCGCGACGCGAATTCTGGGCTTACGCCGCCGCGGAGAACCTGGGCGTCGATGAGTTGATTTCGGAGAAGTACCGTGGAATCCGTCCTGCACCAGGTTATCCCGCCTGCCCGGATCATACCGAGAAAGGCCTGTTGTTCGAAATTCTGGAGGCGACGCAAAACGCCGGCATCACCCTCACGGAATCCTACGCCATGCTGCCGACCGCGGCGGTGAGCGGTTTCTATTTCTCGCACCCGGAATCGCAGTACTTTGCGGTGGCGAAGATCGATCGCGATCAAGTCGAGGATTACGCGCGCCGCAAGGCCATGAGCGTTCCTGAGGTCGAGAGATGGCTTGCGCCCAACCTGGCCTACGAGCCTGGAGCGGCGCTGGCCGCCTGACCTGCAGCGGCGAACTTCGCGCCGGCGCGCGCCTCCAATCCCGGTGTAACATCCTGCAGGATCGGAAATGCGCAAATTGACGACAGACGTTCAACACGCAGCATTTGCAGACCTTCGCCGGGTCGTTGCGACATGCCTGGCCGCCTTCGCGTTTTCGGCAACCGGGGCTGCGGCGGAGCGTGTGCACACGTACACCGTCGCAATTGATCCGGAACTCACGACCCTGAACGTACGGGCGTGCTTCGACGGCGCGCCGCCGCCATACTTGGTGGCTGAATCGCTGGACGCATCCTTGGCGTTGATGGAGGCGCGAGTGGAAAGCACCCGCCGCCAGATCGAGCCGAGCGGCTCGCTCAGCCTCAAGACCGTCCCCGACGGCGGCTGCATCCTCTATTCGGCCAACGTCTCGCAGCCGATCAAACAGCACGACCGCACCGGCGGGAAAATCCAGCGCGTCGGCACGGATCTGCTGACTTCCGTAGGCTTGTGGCTTTGGCGGCCAGACACGCTCGGCCCCGGCGATGACATCGAAATCTCCTTCCTGCTTCCCGAGGGCATTTCGGTCTCGGCACCGTGGAGACCGGTCGCCAACTCGCCCGGGCATTCCGTGTTCCGCATGGGGCGGGGGCCCTGGGACTGGCCGGCGTCGGTGGCGTTCGGCCGCTTCAAGGAGCGCGAAGTGAGTGTCGGAGGCGCGCGCTTGCGGCTGTCGGTGCTGGACGGATCGCCGGCGGTGGATGTCGAGCAGGTGCAGGAATGGATCGCCGACGCGGCGCAGACGGTGGCCGACCTTTACGGGAAATTCCCGGTTCCGCAGGCGCAGATCGTGATCGTGCCCGGCGCGCGCAGCCCCGAGCCGACGCCGTGGGCTTACGTCGTGCGCGGCGGCAATCCGGCCGCGCATTTCTTCATCAACCAGCGGCGGCCGATCCGGGAGTTCTATGACGACTGGACTGCGGTGCATGAATTATCGCACCTGCTCCTGCCATATGTCGGTTCCGAAGATGCGTGGATCTCGGAGGGCGTGGCCACTTATTACCAAAACGTACTGCGTGCGCGCGGCGGCAGGATGACCGCGCTCGAAGCCTGGGAGCGCCTGCACGCGGGCTTCCTGCGCGGCATGGACAGCGCACCCGGAATGACGCTGGCCCAGGCGACCGAGAACATGTACCGCGGCGGCACGCACATGCGCGTCTATTGGGAAGGGGCGGCGATGATACTGATCGCCGATGTGCAGCTGCGCCAGATTACCGCCGGCAAGCAATCCATGGACACGGCGCTCGCCACGCTCAATGAATGCTGCAGTTCCACGGAGCGCGCCTGGAGCGGGCGCGAGTTGTTCGACAAGCTCGACGAGATCACCGGAACGTCGGTGTTTCGCGAACTCTACGATCAGCACGTGGCCTCGAAGGACTTCCCCGACCTGGCGCAGGCCTATCGGTCGCTCGGCATCGCGGTCGGAGGCACCGGCATCGAACTCGCTCCGGAGGGCAGGGAGAAGCAACTGCGTGACGCAATCATGCAAACCGGCGTGCTGGTAATCAGCGAAATTCCCGACCAGTGAGGGATGGGCGTGACTGAAGTCCTGGTGGTTTACCTGCACTTCGCGGCGATGATCCTGATCGCGGTGTTTCTCGCGATCGAGTACTTGATCTGCATCCCCGGGCTGGCGAGGGAAAACGTCAAGCTGCTTGCACGCGTCGATCTCCTCTATCTGATTGCAGCGGCATTTGCCCTCGCTACGGGAGCAGCCCGATTCGTCTGGTTCGGCAAGGGTCCCGGTTTTTACCTCTACAACCCTGTCTTCTACCTCAAGCTGGCGTTGTTCGTCGCCGTTGGACTGATCTCCATTCCCCCCACGATGCAGTATCTGCGCTGGATGCGCATGCTCAAGACAGGCGCCGCTGCGGTGACGGCGGACTTCGAAGTACTGCGCGCGCGCCGCTACGTGCTCGCCGAACTTGTCCTGTTCGCCTTGATTCCGTTGCTGGCGGTGTTGATGGCTCGCGGCATCGGCATCCAGACCCCGGCCAATTGAACCATCCTCCGGTGGCGAAGCTTTGCGGCCGTAGCACGCGCGCGCAATTAGCCAGGGGAATCCCGCTGGCCGTCTTGCTGCTTCTGTCCGCAGGCGCAGCATCGGCCGCACCTCTGCATCGCTATACCGTGAAAGTTGGCGAATCGCTCGATGTTTTTGTGATCAAGGCCTGTTTCGACGGCAAGTTACCTTCGGCGCTGGTGGCCGAAACCAGCGGCGCGCGGACCTTTCTCGAAGAAGTGCGCCTGTCGGGCAGACTGTTGCAGCCGCAGGGCGGCGAAGTCATCGCGCTCGACGGGGCCGCGGACAACACTTGCGTCGACTACCGCGTCAAGCTGCGTCCGGCAACCGGCGCCGCCCAGACGGGTGGCCCGGAGACACGCCGCATCGGCCGCGACTTACTGACCTCGGTGGGTGATTGGCTGTGGCGCCCACGAGAGATGGAGGAAGCTGCGGACGTGGAACTGTCGTTCGACCTTCCGGCCGGCGTCGCGGTTTCGGTGCCGTGGAAGCGCGCGGCCGCCGCTGCGGCCAAACCGACTTTCCGGCTCGGTCCGACGCCCTACAACTGGCCCGCCATTGCCGCTTTCGGGCGCTTTGCCGAAAGGGAGATCGCCGTGCCGGGCGCACTGCTGCGTCTGGTGTTTCCGGGCGGTTTGACCCCGACGCAACAGGCTCGCGCCGAACAGTGGATAAGAGGCGCCGCGCACAGCGTGACCACGCTGTACGGGCGCTTTCCGGTCGAATCGGTGCAGGTGATCGTGGCGACGACGTCGCGCGGACGTGGGCCGGTACCGTGGGCATACGTTTCACGCGGTGGCGGCGCGGGCGTGCATTTGTTCATCGATCCCGATCGATCGCCGCAGGAGTTCGATCGCGACTGGAGCCTCACTCACGAAATGTCGCATCTGTTTCTCCCATATGTGGTCGCCCGCGACGCCTGGCTGTTCGAAGGATTGCCGACCTACCTGCAGAACGTGCTGATGGTGCGCGGCGGCGCCATCGATCCAGAGGAAGGCTGGAGCCGCCTGATCGCCGGATTCCAGCGCGGTGCCCGCGCGGGCGCGGGCCTGAGCCTGGCGCAGGCCGGCGAGCGCATCGCGGCCCGCGGCAACTATCTGCGGGTGTACTGGGCGGGCGCGGCCATGATGCTCGATGCCGACCTGCGACTGCGCGAAATCACCCAGGGCGGGCAGTCGCTCGACACCGCATTTGCCGGCCTTGCCGAGTGCTGTTTTGCGCCCGAGCGGCGCTGGAGCGCGGACGAATTGGTCGCCACGCTGGACCGGATCACCGGGACCACGGTATTCGGCGACGTGATGCGCGAGCAGTTCGAAAGCAACGGTTTTCCGGATTTCAAACGGGTTTTGGTCCGCGCCGGAGTCACTGTCAAGGATGGCGAGGTCGTTCTCGACCCCGCTCCTCCCGGTGCGCCTTTCCGCGAAGCCCTCATGCGCCCGCCCGCCGCTTCGCCTCGCTAACCGGAGCCCACACTTTGAAAGAACCATACTTCTCACCACGAAGGCACGAAGAACACGAAGAGATCAAGATCTGGTTGGGATTTACTTGGTGAAGCTCGTCAAATTTGTGGTAACTGTGCGAATTTCCGGTACCTCATGTTGGAACCCATCTGAACTCTCGTTCGGATTGTGAAGTTCATTCCGGCCTTTGCCTTTCTTCGTGTGTCTTCGTGTTCTTCGTGCCTTCGTGGTGAGATTTTAGGCCGCGGGTTTTCCCCTCAGGCGGTCTTCCTCAATGCAACCGGCGTGATTCCGTTACCATGAGCGCTTTTTTGCCCAGCCGCCCGGCATCGAAACCGCCATGAAAGCCGACGAGATCTGTTTTCTGCCAGCCCACGATCTGGTTCGACGCATTCGTGCGCGTGAGCTGTCCGCGCTGGAAGTCATGGACGCGCACCTGGAGCAGACCGAAAGAGTGAATCCGGCAGTCAATGCGATCGTCACTTATTTGCCCGAATTGGCACGCAGCGGCGCAAAAGCGGTGGATGCAGCGCTTGCCCGTGGCGATGATCCCGGCCCGCTCGCGGGACTGCCGGTCGCGCACAAGGACCTCGCCGTGACCAAGGGCATTCGCACCACGTTTGGATCGCCGATCTATCGTGACTTCGTGCCCGAGGTGGACGCAATCATCGTCGAGCGGCTGAAGCGGGCCGGCGCAGTCACAATTGGCAAGACCAACACGCCGGAGTTCGGTGCCGGCTCGCAGACATTCAATCCGGTGTTCGGCGCCACACGGAATCCCTACGACCTTTCCCGCACCTGCGGCGGCAGCAGCGGCGGTGCGGCCGTGGCCCTGGCCTGCGGCATGGCGCCGATCGCGGATGGCTCGGACCTGGGCGGATCGCTGCGCAACCCCGCGAGCTTCTGCAACGTCGTCGGCATGCGCCCCTCGACCGGGCGCGTACCGAACTGGCCGGGCTTCTCGGCGTGGTTCCCGCTTTCGGTGGTCGGGCCGATGGCGCGCACGGTACAGGACGCGGCGCTGATGCTTTCAGCCATCGCCGGTCCCGATCCGCGCTCGCCGATCTCGCTGCAGGAAACGGGGATGTTATTTGCGCGGCCGCTGGCGCGCGGATTCAAGGGCACCCGTATCGCCTGGAGCGCGGACCTCGGCGGTCTTCCGGTGGAGCCGGAAGTAGCAGAGACGTTGAATGCGCAGCGCGGCGTCCTTGCCGATCTCGGCTGCGTGGTCGAAGACGCCACGCCCGACCTGCGCGATGCCGACGAGATTTTCCGGGTGATGCGTGCCTGGAATTTCGAGCTTTCCTACGGCCAACTGCTGCAATCCAAACGCAGTCAAATGAAGGACACGGTGATCTGGAACATCGAAGAAGGCGCCCGGCTTACCGGCCCGCAGGTGGGTGCCGCCGAGTACAAGCGCACCCAACTGTTCCACCGCATGCGCGAGTTCATGGACGGTTACGACTTTCTGGTTGCGCCGGTCGCACAGGTGCTGCCATTCGACGTCAACATGCCGTACGTGACTGAAATCAACGGCATCAGGATGGAAAGCTACCTCGACTGGATGCGTTCGTGCTATTACATCACCGTGACCGGCTCGCCGGCGATATCGGTACCGTGCGGCTTCAGTCGCACCGGACTGCCGGTCGGCCTTCAGATCGTCGGCCGCCATCGGGACGATTTTGGCGTGTTGCAGATCGCCCACGCATTCGAGCAGGCGACCGGCTTCTGGAAACGCAGGCCGACGGTTGCGCAATCCTGAATGATTTTCTTCTCAATGAGCGAACGATGATTCCTGGTTTCAATGCATTTCGGACCCTGCGCGCCGTGCCGGCGTTTCTGGCTGCAATCCTTGGTGCCTCCGCGCTGGCGCAGAACCCGTCCCCGCCTTCCAGGGATAGAGTCTATTTGCGCGACATCGAGGGCATCTGGGTCAATGAGCCGTATCTGAAAGCCTTGACCGCGCTTCGGAATCCGCACGCGGCGGCGAAGAAAACGCCCCCGGTGGTGATCGCCCTCAAGCGCGAGGGCCGCGCCTTTCCGATCGTGGTGACCGATTTCAACAAGGCATCGGTGCAGACCGTGCTCGACATCGAACCGGATGCGAAGCCCGGGTTCTACCGGCTGGTGGTGGGGGAGGGCGACCGGCCGATGACCAGCAAGGAAGTGAAGTACGTTTACCTCCAGGGGACCAGGAACGTGCAGGGCAAGTTCGAGCGGCTGCGCTTTGCGGAGCTCTTCCTGATGAAAGGCAAGTGGGCGGACTACATCCTGCTTTCCGGCGAAATCAGCCCTTACATCAACCGGCTTGTCCTCGCCGGGCGCTACAAGGATGAGCAGGGCCGGGGCTGGGAGTTCAGCGAATCCGGGGAGGCGCGCTGGCCGGATCAGAAGCTTTGTCTATGAACTGTCGCTGAATGATCCGGGAGCGGGCTGCGAGTATCTGCAGACCGAAGACCTCAAGGAGGGCGCCGACAACAAACGTTTCGGTTATGCCTGGAAGAACGGCAAACTTTCGATTTACCCGGCACGCATGGTAAACAAGAAGGTACGCTGCGACGCCAAGCCACTCGCGGTGCTCACGCCGCAGTAGGACGGGTAAGGCGCATCTTTAATATTCAAACCAACGAAAAGAGGAGAAATCATGAAACGGTTATGGGCTCTGCTTTTTGGTTGTGCGATTCTGGGTGTTGGCGCCGCCGGGATGGCGCGTGCCGAAGAGTGCGGCGGTCCGGTAACGGCGGAAGAAGCCCAGGCGGCGGAGGACGACCGCTACAAGGCGCAGACCACCAACGACTTCGCCGCCATGGAAAGGCTGTTCGGCGACGACCTGGTGTATATCCACTCTTCCGCCGTGGTGGACAACAAGGCGACGTACATCGATTCCATGCGTTCCGGTACGGTCAAATACCGGGTCATGCGCCGCAGCGGCGTGACGGTTCGCACTTACGGCTGCATCGCCATCCTCTCCGGCCAGGCCAACTTCGATGTCACGGTGAAAGGCAAGGACCTGTCCGTGGATCTGCGCTTCCATACGGTCTGGGCCAAGCGCGGTGGCGGGTTGCAGTTTGTGTCCTGGCAGGCCACCCGCGTGCCTGCCCCGCAATAGACCAGCTTCAATTGCTTCATTGCGCGCGGCGCAATGCCGCGCGCGCTTTGCCCCAGGCCCCCGCCAGCCCGCGGGACGAAGGAATATGCAGCGTTGGACTCTTGCAATCCTTTGTTCCTACAATTCCGGACTTTTGAGCCGCCGTCCCGCCTGAGCCGACAATAATGCCGCAAGCCGCGGAAAGGAAACGCACGCCAAGCGTGCAGGATGCCCTCGATCAGGTGCGGGCGCTCCTGCAGAAACACCGGATCGTCGAGAGCATGGTCCGCAAGCAGGACATGCCTCGCCACGAACTGGTGGAGTCGCTCGTCCACAAGCAGAACCTCGTTGAGCTGCAGAAGAAGCTCGACAGGCTCCACCCTGCCGACGTTGCCTACATCCTCGAAGCCCTGCCGCTCGAAGAGCGCCTGGTGCTATGGGACCTGGTCAAGGCCGAGCGCGATGGCGAAATCCTGCTCGAGGTTTCCGACGCGGTGCGGCAAACCCTCATCGCCAACATGGACTCGCAGGAACTGGTGGCTGCCGCGGAGCAACTCGACACCGACGAGATCGCCGACCTGGTCCAGGACCTGCCGCAGGACGTGGTTGCGGGCGTTTTCCAGTCGCTGCCGGTCGAGGAGCGCGAGCAGTTGCGATCTGCGATGTCCTACCCGGAAGACTCGGTGGGCGCGCTGATGGACTTCGATATGGTGTCGGTGCGCGACGATGTCACGCTGGAGGTGGTGCTGCGCTACCTGAGGCGCATGGATGAACTTCCGGACCATACCGACCAGTTATTCGTGGTGGACCGCGATGAAGCGATCAAGGGCGTGCTCCCGATCAACCGTCTGATCGTCACCGATCCGGAGGTGCTGGTGGCGTCGGTCATGAACGCCGAGTTCATTTCATTCTCGCCGGACGACAAGGCGCAGAAGGCCGCACAGGCCTTCGAGCGCTACGATCTGGTGTCGGCGCCGGTGGTGGACCAGAAGAACCGGCTGGCTGGGCGCGTAACCGTGGACGCGGTGGTGGACTTCATCCGCGATGAGTCCGAGGCGGAGCTTCTGGGCAAGGCAGGCCTGCGCGAAGAGGAGGACATTTTCGCCTCGGTGTGGAAAAGCGCCAAGAACCGCTGGCTGTGGCTGGCGGTGAATCTGTGCACGGCCTTCTTCGCCTCCCGCGTTATCGGGGTGTTCGAAGGCACCATCGAGAAGCTGGTCGCACTTGCGACGCTCATGCCGATTGTCGCCGGAATAGCCGGCAATTCCGGCAATCAGACCACCACGCTCATCATCCGCGCGCTCGCATTGGGGCAGGTGACCCCGGAGAACGCGCGCCGGATGATCCTCAAGGAACTGGCGATCAGCCTGCTCAACGGCCTGGTGTGGGGCGGTGTGGCGGGCTTGTTCGCGTGGTGGCTCTACGGCAATGTCGCCCTGGGCGCGGTGATGATGGGCTCGATGCTCCTGAACCTTCTGGTCAGCGCGCTGGTCGGAATACTCGTTCCGATGGCGATGCAAAGGATGGGCCGGGACCCTGCGATCGGCTCCAGCGTGCTGCTTACGTTTACTACCGACAGCATGGGATTCTTCATCTTTCTCGGATTGGCTACGATCTTCTTGCTGTAGTTTGGCCGCGCCCGGCGTACGAACATCCAGGCGCTGCTGCCGCTCGTATAAAGGCCGGGATCATCTTTGACTGCTGATCCATGACTCAATACGCCCCGCACGGTAAGCTAATGCCTGTTCGCGGGATAAAACGGACTCACCAAGGAGTAGCCCATGCTGATTCGACGTCCATCCGGCATCAAATCTTCGGAGATCACCGGCCAATCGCTGTATCGGGACCGGCGCGAGTTCATCCGCGCGGCGGCCGCACTCGGTGCGGCGGGGGGATTGGCCGCAGCGGGGCTGCTGACGCCGGGTGTTGCGCGTTCGGCGGCGAAAGTTCGCCGATCTCAAGAAGGGCCCTTTCGCCACCGATGAAGCGCTCACGGCATTGGAATCGATCACCACCTACAACAATTACTACGAGTTTGGCACCGACAAGGAAGACCCGGCAGCGAATGCCGGAAAACTGAAGACCCGTCCGTGGACGGTAAAGGTCGAAGGCGAGGTAAAGAAGCCGAAGACATTCGACATCGAGGAATTGCTCAAGCTCGCCCCACTGGAAGAGCGCATCTATCGCATGCGCTGCGTGGAAGGCTGGTCGATGGTGATCCCTTGGGTCGGGTATCCGCTCTCGGAACTGATCAAGCGCGTCGAGCCTAACGGCAACGCCAAGTTCGTGGAGTTCTACACGCTGCTCGATCCCGATCAGATGCCGGGGCAGAAGATGCCGATCCTCGATTGGCCCTACGTCGAGGGCCTGCGCATGGACGAAGCGATGCATCCGCTGACCCTGCTGTCTGTCGGACTCTACGGCCAGGCACTGCTCAACCAGAACGGTGCGCCTGTGCGCACGGTGGTGCCGTGGAAGTACGGTTTCAAGAGCGCGAAGTCTATCGTGCGTATCCGCTTCACCGACCAGCAGCCGAAGACTGCGTGGGAATTGGCGGCCCCGACCGAATACGGGTTCTATTCCAACGTAAACCCGAAGGTTGACCATCCACGCTGGAGCCAGGCAAGAGAGCGCCGCATCGGCGAATTCCGCAAGCGCGAGACGCTGATGTTCAACGGCTACGGCGACCAGGTGGCAAGTCTTTATGCCGGCATGGACTTGAAGAAATTCTTCTGAAACAAAATCAGTCACCGCCAAGGACGCCAAGGACGCCAAGGACGCAAAGGTACGCGAAGGAAGAAAGAAAGACGAAATGCGTGTGGGAGATAAAAGCAACCCGTGCCGAAGCGACCACCGATGTCCGATGAACTCCCAGTCATTTCTTACATTTGGTTTTCCTTTGCGTCCCTTGCGTCCTTCGCGGTGAAAGATTTTCAGTAGACAATGCAACCCAATCCGGAACAGATAAAGTGGATCAAGGCGGCAGTGTTCGCCGCCTGCCTGATTCCGCTCGCACGCCTGGCCTGGCTTGGATTCCATAACAGGCTCGGCGCCAACCCGATCGAGTACATCACCCATTCCACCGGCTGGTGGACGCTCACGTTCCTGCTGATCACGCTTTCGGTTACGCCCCTGCGCCGGCTGCTCAACCTGCCGTGGCTGTTGCGGCTGCGGCGGATGTTTGGGCTGTTCGCATTCTTTTACGTCAGCCTGCACTTCACCACATACATCTGGCTCGACCAGTTCTTCGACTGGACCGAGATCGTCAAGGATGTCGGCAAGCGGCCCTTCATCACTGTCGGTTTCAGCGCATTTGTCCTGCTGATCCCGCTTGCGGCCACGTCCACCAATGCGATGGTGAAGCGCCTCGGTGCCCGGCGCTGGCAGCTCCTGCATCGGCTGGTGTATGCGATCGCCGCGCTCGGCGTGCTCCATTTCTGGTGGCTGGTGAAAAAGGACATCACCGAGCCGTTCATCTTTGCCTCGCTGCTCGCGCTGCTCCTGATCATCCGGTTGTTGTACCTGCTGAAGCAGCAGCGATCGGCATCCCCACCTTCCGCGGCACGCTCCCAAGTGGCCTGATTGCAGGCGAGCCTCCCGGCGTTTACAGTTGCCGGCCAGAACTTTCGCAAAAAGGGTGTCGCATGCTGGTCGGCGTGCCGGTAGAGATCAAGGATCATGAGTATCGGGTGGGCCTCACGCCGGCGGGTGTCCACGCGCTTCGTGAACACGGCCACCAGGTCTGTGTCGAGACCGGTGCCGGCGCCCGCATCGGCATTGCCGATGCCGATTACGTTTCGGCTGGTGCGCGCATCGTGGCTTCGGCGAAGGAAGTCTTTACCGCGGACATGGTAGTGAAAGTCAAGGAGTTGCAGCGGGCCGAGTTCGGCCTCCTGCGCCGCGGGCAGATCCTGTTTGCCTATCTGCACCTGGCGCCGGACCCGGAGTTGCTCGAAGCGTTGCTGGCTTGCGGTGTCAGCGGAATTGCCTATGAGACGGTGAGCGACGCGCACGGCCGCTTGCCGTTGCTGGCGCCGATGTCACGGATTGCCGGCAGGCTCTCGGTGCAGGTTGGTGCATGGGCGCTGCAGATGGCCAACGGCGGCAGCGGAGTGCTGTTAGGGGGAGTGCCAGGCGTTGCGCCGGGAAGGGTGGTTGTTATCGGTGCCGGCGCCGCCGGCGCAAACGCAGTGCAGATCGCGGCCGGCATGGGCGCCGACGTCACGGTGCTCGATGTCGACCTCGAGCGCCTCGCACATCTCGACGAGGTTTACCGCGGCCGGGTGAAAACCTGTTTCTCGGAAGCGCTGGCGATTGCAGAGCAGGTGGCACAGGCCGACCTGGCGATCGGAGCGCTTCTCGTGCCCGGCAAGCTCGCCCCCAGGCTGATCTCGCGCAAGCTCCTGCAACGCATGCGGCCGGGTTCGGTGCTGGTGGACATCGCGATCGACCAGGGCGGCATCGCCGAGACTTCGCGCCCGACTTCGCACTCGCAGCCGCTGTTCGTGGAAGAGGGCGTGGTGCACTACTGCGTACCCAACATGCCCTCGGCCTGCGCGCGCACGGCGACGCTGGCGCTGACGCAGGCGACTTTTCCCTATGTGTTAAAGCTTGCCGACCGCGGACTCGACGCTCTGTCCGAAGTTGCGGGGCTCGCGGATGGCCTGCAGGTCCACGCCGGACAGGTCACCCACCGCGGCCTGGCTGAAGATGTGAAGCGGCCGTTCCGCAGTTATGCTGAAGTTGCCGCCGGTATGCGTCGGGCCTGAAGCGAATGGCCAAACCGAAGTTCTCACCACGAAGTCACGAAGGACACGAAGAAAAGCCGAACAAGAATATGAGAACGAGTTCGCTCAAAGTGGCCGCTCGAAAGATTCCAATTGCGGAATTGCGTTGAAGAAATGAGGTGTGATCGCTGGCAGTAGATTTCTTCGTACAATCCAGACGCACCAGTAATCGTGGCTTCGCACCGGAGTCTGCTCAAGCGTCCTTGGCGAGTCCCTGGTTGAATAGTAGTGTACTCACATGAAAGTGTATTTTCCGCGGTGCCACACGGCCCTGGATTCTGCATGATAGACGGAACATTGCCGTGGAATAACACGGAAATCTTCCTTTGATTACATGTTAGGGCTCTCTAGAAAACGCTCGTGCGCTTTTCATTCAAGCTTTCGAGGCAAGACTTGGCATCCTTTCACAAGCTCGCGAATCGCCGACTCACGGCTATCTCAAAGGCCAATTCGAAGCTTCTTGTCGCCAACCTTATCGCCTGGATCCCGCCGGGAATTACGATGGCCGCATACGCCGCGATGTATCGTAACTATCCAGACCTTACGCACGATCTAAACCTTGTCTTGGCAGCCGTTGTGTCAGGCGGCGTGCTGCTAGTCGTCAGCATGCTCTACAAGCAGCACACTTATCGAAGTGCTGTACTGTCTGAGGATGGCTGGTTTCTTGCTGATCAAACGATTGAAGCTGATTCGGAAGGCCTAAAGATCGAAACCGCCACGTCCCGGGCTTCATACAAATGGTCGTCTTTCGTTCACAGCGCAGAAGATGCGCGCAGCTTCTACCTGTTCATTGACAACGCTCAGGCACTGATCGCCCCAAAGGCCGCAGTGGGCTCTCCCGATCAACTCGCTCAGTTTCGATCATGGTCACGCATCGGAGAGCCCTAACAGCACGCCTAACGCGGACGCCAAGCTCGCTGCGCTGCGCATGCGGCGCGGCAAGACGCGAACGTTGGGCGGCGGTCAAGAACTGGACGCAAAGGCCTCGGGAAGGATGGGTCATGGCTTACGCAGACCCGGCCATGGTGTAGGCTTTCGCATGCTCCATGCCGTGCCTCGTTACGCCGCCTATTGCCTCGCTGCCTCGGTGGCGGCGGCGGTTCTTTGTGCGGCGCCGGCCGCGGCGCAGGACAAGGTGGCCGCCGCCAAGCAGCGGCAATTGAGCCTGCAGGTGGAGCCCTGGACGGGCGACTTCGACAAGATGCTCGAGCGGCGCGTCATTCGCGTGCTGGTGCCCTACAGCCGGACGCTCTACTACGTGGACAAGGGGCACGAGCGCGGTCTCACCGCGGAACTCGTGCGCGAGTTCGAGCGCTACCTCAACCAGCGCTACGCGAAGCAGCTTGGCAAGCGCCCGCTGACGGTGTTCCTCATCCCCACCGCACGCGACAGGCTGCTCTCCGGCGTGCCGCAGGGCCGCGGCGACATCGCGGCGGGCAACCTCACAGCGACCGAGGAGCGGCTGAAGCTCGTGGATTTCGTCGCGCCGGAAGACCGCAAACCGGTGCGCGAGTTGATCGTAACCGGCCCGGCGTCGCAGGCGCTCGCCACCCTCGACGATCTTTCCGGCAAGACAGTGCACGTGCGCAAGGCGACCAGCTACTACGAGAGCCTGGCGGCGCTGAACCTGCGGCTGAAGACGGAGCGCAAGGCGCCGGTGAAGGTTGTCGAGCTGCCCGATGCCCTCGAGGACGAGGACGTGCTTGAGATGCTCGCTGCCGGCCTGCTCGGGCTCGCCGTGGTGGACGACTGGAAGGCGCTCTTGTGGGCGCAGATCCTGCCCAAGGTCAAGGTGCGCGAGGATCTCGTCCTGCGCGCCGAAGGCCATACGGGCTGGGCGGTGCGCAAGGAGAGCCCCAAGCTGTCCGGCGTGGTGACGGACTTCTACCGCCGCGTGGTCAAGAAGCAGGGCGTCATCGAATCGCGGCTCACGCAGCACGAAAAGCGCGTCAAGCGTGTCGGCAACAATACCGCGAGCGCGGAGTGGAAGCGCTTTCAGTCGACTATCCGGCTCTTCGAGAAGTACGGCGCGCAATACGGGTTCGACCCGTTGATGCTCGCGGCGCAGGGGTTCCAGGAATCGAAACTGCGCCAGGACGCACGCAGCCACGCCGGCGCGATCGGCGTGATGCAGATCATGCCGGACACGGGCAACGAGCTGAGCGTGGGCGATATCCACCAGCTCGAGCCCAATATCCACGGCGGGGCGAAGTATATGAACCGACTGATGACGCGCTACTTTAAGGACGCGAAGTTCAGCGAACAGGACCGGACGCTGTTCGCCTTCGCCAGCTACAATGCCGGACCGGGAAACATCGCGCGCATGCGCGCCGACGCTGCCAAGCGCGGCCTCGACCCGGACAAGTGGTTTGACAGCGTCGAGATCATCGTGGCGCAGCGCATTGGCGTGGAGACCACGACCTACGTGCGCAACATCTACAAGTACTACGTGGCCTACAAGCTGGCGCTGGACGCCCAGGAGGCCGCGCGCAAAGCGCGTGAGCAGGTAGCGCCCCGCTAACCGACATCCATCGGTTCATCGGTAGGAGGAGACTGGGGTCAAGGAAGACTGGGAGACCCCGTACCCCCATACCCGAGCCAATTATGGACATCGTGGCTCGCCAGAAATGAATAATTCAACACCGTTATCAGGCTACGAATACGAAATGCAATGAAGAACACAAATTTGGTTTGGCTTGCATCGTACCCCCGCAGTGGTAATACGTTGCTTCGAACAATTCTGTGGCAGTGCTTTGGGCTTCGTTCAGCAAGTATTTACCCTAATGATCTAGGCGGGAACAAGAAGCTAGAAGAATATATCGGTCATATCGAACATGAACCAAATAATCAATTGAGATTCCCGCGAAACTCCATCCCGCTGGTAAAAACTCACGAACATGCTAGAGATGACAACCCTGCGATATATGTAATTCGAGACGGTATTGCTGCATGTGTTAGTTTGTGGAAGTTTTACAATAAGAGCCTACCGTTAGAGGCCGTTATTGAGGGGCAACACCGGTTTGGCACGTGGGCAAACAATGTACGATCATGGCATCCGTTGGATCGCCCAAATACTTTGTTGCTGAAGTACGAAGATATGGAAAGCAATCTGCCCGCAGTCTTGAATCACATAAGCATCTTTTTGAAGCATGAAATAATAAGTGAGAGCATCCCTGACAGAGATACTATTGCTGGAGCAGGTGGGCGATGGGTAAAGACCAAAACAAATTGGAAATCTGAACTTTCCGATGATCTCTTGAGGCGATTTGAGCAGATAAACGAGGACACACTCAAAAAATTTGGGTATATAGGCCAATAGGAATTGGCTTGCTGGGAAAGTGGGATTATTGCGCGCCGTCGGGATTATGGGGCTGTGCGGCCCGGTCCGCAGCGCTGGTACATTTCGATGTAGGCGGCTTCAAGTCCACGGCAGTACAGGACGGGATCAAACATACCGGGAGCTGCTACGTTCGCACGCACTTTATCCTTCAACGTACCCAACCGCCCCTCGTCGAGCGCCAGTTCAACCGCCATTCGTTCGTAGTCGTCGAGTGTCTCGACCACTAACTCGGAACACCCGGCCGCGTGCAACAGACTGCCAGCCACACGACTCGCAAATGTCTGACCTGAACGGGTAATCAAGGGTACTCCTGCCAACAACGCATCACTCGCCGTGGCATGAGCGTTGAACGGATAGTTGTCAAGAAAGAGATCGGCGAGGGTCAGGCGCGCCATATGGTCGGCGTGATCCGCGAGACGCGGGGCAAAGATGATCCTGCCAGGATCGACGCCGCGGCGAACCGCTTCCATTGATAGGTTCGCCCGCGAGACTGTGCTGCCCTGCTGCAACCAAAGTACGCTGTTTGGAACGCGAAGAAGGATGCGCATCCAAACGTCGAACACCGACGGTACGATCTTGAATCTATTGTTGAAGGCGCAGAACACCACGCCGGCCGGCGGCAGCCCGGCTTGCTCACGGGTAGGCTTGTTCTGGGCGATAGCACGACGGGAAATGGCCAAATAGCAGCCTGGCAAGTAAGCAACGTGCTCAGTGAAGAACGCTTTCGCCGGGTCAGGCACCAAGTAACGATCCGCCAAGATATAGTCGTGGCACCCACTTCCGACCGTCCCGGCGAATCCAAGGTAGTTCACCTGAATAGGTGCAACGCGTTGCGCGAAGATACCTATTCGGTGACCCGCAGTAAATCCCATCAGATCTACCGCGATGTCTACCCGACGGTCTCGAAGCGCGGCGACGATCCGTTCATCAGGCGAGTTTTGCATATCCAAGAACTCATCGAACTCGGCAGTCAGCCTGCGACGGAGAGGTCCTCCGTCGTCGGATCCGAGAGAGACTCCGATTGTCTCAAAGCCTCCCCGGTCGTGAGCTTCGAGCACATCGGCTAGCAGCCTGGCAACCGGGTGTTCCCTAAAGTCGGCGGAGATATAGGCAATCCGCAGCCGTCCGCGACTCAACGGGAAGTCCCGCGTCCACGCCGTCTGTTGCCTCATCTTGTAACGCGCAAGGATCTTTGCGCCCAGCAATTGCTGCGATGGGTCGTCTGAAATCGCGAGCAGCGTGAACGGTAAAATGACAGGTTTGCCTTGATGCAGGTCCTTTTCGATCCGGGTCAGTTGCTCATCGAACCCGGACCAGTCGCAGCAGTGCAGCCGCGAGTCGAGAAGCGCACCACGGGCGAAAGGGTGCTCGGGCGACACTTCCAGAAGGGCTCTTAATGCAGCCACCGCTTCTTCGTACCGACCCAGTTCCTGCAAAAGGGTGCGTCGGCTGTCCAACGCCGCGATGTGATCAGAGCGCAGAGCGAGCACCTGGTCGAAAGCGGCAAGCGCCTCCGCGGCGCGACCTTGCGCGCGTAACGCAATACCGCGATTGTGATGGGCATCAAGATAGTCGGGCGCCCTCTCGATGGCGCGATCGAAATCCTGCAGTGCCTCATCGAACCGGCCAAGATCGAGAAGAACATTTCCGCGATTGAAGTGCGGCTGCGCTGCGCCGGGAGTCAAGGCGATTGCACGAGTAAGTGCGTCGAGCGCTTCATCGAAGCGGTGCAACGCAGCGAGGGCGGCTCCGCGATTGGTCATCAGACGTTCGTTTGCGGGCGATAATGCCAAGGCGTGATCGTAGTCTTCAATAGCCTTGGCCGGCCGGCCGAGCTCCATCAGAGCGTTGCCGCGATTGATCAGCACCTCCACCGATTCCGGTTCCATGCGCAAAGCGCGCCCGAAAAGTTTGCAGGCCTCCTCACCCCGCCCTCGCTGGATTTCGAGATGGCCCAAAAGTCGAAGGACATGGAACTGATCGCCGGCGGAACGAAGCAGCTTTCGGTATAGACGCTCGGCCTCATCCAGCGCGCCTGCCCTGTGTAACTTGGACGCCCGGTCAAACAGAGTTCTCAAGCCTTCGTTACTTCGATTTCCCACTCGATCCCAATCGGTTGTCGCAGGCGGGAAAAGTCCATCCCATGGCTTGACCCAACCGCCAAAATGAAATTGTCATTGGATTCCCGCATTCCCGCACTACAGCGCGGCGGGTAAGTCTAACCGTCAGGCCACATCTTCGCTACCAAAGACAAAGTTCTCCATAGACCCGGGCCTTCTCATCATCTCTGGGTCTCCCGGGATTTCTCCCCGCGCGCGGCAACAAAAATGCCCGCAAGCAAGAGCACGAAACCGGCCAATTGCAGCGCGGTGAATCCTTCTTCGAAAAAGAACCAGGCGAGAAGGGCGGCGCCGACCGGTTCGCCCAGGATCGCGATCGCGACGAAGGTGGCCGTGAGCCGTCTCACGGCCCAGTTGAAGGCGGTGTGTCCGACGAGCTGGGGGCCGATCGCAAGCAATAGCATCAATCCCCATGCCGGCGCCGGCAATGCCGACAACGAAGTGCCGCCTGCCGCCAACGCGGCGCCGAGCAGCATCGCCGCCACCGTATAGGCCAGCCAGACATAGGCGGTAAGCGATATGCGCGTGCGCAGCGCCCGTCCCACCAGCAGATAGCCCGACGCGGAGATCGCTCCGATCAGCGCCAGCGCGTTGCCCAGAAGAGGATTGGTCGCCGCTCCTTCACTTCCGCCGGAATCGGCGGCAAAGATCAGCACGCTTCCGGCGACGGTGAGCGCGATACCCGCGAGTGCAGCAGGCACGGGACGTTCGCGCAGCAACACTGCGGAGGCCAGTCCGACCCAGAGCGGATTGGTGGTGACCAGCGCCGCGCTGCTTGCCACCGACGTGTACTCCAGCGAGGAAATCCACGTCCAGAAATGCATGGCCAGAAACAGTCCGGACAGCAGGCACAGGCCCAGTTCGCGCCGGCCCAGTAGCACGATTTCCCGCCCAGCTTTCAGCCAGGCGAAGGGCGCCAGGATCGCGGCGGCCAGCCCCAGCCTCACCGCGGCAATGGTGAGCGAAGATGCGCCCTCTGCTTGCGCCAGCCGGATCAGGATCGAGGCGGTCGAAACCACGGCGACCGCGCCGGCGAGGACGATGAATGACCACCTCACCCCCCTCTTCCCCTCTCCCTAGCCCTCCACCCCTCAAGGGGGTACTGAACTGAGTCCCGCGAGGGGAGAGGGAACCCAAAAAAACTTTCCATGCCGTCCTCGTAAACGAGGCTAAGTTGCTGCTCCATTGCCGCTGCCTGCCGCCGAATAAGAAAAGGACTCAAATCTAATCCATTCGCCGCGTTTCCGCTTCATTAACGGACAGCGAAATAAAACGGGCGACCATAAGATCGCCCGTTTGGCTGTCAGCACCCTCTCCACGTAGTGGAGAGGGCGGGGGGTGAGGTGAGTCAGTGCAGTTTCTCGGGAGGAACCGGAATGCCGGAAACAGCGAGAACGTCGATTCCCTCTTCTTTCAATTCGGTCACTTCGTTCATCGACGCCGTGCCGCGAATTGCGCGCTCGCGAGTTTCCTTGTAGAAAATCCGCCGTGCCTCATCCGGAAACCGCTTTCCAACATCCTCGGTGTTCTGGAGCACGTATTCGACGAACTTTTTGTGCAGCAACTGGGCGGCATTGGCGACCATGACCGGCTGCGGCTCCGGCGAGGGTTCGCTGCCGCGGGTGCTGACGTAGGGCGCCGATGGTTGCCTGGCAATGTCCAGCGAACCGCACAGCGGACAGGCAATGCTTCCACCTTTCACCTGCAAGGCGAAATCGTCGGCCGAGCCGAACCACCCCTCAAACCGGTGGGCTTTTTCGCAGGAAAGATTGAAAACAATCATGTTGTCGTTGGCTACCGCGGTTGCGTCGCGGCGCAAAGTTTACCATCTGCGGCAGACGGGTTTGCCAGGGTACAAGTAATAGAACCTGCTGCGCCGCGTTAGTTCCACGCTCTGCACCCACGGTTCACGGCAGCAACCGTTCTCCTGCGAACAGGTCTTCGACCTGCTCGCGTTCGCGTATCAGGTGAACGAGACCGCCGTCGACCATCACTTCGGCGGCGCGCGGGCGGGCGTTGTAGTTCGAACTCATGCTCATGCCGTAGGCGCCCGCGGACATAATCGCCAGCAGGCCGCCCTCGCCGATCGCGAGCTTGCGCTCCCTGGCGAGGAAGTCGCCGCTTTCGCATACGGGACCCACTACGTCGTAGACCGCGGCAGCGGCACCGGAGTGCGTGACTTCACGCACTTCGTGCCAGGCGCCGTAAAGCGCCGGACGAATCAGGTCGTTCATCGCGGCGTCCACCACTGCGAAATTCCTGGCCTCGCCATGCTTCAGGTATTCGACGCGGCTCAGCAACAGGCCCGCATTGCCAACCAGTGAACGGCCCGGTTCGACAAACACCGATTGCGGCCGGTCCCCGACCGCATCCAGCAATGCCTTCACCCAGGCGTCCGGCGTGGGCGGGACCTCATCTGCGTAGCGGATTCCGAGACCTCCGCCCAGGTCGAAATGTTCCATCCTGATGCCTTCGGATGCGAGGCGATCAGCGAGGTGCAGCACCTTGCGCACGGCATCAGCGACCGGTTCGACCTCGACCAGATGCGAGCCGATGTGGCAGTCAATGCCGACAACTTTGAGGTTTCTGGACGAATGCGCGAGACGATACAGGCGCATCGCGTCCTCGAACGCGACTCCGAACTTGCTGTTCAGGCTGGTGGAGATGTACGGGTGTGTCCTGGCGTCGACATCCGGATTCACCCGCAGGCTCACCGGCGCGCGCCGGCCCATTTCGCCCGCGATCTGTTCGAGGCGCAGCAGCTCGGATTCGGACTCCACGTTGAAGCAAAGGATGCCGGCAGCCAGCGCGTCGCGCATCTCCCGCTCGGTCTTGCCCACGCCGGAGAACACCGTCCGGGCTGTGTCTCCGCCGGCGGCGATGACCCGCGCCAGTTCGCCGCCGGAGACGATGTCGAAGCCGCTGCCCAGACGGGCGAAAAGATCGAGGATCGCCAGATTGGAATTGGCCTTGACCGCATAGCAGACCAGGTGCGGGCGTGCGCCGAAGGCGCGATCGTAACGCTGGAAGGCGTCCGTCAATGCCGCGCGCGAGTAAACGTAGCACGGCGTGCCGAATTCCTCGGCAATGCGCGAAAGCGGCACGTCTTCAGCGTGTAGCGCGCCGTTGCGCTGCGAAAAAAAACTCACTTCTCGATGGTTCCTTCTTCGGTTTTTCTGGGCTTCTGCTCTTCCTTCGGCATATAGAGCGGACCCTTCTGACCGCAGGCGGAGATCAGGAACGCGAGCAGTACCAGGATGCAGAGGCGGCGCATGGAAGACTTTCCAGATTGCGGTCGAGTTTAGCACAGCGTCTTGCTGTCACCGGTTTTCCGTAAGACGACAAAGTCAACGTCTCACCACGAATGCTGGCAAAAGCAAATCTGAACGCGCACCACGAAGGCACGAAGACACGAAGAAAACCTGAAGTACAGTTGGTGAAATTGAGCTGGAGGTACGGCCCACGCAGTCGTCAAATGTCCGGCGGGAGGGACAGCCCAAATGGATGGTTGTTGTGCAATCAGTATCGAGGGACCTGGCAAATCTGCGCATTCCAGCGCTCAAACAACATTGTCCTGCCCTTCTTCGTGTCTTCGTGCCTTCGTGGTGAGAAGTTCGGTTCGTTGGCTTCGTGCCTTCGTGGTGAGATTGATGATCTTCAAAGATCAAATATCCATGTAGAAGCGTCCCATGTGGTCGAGCTCGGCGCGCGCTTGCCTGTGATGCGGACACACGGCAGCCACAAGGTTCCAGAAGCGTCGCGAGTGATTCATCTCAACAAGATGGGCAAGTTCGTGGGCGACGACGTAGTCGATCGTCGGCTGCGGCGCCTGGATCAGCCGCCAGTTGAGTCTGACTTCGCGTTTGACGTTGCAACTCCCCCAGCGAGTCTGAGCTCCGGAAAGAAGCAGCCTTGGTGCAACCAGGCCGTACAGGCGCGCGTATACGCCGATGCGTTCGGTGAAATTCGACGTCGCATGGCGGCGATACCATTTCAACACCGCGGCTCTTACCGCAACGGCATCGCGGGGTTCGGGAAGCGCGACCTGAAGGCAGTTCGCTTCGCTCAGGGTTGCCAGCGCTGCGGCGCTGTCTTTCCTGACATTGAGCAGCAATTCGCGGCCCAGATACTTGATGGTGTCGCCATCGGCCCACGACTGCTTGCGGGAGGGATAGGCGCTCCAGACGGCAAGTTTACTGAGCACCCAGTCTTCGGCGTCGCGAATGATGCCGGTGATGCGGCGCTCCGTGCTGCGCCAGGGGGCGCTCACGATCAGCCCGCGCTCATCCACGGTCAGCACGATGCTGCGCCGTTGCTGGCTGCGCTTGAGAAGGTAGGCGATGTCGCGGTCTCCCAGCCGGATGATTTTCGGCTCGGAGACCGCTGCGACCGGGAACAGATCTAGCGTGCGTTCCCGAGGCGGGCGACTTCGGTTTCTATCCAGTCTTCGACTTTCCGGTTGAGCGCATCAGCGGTCATCCCCTGCGGGCGAATGGCCGGGCCGATACTTACAGTGATGGTACCCGGGTGCTTGACGAAGGCGTTCTTGCGCCACAAGGTCCCGGCGTTATGCGCGATCGGCACCACCGGCGCGCCGGTCTGGCACGCCAGCCAGGCACCGCCCAGATGATACCGTCCGCGGCGGCCCGGGGCGATGCGGGTGCCTTCCGGGAATATCACGATCCACCAGCCTTTGGCGAGGCGGTCCTTGCCCTGCTCGAAAGTCTGCTTCAGGGAACGTGTCGCCGAGCCGCGGTCGATGGCGATCGGGCTCATCATCGCCAATCCCCAGCCGAAGAATGGAACACTCAGCAACTCTCTCTTCAGCACCCAGACCTGCGGCGGAAGAATTTTCTGGTAAGCCAGCGTTTCCCAGGCCGACTGGTGTTTCGACAGCACGATGCTTGGTTCTGCGGGCAGGTTCTCGCGGCCGATCACGCGGTATTCAACGCCGCAGACGAATCGTGCCAGCGCGATCACCAGGCGCGACCAGGTGGTGATGATGCGATAGCGGGTCAGCGGTTCAAACGCAAAGGTGAGAAGCGAAATGACGGCGAAGACTACCGTGAGTGCGATCCGCACAATCTCGTAGACGGCCGAACGCAGGAAGGCCGCAACAATATTCATGAAACGATATGCCGCACCGCTTCGCCAAGGTTGGCGAACAGTATCGTGTTTTCCGGCAGCCCCCCCGCACTCTTGGTCTTGGCCCCTTTGCCGGTGAGGACCAGAATCGGCTGGGCGCCAGCGGCTGCCGCGGCCTGCAGATCACGCAGCGAGTCACCCACGCTCGGCACGCCGGCCAGGTCCACGTTGAACCGCTGGGCGATGTCGAGAAACATCCCCGGTTTCGGCTTGCGGCAGTCGCAATCGGCTTCCGCCGCGTGCGGGCAGTAGAACAACGCGTCGATGCGCCCGCCGACCTGGGCCAGCGCACGGTACATCTTGTCGTTGATCGCATTCAACGCCCCCATGTCGAACAGGCCGCGGCCGATGCCGGACTGGTTGGACGCCACGACCACGCGATAGCCGGCATGGTTCAGCCGCGCGATGGCCTCAAGGCTCCCCGGGATCGGCTTCCATTCGTCGGGGGTCTTGATGAACTGTTCGCTGTCCTGGTTGATGACGCCGTCGCGATCCAGAATGACGAGTTTCATGGGACTGAGGAGCGCGGGACGAGGGGCGCGGGACGAGGGGACCCGGGCTCAAGCTTGTCGATCATGCGGCCAGCTTGGAAATGTCGGCAACCCTGTTCATAAGTAACCCAAGCTGTTGCAACAGCGCAGCTCGATTGTTACGGATCTCCTCATCATCAACCATGACCATAACTTCATCGAAAAACCGATCAACATTGGTTTTGATGCTCGCGAGAAGCATCAGATTGCCGGAATAGTCGCCATCCTCGAATCTTTTGGCTGCTATAGGGCTGATGCGATCAACGGCATCCATCAACTCTTGTTCGGCGGGCTCGGTCATCTTCCCGCGATTGGGCGGCAGAAATTTGTAGCCGATTGATTCGTTCTTCTTAATGATGTTTAAGACGCGCTTGTTTGCAGCAGCGAGGGAAGCCGCTTCCGGGAGCGAACCAAACTCTGCAACAGCTCTGATTCGTGGAACGACTTCATCTAGTGGCGGTCGCACAGCGATAACCGCATCAATCACATTGCGATCAAAGACTGTCGCCAGATGGTTGCGATAGCGTTCGTACACAAAATCAATGATCGCAGATGTCGCGCCTGGACTTATGACACCCGATTTGAATAGTCGAAACGCTTGTTGCAACAAATCATCGAGGCGCAAGTTAAATGGCTGCTTTAACAAACGAGCCCTAGCGCCCAATAGCTCAAAACCGCCAATAAGGCCCAATGCAGCCCGTCTTAGCCCGAACGGGTCTTTCTCGCCCGTAGGCAACAGCCCTATGCCCCAAATGCCGACTAGCGTTTCCACACGATCCGCGATAAACAGGCTCATGCTAACGAGATTCTCGGGATCAGCATTTTCGTCGAATCGAGTTCGATATTGCTCGCCGATGGCAGCCGCCACCTGCGGATTCTCTCCGTCTGCCAGTGCATAGTAGCGGCCCATGATGCCTTGAAGCTCAGGGAACTCGCCGACCATGCTGGTGACCAGATCGGCCTTGGCGAGCAGTGCGGCGCGGTCGGCAAGCGACGGATCGGCGCCGATCAACTGCGCAATTGCTCTGGCAAGCGCACGAACGCGCTCGGCGCGATCGAGCTGGCTGCCGAGCTTGTGGTGGTAAACGATGGAGGCGAGCCGGGGCACGCGGTCGACGAGCTTGGTCTTCTTGTCGGTCTCGAAGAAGAAGCGCGCGTCGGCCAGCCGCGGCCGGATCACACGCTGATTGCCCGTGACGATGTTCTTCGGGTCGGTGAGGCGCATGTTCGAAACGATCAGGAACTTGTTGATGAGCTTGCCGGCCGCGTCGAACAGCGGGAAATACTTCTGGTTCTGGCGCATGGTCAGGATCAGGCATTCCTGCGGCACGCCCAGATAGTCGGCCTCGAATTCCCCGACGTACACGGTCGGCCACTCCACCAGTCCAGTGACCTCGTCGAGCAATGGCGCAACGTCCTCATCGGGCCCCAGCGAAGCCTTGAGCGCTGCAGCGTTCTCTGCGAGCTGGCGGCCGATGTCGGCGCGGCGTTTGTCGAAATCGGCGATGACACGGCCTTCCTGTTCGAGCCGGGATTCGTACTCGTCGGCACGGACCAGAGAAATGTTCTTCACGCCCTGGAAGCGATGGCCATGAGTGATGCGGCCAGCCGCCAGGCCAAGCGCGGAAACCTCAAGCACCTTGTCGCCGTGCAGCGCGACCAGCGCGTGGGCGGGGCGGACGAATTTTACGGTCGTGGCGCCGTCGGCGAGCTGGTAGCTCATTACTTTCGGAATGGGCAGCTTGGCAATGGCCTGCCCGAGCGCATCGGATAGCACGCGTTCGATTGGCTGACCCAGTGCGATGCTGCGCAGGAAAACGGTTTCGACTTTGCCATCCGGTTTGATTACCAGCGACTCGCCGCCGACTTTGGAATTGGCCGGAACATCGGCCAGCCGCTCGCGTCCCGAACCTGCCAGTTTTCTGCGCAAGGCGTCGCTCCAGCCCCCATCCGGTTTGCGGGCGACGGCGACCGGCATGAGCTTTTGCTCGACCGTACGGTCGCTGGCCTTGGCCAGCACCGCCCAGATGTATATTGCCAGGCGCCGGGGCGTGGCGAACGCTTTGAACCTGGAAGTCGCGTCCAGAACCCCGCCGCCCTTCAGTCCGTCGAATACCGCACCGGCAAAGGCATCGCCCAGCCGCTTAAGCGCTTTCGGCGGCAGTTCCTCGGTGACGAGTTCGACCAGCAGATTCGAACTCATGCGGGAGCTTTCTCCTGCAATGCAGCCTTCATGGCCTGAAGGTCGAGGCCAAGCTGCTGCAACTGGCCGGGCTTGCACATCGGGAAATCCTTGCGCAGCCGGGAGTCGAAGTAAGCCTGCGACACGCTGCGCGCGAGATTGCGGATGCGGTGGATGTAAGCCGCGCGCTCGGTGACCGAGATCGCGCCGCGCGCATCCAGCAGGTTGAAGGTGTGCGCCGCCTTGAGCACCATTTCGTAGGCGGGCAAGGCGAGCTGTGCGCTCATCAGGCGCTTCGCTTCGGATTCGTAGTCGGCAAAGTGCGCGAACAGCATTTCCGGGTTGGATTGTTCGAAGTTGTACCGCGACTGTTCGACTTCGTTCTGACGATAGACGTCGCCATAGGTCAGTCCCGGCGTCCAGACCAGATCGAACACGTCCCCCACACCTTGCAGATACATTGCGAGGCGCTCGATGCCGTAAGTCATCTCGCCGGTGATCGGCCTGCAATCGAGCCCGCCTACCTGCTGGAAGTAGGTGAATTGAGTGACTTCCATGCCATTCAGCCAGACTTCCCAGCCCAGGCCCCAGGCTCCGAGCGTGGGATTTTCCCAATCGTCCTCGACCAGGCGTATGTCGTGCGCCTTTGGATCGATGCCGAGCGCTTCGAGCGAACCGAGATAGACATCGATGATGTCGGCCGGCGAGGGCTTCAGGACCACCTGGAACTGGTAGTAGTGCTGCAACCGGTTCGGATTCTCGCCGTAACGACCGTCCTTCGGCCGGCGCGTGGGCTGTACATAGGCTGCACGCCACGGCTCGGGCCCGATCGCGCGCAGAAACGTTGCCGTGTGCGAAGTGCCCGCACCGACTTCCATGTCGTAGGGTTGCAGGATCGCGCAGCCGCGATCGCCCCAATAGCGGGACAGCGTCAAGATCACGTCCTGGAACGTCAACATCGATGAATTCTTCAGTAAATCAGAGATTAAGCGAACCTGGAAAATGCACGAATTGTACTCAATTCCAGGTGCATACAGGCGCAAGACGCGAAAAAAACGATTGAACGCGAAGGCGAAGCGGTCCCTTCGCGTACCCCTCACGGGGGTGTTGAAAAGAATACGTGCGGTTAAAGGATTTATTTCTTCTCTTTTGCGGCTTTGAGTTCCTCGACCTGTCCCTCGAGAACGTCTATGCGCTGTTGCATCTGCATGAGGAGGCCGTTGACGCGGCCGACATTGAAATAGGTAACGTTCTCCGCCGGCGCGTCGAAGGTGTTGCCGTAGCCCAGCCACGAGGAGTCGTACACCTTGACGTTGCGGAACCCCAGGCTTTGCAGCACGGTCGCTGTTTCTGCGGAGCGCACGCCGCTCTGGCAATAAACGATGGTTTCTTTTTGCGGGTCTAGCCTGGAGTAAAGCGCGCGCAGGTCTTCCAGGGGTTTCAGGCTCATTCCGTCCTTGCCCGCAACCTGCCGGCGCTGCAGCTTGCGAGGGGTGTCCGGGTCCACCCAGTTGCTCTCGAAGGGAATGTTCACCGCGCCCGGAATGTGGCCGCCGCGCAACGCCCGGATATCTTCGCCACTGAATTCCTTCTCGGTGCGCGCATCGACGATCTGTATTCCGGGCGCCCCCAGCCTGGAAATGACCTCCTGTGTCGACAGGATGACATCGGGATTCACTTGTGCCCTGAAACTGACCGGCGGCAGCTTCACCGGATCCGTAGCGATCGGCTTGCCCGCCGCCTTCCAGTCGTCCATGCCGCCGTGATAGACGCGGGCATCGCTCCCGCCGAGATAACGCACCGTGATGTAGCCGAAGTAGGGCGAAGTGTGCGCCTTGGCGCCGTAGAGCACGATCTCGCGGGCCGGATCGATGCCGCCTTCGCCGAGGATCTGTTCGATCCTTGCCACCGTGATGTAGTCCTCGGTGCTGGGCTCGCGCAGCACCTGCGCGATTTCGTCGATATTGACGGCGCCAGGGATATGTCCGCGCCGGTAATCCTCCTGGCTGCGCACGTCCCATATCAGCGCGCCGCGCGCTGCGGCCTGCTCGACGAAACCGGTATCGACGATGAGCGGTTTGTCGGCCGCGTATGCGGCCAGCGACGCAGCGACCAGGGCGATTACCGTGAGCAGGCGTGCCGTAAAGGAAATTTGCGTATGCATGATTGGCTCCGTGGTTCCAGGCGATGGCTGCTATTTAGCTCTTCGAAGCCGCTGCGGGGGTGATATGGATCAAACTCTGCGCTGCGAGAAGCGCTGCGCCGCCAGCGGCAACGCGATCATCAGTGCGGCAGCCGCCAGGAACGCCAAGTTGCCCAGACGCACGTACGGAGTTGCGCCCCGGTAGCCATGAATCTCGCCGGTTACCGTCGTGGTCGTGAATTCAGGAGCGGACGCCACGATGCGCCCCTTCGGGTCGATGATCGCGGTGACCCCGGTATTGGTGGCACGCAACATGGGCCGGCCGGCTTCAATGGCGCGCATCTGGGAAATTTGCAGATGCTGCTTCGAGGCGACTGATTTGCCCCACCAGGCGTCGTTGGTGAAATTGGCCAGCACGGTTGCCTCCGGCAACTGGCGGATGATCTCCTCGCCAAAAACGTCTTCGTAGCAGATATTCACGGCAATCCTCTGACCGGCGACCTGCATGGGCCGCTGCACCGGCTCGCCCCGGGAAAAATCCGACATCGGGACGTGCAGCAAGTTCATGATCCAGCCCAGCACGCTCCGAAGCGGAAAATAATCGCCGAAGGGCACT
The DNA here is from genome assembly GCA_963789945.1 of uncultured beta proteobacterium. Lineage (GTDB taxonomy): Bacteria > Pseudomonadota > Gammaproteobacteria > Burkholderiales > JACQAP01 > JACQAP01. The sequence continues at coordinate 282,224 of CAWBMN010000018.1, read as the reverse complement.
AGATGATGCTTGCGATAGACCTGCGTCGGTGCCGAGCCGAAGCTCATCACGCTGTTGTAGTAGCGGCCCGGGGCCTCGAGCTCGGGCACGCCCACCAACAGGTCACCACCGTTGCGCCGGCCCTGGGCGGCGAGCATCTTGAGATATTCCCCTGGGACGTTCACGTTGAACATCGGTAGCGCCGTCTCGGGCAGCAGGATCAATCGGGCTTCGGCCGCCTGCGCCAGCCGCAGATAAGTCTCGAGTGTGGCGCGCGCGCGCTCGGGCCGCCACTTCATCTCTTGCGGGATATTCCCTTGCAGAAGCGCGACGCTGGTCGGCTCGCCGGGCAGGGGTTGCGTCCATTCCCGGGCGCTCGATGCGGTGCCGGCGATCACCAGGGCGAAAATGATCCATGCTCCAGGTTCGCGAAACTGCGCCGCCATATGTTGTTGAGGGACCCGCGAGCGTTGTTCGGCAATGCGCGCGATGAGCGAGGCCAGTCCTGCCGCAACGAGCGCCGCAGCCAGTGAAACGCCGAACACCCCGAGCACCGGCGCGAAGCCGGCCAAAGGGCTGCCAGGTGCCTGCGAGTAACCGAGGGCGAGCCAGGGGAAACCCGTAAACAGCCAGCCGCGCACCCACTCCGACAATGCCCACAACGACGGGAAAAAGAGCAGCAGGCGTACCGCCCGCGATGCCGGGAGATGCTTGAGAATCGCCCCGATCAATGCCGGATAACAGGCCGGGATCGCACAGAACAAAAACGTAAAGATCGCGGCGGTCAGCATTCCCATCCCGCCGTAATCGTGCAGGCTTACGTAGACCCAGCTCACGCCGGTGAGAAACATGCCGAGGCCGAAGGAAAAGCCAGCCGCCGCGGCAAATCGGGCGTTGCGGCTGCGTTCCCAGAGCAGCAACAAACCGCTCAACGCCAGGATCGGCAGCGGGTACAGATGGAACGGCGCGAATCCCGCGACCGTAGTCGCCCCCAGGAAGAACGGGAGCAGGAAGAGGCGAACTGTAGCAGCAGCGGCGCTGGAATCGCGAAGGTCGGACGACTCAGGCCGCACTCTCCGTCCTTACCTTTTCTACCAGAATCGAATGCAGTCTGCGGCTGTCGGCGCGCACCACCTTGAAGTTCAGGTCGCCGATGCGGAACTGCTCGCCGCGCTTTGGCAGCCGGCCCAGGTGGGCCAGCACCAGTCCGCCGACGGTGTCGAAATCCTCGTCGCTGAAGTCGGTGCCGAATGTCCTGTTGAAGTCGTCGATCTCGGTCTGCGCCTTGACGCGGAACTGGCCGTTGCGATCCAGGACGATGTTGGCTTCGGTCTCGTCGAAATCGAATTCGTCTTCGATTTCGCCGACGATTTGCTCCAGCACGTCTTCAATGGTGACCAGGCCGGCAACGCCGCCGTACTCGTCTACCACGATAGCGATGTGATTGCGGTTGCTGCGAAAATCCTTGAGCAGGACATTCAGGCGCTTCGATTCGGGGATGAATACCGCCGGCCGCAGCATTTCGCGCACGTTGAACTCTTCGCCCGCGTAGTAGCGCAGCAGGTCCTTGGCCAGCAGGATGCCGATGACGTCGTCCTTGTTGTCGCCGACCACTGGAAAACGCGAGTGGCCGGTCTCGATCACCCAGGGAATGAATTTCTCGGGCGCGTTGCCGATGTCGATCACGTCCATTTGCGAGCGCGGGATCATGATGTCGCGCGCCTGCATTTCGGAAACCTGCAGAACGCCTTCGATCATGGCAAGTGCGTCGGCATCCAGCAGGTTGCGCTCATAGGAACGCTGCAGAAGCTCGATCAGCTGCTCGCGGTCCTCCGGCTCGCGCATCAGCAACGCGCCCAGCCGTTCCAGCAATGAGGGTTTTTCCTGTTGTTCGTCCATAAGGATCAAGTATGAAGGATGAAGGATGAGGGATGAAGTGTTGATGCCCGCGCTCGCGAGCGGTTTTTCTTCATCCTTCCGCCTTCATCCTTCATCCTTGCTTTTGTAGGGGTCAGCATACCCCAGGCCGGTGACAATTTCCGCTTCGAGCGCTTCCATGACCCGTGCGTCCGCGGCCTTCTGGTGATCGTAACCCTGCAAGTGCAGCATGCCGTGCACCACCAGATGAGCGTAATGCGCCTGCGGATTCTTGTGCTGTTCCCGGGCCTCGCGCTCGACCACCGGAACGCACAGTGCGATATCACCAGACAAGGGACCGGATCCGTCATAGAGAAAGTCAGCACGTTGGTGGCGCCATCCGTGCCGCGATACTGGCGGTTGAGCGCGCGGCCTTCTTCGGCATCCACGAGGCGCACCGTGACGTCGGCATCGCGCAGTAACGCCGATTGCGCCCAGGTGCGCAACTGGCTGCGCGTCGGCAAGCCGTCTTTCTCCAGCGCGTACTGCACTGTCAAGGCGAGCTTGCAGCGACTTTTGGAGCGGGCCGGCCGGCCGGCGGCGTGGGCCATCGCCGAATCAGCCTTCCCTGCGGGAACCGTGCTGTTCATAGGCGTGGACGATACGCTGCACCAGCGGGTGGCGCACCACGTCATCGCTGAGGAACTGGGTGAAAGCGATACCGCGCACTTCTGCGAGGATCAGTTGCGCTTCGATCAGTCCGCTCTTGTGCCCCTTGGGCAGGTCGATCTGAGTGACGTCGCCGGTGACCACCGCCTTGCTGCCGAAGCCCATGCGGGTAAGGAACATCTTCATCTGCTCGGGGGTGGTGTTCTGCGCCTCGTCGAGAATGATGAAGGAGTGATTGAGCGTGCGGCCGCGCATATAGGCTAGCGGCGCAATCTCGATCGAACCGCGTTCGAACAGCTTGGCGACTTTTTCGAAACCCATCAGGTCGTAGAGCGCGTCGTAGAGCGGCCGCAGATAAGGATCGACTTTCTGCGCCATGTCTCCCGGCAGGAAGCCCAGGCGCTCGCCGGCTTCGACAGCCGGGCGCACCAGCACGATTCGCTTCACGGAATCGCGTTCGAATGCATCCACTGCGCAAGCGACCGCAAGATAGGTCTTGCCAGTGCCGGCCGGGCCGATACCGAAGGTGATGTCGTACTCCTTGATCTGGCGGATATATTGCACCTGGCGCGGCGTGCGCCCGTGCAAGTCCCGGCGCCGCGTGTGCAGTACCAGGGCTTCGTCTGCCGCCGGCGCATTCGTCCCGCCCGCGACTTCGATCAGGCCGAGCTGGATTTCTTCGAGACTCAGATTGCGGTTCGCCTGCTCGTAAAAACGCTGCAGGGCCTCGGCGGCCAACCGGGTCTGCTCGGTGTTGCCGGAGACGCTGAAGTTTTCTCCGCGGCGCGCAATGGACACGTCGAGCGCGGTTTCGATCTGCTTCAGGTTCTCATCGAGTACGCCGCACAGGTTGGCGAGGCGTTCGTTGTCGACGGGGGAGAAAGAAAGTTCGAAGGGCTTCAAACCGTTTCTTTTACCGGCATTTCGCCGCGCAGAGAATGCGACATCGCCGTGGTAATGCGTATATCGGTCATCTGCCCGATGAGGTGCTGCGGGCCGCGAAAATTGACCATGATATTGCTGCTGGTGCGCCCCGCCAGTTCTTCCGGGTTCCTCCTCGCGGGCCCCTCGACCAGGATGCACTGGATCGTACCGACCATGCGCCTGCTGATCGCCAGCGCCTGCGCATCGAGTCGTGCCTGCAGGCTCGCAAGTCGCGCCTGCTTGGCTGCCTGCGGCACCTGATCCGGCAGGCTCGCTGCCGGTGTGCCCGGCCGCGGGCTGTACATGAAGCTGAAACTCGATTCGAAACAGATGTCCTCGACCAGTTGCAGGGTCTGCTCGAAATCTTCGTCAGTCTCGCCGGGGAAGCCGACGATGAAATCAGAAGAGACGGCTGCGTCCGGCCGTGCCGCGCGCAGGCGCCGGATGATGGATTTGTACTCCAGTGAGGTGTAACCGCGCTTCATCGCAGAAAGAACCCGGTCCGAGCCGGACTGCACCGGCAGGTGCACGTGGCTCACCAGTTGCGGGATCCTGGCGTGCGCCGCGATCAGGCGCTCGCTGAAGTCCCTGGGATGCGAGGTGGTATAACGCAGGCGCTCGATGCCCGGAACTTCGGCAAGATATTCGAGCAACAGGGCGAGGTCAGCCGTTTCGCCGTCGCTCATGCCGCCGCGATAGGCATTGACGTTCTGCCCGAGCAGCGTGATCTCCTTCACGCCCTGCTCCGCCAGGCCGGCCACTTCGGTAAGCACATCGTCGAACGGCCGCGAGACTTCTTCGCCGCGGGTATAGGGCACCACGCAGAAACTGCAATACTTGCTGCAGCCCTCCATGATAGACACGAAGGCCGTGATTCCTTCGACTCTCGCCGGCGGCAGGCCGTCGAATTTTTCGATCTCCGGAAAGGAGATGTCCACCTGCGGCTCGCCGCTGCTGCGCCGCGCCCGGAGCATCTGCGGCAAACGGTGCAGGGTCTGGGGGCCGAACACCAGATCAACGTAGGGTGCGCGGGCAACGATCGCCGCACCCTCCTGGCTGGCCACACAACCGCCTACACCGATGAGGAGTTCGGGCCGGGCCAGCTTCAGAGGCCGGATGCGCCCGAGGTCGTGGAACACTTTTTCCTGGGCCTTCTCGCGCACCGAGCAGGTGTTGAACAGGATGACGTCCGCCTGTTCTGGATCATCTGTGATTTCGAAACCCTCCGCGGCCGCGAGCACGTCGGCGATCCTGTCCGAGTCGTACTCGTTCATCTGGCAGCCAAAGGTTCGGATGTAGAGCTTTTTCATTGCCGATCTAACTACTACTTCCCGCCGCTTCTTTCTTCTTCTTTTCCTCTTCTTCGCGCTTCTTCTTTTCCTCCTCCAGTTTTCTCTTTTCTTCGGCGTCCACCTTAGACAACTTGTACTTCTTGGCCTCCTCCGGGGTCAGTATCCAGATCGCCGACAGCTGGCCGTTGATGTCGACCGCATACATGATCTGCCCGGTCTGCCCCTGCAACGACGCCGGCATCATGATCAGGTTCTGCTGGCTGAATATCCGACCGCCTGGCGACATGCGATAGGTTCTCTTGCCGATCTTGTAGAGCGGGTACTGGTGTGCCTTGAGTTCACCCCGACTGGCGTTGGGGGGGAACAAACGATCGAGCGCCGCGGAGGGCGCCGCGATCAGGGACAGCATGACAATCGCGCAGGCGGCACAGACATTACGCATTCTTGATCGCGGCAATGGTCGCTCGGCGGACGCAACAGGTCACGGAAAATGAACCCCGGACGAGGACATCGCGATACTCAGTCCGATGTCGAACCCCAGACCTCGGTTGCGTCCAACCATAAGAAAATCAGGAAGTTAAGAGTTTACCGTGTTTGCGGGACATTGTGGGAAGCGGGCCGGCCCGGCGCAGCGGCGGGGCGCCCTGGCGCACGACAGTTCTGGCGTCAAGACTGCGGATTCGCATGGCCGCAAACCCCCGGTCCCGTGCCACATTGTCCTGGTGGTGATAGGTGGACTTGAACCACCGACCCCAGCATTATGAGTGCTGTGCTCTAACCAACTGAGCTATATCACCGGAAAGCTTTCGTTCAATCTGCTGTGACCGCGCAAAGGGAGCGAAAGGTTACTGACGGCCCCCCGCATTGTCAAGGAAGCCGCCCCCTGCGCGTGGCCCCGTGCCCCGTAGTAGACTGCCCTCATGAAGGTGGACATCGCCATTGTAGGCGGAGGATTGGTTGGGGGCTGCATCGCACGTGCGCTTTGCCGCAGCGGGTTGAGCCTCGCACTGGTCGAGCCCAGATCGGCGCGCCCATTGCCTCTTGCGGGATTCGACTTGCGCGTCTATGCGCTCAATCCACGCAGCGTGCGCTGTCTTGAGGACTGGGGCATATGGCCGAAGCTCGCGCCGGAGCGCGTTGCGCCGGTGCAGGAGATGCTGGTAGTCGGCGATGACGGCAGTTCGAAGCTCGAGTTCAGTGCCTACCGCAGCGGCGTCTTCGAGCTTGCGGCAATTGTGGAAGAGTCCAATCTACGGCATGCGCTGGCCGCATCACTCGAGGGGCAGGCAGATCTCGCGCTGTTGAGCGGCGTCGAATGCCTGCGCGCGCACTGGACGGAGTCGGCAGCCGTACTGGAGCTCTCAAATGGCGCGGAGCTGCAAGCGCGGCTGGTGATCGCGGCCGACGGTGCCGAGTCGGGAACGCGGTCGCAGGCAGGTATCGAGGTCAAGGTTCACGAATACGGCCAGAGGGGCGTGGTCGCCAACTTCCATGTCGAGAAGCCGCATCGCAACGCGGCGTACCAGTGGTTCCGCAAAGATGGCGTGCTCGCGCTGCTGCCCCTGCCTCGGAGCCAGGTGTCCATGGTGTGGTCCACCGCGGATGCGCATGCGCAGGAACTTCTGGCAATGAACGGCGAGGAACTTGCGCACGCGGTCGGGGATGCGGCATCGCACAGGCTTGGCGCGATGCGAAATACGGGGGCCGCCGCCGCATTTGCATTGCGGCGCCTGCGTGCCACGCGTCTGATCGCACCGCGCCTTGCCCTGCTGGGGGACGCCGCACACACTGTGCACCCGCTTGCCGGGCAGGGGTTGAACCTCGGAATCGCCGATGTGGAATCTCTTGCCGAGGTTATCGGCGGCCGCGGGCTGGAGGACGACTGCGGGGCAACGATGCTGTTGCGGCGTTATGAACGCAGCCGCAAGGAAGACATCCTGGCGATGGAGTGCGTCACCGATGGGCTGCACAAGCTGTTCGGCAGTTCCCTGCCGGGCGTTTCGTGGCTTCGCAACGCGGGGCTGAATCTGACCAATCAATTCCTGCCGCTCAAGCAACTCTTGGTGAAACGAGCCCTCGGGAAAGCGGTCTAAGTACGTGCCAAACGAATAATCCCGACTTCCCCCAAGCCGACCCCCTTATGACCATTCGTGCGCTGACCGTTTTTTCAACTCTTGTCCTGCTTCTTTCGGGCGTCGCCTGCGCGGATGAGGCCTCCATTCGCTCTGAGATCGCCAAGAAGTTTCCCAAGGCCAACGTCGACAGCGTAACCAAAACACCCCATCTCGGATTATTTGAAGTCGTTGTCGACGGCCAGATGTTCTACACCGATGAGGACTTCAAATACCTGATCGATGGCAGCATCATCGATACCAATAGCATGACCAATGTGACGGCGGCGCGGCAGAGGGATCTGGACGAGTTAAAGCTCAAGAAGCTTGCCTTTCCTTTTGAGCAGCTTCCCCTCGATTTGGCGATCAAGAAGGTCAAGGGCGACGGCAGCCGCAAATTTGCGGTGTTCTCCGATCCGGATTGTCCGTTCTGCAAGCGGCTCGAGCGCGACCTGGAAAAGGTGACCGACGTCACGATCTATGTGTTCCTCTACCCGATCGAGCAATTGCACCCGAAGGCGCCGGCGGTGTCTCGTGCCATCTGGTGTTCCGGCGATCGCGTCAAGGCCTGGGACGAGTACATGCTCAAGGGCGTGGCGCCCAAGGCGGCCGGCACCTGCAACAACCCCGTTGACAAGCTCGTGGAATTCGGCAGGGCCAAACAGATCACCGGTACGCCCACGATATTCTTCGCGGACGGCAAGCGCGTTCCCGGGGCGATTCCAGCCGATCAGATCGAGGATATCCTGGCCAAGGCGCAGAACAAGTAAGATCTGCCCGGCGCTGCCGCTGACGCTCTAGAATCGGAGTGTCGGCGTTTCCAAAGTGGGATCGGGCGATGCGCAGGATCAGGCAGGTTCCCCCAGACGTGTCCCAGGCGGCGTTCGCGCGCCTGTCTGTTGCGGTGTTGTTGTCAGCGACACTGCACCTGTACCTTATTTACGGGCTGGCGCTGCAATCGACCCGCAGCCCTGTGGATCAGCTGAGCATCATCAACGCCCGGCTGTTGTTCGAACCCGCCGCAATGAAACGGCCAACATCGGCAGCGCCGGCGATACCGCAATTCAAGCGCGTCCCTCCCGGGCAGGCGCATGTTCCCCCATTGCCGGAACCGGTCGAAACGCTGGCACCGGCCGTGCAAGCTTTTTCGGCCGCGGATCTCGCCCCGGAGCCGGAAGCTGCAATCGCAAGTCTTCCCGATCCTGTTCATTACGCCGCAAGGGAACTCGACGTCTATCCGCAACCACTGATCCGCATCGAACCCGTCTATCCGCAAGCGGCGCTCGCCGGCGAAATCGGCGGCTCGGTGACGCTGCTGATATTGATCGACGAATCCGGACGGGTCACCGATGTATCGGTGGTGGATGCGTCTCCCCAGGACGTATTCGAAGAATCGGCGCGGCGGGCAGTCGCGGCGGGCGCATACTCTCCGGCGCAAAAGGACGGCCGCGCGGTGCGCAGCCGTATCGTCGTGAAGTTCGACTACGACCCGGCCGCAAGCGCGGTTGAGGAGTGATATAGGGACGATCACCCATGAATACGACTCGCAAATCTCACCACGAAGTCACGAAGACACGAAGAAATGCAGAGTCGAAGTTCTACCAAAGCAATCAACGCTCGCAGGTAGTGTCCCCTTAGTTCCGCCGGCCCCATTTTCTCTACTGATTGGTTCCGGGGTTTTCTTCGTGTCTTCGTGCCTTCGTGGTGAGAAGTTTGGCTTTATTCCCGTTGCCGGCTAGGGCAGGCGAGGCTCGAAGCCGCGTGGATAGAGCACCCACATCCGGCCGCTTTGCCGCATGCGTCCGGCGATCTGCCCGGCCTCGTCGCCGAAACCCCAGAAAAAATCTGCCCGCACCGCGCCCTTTATCGCGCTGCCGGTGTCCTGTGCAAGTACCAGGCGGTTCAGCGGCCGGGCTGAAAGCGGCCAGGTACTGGAAAGAAAAACCGGGGCACCCAGCGGCACGACAGAAGCATCGACCGCGATGCTGCGGCCGGGGGTGAGGGCGACGCCCAGCGCGCCCACCGGCCCGGGCGACGAAGAGGGCATCTCGCGGAAAAACACGAACGCGGGATTTTGCTGCAGCAGCAGCGGCAGCAAGTCCGGGTTCTGCTTTCCCCATTGCTTGATTCCCTGCATTGACGCCTTGTCCTGCGGCAATTCCCCCCGTTCGACCAGTACACGCCCGATGGACCTGTAGGGGTGCCCGTTGTGCTCGGCGAAGCCGATGCGCACGATTTCTCCGTTAGCCAACTTTACCCGGCCCGACCCCTGGATTTGCAGGAAGAAAAGCTCAACCGCGTCGTCCACCCAGAGAATCTCGCGGCCACGCACCGCGGCTTCGCCGCGCTCGATTTCCGCGCGCGTGTAATAGGGCACCACCTTGTTTCCATGCAGCCGGCCGCGCAGCCGCAGGCCTTTGAGATTCGGTTGGGTTTCCGTGAGGTCCACGACCAGCAGATCGTTCGGAACGCCATACACCGGAAAGCGATACAGCCTGGTCGGCGTGCGGCTGCCGCGCAGCAGCGGCTCATAGTATCCGGTGACCAGGCCCTCCGAGCTTCCATCGGCATTGTGGACGGCATGGGGAACGAAGCTGGACTCGAAGAACTGCCGCACAGCCGCCGGATCTTCGCCAGGTATTTGCGCCGCCGCGGCACAAGCCGACTGCCATTCGGGCTGGGATTTCAGGCTGCCGCAGGAAAGCACCAGCGCCGGCAATGCCTCGACAAGTTTGTCGCTGCCCCACTCGGGCAACGCGCTCCAATCGGCCATCTGGAAGACCTGTGGACTAGATGGCGCTTGGGGGGCGGGGGCCGGTGCAGATTCAGGCGCGGAGACGACGGGCGTCGGCGTTTCGGGAAGCGGTTCAAACGGAGCCGGTGGCGCTGGCGGTATGGTCCTGGTTAGACTCGCACAACCGCTGGCAAGCAGGAAACACAGGGTGAGTGCCTGCCATAGTCTTCTCTGCATTGGGTGATCTTCTGCATGTACTGTTTCGGTTGCGAGTATAACAAAGCAACGCCGCGCGCCCTGCGCCATTACTGCTTATGTCCTGGCTGATTCTCGAAGGGGTTCTGGCGCTGGGGCTGTTCGTGTTCATTGTCTGGTGGACGCTGCCGCGCAAGCGCGACCGCGACAAGAAAAACTAGTCCACGCGCTTCTCGCGAAGTAGCCGCTTTGGCTATGGAAATTCCGTGCAGGTAAGCATTCAATGAAACCCCGGTTTCAGCTACGACGCAGTTTGACGGTTGGTCTCCACTTAGGCATTCGGTTTCCTTCGTCTCTTCGTGCCTTCGTGGTGAGACTGGTGGTTTCTTGAAGGACTAATGCAGAACGCGGGGCACGCTTAGAGTAAATTCCGGGATCGGTGCTTCGAAAGCGACGCCGTCCTCCGCGACCATCTGGTAACTGCCGCGCATGGTCCCTACCGGCGTGGCGATCGCGGTGCCGCTGGTGTACTCGTGCTTCTCCTGCGGCCGCAACAGCGGCTGCTGTCCGACCACGCCGAGGCCACGCACTTCCTGCACCTTGCCACCGGCGTCGGTGATGATCCAGTGACGGCTGACGAGCTGGGCGGCGACGGTGCCGGTGTTCGCGATGGTGATGGTGTAGGCAAAGACATAGCGGCCGCCGGCTTCATCGGACTGGTCGGGGACATAGGAAGTCCGCGCTGTGACGGTGATTTCGTATTTTTTGTGCTCGGCCATGCCCGGCATTGGACATTAAACTCGAAAACGCGGCAAGGTCGGCCACGTCACGTCTTCCAACGGCAGATGGCCGGGCCCTGTTTGCTACAATGCCGCGTTCCTTCGCCCGTGGACACTGCCGCCGATCGAATCGCCCATGTATCGAATCGCCCCAAGCATTCTGTCCGCCAACTTCGCCAGACTCGGCGAAGAAGTCCAGTCCGTGATCACCGCCGGCGCCGACATCGTGCACTTCGATGTGATGGACAACCATTACGTGCCCAACCTGACCGTCGGCCCCCTGGTTTGCGAAGCGATCCGGCCGCTCACCAAGGCGATCATCGACGTGCACCTGATGGTCAGGCCGGTGGACCGCATCGTTCCCGATTTTGCCAAGGCGGGCGCCAACATCATCAGCTTTCATCCGGAAGCCTCCGAGCACGTCGACCGCACCATCGGACTGATCAGGGAATGCGGCTGCAAGCCCGGGCTGGTACTCAATCTGGCGACGCCGTTGTCGTGGCTCGATTTCACACTGGACGAGCTGGATCTGGTGCTGATCATGTCGGTCAATCCCGGATTCGGCGGGCAGAAATTCATTCCCGCGGCGCTCGCCAAGCTGCGCGCCGTTCGCGAACGCATTGAGAAAACAGGGCGCGACGTCTGGCTCGAAGTGGACGGCGGGATTAAGGTGGACAACATTGCCGAGATTGCCCGCGCCGGAGCGGACACTTTCGTCGCCGGCTCGGCGATCTTCGGCACCAGGGACTACAAGGCCACCATCGCCGCAATGCGCGCCGAGCTTGAGAAAGTCTGAGAACTGTACGTCTCACCACGAAGGCACGAAGACACGAAGAACTGCGAAGTAGCCGCTTTGGCCATGGAAATTCCCTGCAGGTAAGCTTTCAATGAAACCCCGGTTTCAGCTACGACGTACTCTGACGATTGGTCTCTGCTGAAGCATCCGGTCTTCTTCGTGTCTTCGTGGTGAGCATTCCGGCTTTCTGTATTTGCCGCCATATCTGATGCCCAAATTCCCGATCCCGGTGGCGGCGGTGGCATTCGACCTGGACGGCACGCTGGTCGATACGCTCCCGGACCTGCATGAAGCCGCCAACCGGATGCTCGGAGACCTCGGGCGCCCTGTTGTAGCCGAATCTGCGGTGCGGGCGTATGTGGGGGACGGGGTGGATCGCCTGGTCAAACGCCTGCTAAGCGGCGATCCGGACGGCGAGCCGGATGCTGCACTGTTTGGTCGGGCTGGAAATGCGTTCCGCAGTCATTACGCAAGTGTGCTGACGCGCGCCTCAAGGCCCTTCCCCGGCGTGGTGGAAGGGCTGCAGGAAATGCGCCGCCGCGGGCTCAGACTCGCCTGCATTACCAACAAGCCGGCGGGTTTCACCGAACTGCTGCTGCGTGACATCGGGCTCGCGCCGTATCTGGATCTGGTGTTGAGCGGGGACAGCCTGCCGCGCAAGAAGCCTGATCCCTTGCCGTTGCTACATTGCGCGCAGGTCTTTGGCGTGCCCGCGCCGCGCCTGCTGATGATCGGCGATTCTCCCAACGACACCCGCGCGGCACGGGCGGCCGGCTGCCCGGTATTCTGTGTGCCTTACGGCTACCGGGGCACGCTCGGGGTGCACGAACTGGACTGCGATGCTATAGTACCGGCGCTTCTGGACTCCATGAAACTGATCGAAATTCCGCGGTCATGAACTTTTTGAAACTCGAAAACCTGAGGCTGGAAATCGGGGCCGGCTGGCGCTGGTGGCGCCCGTCTGCGTTCTGGCGCTGCATCTGAGCGTCGCCGGTTTCCGTTTCATCGTTTTCGCAGTTTCAGGAGTTCGTCATGACTGAGCAGGAATTCAAGCAGCTTGCCGCGCAGGGTTTCAACCGCATCCCGGTTGTGCTCGAAACCTTCGCCGACCTCGACACCCCGCTGTCGGTTTATCTCAAGCTCGCCAACAAGCCCTATTCTTACTTGCTGGAATCGGTGCAGGGCGGAGAGCGATTCGGCCGCTACTCCTTCATCGGCTTGCCCGCGGAGACCCGCTTCGAGGTGCGCGGCCACACCTGTGCCGAGTACCGGCGCGGCACGCTGGTGAGCCAGGCCCAGAACGACAACCCGCTCGATTTCGTATCGGCCTGCCATGCGCGCATCAGGGCGGCCTCGCGCCCGGAGTTGCCGCGCTTTCTCGGCGGGCTGGTCGGCTGTTTTGGCTACGACACGGTGCGCTACGTGGAAAAGAAGCTTGCCGCCACGCAAAAGGCCGATACGCTCCATACCCCGGACATCCTGCTGCTGCTCTCCGAACAGCTGGTGGTGCTGGACAATCTTTCCGGCAAGCTGTTTCTGGTGGTTTATGCCGATCCACGCGAGGCCGGTGCCTATGCCCGTGCCCAGCAGCGCCTGCAGGAACTGCTGTGGATGCTGCGCCAGCCGGTGGTGGTGCCGCCGGAAGCGCCCGCGGCGCCGTCACCACCTCAGTCGGAGTTCAGCGAAGACGCTTTCATCGAAGCGGTGGAGCGCGCCAAGCGCTATATTTTCGACGGCGACATCATGCAGGTGGTGCTGTCGCAGCGCATGAGCCTGCCTTACCACGCGTCGCCCTTGTCGCTGTACCGCGCCTTGCGTGCGCTGAACCCCTCGCCCTACATGTTCTATTTCGACATGGGTGGATTTCACGTCGTGGGCGCCTCGCCCGAGATCCTGGTGCGGCTGGAAAGCGGCATGGTCACGGTGCGTCCGATTGCCGGTACCCGCCCGCGCGGCGCCAGCCGGGAGCAGGATGCCGCGCTTGAGAGCGAACTGCTCGCCGACCCCAAGGAGCGCGCCGAGCACGTGATGCTGATGGACCTGGGCCGCAACGACGTCGGCCGGGTGGCGCAGGTCGGCAGCGTGCGCGTGACCGAGAACATGACCATCGAGCGCTATTCGCACGTGATGCACATCGTCTCCAACGTCGACGGCAGGCTCAAGCCCGGCCTGGATGCGATGGCGGTGCTGAAGGCAACCTTCCCAGCCGGTACCGTGAGCGGGGCCCCGAAAGTGCGGGCAATGGAGATCATCGACGAACTGGAGCCGTCCAAGCGCGGAATCTATGCCGGTGCCGTGGGTTACCTCGGCTTCAACGGCGACATGGACCTTGCAATCGCGATCCGCACCGCGGTGGTGAAGGATGGCACGCTGTATGTGCAGGCCGGAGCGGGGATCGTCGCCGACTCGGTGCCCAAGAACGAATGGATCGAGACCCAGAACAAGGCGCGGGCGTTATTGCGTGCAGCCGAAATGGCGCAGGCCGGCTTGAACGCGCGTCTGGATTGAGGAAGCTCTCACCGCGGAGGACGCAGGGGACGCGGGGGAACCGCAAGAATAGCAAGAGCCAAGGGAACAAGAAAACAAACCTGGTGCAGAGCGAAGCAGCGCGACCTGGTTGGCCTCTCGAATTCTCTGCTTTTGGCTTTCCTCCGCGCCCTCAGGTGCGCCAGGCCAAGCCTGGCTGATCTTGTGAACTGAAAGGAGTTTACACTGCGAATTTCCCGTTCAGCAGGTAGCGACTCGGACACTGCGGTGGAGCGATCCGCCCGGTGAAGCCCCGGGAAGAAAAAACCGCCGGTGGACTCGGTCCGGGAGTCGGACAGGCCCGTAGTAGCGATGAAGCGGGTAACGACCCTGGAGCGAAGGGGCCTGAATGCAAGCGCGCTTGAATAAGGCGGTGAGAGTTTAGTCGGGGGAAGGCAGGAACTGTAATGTCCGTGGCGATGTTCCGGGTTCTTTGGTTCGCAGCCCTATCGCTCGCAATGTCCCGTGGCTTTGCGTCGGATGCGGATCTATTGACGATTTGCCACGGTTACGGCTGCAAGTACAGGGTGCAGTTTCGGCTGACACAAGACCAACTCACCGAAGTTCAAACCATCCTGGTCGATGCACGTACTCCCGAGGAGGAACGCCGGAAGATCGGGAAAGCGGTTCAGAAGTTTTTCGAGTATGCCGCGGACGTGGCGCCTGTTGAGAACGATCGTGGGAGAAATTTCCCGCACGATCCGGACGGCCCCGGGAAGATGGACTGTATCGATCACGCCACATCGGTCAGTTCCTTTCTTCAGGCTCTCGGCGCCCGCGGATTCCTGCAGTTTCACCGACCAATGCCCCAGGCATATCGCTCTTTTCTGATTGTCTTTGCCCAACACTGGTCTGCCCAGATCCTTGATCTGCGCAGCCAGACAGCCATCGTGGTGGATCGCTGGCCTTATGATTATGGCCGCGAGCCCCTGATCATCGAGACGGCTGCATGGCGGCGGCGTCTTCCCGCTGATGGACAAGCCTATGCGGCGAAGTGATCGACGGATTCCGGCGTTGCCTGAAAACAGCTTTCTGCGCCTATAATCACGCGCCGTGAACACTCCGCATCCGGTTCTTGCCATTCTGCATTGGCGCTGGCGTAAGCCTGCCGCCTGATCCTGTTTCATCCGCCGCGTATCGGCGGCGCACCGACTACCATCCGATGGTGCTGCCTTCAGAAGGTTAGAACCTCATGCTCCTGATGATCGATAACTACGATTCTTTTACTTACAACCTCGTTCAGTATTTCGGAGAGCTGGGTCAGGAAGTGCAGGTGTTCCGGAACGACGAGATCTCGCTAGAAGAAGTGGACCGGCTCGGTGCCGACCGTATTGTCATTTCTCCCGGGCCTTGTACACCAAGCGAAGCCGGTATCTCTGTAGCCCTGATCCAGCGATTTGCGGGCAAGATCCCTATCCTGGGCGTCTGCCTGGGCCACCAGAGCATCGGGCAGGCTTTTGGCGGAAGGATTGTTCATGCGGGACAACTGATGCACGGCAAAACTTCCGAAATCCGCCACAAGGATGCCGGGGTTTTCCACGGACTGCCCAACCCGCTGACTGCCACGCGCTATCATTCGCTGGTCATCGAAAAGAAAAGCCTGCCCGCCTGTCTCGAATTGACCGCATGGACCGATGATGGCGAGATCATGGGTGTCCGGCACCGGGACCTGCCGGTGGAGGGGGTGCAGTTCCATCCCGAATCCATTTTGACCGAAAAGGGCCACGAGCTCCTCGCCAACTTTTTAAGAAGCGGCTAATGGCTGGTCAAAATCAGATATCTCACCACGAAGGCACGAAGACACGAAGAAATGCATGAGCACGTTAAACTGCTATGCCTCATTTCAGTGTCTGCATCGCGGGACCTTCGATCTCGGAGTGGTCCGTTCCAAGTTGACCGCAAATGGGTCGAACGTCCCATCAGCGCCACGGCGGTATCGGGTCGAGAATATACGATCACTCGCCTTCTTCGTGTCTTCGTGCCTTCGTGGTAAGGCATATCCTTTTGGTCCTGTGATGAAGTTTCCCCGCTTTGCGATCTGCCACAGTGTTCAGGAGACCGTATGACGCCGCAGGAAGCATTGGTAAGGGTTATCGAGCATCGCGAGATATTCCACGACGAGATGCTGGCGCTGATGCGCCAGATCATGAACGGCGAGATGTCGCCGACGCTTATCTCCGCGATCATCATCGGTTTGCGGGTGAAAAAGGAGACCATCGGCGAGATCGCCGCAGCGCGCGCAGGTCATGCGCGAGTTCTCGACCAAGGTGCAGGTGGCCGACCATGCCCACCTTCTGGATACCTGCGGCACCGGTGGCGACAGCGCGCACACCTTCAATATTTCCACTGCAGCTGCGTTCGTCGCGGCAGCGGCCGGCGCAAAGGTCGCAAAGCACGGTGGCCGCTCGGTTTCCAGCAAATCGGGCAGCGCCGACGTGCTCGAGGCGCTGGGCGTGAACCTTGCCCTGACTCCAGCGCAGGTGGCGCAATGCATCGACCAGATCGGCGTGGGATTCATGTTCGCTCCCAACCATCACAGCGCGATGAAGCATGCGGCACCGGTTCGGCGCGAGTTGGGCGTGCGCACCCTGTTCAACATCCTCGGGCCCCTCACCAATCCGGCCGGAGCCCGGAACCAGCTCATGGGCGTGTTCCACCCCGACCTCGTTGGTATCCAGGCGCGGGTATTGCAGCGGCTGGGCAGCCGCCATGTCCTGGTGGTTTACGGCACGGAGGGGCTGGACGAGATCTCGGTGGCCGGCGAAACGCTGGTCGGCGAACTCAAGAACGATGAAGTGCGCGAGTACACGATTCACCCAAGACAGTTCGGTATGCAAACCAGCGATCTTTCCGGGATTCAGGTCAAAGACGGCGCTGAGTCCAGGGACATGCTCGTTGCAGCGCTATCGAACAAGCCCGGCCCGGCGCGCGACATCGTGGCGCTCAATGCCGGCGCGGCAATCTATGCAGCCGGTATTGCGGACAGCCACGAAGCCGGCGTGCAGAAGGCGCTTGAAGTCATTTCCAGCGGCGCCGCGAAAGCCAAGCTCGACCAGTTCATCGCCTTCACCCAGAAACTGAAGGCGTGATATCTGCAAACATGACGTTAACCACGAAGACACGAAGACGAGAAGGCTTTCGACGTGAAGAAAGAATGGACTTCGCGGTACCCAAACAACAATCGATATTTCCGGACATCTCGTTGTTTTCGACACGTTCAAGTTTCATGTGGGCAAAGGCCTTGAACAAATGTCATTTGCCGCTTTTCTTCGTGTCTTCGTGCCTTCGTGGTGAGATTTGTGATTCTGTAACCGCTCAATGTCTGACATCCTGGAAAAAATTCTTGCGGTGAAACGCGAGGAGGTTGCCGCTGCAAAGCGCAGCAGGCCGCTTGCGATGGTGCGTGCCGAAGCGGAGCGCGCCGGGAAGACGCGAGACTTTACCGGGGCGCTGCGAACGAAGATCATTGCCGGACTTCCGGCCGTAATCGCCGAAGTCAAGAAGGCCAGCCCGAGCAAGGGGGTGCTGCGGCCCGACTTCGATCCTGTGGCAATTGCGAAGATCGTATGCGCAGCACGGGGCGGCCTGCCTCTCGGTGCTCACCGACATTCAGTTCTTCATGGGCAGTCCCGAGTATCTGGTGCAGGCGCGCGCTGCCAGCGGTCTGCCGGTCCTGCGCAAGGACTTTCTGGTCGAGCCGTATCAGGTATGCGAAGCGCGGGCTATGGGCGCCGACTGCATCCTGCTCATTGTGGCCGCTCTCGACGATGCGACCCTGAGGGATCTGGAACAGTCGGCATTGGAGTTCGGCATGTCAACGCTGATCGAGGTCCACGACACAGCGGAACTGGATCGCGCGTTGCGTCTCGAGACCCCGTTGCTCGGCATCAACAACCGCAATCTGCGCACTTTCGAGACACGGTTGGATACCACGCTGTCGCTGCTCGAGCGCATTCCCTCCGACCGGCTGGTGATTACCGAAAGCGGGATCGTGACGCCGGCTGATGTGAAGCGCATGCGCGAGGCGGGGGTAAATGCGTTCCTCGTCGGCGAAGCTTTCATGCGCGCGCCCGATCCGGGCGTGGCACTGGCAGAACTTTTCGGCCAAGACCCTGACGGGGGATACCATAAAGCTCACCACGAAGACACGAAGAACACGAAGAAACACGAAGGAAGGCCAGACGATATCGATTGAACGCGGGAATGCACAGAGTTACCTGCCCTCGCGAACCCGATTGCGCAGCGCTCACCAATCGAGGTCTCTCAGTTGCTGGACACTTGTGGATAGTGTGTTCCGCACCGCAAGCCCAATTTCAGGATTTTTGTTGAGGTTTTCTTCGTGTTCTTCGTGTCTTCGTGGTGAGACTTTGATTTTTCGTTTTGCGTATGGCTTTGTAGCGTCGTGGTGAGAAATTCGGTTCATGGATTGAGGGAATTCCAGCCTTCAAACCATCCACCAGAAAATAGATTAGCTATCTTCAATAACGCCCTGTTCTGTCTAAAAAAGGCGTTTTCGAGCAAAAAGGCCATTTTTGTGCACTGCGGTGTTGCAAACACGCAACAACGACGCTCGAAACCCGCGTCGTTTATAGAGAAAAGGCTTGCTCTAGACTGTTGCACTTTGGCAAAATCGCTACAACTTCTTCTTTCCCGGGAGAGGTTAAATCGTGCGGGGCGCAGTCGCGCTTCCGTCAGGGAGGCGAGTTAACGCGCCTCACCGGCTCAAAGCAAATCAGAAAAGGAGATCGCATGAAGAAGAGTCTTATTGCAGCAGCGGTGGCGGGCTTGTTCGTCGCACCGGCCGCGATGGCCGATGTGACGATCAGCGGCGCCGTCAATATCGGCATCGCTCATATCGATTCGGATGACTCGGTGCCTACCGCAACATTCCCAGTTGTGGTAACCGGGGTCGGCCGTCAGAGCCTGGCGACCAACTATTCGAACGTGAACATATCGTCGGTCGATGATATCGGCAACGGCAACAAGGTCATCCTGAACATTCAGATTGACGTGGGTTCCATGAACACAGGTGCCGGCGGGTTAAGCAACCGCAACAGCTATCTCGGCATCGAAGGCGGCTGGGGTTCGTTCAAGATGGGCACCAACGAAAACGTGTACGAGCGCTGGGCTTACGAGTCCGATCCGCTCGACGGCGCAATGGGCATTGGCGGCAACATCCAGATGCTCGGCCAGACCGGCGTTCATGGCGGTGGATGGTTCGACGTCGGTAACGGCCAAGCTTCCGACAACGCCAGCTTCTGGCGCCGTACCAGCCACACCATCTGGTACAACAGCCCGAACTTCGGCGGCTTCACTTTCGAGGTCGACCGTACCCTGAGCGCATTTGACAACGGAGCGACGAACCCGGTAGTTACCTCGGCGGGCGTGCAGTTCAAGCCCGAGGGCGGGATATTCTTCGTCAACGTCGGTTATGAGACTCACGAGGACGCGGCAAGCATCCAATTTGGCCAGCACGATGCGACTGGGATGTCACTTGGTGGCGGTATCACGCTTGGCTCCTTCCTGATTACCGCTCGCATGGAGCAGCTCGAGTGGGATCTCTCTTCAGGAGCCGGCAAATTCGAGCGTGACCACATGTGGGCCGGCGTGAAGTGGACCCTGCCGGGCGGCTATTTCGGTGCCGAAGTCGGCATGGCCGGTAAGCTTGGGACCCCGGGCGGGGATCTCCCCAATTCCGAAGCGATGATGATCGGGTTGGGCTACTTCCACAACCTGTCCAAGCAATCGCAGTTGTACGTGGTCGGCACGCAGATCAGCAACGATGACAACGCCGCCTACGGTATCGGCGCAGGCACCGGCTCGACCGGCTTCAACGGCTCCGACCACATGGCCGTCACGGTCGGCATGAAGCACACGTTCTAATTCTCGCGCGGCCGCAAGGCTGATCGAGCAATCGCAATGACGGGCGCCTTCGGGCGCCCGTTTTTTTGCAGAAGAACAAGTGCGCACCACGAAGGCACGAAGCCATCCGCAAGACGAAAAGTCAAAGTCTCACCACGAAGACACGAAGACACGAAGAAAGACAAGGCGGCAAAGGGCACAATCTGAAGGGGTTGGATAAGGTCCGTTATCCGGCTGATTTCGACATCGGCCCGCTGCAGAAATCATTCTTCCGAATTTTCTTCGTGTCTTCGTGCCTTCGTGGTGAAATTTGCGTTTTTCAAGTTTCATCTGGCAATCGGATCAGAGCGCGATGCAGGTCGGTGCGAATGGCGGGCAGGTGGCGGGAAAGCAGTAACGCGCCCAGCAGGCAGCAACCGCCGCTGATCATCGCGGTCGCCGGTGCGCCGATGTGGCTGGCCAGCGCGCCGGCCATCAATCCACCGAACGGCGCCACGCCCAGGAAGGCCATCGCGTAGAAACTGACGACCCGTCCGCGCTTGTCCTCCTCCACCATGGTCTGCAGCATCATGTTCACCGAAGCGGCGGTGACGATGATGCCGAATCCCAGGCAGGCCATCAGCAACAGCGACAGCCAGTAGATCTTCGATACCCCGACCAGGAACAGCGCTATGCCGGCCGTCGCCGAGGTCGCCGCGATCAATTTGCTCAATCCCAGCACGTTCGGCCGCGTGGCAAGGAACCCGGTGCCGATCACGGCACCGAGACCTGCGCAGCCGACCAGAAAACCCAGGGTATGCGCGCCGCCGTGGAACACGTCCTTCGCGAAAATCGGCATCAGCACCGGATACGGTGTCGCCGTCAGGCTCAGCCATGCCACCAGCAACAGGAACACCCTGATGGGGCGCGCGTTCCACGCATAGCCCGCCGCCTCGCTCAGCCCCGCAAGCAGCGATACGGTTCTGGTTGCCACTTTTCTCGGCTCCAGCTTCATCATGACTGCCGCTACGATTACCGCGAAGAAGCTCACCGCGTTGACGAGAAAGCACCAGCCTTCGCTCACGAACACCAGCAGCAGACCCGCGATCGACGGGCCGACCAGTCTGCCGCTGTTCATCAGGAATGAGTTCAGCGCGATGGCATTGGGCAGATCCTCCCTGGATGCAACCATCTGGCTGATGAGCGACTGCCGGGCCGGTGTTTCGAAAGCCATGATGACGCCGTACAGGAGTCCGAGCAGCAGAATCTGCCACGTCTGGATTGCGCCCGACAGCGTGAGGATGCCCAGCGCCAGCGCCTGCAGCGCCGCCAGCGCATGCGCGATGATAAGAATCCTGCGCCGGTCGTAGCGGTCGCTGAGCAGGCCCGCAAACGGCATGACGACAAGCAGCGGAACCTGGTTGCAGAAAGTGACCAGCCCCAGCAGGAAGCCGGAGCCGGTGGTGCGGTACACCAGCCAGGCGAGTGCAATCTGATGGATCCAGGTGCCGATCAGCGAAATTGCCTGGCCGACATAAAACAGGCGGAAGTTCCGGTGCCTGAACGCCCTTAAAGCATGGTTCATGCGCGAAAACCAAAATTCTCACCACGAAGGCACGAAGAACACGAAGAAACACGAAGAAAAGCAAAGAGAACGAAGAGCGATGGCATTGCTCAGCGAATGATCCGTCGCACGCCTTGCTTGAACATGGCAACATTGAAATTGATGAGCAAGCCCAAGTGCAAATCGGCAAGTTTCAAGTACGTCAACAACTGACTTTGATGAACCGGCAACAGCCTCTCGACTGATTTGATTTCGAGAACAATGCTGCCCTCGACAAGCAGATCGAGACGCAATCCTGCTTCGATAGAGACACCTTCATAGACGAGAGGTATCGGTGCCTGAGACTTGTATCTGATGCCTCGTTTCTTAAGTTCTACACACAGGCAGGCTTCGTAGACCGATTCAAGCAAGCCTGGGCCAAGAGTCTGGTGGACTTTAAACGCAGAATCGACCAGATTTCGAGACAATTCCTCGATTTCCCTCGACAGCGGTGAAGACACGTTCAACGGTTGGCCTCTAATTTAAGGATTCCTGTTCTTCTTCGTGTTTCTTCGTGTTCTTCGTGCCTTCGTGGTGAGTGTTGTTTTTGGAGTGGCTCAGGTAAGCGTGGCGAGTTGCGCCCTGATTTTCTCCAGCGTGCCGGTGAAGCCGGACAACCGCTCTTTTTCCTGGGCGACGACGTTTGCCGGTGCGCGCTCCACGAAACCGGCGTTGGCGAGCTTGCTGCTAGCTTTGGCGATTTCGCTTTCGAGCCGCGCAATCTCTTTGTGTAGGCGCTCTCGCTCGGCAGCGACGTCTACCTCGATCTTCAGCATCAGACGAAAGTCGCCGACGATCCGCACCGGCGCGGCGCCGGCATTCGTTGTCGGTGCCAGCGCGTCGACGACTTCGACGTCAGAAAGCTTCGCCAGCACCTTCAGGCAGGGGGCGAACTCGCGCAACATGGCCGCGTTCCCGGCGGCGACCAACGGCACCCGCTGCGCCGGGGAAAGCGACATTTCGCCGCGCAACGCGCGGCAGGCCTCGACCAATGATTTGAGCTGGGCGACCCAGGCTTCCGCCTTTGTGTCGATACGCTCGGGCTGCGATACCGGATAGGATTGAACCATGATCGAGGCCTCGCCGCCCGGATGGCGGCCGGCCAGCGGCGCAACATTCTGCCAAAGTTCCTCGGTGATGAACGGGATGACCGGGTGTGCGAGCCGCAACGTGGCTTCCAGCACCCGCAGCAGCGTGCGCCGCGTGGCGCGCTGCTGCGCCTCGGCGCCGATTCAGCAACTGCACTTTCGCGATCTCGAGGTACCAGTCGCAGTACTCGTCCCAGACGAACCTGTAGATGGCGCTGGCGACATTGTCGAAGCGGTAGTCGGCAAAGCCTTTACCGACTTCTGCCTCGGTGCGCTGCAACTGGCTGACGATCCAGCGGTCGGCCTGGGAAAAGTCGAGGTAACTCCCGGGGCCGCAATCCTCCGGGGCATGCTCATCGAGCCCGCAGTCCTTGCCCTCGCAATTCATCAGCACGAAACGGCTGGCGTTCCACAGTTTGTTGCAGAAGTTGCGGTAGCCCTCGCAGCGGCTCAGATCGAAATTGAGCGTTCGCGCGAATGTGGCGAGCGAGGTAAAGGTGAAGCGGAGTGCGTCGGCGCCGAATGCCGGAATGCCGTTCGGATAGTTTCTGCGCACGTACTTTTCGATCTTCTGCCTGTGCTCGGCACGCAGCAATCCCACTGTCGATTTGGCCACCAAGTCTTCGATCGAGATGCCGTCGATCAGGTCGAGCGGGTCGAGCGTGTTTCCCTTCGACTTCGACATTTTCTGGCCGTCGGCATCGCGCACGAGTGCGTTGATATAGACGTGTCGAAACGGCACTTTGCCGGTGAAGTGCAGGGTCATCATGACCATGCGCGCGACCCAGAAAAAAATGATGTCGAACCCGGTGACCAGCACCGAGGAGGGAAGAAAGACGTCCAGGTCCTTGGTTTTCTCCGGCCAGCCGAGCGACGTGAACGGCACCAACGCCGAGGAGAACCAGGTGTCGAGGACGTCGCTGTCGCGACGCAGTGAGGAGTGAGGAGAGAGGAGAGAGGCGTACTTCTCCCGAATCTCTGCCTCGCTCCGGCCTACATATACGTTGCCGGCATCGTCGTACCAGGCCGGGATCTGGTGGCCCCACCAGAGCTGGCGTGAAATGCACCAATCCTGGATATTCTCCAGCCAGTGGTTATAAGTCGTGGTCCAGTGGTCAGGAAAAAACTTGATGCTGCCCTCGGCGACCGCGTCCAGGCCGTGCCGGGCCAGCCCTTCCATTTTCACGAACCACTGGTCGGTCAGCATCGGTTCGACGATCGCGCTGGTGCGTCCCGATCGCGGCACCTTGAGTTTGTGCGGCTTCTCCGAGACCAGCAGTTCCTGCTTGTTCAGGTCCACGATCACGCGCTTGCGCGCTTCGAAGCGGTCGAGCCCGCGGTAGGGTGCCGGAGCGTTGTCGTTCATTCTCGCGTCCAGCGTCATCACGCCAATCGGCGACAAACCATGTCGCTGTCCCATCGCATAGTCGTTGAAATCATGGGCGGGCGTGATCTTGACGCAGCCTGTGCCGAACTCGGGGTCCACGTACCCGTCCGCGATAACCGGTATGGTTCTGTCGGTGAGCGGCAGCCGCAGTTGTTTGCCAACCAGTTTCTTGTACCGCTCGTCATCCGGGTGCACCGCCACGGCCACGTCGCCGAGCATCGTTTCCGGACGGGTGGTGGCGACCACCAGGCTGCCTGATCCATCAGCCAGCGGATAGCGGATCTCCCAGATCCGGCCGTCTTCCTCTTCGCTGTCCACTTCCAGGTCGGAGACCGCCGTTCCCAGAACCGGGTCCCAGTTCACCAGCCGCTTTCCCCGATAGATCAAGCCCTGCTCGTGCAGGCGCACAAAAACCTCGATCACCGCGTGCGACATTTTCGCGTCCATGGTGAAGTAGCCGGCGCGCTGGCCTTCCGTGTCGGCGTAGTCCCAGTTCGCGGAGGCGCCGAGCCGGCGCATCTGCCGGATGATGGTTGCGCCGGACTGGCTCTTCCACTCCCAAACACGTTCCATGAACTCTTCCCGGCCCAGATCGTGGCGGGTCTTGCCCTCCAACTCCAACTGGCGCTCGACCACGATCTGGGTGGCAATGCCAGCGTGATCGGTCCCGACCACCCAATTGGTGTTAAGACCGCGCATGCGGTGGTAGCGGATCAGTGCGTCCATCAGCGTCTGCTGGAACGCGTGTCCCATGTGCAGCGTGCCGGTGACGTTCGGCGGCGGCAGTTGAATGCAGTAGGTGGGGCGATCGTGGTCCGGGCGGGTCGAGAAGTAACCGCGTGATTCCCAGACCGGATACCAGCGGACTTCAATGTCCCTGGGTTCGAAGCTCTTGGCGAGTTCCATTTGCTGAGCGCAATTGCGGGAGCGGCGAATTATAGCGTAGCGGCCACTGGCAATATCGCAACGTACCTAGGGAAGCTCTGATCAAGTTCCGCGACGCGCGATCGAGGCGACCAGGTCGCGGATGACTGCTAGGACGCCGTGTAGCCGGCCTACATAAGGAGGAGCCGACGCAGAGCGCCCGCTCAGGGCGGAGCAGGTTCCAAGCGTCGTGTGCTTGGATGCGACCCAGAGCGTGATGCATCGTGCCGAATGTGCGCGTGCTTGTGCGTGCCTCCGCGGTCACATCCCGGAGGGGCCCCTGTTCTGCGCTGCGGCACGCGGCCCGAATCGCCCGGTCCCTCTAAAGAGTCGAAATGTCATTGGGTTGCGCCAGGTGCGGCGCCTGCGTTGTTACGCTCCTTGCTGGGGCTTCAGCCGCATCTGCGGAGCGCGAGCGCGTAGGCGGAGCAGGTTCCGCTGGCCTTGGCCCGGGGATGCGACCCGGAGTCGCTCGCATCGCACGCCGATCATGTGCACTCGTCGGGACGCCTACGCGGTCAGATCCCCAGGGGCCCCTCTTCCACGCTCCGGCGTCCCTAGCAGTCATCCGCACCTGGCGCAACGCGCGTCGCGGAACTTGATCAGAGCTTCCCTAGAACCCCGAGCGGCTGCTCGCCTGCCCACGCGCAGGCGGCAAGCAGCTCAGACTGTCGGAAAATCACCAGGCGCCTTCACCTTCGCCACCAAAGCCCAACTTCATGCCTCGCCTTGAGCCCCCCCGAGACACGTGATATGGTCAGAATTCCTATCCGCCATACACCGTTTGAGCCAGAGGCAAGGGCACACTACTGATGAAAGATGTAATAGTCATTGATCAGGCTGTGCCAACAAGCATTCAAGACATGCTGGAGGGCATTGCACTTGGCGACAAGTTCAATTGGTTTCGACAAAAACGGGCAACTTATGCTGAAGGTACTCGGCAGATTTTCCCGGTTACCCCCGATTCGCTGGATGTGCAGCAATTTACGCATACGATCTGGGAAGATAACCAGCCGGTGTCGAAGTTGTTCGGGGTTATCCTGCCGGTAATGACAGCCATCCCGTACACGATCAAACAGATGATCCGGATAAAGATGAATCTGTGCGTCTATGCCCAGACTGACAATCCGAACGCTCATGGAATGCCGCATGTGGACTTTACGGAGATCAAGGAACCCCTGATCTCGGCTATTTACTACGTCAATGACAGTACAGGGGATACCCTGATATTTGACCAAAGGTTTGGGCAAAGCGCTCCGCTGACGGTCAAGACACGAGTGACGCCAAAAAAAGGACGGTTGGTGGTGTTTGACGGGGGGCTTTTGCATGCCGGCAACACCCCAAAAGACAACGCACCAAGGATAAACATCAATTTCAACGCCTTTGTGTACGAAGGGGCGCAGACCTTGTAGTGAGCTTCCCTAGTCCCGAGACGGTTCGTCGGAGAGAACGGATCGAACAATTTCGGGAAGCGAGCGCTTCAGCGCCGTGATCAGTTGGTCGAATGCCTGCGCGCGCTCCGGGTCGTTTCCGATCTGTTCGAGCAGCCGTGCACGCTCCGTCTCGAGTCTTACCGCTAGGCGCAAATTGATCCCGGCTTCGAGTACTGCCTTGGAGTTTTCGGATTGCATTGTGCCGGTGCGCTGCGGCAGGGACGGCTCGCGCGCCGGACCGCTCACCTTGTCTACCAGGGTGGGAATGTTTCCGGGAACCGGCGCGTCGGTGCGGTGCAGAGAATCGGTGAGCTCGGGCACCGGCAATGCACCGGGCTCGGCTGTCCCCGGACGGTGCTTGTTCAGAAGCTGGTCAAGTTTGCCGAAAACGTCGTCCTCGTCTTCGGCGCCAGGGGGCAGGAAGTTCCCGGGGTCTTCCGTCATCAGGACTGGGTGCCGCCCAGTTGGTGGGTGACAATTTCGTAACCCCGATCGCGATAGAAGCGAAAGCGGCTGCGCGCGGCCTCGCGATCCTGGTCCTCGGTGCTGACGATCTCGGCCAGGCGCTGGAACCGGCTGAAGAACGGCGGCGTGTCATCACACAAGTTCACGAGCACCTGATCGTGGATCAGCGGTTCACCCCGGTGATCGACGATCACCGGGGTGAGCGGTGCAAGCCGGTGATCGCAGCGGCAATGCGGCACGAAACCGATGGAGGGCGTGCTCCACAGCATTCTCGAGAGTCTGTCGGTCATGCCGGTGTCCCGTGTCAACAGCATCACCCGCATTCCGCGCGCGAGCGCCTTGGAAGTGAGCGCGCAGGCGGTCTGCAGCTTGTCGTCTACGTGCGTATAAAACAGGACCTCAGTCATCATTGCCGTAGAAATCAAAATCTCACCACGAAAAAACCAGAATGCTCACCACGAAGACACGAAGGACACGAAGAAAAGCGAAGAGAATATTTGATGGTCAACGATGAGCAAGCGTACTCTCAGCCAACCCCGGATTATCGCATGCCTCCAATATTTGGGTTTGTCGTCGTCACACCCGAAACAACCAAAGGTCGACAATTGTGCATTTGACGAGTCATTTACATTTCGCCCTTCTTCGTGCTTCTTCGTGTCCTTCGTGTCTTCGTGGTAAGCATTTGACTCTTACTTAATCCCCGCGCGGGTCATGAGGAATTGCGTCAACAACGGCACCGGCCGGCCGGTCGAGCCCTTCTCGCGACCCGATTTCCACGCAGTGCCGGCGATGTCCAGGTGCGCCCACTTGAAGTTCTTGGCAAATCGGGCGAGGAAGCAGGCAGCGGTAATGCTTCCCGCGGGGCGTCCGCCGATGTTCGCCATGTCGGCGAAGTTGCTGCGTAACTGCTCCTGATAATCCTCCCACGCGGGCATATGCCAGGCACGATCCCAGGAGGTCTGCCCGGCCGCGAGCACTTCGTGCGCAAGCTTGTCGTCATTGGCGAACAACCCCGAAGTGACGTGGCCGAGCGCGATCACGCAGGCGCCGGTAAGCGTGGCGATGTCGATCACCGCTGCCGGTTGGAAGCGCTCCGAGTAGGTGAGCGCATCGCACAGAATCAGCCGGCCTTCGGCATCCGTGTTCAGTATCTCGATGGTCTGGCCGGACATGCTGCTGACGATATCGCCCGGACGGGTCGCGTTGCCGCCGGGCATGTTCTCCGTCGTGGGGATCACGCCGACCACGTTGAGCGGCAGTTTCATCGCGGCTACGGCCCTCATGGTACCCAGCACGCTGCCGGCGCCGGACATGTCGTATTTCATCTCGTCCATTTCGGCTGAAGGTTTGAGCGAAATGCCGCCGGTGTCAAACGTAATGCCCTTGCCGACCAGTACCACCGGCTTTTGCTGCTTCGGCCCGCCGCGGTGCTCGAGCGTGATCAGCTTCGGCGGTTGGCGGCTGCCGTCCGATACCGACAGCAGCGAACCCATGCCGAGTTTCTTCATGTCTTTGCGCTCCAGCACCGAGACCTTGAGCTTGTGGCTCCTGCCGAGGGCGCGTGCCTGCTCGGCGAGATAGGCCGGCGTGCAGATGTTCGGCGGCAGGTTGCCCAGATCGCGGGCGAAGTTTACGCCCTCGCCGATGGCGATGCCGCGTACGAGCGCCGCGTCAAGTCCCCTTGCCTGCTTCCCGCTGATGCCGAGAACCAGGCGCTGCAGGCCTTTCTTGTCGTCTTTGGACTTGCTTTTCAGGCGGTCGAAGCGGTAAGTGGTTTCCAGTGCGACGGTTGCCGCATGCATCGTCGCCCACACCGCGTCGCGTTGCGTGACACTGACATCTATCGCGTACAGGGCGGCCTCTTCCACGCCGGCATCGGCGAGTGCGCGCACTGCGCCGCGCACGCCGTCCCGATACTCTTTTGCACCGACTTCCTGCTGCTTGCCGAAGCCGACCAGCAATACGCGGACAGCCGAAACCCCCGTCACGCCGTAGAGCATCAGGGTCGAACCCGGCTTGGGATCGAAGTCGCCTTGCTTGAGAATCCGCGACAGCTGACCCTTTGCCGCACGATCCAGTTCGTGCGCCGCCGGAGAAAGTTTGCCGGATGCAAAAACCGGCACCGCGACGCAGTCGCTCTTCAACTTCTCCGGGGGTGCGGCTTTTATGCTAAATTCCACTGCGAACTCCTCCAATGCCGTTTTTCATTCAATAACTTAGCATTATCTCTTTCACCTCGCCGAAAAGTCAAAGTAGCAGATGATTTTTCAACGCTCCCTTCTGCGGGAGTTTGCCGCCACCGGCATCGCCACTTTCATTGTGTTGCTGGCGATCACCATCACTACGCAGCTCATCCGTTTCCTGGGCTACGCGGCTCGCGGCAACATTTCCTCCGATGCGGTCCTGACGTTCCTCGGTTTTGCCAGCCTGCGCTATGTGCCGATTCTGCTGTCGCTGACCTTGTACATTTCTGTGTTGTTGACGTTGACGCGCAGTTTCCGCGATTCGGAAATGGTAGTGTGGTTCACGTCCGGTCAGGGATTGAATGCCTGGATACGTCCTGTATTGATCTACGCGGTGCCGCTCGTATTCGTGATCGGGGTCTTGAGCATGCTGTTGTCGCCCTGGGCGATGGCAAAGACCGATGAATACCGTCAACAGCTCGAGAGCCAGGATGATGTGGCTGCGATATCGCCGGGTGTTTTCAAGGAATCGCGCAATGACCGAGCGCGTGTTCTTCGTCGAGAAACTGGCTGCAAACCTGAGTACGGTGGCCAATATCTTCGTGCACTCGGATGAAGACGGCGAGATCGGCACCACGGTCGCCAATCAGGGTTACCAGGAGACCGCGCCCAACGGGGATCGTTTCCTGGTGCTTCTCAAGGGCCGGCGTTACATCGGCCCGCCGGGTTCGGCCGAGTACAGGATCATTGAATTCGAGAAGTACGGGCTGCGCATCGAGGCCAATGAAGCCAAGGACTATCAGCCCTCGATCAAGTCGCGGTCGACTGCCAAGCTGTTCGGGGACAATTCCGCCGAAGCGCTCGCCGAACTGACCTGGCGCATGGGGTTGCCGCTCAGCGCGCTGGTGCTGTCACTCCTGGCGATTCCGATGAGCTTCGTCAATCCGCGTGCCGGGCGCTCGCTCAATCTGATGGTGGCGGGGATGTTGTACATGCTCTACAGCAACATGCTGTCGATCACCCAGGCCTGGGTGGCGCAGGAGAGGGTCGGCCCGCTGCTCGGGATGAGCGGGGTGCATGTGGTGATGCTGGCGCTGGCCGTTGCCCTTTTCTACATGCGGCTTTCGGTATCGCCGCTGCGAAGATTGCGCAGGCCTCGCCGGTGAAAACCATCCGCCGTTACGTCGCCGTGCAGATTTTCTGGAGCACCGCGCTGGTATTCGGCGCGTTGCTGTTGCTGTTCGGGTTTTTCGATTTCATCCAGGAACTGGGGGATCTCGGGAGGGGCGGATATCGCCTGTCTCTTGCGGCCATCTATGTGGTGTTGAGCCTGCCGGGACGGGCATACGAAATTCTGCCGGTAGCCGCGCTCATCGGCACGCTGTTCGCGCTTGCGCAAATGGTCGCGCACTCCGAGTACACGGTGATGCGCGTGTCGGGCGTATCGATAAAGAGCATGGCGCTGACGCTGGTCCAGATCGGCCTGGTGCTGTCGCTTATGACCTTCCTGATCGGCGAGTTCGTGGCACCCGCCAGCGAGCAGGCGGCGCAGAAGCTGCGGCTCAAGGCAACCGGCAGCAGCGTGATCGCACAGGCGTTCCGGTCCGGGCTGTGGGTGAAGGACGATACCAACTTCATCAACGTCGCACGCGTCATGCCGGAAACCGTGATCCACGAGGTCAAGATCTACGAGTTCGATTCCGACTACCGGCTGCGCGCGATCAGCCTCGCTAAATCCGGCGAGTATCAGCGCGAGAATCTGTGGCGGCTCAAGGATGTCGTGCAAACCCGTTTCGAGGAGAACCGGACAACGGTGAGCCGCATTCCCGAAGCCTACTGGCGTTCGGTGTTGAGTCCTCCGATCCTGAATGTGCTGATGGTTGTGCCGGAACAGATGTCGCTCTGGGACCTGTATTCCTACATTGAACACCTGAGCGAGAACCGGCAGGAAACCTCGCGCTATGAGATCGTGCTTTGGTCGAAGATCATCTACCCGTTCGCGGTCCTGGTCATGATGGTGCTGGCGCTGCCGTTCGCCTACTTCCAGGTGCGCGAGGGCGGGGTGAGCGGCAAGATCTTCACCGGCATCATGCTGGGTCTGGGCTTCCATCTGGCCAACCGGCTGTTTGGCCACCTCGGCCTGCTCAATGCATGGCCACCGCTTTTCAGCGCGATCTTTCCCACCCTGTTGTTTCTGGTTGCTGCGATGGTGATGATGTGGAAGGTGGAGAAGAGATAGGTCCGAGGACCGAGGTACGAGGTTCGAGTCAAGTCCAAAACGGAACCGTGCTTGCTTTTTACTCGTCCCTCGCCCCTCGTCCCTCGGCCCTTGGTTCGTCAACGCGCACGATGCGCGTCTTTGCCAGCCGGTCGTGCAGGAATAGGCGGTCGCGATCCACCAGGGCCCAGAGCACGCCGATCCCCGAAAGTACGCTTGGCACGGCCAGCAGATAACGCTGGAAGGCCCGGCCGACCGCCAGCGGCTTGCCCTGCTGCGTAACCAGTCGAATGCGCCAGGTCTTCATCGGCAGGGTCTGTCCGCTGCGCACCCAGCAGAACACGAAGTAGGCGCCGCACACCGCGAGCACGTAGACCTGGAACACCAGACGTGGCATGCCGGTCTGTGCATCGCGTGCAAGGCCGACGAACAGGTAGGACGCAACAAACAGGATGCCGAACAGCAGCACGCCCTCGTACGCGAGGCTCAACAACCGCATTCCCAAAGGCGCCAACCGCAACCGGCTCTCCGGACCCGTCGGAATTTCGCGGAGCACGGAAATCAACGCGGCGAAGGCTGGTCGCCCGGCTTTCGGGGATTGGGGTCCGCCGGTCCCGGTACGCGCTGCTCCCTCAGGCTTTGGCGCTTTTCCTCGGGCAAACGCTGGTACTCCTGCCAGCGTTGATGCAGTTGGTGGCGTTTTTCCGGAGGAAGCTTCCTGAGCTGCTTGTAGCGTTCTCGGGCTTGTACGCGCTGCTCCGGAGTCAGCGATGCCCACTCGTGCATACGCTGTTGTATGCGCATCTGGCGCTCCGCCGGCAGATTCGGATAGCGGGCTGCCAGGTCGAGCCAGCGCTTGCGCCTGTCTGGTTCGAGGCGGTCCCACTCCTGCTCCAACGGCGCCAGGATTTTCTGTTGCTCGGGCGAAAGCTGTGCCCACGACTGTGTGCCGGCCTGTGCATGAGCTTCCCCGACATGCACAGGATCCCCGATGAGGAGCGAAATCAGCGCTATTGCTGCGGCGGTGTGTGCGACGTATGCGTTAGCCACGTGTCAAAACCGGGATCGATATAGGCGTGCAACGGCAGTTCGCCGGCCAGCAGGCCGGTATCCAGTTCTTCCTCATAGTGGCTCGCGGATTGCCAGTAAATGATCCCGGTCAGGCTGGCAATGACAATTGCCACCGGCAACACCAGGCGCATGGCAAGTCCTTTCCGCAGACCCCGGCTGCCGAGCAGTCTCCCCAACCAAAGTTGGTCGGTCGAAGCGCCGCCGGCGCGATACCGCGCCAGGGCGGTTGCCCGGGCAGTTTCCAGCTTTCGCACAGTGGTGGTCGGCAACTCGGTCAGGCTGCGGTCGAGTTGAGCAACGATCCGCCTGGCAAGATCGTTCTCGGTCATGGTTCGATTCCCTTCTGTTTGAGAAAAACGGCGAGGGCGTGGGTGGCACGTGAGCAGTGCGTCTTTACGCTGCCTTCGGAGCATCCCATCGCCGCCGCGGTTTCCGCTACGTCCAGCTCTTCCCAGTAACGCAATAGAAAAGCCTGTCGTTGACGGGGGGGCAACTTTTCCAGGGCTTGTCCGATCAGATCGCCGATTTGCGTGCGCTCCATGCGGTCGGCCGGGCTGTCGCCTCGGCCTCCGGGGCCCTCGGTCACCATGGTCTCAAGCGGGTCGTAGTCCTCGGCAGCGTCCCTGGGATGAAACGACGAGAACAGCGTGGTCCACAGCGACCGCACCTTCTGGCGCCGGTAGAAGTCGCGGATGGTGTTTTGCAGGATGCGCTGGAACAGCAGGGGCAGCTCGGCAGCCGGTCTTCCCGCGTATTTGTCGGTCAACTTCAGCATGGCGTCCTGGACGATATCCAGCGCGACATGCTGGTCGCGCACCGCAAACACGGCTTGCTTGAACGCCCGCCGCTCGACCTCCGCGAGGAAGGTGGCCAGTTCTTGTTGGGTAGCCAGAAATGTCCCTCGGGCCTTTGTGGAGAATCGCCGGCCGATGCGCAGCCGGCCGTTGCGGGCAAGCAGCGCAGCCGACCAATTTCGCTGGTTCTGCCGGCCGCCTGTCGGATCCGATTATACCGGGCCACGCAGCCGGGTTTGTGGCGGCCGTGCCAGCACGGGTAAAATGGCGGTGGCGAATCCATGCAAAGCGTAAATCTCACCAATCACTTCCTGATCGCCATGCCCAACATGGCCGATCCCCACTTTGCCCGATCGCTGACCTATATCTGCGAACACAACGATCAGGGCGCCCTGGGGGTGGTGGTCAATCGCCCCACCGACATGACACTCGGTTCCCTGTTCGAACAGATCGAGATACCGCTGGAGAACCGCACGCTCGGGGGCCTGCCTGTGTACTTCGGCGGCCCGGTACAGGTGGATCGCGGATTCGTCCTGCATCGGCCGGTGGGAGGATGGCAGTCCACGCTGTCGGTGAACGGAGAGGTCGGGCTGACCACCTCCAAGGATATCCTGCAGGCTCTTAGCCATGGCGATGGGCCCGGCCCGGACAATATCCTGGTGTCCCTCGGTTATGCCGGATGGGCGCCCGGGCAACTGGAGCATGAACTGGGGCAAAACGCCTGGCTGACCGTGCGCGCCGAGGCGGCGGTCATGTTCGACCGGCCGCCTGCGGAACGGCTGACTGCGGCGATGGAACTGCTGGGGATAGATCCTGCCAGCCTTTCGGAGGATGCCGGGCATGCGTGACATGAACTTTGCGGGCGCACCCGAGTGAGGCCGATGGAGAGCAGGCGGCCGGCTTTTGCGTACGCAGCACACAGCACTGAACACCCTCGTTTCGGTACCGTACTTGCCTTCGACTTTGGCGAACGTCGCATCGGTGTGGCTGTCGGGGAACTGGAGCTTGGCATCGCTCACCCGCTCGAGACCATCGATGCCGCGGCCAACGATGCGCGCTTTGCCCGCATTGCCGCGCTTCTGCAGGACTGGCGGCCGGTGCTGTTGGTGGTGGGATTGCCGCTGACGCTGGACGGAGGCGAGCATCGGGTGACCGGGCTGGCGCGCAAGTTTGCGCAGCGGCTGCAAGGTCGCTTCGACATCGAAACCCGTCTGGTGGACGAGCGCCTGACCTCAGTGGAGGCGCAGCGCGATGCACGCGCGAGCGGGATGAGCGCCCGCGACAGCAAACGCCATGTTGACCCGCTCGCCGCCAAACTCATCCTGGAAGCTTTTTTCAATGAAAATGCCTGACGCCGAAGCGCTGCTCAGCCAGCTTGCCGAGCAAATGCGCCCGCAAGTCAGCGCGGACACCGCGTTGATCGGAATCCACACCGGGGGCGTGTGGCTGGCCGAGCGTCTGCACCGCGAACTGGGGCTGAAGCAGCCGCTCGGAACCATCGACGTGTCCTTCTACCGCGACGATTACGAAAGCCGCGGGCTGCACGCACGGGTAAAGCCTTCCGCCATACCCTTTGAGGTCGCCGATGCCGACGTGATCCTGGTCGACGACGTCCTTTTCACCGGCCGTACCATACGCGCCGCGATCAACGAACTGTTCGACTACGGGCGGCCGCAGCGCATTCGACTGGCCGCGTTGGTTGACCGCGGCGGCCGCGAACTGCCGATCGCTCCCCAGTTCCTCGGCGCCCAAGTCAAGGTCGGGGAGAACGAGCAGATCGAGCTGCAGAAAAGCGAAGATGGCCGATTGAGCCTGCTCTTGACTCCCATGCCTGCCCAGGATCGGAAGTGATGGCCTATAACCCGCAACTCAACGTCAACGGAGAGTTGCACCACCTGCTCACTATCGAGGGTCTTCCGCGCGACATCATCGTGCGCATCCTCGATACCGCGCACTCCTTCCTTTCGGTGACCGAGCGCGAGATCAAGAAAGTGCCGCTGTTGCGCGGCAAGGCGGTATTCAACCTGTTCTTCGAACCCTCGACGCGCACGCGCACGACCTTCGAGATCGCGGCGAAACGGCTTTCCGCCGACGTCATCAATCTCAACGTCGGCACCTCTTCACAATCCAAGGGCGAGACCCTGCTCGATACCGTCGCCAACCTCTCGGCCATGCACGCGGACATGTTCATCGTCCGCCATGCCGAAAGCGGTGCCGCGCACCTGATTGCCCGCCATGTCGCACCCTATATTCACGTGATCAACGCCGGAGACGGCCGCCATGCGCACCCCACGCAGGGTTTGCTCGACATGTTCACAATCCGCCACTACAAGCGGGATTTCACCAATCTGCGGGTCGCGATCGTCGGTGACGTTCTGCACTCGCGCGTGGCACGCTCGCAGATCCACGCGCTCACTAGTTTGGGAGTGCCTGAGGTACGTGTGATCGGCCCGCGTACTCTGCTTCCAACCCATGTTTCGGATCTTGGCGTGCACGTCTTTCACGACATGGCCAGGGGATTGAAGGACGTGGACGTCGTGATCATGCTGCGGCTTCAGAACGAGCGCATGAACGGGGCATTACTGCCGTCGGCCCAGGAATTTTTCAAGTACTACGGTCTCACCCCGGAGAAACTCGCCGGCGCAAAGCCGGACGCAATCGTGATGCATCCCGGCCCAATGAACCGCGGCGTCGAAATCGATTCCAGTGTAGCCGATGGCAACCAGTCGGTGATCCTGCCGCAGGTGACCTTCGGCATCGCCGTGCGCATGGCGGTGATGTCGATCCTGGCCGGCAATGGCTAATAGCGCTTATCGCAGAATGGTTCTTAAACCAAGAATGCTTACCACGAAGACACGAAGGCACGAAGAAGAGCGAAAAAAATTAGCCAACCTGACTTTTTGGCGTGCAGTGAACTTCAAATGCGGAGATGTTGATCTCAAGCGGCCGATATATTTGGACAGTGTGTGCTGGCGAGAATCGATGTTCAGTCATTCACTTTGAATGTTTTTCTTCGTGCCTTCGTGTCTTCGTGGTGAGATTTTCGGTCTTGATTTCATTTGTTAAATGAGAATACACATCAAGAACGGCCGCGTGGTCGATCCGCAGAGCGGGACCGAGAAGGTTCAGGATCTCTATCTGGCCGCCGGAAAAATTGCGGCTGTCGGTGCGGCTCCCGACGGTTTTCACGCCAACCGGGTGATCGACGCTGAGGGACTGGTAGTGTGTCCGGGATTGGTCGATTTATCTGCGCGGCTGCGCGAGCCGGGCTTCGAGCATAAGGCCACGCTGGAAAGCGAGATGGCGGCCGCTGTCGCGGGCGGCGTGACTTCTCTGGCGTGTCCGCCGGATACCGACCCGCCCCTGGACGAGCCGGGTCTGGTGGAGATGCTCAAACATCGGGCGCGCAGCCTCAACCAGGCGCACGTCTATCCGCTGGGCGCGCTGACCCTGGGGCTGAAGGGTGAGCGCATTACCGAAATGGCCGAACTGGTCGACGCCGGATGTGTGGCTTTTTCCCAGGCCGAGGTGCCGCTTGACGACAACCTGGTCATGCTGCGGGCGATGCAGTATGCGACCACCTTTGGCTACCCGGTGTGGTTGCGTCCGAGCGACGGCAGCCTTGCGCGCGGCGGCGTCGCCCATGACGGACAAGTTGCAACGCGCCTTGGGCTGGCGCCGATCCCGGTTGCGGCGGAAACCGTGGCGCTTTCCACCATGCTGCTGCTTGCCCGAGAAACCGGAGCACGGGTGCATCTGTGCCGGCTGTCGAGTGCGCAGGGCGTGGAAATGATGCGGCAGGCCAAGGCGCTAAGCATGAACGTGACTTGCGACGTATCGGCGAATCACGTGCACCTCAGCGAGATGGATATCGGTTACTTCGATTCCAATTACCATCTGGTGCCGCCGCTGCGAAGTTTGCGCGACCGCGATGCCTTGCGCCGCGGGGTGGAGGACGGCACCATCGATGCAATCTGTTCCGACCACACCCCGGTGGATGAAGACGCCAAGCAATTGCCCTTCGGCGAATCCGAGGCCGGGGCCACAGGACTGGAACTGCTGCTGGCGCTGACCCTGAAATGGTCGGAGGAGTCGCGCATTGCGCTTCCCAAGGCGATGGCGAAGGTGACCACCGAGCCGGCGCGAATCCTCGGCATCGGCCCCGTGGCGATCGTGGCCGGGGCCAACGCCGACCTGTGCGTCTTCGACCCGCAATTGCGCTGGAAGGTCGAGCCGGCCAGGCTCAGGAGTCAGGGCAAGAACACGCCGTTTGCCGGCCATGAAGTCAAGGGCCGGGTGCGCTATACGCTGGTCAGCGGCCATATCGTCTTCGAAGCTTGAAATCGGGGCATCGCATCGCCAGCTAACAGAATAATCGGCACGAGTCCGCCGTTCACCAGTTTCCAGTCACGAGTCGCCGCTCTCATGAATCCTCTGCTCGATTTTTCCGGTCTGCCGCGTTTTGCCGAGTTCAAGCCGGACCAAGTCACCCCCGCGCTGGACCAATTGCTGGCGGAGAACCGTGAGCTGATCGCCCGGCAGGAGACCGATGGCCTGGAACCGTCCTGGGAGAATTTCGTCGCCCCTCTGGACGACGCCAACGAACGCCTGCGGCGTGCCTGGGGGCAGGTTGCTCACATGAACGCGGTGATGAACAGCCCGGCATTGCGCGAGACCTACAATGCCAACCTGGGACGTATCAGCCAGTACTTCACCGATTTGTCGCAGAACGAGGCGCTATTCCGGAAGTACAAGGCATTGCGGGCATCGGGCCGCTTCTCCGCGTTCACGCAGGCGCAGAGGAAAGTCATCGACAATGAGCTGCGCGATTTTCGCCTGGGCGGCGCGGAACTTTCCGCCGGGCACAAGGCGCGATTCAGGCAATTGAGCGAGCGGCTCGCCCAGTTGTCATCCACATTCAACGACAACCTGCTCGATGCCACCAATGCCTTTGAGCTGATCATCCAGGACCGCGCGCAGCTGTCCGGCATCCCCGAGGATGTGCTGGAAGCGGCACACAAGGCCGCCGCGGAGAGCGGCAAGGCAGGCTGGAAATTCACGCTGCAGATGCCCTCTTACCTCCCGGTCATGCAGTATGCGGACAACCGCGAATTGCGCCAACGGCTGCATCACGCCTACGTCACCCGCGCCTCCGAATTCGGCAATCCGGCCTGGGACAACACCGCGCTCATCACCGAGATTCTGAAGTTGCGGCGCGAGCAGGCGCAATTGCTCGGCTTCAAGACTTTTGCCGAACTGTCGCTGGAGCCGAAAATGGCCGATACGCCGGAGCAGGTGCTCGGATTTCTCGAGGAACTGGCCGTGCGCGCCAAACCCTACGCCGAGCGCGACCTGGACGAGCTGAGGGAGTTTGCGGCCAGGCAACTGAAGCTCGCCGAACTTCAATCCTGGGACGTGGCTTATGCGTCGGAGAAGTTGCGGGTGGCGCGCTATGCGTTCTCGGATCAGGAGGTCAAGCAGTATTTCCCGGAGCAGCAGGTTCTCGCCGGCATGTTCCGTGTGGTCGAGACGCTTTACGGACTGTGTTTCGCTGCCGATGAAGCACCACGCTGGCATGAGGATGTGCGCTTCTTCTCCATTCGCAATGCCGACGGCGCGCTGGTCGGACAGTTCTATCTCGATCTGTACGCGCGGCCGTCCAAGCGCGGCGGAGCGTGGATGGACGATGCGATCACGCGGCGGCGCAAGGCCACCGGCATCCAGACCCCGGTAGCCTATCTGAACTGCAATTTCTCCGCGCCGGTCGGCGGCCGGCCGGCATTGTTCACCCACGATGAAGTGATCACGCTGTTCCACGAATTCGGCCACGGCCTGCACCATTTGTTGACTCGTGTGGACG
Source organism: uncultured beta proteobacterium (assembly GCA_963789945.1). GTDB lineage: Bacteria > Pseudomonadota > Gammaproteobacteria > Burkholderiales > JACQAP01 > JACQAP01. The sequence continues at coordinate 243,495 of CAWBMN010000018.1, read as the reverse complement.
TGCTCGGCGTGTCGGGAATCAACGGTGTCGAGTGGGACGCCGTCGAACTGCCCAGCCAGTTCATGGAGAACTTCTGCTGGGAATGGGATGTGCTCAGGGACATGACCCGGCACGTCGACAGCGGAAAGAGTCTGCCGCGCGCGCTTTTCGACAAGATGGTGGCGGCGAAGAATTTTCAGAGTGGCATGCAGACCGTGCGCCAGCTCGAATTCGCGCTGTTCGACATGCACCTGCACCATGACTTCGACCCGGCAGGACCGAAAACACCGCTCGATCTGCTCGATGAGGTGCGCAGCCGCGTTGCCGTCATCATTCCGCCCGCGTACCATCGCTTTCCACAGGGCTTTTCGCATATTTTCGGCGGCGGATATGCGGCCGGTTATTACAGCTACAAATGGGCGGAGGTGCTTTCTGCGGACGCCTACAGTCTGTTCGAGGAAATCGGGGTCTTGAACCCCGTGGTCGGCGAGCGCTTCCGCGAGGAAATCCTCGCCGCGGGCGGCAGCCGTCCGGCGCTGGAATCCTTCGTGGCGTTTCGCGGCCGCGAGCCGAAAATTGATGCGTTGCTGCGGCACAATGGCATGGCCGTGGCATGATGCCGGGACGGAAAAGGAGTAGGCCCCGATGAAACGCTGGATTCTTCTGATCATGCTGATTTCGAGCGCGGCAGCGGCGCACGCCGACACTTACAAATGGGTGGACCCCGACGGCAGGGTCCATTACAGCGATCATCCGCCGCCGCCGGGTGTCACGAAAAGCGAGGTCAAGCGACTCGGAGACAAGCCCGGAGACGTCCCGATTCCTTACGTCCTCCAGCAGGCGATGAAAAATTTTCCGGTGACGCTATTTGTGTACGACTGTGGGGAAGGTTGCAGTAAAGCACTCGACCTTCTGGTCAAGCGTGGCGTGCCGCACACGTCCAAGGATCCGACGGCGCCGGGGATGCGCGAAGAGCTGAAGAAAGTGACCGGTGGAGATGAAGTGGCGCCGGTGCTGCAGGTGGGGCGCCGTGTCTTGCGCGGTTTCGAGGAAGAGGCGTGGAATGCCGCGCTCGACAATGCAGGCTATCCCAAGACCGCGTTGGTGCCGGTCACGCCGGTCCAGGCCAAACCGGAGCCGACCGCCCCGGAGGCGGCTGCCCCCGAAAGCGAAAGCGAGCCCGAAGGCACCGAAGCCGAACCTGTACCCGAACAGAACTGACGACGCTTGAAGCTTGCCGCCTGGAATGTCAACTCGCTGAAGGTCCGCCTTCCGCATCTCCTCGAGTGGCTCGCGCGCGAGCGTCCCGACGCGGTTTGTCTGCAGGAAACCAAGGTCGAGGATGCGAACTTCCCGGTGGACGCAATCGCGCAGGCCGGCTACCGCGCCGTATTCTCCGGGCAAAAGACCTACAACGGCGTGGCGATCCTGACTCGTGATGCCCCGCAGGCGGTCGAGGCCGGCATCCCGGGGCTATCCAGACCAGCAGAAGCGAGTACTGTCTGCCACCGTGGGAGAAATGCGGCTGGTATGTGCGTACGTGCCCAACGGCCAGAGCCTGGAATCCGACAAGTATCGCTACAAACTCGACTGGCTGGCGGCATTCGACCGCTGGCTAAACACGGAACTGCAGAGGCATCCCAGGCTGGCGGTGCTCGGCGACTTCAACATCGCGCCGGAAGACCGCGACGTCCACGATCCGAAAGTCTGGGAAGGACAGGTACTGGTCAGTGCGCCCGAGCGTGCCGCGTTTCAGCGACTGCTCGGGCACGGTCTGAAGGACAGCTTCAGGTTGTTCGACCAGGCCGAGAAGGCATACTCCTGGTGGGACTACCGAATGAATGCCTTCAAGCGCAATCTGGGGTTGCGCATCGATCACATTCTTCTGTCGGCCGAACCCGCATCGCGCTGCCGTTCGAGCAGCATTCACGTGGACATGCGCAAGCTGGAACGGCCCTCCGATCACGCACCGGTGGTCGCCGAGATTGCTTCCTGAATACGACGCTATCTCACGAAAGGCTCACCACGAAGGCACGAAGGACACGAAGAAACACGAAGAAGAACGAATTCTCAAACCAATTGGGGATCGAAGCTTGGTGAGTTGCGTGATCCTTTGATCCGCCCACGTTCGACTTTGATGGCCGACATTCGCCAAGTGTGAGCTTCTTACACGAGTCGCTTTCTTGTCGCTCTTCTTCGTGGCTTTGTGTAAGACTTTACTTTCGTGTGCGATAGCTTCGTGCCTTCGTGGTGAGGAGTTGCATTTCGTAGCGAAATTCCCGGCTTCAATCCGGCCGATCGTCCTTTTCCAGACCGAGTTCCTGGATCTTGCGTGTCAGCGTGTTGCGGCCCATGCCCAACAGCAACGAGGCTTCGATCCTGCGGCCGCCGGTGTGCGCAAGCGCCTTGGTTATCAACGCGCGCTCGAACTGGCGGGAAAGTTCGTCCAGGATCGCGCTGTCGCCGCGTTTCAGCAGCGATTCCGCCTCCCTCTCCAATGCCGTAACCCAGTTCTCCGCCGAGCTGACATGGGCTTCTTCACGCAACTCCGGAGGCAGGTCCTTCACATCAACGTTCATTCCCGGCGCCATCACCGTCAGCCAGTGACAAAGGTTCTCCAGCTGGCGCACATTGCCCGGGAAGTCCAGCGCAGAGAGGTATTTCATCGCTCCGTCGGACAACTTCTTCGTTTCCACGCCCAGTTCGCGCGCGCTTTTCTGCATAAAGTATCTGGCAAGCAGCGGAATGTCCTCGCGGCGTTCGCGCAGTGCCGGAAGGCGCAAGCGGATCACATTCAACCGGTGGAAAAGATCCTCCCGGAACATGCCCTGCTTGACCCGGCTTTCCAGGTCCTGGTGCGTAGCCGCGATGATGCGCACATTGGCCTTGATCGGCTGATGCCCCCCGACACGGTAGAACTGGCCGTCCGACAGCACCCTCAACAGGCGCGTCTGAAGGTCGGGCGGCATGTCGCCGATCTCGTCCAGAAACAGCGTGCCGCCTTCGGCCTGTTCGAACCGGCCTCGCCGCATCGCCTGCGCGCCGGTAAAAGCGCCGCGTTCGTGTCCGAACAACTCCGACTCGAGCAGATCCTTGGGAATTGCCGCCGTATTGATGGCGATGAACGGTTTGGGCCCGCGCGGACTGTGACGGTGCAGCGCGCGCGCCACCAGTTCCTTGCCGGTGCCGGACTCGCCGTTGATCAGAACGGTCGCGTGCGATTGCGTGAGCCGTCCGATCGCACGGAACACCTCCTGCATGGACTGCGCCTGGCCAAGGATTTCGGGTGCTTCCTCCGCCGCCTCGGCGACATCGCCCTGACGCAGGCTTTCTTCCATCGCCCGGCGAATCAAGTCCACGGCCTGGTCCACGTCGAAAGGCTTGGGCAGGTATTCGAATGCGCCGCCCTGGAATGCCGCCACCGCACTCTCGAGGTCCGAGTACGCGGTCATGATGATGACAGGCAGGTTGGGCAACTTCTCCTTCAGCTTCTGCAGCAATTCGAGGCCGGAACCGCCCGGCATTCGAATGTCGCTCACCACCACCTGCGGCGTCGACGCCGACAGCGCCTCCAGTGCCTCCTGCGCGGACGCGAAGACCTTGAAAGCAATGTTCTCCCGCGTGAGCGCCTTCTCGAACACCCAGCGAATCGAGCGATCGTCGTCGATGATCCAGACAGGTTTCATAGGCAAGGATGAAGGCGGAAGGATGGAGGATGAAGGGCAAGGATGAAGGCGGAAGGATGAAGGATGAGGGGCAAGGATGAAGGCTTGTGATATTTCACGTGGTACCTCTTTCTCGATTGTTTCTTTGAAGACTTTGCGATTGTGACAAAGATTCTTAGCAATTCCTGGTCCTCTAGCTGCAGTCGTTTAACTGCAATTACATCCGCATTTCCCGACTCTTCGAGTAACTCCAGCCAATATCCCGTTTCATCGAGTTCTTGAAGTGCGCCTTCAATCTTGTTAACGAAATCGGCGCCGGATTTGGCTCGTTGGGCCTCACGGTATTGGGCACCAACCGAAGTCGCTGATCTCAACAACTGCCTCCCCAACACCTGGCACACCGTGGTGCTTGGGAGAGTCGAGTAAAACATGATCACTTCAAGCACGAATCGTCTGGTGCGTCCAACCAGATCGCGCTTGACGTTCTGCTTTACTTCATCCTTCATCCTTCCGCCTTCATCCTTGCTCTTGCCTATTCAATCGGAAGCAGGATGCTGAAGCAGGTCCTGCCCGGCTCGCTTTCCAGTTCGATGGTGCCGTGGTGCTGGGTCACGAAGGTCTGTGCAATCGTAAGTCCAACCCCATGGCCGCCCTCACGCCCGCTTACCAGTGGGAAAAAGATCCTGTCCTTCAGTTCCAATGGCACGCCCGGGCCGTCGTCGACGATCTGCACCAGCAACGCCAGTCGATACATCTTCTTCGCCAGCGTCGCCCGGCGTGCCACGCGCGTGCGCAGGATGATCGTGCCCTTGCCCTGAATGGCCTGTGCGGCATTGCGCGCCACGTTGAGCAGCGACTGGATGATCTGCTCGCGATCCGCGGTCAACGGCGGCAGGCTGACATCGTAATCTCGCCGGACCTCGATTCCGTCCGGAAACTCCGCGAGAAGCAGACTGCGCACGCGCTCCAGCGCCTCGTGCACGTTGAACTGCGTGACCTGGGGCAACCGGTGCGGCGTAAGCAGCCTGTCCATAAGCGACTGCAGCCGGTCCGCCTCCTTCATGATCACCTGCGTGTACTCATGAAGGGCCGGGCGTTCCAGTTCCCGGTCGAGGAGCTGTGCCGCGCCGCGCAGCGCCCCCAGCGGATTCTTGATCTCGTGCGCAAGGTTGCGGATAAGCTCGCGGGTCTGCGTACTCTGGTCCATCAGGCGCTCCTCGCGCGCGATGCGAAGTTGCTGGTGCAGCGGGCTCAACTCGATCAGAAAGCCCTCGACCCCGGCCATCTCCACCGGCGTCACGGTGCACGAGACTTCGAGCCTGGCACGGCCGGTTGTGGACAGCGGCAACTCATGCTGCGTGTGGCTGCAATTGTTCTCGGCGGCGTAGTTCACCGCGGCAACCAGAAGGCCGGGTTCGGCGAACACCCTCTCGAGCGGCATGCCGACGATGTTCTTGGCGCTGATCGCAAGCAGGTTCTCTGCCGCCGGGTTGATGTAACGTACGACCTGTGCCTCGTCCAACAGGATGACCGCGGTCGCCAGCGCGTCGACTCCTTGAAGGCTCAGTTCCTTCATCGCAGTGCTACACGCGGACAGCTGCGATCGAGCAAGAAGCGCGCCACGGGGATTGCGTCGAAAGGCGGGTCGCGAAAAGCGATACGCGAAAGCGGATGCCGCGCGACGGCACGCTACAGCGGCGGCGGCCGCTTATTTCAGGTTGGAGATCTCGCGCCTGATGGCTTCGATGTTGCGTTCGTGGTTCGCTACGGTGTCGCGAAACGGCTGCACGCGATCGAGAAAGCGCTGATAGTTGCGCTCGTCGCCTGTCCGTACTGCTTCCTGTTCGGTAAGTTTCTGCCTGGCTTCCTCGAGCTGCTGTTGTTCGTTGGCGAGTTCCGTTTCGAGAATGCGCCGCCGCTCGTCGTCGCGCTTCTTCTGCGTCTCGCCATCCACCTTGGGAAAGCCCTCCCGGGCGCCGGCCTGCGGCTTGGATTCCTGCGGTGCCGGCGCCGGCTTGGCGACGGGGTCGCTGAAGCATCTCACCAATTTTGCGCCCTTGGGAGGATTGTTCGGCGTGTTCGAGTAGATCACGCGACCCTCCTCGTCCACATACTTGCAGGTCTCTGCCCGAGCAGGTCCCGCGATCGACGCGATTGCCAGCAATAGCGCCCAATGACATAGCCGCATGAATTTCACCCGTGAGATCACCGAAGAAATGAGGGGCGCCTGTCACGTGATGCGCCTCCCGCCGGAGTCTAAGACAGGCGTTTTCGATTATCAATCCGCGAATCTCATCAGAGAGTTGATCTGGCACAAACAAAAAAGGGCGGGAGGCCCCGCCCTTCTTCCCGTGGCAATGGGTGTTACGCGCTGTAGTACATGTCGAATTCGACCGGATGGGTGGTCATGCGGAAGCGCGTGACTTCCTCCATCTTGAGATCGATATAAGCGTCGATCATGTCGTTGGAGAATACGCCGCCCTTGGTAAGAAACGCCCGGTCCTTGTCGAGGTTTTCCAGGGCCTCGTCGAGCGACGCGCACGGATGCGGCACCTTCTTGACTTCCTCCGGTGGCAGGTCGTACAGGTTCTTGTCGATCGGATCGCCGGGATGGATCTTGTTCTGGATCCCATCCAGGCCCGCCATCAGCATGGCCGCGAAAGCGAGGTACGCGTTCGCGGTCGGGTCGGGAAAGCGCACCTCCACGCGCCGCGCCTTCGGGCTGGCCACGTGGGGGATGCGGCAGGCCGCCGAGCGATTCTTTGCGGAATAGGCCAGGTTGATGGGCGCTTCGAATCCGGGCACCAGGCGCTTGTAGGAGTTGGTGCCGGGGTTGGTGATGGCGTTGAGCGCTTTGGCGTGCTTGATGATGCCGCCGATGTAGTAAAGCGCCAGTTCGGACAAGCCGGCGTAGCCGTTGCCTGCAAACAGGTTCTGTCCGCCCTTCCACACCGACTGGTGCACGTGCATGCCGGAGCCGTTGTCCCCGACGATCGGCTTCGGCATGAAAGTGGCAGTCTTGCCGTAGGAATGGGCGACATTCCAGACCGTGTATTTCAGGATCTGCATCCAGTCCGCGCGCTTCACCAGGCTGTTGAACTTGGTGCCGATCTCGTTCTGGCCGGCGGCTGCCACCTCGTGGTGATGCACTTCCACTTCCACACCCTGCTGTTCCAGCGCCAGACACATGGCATTGCGGATATCCTGCAGCGAGTCAACAGGCGGCACAGGGAAATAGCCCCCCTTGACCGGCGGGCGGTGAGCCATGTTGCCACCTTCGAACTCCTTGCCCGTGGACCAGGGTGCTTCCTCGGACGAGATCTTGACGAAGCAGCCGGACATGTCGATGTTCCAGGTCACGCCGTCGAAAATGAAGAACTCGGGTTCGGGACCGAAATAAGCCGTGTCGCCAATTCCGGTGGACTTCAGATACGCCTCGGCGCGCTTGGCGATGGTGCGGGGATCGCGGTCGTAGCCCTTGCCGTCTGCGGGCTCGATAACGTCGCAGGTAATGTTCAGCGTGGGTTCGTCGGAAAACGGGTCGAGCCGTGCCGAGTCGGGGTCCGGCATGAGCAGCATGTCGGAGGCCTGGATGCCCTTCCAGCCAGCTATCGAGGAGCCGTCAAACGCATGGCCGTCCTCGAACTTCTCCGGGCCAAAAGCGCGGACAGGGACGGTAACGTGCTGTTCCTTGCCGCGGGTATCGGTAAACCGCAGGTCAACGAACTTCACATCGTTATCTTTGAGCAATTTGAAAACATCGGCTGCCGCCATTTTCTTCTCCTGGTTTTGGATGTAGAGCACGGGAAATCGAGCGAGTAGCACGTTGAGCAGGAACCGTGCCGACCAAAAATTTCCCGAAAAATCCTTAATTCACAACTTGTTAACCGAATGTCCTTGCAGACTTCCGCACCAATGAAGAGCGCGAAAGATATTTGCGCTCGAAAATAGTGCACAACACTGCGCTTTGCAAGAGCTTTTTGGGCATTCAAGCCTTTCTGCTAGCCTTGTGCATAGATTCTGGATAAGGCCTGCGCAAGGGCCGCGGGATAGGGTTAAGTAGTTATTGGAGAAACAATTATGGACACTATTTCAGAAATTCTGAACAAGGCTGCTGAACGTGGCAAGAAGCTTGGCCTGCCCTATGGTGGTGCATTGCTTCCGCACGAAGCCTTTGAACTGATGCAGAAAGTGCCGGGAGCAAAACTGGTGGATGTACGCACGCAGGCCGAGTGGGATTATGTCGGCCGGATCCCGGGCAGCGTCCAGATCCAGTGGCAAACCTACCCTGGATCGAGGCCGAACCCAAATTTCTTCAACGAGCTCCAGGCACAGACTGATAAGGAGGTGCTTGTAATGTTCCTGTGTCGCAGCGGCGCAAGATCGCACGCCGCCGCCGCCGCCGCTGCCCTGGCGGGTTATTCGCAGAGCTACAACGTACTGGAAGGATTCGAGGGCGACAGGGACGCAAGCGGGCACCGCAACGCCGTTGGCGGCTGGCGCGTGGCGGGGTTGCCCTGGGTGCAAAGCTGAGAAACAAGGATGAAGGCGGAAGCATGAAGGATGAGGGGCAAGGATGAAGGGATGAAGGATGAAGGATGAAGGATGAAACGAAAAAGGCGAACCGGCACATCTCTACTTCTCCTTCGTAAACGTTCTTTTCGCAGACTTCGCGATGGTTACGAATATCGCAAGTAGTTCCCCGGCCTCAGACTTCAACGGGGTGACTGATGCGCGATCGGCCGTTTCGGATTCTTCCAGCAGTTCCAGCCAATAGAGCGTTTCGTCAAGTTCCTGAAGACTTCCTTCGACCTTGCTTATAAAGTCCGGCCTTGACTTTGCGCGCTGCGCTTCCCGGTAATGCGCGCCGACGGATGTAGCGGACCTCAACAGCTGCTTGCCAAGCACCTGACAGACCGTGTTGCCCGGTAACGCCGAGTAAAGATTGATAACGCTCAGGGCAAATCGCTTTGTTCGAACCAATAGTTCGGCGGAACCCCTCGGCATGGTGCCCCTGCTTTTCCCTTCATCCTTCATCCCTCATCCTTCATCCTTGCCCTTCAACTGACCGTCCAGTTCACCGCACCGGTATACGCGGTTACGAGCACCAGTATTCCGAAGCAGATCCGATACCAGGCGAACACCGTGAAATCGTGGCGGCTGATGTAGCGCAACAGCCAGCGCACGCACAGGAATGCCGAACCGAATGCGGCCGCCAAGCCAATGCCGAAGATCCCGAGATCCTCTACGAAGAAGAGTTGCCGATTCCTGACCAGTTCGTAAGCCGACGCCGCGAACAGGACGGGAATGGCGAGAAAGAAGGAAAACTCCGTCGCCGCCTTGCGTGACAGTCCGAAAAACAGTCCGCCGATGATGGTCGAACCGGCGCGGGACGTCCCCGGTATCAGCGCAAAGGCCTGTGCGACGCCAACCTTGAGCGCGTCGGTCCAGCGCATGTCCTCGACGCTGTGAATCCTGATGGTATGTGTGCGTCGTTCGGCCCAGAGGATGATCAGGCCGCCGGCGATGAATGCGATGGCGACCGGTACCGGCTTGAACAAGCTCGCCTTGATCGCGCTTCCGAACAGCAATCCGAGCACGGCAAGCGGGATGAAGGCGATCACCAGGTTGGCAGCGAACCGCTGCGCCCCGCGATCGTGAGGCAACTGCACGGCGACCGACCAGAGTTTGACACGGTATTCCCAGACCACGGCGAAAATGGCGCCGCACTGGATCACGATCTGGAAAATCCTGCTCTTTTCACCATTGACCCCGAGCAAGTCTCCGGCAAGGATCAGATGGCCGGTGCTCGAGATCGGAAGGAATTCAGTGAGCCCCTCGACGATACCGAGGATGAGCGCGGCCAGCGGTGTTAGCGCGTCCATGCGCGGATGTTAGCACGGCGAACTTGCGCGCCAGAGTTACTGGAAACGGAAAAACCTTGACGCAAAGACGCAAAGGCGCAAAGAAACCCAAGATTGCAGTGAGGGATTGCGCAAGGTCAAATCGGTCGCCATTCGATTTCTTGGACCACATGCCGTCGGCCCGTTGAACGGGCGGCTGGTTTCACATGCCACTTTTGCTTTTCTTTGCGTCTTGGCGTCTTTGCGTCGAATCCTTTGGTCACTGGCAAAAGATGCAGTGATATTTTCCTGGCGCGTGTTAGGTCCCCTCTTCCGAATACAAACATGTCCCGTTAGTGCGTACCGGATATCCCGAAGAGAAAATTCCCGATCTCGCGCCAGAATGCGGGGTTTGCAGACACGTCGTTGTGGCCGGCGTTCGCGATCGACACGAGTCGTTTGTCGCCCCGCCACGCGGCATGCAGCCGGTGTGCATGCTCCACCGGAACGATCGAGTCGCGTTCCGCCACGATGCATAGCATTGGAATGCCGATGTGCGGTGCCAGACTGAGCGAGTCGAAGCGATGCCTCAATAGGAGCGAGACCGGCGCGAGCGGGTAGTGGCGTTTGGCCACACTCTCCATGCTGTCGAAGGGGGTTGCGAGTACCGTGCCGGCCAAGTCGCGTTCGGTAGCGAGCCGTACGGCGATACCACTGCCCAGGCTGCGCCCGAATGCGACAATGCGGGAGTGCTCGACGTCGGATCGCAATCGCGTCCAGTCGTAGATTCGGCGTGCGTCCGCTGCCATCGCCTTCTCGCCCGGACTGCCCTCGGACCAGCCATAGCCGCGATAGTTGACGACCAGCCAGCCCCAGTTCTGCGGCCGCTCGCTGTCTTCCAGCAACCAGGAGGTTTCTTCCGCGTTGCCGCCGAAGTAGATGACCAGCGGAAACTTCGCGCCGGCAACTGCCGAAGGTTTGGAAAGGAAACCGTGCAGGCGCGTTCCGTCTTCCGCGACGAGGTTGACTTCCTCGACATTGGGAAAGCGCTGCATAACTGAATCGCGGCGCCCCGGATCAAGCGGCTGCTTGAAGAAGATCAGGCGCTCCTGGCCGAAGTACAGAAGGACCGACAACGCTACGAACACGCCAGCAGCGATTGTCAGCATCGACGCCACCACGGTCTTGACGCTCAACGGTTTCGCATCAGGCGCGACGATATATCTCGGCGCCTGCATCGACAAACTCTGCAGCCTTTTCCTTCATCCCTTTTTGCAGGGCCTCGGATTCGGATACGCCCTGTCTGGCGGCGTAGTCGCGCACGTCTTGGGTGATCTTCATCGAACAAAAGTGCGGGCCGCACATGGAGCAGAAGTGCGCGAGCTTTGCGCCTTCCTGGGGAAGCGTCTCGTCGTGAAACTGCTTGGCTTTGTCCGGATCGAGCCCGAGGTTGAACTGGTCGTCCCAGCGAAACTCGAAGCGGGCCTTGGACAGCGCATTGTCGCGGACCTGCGCGCCCGGGTGGCCCTTGGCCAGGTCTGCCGCGTGCGCGGCGATCTTGTAGGCGATGATGCCGTCCTTGACGTCGTCCTTGTCCGGCAAGCCGAGATGCTCCTTGGGTGTGACGTAGCACAGCATCGCGGTGCCGTACCAGCCGATCATGGCCGCGCCGATCGCCGACGTGATGTGATCGTAACCGGGCGCGATGTCGGTGGTAAGCGGTCCCAGTGTGTAAAACGGCGCCTCGTGGCACAGCTTCAACTGCAGGTCCATGTTCTCCTTGATCAGGTGCATGGGCACGTGGCCGGGACCCTCGATCATGACCTGCACGTCGTGTTTCCAGGCGACCTGGGTGAGTTCGCCCAGCGTCTTGAGTTCGCCGAGCTGCGCTTCGTCGTTGGCGTCGTGGATCGAGCCGGGGCGCAGCCCGTCCCCGAGCGAAAAGGACACGTCGTAGGCCTTCATGATTTCGCAAATTTCCTCAAACCGCGTGTAGAGGAAATTCTCCTGGTGATGCGCGAGGCACCACTTGGCGAGGATCGAGCCGCCGCGTGAGACGATGCCGGTCATGCGCTTCGCGGTCAGCGGGACGTAGGCAAGCCGCACGCCGGCATGGATGGTGAAGTAGTCCACGCCCTGTTCGGCCTGCTCGATAAGCGTGTCGCGGAAGATCTCCCAAGTCAGCTCCTCGGCCTTGCCGTCCACTTTCTCCAGTGCCTGGTAGATCGGCACGGTGCCGATCGGAACCGGCGCGTTGCGGATGATCCACTCGCGGGTTTCGTGGATGTGTTTACCTGTAGAAAGATCCATCACCGTGTCGCCCCCCCAGCGGATCGCCCAGGTCATCTTTTCGACTTCTTCCTGGATGCTGGACCCGAGCGCCGAGTTGCCGATATTGGCGTTGATCTTTACCAGGAAATTCCGGCCGATGATCATCGGCTCGGATTCGCCATGATTGATGTTCGCAGGGATGATGGCTCGCCCGCGCGCAACTTCGTCACGCACGAAATCCGGCGTGATCAATTTCGGCAGCGCGGCGCCGAAGGACTCTCCCGGATGCTGCCGCATCATCAGGTCGGCAAGCTGTTCAGTGCGCTGATTCTCGCGGATGGCAACATACTCCATTTCGGGCGTGACGATGCCGCGGCGCGCGTAGTGCATCTGGGTCACGTTCGTGCCGGACTTTGCGCGTCGCGGCGTGCGCTTCAGGTTGAAGCGCATTTGCGCGAGTGCCGCATCCTGCAGGCGCACGCGTCCGAAGATCGATGACGGTCCGGCCAGTGATTCGGTGTCATTGCGCTCCGCTATCCATTGGTCCCGAATCGGCCGCAGGCCGTTGCGGATGTCGATGGCGGCACCGGGATCGGTATAGGGGCCGGAGGTGTCGTAAACAAAAATCGGCGGGTTGCGTTCGGCGCCGAAACTTGCCGGCGTATCGCTCTGGCAGATCTCCCGCATCGGCACGCGGATGTCCGCGCGCGAGCCCTGAACATACACCTTGCGTGAACTCGGCAAAGGCTTGATCGCGGCCTCGTCGACGTGGGCCGTGGCGTTCAGAAAGCCGGGATTTGCATTCATGGCGCGCTCCAAAAAACGGGCAGGGAAAGGGAAGCGCGCGGAATGAGACTCGGGGCGCTTCCCTGCATCGGCATTACCCGTACAGGTCCGAAGGGTTTTTCTCACCGCCCGGTGACTCGTTTTCGCATCGACACTCCTGGGCGCGTCTGCGAAATCGAGTGATCCGGAGGACCCCCAACGCAAAGCTGACGCTAATTGAATTGTGTGATAATTGCAAGCCTTCAAATAATCCGCAGCAAGATCAGCAGTCATGAATCTGGAACAAGCGCGATTGAACATGGTCGAGAGCCAGATTCGCCCATGGGAAGTGCTGGATCAGACCGTTCTGGACCTGCTGCTGACGATCAAGCGCGAAGAGTTCGTGCCCGAGAAGTACCGCACGCTGGCCTTTGCCGACATGGAGATTCCCCTGGGTCACGGTGAAGTCATGCTCGCGCCGAAGGTCGAGGCGCGCATGCTTCAGGAACTTGACATCCGCAAGACCGACAAGATCCTCGAGGTGGGAACCGGCAGCGGTTATGTCAGCGCGTTGCTGTCGAAACTGGGCGGCCAGGTGGTTAGCGTGGAAAGGCTTGGCGAGTTCAGCCAGGGCGCCGCGCGCAAACTTGCCGGGCATGGAATCAGCAACGCACAGCTCATCGTCGGTGACGCGGCAGAAGGCTGGTCCGCCCTTGCACCTTACGATGTCATCTTGCTCACCGGTTCGGTGCCGGTGTTGCCGGAGTCTTTCCAACGCCAGCTCGCCGCCGGCGGGAGATTGCTCGCGGTTGTCGGGGACGAACCGGTGATGACGGCAACGCTTGTCAACAGGGTGGCCGCCGGAGCATTCAATTCGGTGGGCCTGTTTGAAACCAGCATTCCGCCGCTCAGGAACGTCAAGCAGCCGGAACGCTTTGTGTTCTGAATCCGGTCAACGATCGAAAAACGCACGGACCACCGGTCAGCGCTTCCCTGGACCGGTGCTGCACCAATGCGGAAACCGACAAACCAGAAAAACAGGAAATCCGGAACATGAAGAAACCCACAAGCACGTTGTTGACACTGTTGCTGGTTGTCGCAGCGGGTCAGAGCGCGTTCGCCGCCGACCTGATTGCGGTGTACCGCGAGGCGACGCTGCAGGACGCGGCCTACGCCTCGGCCAAGGCCCAGTACATTGGCGCCCAGGAGCGGCTACCCCAGGGCCGGGCACTGCTGCTGCCCAACGTCAACTTTGGCGCCGGGACCAACTACAACGATGTCGACACCGCTTTCGAGAACAGCGCTTTTGTTTCGGGACGGCGCGACTTCTACGACTACAACTACGGCGTGACCGTGAGCCAGCCGATCTACCGCAGCCAGAACATGGCGATCTACGAGCAGTCCAAGATCCAGGTGCGCCAGGCCCAGACCCAGCTCAATGCCGCCGCCCAGGACCTGATCACCCGGGTGGCGCAGGCCTACTTCGACGTGCTGCTGGCGCGGGCGAACCTGCGCACCATCGCATCGCAGAAGGTCGCGGTAGGCGAACAACTGGAGCAGGCCAAGCGCAACTTCGTGGTGGGCACGGCCACCATCACCGACTCGCGCGAAGCCCAGGCCCGCTACGACTTGGTGGTGGCCCAGGAACTGGGGGCGCAAAACGACGTGGAAGTCAGCAACCGGGCCCTGGAACAGATCGTGGGCCGGCCCGTGGGCGAGATCTCGGGCCTGATCACCCCGGTCACGCTCAACGCCCCGCAGCCCGCCGAGATGAACGCCTGGGTGGAGCAGGCCTACCAGTCCAGCCTGCAGATCGCGCTGGCCCAGCAAAGTCTGGAACTGGCCGCCCGCGACGTCGAGCGGGCCCGTGCCGGGCACCGGCCCACCCTTGATGCGGTGGGCTCGCTCACCCAGAACTACGCCAGCTCCTCGACGCAGGGCATTGGGAGCGACGTGCGCGCCCTGGTGATCGGGGTGCAGTTGAATGTGCCGCTCTACGAGGGCGGCGCGGTGAGCTCCCGGGTCAGGGAAGCGGTGGCGAACCAGGAGCGCGCCCGCCAGGACCTGGAAAACGCCCGCCGAAGTGCGGCCCTGCAAACCCGCCAGGCCTACCTGGGGGTGACCACGGGGCTGGGCCAGGTCAAGGCCCTGCAGCAAGCGGTGGCCTCCACCCAGCTGCAACTGGAATCGACCAAGCTGGGCCAGGAAGTGGGGGTGCGCACCGCCGTGGACGTGCTCAACGCCGAGCAGCAACTGAGCATCGCGCGGCGCGACCTGGCGCAGGCGCTCTACAACACCATCCTGAACCAGTTGCGGCTCAAGGCCGCGGTGGGCAAGCTCGCCGAGGCGGACTTGGCCGACATCAACGCGCTGCTCAAGGACGATACCAGGTGAGCGGCGAGCCGGCGCATGCGCAACGCCGATTCCGGGTCTGAAGAAGCGCTGCGGTCCGCCAAGAAAGCATTGCGCGCAAGCGTGATCGCGCGGCGCGATGCGCTGGACGCGGAAACGCGGAACCGCGATTCGCGCATCATCACTGCCAAACTGCTCGCGCTGCCGCAGTATCTCGCAGCCGGAGTGGTTTGCGCCTACGCATCGTTCGGCAGTGAGTTCGACAGCGCTGCTTTCTGTTCCGATGTCGCGGCTTCCGGCAAGCAGCTGTTGCTGCCGCGAATCAACCGCGCGGCGCGCATGCTCGAATTGCGCGAAGTCGGCAACCTGGACAGTGACCTTGTCGCCGGCGTCTGGGGAATCCGCGAGCCGGCGGAGCGCTGCCCCATCGTGCCGCCTTCTGCGGTCGATTTCCTGCTGGTGCCCGGGGTCGCGTTCACCGCTGCGGGCGAACGCCTGGGGTATGGTGGCGGGTTCTACGATCGCTTGCTGGCGGGCCTGAAGGCAAAGACTCCGCGGATTGCCGCGGCGTTCGATCTGCAGGTTGTCGAATCAATTCCCACAGGGCCCAGCGATCAACGCGTTCACCTGGTCGTGCAGCCGGCCAATGGCCGGCCAGGAAAGCGTTGACGCGGAGAAAGGGCGGTGCTCCGTGCTCGGTGCGCGGTGCTCAGCAGACTGAGTGCGCAGTGCCCGATGTTCAGAGAAAGGCGGTGCACAGTGCTCGGTGCGCCGCCTGCTCAAAAAAAGCAGTGCTGAGTGCGCAGTGCCCGATGTTCAGAGAAAGGCGACCGGCCGATAGCCGGTGGACTACACTTTTACCTCGCACCTCGCACCTCGCACCTCGCACCTCGCACCTCGCACCTCGCACCTCGCACCTCGCACCTCGCACCTCGCACCTCGCACCTCGCACCTCGCACCTCGCCACCTCGCACCTCGCACCTCGCACCTCGCACCTCGCACCTCGCACCTCGCACCTCGCACCTCGCACCTCGCACCGTCTACTCTTTCCACTTCAACATCGCCATCGTCCGTTCAGTCGCGCCGCGATGCCTTTGAGTGAAGCGCCTTCCCGCCTCCGCCATCGCTTCGCGACGTGCGGGGTCGCGAAACAGTGAAGCGACGGCCCCGGCCAACGCTCGCGCATCCTCAACCCGCAGCGCCGCGCCGGCCTCGATCGCGTTTTCGGTGGCCTCTTCGAAATTGAACGTGTGCGGTCCGACGATGACGGGGCGGCCGACCGCGCAGGCCTCGAGCAGGTTCTGGCCGCCGAGCGGCAGAAGGCTGCCACCGACAAAAGCGACGTCGCTCGCGCTGTAATAGGCAAACATCTCCCCCATCGAGTCGCCGAGCACGAAACGAATATCCGTTGCGACGGGCCGGCCTTCGCTGCGGCGCACGAAGGCGTGGCCGCGTTGCCTGAGCAGGGCGCCAACTTCATCGAAGCGCTGCGGATGTCGCGGCACGAAGACGACGAGCAGTTCGGCCATCTCCAGAGAGGCGAGCGCGTCAAGGATCAACGCCTCTTCACCTTCGCGTGTGCTGGCAGCGAGAAACACTTTGCGGATGCCGAACAACTCCCGAAGCTGCGTTCCCAGAGTCAGCATTTCCGGCGGCGCCGTACGATCGAACTTGATGTTGCCGGTGACCGTGACCGCTTCGGCACCGAGTTCGCTGAACCGGGTGGCATCGCGTTCGGTCTGCGCGCCGATCCCGGCGAGCTTGCGCAACGAACTTGCGGCCAGCCCGCGAAAACGTGCGTAGCCGCGCGCGGATCTGCCCGACATCCTGGCGTTGACCAGATAGACAGGGATATTGTGGCGATGGCAGTGTTCGATCAGGTTCGGCCAGATTTCGGTTTCCATCACGATGCCGACTTGTGGGCGGAAACGGCGCAGGAAGCGCTTCACTGCGAACGGAAAATCGTAGGGGAGGTAACAACGGCTGACGCCGTCGCCGAACAACTCGATGCCGGTCTGGCGGCCGGTGGGCGTCGTATGCGTAAGCAGGATGCGGTGCGCAGGGTGGCGCCGACGCAGCGCCTTGACCAGCGGTTCAGCGGCCTGAGTCTCGCCGACTGAGACCGCATGTACCCAGATCAGCGGATTCCCCGGCTGTTCATCGGAGAAACCGAAACGCTCGGCAATGTGTTCCAGATAAGCCGGCTGCCGCCGTGAACGCAGCCACAAGTGCAATAGCGCCCAAGGCAACAATAGGTAGAGCGCTGCGGAATAGAGCAGCCGGTTCAAGCAACGCTCCGCAGGCGTTCCACTTCGGCGAATACTTCCTCCACTGAAGGTGCATGGCCGACGCCGCCAAGGCTGACGGCGACAGGCGAGCCGTAAAGGCCGGTTGCAGCCGGATCAGTGGCGCAGTAAAGGCCGATCGACGGCCTGCCCAGTGCAACGGCGAGATGAGTGAGTCCGGTGTCGACACCGACCGCCACATGCGTCCGGGACAGCAACGCGGCCAGCGATTCCAGGCCCAGCCTGGGCGGAACCACTGCCCCCGGAATGTGTGCCGCGAGTCGGGTGCTGCGCAGGCGTTCGGCTTCGCTGCCGAACGGCAATATCGATGCGATGCCCTTGTCCGCAAGCTGCGCGCCAAGCTTCGACCAGCGTTGTTCCGGCCACTCCTTGCTCTGTGCGCTGGTGGAATGCAGCAGCACCGCGAACGGTCGATCCAGGGATCCCGCCGGGAGTTGCGCTGATAGCGTTGCGACATCCCCGGTCCGCGAGGCGATCCCGTACTGCAAGCTTTCGGAACGCGGGTAGCCCAGCGCCTGAGCGGCGAGCAGCCGGTTGCGGTCAACCGCGTGCAGGGACCAGGGAATCGAGTACGTGCGGTCGTAAAACAGCCGTAGGGGCTCGCGCGAACTTTTCCAGTCAAGCCCATGACGGCGGCCGCGCGCCATGCAGGCCAGGATCGCGCTCTTGAGCAACCCCTGAGTGTCGATGACGGCATCGTAGCGGTCCTGGCGCAGCGCCTGCCGGAAATCGCCGAACGCCCTGCGGGTGTCCTCAGCGAAAGGGCGCTTGCGCCAGCGGCGAATCGCCACCGGGATGACTCGCCGCACCCCGGGATGCAGGAGCGGGATCGCGGCGAATGCTTCCTCGACCACCCAGTCGATAGTCGCATCGGGGAGATGGCGGCGAATGTCGGTGGCAACCGGGAGGTTGTGGACGACGTCGCCCAGCGAGGACATCTTGACCAGCAGGATACTCCGCGGGCGCTGGCCGCTGCTCATCGGTTCACGG
Source organism: uncultured beta proteobacterium (assembly GCA_963789945.1). GTDB lineage: Bacteria > Pseudomonadota > Gammaproteobacteria > Burkholderiales > JACQAP01 > JACQAP01. Next base: position 225,324 of record CAWBMN010000018.1, on the reverse strand, counting down.
GTTGGAACGGTCGTTCATGCCGTCACGATCGTTTGTAGTCGTCCTCGAAGCGCACGATATCGTCTTCCCCGAGGTAGCTGCCCGACTGCACTTCGATCAGGTGCAGCGGCACCTTGCCCACGTTTTCCAGCCGGTGTTTTGTGCCGAGCGGGATGTAAGTTGATTCGTTCTCGGAAAGCAGCAGCGTTTGTTCACCGCGCACGATTCTCGCGGTCCCGGATACCACCACCCAGTGCTCCGCGCGGTGATGATGCATCTGCAGGGAGAGCTTCGATCCGGGTTTGACCATGATGCGCTTGACCTGGAAGCGCTCGCCGGTATCCAGGCCTTCGTAATAGCCCCACGGCCGGTAGACTCGCTTGTGCACCAGATATTCGTCGCGCTGCTTTGATTTGAGCGATTCGACGACTTTCTTCACGTCCTGGGAGCAATCCTTGTGGGTGACCAGCACCGCGTCCGCGGTTTCGACGATGATCAGGTCCTCGACCCCGACCGCCGCAACCAGCCGGTCTTCCGCCCTGACATAGCAGTTGCGCACATTGTCGGCGTGTACATCGCCGAGCGTGACGTTGCCCGCCGCGTCCGGCAATCCCGCCTGCCACAGCGCGGTCCACGAGCCGATGTCGTTCCAGCCGATGTCGGCCTCGACCACAGCGGCGTCGCGGGTGTTCTCCATCACAGCGTAGTCGATCGATTCCGCAGGCGAGGCAAGAAAAGCGGTCTCGCCCAGGCGGACGAAGTCGAGATCGCGGGTGCTGCTGCTCCACGCCTCCTTTGCGGCCTTGAGGATGTCAGGGCGATACTTGCCCAGCTCCTCGAGGTAGCGCGAGGCGGCGAAAACGAACATGCCGCTGTTCCAGTAGAAGCGCCCCGAGGCAATGAACTCGCGCGCATGCGCTTCATCCGGTTTTTCCACGAACCGCGCAACCCGGTAGGCGTTTTTTGTGCCGGGGACGGCTTCTCCGCGCTCGATGTAGCCATAACCGGTTTCCGGTTCGCGCGCGACGATGCCGAAGGTGACCAGGCGGCCTGCGCCGGCGAGCGTCGCCGCTTTGCCGGCGGCCTCATGGAACCCGGCGACGTCGCGGATAAGGTGGTCGGCCGGCAACACCAGCATGATCCCCTGCGGGTCCGAATCGGCGACGCAAAGCGCGGCAACCGCCACAGCCGGTGCGGTATTGCGGCCTGCGGGTTCGAGGATCTGCGCCATCGAGGTCACGCCGATTTCGCGCAACTGCTCCGCGGCGAGGAAGCGATGGTCGTTGCTGCACACCACCAGTGGCGCCTGCAGTCCGGCCATTCCGCCCAGGCGCAACAGCGTTTCCTGCAACATCGTCTTGCGCGTCACCAGAGGCAGGAACTGCTTGGGCAGCAGCGTTCGTGAAAGCGGCCACAGGCGCGTACCGGATCCGCCGGAGAGAACGACGGGGAAAATCATGTTCATGTCAGGTTGTGAGGGGTGGTCGCAACGGGGGTTTTCTTTCCGGCGCGGTGCAAATCGCTTAGAATCGCACCATTTGCCGAGACCATTTCTGCTTCAATCTTTCGCTTTGCACCGATCGGATCATGGTCGCCGCCGAAAACCGGTTTCGTTTACCCACATGAGTATACAGATGTGCCCGTCACCGCAGAATGAGTAAAGTCGCGCTTGTCACCGGCATTACCGGGCAGGATGGTGCATACCTCGCCGAATTCCTGCTTGCCAAGGGCTACGAGGTGCACGGCATCAAGCGCCGCACCTCCCTGTTCAATACCGATCGCATAGATCATCTTTACCAGGACCCGCACGTAAGCAATCGCAATTTCATTCTCCACTATGGGGACATGACCGATTCCAGCAGCCTGGTGAGGATCATCCAGCAGGTGCAGCCGGACGAAATCTACAACCTCGCGGCGCAGAGCCACGTCGCGGTATCCTTCGAAGAACCCGAGTACACCGCAAATTCGGACGCGCTGGGTGCGCTGCGCATGCTGGAAGCGATCCGCATTCTGGGGTTGGAAAGGAAGAGCCGCTTCTACCAGGCTTCGACATCGGAAATGTATGGCCTGGTACGTGAGACCCCGCAAAACGAAACCACGCCGTTCTATCCTCGCTCGCCATATGGAGTGGCCAAGGTCTACGCTTACTGGATCACGGTCAACTACCGCGAAGCCTATGGAATGTTCGCCTGCAACGGCATACTTTTCAATCATGAAAGCCCCGTCCGCGGGGAGACCTTCGTCACCCGCAAGATCACGCGGGCGCTGGCCCGCATCAAGCTGGGCCTGCAGGACTGCGTCTACCTTGGCAATCTCGACGCCAGGCGCGACTGGGGCCACGCCCGGGATTACGTCGAGGCCCAGTGGCTGATGCTTCAACAGCCGCAGCCCGAGGATTTTGTGATTGCCACCGGCATCCAGAACAACGTGCGCGATTTCGTGGATCTCGCAGCGCAAAAGCTCGGCATAAAACTGAAGTGGTCGGGCAAAGGACTGGACGAGAAAGCCATCGATGACACTGGCCGCGTGCGCGTGGCAGTCGATCCGCGCTACTTCCGTCCGGCAGAGGTCGAGACGCTGTTGGGCGATCCGTCGAAGGCGAAAAGCAAACTGGGATGGTCCGCCAAAGTCAGCTTCGAAAAACTGGTCGAAGAAATGGCAAGCGAGGACCTGAAGGCGGCGGAACGCGACGAGCTGGTCAAGCGCCACGGTCATCGTCCGTACGACTTTCACGAGTAAGGCCATGCAGCCGACCGACCGGATCTACATTGCGGGCCATCGGGGCCTGGTTGGCTCGGCGATCATGCGGCGTCTGCAGGCCGCTGGATATCGCAATCTCGTCACCCGCACCCATGCTGAACTCGAGCTTACGGAACAGGCCGCGGTGCGCGGGTTTTTCGAGCGCGAGCGGCCCGATCACGTGGTTCTGGCCGCGGCCAGGGTCGGCGGCATCGTCGCCAATGAAACGTACCCTGCGGACTTCATCCGCGAAAATCTCGAGATCCAGGACAACGTGATTCACGAAGCCTGGCGCACCGGGGTCAAGCGCCTGCTGTTCCTGGGCTCGTCGTGCATCTATCCGCGCGATTGTCCGCAACCGATCAAGGAGGAATACCTCCTCACCGGGCCGCTCGAGGCGACCAATCGCGCGTACGCGATCGCCAAGATCGCCGGCGTGGAAATGTGCTGGAGTTACAACCGACAGCACGGCTGCCGTTACCTTGCCGCCATGCCGACCAACCTGTACGGGCCGGGAGACAACTACGATCTCAACGCCTCGCACGTGATCCCCGCGCTGATTCGCAAGATGCACGAAGCGCGGACCAAGGGTGCCGGCGAAGTCGTGGTCTGGGGCACGGGTTCGCCGAAGCGCGAGTTCCTGTACTCGGAAGACGCGGCGGACGCCTGTTTGTATCTCCTCGACATGGCGGAGGAAGGGTATCGGCACCTGTGCGAAAGCAGGTCCCGTCCGCCGCTTGTCAACATCGGCTCGGGCGAGGAACTCAGCATCCGTGAACTTGCACAGATCATTGCCAGGGTCGTCGGTTTCGAAGGCAGGCTGGTGTTCGACGCTTCCAAACCCGATGGTACGCCGCGCAAGTTGCTGGACGTTTCGCGGCTGGCGGGCCTGGGTTGGCGATACAAGACGCGCTTCGAAGACGGCCTGAAGCTCGTCTATGCCGACTTTCTCAAGAGCCGGTATGCGGTGGCGACAGCGTGACCGTGGCTGACGCAGTGCTGGTGACCGGGGGGGCCGGCTACATCGGCTCCCACACCGTCCGGCGGCTGATTGCCGCTGGCCACAGGGTCGTTGTGCTTGACGATTTTTCCACCGGCCATCGTTGGGCCATAGCACCGCAAGCGGTTGTGGTGGCCGGTGACGCCGGTGACCAGGCGCTGGTCGGCGTGCTGATCGAGCAGCATGCGGTTGGCGCCGTGGTTCACTTTGCCGGCAGCATCGTCGTTCCCGAGTCGGTGCGCGACCCTCTCAAGTATTATCGGAACAATGCCGGCGCTTCGCGAAACCTGATCGAGGTTTGCGTCGAAAAAGGGGTGGAGAGATTCGTCTTTTCCTCTTCCGCTGCGGTTTACGGAATTCCCGACCGGCAACCGGTTCCCGAGTCGGCGCCGCTGCGGCCGATCAATCCGTACGGCACCACCAAGCTCATAACAGAATGGGTGCTCCGGGACGTGGTTGCGAGCCTTGAGCAGCGGGACGCCGTGAAGGATGCGGGTTTTCGTTATGCCGCCTTGCGCTACTTCAATGTGGCGGGCGCCAGCCTCGACGGCACTCTTGGACAGGCCACGCCCGCCGCGACACACCTGATCAAAGTGGCCTGCGAAGCGGCTTGCGGGGTGCGCGACAAGGTCACCGTGTTCGGCACCGACTATCCGACGCCGGATGGGACCTGCATACGCGACTACATCCATGTGGAAGATCTGGCGCGCGCGCATCTCGACGCGCTTGCTTACCTGGGCACGGGCGGGACATCGGACACGTTCAACTGTGGATATGGTCGAGGCTTCAGCGTGCGCCAGGTATTGCAGGCTGTGCAGAAGGCGGCCGGGGCCAAGCTTCCGATCGAGGATGGACCGCGCCGTGCCGGCGATCCGCCCGAATTGGTGGCCGAATCGTCGAGAATCAGGAATGTGCTGGGCTGGAAGCCGAAGCATGACGACCTGGACGTGATCTGCGAAACAGCATTCCGATGGGAATCCACGCGGAACAAGGCGTATTCTCGAGCCTAGGGCATTCTGGGCACGATTTCTGCCTGCTCTGTTCGTGCCCGGCGCGCGGCGGATCACGTCCGCGGCGTGGAGGCCAAATGCGGCGCGACTTTGCCGCACCGAAGCAGAAGCACCACGCGCTAAACCCGGGCAGAAACAATCTCACAAAACGGCGACTTTTGTCGCACTTAGGCAGCCTGGTATCCGGCGAGAATGCGTGAACAATTTCTGGTTTTCGGCGCGCCAGCCATCGAAGACGCCGAGATCCAGGAAGTCGTGGCTACCATGCGATCCGGCTGGCTCGGCACCGGCCCCCGGGTGGCGCGGTTCGAGCGCGAGTTCGCCGCCTACAAGGGCGCGGAGCATGCCGCGGCGGTCAACTCCTGTACCGCCGCATTGCATCTGGCGCTTCTTGCCTCGGGTGTGAAGCCCGGAGACGAAGTCATTACCACCGCGCTGACTTTCTGCGCCACCGTCAACGCCATCATCCACGCGGGTGCCACACCGGTTCTCGCCGACGTGGACCCGGTCACCATGAACATCGACCCGGCAGACGTGACGAGGAAGCTCACCGGCCGTACCAAAGCGCTGGTCCCGGTGCACTTCGCCGGCAGGCCCTGCGACATGAATTCCTTGTGCGGGCTCGCCCAGCGGCATGGCATGAAAATGATCGAAGACTGCGCGCACGCTATCGAGACCGTGTATCGCGGTCGCAAGGCGGGTACCTTCGGCGACTTCGGGTGCTTCAGCTTCTACGTAACCAAGAACGTTGTCACCGGCGAGGGCGGAATGGTGCTCACCAGGCGCGAAGAGGACCTGGCGCGCATCAAGGTTCTGGCGTTGCACGGGATGAGCAAGGATGCGTGGAAACGCTTCAGCGACGAAGGTTACAAGCACTATCAGGTCGTGGACGCGGGTTTCAAGTACAACATGATGGATATCCAGGCGGCCATCGGCATCCATCAGCTCGAACGTGTCGAGGCCAACTGGCAGCGCCGACAGGAGATCTGGCAGCGCTACGATCAGGCGTTCGCCGGTCTGCCGATCACGCGGCCGGCCGCACCCGAACCCGATACCCGGCACGCTTATCATCTCTATACCCTCCTGATCGACGAGCGCACGGCCCGCACCAGCCGCGATCATTTTCTCGACGGCATGACCAGGCGGAATATCGGGGTCGGTGTGCACTACCTGAGCATTCCCGAACATCCCTACTATCAGGAGGCTTTCGGCTGGCGGCCCGAGAATTTCCCGAATGCGATGCGCATCGGCAGACAGACCGTCAGCATCCCGTTGTCTGCCAGGCTGAGCAACTCGGACGTTGAGGATGTAATCGCCGCCGTGAGGTCGATCGTTCGCGGCGCATGATTTCCGGCCTGGACAACAACAGAGTACGAGCATGATCCCAAAGATCACGCCGCTGAAGCTGTGTTTCAAAGGCGAGCGAAACTATCTCCAGGGCGGCGATCTGTGTAATGCCGTCATGGAGGCGGTAGGTGGATCCTCTGTCGGCGAGGCGGTCCGTTTCCAGCTGGCTTTTCATCGCTTCATCGCAAAGCAGCCTGACATGGTCTGGCTGGAAGGTGATAAGCCATCGTCCAGGCCGGAGAACGTCGCGGCCGAGTTCTCAGTCAGTGGCTCTCTGGGCAAGGCAAGCGGCTGGCTGATCGAAACCGATCGGGAGGTGGATTGCCGCATCCCCTTCGACGAAGAGCGGATTGCCCGGCACTGCAGCTTTGGCGGCGAGTCGGTCTCGATCCTGGCGGATTCGGGCTATCTTCCGATCGAGGTCGTGGTGTCGATGACCAAACTATTGCACAACAGATTGCTGCCCGCCTCGTCCGCCCGCTGGATTTTCACCAAGCTCGACCTGTCCCGATGCCTGGTTGCCGGGGATGCCTCGGCACTGACGATCACTCTCAAGCAGAACCTCCACGGCCGATTGACCAAGTCGGAGGTCAATGTGCATGGCAGGTCTCTGGGCTTCATCTATTTTTCGCTGGTGCGACGATGATCGGGATCCGTTCCGTCGCAAGTCACGTACCGGCTGGAGTGCTGTCGAATTACGACCGGCGCGCAGATTTCGAGCTGACCGACGATTTCATCGTCGGCAAACTCGGCGTCGAGCAAGTGTCGAGGAAAGCGGCGGACGAGGAAACGTCCACCTTGTGTGTCAGGGCATTCGAGGCGTTGCAGAGTAAGGCCGCGGTCGAGCCGGCGGGCATAGACTGCTTGATCGTATGTACGCAGAACCCCGATGGTCATGGTATTCCCCACACCTCCGCGGTAGTTCATGGCGCCATCGGCGCTTCCGATCGCTGCGCCGCCTTCGATGTCTCGCTGGGATGCTCCGGTTACGTCTATGCGCTTTCCATTATCAAGAGCTTCATGGAGGCGAACGGGTTGCGGCGCGGTCTGTTGTTCACTGCTGATCCTTACTCGAAAATTCTCGATCCCTCGGACAAGAACACGATTCTGCTGTTTGGCGATGCGGCGACCGTGACGCTGCTCGAGTCCGCGGATGGTGACGGTTCTTTCTGGATTCCGACGCGATTTCTGTTCTCGACCCGCGGCCAGGAAGGCAAGGCGCTCAACAACGATTCCGGGCGCCTGGCGATGAACGGACGGGCGGTCTTCAATTTTTCAGCGACCGTCGTTCCCAAGCAGATCACGGAACTTCTTGCGGCATCCGGTATCGGTGCGGACGCCGTGGACCTTTTCCTGTTTCACCAAGGCAGCCGTTACATCGTGGACACTCTTGCCAAGCGCCTGGATTTGCCTGCGCATAAGGTGCCGGGCAATCTCGCCAAGCAGGGCAACACGGTGTCGTCTTCGATTCCGCTGCTTTTCGAGGGTTTTCTCGACAACCCGGCGATCAACCGGGTGCTAATGTCCGGGTTTGGTGTCGGGCTGTCCTGGGCAAGTTGCCTGGTCGAGCGACGCCGTTAGAGTTGCCCGCGCAAACAATTGGAGGAGGTCGTGAATTGAGTGATACCGAGAACCGGATCGCGGCGATGGTAGCCGACGTGAGCAGCAACGTTAAAGTCGGCGAAGGTGACTATGACACGCCGCTCAAGGACCTCGGCGTGGACTCGCTGGATGTGGCGGGAATTTTCCTTGCCATCTACGAAAAACTCGGGGTGAGGGTGCCGGACAACGAGATCGACCAGCTCAATACCGTGCGTCTCATCGCCGCCTACATGGACGGAAAGCGTTAGCCGGCGACGATGCGGAATCTACTGCGCTTCCTGCGGGTTTTGCCTCGCAGCCTGTTGCTGGGCGCGGTGATTTATCTTCCGGGCGAGGCGGGCATACTTTTGCGTCGCTGGTACTACGGGCGTCGGCTGCGTCGTTGCGGCAGGAACCTCACCGTCATGCCGGGCGTACATCTGGACGGCGAGAAGTTCATAGAGATTGGCGATGACGTAATGATTCGCGAGAACGTCGTGTTGCGCGCGGGCGTTCCGTCGGAAGAGAAACGAGAGGTCCTGGAACTCGGTAGTTACGCAGGCAGGCAGCGGGGTGTGGTGCTGATCCGCGACCGGGCGCGGATCGCTTTCGGTGCTGTCATCCTCGGTTACGGTGGTGTCACGATTGGCGAGAAATGCGGTATCGGGCCGTACTCTGTCCTGCTGTCGGAGAGCTTCCATCATCAGGGCAAGGTCCCCGGCCGGATCTACAAGTACTCGCAAGGCGCCGCCCCTGAAGAGCAGTGTGTGCTGCGGGGGTACGTCGAGATGAAGGACGGATCAGGAGTGGCGTCGAACGTGCTGGTGCTGCCCGGGGCGACGATAGGCAGGGACGCATGGGTGGCTCCGAACAGCGTAGTTCGCTTGGGCGGATTCATCGACGACGACGTGATCGTAAAGGGCGACCCGGCCGCGACCGTGTTCCGGCGGCGCTATTCGTCGGTGGCGACGGCACGACCGGACAGAAAATCCTGACCGTGCGCGACCTTCAGGCCTATCTCAGGCCCTATGGAATCACCAATCCTGCGCGGATGGTGGTCAGACGAGGCGCGGCTCTTCTGGTTCGGGCGATGGACAGCTACCTCCATGGACGCGTTCTTGACATCGGTTGCGGTGAAAAGGCAAAGCGCCTGCTGGTGAACGAGCAAGTTACCGAGTACGTCGGACTTGATCACGAGGACACCCTGCACGACAAATCGCATGCAGATCTGATAGGCACTGCGTATCGAATTCCGGAGTCAGACGAGTCGTTCGACGGCATCGTTTGCACCGCAGTCCTCGAGCACCTTGAGGAACCCAAAGCGGCGCTTGTCGAGTCGCTGCGGGTGCTCAAGCGCGGTGGGCTGGCGATCTTCACCGTCCCGCTGTACTGGCACCTGCACGAAGAGCCGCGCGATTTCTACCGCTACACCAAGCACGGACTGCGGTATCTGTTCGAGTCCGCGGGTTACGAGGTGGTTGAGATGAAGCCCGCATCGGGCTTCTGGATCACGTTCGGCAGCGAGTGGAGCTATTACCTTCGCACGCTTGCCCGCTTTCCGCTCAGGCGCGTGGTCCAGTTGCTGATCGCCGTCAACAATATCGTCTTTCCCTGGTTGGACGGACTCGACCGCAGGTTCAATCCGGCTACCGAGAAATTTACCTGGATGTATCTCGTGGTTTCGAGGAGGCCTGTGTGATTGACGTTCATCGAGTGCGGTGCCGGCTAGGGCACGAACCCCGGAACGCCTGACCATAGTGGGACTACGCAAGCAGGCCCTTTCCGGGGCGAAATGGATAAGCGGGGCAACGGCGATTACGGCCAGTCTGCAGTTCATACAGATCGCGCTATTGGCGCGCTTGTTGGTTCCGGAAGACTTTGGCCTGATGGCCCTGACGATGATCGTGATCGGCTTTGCTCAAGCCTATGCAGACATGGGAGTGAGCAGCGCAATCGTCCACCGGCAGGATGCGACCGGTCAGCAACTTTCCTCGTTGTTCTGGCTGAATACACTGGTCGGAGTGGGCGTATTCGTCGTAATGCTGGCGGTTGCTCCCCTGTTGGCAGATCTTTACGAAGAACCCCGTCTGGCCGGGTTGATCGCATTGACGGCCGCGGTGTTCCTGATCACGCCTGCGGGCCAACAGTTTTCCATGCTGATACAGAAGGCACTGCGTTTCGATGCGCTCGCGGTGATCGATGTGTCGTCCACGGCGGTGGGCTTTGCCACTTCGGTGGTGCTGGCATTCAATGACCAGGGCGTCTACTCGCTGGTCTGGGGGCAGCTTGCAAACGCCGCGACCAGGTCGCTGATGCTCTTGAGACTGGGCATCCGGGATTGGCGGCCCGAACTGCGCTTTCGCGTAGGCGATCTCGCCGGCTACTTGCGTTTCGGTGCCTTTCAGATGGGGGAGAAAACAATCAACTTCCTGGGAGCCAATCTGGACAAGATCCTGATTGGTTCGCTGGTCGGTGTACACGGACTGGGAATCTACAACGTCGCCTATCAACTGGTGATGAAACCGATGCAGCTGTTCAATCCAATCATCACTCGCGTCGCCTTCCCGCTGTTCGCAATGGTGCAGACCGACGATGCACGTCTTCGTGCAGGATACCTCGATGCGATTCGGGTCATCGCGCTGGTACTGTTTCCCGTATACGTCTGGATGATCCTGCTGGCTGAGCCGCTCACCCTGCTAGTGCTCGGTCAGGGTTGGAATTCGGCGGTTACCACCGTGCAGATTCTCGGGGTATTGGCGATGTTCTACAGCCTGGGCAACCCGCTCGGCTCGCTGCTGCTGGCCAAGGGGAGGGTCGAAATAGGCTTCTACTTCAACATCTGGCGCGTCGTATTGTTTGCCGCTGCAATCTGGATGGGAGTCCGCTGGGGCGTAGAGGGTGTCGCCGCCGCGCTGGTACTCGCGACCGCCTTTGGCATGTTCCCTGTCGGATTCTGGATCCGCAGGCTGCTTGTCGGGATGCGTCCGTTGGAATACGTGTCTGCATTCTGGCCGATGCTCGCAACGGCGATGGTCATGTGCATGTCTCTGCTGCTGATCCGGAGTTACGGGCCCGAATTCAACAACCGCGTTGTCGAGCTGGTGGTGCTGACCGTAGCCGGGGCTGTCGTTTACCTTGCGATTATCCTTCCCTGGCAGCGCCCGTTCTTCCTCCGGCTTAGAAACGCTTTCCGATGACGCCCCTGCAACGCGGTTCGCCTGTGACTGCCGACCACAGGGAAGCAATGGCTGCAATCACCAAAGTGGTCCACAGTACGCCGGTCTGGCTGCGCCAGACCCAGACGTGGATTCACACTCAGGTCGACTGCACGCCATCGAACCGAATCGAGAGCCACGTGGTATGCGAGAGAGTGATCAATCTCGACCAATTCCCCGTACAACATCTTCATCGGTTCGCCGAGGCACCGACTCTGGAACGCCTGTATGACCGCAGTCTGAGGAGGCTTGGTCTGCGGCGGCATCTCGGTTACCTGGCTCGAGTGGCGCGCCAAGTGGGCGCAGGCGTGATTCATTCGCATTTCGGCGATGTGGGCTGGGCGGACAGCAGTGCCGCCGCAGCGGCGGATACGTGGCACGTCGTGACTTTCTATGGGTACGACATGAGCTTTCTTCCGAGGCAACGGCTCTGGCGTGACCGGTTTGAAGAGCTGTTCGGGAATGTGGACCTGGTCCTCTGCGAAGGGCCCCACATGGCGCGTTGCATCGTGGATATCGGCTGCCCGGAGCACAAGATTCGCGTTCATCATCTCGGAGTGCGCCTCGACAGGCTCCCTTTCCGACCGAGGCAATGGCGCCCCGATGAGCCGCTCCGCGTGCTGATTGCGGCAACTTTCACGGAGAAGAAGGGCATTCCTTATGCCCTGGAGGCGCTGGGGCAATTACGAGGTCATGCCGACCTCGATATCACCATCATCGGCGATGCACAGGAAAATGATGAAAGCCGCGCCGAGAAGGCAAGGATTCTTGCCGCCGTCGACAAGCATGGATTGTCCCGGCAAGTGAGAATGTTGGGCTATCAGCCGCATGCAAGCATGCTCAGGGAAGCCTACCAGCACCATCTGTTCCTTGCGCCCAGCGTGACTTCTCGGGATGGCGGGACCGAAGGAGGGGCGCCGGTGTCGCTGATCGAGATGGCGGCTACCGGCATGTTCGTCGTGAGCAGCCGGCATTGCGATATTCCAGAGGTGATACTTGACGGGCGAACCGGTTTTCTTGCAGCGGAACGTGACGTCGACGGTCTGGTAGATTGTCTGCTTCGCGCCGTAAGGCAGCCGCAGAGCTGGAGAGAGTTTCTGAATCGTGGCAGGGTACATATCGAGTCCGAGTTCAGCGCCGTAGTCCAAGGGGAGCGGCTGGCTGATATCTACGAGAGCGTACCGCAACCAAAACCACACGACTGAGATCATGTCTTTCGCCCCGATCGCTCTGTTTGCCTACAACCGCCCGGCGCACATGCGGCGTGCAGTGGAGTCTCTGCTTGCGAACGAACAGGCACCCACCAGCGATCTGTATATTTTTTCGGATGGCCCGAAGAGCCCTGCGCAGGAGCGCGGCCCTCGCGGACGTGAGGCGTTACTCCAGAAGCGTATCGGGATTTCGATCGGTCACCGTGGTCGAGCGTGCAACCAATCTGGGGCTGGCGAATTCGATCATCGACGGAACAACTTACCTGACGAAGAAACTTCGGTCGTGTCATCGTGGTGGAAGACGACCTGGTCGTGTCGCCCCGATTCCTGGAGTACATGAACAGGGCTCTGGAGAGATATCAGAATGATGATTCGGCGATGCAAGTCTCCGGCTACATGTTTCCAGTCGATATCGGCGCCGAATCCGACGCTTTCTTCATGCCGTTTACGACGTCCTGGGGATGGGCTACATGGGAAAGGGCGTGGCAGCACTTCGATCCCGAAATGAGGGAATTCGATGCGCTGTCGAGCAATCGGCAGTTGCGTGACAGGTTCAATCTTGGCGGTGCCTACGACTATTTCGGCATGTTGGAGCGGCAGCGAAGCGGCAGCATCGACTCCTGGGCCATTCGCTGGTATCTGAATGTGTTCATGCGCGGGGGCCTGACCCTGTACCCGGCGAGGACGCTGGTGCGGAATATCGGTTTTGACGGTAGCGGCACGCACTGCGCTGGGGCAGACTTCGAACAGGCGTCCATGCAGGCCGATTTCCGTGTGGAAAAGTTTCCCACACGGGTCCAACTTCACCCGGATTGGAAAAAGGTTCTGGCGGCCATGCCGAGGCGTCGCCGCAGAGCCGGAGACTCGATGCGCAACGCACTGGCCAGGGCAATTAGAATGGTTCGAAGCGGAAACTTGGATTCGCGATGAAAGGGCTGTTGAGATGGGTATACGCCGCAACCGGGCCGGCAATTTTCCGTTTGACCGGAATGCGTCCCTGGTCGTTCGGGTATGGGCCTTATAAGCGCAGGAAAATTTCAGAGAGCATCAATCTGAAAGAATTTGACGCGAAGAGCCTGCCAACCGGGTATGGATTCAGGCTCGACGAGCGAATCGTGGAATACCCCTGGTTTCTATCAAGGTTGCCACGCCACCCTGGAACGCTGCTCGATGCAGGGTCGATACTGAACCACGAATTCCTGATCAAGCATCCAGGCCTCGCCGCCAAGCGGATATTCATATCCACGCTTGCTCCAGAGGCCGAGATGTTTCTGGAGATACGGCGTGTCGTATGTCTTCGAAGATCTGAGGGATTCGTGCTTCCACGACGGGAACTTTGACTGGGTCGTAAGTCTTTCGACGGTCGAGCACATTGGCATGGACAACACGATGCTGTACACCGCGGATGCCGGAAAGCGTGAAAGCGACAAATTGGCATACCTTCAGGCTATAACAGAGTTTCGACGGCTATTGAAGGCGGGGGGCACGCTTTACGTTAGCATGCCATTCGGCAAACATCAGGATCATGGCTGGTTTCAGATTTTCGATGCGGCCATGGTGGACCGACTGATCGAAACGTTCGGGCCGGCCCAGGTTACGGAAACGCACTTCCGCTATGCGGAATCCGGATGGGTGCCTTCGGATCGAGGGGCATCCGGGGATTCCACCTACTTCGATATCCACAAACGCAAGAACTACGATGCGGATTTTGCCGCTGCTTCTCGTGCGGTTGTGTGCCTGGAACTGGTGAAGTGATCGGACATACTTTCAGGCGTCTGCTCGGCGGGCGCCAGTATTCGATAGAACCAGGAGCAGTAATCCACGATACCGCGAGGATCTTCAACAATACGGGGACCCGGGGCGCAATCAGCATCGGGCGGTTCACGCACGTAAAGGGCGAGCTGCTTACGTTTGCTCATGGCGGCGCGATCAGCATCGGAGAATACTGCTACATCGGAGAATCGACCAAAATCTGGTCTGCACGCAGCATCCGCATAGGCAATCGAGTTCTGATCGCGCATAACGTTACGATTCTGGACAGTCTGACGCATCCGATCGGCGCCAAGGCGAGACACGAGCACTTCAAGCACATCATCACCGAGGGACATCCGGACCGTATTGATCTTGGCGAGCGCGTTGTGGACATCGGCGACGATGTCTGGATTGGCTGCATGTCGATTGTGCTGCGAGGGGTTTCGTTGGGGCGGGGGGCAATCGTCGGCGCGGGCAGCGTGGTAACGGAAAACGTTCCGCCATGGACCCTCGCGGCCGGAAATCCGGCGCGCATCATTCGCGAACTGGATGGCGATGAGAGATAGTGCTCGCAGCTGGGAAGATGCTGTTCTCTGGCTAAGAAGCCAACCCGATCAGGCAGATCTCGTGCGAGCGTGCTTTTTCGACGATCCGTTGGCCTCTGCCGCAGAACGCTATTACCGGAGCAGCGAATGGGCGGCGGTCAGGGCACTGCTTCCTTCCAGGCCGGGATTGGCGCTCGATTTAGGTTCCGGCCGCGGGATCTCGGCCTATGCGCTGGCTCGCGACGGCTGGCGTGTCGTTGCGCTCGAGCCGGATCCAAGTGCAATCGTCGGGGCTGATGCAATTCGCGCACTGGCCGTGGAAAGCGGGCTGGACATCGAGGTCGTCCAGGAGTGGGGAGAGCAGTTGCCGTTTTCCGATGCGGAGTTCGATCTCGTTCACTGTCGTCAGGCGCTCCACCATGCGCGCGATCTGGGTCAACTGTGCCTCGAAATAGGTCGAGTCCTCAAGCCGGGCGCGCGTTTCATCGCGACACGAGAGCATGTCATTTCGCACACGGACGACTTACCGAGATTCCTCGATAGCCATCCTCTTCATCACCTCTACGGGGGGGAGAAAGCGTATCTGCTCGACGAATACAAGAAGGCAATAAGCGGTGGCGGAGTGCGGCTGACAAGAATTCTCAATCCGCTGCAATCGGAGATCAATGCCTTCCCGGAAACGCTGCAGGGAATCAAGCGCCGGATAGCCAGGCGGCTCGCGTTTCCGTTTCCGGCATTGATCCCTGATTTCGCACTGGGTCTGTTGGGGCGGTTCCAGAGGCAGCCCGGCAGGTTGTACAGCTTCGTGGGGGCCAAGAGGGGCGATGGTTAAGCAGGTTGTAGTCACCGGGGCTTATGGATTTATAGGCCGCCATGTCGCCCGGTACTTGGCCGGCCAGGGGCACAAAGTCATCGGTATCGGGCACGGTGGATGGGATCGGGCGCAGAGCCAGTCGTGGGGCCTGAGCAATTGGCACACGGCCGATGTCACGCTGGAAAGCCTCATCACGTATGCCGGCAGGCCGGAACTTATCGTGCATTGCGCCGGCGGCGCATCGGTGGGGTTCTCGATAGAGCGCCCGCTGCAGGACTATCAGCGTACGGTTTCGACGACCGCGGCAGTGCTGGAGTTCGCCAGGATTCATGCCCGCGAGGCGGCGGTGGTCATGCCTTCCAGCGCCGCCGTCTACGGCAACGCGCAAGAGCTTCCGATCGCGGAGAGCGCGCCGCTGCAACCGGTTTCTCCCTATGGCGAGCATAAGCGCATGGCGGAGAATCTGTGCCGACTGTACGCCGGGAAGTTCGGAGTGGCGACGGCCGTAGTGCGCTTCTTTTCCGTATATGGACCGGGATTGCGCAAGCAGTTGTTGTGGGATGCCTGCGACAGGCTGGCACGCAACGAACCGGCGCGCTTTTTCGGTGACGGAGCCGAGACTCGCGACTGGCTGCACATCGACGATACCGTGGTGCTGATCGAGCTTGCCGGCGGCCAAGCCGGCCGCGATTGCCCAATCGTCAATGGTGGAACAGGCCAGGCGGTGTCGGTGCGCGAACTGCTGACGCACTTGTTCCGGCTGCTCGGACGCAACGATGATCCGGTTTTCAGCGGAGGCGGCCGAAACGGCGACCCGAAGCACTATCTCGCGGACATTAAAGCCGCGCAGCGCTGGGGCTGGAATCCTCGCGTTGGCTGGCGCGACGGCTTGCAGCAATACGTGGACTGGTTTCGCCAGGGCGCGCTGTGACCCGGGTCGGCTTCTTCCTCAACGTCACCGGCCAGGTTTGGCTGGGCGGGACCAGTTACTTCCGCAATCTTTTGACTGCGCTGGCCGATCTGCCCGAACGGAAAATCCATCCCGTCATCCTCACCAGTACCAGGTCGCGCCCGGCGTTGGCTGCCGAGTTGCCGTCGGCAGACTGGCACTGTCCGCCATCGCTGCAACGTTACAACCCACGCTGGATTGCCAGAAAGCTGCTGGCGCGGTTTACCGACCGCGAACGCTTGCTCGAACGCGATCTCCAGGCGCTGGGCATCGAGGTGCTGTCCCATTCGGGCCACCTCGGGCCGGGCGCCCGCATACCGGCGCTCGCCTGGATACCCGATTTCCAGCACCTGCGGCTGCCGCAGAACTATTCGCCGCCGCAACGGCGATCGCGCGACCGGCTTTACGCCAAGGTCTGCCGCTACGCGACGCGGATCATCGTGAGCAGCCATGACGCGCGCAAGGACCTGGCGGAGTTTTTCCCGGAAGCGGTTCCCAGGTGCAGGGTGCTGCCGTTTGTGGCGAATGTTCCCGACCCGGCAACATTGCCGTCGCGGGAAGCGCTCGAGCGCAAGTACGCCTTTTCTGGGCGGTACTTCTTTCTGCCGAACCAGTTCTGGGTGCATAAGAACCATCGCGTCGTGGTGGACGCGCTGTCCGTGCTCCGGCATCGAGGCATTGCTGTCACCGTGCTCGCAAGCGGCAAGCCCGCGGACGATCGTGATCCGGAGCATTTCAGGCGCCTGATGGGCCACGCCGAAGCGCTCGGCGTCGCCGTGAGTTTCAAGGTGCTTGGCCTGGTCCCATATGCGGACCTGATGGCGTTGATGTGGCATTCGGTCTCGGTGATCAACCCGTCGCGGTTCGAGGGTTGGAGCACCACCGTGGAGGAGGCCAAGTCGCTGGGCGTTCCCGTCATCGTTTCGGATATCTTGGTTCACCGCGAGCAGAAACCGCCCGCGGGCGTGTACTTCCCGCCGGATAGCGCCGAAACGCTCGCCGAACTGATGCGGCAGGAGTGGGAAGCGGACCAGCCGGAGGGCAGGCGCCGTCTTGCCGAAAATGCGCGCCGGCAGCTGTCCGCCCGGCGCGCGGAGTTCGCCAGGCAATTCGAAAGCTACGTCCTGGAGTGCGTGGCGCAGGGGCAAGGTGCGGGCCGATGACAGCGGCGCGCAGCGGACCGATCAAAGTTGCAATCCCGGAATGCGCCGCTGGCATGGACCCGCAGCGATGGGCCTAGTGGAGAAGGTATTCGTACTGCTGCCGGTCCACAACCGGCGCCAGGTCACCATAAAATTCGTCGAGTGCCTGCGGCGCCAGACCTACCGGCATTGGCACCTGATACTCGTCGATGACGGCTCGACCGACGGCACGGCCGAAGCGGTCAGATCCATGATCGATTCGCTGTCGGTGCTACGCGGAAAGGGAAACTGGTGGTGGGCCGGCAGTCTTCAGCAGGGATTGAATGCGGTCGGACAAATGCGACCGTCGCCTGCCGACATGCTGCTCATCAGCAACGACGATGTTCAGTTCGAGGATGATTTTCTTGAAACGGCGGTGGCCGTTCTGGGCGCCCGCCCGCGTTGTTTGCTGCTTGCGCGCGCGAAGAATCCGCACACGGGGGAGATCGCCGAAACCGGTATCGAGGCGGACTTCAGGGCGCTGAGTTTCAAGGTCGCCGCCGAACCGGGGAGGATAAACTGTCTTTCCACACGCGGACTGTTCCTGCGCTGGGGCGACGCGGAAGCCATCGGCGGCTTTTACCCCAGACTGCTGCCGCACTACCTGTCCGACTATGAATGGACCCTGCGCGCCAACCGGCGCGGCTTCAAGTGCATCACGGTGCCGGAACTGTACGTAATCAATCAACCAACTGGCGTATCCGGTGCCGTGGACTTTGGTACCGCCTCCGGCCCTCTTGATATGCTGCGCCGCGGCCTGGCAAAAAAGTCCAGGATCAATCCCGTCAATTGGGTCATTTTCATTGTGCTGGCCTCTGATTGGCGGTCGTTGGCCCCCGGCCTGATGCGTCTGTTGCAGCGTATCGGTCGCGAAATCGTCGAGCAGTTTGGTCGCGGCGGTCGGGGAAACTAGAAATGTACACGCACGAAAAAGGGAGTGAAGAAACGGTCTGCCCGCCCGTGCTGGTGCTGGCATTCAACCGGCCGGATACCACCCGGCGCGTGCTGGAATCGCTGCGCGCCGCAAGGCCAGGAGAGGTATTCCTCGCGGTAGACGGGCCACGGGTGCAAAGGGACGCGGAACGCAAACGGGTCATGGAGGTCCGCCGCCTGGCGGACGCGATCGACTGGGATTGCAGGATTCACACGCTGTTCAGGGAAGAGAATCTCGGCTGCAAGCTCGCGGTCAGCCAAGCGATCACATGGTTCTTTTCGGACGTGGAATCGGGGATCATCCTCGAGGATGATTGCATAGCGCACCCGTCCTTCTTCCGCTTCGCGGCCGAGTTGCTGGCGCGGTATGAAGGCGATGAGCGAATCTCGATGATCTCGGGAGACAATTTCCAGGGCCCGCGACCGAGTAGCGAGTACAGCTATTACTTCTCCCGGTACACTCACATTTGGGGTTGGGCAACGTGGCGCCGGGCCTGGCGGCTGTACGATCACCAGATGAAGCGGTGGCCCGAACTCAGGGAGGCAGGCTGGCTCTCCGAAATGCTCGGTGACCGCGCCGCCGTGGACTACTGGCGCCGCATTTTCGACGAAACCCACGGTGAAAGAAACAGCTCCTGGGCATATCGCTGGACATACTCCGCCTGGGCGCATGGAGCGCTCACAATCCTGCCAAACGTGAATCTTGTCTCAAATATCGGGTTTGGCGCGACGGCAACCCACACGCTGATCCGGTACCGCTCCCGCGCTGCCTTGCCCGTGCGACCTATGGAGTTTCCGCTCAAGCACCCGCCGGCATGTGTGCGCGATGAAGACGCCGACGCACATACCCAACTTACCGTTTACACCCGGTCACCCTGGTGGCGCCGCTTTGCCGGCAAGGTCTACCGGCGGCTATGCGGGGCGTAATGCTTTCGGCTGCTGCGCGATGGATATGTTCGCGGCTGCGCAATGCTATGGAGTACTGATTACTTGAGGAGTCCGCCAGGAGCGTCGCGATGAATGCGATCGAGCGAAAGTCCTTGCTCAACGTGGGATGTGGCAGAACCTGCCATCCAGCTTGGGTGAATATTGATCTTGAGCCGGCATCCGCGGACGTCCTGCGTTTCGATGTGAACGCGGGTATTCCCTTTCCGGATGCGTCCTTTGAGGCGTGCTACTGCTCGCACATGCTGGAGCATCTTGCACGAACCGAGGCGGCCCGGGTGGTATCCGAAATGTACAGGGTACTTCGACCCGGGGGTACGATCCGGGTCATTGTTCCGGATCTGCAGACTCTCGCAAAAGAGTATTTGCGCTTGTTGAACGGCCTTCAAGACCAGGACGGTACGCATGAAGCCGACTACGACTGGATTCTGCTCGAGATGTACGATCAGGCGGTACGCGACCGCAGCGGTGGGGATACCGCCCGGTTTCTCGCGGCCCCCGGGTTGTCGAATCGTGAGTTCGTGCTTTCCCGTATCGGTGCTGAGGCCGAACATGCGTGGCAGGTCTCGAGATTGCCTGCGGCCGCGAGGTTGTGGGATCGGGTGAGGACCCGAGGGCCGCGCTGGATGATCGCCACTCTTCGGGTTCGGTTCGCCGGCCTGCTGATCGGACTGCTCGGTGGGCGATCCGCGAGATCGGCATATCTGGAGGGCGTCTTTCGCCGATCCGGTGAAGTTCACCGCTGGATGTACGATTCGTTTTCCCTCGGCCGTGTCTTGCGTCGCGCTGGTTTCGTGAACATCCGTCGCTGCAGTGCGTTCGAAAGCGGCATTCCGGGATTTTCGTCGTACGCGCTCGACTCGGACGAAAAAGGGCGCGTTCGCAAGCCCGACTCGCTATTCATGGAGGCCGAGCGCCCGAGCGCCTGACGGTGCACCGGCGACATCAACCGATGAGCGGATTATTCTCTTTGCTGCGACCTCTCAGAAATCTTGCGCGCAGATTGGGAGTCGATGTGATTCCCTATCCGCCTGTGGTCAAGGGGCTGGATGAAAGGACCGCTCGAACGATTGACGCCGTGCGTCCCTACACGATGACCTCGGACTTGCGGGTGGCGGCACTCTGCGACGCCGTTCGATACGTGGTCAACAGCAGAATCCCCGGAGACATCGTCGAGTGCGGAGTGTGGAAAGGCGGCAGCATGATGGCGGCCGCTCGGACCCTGATCGAATCGGGTGACCGGACACGCCACCTGCACCTGTTCGATACTTTCGAGGGCATGACTACCCCCACCGATGACGACGTTGCCGTCACCGGTGAATCCGCGTCCGAGTTGATGGCCAGAAGCGATATTGCCAGGGAGGATGCCGAGTCGGTTTGGTGTTTCGCTTCATTGGATGTGGTCAAGCAGGCGATGGCCAGCGTCGGTTACGACAACTCGAGGATCCACTACGTCATAGGACGCGTGGAAGACACCATCCCCGCTTCCGCGCCGGGGGCCATCGCCCTGCTGCGGCTCGACACGGACTGGTACGAGTCCACCCGCCACGAGATGATTCATCTCTTCCCGAGGCTCTCAGTCGGTGGCGTGCTGATACTGGACGACTACGGCCACTGGCTTGGCGCGCGACGGGCGGTGGACGAGTACCTTCGCGATCATGACGTGCCGCTGTTTCTGCAAAAGATCGACTACAGCGGACGCTATGCGATCAAGTGGCGATGAGGCGACGGCGATGTTGAACGGATTTCCTCGGCGGCCGCCGCGATGAGGCCGGTGCTCGTCAACAGCGAGGACTCCCGAGGCGGCGCGGCGCGCGCTGTCTGCCGCCTGCACGCAGGTCTCAAATCGATCGGTGTCGATTCGTCGATGCTGGTTCAGGTCAAGCACGGCGAGGATCCATCTGTCTTTGGGCCGCGGACCGGTACAGGCCAGCTCGCCGCCCGTTTGCGCCAAGTGCTGGATTTGCTTCCGGTCCTTGCTTACCCTGCGGGACGGACCCGGAGGACGTTCTATCCTGGTTGGCTGCCGGACCGTACTTGCGGGCGAATTGCGGACCTCGCACCGGACCTGGTTCATCTGCACTGGATTGCCGGCGGATTCGTAAACGTGAAGTCGCTGAGTACCTACGGCGTTCCGCTGGTCTGGACCCTGCATGACATGTGGGCGTTCACGGGCGGATGTCATTACGACGAGGGGTGCGGTCGATATGCGTCAGGCTGTGGCGCCTGCCCGTTGCTGGGATCAAGGTCCGTCACCGATCTTTCTTCGATGGGATTCCGGCGCAGAATGACCGCCTACCGCGACCTGTCGCTCACGATCGTGACGCCGAGCCGCTGGCTGGGCGGACTTGTTCGCACCAGCCCGCTGCTGTCGCGATTTCCGGTGTCGGTGCTTCCCAATGCGATCGACACCGAATGTTTTCGACCACTGCCAAGAGCTGTTGCCCGGGAGCGGCTGAGGCTGCCGACGGACAGGAAGCTGATCCTTTTCGGTGCTGCGCACGGCGGGGGCGAACCGAGAAAGGGCTTCGATCATCTGCAGTTGGCGCTGCGACGCTTGGCGGGCAGTGGAACAGGGGCGCGGCCGCAGGCAGTCGTTTTCGGTGGGACCCCGCCGAAGGACCCGCCCGATCTCGGCGTTGAATGCCTTTACACCGGCACCATAGAAGACGATGACCGCCTCGCCGCGCTATATGCTGCTGCAGACGTTTTTGTGGCGCCATCCATCCAGGAGAACCTCTCAAACACCGTGATGGAAGCTCTGGCCTGCGGCACGCCTTGCATCGCTTTCGACATCGGCGGGATGCCGGACATGATCGAGCATCGTCGCAACGGCTATCTCGCCCGCCCGTTCGACGCCGCAGACCTTGCAGAAGGTATTCGCTGGATACTCGAAGACGATCAGCGCCGGAAGGAGCTATCTTCGCGGGCGCGCCAGAAAGTCCTCGATGAATTCGCAATGCCGGTCGTGGCGCGTCGGCATCTGGAATTGTACCGGCGAATTCTGGAACCCCTGGAGCATCAAGCCAGCCCTCAATCCTCCGGGATTCTTGGATGAGCGGCCTTCCCACGATCAGCGTTATCACCGTTTCCTACAACTCACGGGAAACCATTGCGGACACTATCGAATCCGTGGCGACGCAAACGTATCCTTTCATCGAGCATATCGTGGTTGACGGCGCCTCCACCGACGGCACCCTGGAAGTGCTGGAGCGCTTTCGCGACAAGTTGTCGAAGATCGTCTCCGAACCCGACGAAGGGATCTACGCCGCGATGAACAAGGGCCTGTCGTTGGCCACAGGCGATGTCATCGGGACGCTCAACAGCGACGACGTTTACGTTGACGAAAATGTCCTGGCATTGGTCGCGGAAGTCTTTCGCGATGACGCCGTAGACGTCTGCTACGGAGACGTCTTCTACGTGGACAAGGGTGACCTGAACAGGATCGTCCGTCATTGGAAGTCCGAACCGTACCGGTCGGGTCTGTTCGAGAAGGGCTGGATGCCGCCGCATCCGACATTCTTCATCCGCCGCCGTGTGCTTGGGCGCGTGGGGCTATTCGAACCACGCTACCGGTTTGCCGCCGATTTCGATTTCATGCTGCGGGCGCTGCACGTGCAGCAGCTGCGTTCGACCTATCTGCCGCGCGAACTGGTGACGATGCGGGTCGGAGGATGGACCAACAACAGCGTGAGGAATGTTCTGAGGGGAAATATCGAGGCCTACAGGTCCTGCAGGAAGAATGGCCTCGGTGTCAGCCCCCTCTTTATCGCAAGAAAAATTCTTCGCAAGCTGCCTCAATATGTCTGACCCACGGCCGATTGCGCGTGGACCGCAACCGGCACCGTCGGTTCGTCCGGCACGCTCGCCCGGCGAAGTTCATTTCTATATGATTCCCGCAGCGTGACCGCGGTTCTGAAGGGACCTCGGGGGCCGGAACGGGAGTCCGGCACATACCTTTCAAGGGAAATCAATTTGACGGATATACGCAACTGAATGGCTGGCGCCCCCGCTCCCTACAATCGAGAGCCGGCGATGGCGGATGTCCATCTGCTGCCCAGGCGTATCGCGCTACTGCTTCTCCTGGCGGATCTCATCGGGCTGATCCTTGCCTTCAACCTGGCGAACTGGCTGCGCCTCGGCTATTTGCTCGGGCTGGACCCCGACATCCTGCTGCCAGTCGCCGTGCTGGTGCTGGTGCTCTATGTTTTCGATTGTTACTCGGTGGAAACGCAGGTGGCGGGCATGCGCGCCGCCCCACGCGTGCTGGTGGCCGTTCTGCTCGGCGCAATCATAACCGCCGCCGCCATTTACGCGTCCGGGCTTTGGGGCAGCGGGAAATCGACAGTCGGCCGCGGCGTCATGCCGATTGCCTATCTCATCTTCGCGGTCTGGGCACCCGTCTGGCGGCTCTACGCGTCGCGCTATCAGCGGCGGCAGACAGGCAACGCCAGATGGCTGGTTGCCGGCACAGGTGAAAAGGCGGTGCGCCTGTATCGGGACTTCCAGAAGGCGCATGCCGAAGCCGAGCTTTGCTTTCTTTCCGACTTCCCGCCGAACCATGACACCGCACTGCCGAGCGTGGTCGGCACTCTGGACGACCTCGAAACGGTATTGAAGCAGGATTGGTCCGGGGTGATCGTGGCGCCCATGTCGCCGCTTTCCGAAGGGTTGATCCAGAAGCTGATGAAAGCCCGGTTCTCCGGCCTGCGCGTGTATGACCTCGCCGACTTCTACGAACAGCGCTGGTTCAAGGTGCCGGTGATGCACACGCAGCGAGGCTGGCTGCTGTTCGCGCACGGC
Source organism: uncultured beta proteobacterium (assembly GCA_963789945.1). Lineage (GTDB taxonomy): Bacteria > Pseudomonadota > Gammaproteobacteria > Burkholderiales > JACQAP01 > JACQAP01. The sequence goes on along the minus strand of CAWBMN010000018.1, from coordinate 201,320 downwards.
TTCGATCTGTTGCACAACGCGCTGGCGCTGCGGCTCAAGCGCCTGCTCGACATCGCCGTGTCGGTTTGTCTGCTGATCGTCTTCATTCCCATCATGCTGATCATTGCGGTTGCCATCCGGGTCGAAAGCCGCGGCCCAGTGCTGTTCCGGCAGACCCGGACCGGGTTGAACGGCAGGGAATTCGAGATCCTAAAGTTTCGTTCGATGTACGTGGACGCCGAAAAAACCGGGCCGCAATGGGCTTCCGCCCGTGACCCGCGCGTCACCGGAATCGGGCGCCTGCTGCGGCTTCTGCGTCTGGACGAACTGCCGCAGCTCATCAACGTGATCAAGGGAGAAATGAGTTTCATCGGCCCCCGCCCCGAGCGTCCGGTCTTCATCCGCGAACTCGAAAAGCAGATCCCCTTCTACGACCTGCGCCAACTGGTGCGGCCGGGCATCACGGGCTGGGCCCAGGTCATGTACACCTACGGCGCATCGATGGACGACGCCCTGGAGAAACTCCAGTACGATCTGTACTACATCAAGAACTACTCGCTGCTGCTGGATTTCGCGATCCTGCTGAAAACTCTTCGTGTCGTAATTCTCGGGCAAGGGCGTTGATCATGGCTCGCGCGACCCCGTGTCTCCGCGTCCTCCCTGGTGAGTGCTCAAATTCAGAACATGGGTGAAAACAATATTCTCGTCACCGGTGGTGCCGGCTTCATAGGCGCAAATTTTATCCTCGACTGGCTCGGAAACGAGTCTGCGTGGATCGTCAACCTTGACAAGCTCACCTACGCGGGCAATCTCGGTAGCCTGCAATCGGTCCGGAACGACCCACGGCACGTATTCGTGCACGGCGATATTTGTGACTCACGTCTCGTGACCGATCTGCTGGAAAAGTATCGGCCATCCGCAATCGTCCACTTTGCGGCGGAAAGCCATGTTGACCGTTCGATTCACGGTCCGGAGGATTTCGTCCAGACCAACGTCGTGGGCACGTTCCGTCTGCTTGAAGCGGCGAGGGCGTACTTCTCGAAATTGCCGGCCGGCGAGCGGGAGCCTTTTCGTTTCCTCCACATCTCGACGGACGAGGTCTACGGCAGCCTCGGTCCGGCCGACGCCGCTTTTTCCGAAGCCAGCCCGTACGCACCCAACAGCCCCTACTCGGCGTCCAAGGCCGCCGCTGACCACCTGGCACGGGCCTACTTCCATACCTACGGACTCCCGGTCGTCACCACGAACTGCTCCAACAACTACGGCCCTTACCAGTTTCCGGAGAAACTCATTCCATTGGTAATACTGAACGCACTGGCCGGGAAGCCGCTGCCGGTTTACGGCGATGGCATGCAGGTGCGCGACTGGCTCTACGTCAAGGATCACTGCTCGGCAGTCCGTGCGCTGCTCCGGATGGGCAGGCCCGGCGAGACTTATAATGTCGGTGGAAAGTCCGAGATGCCGAATCTGGAAGTGGTGCGCGCAGTATGCAGAATCCTCGACGAGTTGCGGCCGCGGCCTTCCGGAAAGCACGAATCCCTGATCGAATTCGTCAAGGACCGGCCCGGCCACGACCGGCGCTACGCGATCGATTCCCGCAAGATTCGATCGGAAATCGGCTGGAAGCCTTCGGAGACCTTCGATTCCGGTATGAGAAAAACCTTGGCGTGGTACCTCGATAACCCGGCTTGGATCGCCGAAGTGACCAGCGGCGAGTATCGGAAATGGGTAACGAAGAATTACGGACAGCGAGGCACGGCGTGAAGGGAATCATTCTCGCGGGCGGCTTAGGCACCCGGCTCTACCCGGTCACGCAGGTCGTGTCCAAGCAATTGCTGCCGGTCTACGACAAGCCGATGGTGTACTACCCGCTGTCGACCCTGATGCTCGCGGGAATCCGTGACATCCTCATCATTTCCACGCGGCGGGACCTTCCACGCTTCAAGCAATTGCTCGACGATGGCACGCGCTGGGGAATACGCCTCTCCTACGAGGTCCAACCGTCACCCGACGGCCTGCCGCAGGCTTTCGTGATCGGCCGCGATTTCGTCGGTTCGGATGGCTGCTGCCTGATCCTGGGCGACAATGTCTTCTACGGCAACGAACTGTCCGCGATGCTGCAACGCGCGGTTGGCCGGTCGACAGGCGCGACCGTGTTCGTCTATCCGGTCAAGGATCCGGAGCGTTACGGCGTCATCGAGTTCGACGCTCAAGGCCGCGCGACGGGAATCGAGGAAAAACCCGGCCGGCCCAAATCGCGCTTTGCGATCACGGGCGTGTATTTCTTCGATAACCGGGTGCTCGAACTCGCCGCATCGCTCAAGCCGTCGGCTCGCGGCGAAACGGAGATCACGGACGTTATCCGCAGTTATTTTTCGCGCGGCGAACTCGACGTCGTCAAGCTCGGCCGCGGCCATGCGTGGCTGGATACCGGCACGCACGAGACGCTGCTCGAAGCCTCGCACTACATCGAGACTATCGAGCGCCGGCAGGGACTCAAGATCGCGTGCCCGGAGGAAATTGCGTACAGAATGGGGTTCATAAACGCGGATCAGCTTCGTGCGCTTGCAATGCCTCTAAGCCAGTATGGCTACGGCCAGTATCTCCTGCAGGTGCTCGAGGATCCCGTGTACCGATGAGGATCACTCCCACGCAGATTCCGGATGTCCTGTTGCTTGAGCCGAATGTACACCGGGACGAACGCGGTTATCTGTTCGAAGCGTATAACCGCCGCACGCTGCTGGAGGCAGCGGGCCTGGACCGTGAATTCGTCCAGGAGAACGAATCACACTCCGCGGCGAACGTGCTTCGCGGCTTGCATTACCAGATCGGGCAGCCGCAGGGAAGGCTCGTGCGCGTGGTTCAGGGCGCGGTGTTCGACGTCGCGGTTGACTTGCGCAGAAAGTCTCAGACGTTCGGTAAATGGGTCGGTTTCGAACTTACCACCGACAACAAGCAGGTGGCCTGGATTCCCGAAGGGTTCGCCCATGGTTTCCTGGTTCTGTCGGAGTTCGCAGACGTCCTCTACATGGCAACGGCTTACTTTGTGCGGGAGTCGGAACGGACCATTGCCTGGAATGATCCCGACCTCGGCATCGCCTGGCCTTTGCGGGGCGCGCCAATACTCTCGGACAAGGATCGGCGGGGTGTGGCGTTTTCCGCCGCGGAAACCTATGCCTGATGAGGCGGTGATTCAGTGATTGGGTGATTCAGGGATTCAGGAATTCAGTGATTGAGTGATTCGATCACTCATTTCCCGTTCCCCATTCCCCTAATCCCCCAAATTGCCTAATCCCCATTCCCTGAATTTGAACTCATGATAGTTCTTCTGATCGGCGGCGAAGGCCAGGTCGGCTGGGAACTAAGACGGACCCTGGCGCCGCTGGGCACGGTACATGCGCCGCTGCGTTCCGATCTGGATCTCGAGTCCGCCGATTCGATTATCCGTGTCGTCCGGGAGACCCGCGCCCGATTGATCGTCAATGCCGCGGCTTATACCGCGGTAGACAAGGCAGAGACCGACGTTGAGACGGCGACGAGGGTAAACGCTGACGCGGTCGGCGTCCTCGCGGAAGAAGCGAAACGCGGCAGCGCCGTACTCATCCATTACTCCACCGATTACGTTTTCGACGGCAACAAGGCCGTCCCGTACACCGAAACGGACGAGCCAGATCCCATCAACGTGTACGGCCGCACCAAGCTGCTCGGAGAAAAGCGCATCGAGGAGGTGAACCCCCTGCACCTGATTCTCCGGACCAGTTGGGTGTATGGCGCGCGCGGGCGGAATTTCCTCCTGACCATCCGGAAACTCGCCAGGGAACGACCCGTGCTGAAAGTGGTCAACGATCAGACCGGATGCCCGACCTGGTGCCGGCTGATCGCCGAGGCGACCGCGCAAGTGGTCGCCATGTCCGCGACCGCGCAGGGACCAGACCCGGACTGGTTTCAGGAAAACGGCGGACTCTATCACCTCTCCGCGCAGGGCAGCACAACTTGGTACGAGTTTGCCCGCGCGATCCTGGGGAATGACGAAGGACACGCGCGCGTCAAGGCCATTCCTTCAGCCGAGTATCCCACCCCCGCGCGCCGTCCCCGCAACTCGGCCCTGGACAGCTCCAGAATCCAGCGCCAACTCGGCATTGCACTTCCGGATTGGCGCGTTGGTTTGGCCCTTTGCGCGGAAGGCGGCGATGTCAAAGTAGATCCCGATAGGTGAAATGCGAACTCGATGTGCCGCGAAACTGATTCGTACGGCACCAAAACCGTTGTTCAATACCGACCTCACAATCCAATTTGCCAGTAACTGCCAATGTTTGCACACAACTGAAATACGCGTACCAGTTACCGGCACCACCGGATTCATCGGTATTTCTACATTCTTGGCAGTTGCTGAAACGCGGCGACGAGGTTATCGGCATCGACAATCTCAACGACTAATATGATGTCGGCCTTAGGGACACGCGCCTCGAGCAACTCGCGCCCTATCCGAATTTTGGTTCACGGAACTCGACATTACCGATACTCTTGGCCTAGCCGTACTTTCCCGAAAGAGCGCTTTGATGGGGTTGTCAACCTGGCCGCCCAGGCCGGGTACGCTACTCGCTGACCAGCCAGCATGCCTACGTCCAGAGCAACCTGGTCGGTTTCGCCAGCTTTCTTCAAGGTTGCCACCACGCCGGGGTGTGGCGCTTGATCTATGCCAACAGCTCCAGCGCGAACCACGGCAATACCAGGATGCCCTCCCCCGGTCACGACAGCATCGATCAACCGATCAGCCTGTACGCGGTCACCAAGAAGCCCAACGAGCTGATGGCGCATGTCTACAGCCACCTGTTCGGTCTGCCGATCACCGGGCTGCGAGCGCTGGTTCATCTTGCGGATCTCCGTCCGACGGCGAGCGCGCTCGGCGAAAGCTTGGGACACACGTCGTTGCATCGGCACCGATAGTGTGCTTCAACAAGCGAACATTGATCCGCCGGCAACGTACGCTGGCTCCTTAAGCTGGTCATGTGGAATAGAATCGCCGTTTTGGCCAGCATCTCTTCACGGTTGACAATGCAACGCATCGAGGTTTGCCATGATCACTACGATATATAAACCAGGACCAATCACCTCATTATTGAGAAATCAATACAAGAATCTCGTCCTTAAACCATGCCTTAGATTTCTTAGCAACAGAGATTCATATCCCACATTCTGGACGATGCCATATGACACAATATGCCGCGAAATTCTGATCAACGGCTATTACGAGAAAGAGTTGCTGATTGGAATGACATTAATTGTCAAGAATAAATCTGGAACTGTTCTTGATATAGGGGCCAACATCGGAAATCACACGATTTTCTTTTCCAGAGCATTCAAACAGGTCATTTCATTTGAGCCCGTGCCGCGAAATTGCTGGATCTTGAAGGCTAATTTGCATCTGAATGGGATTGCCAATGTAGTTCTGGTAGAAAAGGCGCTAGGTGAGAAGAACGAATTTCAGTTCTTGGCTCACGACGATCCATGCAATACAAATAACGGCTTATCACTATTACCTCAGGGCCAAATCGGTATTGGTAACCGAGTCGAAGTCGTCAGAGGAGATGATGCACTACGTACACTGAATGTCACCGCTCCGGTTACCTTGATCAAAGTGGACGTAGAAGGCTTGGAACGTGAAGTAATCAAGGGACTTGAGGAAACGATAAGAGGGAATCGACCGACAATATGCTGGGAAGCATATACCAGCGAAGCCGTGTTACCGACAAGAACAACCCTGGAGGATATGGGTTATAGAAACTTTTATCACCTAACGACGAATAAATTCGCGAACAGATACATGAATAGAATGGCGAACTCTTTTGGAAAGGCTGTATACCTGGTTCCCTTGGATCAATGTAAGCGTTTTGATGGTATGAATGTCGCATCGTCAGATCCAATTCAATAAGTATGAGCGAGAGGCAGATATCCGTTCAATTCTTCATACTCTGCCGCAATCGTCCTGACTTTGCGCGCCAGTCGATTCAATCCGCCATGCGCCAGACGGTAAATCGCCTCGAAATCGTCATATCCGACAACTCTACCGATGGCTCCGTGGAATCGCTGGTTCGATCGGAGTTTCCGGACCTTGAGTACCGTCGCAGAACCGACAATTTCAGCGTATTCGATCACCTCAATCGGTGCCTGACCGAAGCAACGGCGGACTACGTCTGCCTCTTTCATGATGACGACCTGCTGAGCCCCCATTTTACCGAGTGCATTGTGGAGACGATTGCGCGCTATCCAGATGCGGCGGCGATAAGCGTCAACGCATGGGTATCCGAGAAAGGTAAACCATCGCATCTGTCGTTCAGGACCGCGGGAGAGATGCATATCGTGCGCGACCCCAGGCAGCTTGCGGCCCATTATTTTTCGCGTCATCAGCCCGGTATCGCGCCATTCCCCGGTTATGTATATGCGACTGCCCGAATTCGCGATTTGAGATTTGAAGGGACCGGCGGCAAGTACGCGGATGTAACCTGGATGCTCGGGGTGGCGGCGAGAGGAGAAATAGTTTGGATCGTGGAACCCTTGATGACTACTCGGCTGCATGCCAGCAATATCGGAAGGGACGAGTCGATAGGTGATCGCTTGAAGCTTTTCGGGTTCTTGAAGAAGCATGAATCAACATTGGGAAGGGGGCTTATCGAAGACTTTCGCTTTTTTCTGTACAAGAAACTGTCTCAAATGCATCGGAAAAACATTCTGCAGTTGTCTCCCATGCGAAATCGGATTGTTCGAGCGTATCTCACGAGGTATCGCTGCCTGCGATTCACCCGGGTGGATCATCACAGATCGTTGCTAAGTAAGACAAGGGCTCGACTAATACAGTATTTTCGCCCACAGACATTCAAGTATCCCCACGGTGCGGCATGATTCTTGGCAGCGTCTTCGCCGAAGGGCACTCGAAAAATTCTCTTTTCCTAGAGACAGATTCGATACACCGATTCAACCCGACGTTCACCAATCGTCTGCTGCGCGAAGAGTTTCGGAAGAAAGGCGTGGAAATCAACACCGCCGACGTGAATGTAAACCGGCCGGTCGATTTTGAAATTCACTTTGACGGAAGGATTCTCCATCCAAGCCGCTTACCGCGATATCTAGTGGCACTCGAGAATCCTTTCATCAACCCGCTGAACGCCGACGCGGAGTATTTCGCCGGGTTTCGCCGGGTGTTCACCTGGGATACCCGGTTTTTCAGTCTTCCCAATGTGACGGAAATTGCCTATGGAATTCAGTTCGTGATTCCAGAATGGCCCGCATTCGAGGAGCGGAAACTCTTTAGTTGCCTGATCAATGCGAACAAGCGCTTCAAGACCGAACCGCCGAACGATCTGTACGTGGAACGCGTTGCGGTCATCCGCTGGTACGAGCAGAACGCCCCGCGACACTTCGAACTCTACGGTATGGGGTGGAACAAGCCCCGGCACGAGTCCGGAATGATTGGGCGCGTGAAGCGTCGTGCCCAGCGCCTGGGGACCCAACTGTTCCGGTATCGGCCCTTCCCGTCGTGGAAAGGCGAAGTGGTAGACAAGTCAACGGTGCTCCTGAGGGCTAAATTCGCTTATTGCTACGAGAACATTTATGCCCTCACCGGGTATGTGACGGAGAAGATTTTCGATGCACTGATGAATGGCTGCATTCCGGTATATTGGGGGGCGGATGACATTGAACGCAAAGTACCTGCAGATTGTTTCATCGATCGACGGAAATTTCGCGATACCGCGGCGGTCCACGCGCACTTGCTCTCGATGTCGGCGAAAGAGTACGCCCGAAGGCAACAAGCCATACGGGATTTTCTCGCAAGCAAAGAGGGGCAGAAATTCAGTTCGCAGCATTTCGTTCGTACGATTGTGGACGGGATTGCCGCAGATTTGAGCACTCGCGGCAGTGTTATCTGAGGAACACATGTCTTGCATTCAATTTGAAAGGTTCCCCATATGAAGGCGGTGATTCTTGCCGGGGGTCTCGGAACGCGATTGACTGAGGAAACATCGGTTCGGCCAAAGCCGATGGTGGAGATCGGCGGCCGCCCGATTCTCTGGCACATCATGAAGATCTATGCGGCCCACGGCATCATGGATTTCGTGGTCTGTCTCGGCTACAAGGGGTATTTGATCAAGGAGTACTTCGCCAACTATTTCCTGCACATGTCGGATGTGACGTTCGACATGTCGAAGAATAAAATGGAAGTGCACGAAGGAAAGGCGGAGCCCTGGAAGGTGACGCTGGTCGATACGGGAGACAATACGCAGACCGGCGGGCGACTCGGCCGGGTTCGCCGCTATTTGGACGACTCCACGTTTTGCATGACGTATGGCGACGGGGTGAGCGACATCAATATCAGAGCTTTGCTGGAATTTCACCAGAAGCACGGAAAGCGCGCGACAGTGACGGCAGTGCAGCCTCCGGGAAGATTCGGCGCGATGGAGATCGTCGGCAACGCGGTTCATCATTTTCTGGAGAAGCCCAAAGGTGGTGAGGGTTGGATCAACGGGGGGTTCTTTGTCTTGGAGGCAGCGGTACTCGACCTTATTGACGGCGATCATTCCATATGGGAAAAGTCGCCGATGGAAACGCTGGCGCAGCAGGGCGAACTCCAAGCATATCGGCATCATGGCTTCTGGCAGCCAATGGATACGATGCGGGACAAGAACTTGCTCGAGAGTCTCTGGGTTTCGGGCAAGGCCCCCTGGAAGGTCTGGAGTTGAATTCCGATTTCTGGCGTGGCAGAAAGGTTCTTCTGACCGGGCACACCGGGTTCAAGGGTGCATGGTTGTCGCTGTGGCTGTCCGAGTCGGGGGCCGAAGTCACCGGGTATTCCCTCGATGTTCCGACCACACCGAGTTTTTTTGCCGTCGCCAAGATAGCGGACAGAGTTTGCGATACCCGCGGCGATATTCGCGATCCAGCCGGAATTGCCGCGGCGATGCAACTTGCGGCGCCGGAGGTAGTCATTCATATGGCGGCGCAGTCTCTGGTGAGGGAGTCTTATGTCTCTCCAGTCGCGACCTATGCCACCAACGTGATGGGCACTGTTAATTTGCTCGAAGCCGTCCGCAAGTCTCCGTCGATTTCCGCAGTGGTGATCGTCACCAGCGACAAGTGCTATGAGAATCGCGAATGGTCACGGGGCTACCGGGAGTCCGACCCGATGGGTGGACGCGATCCCTACAGCAGCAGCAAGGGTTGCCAGGAAATCGTGACCGCAGCCTTGCGCGACTCGTTTTTTGGACCAGCGAATGGGAGCGCGGCCGTCGCGACGGCCCGTGCGGGCAACGTCATCGGCGGCGGGGACTGGGCGGCGGACCGTCTGGTTCCGGATGCAGTGCGGGCGTTCTCGCAGGGCAGGCCGCTCGAGATCCGCAACCCCCGGGCGATCCGGCCCTGGCAGCATGTCCTGGAGCCGCTATCGGGGTATCTGTTGCTTGCCGAACGGCTTTACTCCGAAGGCAGCCGGTGGGCGGAGGGCTGGAACTTCGGCCCTTTGGACGAAGACGCCAGGTCGGTCGAATTTGTTGTCGAGAATCTCACGCGGCGATGGGGAGACGGCGCGCGCTGGATTGCACCATCGGAAAAACATCCTCATGAGGCGGGGCTGCTGAAATTGGATTGCAGCAAGGCCAGGACTGAACTGGGCTGGGAACCGAAATGGCGGCTTGAACGTGCCCTCGATGCGGTCATTGACTGGTATCGCGCATTTTCCAAAGGCACGGATATGCAATCCTTCAGCTTGCAGCAAATCAAGGATTTCACGTTAGATCAAGATAACTAGTGGACTGTAACGTGCGAATCCGTAGTGATGCGATGGGCCGGATTGCGGTAGACCCACTTCACGGGTTTGGGCGCCCGGTTGTACTGGCGGATGTAACGCATAAGCTTTCGCTTGAGATCGGCCACGGAGGTGAAGATGCCGTTCATGACTTCGCGCTTGTCCCGCGGAGGCCTGCCACGCCCGTCGGTCCTGCGCACCGTCTTGGGCAAGAACTCGATAACGATTTCCCATTGTTCGTCGCTCAACTTTTCGCGTCGGGCCATGCGCACCTCTGAGCAAAGTACACATGCGCTTAGATGGTATTTTTTCTGGTTCATCAATCAATGATCTCGGCCGCCATCCCGTGAAGACCATTCTCCTGACTGGCGCGACTGGTTTCCTAGGCAGCCATCTCGCGCGCGCACTGGTGGTAGGTGGTAACCGTGTGCTCATACTAAAACGGCCCTCTTCCAACGTTGAGCGTATTGCATCAATCTTGCCAGCACTGTCGATGTATGACATCGATGGCACGGACCTGTCTTTACCTTTCAAAAAGCATGGCAAAGTGGATGCGGTTATTCACACCGCAACTTGCAATGGCCGGAATGGTGAGTCCTCTGCAGAAATATTCGATGCGAACACCGTCTTTCCGTTGAGATTGCTCGAAACGGCTGCGTCGTTCAACACAGAGACGTTCATCAATTCGGATACCGTTCTCGACAAGAATACGAACGCCTACGCCCTATCCAAGCATCACTTTTTAGAATGGGGTAGGTTATTCGCCGGCGCAAGGAAGATTCGATTTGTAAATGTTCGCCTCGAGCATATGTATGGTCCGGGCGATGACACTTCCAAGTTCACCGCCCGCGTGATCAAGGATTGCTTGGCAAACGTGGCTGAAATCAAATTGACCCCGGGAGACCAGAAGCGCGATTTTGTCTATATTGAGGATGTAGTTTTTGCTTATGACATTTTGCTGGAACAGACTAACCGTCAGGCCGCGTACTTTCAGGAATACAGTTTGGGCAGCGGTGTCGCGGTTACAATCCGTGAATTCGTTGAGACTGTCCACCAAATTACTGGCTCGACTACCCGCCTTAACTTCGGCGCCCTGCCATACCGTCAGAATGAAATCATGAACTCGGGCACAGATATAGAAGCTCTTATGAGTCTCGGATGGCGATGCCGCACAACCCTTGCGAATGGAATCCGGAAAACTGTGCTCCATGAAAGGGAATTCCAATCATGACGCAGAAGAGTGAACGGCGTCGTGATAATTGCTGGACCTGCATCGGCCCGGGTCGCAGTTGAGCTGGAACTGAAATTACGTCGTGGTCGAAACAAAGGATGCAAGCTATATCATGAAGATCAACCAATGCCCGGTCTGCGGGAGCACCCAGCTTAATCCTGTACTCCAGGGGAATAGGCAGCCTCTTGCAAGATACGGCCTTTGTCAGACGGAATCGGAAGCACTGAACGCCAGCACATTTTCGTTGCAGATCGTGCAGTGCGCGTCATGTGGAGTTCTGTTCAACCGAGATTTCGACTTCTCGAAAATTGATTACGGCTCGGAAGGCGTCCAGGAATCAAGGGTGTTCTCGCCCAGGATTCGCGCCCACATGGTTGAATCGGCCAAGCGACTTGGCGCGCTACTGAACTTGAAGGGTGATGTCGTACTGGAGATAGGGTGCGGAGAAGGGTTTTTTCTCGAACAGTTTTCTACCGATAACGAATGCATTGCCTATGAGCCAAGTCCCGAGGGGCTGGAAGCAGAAAGACGGGGTATACAGGTGCGGCACGAATATTTCGACCCTGCAAAGGAGCATGACTTTTCTCCGAAGCTTGCAATCATGCGCCAGGTATTAGAGCATCTTGAGAATCCCCAGGACTATCTCCGCTCTTTACGCGCCCTGCTAACTCGAGGATCGCAAGCAGGCTATTTGTATATTGAAGTGCCGAACAGCAACAAGACCATAGACGAGTCCAGATTCCATGATTTCTATTACGAGCACTTCTCTTACTACACGTCGAGCTCCATCAGCCAACTGCTCGAACGGTCGGGGTTTCGAGTAATTTCTTGCAGGGAAGCTTTTGATGGCGAAATACTGGAGGTGATTGCCAAGCCGACAGTTAATGGCGACTTCATGGTTTCGCAAGCGCTCGAGGATATGAGAGCTCGATTCAAGCGCATCGTGGACGAGCGCATTAATGCGGGTAAGAAAGTTGTTGCTTGGGGCACCGCCGGCAATGGGTGCTCATTCATGAATCTTTGTGGGTTCACAAAGGACAAAATACCGCTGGTTGTCGACTCCGATGAGCGCAAGCAGGGGCGCTTTCTTCCTGGGACGGGGCAGCTTGTGGTATCACCGGAGAGCCTCCGCCTTACCCATCCCGACGTGATACTGATCCTGTCGCAGTTCCACAAGGCGGATATTTCCGAGCAAATCACGGCGATGTTTCAGGAGGCGCCGGAAATTATCTCAGTTGGATTATGAGTCACTTATCGGTCATGAGGAAGCCATCATGGAAACGAGGTGTCCTGCAGCTAAAGTGGTAGGACCTCGAATTAAGAGAACTCTTGCGAACTCAATTCGACGATCTTCAATGGCTCAGGACATTCTTGCGCCGCGCACCTTGTTGCATGTTCCCCATAGCGCTTAGACAGCGCGGGTGCAAGACGAGGAATTCTGGTGGTAGATTTAACCGCTTTGGTTTTCCAGAATCTGGAATGAGCAGCGCTCGTGGATCGGCGCTTCCATTTGGCGCTGTTTGCCTGCGTACCACTGCTTTGGAACGATAACCAAGGCGTTTGGATTCAGGGCGGCGGCGGTTAGACTGAAAGTACTGTTGGAACAGATAAGGATTCGGGCGTTCCTCATTATGCGATGAGCGGCATGAGCGTCAATATTGTCGAGGAAGATAGCCTCCTTGAAATATGACGCCACAACGGTCCGGAACTCAGGTTCAATCGGCGAGTCGGATATCACTCCGGCATTGCGGACTAGGCCGGCAAATTTGCTGACCAGCCCGAGGAATGCGTTGTCCGTGATCAGGTGGCTCGCCACGTTGACGAAATCACCGCGCCGCACATGCATGCAGAGAAAAGAATCCGAAAAGGCTGCTGGCAGGGTGTCGCCGACGCCAGGTGCAACGTTGAAGAGCTTCCGGATTTCTGGTCTCTTAAGGGCATTGAGACCCAGCTCCAACATTTGGAGTCCGTCCTGCAATATTACGAAATCCCCCCTGCTCAGATGAGTGGGTCTCTCGAACGATGCGGGGACCAAACCGAATGGTGCCAGTCCCCACGACCAGTGTGAGACTTCTCCAGCAGCCCCGACTGCTGCAATGCTTTCTGTAGCGTCGAAATATGTCAGGTCCGCATAAACTGGGTGCCCATCATTCTTCAATGCAAAATAAACTGCAGCATTGATGATCTGCGCACCCAGACCGCCGGCAAATACCACGACGGTAGGTTTTCTCTTGTTGGCTGAGAACCGAAGCAAAAATCCTGCAAGGCCCATGAAATTGTATCCTACGTGCTACGCGCCTGATATGAGAAGTAATTCTTAATGAGTGTACAGATGCCACTTCTATAGTTCAGAATTAAATAGATGGACCAAGGATTGCGCCGCTAAATGGTCTAGTCTGACTCTTCGGGCCTGAAGTGTACTACGGACCTTTCGGGTTACCCCTTGGCAACAAATATGTCATGCTCAATATGCCACTTGAGGCTGTTTTTCCTGGCCCAATCGACGATAAATTCTAGGTCTGGATAGGATGAGAACTCTTGAATTTGAGGATGAAAGCACCGGATATCATCAATCATCACGGACAATGGTGCAAAGTGTTCTCGATATCGCTCGATAATCTCCAGTTCTTGAACAATGGGAGTCTCTATCGGGCCTTTGTGCGTAATTCCTCCGGAATAGTGTCCGTCAAGCCAAAAATTCACATCACCGGTGAGTTCTTGCAGTAAGTCCGGCAGTACGTCTTCGCTCAGGCCAAAATAAAGTTGAACGTTTGGCGTAGATTTGAACCTCTCAGCGGCAACCTTGAATAGCGTCGGTTCCGGCTCTATTGAGTGAACAACTTTTGCGGTGTCGGCCAGGAATTGGGTCGTGTCGCCTTGAAACGTGCCTGTCTCCACCCATATTGAAAAGGGGTTGCCGTTTCGTCTGAGGATAGATCTTTTAATATATGACGGACTTGGAGCGGAGAACATTCTCCTCTCCCAATCTCTAATTTCACTAAGTTTCGTTCGATGTAACTTGGAAAACATGATCATTCCAAGTTCGCTCCAAAAAACGCCCATTCTTGCTCCCAAGGGAAAAAGGGAATCCAGAGGGTCCAACAACTCATTCGAGAAATTCACCTTTGATCGAAACAGTCGGGTCGCTCATGTCGTTCACCGGGTTATGTGGGGGTGCTTTACCGAGACAACTCGTTTCCGCCAGCAGCCGATTGAGCTGCACCATGATACTTTTCTGTCTCCCTTCGAACCCAACCTCCCAGGCTATGTACCACTTTCACCTGTGGGATAGCGGACGGCTGCGCTCCCTCTTCGTAGCCGCATCACTTGGTCGCTGGTTAAGAACTGTTTATGGTCACCAGCCTTTCCAGCACGCAAAAAGCGATCGTTGAACTCTTTCCCGAAAATCAACGCGTCCGTTGTTTCTTCAATATATCTCTTTCTCTCAGAAAATCTCTCGCTCTTAACCGTCTTTTCCAGTATTCCCATGTCCAATTCATGAAAACCAATACGATCAACTATTCTCCTTAGTTCATGAACGGGGTCATCTATCAAATGCTCGTACTTGGTGACAGCATGGGCGAATTTGCGACCGAACTTTTCCACGTATGTAAACCACGCCGACAAGTGATTGGCATACGTTACAGTACCCTTGGAATACCCATGACGAAGAAACGAACTGAGATATCTGTTTAGCCTGGTTCTCCAGTAAATGCGCTTCGCCCACCATTCTAGGTCAAACATTCTCGTGAAATCGATTGAGTTTTCAACATAGCACTTGATGGCGTCCCGCTCATAGTCGATCACGTTCCGTTCAAAGTAAAAAAAAGAAGAGATAAAAACATCCTCTATGTCTCTGTAAATATAGACGAGCTTGGCTTCATGGTTCCCGGCGTCCCGTGTAAGTCGGTTATCAAAATCATCGGGCATTTCATGAACCTTGAAGACCCCACCTTCTTCAAGACCTCCGTCCCGTTCAATCTCCTTGTTAACATCGGTAGCCACCTCAAGATGGGAAGGATCGAGAGGTCTAACGGGAATTTTCGTGGCCTTGGCAATCATCCGCGCTAGCCATGTATTCCCGCTCTTTGGATACCCTACGACGTATATATGTGTCATCGCGGATCTTTCCCCTCGAGCGTCAGCGGCGACCCCCAAGGTTTGCCTGGAAAGCAGTAGAAGTTTGAGATGCGGGAGTCCATCGGAGAAAACTCTCAATCGTGGCGCCGCCAAAGTACACGAGGAGGGCATTTCACGATGGACAAGTGCAAAAGCCTAAGTCATACGAAGTGGGAGTGCAAATATCACATCGCAGATATTCAGAAGTGTCGTCGAAGAGCAGCTGCGGCAGCACTTGGGAGGGGTGTTTCACGAACTGGCGAGGCAGAAAGAACGCCGGGTCGAATTAGGGCATGCGATATCCAATCATGTGCACATGAAACCGGCAATACCGCCGGCGTATGCGGTATCGCAGGTTGTGGAATTCATCAACGGGAAGTGCGCGACCTAATCAGCGAGGGTGCACGTCGAGCGCAAAATTTCGTCGGTCAGCATTTCTGGGTCAAGAACATATTCCGTTTGTACGGTGGCTCGGGAGGTGCCCGAAGAGAATCAGGGCCGCGTCAGCGACCCCGGCAAGCCGCTTTGAGCGACTCACAATCTAAAGCCCCGGGCTCTGCCGAGGGATACTTGCAAGAAAGGTTTGTAAGACAATAGTCAGTAGTGTCCGGTTAAAACTCGAAGAGATTTAGCTGGTTATCATGTTCGAGCGGACTTGTGTCAGTCGGGGTGATCGTAAGTAGTTGATGCAGAGGGGCTCGCTCGAACATGGTTAGGCTCAAGATTTGTAGAAGTTCATAGAGGGAAGCGTCCAGGTTCAATCGCTTCTTGATGATTGCGACGAGCACGTACACTGACACCGCGGTTCAGATTTGAGTCTTGACGGCGTGCTCTGATGTACCGAAGAAGGCCTTGATCCGAAGATGCTGCTTGATCCATTTGAAGAACAACTCGACCTGCCCGCGGCAGCGGTAGAGTTCGCTGATCGTGAGCGCGGGCAGCGCGAAGTTGTTGGTGAGCAGCACGACTGTTTTGCCGGACTGGGCGTCTCGGATCTTGATACGGCGTAGCGGATCGGGAAAGCCTTCTCTGGAATAGTGGACATTGAGCATCACGGTCTGATCGCAGATGAGCCCAGTGCTGCGCTCCACTGGTGCGGAATAGCGCCGCGTGAACTGGCTGGTCGTCCTCGAGGAACATTCGGTCGTGGGCGGCCTGGGAGCTTGCATTGCCGAGGCCGTCACGACGACCCGGCCCATTCCCGTCTGCCGGATCGGGGTTGAAGAACGTTTCTCGGAATTCTGTGGAATCTACGAATACCTGCTTCGGGAACATCGCCTCGATACGGAATCGGTGAAGCGACGCATTTTCGACTTCCTGGCCTCTCTCGGGAAGCCCGGTCACCACGCGGGAGGAGATCGATCAAGGCTCTCCCGCTGATCCTGCGGTACTGCCACCGTTTTCCAAGATTTCGAATGAACTGCGGGCGTGTATGGCGGCTTCCACTTGGCGGTCGCCACTCCCGTACCACTGCTTCGGAACGACCGACAGTGCGCGTGAATTGAGAAGTGCCGCGGTGAGGCTGAATGTGCTGTTGGAACAGATCAGTATGCTGGCACTTCTCATGATGCGATGAGCGACAAACGCATCGATATTGTCCAGAAGAAGTACGCCCCGAAATAGTGCCGACACTGCAGTCCGGAGATCCCGTTCGATCGGCGAATCGGACAAAACCACAATGTGATCGGCCAAGCCGGCAAACTTCCCCGCCAAGCGGACAAACTCGCCATCTGCGATCAGATGACTGGCTACGTTGACGTAATCGCCCCGGCGCACGTGCATACAAAGGAATCGATCCTGAAATCCTGCCGGCAGGACATCGTTTACTCCAGCAGGGATCTAGAACAGGTTCTGAAGTTCTGGTCGGGCCAGAGCTTCCAGACTGAGTGCTACTTTCTGATGCCCATCGAACAGAAAATGTGCATTTCGCTCGGTGAGACCGTCCTTTGCGTCGAATGCTTCTCGGGGCAGTCCAAATGGATCAAGCTGCCAACCCGAATGCGTGAGTTGACCCGCATTGCCGGGTGTTGCCAGTCTTTGGGGAACTTGGAAGTACGACAAGTCTGCAATAACGGGACGCCCAGCATACTTGATGGAAAAATAAACCGCGGCGCTGATGATCTGGGTCCCCATGCCGCCGGCAAATACCACAACCGTGGGTCTGTTCTCCGAGGAGGAGCTGCGGCTAAAAAAATCACGAATCCTCATAGCATTTCTCTTCGGAAGAACAATGGTGGTTTTGCTTAGAGCCGGCAATCATATCTGCTTCTGACCAATGAGGAGCAGGCGACCATTTCTCTGGAACGTAAAATCCTGGAATGTGAACTGCGTTCCCGAGATAATCGCACAACCGGCGCTAAAGGTCCGGCTACCAATACTGCGGAGCTAGGAAGAACATGATTCCTCTGATGAAAAATGCCTTTCTGAATGAGTTTGAGACCAAGCAAGCGTTGGCCAATTTCATTCTAAAGGCTGAGCGGCTGAGCATGGGTGCGGAGTGTCTAAATTTCGAGCGCAAGTTTGCCGCGTTTCAGGGGTCCCTGGAAGCCGTATTGTTCAATAGTGGCGGCAGTGCCAATCTGGCCATGTTTCAGGCGCTAAAGAACCTCGGAATGCTCAACAATGCGGACCGCGTCGGTTTTTCTGCACTGACGTGGTCCACTAATACCATGCCCATTATTCAGATGGGGTTGATTCCGGTAGCCATAGATTGTGCGGTTTCCACCTTGAACGTGATGTCTCATGACCTGGAGAAGCGACTGAAGCAGACAGCCATGAAAGCTTTCTTTCTGACGAATGCAATGGGATTCACGGGGGACATCGACAATGTCAGGGCATTGTGTCGGGACCGGGACATCATCCTGATCGAGGACAACTGCGAATCTCTCGGTACGACATTGCCGTCCGGAAGGACGGGAAACTTTGGTCTGGCTGCAAGCTTTTCATTTTTTGTGGCCCACCACATGTCCACGATCGAAGGTGGAATGGTTACCACCAATGACCAAACGTTCGCCGAGATGCTGCGTATTGTGCGAGCCAACGGGTGGGACAGAAACCTTACCGCGCAGCAACAACACAAATGGCGGAGCAAGTTCAGCATCGAGTCGGAGTTTGACGCCAAGTACACTTTCTATGATCTCGGATTCAATATGCGCCCGACCGAGATTACTGGATTCTTGGGCCAGTATCAGATGCAGTTCCTTGAGGAGAATATCAAGCGCAGGGAAAGTAATTATTTGGGTTTGGAGAGAATCATGAGGGAAAACGATGAGTTGATTGTTCTCAATCACGACCACATAACCACGCTTTCAACCTTCGCGTTTCCGGTAGTTTGCAAGTGTCCGGAACTGAGAGAGAAATATCTTGCGCGTTTTGCCGGTGCCGGCATAGAGATCAGGCCAATGATCGCAGGCAACATGCAGCGTCAGCCTTTCTACAAGAAATATGCGAAAGAATCCTATCCCCTCCCTGGAGCAGATTTCCTGCATGACAATGGCTTTTACTGCGGCAATTATCCGGAGCTCTCGGAGACAGATCTGGAAACAATCTCAAGCTGCTTATATGCTTGACGGTCCGAAGATTGCCGGACGGAAATGGCGCGCGCCAGCACTGGCAGGGTGGTCCATGCGCCTACCCGATTTCCGAAGAAGCAAGTGAGCATTTTCAAGAAAGAATGCAGCGGCGGGACCGGGCTTGTGAAACTCATCTTATTGCGAGTTCTCGCCGCCGTGCAGGGAGATTCTGGATTGCCATGAATTGCCAGGTTCTTCCCGTTTCCGGGTCAACTGTGTGGGATAGCGATGGCTAAAAGCAAATTCCTCTTGAGAAAGATCAAGCAGCTCGGCAGAAAACTCGACTTCGAGCTCATGGATTCCGCCGATCCAGCGGAAGTGTTTTCGGCGTTGCTCAAATATCGAAGCAATGAAAACCCAGCGAATCAGGACGATCACGCGTTTCTTCACTTTGTACTGCAGAACATCGCGGAATCGAGGGCACAGTTATTTCAGGACCTTTTTGTACTTTTCTCTCTAACTCAAAAAAGCAAAGGATTCTTTGTCGAGTTCGGCGCTACCGACGGGGTCGAATTGAGCAATACGCTGCTACTTGAAAGAAGTCATCAGTGGAACGGAATACTGGCGGAACCCGCGAAGTGCTGGCACAAGGATCTTAAGTTGAACAGAAAGTGTGTGATCGATACCCGGTGTGTGTGGAAAAAAAGCGGTGAGGTAGTGGAGTTCAACGAGGTAGCTGATCGAGAGCTGTCGACAATCACCAGGTACTCGGACCAGGATGGGCATTTCGTGTCCCGGAGAACGGGCCGGACGTATGCGGTGGAGACCGTATCCCTCAATGACCTGCTTTCAGGCCACGGCGCGCCAAACAGCATTGACTATTTGTCCGTGGATACCGAGGGATCCGAGCTGGAAATTCTTCAGGCTTTTGATTTTCACAAGTACGATGTGAAGATCATCACTGTTGAGCATAATTTCACGGTAAACAGGGACAGGATTCAAGCCCTTTTGGAGTCGAAGGGATTCTTGCGAGTTTTTGAAAGGTTCTCCAAGTGGGATGATTGGTACCGAAAATTGTAGTCAGCGTACAAGGCGCTCATTGTCCGGAAAGAGCCGATTAGTGAGGAAGAACTGGTTGATCCTCTCGCACGCTTTCAACATGGACGGACGTGCGGCGAGCCACACCATTACCGACAAGATTCCCCATCTGCTCGGCGCGGGAATCAAACCGATCGTCATCAGCGCGCCGACCGGCCGGCGCGATGAGATACTGCCGCATTACCAGGTGCCCGCGGTCGCTCCATCCGGTCTTCGCTTCGATCTCCGGCATGTCTTGCGAAAGCGGTTCGGCAGCGGCTGGAAGTACAAGATCTCCAGGAGCTTGATGAACCTCTTGCTGATCCCGCCTCTAATGCTGGAGCGATTGTTCATTCACCTGGAAAGCCAATGGTCCTGGTACGTCCTCGCCTACTTCAGGGGCGCGCGGCTAATCCGGGCCGGGAAAGTGGATCTCATCTACTCGACGGGCGGGGCGAACTCCGCGCATTACGCGGGGTACCTGCTTGCGAAACGCTTCGGCATCCCCTGGATGGCCGAGATTCACGATCCCATGATTCACGAGAACTGGAAGCGCTCGCGGATGGCGTACGCCTGGGCCGGATATCTGGAGAAACTGATCTGCCGCCACGCGAACATCGCTATCTGGTTTACCGAAAAGGCACTGGAGCGCGCGCGCGAACGCAATCCTGAACTCGGCGACAGGGGTCATGCCATCATCCCCGGCGCGGAGCGTCCCGACTTCAGCGATGCCCGCTATGCCCGCCGCGATTTCATGTCCATTGGACACTTCGGCTCGCTTTCCGCCACCCGCAATCTGGAAGTCTTTCTCGCGGGGTATTGCCGGTTCCTGGACCAGCACCCCGAGACGCGCGAAACAATTCGCTTCGAAGTGTATGGATCCGACCCGGACAACTTGAGCCAGGCAGCTTTGACGGTCTTTCCTTACAGGGACAATGTGGTCCTGCACGGACGGCTTGAATTCGACCCGGAATCCGGCTTGTCGGGGCGGGATCGGGTCCTTCGATATATGCGCACTTCCGACATCCTGTTGCTCCTCCACGGGAAGGAGCCCTTCTGCGAGGAGTACATTCCCTCGAAACTCTACGAGTACGCTTGGGCGCGGCGTCCCATACTCGGGCTGACCTGGAAGAATCCGCAATTGGACGAACTGCTCGCCAAAGCGGGCCACGCCGTGGTGAATGCCGCCGACGCCGAGGGCGTAGCCCAATGCCTGCAGAGCCTGTACAAGAGATGGGTGCACGACGGACTCGTTGATACGATGGAAGAATTTCAATTTCCAGTCGGGAGTGCGGTGAACGAAATCCTGAGACTGGTCGGTGCCCTCGATGACAACCGGTGACCTGGTTCTGTTCTGCAAAAGTTACCGGCAGGACTTGCTGCGCGCAGTTCAACTGTGCCGAAGCGTGAAGGAATTCAACCGGGACGCCATTCCTTTTTATGTTTCCGTGCCGAAAGAGGATCTGGACGCGTTCGCGGAGTCCGTCAAAGGCCTGGATGTCGCTCTTGTCGCCGATGCGGAAATCGTGGCGAAGAATCCCAGGATACAAATCGATCGCTATGCGAAACTGCCTGGAGGCAAGGCGCAGCAGATCGTCAAGGCCGAATTCTGGCGGTATGGCGCATTCGGGAATTATCTTTGTCTGGATAGCGACAGCTATTTCCTGCGGGACTTCCGTCGCGCGGACTTCATCTCTCCGGACGGCAACCCGTACACGGTCATGCATGAGGCAAAGGAGTTGCTGCACTTTGCCGCGTTGAGCGGGATGTCAAAAATTGCTCGGGACCGGCAACGGGAATGCGCGGAGATCATGGGCATTTTCGGGCGCAACGGGCGCTGCTTCGATTTTGGCCCGACGCCGGTGATATGGAGCGGCCGCGTCTGGCGCGATCTCGATGAGAAATTCCTGATGCCCAAAGGACTGAACATCATCGACGCGATCGAGCTTCACCCCGGAGAATTGCGATGGTACGGGGAAGCTTTGCTCGCGTTGAAGGGCATCCCGCTGATTCCGATCGAGCCGATTTTCCGTTGCTACCACTACGAGGAGCAGTATTACCTGTACAGGAAGATGGGCGAGAACGAAGCTGCCGTCGCCCGCAACTATCTGGGAGTATGCATGCAGTCAAACTGGGACAAGAAGCTGGATCTAGCTCGAAAGTTCAAATTCAGCAAGTTCAGGCGAGCGGTTAAGCGGTTGCTTTTTCCCTAGTCTGCGTCATTCGTGAAATCCTCGAGTAGGTATTCAGGGGGCGTGTTTTTGTCGCTGCGAATGGCTGAAGGTCTAAAGGGTATCGGCGTGTGTTTATAGGATTCTGAAAATGGGATGACCGGCAAGTCAAGGTTCGAGTTGAGGAGTCCGGAGGGGGTTATTTGTCAAAAACACAATTGCGGATATACAGGGCATCCCCCCAACCGTGCTTGTTCAGGTATAGAAAAGCGAGCGAGAAGCCTTGCAAGTCGAGGAATTCTGTCAGTGCCCTGTGGTTCACATCGTTCTCATATAAGCCGCCCCGGCCGACCTCGGTAAATACGTATTGCACCTGGTTGAGCAACCTGGTTGCACCTTTCAGGACGCTCAGCTCGGCTCCCTGAGTGTCAAGGTACAAAAGGTCTATCGCTGCAATGATGCCCTCGCGCCCTTGGTCCTTGAAATCGGCCACAATCTGATCGACGGTAGTTGACGCCAGGGTGATCGGTCGCGAGTCAAACCTCACTTCGGGATGGACTGTAAGGACGCCTGACGGTTTCAGGGTACTGGAGCTGGCTCCCCCGCTGCCTGAAACATAGAAATCGCACTTTTTCCCCACAACATCCATGCACACTGCGTTAACAGGGAAGTATCCGGGTTGAGACGATGTGGCCTTTTTCAACTCGTGATAGGCATCCGGTAACGGCTCGACAAAGATTCCCGATTCGATTCCCTGAATGATAAAGCCCTTTATCTCCTGTCCGGAGCTGGCCCCAACCTGGAAAACTCCCTTGGGGATGCGATCGAACCATTTGTACAAATAGGCAAAGGGATCCGGAAGTTTTTCTTTGCGGTAGAAGCGCTTTATCTTAAAAAGCAGTGGATGCATTTACCGGCCTTTCATAAGTAGTAACTCACGTCAATTTGAGATCAATGCGGACAAAGACCCGAATCTCGGCAGAGCATACGCAGTTTGGAAGCTTACGACTTCTTTACCCCTTGGCAGCGAGGAAATTACCCCTGAATACCTGCTGCAAGAATTCGGGAATAATGCAGGTTAGGTCATGTGCCTGAAATCGTGCCCAACACCAAGGGGGTGTGCAATTGTCTAGCGAGGTAAAACTGAAGGCCTTGGACCATGACTTTGGCCCATCCGAAATGATTGCGATTGTTTGGGCGGTGCCATGAGCGTTTCGGTCGTCGTCATCACAAAGAACGAGGCGGACGCCATCGAGCGCTGCCTTCGGTCCGTGGATTGGGCGGATGAGGTCATTGTGCTCGACAGCGGCAGCACCGATCGGACGGTGGAAATTTCGCAGAAGCTGGGTGCACGGGTGAGCGTAACCGCAGACTGGCCGGGCTTCGGTCCGCAGAAGAATCGTGCACTGGAACGGGCCACCGGCGAATGGGTGCTGTCGCTGGACGCAGACGAGTGGGTGACGCCCGATTTGCGGGATGAGATACGGAGTGTCATGTCGCGTCCGGACGGGGCCGTGGCGTTCCGCGTCCCGCGGCTGTCGAGTTTTTGCGGACGATTCATGCGCCACTCCGGATGGTGGCCGGACCATGTCATCCGGCTTTTCCGGCGCGGCACCGCGAGGTTCAGCGACGACGTGGTACACGAGCACGTGCTCGTCGAGGGCAAGACCGGCACGCTGCGCGTGCCGATCATGCACGAGACATTCGTCGATCTGGACGAGCTGCTGCAGAAGATGAACAACTATTCATCGCTGGCGGCACAGGAAATGCGCCGCGGGGGCAGGAAGACCGGGCTCGCAGGAGCCGTGCTGCGGGGGCTGTGGGCATTCATGCGTTCTTATTTTTTTCGTGGCGGATTTCTCGACGGCCGCGAGGGATTCATGCTGGCGGTGGCCACCGCCGAGGGCACGTATTACCGCTACGCGAAACTGCTGTTGCTGGACAAGAAGTGACACGGGATAGCGAATCGTGAGTCCTGCGGCAACGTTGCATCGAGGCGGGTTCGTACTGGAGCAGGAACCTGGGCGGGTTCTGGTGATTGTGACCAGGCGCATCGGCGATGTCCTGCTCACCGTGCCGCTGGTCCGTTCCCTCAAGAGCGCGTGGCGGTCGGCGCGCATCGACATGCTGGTCTTCAAGGGCACCGAGGGCGTGCTGACCGGAAATCCGGACCTCGATGACTTGATCGTGGTGCCGGCTTCGCAGCCGGCCATTGAGACGCTGCGCTTCGCCCGACGACTATGGCGGCGCTACGACCTGGCGATTTCCACCTCGCCCAGCGATCGCCCGACCCTATACGCATGGCTTACCGGTAAGCGCCGAATCGGCGTAATGGCATCGGGCGCCAAGCACGCATGGAAGCGCGCCTTGCTGCACGCGACCGTTCCCTTCGACGATCTCGATACGCATACCGTGGTGCAGAACCTGTGGCTTGCCGATCTGCTCGGGCTGTCGCGTCGCTTCGATGTGCCCATGGGCCGATCGGAGGAGGATGAGCGCCGCGTCGAAGGCCTGTTCCCGGGATTCCGCAAAGCTCGATTTGCGGTCCTGCATCTGTTTCCAAAATTTACCTACAAGATGTGGGACCCAATTCAGTGGCGCGAGTTGGCGGCCTGGCTGAAGGCCAAGGGCATTGCAGTCGTTCTTAGTGGCAGCAGCGACCCGCAAGAGCTTCTCTACGTAAACGAGTTCGCGGACTTGCTCGGGCGCCACGCCGAGGACCTGCATCCGCTGAACCTGGCGGGAAAGCTGAGCTTCTCGCAGCTTGCCCTTCTGCTGGAGGGGGCCACGCTTTACGTGGGCCCGGATACCGTTACGACGCATCTTGCCGCTGCGGTCGGCGTGCCGACAGTGGCGTTGTTCGGCCCCTCGAATCCGGTCAAATGGGGTCCCTGGCCGAAGGGCTGCGATGCCGATCCGTCGCCGTACCGGTTTCGCGGCACGCAATTCGCCGGCAATGTTGCGCTGGTGCAGGGCGCAGGCCACTGCGTACCGTGCCTGCAGGAAGGCTGCGCCCGTCACGAAGGCAGCGAGAGCGTGTGTCTGCAGATGCTGGCTGCCGGTACCGTGATCGAGGCGACGGAGAATCTTCTCGCCGGAACGCGCACACCAGCGTAGCGAGCCTCTCGCACAAGCAACCAGCATGAACACGACCATCCAGGTTGTCGAGCCTACCCTCGAAAGCTATTCGGGTCACTGCCATTTCCTGGTTTCCAGTTTTTGCCGGGCTGCCGCAGGCCTGCAGGTCCGATTATGGGCGGGCAAGGGAGCGGAGCGCATCGATTTTGGACCGGGCGTGACTGTTCACCCTTACTTCAGTCGCCGATTGAGGTTGTTTCAGTCGCTGTTCCTGTTCCGCCGGTTATTGCGCGAACCGTTTCCGCTGTTCATCCCCACGGCGCGGCGCGCGGACCTGACGCTGCTGAACCTGGCAGCCGGAAAACAGATTGCGAGGAACCGCGTATTTCTGTATTTCCACTGGGTCAGGGAAACACCGGACAATTTGGATTCGCTGCGCAAGATCGCCGCGCGCCAGCCCAACCTTGTGATCCTGGGCACCACCGCGAGCGTGGTGGAGGTGTTCCGGCGCTGTGGTTTTGCGCACGTGGCGCGGCTGCCGTACCCGCCGACGCAGGCCCAACGCCCGGGCGCCGCGATGCCTTTCCGCCGGCTGCTTTACGCAGGCGCGGCGCGGCAGGACAAGGGATTCCGGCAAGTCGTGGATTATGTCGAGTTTCTGGCGCGACAGAAGGAAAAAATCCCGATCACGATCCAGGTCTCGGCCGACCACTACGGCAAGTACGATGCGGCCACGCGCGAGGACATCGCCCGGCTGCGCTCGACCGGGTATGCGCCGCTTGAACTGACTGCGGAAACCCTGTTACCCGAAGATTATGCGGCGTTGTTCCCGGGCAGCATCTGCCTGCAGCTTTACGATCGCTCGGACTTCAGGGATCGGGTGAGCGGCGTGACGTTGGATGCGCTGGCGCACGGATCCCCGATCGTCGCGACGGCAGGGAGCTGGATGGCGAAGTTAATCGAACCTTTCGGGGCCGGCGTCGCGATCGAGGAACCGACGCCCGGGAATCTCCATCGTGCTGTCACGCAGATCATTGACGGCTATGCCGGGTTTCGTGACCGCGCGTTTCATGCGGGGCAGGCACAGGCGCAGAAGTCCTGGGATGGGCTTCTTGATCTGGTGACTCAGTGATTCAGTGATTGCATAATCTCTATATCACCCAATCACCCAATCGCCCGTTCAGGCAACGCCCGCCTGGTGAGCCTGCTCATCGGCGTGGTAGCTCGAACGCACCAGCGGCCCGCAGGCGGCGTGACGGAATCCCATTGCCAGCGCCTCCTGGTCGAACTGCCTGAATCGTGCCGGTTCGACGTAGCGCAGCACCGGCAGGTGCCCACGGGTTGGCTGCAGGTACTGGCCGATGGTGAGCATCTCCACGTCGTGTTCGCGAAGGTCGCGCATCACGTCCAGTATCTCGTCGTCTGTCTCGCCCAGTCCGACCATCAGGCCGGACTTGGTGGGAATCTCCGGGAAGCGCGCCTTGAAGTCCTTCAGTAGCTTTAGCGAATTGCGGTAGTCGGCGCCGGGGCGAGCCTGCCTGTACAGCCGCGGCACGGTCTCGAGATTGTGGTTCATTACGTCTGGAGGGCAGGCGAAGAGCTTGTCGAGCGCGACTTCGAGACGGCCGCGAAAGTCGGGCACCAGCACCTCGATGCGGGTCTGCGCAGAGTGGCTGCGAATCGCGCGGATACAGTCGGCGAAGTGCTGCGCACCGCCGTCACGCAGGTCGTCGCGGTCCACGCTGGTGATGACGACGTACGTGAGCTTCATCGCCGCGATGGTTTTCGCCAGGTTGAACGGTTCCTCGGTGTCGGGAGCGAGCGGCCGGCCGTGCGCCACGTCGCAGAAAGGGCAGCGGCGCGTGCACAGATTGCCCAGGATCATGAACGTGGCCGTGCCCTTGCCGAAACACTCGCCGATGTTCGGGCACGAGGCCTCTTCGCACACGGTGTGCAGCTTGTGTTCTCGCAGCGCCTGCTTGACCTCGTAGAACTTCTGGCTGCCCGGGGACCTGACACGGATCCAGTCCGGTTTTTTCAGCGGCGCAATCGGGATGATCTTGACCGGGTTGCGTGCGGTCTTCTGCTCGCCGGTTTGGCGTTTTACGGTTTCGTCCATCAAGGAAGCCTGATCAGATTCCGTTGGTGAGTTTCGCCAGAAGTTTGTCCGCGACCGTTTCGGATTGCTCGTCGATTCCCAGGTCGCGCAACTGGGTGACCTGCAGGCCGGGAAAACCACAGGGATCGATCGCCCGGAACGGCGACAGGTCCATGTCCACGTTCAGGCTCAGTCCGTGGAAGCAACAGCCGTTGCGCACACGCAGACCCAGCGCGGCCACTTTCGCGTCCGCTACATACACGCCCGGCGCGTCCACGCGCCCGATAGCCTCGATGTCGTAGTCCGCAAGCAATTCTATCACCGCGTTCTCGAGTTTCCGCACCATCTCCCGCACCCCGAGGCCACGGCGGCGCAGGTCCAGCAGCGTATAGACGAGGATCTGACCCGGGCCGTGGTAAGTGATCTGTCCGCCGCGATCGACTTTAATGACGGGAATGCCGTTGGCCGTTCGCGGCAGATGCTGCGCTTTCCCATTGAGTCCTAGCGTATAGACCGGCGGATGCTCGACCAGCCAGAGTTCGTCCGGAGTTTCCGCGCTGCGTGCCGCAGTAAAGCTCTGCATCGCCCGCCAGATTTTCTCGTAGTCCGACAAGCCGAGCTTGCGGATTACGAGTGCAGAATCAGGGGTGAGGGGTGAGGGGCGAGGGGTGAGGGGGACGCCCGGCGCAGTAGTCTTGTCTCGCAGGTTTTTCTCGTCCCTCGTCCCTCGTCCCTCGCCCCTCATAACACCATTACCACCATCGGATGATCGCACAGCTCCTGGTACAGCGCGTCGAGCTGCTCGCGCGAGGTGGCGCGCACGATGCAGGTTACACTGAGATAGCTGTTCTTCTTGCTGGTGCGCATTTCCACGGTCGCCGGATCGAAGTCCGGTGCGTGGCGCCGCACGATCTCGACGATCGTGTGCACCAGGCGTGGCTCGCGCCTGCCCATGACCTTGATCGGGAAGTCGGTGGGATACTCGATGAGGCTCTGGCCATCCATCATGCCTCCGGGACGCGCATCACGTGCTCCTTGTACTCCTGGTACAGCGCATACATGCGCCTGAACAGCGGTCCGGGCACGCCTTTGCCGACGGCCTTGCCGTCCAGCCTGACGATCGCCAGCACTTCCTTGGTGGAGGAGGTCAGCCACGCCTCGTCCGCGCCGCGCAGCTCGGACTCCGCGACCGGACGGACCTCGAGTTTGAGGCCGTCGGCCTGTGCGAGTTCCAGCACCACGTCGTAAGTGATGCCGGGAAGCATCAGATGGTTTTTCGGCGGCGCAAGCAGAATGCCGTCCTTGACCACGAAGATATTACTGGCCGCGCCCTCCGTCATGCTGCGATCGCGCAACAATACGGTTTCGACACAAGCGGCATCCACCGCGAGCTGCCGCAGCAGCACATTGGGCAGCAGCGCGATCGCCTTGATGTCGCAGCGAAGCCAGCGGTTGTCCGTGGCCGTGATCGCGCCCACGCCCTTTTCAACCTGGTCCCGCGGAGGCGTGACAAGCGCGTTGCTCATCATGAACACGGTCGGCGCCACGCCTCTGGGGAAGGCGTGATCGCGCTTTGCCACGCCGCGGGTGACGTGCAGGTACAGCGACTGATCCTCGGGCTCATTCAGTTCGATGAGCCGGCGCACCAGCCTCGTCCATTCGGCGTCGTCATGGGGATTGGATAGACGGATTCCGTCGAGGCTGGCTTGCAATCGCCGCAGATGTTCGGCGAGCCGGAATGGATGCCGCGAGTACACCGGGATCACTTCGTACACGCCATCGCCAAAGATGAAGCCGCGGTCAAGCACCGGGACCCGGGCCTGTTCGATCGGCATGAATTCGCCGTTGAGGTAAATCATTGGAGGGCGGTGAATAGTGAATAGCGAACGGCGAATAGTAAATCGCAAATCGGGAAACGGCTATGAATCACCTCATCACCTATTTCCCAGTTCCTATTCCCCATTGACTGCTTCTAATTGAACAGCAGCCGCAGGCTGTGCCAGCCGCGTACGAACAGGTTGGCGATGCCGACCGTCTGCAGGGCGACGACGGTGCGCTCGCCGAAGGGCTGGTCGTCGAAAGTCAGGCGCAGCGTTCCCACCCGATCCCCAGCGCTGATCGGGGCGATCAACGGCTGCATGCTCTCCAGCCGTGCCTTGAGGCGGTCACCAAAGCCCCTCGGAACGGTGACGTAATAGTCGTCGTTGAATCCCGCCTGCAATTGCTTGCTGGCGCCCTTCCATACCGGCAACTGGTGCACCGGTTGGCCCCCGGAGTAGAGCTTTACTGTGTCGAAGGCCTCGAATCCGTAATTGAGCAGTTTCTGCGCTTCCGCTGCGCGGCCGCTTTCCGACCCGGCGTCGATCACCACTGCAATCAGGCGCCGGCCGTTGCGCTGAGCGGTGGCGATCATGCAGAAACCGGCGCTCTCGGTATAGCCGGTCTTGAGGCCGTCCACGAAGGGATCGCGCCCGAGCAGGCGGTTGCGGTTGTACTGGGTGATGTCGTTGTAGCGGAACTCGCGCAACCGGTACATTGGAAAATACTGCGGAAACTCGCGGATGATGGCCGCAGACAACATCGCCAGATCGGTGGCCGTGGAATATTGCTGCCGGTTCGGCAACCCGGTCGCGTTGACGAAATTCGAGTTCTTCATTCCGAGGCGCGCAGCCTCGCGGTTCATCTGCTCGACAAAGAGTTCTTCGCTTCCGGCAACGCCTTGGGCCAGCGCGATAGACGCGTCATTGCCCGACTGCACGATCATGCCCTTTAGCAGGTCCTCGACCGCGACCAGCTTGCCCGGATCCAGAAACATGCGCGAGCCGGGCGCGCGCCAGGCCTTCTCCGAGATGGTCACGGGCTGTGGCAGCGTGACGCGTTTCTGGCGCAATGCGTCGAACACCACATAGGCGGTCATCAACTTGGTGAGCGACGCCGGTTCGACGCGCTCGTCGGGACTTTTCGCAGCCAGAATCTGCTGGCTGAGCATGTCCACCAGCAGATAGGACTTGGAGGCGAGGGGCGCAGGCGTGGCAGCACCGTTCAACGGAACCTGGGCTAAAGCCAGGGTGCTGCCGAACCAGACGAATAATGCGGCGAGAATTCTCATCATGCTGAAGCGAAACGGATTATATATCACGTCTCATCCCCACCCGCGGTTGCGCGGCGCCGCGCCCTCTGGAACAATGCGCGCGTTCCGTGATGTCAGTTCACAGCTCCATGACGAGTGGTCTCATGTCCCGCCTGCTTCGCGCCGCGTTGCGCCTGTCGCTGATTGCCATCGCAGTGCTTCCGTATGCGGCGCCGGCGGCGGACGCAATCCGCGTGATCGACCCCTGGGCCCGGGCCACGGTGCCCGGCCAGAAAGTTGGAGGCGTTTACATGGAGATCGTCAGCCCGCACGACGCGCGGCTTGTTGGTGTGTCCAGTCCGGCCGCTGGTGCCGCAGAAGTGCACTCGATGACGATGGACGGGGGCACCATGAGAATGCGCGCGGTCGAAGCCCTCGATCTGCCTGCGGGCACGACGGTAAAACTGGCGCCCGGCGGTTTCCACGTGATGTTGTTCGATCTGAAGACGCCGCTGGTTGCCGGGCAGAAAGTGCCGCTTACGTTGGTGATCGAAAAGACCGGCAAGCGCGCGCGCAGAATTACAGTCGACGCAATCGTGCGCGCGAGCGGCCATTAAGGCAGGAACCAGCGCTAGTCAAACCAGCACTTATCGCGGCGGAAGGCAAGAGCAGGAAAATGGGTTCGCGTCAAAAGGTTCCATTGACTCATCTTCGATCGCAGTGACAGTAGGCAGCACAGGTCGCGAACTCTCACTGGCTTCAATTTCCTGTTTGCTTTTCCTCGCATAACTGCCAAGCGTTAACCGCCAGGGACGCCAAGGACGCCAAGGGAAGCCAAATGCAAGAATCAAGTGAGTGTTCAAACCGCGCGCAAGTATCTGAGTTGCGACTGACCCGTATCCCTAATTCAGCCTCGTGGTCACGCTATCGCCCTTCCCTGGCGTCCTTTGCGTCCCTGGCGGTGAATGCGTTGATGCGGCGTCAGGGCACCTGTCCCAGTTGCGAACGGATGTCGCGAAGATGCGACGCGGTCTCGGGGTCCTTGACGCGCTTGAGCGCTTCTTCGATCTTGCCGTACAAGTGTGCGACGCCGGTGCGCAGGGCCGAACGGAACTCGCTTGGGCTCGAGCGATCGAGGCGATACTGGCGCGCTACGTCCACCAGTGGCGACGACAGGCTGCGGCGCGACCACTGGGTGTGGCCGGCGAGGAGCGAGCCGGAATCCACGTCGCGGGACGCAATCGCGGTGGAACCCGAATCCGGATCGTTCGCTACGCCGGTGGCCACCAGCAACAAGGTGACGTAATTGCGCTGCAATTCGCGCCGGTACAGCTCGATTGAAGGCCGTGGCGCCGCCAGTTCCCGGAACAGGCCGTCATTGAGGTCATAGAGCAGGTCGATGCCGACGTAGCCTTTGCCGCCGGAATCGAGCGCTTTGGCTTCGGCCATCCTCTGGAACACTGCACTGTCGAGCAACTGCCGCAGCAATTGCACATTGGATCCCTGCAGGATGTCCGCGCCGCCGGTCGGGGACACGCGCATCAGTACTTCCGGATCCAGCAGCGCGCGCGGTGTTACGAACGCGCGATCCACCAGGAACTTGACCGCGGCCCGCTGCTGGGCAGACGGGGTCGGTTTGAACGGTGCGACCCCACGCCCGGCCTGGTAGCGGGTTTCCTCGACGCCGCCGACCACCTTGGCTACGGCGGAGAGTTCGCGGTGGCGCTGCATGATCAGGGTCGCGTACATTTCCCGCAACCGTTCGTAATCGCCGCCCTTGCGGGTCGTGCCCGGGATCAGCAGGGGCATCACTCGGTCTATGTTACGCAACCCCATGTCGGCGGCCTCGACCGGGTCGCCGCCGACCACGTTGGTGTTGACCTTGGGATCCAGCGTTGCCGCTTCATTCTCACCGCCGAAGCGCAGCATCGGGTCGTCGACCTGCTTCGACGCGAGTTTGTCCAGCATCGGCCACTCATCGTCGAAAGTCATGTCGGCGGAAAACTGGCGATAGCCCCATTCGATCGCGAAGTAGTCATAGGGGCCGAACTTGGGTAGCAGATAGGCTCCGTCGCCGGGCTGGGCGACATAATTCAATCGCGCATAGTCCATGATGGAAGCGGAAGTGCCCCATTTTTCGGTCCACTCGCGGCTGCGCAATTGCGCCACCGAATACGCCGAATGTCCCTTGAAATTGTGGCGCAGCCCCAGCGCGTGGCCGATTTCGTGCGCGACGATGTAGCGCAGCATGTCCCCAATGACGTCATCCGGCAGAGGCAGCTTCTGTGCACTCGTATTCAGCGGCGAGACCTGGGTGAAGTACCAGTTCTCGGCCAAACGCAGCACGTCGTGCCAGAAAATGGCATGGGAAGAGATCACCTCGCCGCTGCGCGGGTCGACCACCGCAGGTCCCATTGCATTCTGGCGGCCGCTGGGCGTCCAGCGGATCACGTTGTAGCGCACGTCCTCCGGATCCCAATTCGGGTCCTGTTGTTCCGACGGCGCATCGCGGGCGATGATGGCATCGCGGAAACCCGCCTTTTCGAACACCTGTTGCCAGTCCTCGATCCCGCGCTTGATGAATGGACGCCATTTGTCTGGCACTTCGCGGCTGATGAAGAACGTGATGGGCTTGACCGGTTCGGACACTTCGGCCCGCGGATTCTTCTTGTCGAGACGGTAACGCTGGATGAAAGCGCGCTGCACCCTGCCGTGCTCGGCAGTGCCGTAGTCGTCGAACCAGGTCGCGAAATAACCGACCCGCTCGTCCCAGTAGCGTCCCCGCATCGGCACCTCGGGCAGAAGCAGAATGCTGGTGTGAAAGATGAAACCCAGTCCCGGCGCAATGCGCTCCTCGCCTTGCTCCGCCGACTTGCGCAACCGGTCGCGATCCGGAACCCAGGTCTGGTAGAAGCGGATTTCAATGTTGTGCGGAAACGCCTTGACGGTTTCGATGAAAGAACGTTTCGGGTCCACTTGATCCATGCTGAAGTGCTGCATGAATTCCAGAGCAAAACCTTCCGGTACCTCGGTCGCAAAAAGGCCCGTGATGTCGATGACCGGGGCACCATCCGGGCCCTCGGTGATGATGTCGAATGCCCGGATCACCGTCCGCAGTGACGCTGATTCAACGCCGCGCTGCAGGTTGGGCATGTTCGGCGCCCAGATCTCGTAACGCACGTCCTCGAGGTGCATCTTGTTGCCGCGCCGGACCCAACGCACCACCCGGTTGTCCACCACCGAGCCCGGTGCGACGAAGTCGCTCCCGGTCGAGAGTGCGGCGAACTCGGTATTCACCAGCATGTCCCGGTTCAGCATGGGTTTCGGAATCTCGAACAGCACGTGGTCGCAGATCACGTGCACAGTGAACATTCCGCTGAGCGTTTCGACCTTCTGGTCCATTCCGGCGGGGCATGACGCGACCATGGCCGAGGTCATGCCGAACGCCGGCCTGCATACCAGGGCCGCCAGAATCAAGATTACAGAGACGAATAGTCTGGACATGGCCACATCACCTCCCGGGCGAACTGATGAGATTAGTAATTGCAATTTTATAATGCAGACCGAACCCGGGCCCGGAGCGGCGCGTCCACGGAGTCTTGCAGCGAATCGCTAGGTGGTTTCCAGAGATGCGATCCAGCCTTCGTCCACCCAGCCTCGCAACAGCGTCGCCGCACGCGGCGCGGCTTGATCTTCGGGCAGCCACTGGCACAGCCCGGCGCAAATCTCGCCGAAACCGAGGTGATTGCGCATGGCGTCCAGCGCCCAGGCTTCGTCGGCTTCGAGCGAGCGGAAATAAGGCGAGAGCTGCTTGCGCCATATGGCCCACCGCGACGGCTCGGGCAGGCTTTCCGGCGCGATCCCGCGATCTGCGTTCTTGAGCTCGTTCCACATGGCGACGGCATTGGTCTGCAGTTCGATAACATGAACCGCGGGATGCACGGTGAGACGCAGGTCGGTCCAGGCTTCGGCCGGCACCGCGGCAACGTCCTCGAACCGGAGCGCCGCGGTGTCTGCGGCATCGAAAGCCAGTCCCAACGTCCACTCGAACCGCGCCAGGTCGGCCAGTATCGGCTGCCCCGCATAGCGCGGCTCGTCACGCAGGAAACCGGCAAGGTGCCCGCCGAACCAGCGCACGTTGCGGAATACGGAGGGGTGCGCATCGATGTATTCGCGGACGATGGCGTCAAAGATCTCGTCGCCGGTGTAGGTCTTGAGGATTTCGTAGTCGGTGGCAAGCGCTTCCGCCAGCCGCAGCCGGTAGGCGTTGTAATAGATGTCGAGCCGGGTGCGGCGGAACGCGTCGTCGGCACCGGCGATGTCAGAGACAATCGCTCCATCGCCCGCGAGCACGTAGGCCTGGAAGCGTGCCTGGGTGCCGGTGAGCGCGCTCATGCCGCGACCCTCGCCGCCAGCGTCTGCGCCGCGATCCGGCGTGCCTGGTCGAGTTCCGTGACCAGCTCCGCCAGCGGCGGAATCTGGTCGTCGCGCTCGATCATGGTGGCGACCTGCCCGAAGCGGCGCAGCGCATCCTGGTAAAGCTCCCATACCGGGTCGATGATCGGCGCATCGTGGGTGTCGATGATATGGGTGCCGCAATTGCTGTGGCCGGCAAGATGGAACTGCCGCACCCGCGCAGCGGGCACGCCGTTCAGAAAATCCTGGGCATCGAAACCGTGGTTGTAGGCGCTCACGTAGATGTTGTTAATGTCGAGCAGGATCAGGCAATCGGCGCGCGCGCAGATCTCCGCAAGAAACTCCCACTCGCTCATCTCCGACTGGCGAAAGGTCACGTATGTGGACACGTTCTCGAGTAGGATCTGCCGTCCCAGGAAATCCTGGACCTCGCGCACCTTTGCAGCGACGTGCCCGGTCGCTTCCTCGGTGTAGGGCAGGGGGAACAGATCGTGCAGGTTCCGGCCGGCAACGCCGGTCCAGCACAGATGATCCGATACCCAAGCCGGTTCGACGCGTTGCGCCAGTTGCTTGAGCGCCTTGAGATATTCGCGGTCCAGGGGATCGTGGCTTCCGATCGACAACGACACCCCGTGCAGGACCATGGGAAATTCGGCGCGGACGCGATCCAGGTAATGCAGCGGCTTGCCGCCCGGCACCAGGTAGTTTTCGGTCAGCGCCTCGAACCAGTCCACGTTGGGCCGGGACGCGAGGATGTCCTCGTAGTGATCGGAGCGCAGGCCCAATCCGAAGCCGAGCGCAGTTTGTGCGGTCATGGATGATGAAGGTCGCGTAAAAAACGGGGCACCCACACCAATGGATGCCCCGCAGTGCCGAGTCTGGCGAAGTTTACGCCCTTCCGCCCGCCGTTTTGCATTCCGCCGGTGTAAGCATCACAAAGCCTTGTCCCTTGCAGGCGTTTTGGCCCTTGCAGGAGCTGTTTGCCGTCTTGCACTCGCTCATGCCTTTGCAGGAATTGCCCCCGTCGCAATGGACTTTGGCACTGCTGCCACTGGAGGAGCCTCCGGTTGCGGCACAACCTGTCATGAATAATGCTGCCGCGGTCGCCGCAATCGCGAGGCCGGCGAGCCTCCTTTTGCCGTCTACCATTTGTTTCTCCCTGGTTAGTTATCGACTTGCCCGGCTGCAGGACCCTGCAATCGTTAGCTGGCCCTGCTTGGGAAACGCGGACCGGTGCCGCCGCGCGTATCGCGTTGACAGTTACGTTGCGCCAAGGCGCATGGATGCAGGCGTGCGCGTCCCGGGCAGAGCAACTGCCTGCGGCACAGGCAGGTGCGCGTGTACGTGGTGGATTGCTCCAGCGGAATAGAAAGAATCGGTGCCGGGGGGCACCTCAAGTTACCTCTGCACTCGCGCTGAAAGGAATCCGGTGAGGCTCCTTGGAAACGTTATGAAAACAACAGGATACGGGGTTCAGATTGCTACCACCCGCGATTTTCACAGGTGCCCGGACAGGGTTTTCGCGTCTCCCGCAGGGCCTTGAAAAGACACCGCCCGCGCACATATAGCGGGCTAGGGCGCCGGACGCCCGACCCAATTTATCCGCACAAGGAGACTGACATGACAAGTTTGGCCCGTTACAGCTACCCGCTTGACGAGACCTTCGACGATCTCTTCAAGGGTTTTTTCGTTCGCCCGATGACTTTCGAGAACCAGTCGCAGGTGCAATTCCGTATCGACGTTAAGGAAGACGATGGTGCCTATGTCGTCCAGGCCGAAATCCCGGGCGTGAAGAAGGAAGACATCAACGTCACCATCAACGGCAACCAGGTCGCGATCAGCGCGGAGGTAAAGCGCGAGCGCGAGGACAGGCAGGGCGAGAAAGTCCTGCGTTCCGAGCGCTATTACGGCAAGGTGTATCGCGCCTTCAGCCTGGCCCAGGACGTGGACGAAGCCTCCGCGCAGGCAAAGTACAACGAGGGCGTGCTGGAACTGAGGCTGCCGAAGAAGGCGGCAGTAACTTCGAAAAAACTCGCGATCCAGTAATGGTCGTGTTTCCCGGGCAAAGGCGGCTGCGGCCGCCTTTGTTTTTTCTCTGAGGCAGAATTTCCCGCGGTAGAATTCGCGCTCCACGACCAAGCGAGCGCACCATGCCCATTTCACCCACCGACGCCACGCACAAGGCACAGATTCTCGCCGAGGCGCTGCCCTATATCCGCCGCTTCCACGGCAAGACTATCGTGGTGAAGTACGGCGGCAACGCGATGACGGACGAGAAGCTTAAGCACTCGTTCGCGCGCGATGTGGTGTTGCTGAAGCTGGTCGGCATGGATCCGGTGGTGGTGCACGGCGGCGGCCCGCAAATCGACGAGATGCTCAAGCGTATCGGCAAGAAGGGCGAGTTCATCCAGGGCATGCGGGTCACCGACAGCGAGACCATGGACGTGGTCGAGATGGTGCTTGGTGGGCTGGTGAACAAGGACATCGTCAACCTGATCAACCAGCACGGCGGCCGCGCGATCGGGTTGACCGGCAAGGACGGATCCTTCATCCGCGCCAGAAAGATGCTGGTGCAGAACAAAGACGATGCCGCCGAAATGCTGGATATCGGCCAGGTGGGCGAGATCCAGAGCATCGATCCGGAGGTGATCTCGCTGCTCGAGAGCCGCGAATTCATTCCTGTGGTGGCGCCGATCGGGGTAGGCGAAGACGGTCAGTCCTACAACATCAATGCAGACCTCGTTGCCGGCAAGCTTGCCGAAGTACTGCGCGCGGAGAAGCTTATCCTGCTCACCAACACGCCTGGCGTGCTCGACAAGAACGGCAATCTGTTGACCGGGCTCACGCCCAAACAAGTGGACGGACTGTTCGCCGACGGCACCATCCACGGCGGCATGCTGCCGAAGATCGGCTCGGCGCTCGACGCCGCAAAGAGCGGGGTGAAGAGCGTGCACATCATTGACGGGCGGGTAGAGCACGCGCTGTTGCTGGAGGTGCTTACCGATCAGGGCGTGGGCACGCTGATCCGCAACCGGTAGTCGAAGTGCAAACCCGTTTCAGCGGCAGAACGTGGATCTTCGATCTGGACAACACGCTGCACGATGCCCGCCCGCACATCTTTCCGCATATCGACCGGTCCATGACGGCCTATCTGGCCGAGCATCTCGATCTTGGTGCGGAAGCTGCCAACGAACTGCGGCAGTTCTACTGGCGCCGCTATGGCGCCACGCTGGTGGGTCTGATTCGCCATCACGGCATCGACCCGCATCATTTCCTGCGCGAAACCCACGACTTTCCTGAAATCCGGAGTCTTGTGGTGGGCCGCCGCGAACTGCGGTCGGCCCTGCGGCGCCTGCCCGGATGCAAGATCGTCTTCTCCAATGCCCCGGCGCAATACGCGCGGGCGATCCTCGCGGTGCTGGGCGTGGACGACCTGTTCGACGACGTGTTTTCGATCGAGCGCACCCGCTTCCGGCCCAAGCCCGATGTGCATGGATTCCGCAGACTGCTGCGCAAGCACCGGCTGCAGGCGTCGCGCTGCATCATGGTCGAGGACAGCCTGGAGAACTTGCGCACCGCCAAACGCCTGGGAATGAAGACCGTCTGGGTGGATCAATCGAGCCGCGCACCCGCCTGGGTGGATGCGAATGTACGTCACATCGCGCGGCTGCCGCGGCTGCTGCACATGCTCTGAATCTTGAAGGCCTCCTCTGAAAGTGTTTGTCCTGAGCGCGAACAAACGCCGCTGGATCGTGTTAAATTCCCGGCCGTTCGGGTAACCTTTCCCTTACTCATCCCAAGCGATCCCACCGCGATATGACGACCAAGCCGGGAGAACGCAAGCACCAGATCCTGCAGACCCTCGCGGCCATGCTCGAGGATCCCAAGGCGGAGAAAATCACCACCGCCGCGCTGGCCAAGCGACTGGACGTCTCCGAGGCGGCGCTGTACCGGCATTTCGCCAGCAAGGCGCAGATGTTCGAGGGCCTGATCGAGTTCATCGAGCAGACCCTGTTTGGTTTGGTCAACAAGATCACCGCGGAAGAAAAAAGCGGCATGAAGCAACTCGAGGCGGTGCTGACGATGCTGCTCGGTTTTGCCAAGAAGAACCCGGGTATGACTCGGGTGCTGATCGGCGATGCGCTGGTGAACGAGGACGAACGGCTGCAGGCGCGCATCAATCAGTTGCACGACCGGCTCGAAACCACGCTCAAGCAGGCATTGCGCTTTGCGCTTTCGGAAAAGGAAATCCCGGAAGGGGTGGATCCCACCGCGCAGGCGAACCTGATGCTGGCGTTCGTGGTGGGGCGCTGGCACCAGTTCGCGAAGAGCGGTTTCAGGCGCGATCCAACCGAGTACTGGCCTGCGCAGTGGCCAAGCATCGTGTGATGTACGACTTCGCCCGGCTTGACCGCAGCGCGCGGACCATTGCGGTCGTTTTCGTCCTGACGTGTGCAGGCTTGGCGCTGCCCGGCTGTGGTGCGTCGGACGACCAGTTCGCGAAAGTCGTGGTGGGCACATGGGGTTCGCGGGAAGTGGCGCCGGACGACGTGATCGTCGAGACCCAGTTCACTCTGCTGCCCGGAGGGCGGGTCAATTGGCAGGGACAGGTGCGTTTGCTGGTCCCGCCGGACTTTTATTTGCTGCCGAACCGGCCCAATTTCGAAGTGAAGAACGGCCGGCTGATCTACTACTTTACTGCGAGCGGCAACTGGGCGGTGCGCGAAGGCTACCTGCACACCAGGATCGAATCATCCACGCTGACCAGCCTGATGCCGGTCGGTTTCGCGGCCGCGTGGAAGCTCAAGGAAGTCACCGGCAAGGAGATGATCTACGTCTCCGCCACCAACGGGCGGACGCGGGTCGAGTACCGACGGAGCGATTGAGTGATGGGGTGATCAAGTGATTCAGTAACTCAATCACCCAATCACTTAATCGCCCAATTGCTAAATTCCTAGCGATCCGTGGTGCAAGCCGCCGCCGAGTCACGCTGGGCGGTGTCGCCGCCGCCGCAGACCGCGCACTGAGAGTCCTTCTTCAGCCTGACGCTACGCCATTCCATCGTCAGCGCATCGAGCAGTAGCAGCCGCCCTGTCAGGTCGCGGCCGATTCCCATCAGCAGTTTCAATGTTTCTGCCGCCTGCATGGAGCCGATAATGCCCACCAGCGGCGCAAACACGCCCATCACCGCGCAACGCATTTCCTCTACGTCGCCGCTTTCCGGAAACAGGCAGTGATAACAGGGGCTGTCCTGGCGGCGCAAATCGAACACCGCGATCTGCCCGTCGAAGCGCACGCCGGCGCCAGATACCAGCGGTTTCGCGAACTTCACGCAGGCGCGATTGATCGCGTGGCGGGTGGCGAAGTTGTCTGTCGCATCGATCACCACGTCGGCGGATTGCACCAGTTGCTCGAGCCGCGGGCCGGCCACGCGTTCGGCGATCGCCTCGATCGAAATTTCGGGATTGATGCGGGCGAGGGCCGCGCGTGCGGAATCCACTTTTTTCCTGCCGATCGATTCGGTGACATGCACGATCTGCCGCTGCAGGTTGGTGAGGTCCACCGCGTCGTGGTCGCAGATGGTGATGCGGCCCACGCCGCTGGCTGCAAGATACAGCGACACCGGCGCGCCCAGTCCGCCGGCGCCGATCAGCAGGGCATGCGCGCCGAGCAGCTTCTCCTGCCCGTCGATGCCGATCTCGGGCAGGAGAATGTGGCGGCTGTAGCGCAGTAACTGGTTGTCGTTCATCGCGGCCAGGGAGTTTGCGGCCATCTTAACGCGGCAAGGCCCGCGCTGGGCGGGCCTTGCCGTCAATCGATTGCTCGGGAGGCAGCTTATTTCTTGCTGATGATCTGCAGCCCCTTCAGCAGGTTGAGCGCCTGATTGAGCTGGTAATCGCTCTTGGACACGATATCGGGCGGACTCTCGTCGGCGGGCTTCTCGGCGGCCTTGGGCGCCGGCACCGGCGCAGCCGATTGGGGCTGCGGCGCCGGCTGTTTGTTTTCGATGGCGCTGCCGTCCGGGTTGGTCAGGTGGCGCTGCAGATCGGATTCGCGAACCCTGATGGCGGCATCCCCCTCGGTCACGGTCGCCTCTTCCACCACGATGTCGGGCGTGATGCCCTTGGCCTGGATCGAGCGGCCGTTCGGCGTGAAATAACGTGCCGTGGTGAGCTTGATGGCGGTGCCGTTACCGAGCGGCAGGATGGTCTGCACCGAACCCTTGCCGAAGGTTTGCGTGCCCATCACCACCGCGCGCTTATGGTCCTGCAGCGCCCCCGCCACGATCTCCGAAGCGGAAGCGGAGCCGCTGTTGACCAGCACCACCATCGGCAGCGTTTTCACTTCCTTGGGCAGCTTCTTCAGATAGTCGTCTTTGCTGCCGCGCAGGTAATACTCGGGCCGCGCGTACAGCTTCATTTTGGCGTCTTCGGTACGGCCTTCGGTGTACACCACCAGCGCATCGTTTGGAAGAAACGCCGCGGATACCGCCACCGCACCGTTGAGCAGACCGCCGGGGTCATTGCGCAGATCCAGGATGATGCCCTTCATCGGGCCCTGGTTCTCCTTGAAAAGCTTGTCGATAGCCTTGGCCAGCGTCTCGGCGCTATGTTCCTGGAACTGGGTAACGCGGAAGTAGGCGTAGCCGGGCTCGAGCAGCTTCGACTTGACGCTCTGAATCTGGATGATCGCGCGGGTCAGTACCACCACGCGCGGCTTGGTGTCGCCCTTGCGAACAAAGGTCAGCGTAATCTGGGTGTCCGGCTTGCCACGCATGCGCTTCACCGCATCGTTCAGCGTCATGCCTTTCACGTTGGTGTCGTCGAGCTTGATGATCAGGTCGCCGGACTTTAGTCCCGCGCGCCATGCCGGCGTGTCCTCGATAGGGGCGACCACTTTCACGAAGCCGTCTTCCATGCCGACTTCGATGCCGAGACCGCCGAACTCGCCCTGTGTGCCCACCTGAAGCTCGCGAAACGCTTCGGCATCCAGATAGGCCGAGTGCGGGTCCAGGCCGGAAAGCATGCCGTTGATCGCCTCGGAAATGAGGCGCTTGTCGTCCACCGCCTCGACGTAGTCGTTCTTGATCCGTCCGAAGACTTCGGTAAACGCGCGCAAGTCCTCGATTGGCAGGGGACCCGCGCCCTTCTGCGCCACGGCGGAGAAGTTGAGGCTGATCAGCACACCAAGGATCGCACCCAGAACGATCAGGCCGGCCTGCCGAAATCTGCTATGCATCTTTACTACTCCTTTGTATGCAGGGAGTTGCCCCTACTCGTGACCTTACTTCAACGTCACCCAAGGCAGCGGGTCGAAGGGTTTTCCCTGATATCTGAGTTCGAAGTATAAACCTGAATCGGGGTTACCGCCGCTGTTGCCGATGGCCGCAATGGTGTCGCCGGCTCGGGTCTCGTCGCCCACCTGTTTGAGCAACGCCTCGTTGTTGCCGTACAGGCTCATGTAGCCGTCGCCGTGATCCACGATCATGAGATTGCCGAAACCGCGCAGCCAGTCCGCATATACCACACGGCCGCCCGCAATGGCCTTGACCTCCCGGCCCGGCTCGGCGGAGATGAACAAACCCTTCCACGACAATCCACTGTCCTTCCTTTGGCTGCCGAAACGGTTCATGAGTTCCCCGAGCACGGGCAATCTCAGCTTGCCCTTGAGCTTGCGGAACGGCCCGGATCCCGAATCAGCACTCGGTAGCGCCTGGTTGGTGATGCGCTTACCCGGTTTCTTGCGGGCGACTTCCTTGGCGAGGCGCTCGATCAGGCGAGTCAGGCGCTCCTCATCCCGCTTGAGCGTTGACAACTGCTTGCGGCTTTGGGTGATCTCGCTGGAAACGCGGGCATAGACTTGCTGGCGCTCGGCCTTTTCCTTCTCCAGCCGGCGTTTCTGGCTTGCCTCTTCGTTCTGCAGCGCCCGCAGTTCAGCGCTCTTGTCGCGGGTTTCGTCCGCAAGCTTCTCGAGATTCGCGAGGTTGTACCTGAGGCTCGCCAGCAGTTCGGCGCGGGCGCGGGACACGTAGCCCAGGTAGTGCA
The DNA here is from genome assembly GCA_963789945.1 of uncultured beta proteobacterium. Lineage (GTDB taxonomy): Bacteria > Pseudomonadota > Gammaproteobacteria > Burkholderiales > JACQAP01 > JACQAP01. The sequence continues at coordinate 158,728 of CAWBMN010000018.1, read as the reverse complement.
GTTGGCGCGCAATTTCGTTGGGATCCTCGCGATTGAGCACGAGCTTGACCGCGTCCGACTGGCCGGTCACGTATTGCTGGTAAAGCAGATTGCTCAGCGTGGCCTGCTCTGCGGCGATATCGGCTTCGACCGTGCGCGCCCGCGAACGCAACTTGGTCAGGGCGGCGTTAACCTGGCGCCGCTGTTCCGCGAGTTGATAAAGCTTGCGGTTGGTTTCGCTGACCGCCCGCTCGGATTCCCTGAGTGCGTCGCCAGCCTCGGCCTTCGACTCTTCGGAATCCGCGAGTTGTTTCTGCAGCTCCCCGATGCGGCCGCGCAGTTCCTCGAGCTCTTCCTTCGGCGCGGCCTGAGCCGGAGCGGCAAGGGCGGCAAGCGCAAACAACAACGCCACGCTGGCCTCAGCAGCAACAAGAACGAGTGATGCGGGTCGTTGCACGCGCTCCGGGCTCAGGTTCCGGCGCGCGCCTGCGCCGCTACTGCGGCGGCGGCTTGCTTCGCCTTCTCCTGGTCGCCGAGGTAGTAACTGGAGAGCGGCTTCAGTTGGTCGTCGAGCTCGTACACCAGCGGAATGCCGGTCGGAATGTTCAGTGCCACGATGTCCTTCTCCGACACGTTGTCGAGGTACTTCACCAGAGCGCGGATGGCGTTGCCATGCGCGACCACGATCACGCGCCTGCCAGTTTGGACCTGCGGGGCGATCACATCGTTCCAGTACGGCAGGAAACGCGCCACCGTATCCTTGAGGCATTCGCTGAGCGGAATCTCGCTTGCCTTCATGCCGCGGTAGCGCGGGTCGTTGCCCGGGTAGCGCGGATCGCTGCGCTCAAGCGGCGGCGGTGCGACGTCGTAGCTGCGGCGCCAAACCAGGATTTGCTCCTCTCCATACTGCGCCGCCATCTCGGCCTTGTTCAGGCCCTGCAGCGCGCCATAGTGACGCTCATTGAGGCGCCAGGAAAGCTGTTGCGGGATCCACATCAGGTCCAGCTCGTCGAGCACAATCCACATGGTGCGGATGGCGCGCTTGAGCACGGAGCCCAGCGCGAGGTCGAAACTGAACCCGGCCTCCTTGAGGAGCAAGCCGGCCTCGCGCGCCTCGATCAGGCCCTTTTCCGACAGGTCCACATCGGTCCAGCCGGTGAAGCGGTTGTCCTTGTTCCACACACTTTCGCCGTGGCGGAGCAGTACGATTTTTTTCATGCGGAGCAATCAGAAATGAAATATGCGGGGAGCCTGCGCATCGCAGTTAGAATTGTAGTATTGGCTTGGGCGCGTGTCGCGCCGTCTTGCCCAGGGTTGCCTGCAACGTAGGCGGACGCCTCGTTTCAGGTTTCGCGATCAGGAAGGGCCAAGGGCGATCAGGAGGCGGCGCGAGCCCAGTAGGTTCTCGCGGAGGCAAATTATCCGTCGGACCGTGGCGGAGTCGTCCGGCAAATGCAATCCATGGCGGCGGGCAGTGCAAAGGCATGACGAACCTGATTCAGTACACAATGACAGCAAGCGTAAAGGAATCGAATTGAAGTTCATTCAGGACAATATCTGGCTGGTGTTGACCGCGCTGGCAAGTGGCGGGGTTCTGGTCTGGCCTTGGATCAGCCGGCGTTTGAGCGGGGCTGCCGAAGTTGGCCCACTCGAGGCGGTGCAACTGATCAACCGCAAGGACGCGGTGATGCTGGACGTGCGCGAGCCGGCCGAATTCAGTTCCGGGCATGCACCGAACGCGAAGAACGTGCCGTTGGGCCAGCTCGACAAGCGCCTCGGCGAAATCGAGAAGTTCAAAAGCCGGCCGGTGGTAGTGACCTGCCAGACCGGCAGCCGCTCCCATGCCGCCACTTCGGCGCTGAAGAAAGCCGGCTTTGGCGACGTGGTGGTCTTGTCTGGTGGGTTCGGAGCCTGGCAACAGGCCAATCTTCCGGTGGAGAAGTAGATGCCGCGGATCAGCATGTATTGCACGGCCTGGTGTCCTTACTGTATAGCCGCGGAACGGCTGCTTACCACCAAAGGCGTGCTGGATATCGAAAAGATCCGCGTCGATCTGGAGCCGGCGCGGCGCGCGGAAATGATGCAGAGAAGCGGGCGCCGGACCGTACCGCAGATCTACATCGGCGAGTTTCACGTAGGGGGCTTCGACGAACTGTCCGAGCTGGACCGCGCCGGAAAACTCGACCCGATGCTGGCTAAAGAAGCCGGAGTCCCCCGCGGCCACGCCGCATGACCTGCAAACCAAGAGTACACAAATCATGAGCCAACAACCCACTCAGCCGGTCTTTTCCATCGAGAAGCTGTTCGTCAAGGATCTGTCACTGGAAGTGCCCAATGCGCCGCGCATTTACCTGGAGCGGGAGGCGCCGCAGGTCGAGATCCAGATGAACAACAGCGCCAGCCCGATCGACGACGGCTACTTCGAGGTACTGTTGACGGTGACTGTGACCGCCAAGGTCGGCGACAAGACCATGTTCCTGGTGGAGGTGAGCCAGGGCGGAGTGTTCCAGATCCGCAACCTGCCGCAGGCGGAGATCGAGCCGGTGCTTGGCGTCACCTGCCCGAACATCCTTTACCCCTATGTGCGCGAAGTGGTTTCGGACGCGGTGGTGCGCGCCGGCTTCCCGCCGGTAGTGTTGAGCCCGGTGAATTTCGAAGCAATCTTTCATGCCCGGCAACAAGGCCAGACGCAGGCGCCCGAGGGCGCCACGCATTAGCCTTTTCGACATGTCGCGTGCGCTGCTGCAAGGCGGGTTTCTGGCGGGGCTGCTGCTCTGGTCTGCGGCTGCGCTTGCGCTGGACTTCCTCTCGGTGGCGGACTCAGCGGCAATTCTTTACGATGCGCCCTCGACCAAGGCACAGAAACTCTTTCTGCTGTCCCGCGATTACCCGGTGGAAGTGGTGGTCAAGGTCGAAGGATGGACCAGGGTGCGCGACGACACCGGCGAATTCGGCTGGATAGAAAACCGCCAGTTGTCCGAGCGCCGCACAGTACTGGTCAAGTCTTCCGGCGCGGAGGCGCGCCAGTCGGCCAGCGATGCGGCTGCGCTGGCGTTCACTGCCGAAAAAGGCGTGGTGCTTGAGTTTCTCCAATTCACCGCTGGCTGGGTCAAGGTACGTCACCCGGACGGTGCGGTCGGCTTCATCAGGGTCAGCCAGCTCTGGGGCGTATGAGAGTCGCCATCCTCGGTGCCGGCGCGTGGGGCACGGCGCTCGGCATCGCGCTTGCACCGCGCCACGCGATCACGCTGTGGTGCCGCGATTCGCTACAGGGGGGCCAACTCGCCGCCACGCGGGTCAACGCCCGCTATCTCCCCGACATCGTCATTCCTGACACCGTTCAAATCGCTGCCGATGCCGACGCCGTGTTGCAGTCATGCGAACTAGTCATCGTTGCTGTTCCCACCGCCGCGCTGCGCGAGACCGTGTGTCGCGTCGCGCAACAGAAACGCGCATTGGACGTGGTCTGGCTGTGCAAGGGTTTCGAGAGCGGCAGCGCCAAATTTCCGCATCAGGTCGCCGGCGAGGAACTGGGTGAGCGCTTCCGCTTCGGAGCGCTGTCGGGACCGAGTTTCGCCGATGAAGTTGCGCGCGGGCTGCCGGCCGCGGTCACGCTTGCTTCGCACGATGCCGAATTTGCGGCCGCCGCCGCGCGCGAACTGCATACCGGGCGCCTGCGCGTGTACTCCAGCGATGATCTTGCCGGCGTCGAGACCGGCGGGGCGGTCAAGAACGTGATTGCCATTGCCGCAGGGATTTGCGACGGCCTCAAGCTCGGTTCCAGCGCACGCGCAGCGCTGATAACCCGCGGGCTGGCGGAAACAACCCGACTCGGCATGCGACTCGGCGGACGGCTGGAGACCTTCATGGGATTGGCAGGTGCCGGCGACCTGATATTGACGGCGACCTCCGACCTTTCGCGCAACCGAAGGGTCGGTCTGGGACTTGCAAGCGGACGGCACCTGCCGGACATCCTGGGCGATCTCGGCCACGTCGCCGAAGGCGTGTTCAGCGCCCGTGAGGTCCACCGGCTGGCTCAGGAACTGGATGTCGACATGCCCATTACCCGCGCGGTCTGCCGTGTCCTGGACGGCCACGTCGCTGCCCGGGACGCGGTGGAAGAGCTGCTGCAGCGCGAATCCAAGCCCGAAAGTGTGCGCTAACTGTTGGCGCCCATGAAACCGTTCTGCCGCCACGCCTCGTAGACCACCACCGCGACTGAATTGGACAGATTCAGACTGCGGCTGGCCGGCACCATCGGCAAACGCAGCTGCCTTTGCGCGTCAAAGCTTGCTCTTACTGTTTCCGGCAAGCCGCTCGTCTCCGGACCGAATACCAGCACGTCGCCAACTCGAAATCCGACCTGATCGTAGCGGTTGCCAGCCTTGGCGCTAAAGGCGAATCGGCGGCTCGAGGCAACGGTCGCCAGAAAGGCGCCCCATTCCTGATGCACCTGAACCCGGGCGTATTCGTGGTAATCCAGCCCGGCCCGCTTCAGTTGGCGATCGTCCATCTGGAATCCCAGCGGCTCGATCAGGTGTAGCCGGCAGCCGGTATTGGCGCACAGCCGGATGACGTTGCCGGTGTTGGGCGGTATTTCAGGTTGGTACAGGACGATATCGAACATTTTGCTTGCACTTGGTAACGTTTACAGTTTAATCTGCTAATTCAACAGACTGCAAATAAAACCTCAAGTGACCTAGAAAGTGCGAATCATCGGAATCGCGAAGCGGAATGGGTAGACCCGAAAAAATCAGGCTGGGGGAGATTCTTCTCCAGCAGAACTTGCTTGCCGAGAACCAACTCAAGGCGGCGCTCGAGGAACAGAAGCGCAGTGGGCGCAAACTCGGCCGCATTTTGATCGATTCGGGTTTTCTAACCGAAGAGCAGATTGGGGGTGCGCTGGCGCGCCAGATCCAGGTTCCCTTCATCGACCTCAAGCATTTCAACATCAAGCCCGAAGTCGCCAACCGGCTGCCGGAGACCCTGGCGCGACGATTCCGAGCCATCGTGCTCGAAGATACCGGCGCGTTCTTCCGGGTGGGCATGGCGGATCCGACCGATCTCTTCGGGTATGACGAAATCACCCGCGTGCTCAAGCGCGACATCCAGCTGGCGGTGGTAAGTGAGTCGCTGCTGCTGCAGACCATTGACCGCGTGTACCGGCGCACCGGGGAGATCACCGGGCTGGCGCAGGAACTCGGTGATGAACTGGGCGACGCGATCGATTTCGCCGCACTCGGCATCACCGCGGGGGTTGAGGATGCGCCCGTGGTCAAGCTGCTGCAGTCGGTGTTCGAGGATGCCGTGCAGGTGCGCGCATCCGACATCCACATCGAGCCACAGGAAAAGAAGCTGCTGATCCGCTTCCGCATAGACGGGGTGCTGCACATGCAGGCGGAGTCAGACCCGAAAATCGCGCCGGCGCTGGTGTTGCGGCTGAAGCTGATGTCGGGACTGGACATTTCCGAGAAGCGCCTGCCGCAGGACGGACGCTTCAACATCAGAGTCCGCAATGCCCAGATCGACGTGCGCATTTCGACGATGCCCACCCAGCACGGGGAATCCGCGGTCATGCGCCTGCTCAATCAGAGCGGCGGCCTGCTCGGATTGGAGCGCCTGGGCATGCCGGAAGAGATGCTGGGAAAGCTGCGCCAGATCATCCACCGGCCCAGCGGCATGGTGCTGGTCACCGGCCCCACGGGCAGTGGCAAGACCACCACGCTGTACGCCGCGCTGGACGAACTCAATACGCCGGAACGCAAGATTATTACCGTCGAAGACCCGGTCGAGTACCGGCTGCCCGGAATCAACCAGGTGCAGATCCACGAAAAGATCGAACTGACTTTTGCGCGGGTGCTGCGCACCGCGCTGCGCCAGGACCCGGACGTGATCCTGGTCGGGGAAATGCGCGATCAGGGCACGGTGGAAACCGGTCTGCGCGCGGCGATGACCGGTCACATGGTGTTGTCCACCCTTCACACCAACGACGCCGTCAGCACGCCAATCCGGCTGCTGGACATGGGAGCGCCGCGTTACATGGTCGCCATGTCGCTGCAGGTGGTGGTGGCCCAACGCCTGGTGCGCATCATTTGCGAAAGCTGCGCGCAGAATCACGAGTTGCTCGCAACCGAGCACGAGTGGATGCGCAGCCATATCGGCGCGGCGGTGGACGGGCATACCTACCATAAGGGCCGTGGCTGCTCGCAATGCAATGGCACCGGCTACCTGGGACGCACCGGCGTGTACGAAATGCTGGAGATGACGCGCCCGGTGGTCGAGGCCGCCAATCGGCCGGAACCGGAGCGCTTCGTCGAGGCTGCCCGCGCACAGATGGAAGGACGGATGCTGACGGATCACGCCGCGCAGTTGGTGATCAGCGGACGTACCACGGTCGAAGAGGCGATGCGCGTCAGCACGCAACTGGAAGACTGATGGCCTACTTTTCCTATACAGGCAGGAATACTGCCGGCGAACTGGTGCAGGGCGTGGTCGAGGGCGCCGACAGCGGCGCGGTCGCGACCCAGCTGTTCGCCACCGGCGTCACGCCGGTGGAAATCGGCGAGACGCGGCCCCGGCAGGCGGGTGAATCGATCGGGGTGTTGCAGCGGCTGACGCAGCGCCCGGTCTCCCATGAGGACCTGCTGCTGTTCAGCCGCCAGATGTACACGCTGCTCAAGGCCGGCGTGCCGATCATGCGCGCACTCGCGGGCCTGCAGGAGTCCAGCGGCAATCCAACATTCAGGAAGGTGCTGCAGAGCATTCGCGAGAACCTGGACAGCGGCCGGCCGCTTTCCGTGGCACTGCAACGGCAAGACCAGGTGTTTTCGCCGTTCTACGTCGCCATGGTGTACGTGGGCGAGACCACCGGCATGCTCGAGGAAATCTTCCTGCGGTTGTTCAATCACCTCGAGTTCCAGGAATTCATGCGCAACCAGGTGAAGTCCGCGTTGCGCTATCCGTCATTCGTTCTGGTCGCGATGGCGATCGCGATCGTCATCATCAACCTGTTCGTCATCCCGGCGTTTGCCAAGGTGTACAAGGGCTTCAACGCCGAATTGCCGCTGATTACAAAGGTGCTAATCGGTTTTTCCGAGTTCATGGTTTCGAGCTGGCCGTTTCTGCTGGCGGCGCTGGTCGGGGCGGCGTTCGCGTTTCGCGGCTACACCCGCACCAGGGCGGGAAAGTACGCGTGGGATCGTTTCAAGCTGCGCATCCCGATCGCGGGCAAGATCATCCTCAAGGCGACGCTGGCGCGTTTCTCGCGCAGCTTCGCGCTGTCGATGCGCAGCGGCGTGCCGGTGGTGCAGGGACTGACGCTGGTGGCGCAGACCGTAGACAACAGTTTTGTCGCTGAACGGGTCGACAAAATGCGTGAAGGCGTCGAGCGCGGCGAAAGCGTGCTTCGCACCGCGATCAATGCCGGGGTATTCACCCCGGTGGTGCTGCAGATGATGATGGTGGGCGAGGAATCCGGTTCGCTCGACGAGATGATGCAGGAAATCGCCGGCATGTATCAGCGCGAGGTCGAGTACGAACTGAAGACGCTCGGCGCGCAGATCGAGCCGATACTGATCCTGTGCCTTGGCGTGCTCGTGCTGATCCTTGCGCTGGGCGTATTCCTGCCGATCTGGGACCTTGGCCAGGCGGCAATGAAGAAATGATCGATGCGTGCATTCCTGGTGCGCGGCAACCAGTGCGGCGCGAGTTTTGTGGAGTTTGCCGTGTCCATAGCGCTCATGGGAATCGTCGTCGGCGTGCTGCTCGAACGCGCGCTTTACTACCAGGAGTACGCGGAAAAAATCGCGATGGAATCGACGGCGGAGAACATTCGCACCGGTTTGCGCTACAAGGTGGCGGACCTGATTCTTGCGAACCGGATGTCCGAGATTCCGACACTTGCCGACGAGAATCCGATGAACTGGCTCGGGGAAAAGCCGCCGAACTATCTTGGCGAACTGGAATCTGCGCCCGCGGACGAGGCGAAAGGACAGTGGCATTTCGACAAACGGAACCGGGAACTGGTGTACACGGTGAACAATCGGCGGCATTTTTCGCCGTCACTTTATCGGGATTTCAGCGTTCGCTACCGGGCCATGCGGGTCAGTGCGGGCACAGTAACCGACAGTTCTCCCAAGTCCGCGGGAACCTGGGTAAGTCTGGTGCTGGTCGCGGAGTATGGTTGGTTTCAGTAGAACGGGCATGGATCGTGCGTCTTGACTTGCGGATCGATTTTCTTGCGTTAACGTTGTCTCTACGAGGGGGTAATACTGATGAGGTCAATTGAACGCCAAACCCGGCGCCGCAGTGGCGGCTTTACCCTGATCGAGCTGGTGGTCACGATCAGCATCATCGCCATTCTCGCAGCCGTTGCCTTGCCGCGGTACATATCCCTGCAAACGCAGGCGCGGACGGCGAAGATGCAGGCAATTTACGGTGGCGTACGCTCGGCGGCGGCGCTTGCCCATGCACAGGCTATCGCCACGAATACGACGGCGGCTGCGACCGTAGCGATGGAGGGCACAAACGTTACCCAGGTGAACGGTTATCCGACCGCGGATGCAGCCGGCATCATTACAGCGTTGCAACTCGACGCCACTAATGACCAGGTGGCCATTTCTGCGGGAGGGGCGTTAGCGGGTTCGACCATCACCATCGATATCAACGGCGCCACTGCGCCGAACTGCCGCGTGTCGTATACAGCGGCACTTGCCAATGCGTCGCCGGTCATCACGCTGCCCGGTGTGCCGGACTGCTCGTAAACACGCGCATGGCGCCGCGAAACAACAGATTGTTTTCGTGTTTTTTCATTAGGAGAACGATAATGCAAGCGAAGCAAAGCGGTTTTACCCTGATCGAACTGGTAGTGGTGATCGTGATTCTCGGCATTCTCGCTGCAACCGCGCTACCCAGGTTCATAGACCTGGCTGATGAAGCAAATGCCGCAGCCACAACGGGTGTCGCATCGGCTGCGACGTCGGGTTTTGCAATCAACTATGGCGGCCGCAAGGCGAGTTCGACCAAGGGTGTTGCTGTAGCTGTAGCGGACCCTTGCACAAATGCAATCGTCGGCGGCGTGATGACCGGTGGCGTGCCTACAGGCTATACCGTCTCCGGACCCGGTACGCAGACTTGCGCTGCGCCCGCAAATGACGGACTGACTGGTACGTGTACGCTCACAAAAACCGATAGTGGGGACACGGCCACAATCACCTACATTTGCGCGAACCCGTAATCCTATGCCGCCGTGATTGCCTTGCCTGACCAATGCGGATGTCCTCGCTGAGGAGCGCAGGACAGAGGGGCGAGACCTGTAGGCACATGCCCACGCTTGCCCTTCGATTTTGGAGCCTCGGATTCACGCTTGTCGAGCTCGTAGTCACCCTGATCCTCGTGGGCATTCTCGCGGTGGTGGCAATTCCCAAGCTCGTGGGTCTCGGCGCTTACAACACACTCGGTTTCTATGATCGGGTTGCTTCCGGGATCCGGTTTGCGCAAAAGCAGGCGATCGCCAAGCGCCGGAACGTGTGTCTGACCTTCACGGCTAACTCAGTGACTTTTCGGTTTGCTTCGTCAGCTGGTGCAACGGCGCCTTGCGATGTTGACCTTGCCGGCCCGAATGGCGTAGCGCCGTACGTTCTTGCCCCGGATCCTGGCGGTGTCGGCGCAGTGATTTTCTCTCCCACGCCGACCGACTTTCAGTTCGACGCACTCGGCCGCCCGACCGTGGGACAGACCATCACGGTCAGCGGGGACGGGTCGAAGACACTAAGCGTGGAGCAGGAAACCGGCTATGTTCGCACTTCTTAGCCAGTCAGGCGGACAACCCCGGCTCGCCCGCAGTAAAAGTTCCCCGCACCGCGACCAGCGCGGCCTCTCGATGGTCGAACTCATCATGTTCATCATCATCGTCGGCGTCGGCGTTGCCGGAATCCTGATGGTGTTCAGCGTCACGACCAAGGCCAGCGCTGATCCCCTGATCCAGAAACAGATGCTGGCGATTGCCGAGGCGCTGATGGAAGAAGTGCAGGCGAAGCCGTTTACCTATTGCGACCCAGACGATTCGCAGGCGACCACGGCGACATCGGCGACGGTTGGACCGACCGGATGTCAGGCGACTGTTGAAGGATTGGGCCCGGAAGGCGAAACCCGGGTCAGTGCCACCACGCCGTTCGACAATGTGAATGATTACGGCGCCGCACTGAACATCAGTCCTATCTCCGACATTACCGGCGCGCCGATCGGCGGCCTTGGGGCGTACTCCGCGACCATCGCAGTGGGAGGTTCGGTGCTAGGCGGCATCGCGGTGGCTGAATCGCTGCTGATTACGGTGACGGTGACTGGTCCGGGAAATGACTCGCTCGTGCTGCAGGGTTACCGAACTCGTTACGCGCCCAACGCGGTGCCATGAAAACGCGGCGCTGTATTCGACTGGCCCACGGTCGCGGCTTCACGCTGGTCGAGGCAATCATTGTGATCGTCCTCACCGGGATACTTGCCTCAGCGGTTGCCGTGTTCCTGCGGGCCCCCATTCAAGGCTATCTGGACGTGGCCCGGCGCGCCGAACTCACCGACATTGCCGATACCGCGTTGCGGCGCATAGGCCGCGATTTGCGCGTGGCGCTGCCGAACAGCATTCGGGTGACGTCAGGCAATACCGCGATCGAATTCATCCCGATCAAGTCGGCCGGCCGATACCGTGCCGATGGTCCTGGAGATTTTCTCAATTTTTCCAGTGCCGGGGACAACTCGTTCGACGTGATCGGTCCGGGGGTGGATATCGCTGCCGATGATTTCATCGTCATCTACAACCTCGGAATTACCGGCGCAAACGCGTATGACGGCTCGAATCGCCGCGACGCGACTCCGGCAGGCAGTGGCCTCGTGACGGTGTCTTTTTCGGGAGGGCAGTTCCCTTTCGCGTCACCAGCGCGGCGCTTTCACGTCGTCGGCACCCCGGTGAGCTACATCTGCGCGGGCGGTTTGCTGACCCGCTACTGGAATTACAGCTTTGGTACCACTGCGCCCGCCGGCAACAGCGGGGTCATCGCCAGCAACCTCTCAGGTTGCCGCTTCACGTACGAGGCGGGTGTAACGGCACAGAACAGCCTGGTGACCCTGGAGCTTGCGATCACCAAGGACGGTGAGACGGTCAATCTGGTTCAACAGGTTCATGTCGGCAATGTTCCGTAAGCGGAGCGGAGGTTTTTCGCTGATATCGGCGATTTTCCTGCTGGTCGTGGTGACCCTGCTCGGGGCCTATGTCGCCACCCTTTCGACCAACCAGCATATAGCCGAAGCGCTGGATGTCGAGGGCGCGCGCGCTTATCAGGCGGCGCGTGCGGGGGTCGATTGGGGCGCCTGGCAGATTCTTCAGGCTCCGGCGGGCGGATTCCGAACTTCCTGCGATGGGGCGACGTATGCGACGCCTTTCAGCCAGGCGCTGGCCGGGCTGCCGGGGACTCTGAGCGGCTTCGCGGTGCAGGTTCAGTGCGGCAGCGCCGCCACCGCCGAGGCAGGCGTGAACATCCGGATCTATCGCCTTACGGTGACCGCATCGAAAGGCAACCTCGGAAGCCTGTTCTACGTGGAACGACAATTGCAGGCTACCTTGGAACGAGGCAGTTGAAGTTGGGTAGCCACGCCACATCGGTTTGCAGACTCTCCTTGTTGCGTGACCAGAGGACCTGCCGCGATTGCATGCCGTCAAGTGATGACTGGAATGAATAGCTTTGTGAAAACGATACTGGCGTTTCTGCTGGTTGCGTGCGCGACCACGGCTGGGACCGCGCATGCGCAAATTACGTTCCGTGCCGCGGCCTCGGCGAGTTCCGCGTCAGGCCCGCCGGCTCCGACGTTCCAGGCGGCAGGAACGGCCGTGACCGCGACGGGGACCGTCACGCCGACGTGGCCAGCGCATGTGGCCGGCGATGTGGCGCTTCTCTTTATCGAGAGCGCGGGCGGCGAGGCAGCAACCCTCTCCGCTCCTGCAGGGTTCGTTGCGGTTGCGAATAGTCCCCAGGCAACCGGCGCCGGCACAGCGGGTACGCAGATCACGGTGTTCTGGGCGCGCGCGACCTCGGCGGCGATGGCAGCGCCGACGGTGGCGGACCCCGGCAATCACGTGTACGCGCAGATCATCACGTACCGGGGCGCGGTCGCCACCGGCAATCCCTGGGATGTCACGGCGGGCGGCGTCAAGGCGGCCGCCAGCACCGCAGTCTCGGTGACCGGCGTGACGACCAGCGTGCCCAACACGCTCGTTGTCCAGGCGGTCGCGCGGGACAATGACTCGAATGCGGCGGCGTTCAGTGCGCAGGCGAACGCGACCCTCACGGGCATCGCCGAGCGGTCCGATGCAGGTACGACGTCGAACAATGGCGGCGGATTCGCGGTCTGGGACGGCGTCAAGGCCACGGCGGGCGCGACCGGCAACACTACGGCAACCGTGACCAGCTCGATCAACGCGTTCCTGACGATTGCGCTGCAGCCAGCGGACGCCTCACTCACGGTCAACGTGCCGGCCGGGACCACAACCGGTGACGTAATGGTCGCCGCGATCGCGGTTACCGGCTCTGGGGCTACCATCAGCACGCCCACCGGCTGGACCCTGCAGAACACCACCGTCCAGGCCGCTGCCAACGCGAGTCGCCAGGCGATCTACACGCGCGTGGTCGCCGGCGCCGAGCCCGCCAGCTACACCTGGACATTCAGCGCGGCGCATACGGGCGCTGTCGGCGGTATCGTGACCTACGACAACGTCGACAATACGACTCCGGTCGACATTTTCTCCGGCAACGCCACGCCGCTGGGCGGCGACACGAACCTGCAGCACCGCGCGACCGGCGTGACGACAACCGTGCCGGACACGATGGTGATCAGCACGCACAGCTTCAGCTCTTCGTCCACCTGGACGCCCACGGGGATGACCGAGCGCGTGGACCTCAACTCGGGCGGCGGCACCGGCGGCATCTCGCTCTCAATGAACGAAGTGGCGCAGGCTGCGGCCGGCGCAACCGGCAACAAGTTGGCCACAGCGGCGGCCAACGGCGACGTCGGCGTGGCCCAGATCCTGGCGCTGCGACCGAACGCGTTGCCTCCAGTGCTGGAGTGGACAATGGACCAGTTGCTGTGGAACGGCACCGCGGGCGAGGTGCTGGATACGAGCGGCAGCAACCTGCACGGGCAGGCATTCGGCGGCGCCGCGACCGCCAACGTCACGCGGGCGATCCCCGGCAATCCGGGCACCTGCCACTACGGTGCCTTCGACGGCAACAACGACTACGTGCAACGGGCCGACAATGCCCTGCTGGATATCACGGACGAGTTGACGGTGATGGCCTGGCTGCGCCCCACAGCCTACCCGGCGGCGGGCTTACTGAAATCCTGGATGTCGAAGGACCAGAACTACGAGGCGCACCTGACCTCGACCGGAACGGTGGACTGGTGGTGGGGCGGCGGCGTGACGGAGTTGTTTTCGGCCGGCGTGGTCCCCCTCAATACCTGGACCCACGTAACGCTGGTCTACTCGCGCGCTGGCGGCTTCCAGCGCATCTACCTCAACGGGGTGCAGGACGCCAACACCAACAACCAGACGGCGGCCCTGGTGGTCAACGCCATGCCCTTCCAGGTAGCCGCCGACCAGGGCTTCGCCGGACGCAATTTCGCGGGGGCCATCGACGAAGTACGCGTATTCCGGCAGGCGCTCGGGCCAGGACGAATCCAGCAGTACATGAACGCGACCCGGCCCTGCGCCTCGCTGATCGACCACTTTTCCATCAGCCACGCCGGCAGCGGCATCGCCTGCGATACCCATGACATCACCATCACAGCGCACGACGCGAGCCATGTCGCGGTGGACGCTAACTTGACGCTCTTGACCCTGTCCACCAGCAACGCGCGGGGGACGTGGACCGGAATCCTCGCGGGTGGCGGTACGCTCACCGACACGACGGCCGGTGACGGGGCTGCGACCTACCAATTCGTCCCAGGCTCCAACTCGGTTCTACTGTCGTTCCGCTACGCCAATCTCGTTGCGGCCACGGAAACGTTCCATTTCAATGTGAGCGGTGGAGGGCTCTCGGAAGCGACCGGCACCGCTACCGCCTCTGAAGACCCCTTGTTCACAATGGTGCAAGCTGGCTTCCAATTTCGTAACGTGACCGACGGCAATACCGCCATCCCGACGCAGATCTCCGGTAAGCCTTCCAACACCGGGTACAACGCTAAGACGGTTCGCGTCCAGGCGATCCGCACCGACACAGTGACGGGGTCATGCACCGGATTGTTTGCCAGCCAGACGCGCAGCGTGGACCTTGGCGCGGAATGCAATAGCCCGTCGAGCTGCGCAGGCCTCCAGGTGAGCGTCAACGGCAGCAACATCACGACCAGCGCCAACAACGGCGGGACGGGAGCGGCTGCCTACACAGGCGTGTCGCTCACATTCAACGCCGCCTCCGAAGCCGACACGGTGATCACTTACCCGGATGCGGGCCAGATCTCGCTGCACGCGCGCCATGACCTCGATCCGGATGTCGCGGGATTCGAGGCAGTGGGCTCCTCGAACCAGTTCGTCGTCCGGCCCTTCGGCTTGACCTTTCCCGGCATCGGGCACAGCAACACGGCCGCAGGATCGCTGATCGGAGCCGCCGGTGACAACTTTTCGATGACAGTACGGGCGTACCGGTGGGCCGCGGGAGAGGACACGAACAACGATGGCGTGCCGGATGCGGGCTCGAACATCTCCGATAACGGTACGGTGCCGAATTTCGCTGCGACCGTCAGCGTTTCTCCCAGTTCCAACCTGCCGGGCATCGCGCTGGGCTCCGTCTCGCGCGGCGCAACCTGCGCGAGCGCGGCGACCATCGCACTGTCCGGGGGAACGGCGACCGCCGCAGATTGGTGTTACAGCGAGGCGGGCAACGTCATTTTCACCGCTGCCTTGAATGACTATCTGGGTGCTGCGGATGCGGACATCGCAGGCGACAGCGGCCTGGACGGCGGCGGTGCGGGCGGTTATGTCGGCCGTTTCCGGCCCAAGAATTTCGCCATCAGCGGAACGCCGACCCTCACCAACCGCTCCGCGACGCTCTGCGCCTCTACATTCACCCATATGAACGAGGGGCTGAGCCTTGGGTTCACGCTGGTCGCCCGTAACACTCAAGGCGCCACGACGCTGAACTATAACGGTGGCTACGCCAAGCTCGCGATTGGGACTTTCGCAAACTTTAATTTTGGCGCGAAGAGCGGGACCACCAATCTGATTTCACGCGTCGATTCGGGAACGAGCCCTTCAGGGAACTGGGCGAGCGGCCTCGCCACTGTCACCGCCGTCACCGGCATCCGCCGGGCCACGCCCGACGATCCGGACGGACCCTACACGGCAGTGCAATTCGGTATCGCACCAATCGATTCGGACGGTGTCGCAATGAACACGCTCAATTTCGACGCGGACGGCAATAGCGTCAACGAGCGGACCAACCTCGGAGTGACGACCGAAGTTCGTTTCGGCCGCCTGCGGTTGAACAACGCCTTCGGCAGCAGCCTGCTCGACCTGCCCCTGCCGCTCTCGACCCAGTACTTCGACGGCAACTTTTTCGTCACCAACACCGCCGACAACTGCACCACGCTTGCCGCCAGCGACATTGCTTTCAGTTTTGTCGGCCCGAACCTGGCCGCCTGCGACACGCATCTGAATCCCGGCAGCACGCTGACATTCACGGCCGGAAATACGGGCGTGAAGCTCACCACGCCCGGCAGCAACAAGAACGGCGCTGTGGATCTGACGGTCAATCTTGGGGCTGTCGCCTTGGGCAACACCTGTACCTCGGCAACGAGCAGTGCCGCAACGGCGGCCAACAAAACGTGGCTCCAAGGCAACTGGGGCAGCGGCACGTACAACGAGGATCCGCGTGCGCGGGCCACCTTCGGGATCTTCAAGAATACCGACCAGTTCCTGTATTTCCGGGAGGTCTATTGAGGGGTTGAAATGCCCACCGTGGGGCAATACGTTTTTCCATTGACAACAATAAGTTATTTATATATGTTCGCGTTAATTTTTAAGATGCCTACGGTGCGCTCAATTTTCTCGAGAAGCGAATCCGGCGAACTCGCCGCTGTGAACGTCTTTGCGGGCCGCGTAGAAATCGCCAGGGTGTCCCGCAACGGTGCGGAGCGTCCGGTCGTGGAATTCTGCTCGAGTCACCCGCATGAGGGCAACGAGGCCGACACACTCCAGCGTCTGCGCCGCGAACTTCACCTCAAGCGCTTCCGCTGCTCGACGTTGCTTCCGGCGCCGCAGTACCAGTTGCAGTTGCTGGATGCGCCAAAGGTGCCGGATGCGGAATTGAAGTCGGCGGTGCGCTGGAAGCTCAAGGACTTTCTCGAATATCCGGTCGAGTCGGCCACAGTCGACGTGGTTCAGGTTCCGGCCGACGCCGGCGCGCCTACGCGTGGGCGCTCGGTATATGCCGTCTCTGCGCGCAACGCGGACATCGAGTCGCGCATGAAGCTCTTTGCGCAGGCCGGAATCCCGTTGCGGGTGATCGAGATTCCTGAAATGGCCCAACGCAATCTTGCGACGCTCCTGGAAACTGATGATCGCGCGCTCGCCATGCTGAGCTTCGGCGAGGAAGGCGGCTTGCTGACTTTCAGCGCGCGCGGCGAACTCTACCTTTCGCGCAGAATCGATGTGAGCCTCGAGCAACTGACCCATGCGGCCGGCGACATGCGCGAACAGATGTTCGAGCGCATCGCGCTGGAGTTGCAGCGTTCACTCGACCACTTCGACCGGCAGTTCAGCAATGTACCGGTGGCGCGCGTGCTGCTCGGACCTGTGCCGGCGGAGATCGGGTTGACGCAGTACCTTGCGGGCAATCTCTCCGCACAGGTCGATTCCGTGGATCTCGGAGAGGTGCTTGACTTTCACAAGGTTCCGGAATTGCGCGAACCCGGCGAGCAGATGCAGCGCTGGCAGACGCTGGGCGCTGCGCTGCGCACCGGCCTGCCCTAGTCGAAAGGATTGACAGTGTCTCAGCAGATCAACCTCTTCAACCCGGCCTTTCTGGACAAGAGTGGCCGGCTCACGCTGAAGACGGCACTGATGGGGTGGCTGACGGTTGCGCTGCTTTCGGTCGCGTTCGCCGGTTACGCGGGAATGCGCAATCGCCAGTTGGCGCAGCAGGAGCGAGAGTTAGCAGCCAAGGTGACGGCGGCGCAGGCGGAAATGCAGCGGCTCGCGGGCCAGGTAGCGAATCGCAAGCAGGATCCGCTGATCACCGCGGAGATTGCGCGCCTGGAATCCGAGATCAAGGGACGCGATGAAGTGATGGCGGTACTCAAAGGCGGCGCACTCGGCGATACCAGGGGCTTCTCGGAACACCTGCGCGCTTTTGCCCGGCAGTCTTTCGAAGGCGTCTGGCTGACAGGGCTACACATCGCCGCCAGCGGCCAGGACGTCGCGGTGGAAGGCCGCGCGCTGCGTGCGGAGCAGGTGCCGGGCTACTTGCGGCGGCTCAATTCGGAAACCGTCATGCAGGGTCATCCATTCTCGGAACTGCTGATGCAGGTGCCCGTCCCCGATCCGGCTGACAAGAGCGGCGGACGGCCGCCGTATATCGAATTCCGGCTGGCGACCAGCTCCGAAACGCCGGCGGCAAAAGCGGCGGCCCGATGAACGAGACCTGGCAAAAAGCAGTGACCCGGTTCGACGCGCTCAAGCCGCGCGAGCGCGTAATGGTATTCCTCGCTGGTGCGGTCGTGATCGGATGGCTGGTGTTTATGCTGGCAATCGACAACGAACTGGCGCGCCACAAGCGGCTCAGCGCCGATATCTCGCGCCAGCAGACGACGCTCGCACAGTTTCAGGTCCAGACCGCCGAACTGATGCGCTCGGCCGCTCAGGATCCGGACACCGCAGCGCGCGCGCGCATCGACGCGTTAAAGGCACAACTTGCGCAATTCGACGCCGAGTTGCGTGGCGTGCAGCAGGGTTTGGTACCGCCGACGCGCATGACCCAGGTGCTGGAGGACGTGCTGACGCGCAACAGCCGGGTACACCTGGTGAAGCTCAAGACTCTGCCGGTGACGGCGCTGGTGGACCGCGAGGCGAAAGGCGCGCCGGTGCGGGCCGTGACGCCGGGCGGCGCCGATCGCCTGGTCTATAAACACGGCATCGAACTTACACTCGAAGGCGGCTATCTGGATCTGCTGGACTATCTGACGCGTCTCGAGAAGTTGCAGTGGCAGATGTTCTGGGCCAGGACCGGCATCGACGCCTTGCAGTACCCACGGGTGCAGATGACTGTGACGCTTTATACATTGAGCCTCGACGAGGCCTGGCTGGTGGTATGAACAGCCACATCACCGGCCCCATGACCAGATTACTGGTATTCGGCGCC
This sequence comes from uncultured beta proteobacterium, assembly GCA_963789945.1. Lineage (GTDB taxonomy): Bacteria > Pseudomonadota > Gammaproteobacteria > Burkholderiales > JACQAP01 > JACQAP01. The sequence goes on along the minus strand of CAWBMN010000018.1, from coordinate 140,351 downwards.
GCACTGGCTGTGTGTGTACCGCTCGCCGCGGCGCAGGTGCTGCGCGACCCGACGCGGCCGGCGTTTTTTTCCGGCAGAACAGGAGAAGGCGGAATCGTGAGCCGTGGCCGTGACGCCGAATGGGTTCTTCAGTCGGTGCTGCTGTCGCCCGAGCGGCGATACGCCATCATCAACGGCAAAATCTTGTCGCTTGGCGGATCAGTGGCCGGTGCGGAACTCGTCGCAATCCGTGAAGGCGAGGTGACGTTGCGAGCCGGCGGGGCACTGCGCACCGTAAGGCTGTTTCCCGACGTGGACATGCGCAGTGAAGCCATGCCGCAGGCGCAGCAGCCCAAGCGGGATGCGGCCAAGTCGCGCGCCGAAGCGAAACCTGCGGCCGGTGGGGCTGACGATGCGACCCGATAGCGCACAGGACAGAGAACAAGAAAGGACAAAATGAGAAGGCTTCTCACCCTGTTTCTGATCCTCGCGCTGGGCGCGTGCGCCAACCACTATGGCGTGCCCTACGGCAACGCCAAGAAAGAGATGGCGAAAGCCTCGCGCGAGCGGACTGCTTCGGGGCAACCGGATGAGGTGAACCGCGCCCTGTTGCCTTCGCTCACCGTTGAAATGCCGAAGGTGGACGGCCGACCTATCGAGCCCCGTTTCGACCTGGTGGTAAACGGCGCGCCAGCCAACCAGGTTTTCATGGCCATCGTCTCCGGCACGCGTTACAGCATGGTGGTGCACCCGAGCATCAAGGAGGCGATTTCCGTCAATCTCAAGGACGTTACCGTGTTCGAGGCGCTCGACACGCTGCGCGAGATGTACGGCTACGAATACAAGCTGCAGGGCCCCCGTGTCCTGATCCAGCCGCTCGGCTTGCAAACGCGGGTGTTCCAGGTCAACTACCTGATGAGCCAGCGCAAGGGCCGCACCGAAGTGCGCGTGACCTCCGGCGCGATTTCGGATGCGCCGAGCGCGACTCAGCAGGGTGTGGTTGGCGCACCGACGACGACAGGCGGTGTAGGCGCGCAGGCAATCGAGAGCAGCAAAGTGACGACCACTTCGGACAACGACTTCTGGACGGATATCGGCGCCGCAGTGCGGGCGATCATCGGGGCCGAAGACGGTCGCAACGTGGTGATGAGCCCGCAGTCGGGTGTAATGGTGGTGCGCGCCTTTCCGGCCGAGCTGCGCGGAGTCGAAGAGTTCCTGAAGGCCATGCAGGTGGTGGTCGAGCGCCAGGTCATGCTGGAAGCGAAAATCATCGAAGTGCAGCTTTCCGACACCCACCAAAGCGGGGTGAACTGGGCGGCGTTCACGCAGGGGCCCAACAGCCGCTTCGCGGGCGGGGTGCTGTCTCCCGGATCGACGCTGTCGCCTAACGGCGCCATCAGCGCGTTCACGGCGCGCAACGCAGACGGCTCCGTTGCCATCAATTCCCTGCTCTCGTCCAATCCGGCGGCGCCCGGTGTCATCGGCGTGGGCCCCGGGACGCCTGGAACTCTGTTCGGCCTGGCGTTCCAGACCGGCAGTTTCGCGGCGCTCATGGCCTTCCTCGAGACCCAGGGCGATCTGCAGGTACTGTCCAGCCCGCGAATCGCAACGCTGAACAACCAGAAGGCGGTGCTGAAGGTCGGTACCGACGAATTCTTCGTGACCAACATCACCACCAATACCACTACCACCGGCACCACCAGCACCCAGTCTCCGACCATCACGACGGCGCCATTCTTCTCCGGCGTTGCCCTCGATGTCACGCCGCAGATTGATCAGAACAGCCAGATCATCCTGCACATCCATCCGTCGGTATCGAACGTGATCGAAAAAACCAAGGACATCGATCTGGGCACTGCCGGCAATTTCCGCCTGCCGCTTGCCTCCAGTTCCATCAGCGAGAGCGACACCATCGTGCGCGTCAGTGACGGCAACATCGTTGCCATAGGCGGCCTGATGAAGGAAACGTCGGCCCGCGACAGTAACGGCCTGCCTGGATTGAGCTCGACACCCTGGATCGGCGCGTTGTTTGGCAGCAAACGCCGCTCGGTGGTGAAAAGCGAGCTGGTGATCCTGCTCAAGACCACCGTGATCGAGAGCGACGCATCGTGGCGTCAGGATATACTGGACACCAAGGAACGCATCGACGCCTATCAACGCAGTGACTCCCAGTCGCGCAGCCCTTTGCCCCAATCGCCTGCGACACCTGCGCAGTAGCGCAGCCACCGGTCCGAGTATCGCATTGGAGCGCGCCGCCGCAGGACGGCGGGCCGGCGGCTGATCATGTACCGCACCCATTTCGCGCTTCGCGAGCCGCCGTTCGGACTGACACCGGATACCGCGTTCGCCTTTGCCTGCACGCCGCATCAGGAGGCGCTGAACACGCTGCTGGTCGCCGTTGCCAACGGCGAAGGCTTCATGAAAATCACCGGCGAGGTCGGCACCGGCAAGACCCTTCTGTGCCGGCGCTTTCTCGCCGAGCTTGACGGCGAATTCGTGACCGCCTACATCCCCAATCCGTATCTCGATCCGCTCGGCCTGCTGCTTGCGCTGGCTGACGAACTGCGGGTTACGTTCGACCGCGACGACGACCAGCACCACCTGGTGAAGACGCTCAATCATGCGCTGCTCGACTACGCGCGTGCCGGCAAACGCGTGGTGGTCTGTCTCGACGAAGCGCAGGCAATGCCGCTGGAAACGCTGGAATCGTTGCGACTGTTGTCCAATCTCGAAACCGAAAAGCGCAAGCTGTTCCAGGTGGTGCTGTTCGGGCAGCCCGAACTGGACACCCGCCTGAGGCACGAATCGGTGCGCCAGCTTCAGCAACGCATCACCTATCACTATCATCTTTCGCCGTTGTCGCGGCGTGAGATGGAATACTACGTCGGCCACCGGCTGGGCGTTGCCGGTTATGTCGGTGATCGCCTGTTTTACCGTTCCGCGATGGACGCGCTCTACCGTGCCAGCGCCGGGGTGCCGCGCCTGGTCAACGTGCTTGCCCACAAGGCCATGCTGGCGGCGTACGGCGAGGGCAGGCACTATGTGTCGGCAGCGCATGTGCGCAAGGCGGCTCAGGATACGCCGGCGGCCAGGTCCGCCCGCTCTCCGCTGCTGGCAATCGGCGCTGTCGCTGTTTGTTGCCATTGCAGCGCTTGCCTATTGGTTCGGGTATCGATGAGTCTGATCAACCAGGTATTGCAGGAACTCGAGAAACGGCACGCCGCCGATCCCGGGTTGACATCGCTGCCGCCGCAAGTGCGTGCAGTACGCGCGGGTTCGCCGGTGGTCGTGCGCATGCTCGCCGTTGCGCTTATCCTGGTGTTGACGGCAGTCGGTGCGTTCATTTACCTCAGCGGCGGATGGCCGCCGGTAGCGACCACGCCGCTCACCTTGACGCCGCTGTCCGACCCCGTAAAGAAACAGATTCCGGCACAGGCTCCGGCAACGCAAACTGCCGCAGCCCCATCCCCAACAGCGCCGGTTCCGGTCGAGCCGGCGGTGCAGGCGGTGCTGCTTCCGCCAGTGTCCAGGCTTTCCGACGAGCTGAGTTTCACCCCGGAGCCGGGCGCGCCTGCAGTTCGGGCGGCAAAGCCGAAGTCCGTCACGCGAACGGAGAAACCCCGCGCAGCCAGGCCTTCCGCCGCTCGCCCCGCGCCCGAATCCGCTCCAGTCGTCGCTCCCGCGGCTGCCGATGCGCCGCCTGCCGCGGCGGCAACGGATTCCGTCCCTGCGGCCGCGACACAAGCCGCGGCTGCGGAGAGCCCGTCCGCAATCGACAAGCAGATGCGCGAGATGACAGTGCAGCAGCGTGCCGAAACGGCTTTTCGCAGTGGTGTCGCGCAGTTGCAGAACGGAAGGGTCAGCGCGGCCGAGACGAATTTTCGCGAAGCGTTGCAAGTGGACCCCACACACGTCGCCGCGCGCCAGGCCTTGCTCGGGCTGCTCCTGGATGGTGGGCGCAATGACGAAGCCGAGGAGTTGTTGCGCCGCGCGCTCGAACTGAACCCGCGCCAACCGCGGCACGCCATGGTGCTGGCGCGCCTGGAAGTCGATCGTGGCGAGGTCGGCGGCGCCATCAACACGATGGTCGGGGCACTGCCTTACGTTCGATCCGACCCCGAATTCCATGCGTTTCTGGCGGCGTTGTTGCAGCGTGACGGCCGGCACAGGGATGCGGTGGATTACTACCGCACCGCGCTGCAGTCCTCTCCGGGCAACGCGGTGTGGCTCATGGGGCTGGGCATGTCCCTGCGCGCCAGCAATCAGTTTGCCGACGCGCGCGATGCATTCCAGCGCGCCGCCGCCTCGAATCAGCTCAACGCCGACCTGCAGACTTTCGTCGAGCGCCAGTTGCGGGAACTATCGCCAAGGAAGTGATTCGCCGGGATCGGGTTACCGGTGCGGCGGCGTGCGCGCCACAACCCATCCCCACACTTCGCGCGCACCGCGGTGCTTGAGTGTCAGCGCAAGTTCGTTGAGCGTGGCACCGGTGGTCAGCACATCGTCCACCACGGCGACGGTCTTGCCTTCCAGATCGAGTTCGCAGGCAAAGGCATTGCGCACGTTTGCAGCCCTCTCCTTCCACGGCAGCGATGCCTGCGGCGCGCTCTCCCGGCTGCGCCGGCAGCCGTTCGCCTTGATCCCCAGTCCGAATTCCGCGCCGACCAGCCTCGCGATCTCCATCGCCTGATTGAATCCGCGTTCGCGCAAGCGCCGCGGCGCCAACGGCATCGGCATCACCAGATCGGGATAGGGTTCCGAATCGAGCGCTTCGGCCAGGGCGGCGGCGAGCGGTCGCGCGCAAGCCAGTCCGCCGCGGTACTTGAGTGTGCGCACCAGCGCGTCGGCGGGAAAGGCATAAACGAGCGCCGCGACCACGCGGTCGAAAGCCGGACGCCGGGTAAGGCAGCGTCCGCAAACTTCCGCTCCCGTACCCGGCGCCGCGCAGATCGGGCAGTGCGACACCGGCAATCGCGGCAGCGATTGGCGGCAACCCTGACACAGTCCGTCGGCCGCGCCGTACCCGGCGCACAACAGGCACGCCGGTGGCAACAATGCATGCGCAAAGGACAGGCAGTTGTCAAAAACTCTGTAAGCAATATTTGACAAGGGTTCAGGCTTCCACGAACATTCCCCAAGGCCGCGACCGGCCGGAATTTCTTTTCAACTAGCCCTGCAACCATGATGCCCCAGTCCGCACAACAGAGCACTCGAAGCACGGCTGCCCGGACGGCCCAGCGCTGGAGCGTCGCCGCAGTCGAAGCGCTGCTTGACGCCCCGTTCGCCGATCTGATCTTTCGTGCTCAACAGGTTCATCGCCAGCATTTCGCGGCCAACGAAGTGCAGTTGTCCACGCTGCTGTCGATCAAGACCGGCGGCTGTCCGGAAGACTGCGGATATTGTCCGCAAGCCGCCCGTTACCACACCGGGGTGAAGAATCAGGCGCTCATGACGGTCGAGGAAGTCGTGCAGGCAGCCCGTACGGCACAGGAAAACGGCGCGTCGCGCTTCTGCATGGGCGCGGCGTGGCGCGGCCCGAAGCAGCGCGACCTGGAAAAAGTGGCCGGCATGGTGCGCGCAGTAAAGGCATTGGGACTGGAGACTTGCGCTACCCTGGGAATGCTGAAGGACGGACAGGCCGAGCAACTCAAGGAGGCCGGCCTCGACTATTACAACCACAATCTGGATACCGATGCCGATTTCTACGGCCATATCGTCACCACCCGCGGCCAGGACGAACGTCTGGATACGCTGAAGAAAGTGCGATCGGCCGGCATTCACGTCTGTTGCGGGGGAATCGTCGGGATGGGCGAGTCACGCGTCAGCCGCGCAGGCCTGATCGCGCAACTTGCCAGCCTCGACCCGCATCCGGAGAGCGTGCCCATCAACAATCTGGTCCAGGTCGAAGGCACGCCGCTGTACGGAACCACAAAACTCGACCCATTCGAGTTCGTGCGCACCGTCGCGGCCGCGCGCATCACCATGCCGAAGGCGATGGTGCGGCTGTCTGCCGGACGCGAAGACATGTCATCGGAAATGCAGGCGCTGTGCTTCCTCGCCGGCGCCAATTCGATTTTCTACGGCGACAGGCTGCTTACCACCGGCAATCCGGAAGCCGAACGCGATCGAGATCTGTTCGCCAGACTCGGCCTGAAACCAATGGCAATCGCTCGGGAGCGGGACTTGGAATCCGGGACTCGGGACTGAATCGACCGCGGCCGCAGGCGCGGCCCGCGTGTTTGCTACGACGCCTTAACTCCCACAAGCCCTTTGCGATGCGCGAATTCTCCGCTGAGCTTGTCGCGCTCGAGTCGCAGGGCTTGCGCCGCCGCCGCCGGGTCAACGACTGCGCCCAGGGCGCAGGGCTTCGGGTGGACGGACGCGAATATCTTTCGTTCTGCAGCAACGATTACCTTGGTCTTGCCTCCGACCCGCGCGTAATCCAGGCTCTATGTGAGGGCGCGCAGCTTCACGGTGCGGGTGCGGGCGCGTCGCATCTGGTAAGTGGCCACCATCGCGCCCATGAAGAACTGGAACATCGGCTCGCCGAATTCGTGCGCCTGCCGAGGGCGCTGTTGTTCTCGTCCGGATATCTCGCCAATTTGGCCGTGGTTACCACACTGGCCGGACGCTCCAGTGAGATATTTGCCGACAGATTGAATCACGCCTCGCTCAACGATGCGATGGTGTTGTCGCGTGCGCGCTTCACGCGCTATCCGCATTGCGACGTTGCCGCGCTCGCGCAGACGCTGGCGCGTTCCGAGGCCACCGACAAAGTGGTGGTCACCGACGCCGTATTCAGCATGGACGGGGATATCGCACCGCTCGACGCGATCCTCGAACTTTGCGAACGGTTCGATGCCGCACTGGTGATGGACGATGCGCACGGCTTCGGTGTTCTCGGCGGGGAAGGCCGCGGCGTGCTTGCGCACTTGGGCCTTGCCTCGCCTCGTATCGCATATGTTGGTACGCTGGGCAAGGCTGCCGGCGTGTGCGGCGCTTTCGTGGCGGGAAGCGAGGAGTTGATTGAAATGCTGATCCAGCGCGCTCGCAGTTACATCTACACCACGGCCAGCCCGCCGGCGCTGGCCTGCGCGCTCATCAAGAGTCTGGAATTGATTCAAAACGAGTCCTGGCGGCGCCGGCGCCTCGACGCCCTGGCAGAAAAACTCGGCCGCGACCTGCGGCTGCGGCGCTGGCAACTGGCGCGCTCACAGACGCCGATCCAGCCGCTGATCATCGGCGGCAATCGCGAAGCGCTGGCGGCAAGCGAAACGTTGGGGCGTGAGGGCATTCTGGTTCCGGCGATCCGGCCGCCGACCGTGCCTGCGGGCACGGCGCGGCTGCGCATCTCGCTGTCCGCCGCCCACTCCGAGGAAGACGTCGAGCGCCTGGTGGATGCATTGAGGCGGGCGGAACAGACATCGCCGTGAGCTCCGCGTACTCCCTGGACAAGCGTCAGTTACGGCGTTCCTTCGAGCGCGCCGCTTTGACCTACGACGGGGCGGCAGTGTTGCAGCGGGAAATCTGCCGGCGGGCGCTGGAGCGGCTCGATCTCATGAAGCTTGCACCTGCTTTGGTTCTCGATGCCGGCAGCGGCACCGGATTCGCGGCGCAGGCGCTGGCACGGCGTTATCCGCGCGCAATGGTGGTCGAGTTCGACATCGCGCCGGCGATGCTGCAAACCGCCCGCGCCAATCTGCCGAGCTGGAAGAAATGGATTGGACGGCGACGCGAATTGTTCGTCTGCGGCGATAACGAGCAGCTTCCCGTCCGCGCTGGAACGGTCGGCATGTTCTGGTCGAACCTCGCATTCCAGTGGGCGAACGACCTGGCGCGCATATTCTCCGAGTGCCAGCGCGTCCTTCAGCCAGGCGGGTTGTTGATCTTCACGACCTTTGGCCCCGACACCCTCAAGGAACTTCGCCAGGCCTTTGCGGGCGACGCTGGCCGCGTTCACGTCAACCGCTTTTACGACATGCACGACATCGGCGATATGCTGGTACAGGCCGGGTTTGCCGATCCGGTGATGGACATGGAGCAGGTCACGCTCACCTATGCCGACGTGGAGACGCTGATGCGCGAGTTGAAGGCGATCGGCGCGCACAATGTCGCGACAGGACGCAGCCGCGGCCTCACCGGACGGCGCACGCTCGAAGACGTGAGGCGGCGTTACGAGAAACTGCGGCGCGATGGCCGGCTGCCGGCGACCTTTGAAGTCGTGTACGGGCACGCGTGGAAGCCCGAGCCGCGCTTGAGTCCCAGCGGCCGTCCGGTTATCGACATCAAGCCGCGCTGAGGTTCAGGGTTTGACAAGTCACCAGCCCCCAGTCACCAGTCACGGAATTTTCGTCGCCGGCACCGACACCGGCGTGGGCAAGACGCTGATCGCGGCGGCACTGTTGCGTGCGCTGGCAAGCCATGGTGCGTGCGCAGTAGGCATGAAGCCGGTGGCAGCCGGCTGCGCGCAGACTGCACACGGCCTTCGCAATGAAGATGCGATGGCGCTGACCGGCGCCGCGAACATCGAGGCGCCAATGGACCTCATCAACCCATATCGTTTCGAACCCGCGATCGCACCGCATATCGCTGCGGCCCAGGCGGGCGTGACGATCTCGCTGGCGCGCATCCGTGATGCGTTTGTCGCCCTGTCCTCAATGGCCCAGTGGGTGGTCGTAGAAGGGGCCGGGGGCCCGCTGGTGCCGCTCAACGATCGCGAGGACTTCGCCGACCTGGCCCGACTGCTGGAGTTGCCGGTTGTGCTGGTGGTCGGCATGCGCCTTGGTTGTCTGAATCATGCGCTGCTCACAGCGGAGGCGATCCGGGGACGAGGACTGCGACTTTCCGGATGGGTGGCGAACTGCCTGGAGACGGCCATGCCGGCCTTCGAAGAAAATGTCGAGGCTCTGCGCTGCCGGCTCGAGGCGCCATTGCTGGGCACAGTGCCTTTCGGTACGCAGGACGCGGGGCTGGCAGCAAGCTTTCTCGATCTGGAGACGCTTATAAACGAAAGTCGCTGAAGCATCGTTGCCGGCGCGCTTCGCGGCGATGGCCGCCACCGCGTTTTCTTGCTATCGCCGGGGGCCTTGTGCTACATTTCCGCGCGCGAAAACGCGATGGGTTTGTGTCTTGCCGGCCCCTCGCAGGGGCATGCAAAAAAACGGGTGTCTGGCATGGACGTCGATGCAGCAGAGGGGGCGAACGATATCACGCTCGTCGCCCGGCGCAACAACTCCCTCTCCTCAGGTAGCAGGCGTCTGGTATTGGGTTCCCTTGCGGCAGTTGTTCTGGCGATTTCGTTTGGATTCGCGTTGAACGGCGCATGGCTGATCCTGCCGTTCGCAGGATTGGAACTGCTGGCGGTGGGTCTGGCATTCCATTGCATGGCGCAGCATACCGGTGACTATGAGTGCATGACCGTGCACGACGATCAGGTCGTGATCGAGCGCCGGGAGCGCGGCAGCGTGAGCAGATCAGAATTCAACCGCCACTGGGCGCAGCTGATAGTCAGCGAGCCCCGCGGGATGAAACGCGGCAGATTGGCGTTGCGATCCCACGGCAAGGAAGTGGAGTTCGGGAAGTTCCTGACCGACGAGCAGCTTGCCACCACGGCGCGCCGTCTCAGAAAACATCTGAATGTCCGTAAATAAGAGGCACACTTTGGGGGAAGCATGATCAAGACGTTGTTGCAAATGGTCGGCGCGGTCGCGGCGCTGATGCCACTGTCCGGCTTGGCGTGGGCGCAGGCCAAATACAACCTGCAGGAACCGGCAACCGAAATTGCCCGCCAGATGTACGACCTCCACACCATCGTTCTGGTCATCTGCCTGGTCATTTTCGTCGGCGTGTTCGGCATGATGTTCTACTCGGTGATCAAGCACCGCAAATCGGTCGGACACCAGGCTGCGCACTTCCACGAGAACACTTCCGTCGAAATCATGTGGACCGTCGTGCCTTTCTTCATCCTGATCGGCATGGCCTTTCCCGCGACGCAATCGCTGTTGGCGATGAAGGACAGCTCCTCGCCCGACATGACCATCAAGGTTACCGGCTACCAGTGGAAATGGGGATACGAATACCTCAAGGGTGAAGGCGACTTGTCCGGCGTGGCCGACGGCGTGCAGTTCTACAGCACGTTGTCCACCCCGCGTGCGCAAATCTACGGATCGGAGCCCAAGGGCGAGCACTACCTGCTCGAAGTGGACAAACCCCTGGTCGTGCCAGTGGGCAAAAAGGTGCGCGTCCTGATCACCGCCAACGACGTGCTGCATTCGTGGTGGGTGCCCGCATTCGGAGTCAAGCAGGACGCCGTTCCGGGCTTCATCCGCGATGCCTGGTTCAGGGTCGACAAGGCCGGGACTTACCGCGGCCAGTGCGCGGAGCTGTGCGGCAAGCAACACGGTTTCATGCCGATCGTGGTAGTGGCGCTGGAACAGAACGAGTTCGCCGACTGGGCTGCCAGACAAAAGACCGCATCGGCTGCGGGAGGCGCGACAACGGTCGCCGCGGCCGGCGCCGCCGGACAGACCGCCAGGTAGGCGCCGGCACCCGATTCTCACCCAGAAACATACGCAAGGTTATCGAGGAGAAGCAACCATGAGCGCAGTCATCGGCCACGAACACGACCACGCACACGGCCACGACCATTATCCCGGCGGCCTCATGCGCTGGGTCAAGACCACCAATCACAAGGACATCGGCACGATGTACCTGTGGTTCAGTTTCATCATGTTCCTGACCGGCGGATTCATGGCGATGGTGATTCGCGCCGAGCTGTTCATGCCCGGCATGCAGGTGGTGGATCCCGAGGTGTTCAACCAGATGACCACGCTGCACGGGCTCATCATGGTTTTCGGCGCGATCATGCCGGCGTTCGTGGGTTTCGCCAATTGGCTGATCCCGATGCAGATCGGCGCTCCCGACATGGCCTTCCCGCGCATGAACAACTGGAGCTTCTGGCTGCTGCCGCCGGCGGCGCTGCTGCTCCTGCTCTCGCTGGCCGTTCCCGGCGGCGCGCCGGGCGTGGGCTGGACAATGTATGCACCGCTCACCGTCCAGCAGGGCATGGGGATGGACCTGACGATTTTCGCGGTCCACCTTCTCGGCATGTCCTCGATCATGGGCTCGATCAACATCATCACCACCATCCTGAACCTGCGCGCACCCGGGATGACGTTGATGAAGATGCCGCTGTTCGTGTGGACCTGGCTGATAACGGCCTATCTGCTGGTCGCGGTAATGCCGGTGCTGGCGGGCGCGGTGACCATGACCCTGACCGACCGCCATTTCGGCACCCATTTCTTCAATGCTGCCGGTGGTGGCGACCCGGTGCTGTTCCAGCACATTTTCTGGTTCTTCGGCCATCCCGAGGTTTACATCATCGCCATCCCGGCCTTCGGCGTGGTATCGCAGGTGATTCCCGCATTCTCGCGCAAGCCGCTGTTCGGCTATACCTCGATGGTGTACGCGACCGCTTCGATCGCGATCCTGTCCTTCCTGGTATGGGCGCACCACATGTATACGGCCGGGCTGCCGACCACCGCGCAGCTCTATTACATGTACGCAACCATGCTCATCGCGGTGCCCACCGGCGTTAAGGTGTTCAACTGGGTGGCGACCATGTGGAAGGGCTCGCTCACGTTCGAGACCCCGATGTTGTTCGCCATCGGATTCCTGTTCCTGTTTACCCTGGGCGGCTTCAGCGGCCTGGTGCTGGCGATCGTGCCGGTGGACATCCAGTTGCATGACACCTATTACGTGGTCGCGCACTTCCACTACGTGATGGTGGCAGGCGCGCTGTTCTCCGCCTTTGCCGGCATCTATTTCTGGCTGCCGAAATGGACCGGCCACATGTACGACGAGACGCTGGGCAAGTGGCACTTCTGGTTGTCGATGATCTTCTTCAACCTGATCTTCTTCGTGCAGCACTTCCTCGGGCTGGCGGGAATGCCGCGCCGCATTCCCGATTACGCCCCGCAGTTCGCGGATTTCAACATGATCTCGTCGATCGGCGCTTTCGGTTTCGGCCTGTCGCAATTACTGTTCCTGTACGTGGTGCTGAAGTGCATCCGCAGCGGCGAGAAAGCACCACAGAAGCCCTGGGAGGGCGCGGACTCGCTGGAATGGACGCACCTGCCTACGCCGGTGCCGTATCACACCTTCGAGACGCCGCCCACGGTAAGGTAACTTCGGGCATGACGGCGCAAGCCGGCACGCTGTTGCACTCATGAATGATCAGCAGGCGAAGCAAATTCAGGCGAGGAACGTCAGAACCGCGCTGATCCTGTTGTCGGTTGCACTCGCTTTTTTTGTCGTCGTGATCCTGCGTCACTGGAAATGAGCCGGGCTTCTGAGAATCGTTCGATCCTGGTCAAACTGCTGATCGTTGCGGTCGGCATGTTCGGGTTCGGTTATGGGCTGGTGCCGTTGTACAAGTTGATCTGCGAGGTCACCGGCATTTATGACGTCGAGAAAGCCAGCGCGCCGCCGGCCAATACGCAGGTCGACGAGAGCCGGCTGGTGACGCTTGAGTTCGATGCCAACATCCGCAGCGACCTGCCGTGGCAGTTCAGGCCGCTGCAGACCAGCATCAAGGTGCATCCCGGGCAACTGGTGCAGGTGATGTACGAAGTGCGCAACCGCTCGGACCAGGCGGTTGCCGGCCAGGCGATCCCGAGTTACGGGCCGCAGGTCGCGGCGAAATATTTTCGCAAGCTTGATTGTTTTTGCTTTTCCACGCAGAGTTTCGCAGCGGGAGAAGTGCGGCAGATGCCGGTGGTGTTCGTCATCGAACAGGGCCTGCCGCGGAATGTGGATACGGTTACGCTTTCCTACACCTTCTTCAAGGTGGAAGGCGCGGCACCGACCGCAGCGAGGCCACGCGGTGGTGAACCAACAGCCGGGTAAACCGGCAAAGGCACCGTTCCTGCGCGTATTCAGGACCGTGTTCTGGTCTTTTTTCGGCGTGCGCAGGCAGGCGGACAACCAGGCGGATCTGGCCAGTATCACGCCGGTGCAGGTGATCGTCGCCGGCGTCATCGGGGCGGCAATATTTGTCACCACGCTGATATTGCTGGTGAGATTCATTGTCGGCTGAGTCGGACAAGTGCAAGTGAACCAGGGGCAAAATACTTAGGGAGAATCAGGAATGCTTAGCCAATCCACACGTTATTACCTGCCTCAGCCGTCGCACTGGCCCGTCGTCGGGTCGACTGCGCTGTTTCTGATGGCGATCGGTGCAGTCCTCTGGATGAACGGAGTCGGCCCCGGGCAATGGGTGGTGCTGGCCGGCATGGCGATACTGGTCTACATGATGTTCGGATGGTTCGGCACCGTGATCCGCGAGAGCGAGGGCGGCAGTTTCAACAAGCAGGTGGATGTTTCCTTTCGCTGGGGCATGAGTTGGTTCATCTTCTCCGAAGTCATGTTCTTCGCCGCGTTCTTCGGCGCGCTGTTCTACATGAGGGTGCTGTCGGTGCCCTGGCTGGGGAGCGGCGATACGCTGGAGCAGTTATGGCCGGGTTTCTCGGCGCAGAACTGGCCGATATCCGGTCCGGGGATCGAAGAAACTTTCACGCCGATGGGTGCCTGGGGCATCCCGGCGATCAACACGATGATCCTGCTGAGTTCCGGCGTGACCGTGACCTGGGCGCACTGGGGTCTGAAGAAGAACAACCGCGCGCAATTGATCTGGGGCCTGGTCGCCACCGTCGCTCTCGGTTTGCTGTTCCTGGGCCTGCAGGCCTACGAGTATGTACATGCCTACCAGGAACTGAACCTGACGCTGAACATGGGGGCATACGGCGCGACTTTCTTCATGCTGACCGGATTCCACGGCTTCCACGTCACCATCGGCACCATCATGCTGATGGTTATTCTGGCCCGTTCCATCAAGGGGCATTTCAGCGCCGATCATCATTTCGCTTTCGAAGGTGTGTCGTGGTACTGGCACTTCGTCGACGTGGTCTGGCTGCTGCTGTTTATATTGGTCTACTGGCTGTAGAGAAACCGCGGCAAGGAAAAGCAAGAAGAAAAACAGAAGGAGGAGGAGACCCGCAGGATAAGCGGGCGACTGGGGCCGCACACAAAACTGTGCGGCTGTTTTTTTTAGAACCCGTGCTGCGGAATGATGCCGAAGTAGTATCCGGCCATGAGCAGCAGGAACAGGGTGACGGAAAGCGCAACGCGGACGGTTAGCGCCTTCACCGTACGGTCCGATTGTCCCTTGTCGCGGATCAGGTAGATCAGCGCCGAGGCGAGACTGGCAACGATGACGACGAGAAAGGCGATGACGACGAGTTTCATGTTCGCGGAGGCCGAAGCAAGTGGCGCCCAGTGTAGCCGGTACGCCTTGCCGCATCCACTTTCGCGGCGGATCGGGTGAACGTGCCGAGTCACTCCGTGAGGTGGCGCCGGCCGCGCTGGCTGCCAACGGTGGTGGCAATTGCCGGCATTGCGCTGACCGCGGCTGCAGGGAACTGGCAGCTTGACCGGGCGCATGAGAAAGAGGGATTGCAGCAGGCCTACGAACGCGGTTCTGCCGATGCTCCGGTGGCCCTTTCAGCCGCGCCGGTGGATGCAGAGCCACTCCTGTTCCGCCGCGTCGAAGCCACGGGTGAGTTCGTGCCGCAGGCGGCAGTGCTGCTCGACAATAAAGTACTGGCAGGCGTAGCCGGCTACCACGTGGTCATGCCGTTGAAAGTTGCGGGTTCGCAGAAGTACGTCCTGGTCAACCGCGGCTGGGTTGCGGCGGGGGCGGATCGAAATCGGCTGCCTGACGTGAAGACGCCCGACGGCAGCGTGACGGTCGCCGGTGTCGCGATGCGGCCGGGGCGATTCCTGGAATTGTCCGGGGCACCGCCTACCGGACCGGTGTGGCAGAACCTGACCATCGAGCGCTATCGCCGGCGCATGCAACTCGACATCCAGCCGGTGGTGATCGAGCAGCACAATGACCTGGGCGACGGCCTGGTGCGCTCCTGGCCCCGTCCCGATTTTGGCATCGCCAGGCATTATGGATACGCGGTGCAATGGTTTTCGCTGTGCGCGTTGGTTGCATTTCTCCACATTTTTTTTCATGTCAGACGCTCCCGATCCGAAAAAGACCCGCAGGACCCTGCTGCTCCTGGGCACGATTAGCCTGGCGCCGTTCGTTGCTTCCTTCCTGCTGTATTACCTCTGGAAGCCGCAGACGTTTACCAACTACGGCGAGTTGCTGGAGGTCACGCCGCTGGCCGGTGTCGCGGTCGCGGACCGCGACGGCAAGGTCTTCCGCTTCGATGAACTGCGGGGCAATTGGGTGTTCCTCATGGTCGATGCCGGTGTCTGCGACGAATACTGTCGATCCAAGTTGTACCTGATGCGCCAGATCCGGCTCACTCAGGGCAGAAATCGCGATCGCATCGAACGCCTGTGGCTGATTCCCGATGGCGTGCGACCGGCGCCGGGGATCGAATCGGAGTACCAGGGCACGCGCCAGTTCATCGGCGACGCGCACCAGATCCTGCGGCTCTTGCCGGCGCCGCGTTCGGCGCGCGACCACATTTACCTTGTCGATCCGTTCGGCAATCTGATGATGCGTTTTCCGCGCGACGCCGATCCGCAACAGATGAAGCAAGACGTCACCAGGCTGGTGAAGGTTTCCAGCGGCTGGCTGCAGAAGGACGACTGAAAAAGGGCAAAGAATGCAGGATGCGGCCGTCTGGCAATTCTCCCTGGATGCACTGCACGCGGCCGCGTGGGGCGGGTCGCTGCTGGCGGCGCTCGTCGTGTTCGCACGTTACCTGCCGCTGCGTACGCTGGTGATCGCCACCACGGTGATGACCCTCGGGCTGGTCATGCTCGGCGCCTATGTGCGGCTGACCGACGCCGGGCTGGGCTGCCCGGACTGGCCGGGCTGCTACGGCAAGCTGTCGCCGACGCACGCGGCGGCAGAAATCCGCGCTGCCGAGGCGGTCGCACCTTCGGGTCCGGTGTCGCTGCCCAAGGCCTGGAATGAGATGCTGCACCGCTACTTCGCTTCGTTCGTCGGCGTGATGATCGTGGCTATTGTCTGGCAAACGCTGCGCCGCCGGCGCCGCGACCCCGGGGCCGATGACCCGGCCGCGCAGGTCGGATTGCCGCTGGCGCTGGTGGGGCTGGTAGTCTTGCAGGGACTATTTGGCAAGTGGACGGTGACCTTATTGCTCAAGCCGGCGATCGTGACGCTGCATCTGCTGGGCGGCATGGCCCTGGTGGCGCTGCTGGCCTGGCTGACCGCGCGGCATATCGGCATCGGCGGCGGACAACCCTCGACGTTGCACGCACTCCGGCGCTGGGGGATTCTTGGCCTGATCATCCTTGGCGTGCAGATCGCGCTCGGCGGCTGGGTCAGCACCAATCATGCGGCGCTGGCCTGCGTGGACTTCCCGACCTGCCATGGCGAGTGGGCGCCGGCGATGGACTTTGGGCACGGATTTCATTTTTTCCGCGAGCTGGGGATGACTGCAGAAGGCGAAGCGTTGTCGAACCAGGCGCTCAATGCAATCCACTGGACGCATCGCGTCGGCGCGCTGGTAACTTTTGCGTATCTCGCGGTCCTTGCACATTCCGCGATGCGGCTGAGAGGCCTGCGCCGGTTCGGTATCGCGGTACTGGCGCTGCTGTTGCTGCAAGTGACGCTGGGCATCGCCAATGTCCTGGCGAGTCTGCCGCTGCCCGTGGCGGTGGCGCACAACGGCGTGGCCGCGCTGTTGCTGGCGGTGCTGGTAATGCTAAACTTCGCGCTCCACTCGCCGTCCAGTTTTCGTTAGCAAATGTCGGTCTCCATTCCCTCCCGGACGCAGCCGTCGCGGATGCAGCAGTTGCTGCAACTCACCAAGCCGCGCGTGGTATCGCTGATTGTCTTCACCGCAGTGATCGGAATGTTCCTGGCGGTACCGGCCGAGCGTCTGGTATCGCCCGTGTTCTGGTTCGCAGCAGTGTTTGCGACCTTGGGGATTGCACTGGTGGCGGGTTCAGCCGCGGCGGTCAATTGCCTGGTGGAACAGAAGATCGACGCCAGGATGGCGCGTACCCGCGCCCGTCCCCTGCCGATGGGCACCATCACTTCGCTGGAAACACTTTTATTTGCCGGCATGGTAGGCGGTTTCGGACTGACCATCCTGTACCTGCTGGTCAATCCGCTCACCATGTGGCTGACGCTGGCCACTTTTGTCGGCTATGCGGTCGTCTACACCGTGCTGCTCAAGCCGCTCACGCCGCAGAACATCGTGATCGGTGGTGCCTCCGGGGCGATGCCCCCCGTGCTTGGCTGGGCGGCGGTGACCGGGGAAGTCGCCTCCGACGCGTTGCTGCTGTTCCTGATCATTTTCGCATGGACCCCGCCGCATTTCTGGGCCCTGGCGCTGTACCGCAAGAACGAGTACGCCCAGGCCGGCGTGCCGATGCTTCCGGTCACGCACGGCGATCGCTTCACCCGCCTGCACGTGCTGTTCTACACCGTGATCCTGGTGGCGGTAACGGCGCTGCCGTTCGCCAGCCGCATGAGCGGGCTAATCTACCTTGCCAGCGCCGTGTCGCTGGGTGCGGTTTTTCTGATCTACGCAATCCGCATCTGCATGCACTACAGCGACGAACTGGCGAAGAAGACCTTTCGCTACTCAATCGTGTACCTGTCGCTGCTGTTCGCCGCGCTGCTGGTGGATCACTACTTCCGCATCTGAGCGGGAGCCCGTCATGAAAGCCGTGCTGCGCCTGTGCCTGCTCGTTCTCCTGCTCGCACTTGGCGCCTGCCAGCAAGGCAAGCCTGGTTTTCGCGCGACCGACATAACCGGAGCCGAGTTCGGGCGGGACTTCGCACTTGCGGACCATACCGGCAGGCCGCGGACGCTGGCCGACTTTCGCGGCAAAGTGGTGGTGATGTTCTTCGGTTTCACGCATTGCCCGGACGTGTGTCCCACGACGCTCGCGGAACTGGCGGTGGCGGTCAAAAAGCTGGGCCCCGACGGGGACAGAGTGCAGGTGCTGCTGGTGACCGTGGACCCGGAACGCGATACGCCGCAAATCCTGTCGCAGTATGTGACCGCATTCGACCCGCGCTTCCTGGGGTTGCGCGGCACTGCGGAGGAGACCGCGCGGGTGGCGAAGGAATTCAAGATCATCTACCAGAAAGTCGCCGGCGCGCGCCCGGACAGCTACACCATGGACCATTCCGCTGGTACTTACGTTTTCGACCCGCAGGGTCGGCTGCGCGTGTACGTGAGCTACGGGCAGGGGCCGGAGGTTTTTGCCCACGACATCGCCTTGCTGCTGCAACAGTCGTAGCAAGCGCGGCCGAAAAAAAAGCCCCGCGTTCGCGGAGCTTTTCCTGTAAAGCTGTGCAACCGGGTCAGGCCGCCTCTGGCGCCATCAGCACACGCATTTTCTTCATCGCCTGGCCCTCGATCTGGCGAATGCGCTCGGCGGAAACGCCGAATTCGTCTGCCAATTCATGCAGTGTCGCCGCATCCTGCTCGCGCAGCCAGCGTGCCTCGATGATGCGACGGCTGCGCGGGTCGAGCGCGGCCAGCGCCTGTTCCAGCCCCTGGCTGCGAGCGCGTTCAGACTGGTCATGTTCGAGCACGACGCCGGGCTCATCTGAAGGGTCTGCCAGGTAAGCGATGGGCGCGAAACCCTCGTCTTCGTCACCGGACAAAGGTTCGAGCGCCACGTCGTGTCCGCCCATCCGGGTTTCCATCTCGACCACGTCTTCTGCCCGGACGTTGAGCAGTCTGGCCATGTCCGCCACCGCCTCGGGGTTCATGGTCGAATGGCCCTGCTTGAGGCTGCGCAGATTGAAGAACAGTTTGCGCTGCGCCTTGGTGGTGGCCACTTTGACGATTCGCCAGTTCTTCAGGATGAATTCGTGGATCTCGGCGCGGATCCAGTGCACCGCGAACGACACCAACCGCACGCCGCGTTCGGGATCGAAGCGCCTTACCGCCTTCATGAGGCCGACGTTGCCTTCCTGGATCAGGTCGGCGTGCGGCAATCCGTAACCCAGATAGCCGCGGGCAATCGACACCACTACACGCAGGTGCGACAGCACCAATTGGCGTGCCGCATCCACATCATCTTCATCGCGCAGGCGCCGGGCCAGCGCGGTTTCCTGCTCCTGGGTCAGGAGCGGGTAGCGGTTCACAGCTTGAACATAAGTGTCCAAGCTGCCCGTTTTCGACGGGAACGGTACCGCAACAGTCAGTGCATTGTTCATCAAATATTCCTCCTTGCTGCATCAGCTTTCGCAGATATTAGCACTCTCATCATGGGAGTGCCAGGGAGGCCCGGAAGTTCCCGCGCACGATGGCTGGAGCCCTTCACCGTGGCTCGATCTGCCATAAGTGACGACTCACTGACAGCCAGGCGCCAAGCCAGCCCAGCGCGGCAGAAAAGACCAGAAGAACGGCCGAGTCGCCGGCATCCAGGGGTTGAAGCTTGAACGCCGTGCCGTAAAGCGTGGCCAGCTCGGCAAGCTGGACGTTGAGGACGAACACCGCCAGGGTAACGACGGCCCAGGCGGCAAAGCCACCGGCCAGCCCCTGGAGCGCACCCAGATAAAGGAACGGTCGGCGGATAAAGGGATTGGTGGCGCCGATCAACTTGGAAACTTCGATCTCATCGCGGCGGGTGAGTATCTGCAGGCGGATGGTGTTGAATGTTACCGCCACCAGGGCCAACGCCAGCAGCGTGGCCAGCAGCGTGACCAGCAGGCGTCCGACTCCGAGTGCGGCGTCCAGCCGCCGTGCCCATTCTGCGTCCAGTTGCACATGCTCGACCTTCGGCCAGCGCACAGCCTGGTCGCGCAGCGCCTCCAGCGTGGACGGGTCATTGCTCCTGGCCGTGACCACGAAGGCATCGGGCAGAGGGTTGCGCTCCAGATCGGCCAGCACGTCCGCCAGTCCGGCGCTGCGCTTAAGTCTCGCCAGTGCCGTTTCGCGCGGGATGAAATCGACGCGCCCGACTTCGGGATGGGACCGCAAGCGCCGCTCCACTGCCGACACATCGGCCTCGCCGGCATCCATGGCCATGAAGATGCTGACCTGCGGGTCGCTGGAAAGCTGGCGCGAAAAAGCCTGCAGATTGTCGATGCCGAGATAGAAGCCTACCGGCAACGACAACGCGATGCCGATCACAATCACGTTCAACCCGGTAGCGAAAGGCTGGCGTGCCAGCCTGACCAGGCTCTCACGCAGGGTGTCAAAGTGGGCCAGCAGCCAGTTCATGCGGTGAGCCTGCCGTGGTCGAGGTGCAGGATGCGCGGTCCGAGGCGCCCGATCAGCGCCTCGTCGTGGGTGGCGATCACCACGGTGACGCCGACCTGATTGAACGACTTGAACATGCCGATGATCTCTTCCGCATAGGCCGCATCCAGATTTCCGGTGGGCTCATCGGCAAGAAGGATGGCCGGGCGATTGACAATGGCGCGCGCGATGCAAAGCCTCTGCTGCTCGCCGCCAGAGAGGGTGATCGGCCTGGCCTTTTCCCGCCCCAGCAAGCCGACCTTGTCGAGCGCTGCGCGCGCCCGCCGCGCGATCTCGCCGCGCGGAAAGCCGGTGATCGCCAGCGGTAGCGCCACATTCTCGAACACGCTGCGATCGAAAAGCAGTTTGTGGTCCTGGAATATCAATCCGAAATTGCGGCGCAGATAGGGAATCGCGCCGGACTTCATCGCCGAGACGTTCTGGCCGTTGATGATCACGCCGCCGGAAGTTGGCATCTCGATTGCCGCAATCAGCTTCAACAGCGTGCTCTTGCCGGCGCCGGAGTGGCCGGTGATGAATACCATCTCGCCCGCCTCCACGGTGAAGGTCACGTCGCGCAGCGCTTCGTAACCGCCGGTGTAGCGCTTCGATATGTGGCTGACGCTGATCATGCGCGAGGCCTGGCCATCGCTTCCCTGGTGCCGGCCCTGCGTCATTCGAACAATGCCTCCACGAATTCCACGGCCGAGAACGGCCGCAGATCGTTAATGCCTTCGCCAACGCCCACAAAGCGCAGCGGAATCGGTTTGTGGCGCGCAATGGCGGCGATGGCTCCGCCTTTGGCGGTGCCGTCGAGCTTGGTCAGGATGATCCCGGTAACGCCCAGCGCCTGGTCGAACGCTTTCACCTGCGCGATTGCGTTCTGTCCGGTATTGGCATCCAGCACCAGCAGAACTTCATGCGGCGCCTCCGGGATTACCTTGGCGATCACCCGTTTCACCTTCCGGATCTCCTCCATCAGATGCGGCTGGGTCGGCAGCCGTCCGGCGGTGTCGGCGATGACGACATCGATACCTTTGGCCAACGCCGATTGAACGGCATCGAAAATGACGGCTGCAGTATCGCCGCCTTCCTGAGAGACTACCGCGACGTCGTTGCGTTCGGCCCAGACTTTCAATTGTTCGCGCGCTGCGGCGCGAAAAGTGTCGCCAGCCGCCAACAGAACCGATTTTCCCTGGCCCCGGAAAAAGTTGGCGAGTTTGCCTATCGAAGTGGTCTTGCCGGCGCCGTTGACGCCCGCCATCAGTATCACGAAAGGTTTGGCGCGGGAAAGATCGAGCGGTTGCGCCAGCGGCGCAAGCAGTTCGAGCAGTGCCTGCCGCAACGCATCACGAATCTGCGTTGCCTCCTGCAAATGTTCGCGCTGCGCGCGTGCGCGGGTCTGATCGAGGAGAAAACGCGTTGCCTCCACGCCGACGTCGCAGGACAGCAGGACCGCTTCGAGGTCCTCGAAGAGCTGCTCGTCCACTTTGCGTCCGCCACCGAAAACCGCGGCAAGCTGCCCGCCGAATCGCGAGCGGGTGGCGGCCAGCGCCCGGCGCAGCCGGTCCGTCCAGCCGCCATCGCCATTGATCGATTCGTTCTTGTCACGCCTGAGGAAACTCAACATACTTTGCCGCTGTCACAGCAGTACCCGAAACCGGACCCGCAATTCTATTCTGTTTGTTCCAGGATCATCCACACAAGCATGTTCGATAAACTTGCGCGCGCGCGCCGGGTGGTGTTGGCGTCGGTGCTGGTCTGCATGGTCCCGGCAGGGGCCGCGGCCGGCGCGGCCGAACGCACGCTTGCCAACGGCCTGAAGATCATTGTCAAAGAGGATCATCGCTCCCCGGTGGTGGTGGCCATGGTCTGGTATCGCGCCGGCAGCATGGATGAAGTTAGCGGCACTACCGGTGTGGCGCACGTGCTCGAGCACATGATGTTCAAGGGTACGCAAAAAGTGGCGGGCGGCGAATTTTCCCGGATCATTGCCCGCGCCGGGGGCCGCAGCAACGCGTTTACCTCGCGCGACCACACCGCCTACCATGAGCAACTGCACAAATCGAAGCTCGCTCTGGCGCTCGAGCTCGAGGCCGACCGCATGGTGAATCTTCAGTTTTCGGAGGAGGAGTTCGGCAAGGAAATGAAGGTCATCATGGAGGAGCGGCGCATGCGCACCGACGACGACCCGCATGCACAGCTTTCCGAGGCGATGATGGCGACAGTTTATGCGGTGCATCCCTACCGCATGCCGGTCATCGGCTGGATGAACGACCTGGAGAACATGCGCCTCGCCGACGCCAGGGATTGGTACAGGACGTGGTATGCGCCGAACAACGCCACGCTGGTGGTGGGCGGGGACGTGGAAGCCGAGGAAGTGTACCGGCTTGCCGAGAAATTCTTCGGCCCTATTGCAGCGCGCACGCTGCCGCTGCGCAAGCGGCAAGTCGAGCCGGCGCAACGGGGCGTGAAGCGCATCGACGTAAAGGCGAGCGCCGAGCAGCCTTACCTGCTGATGGCGTATCACGTGCCGGTGCTGCGTGATGTCGACAACGATTGGGAGCCCTACGCGCTGTCGGTATTGGGTGGCGTGCTCGACGGGTCCGCAGCGGCGCGGCTTCCCAGAGAACTGGTAAAGACGAAGCGCATCGCCAATTCCGCGGGCGCAAGCTACGACATCACCAATCGCGGGCCCGGACTGTTTTTCCTCGACGGGGTTCCGGCAGAGGGCAAAAGCGCAGCCGAGGTCGAGACGGCGATGCGCGAGCAAATCCGGCGTCTGGTGGAAGAAGGCATAAGCGAAGACGAGTTAGTGCGGGTCAAGGCTCAGGTTATCGCAGCCCAGGTCTTTGCGCAGGACTCGGTGTTCTACCAGGCGATGCGAATCGGTGCGCTGGATACCGTCGGATTGCCCCACGACTCAGTGGACCGGCAGATGAAGAAACTGCAGGAAGTCAGCGCCGCACAAGTGCGCGAGGTGGCGCGCAAGTACCTGGTAGACGACAACCTGACGGTGGCGGTGCTCGATCCGCAGCGGCTCGCCGCCGGCGCGCGCGCTTCCCAAAACGGAAAACGGCCGTGACTTACGGCACACAAGTGCTTGCGCGCGTGCTCGCGGTCGTCGCGGTCGCGTGCGCGGGGCCGGTACAGGCAATGCTGCCGATCCAGCAATGGCAGACGGCGAGTGGGGCGCGCGTGCTGTTTGTCGAGACCCATGATTTGCCGATGCTGGATGTGGCCGTGGACTTCCCGGCCGGAAGCAGCCGCGACACGCGCGAGAAGTCCGGTCTGGCCGCCCTGACCTTGCGCATGCTTCGACTGGGCGCGGAAGGTCTCGACGAGGACCAGATTGCCGAGCGCCTTGCTGACGTCGGTGCGAATATGGGCGGGCGATTCGATACGGACCGCGCCGGATACGGCCTGCGCACGCTGTCCAGTGTGCGCGAGCGCGACCAGGCGCTTGCCGTGCTGGTGCGCATCCTGCACAAGCCGACATTCCCGCAGCCGATCTTTGAACGTGAGAAGGAACGAATGCTGGCGGCGCTGCAGGAATCCGATACCAAGCCGGAGACCATTGCCGACCGGGAATTCAAGCGCCTGCTCTACGCCGACCACCCCTATTCTTTGCGCGCTTCGGGAGAAATCGACGCGGTCGCACGTCTCGCACGCGATGATGTGATGGATTTCTACCGCCGCCATTTTTCCGCCGGGGTGGCGGTGGTTTCGATCATCGGCGATCTCAGCCGCGAACAGGCACGCGTGATCGCGGAACAGCTGACTTCCGGATTGAAGGTTGCTGTGCCGCTGCCAGTGCTGCCGCCGGTACCGCGCATTGCCAAGGAACAGACGAACTGGATCACGCATGCGGCCACTCAAGCACATATCCTGATCGGCCAGCCGGGGATCAAGCGCCTCGATCCCGATTACTTTCCGCTGTGGTTGGGCAATTACGTGCTCGGCGGCGGCGGATTCTCCTCCCGCCTCACTGAAGAAATCCGCCAGAAGCGCGGCTTTGCCTACAGCGCATACAGTTACTTCAATCCGCTCGCACAAGAGGGGCCGTTCCAGATCGGACTGCAAACCAGGAAAGATCAGGCAGCGGAAGCCCTCATGGTGGCGCGCGACACGCTGGTGAGATTCGTCGCAGAAGGTCCGACGCAGCAGGAATTCGAGGCCGCAAAACAGAACATCGTCGGCGGATTCCCTTTGCGCATCGACAGCAACGCAAAAATCCTCGAGTACCTGTCGCTGATCGGCTTCTACCGCCTGCCGCCGACTTATCTGGACGACTTTCCGGCGAGGATCGAGGCCGTGACGCTGGCGCAGGTAAATGACGCCTGGCGCCGCCGTATCGACCCCGCCCGCATGATCACGGTGGTGGTCGGCGCCTCGGCACAGCCTTGAACCGGCGCAGCCCCGATGCCGGCGCGCAGCAACAGCGTTCGCATCATCGGCGGCGAGTGGCGCCGCCGTCTGATCCGTTTCCCCAGCGCTGCGGACCTGCGGCCCACTCCGGACCGGATGCGCGAGACCCTGTTCAACTGGCTGGGACAGGACCTCACCGGCAAGACCTGTCTGGATCTGTTCGCCGGCAGCGGCGCGCTCGGGTTTGAAGCAGCCTCTCGCGGCGCCAGGCAAGTAGTGATGGTGGAGCGCGACGTGCAGATATTCCGCGCGCTGCAGGCGACTCAGACCATTCTTGGCGCCGGTCAGGTTGAGCTGGTGCGCGCCGATGCGCTGGCGTTCCTGCAATCCGACGCGCGCCGCTACGACGTGGTGTTTCTGGACCCGCCCTATCATCTGCATCTGCTGCCTCGCGTGTTGCCGCTGTTGCCCGGCCATCTGGTCGGTGGCGCACGCGTCTACCTCGAATTCGACCGGCAGCCGGAGTTGCCCGAGGGTTATGCGCTACTGCGGCAATCCCGAGCCGGGCGGGTACACGGTC
This sequence comes from uncultured beta proteobacterium, assembly GCA_963789945.1. GTDB lineage: Bacteria > Pseudomonadota > Gammaproteobacteria > Burkholderiales > JACQAP01 > JACQAP01. The sequence goes on along the minus strand of CAWBMN010000018.1, from coordinate 115,166 downwards.
TACTGATAAAATGGGTTCGACCATGAAGACGCGAACCAACAGGGCCGTTTACCCCGGCACGTTCGACCCGATCACGCGCGGCCACGAGGACCTGGTGCGCCGTGCTTCGACTTTGTTCGACGAGATCATCGTCGCGGTGGCCGACAGCCGGGGGAAGAGCCCGTTCTTCACCTTCGAAGAGCGCGTGGCAATGGCCAGAGAGACACTGGCGCCGTTCGACAACGTGAGGGTGGAAGGCTTCTCAGGCCTGTTGATGGACTTCCTGCACAAGCACGACGCCAAGATCATTCTACGGGGGCTGCGCGCGGCTTCGGATTTCGAGTACGAGTTTCAGATGGCCGGAATGAACCGCAATCTGTTTCCGGATGTCGAAACCCTGTTCCTGACGCCGGCCGAACAGTACATGTTCATCTCCGCCACCATGGTTCGCGAGATCGCCAGCCTGGGCGGAGACGTCTCGCCGTTCGTCAATCCGATCGTGATTCCGCGGCTGAAAGCGAAAATCCGGAAGTGAGTTCCCCATGGCCCTGATGATCACAGACGAATGCATCAACTGCGACGTGTGCGAGCCGGAGTGCCCGAACAACGCCATTTTTCAGGGTGAAGAGATCTATCAGATCGATCCGGACAAATGCACCGAGTGCGTCGGCCACTACGACCGGCCGCAATGCCAGGAAGTCTGCCCGGTAGACTGCATTCCCTTTGACCCGGCATTGCCGGAAACCAAAGAGCAGCTCTATGACAGGTATCTGCGGCTGACGCAGCAGAAGGTCGAGACGTCCGCCTGAACGTGCACCGGCCGGAGCCTACTGCGGCCGGCGATGCTCGACGCCGTACTTGGCGTAGATGCGGGTGAGACTACCGTCTGCCAGCATTCTGTCGAGTACCTCGTTGACGGCATCCACCAGTGCCTGGTCCGATTTGCGCAAACCCACCGACACTTCCCAGGTGAGCTGAGGCTCGCTGTCGAAGGCATTCACCAGCCGCAGTCCGGATGCCGGGTGCTCGAGAATGTAGTAGCTCATGGTCGCCATGGAGACCGCAGCCCCGTACAACTCGCCCTTCGCCAAATCCTCCACCAGGTCGGACTGGAACGCATAGGGCGACGTGGTCTTGCCCGCCTTGAGGAGGACCATATTGGCAACCGAGCTGACCATCGCGCCGATTTTCTGATCCTTTTTCAGTTCCTTGAAGTCGCTGATGGCCTCGGCATCCCGCCCGAGACCGAGTGCAAGCCCTGATTTCTGGTAGGGCCGCGACAACAGCAACCGGCCTTCGTGGACCTTCGGGTCATTGATGCTATCGAGCATCATGTCGCAATTGACGACGTTGGCGCGCCTTCGCGGCAGGATCCATTCAATGTTGAGAGGCACACCCAAGCCTTCGGCGATGGCGCGTCCGATCTCGATCTGGAATCCCGGCGTTTCCGGCTTGTTGCTGGCATAGGGGAGCGCATCCCGATTGGCGCACATGGAAATCGCGCCCAACGATTTCACTTCGGCAAGCGTGCGGGCATCGGCGTTCCCAGCGGCCGGCAAAAACGAGGCGGCACAAAGGCAGGCCAGGGCAAACCCGGCGCGCGTGCGGGGCATCTTCATTGATCGGTTCATGGATTCTGGGGCTCTTCGTCGGGTTTGAGATTGCGGATGAATTTGACGATCTGCCCGATCTGATCGTCGTTAAAGGCGCTGCCGAAGGCGGCCATGCGCCCGGGCATCCCCATCTTGATCCGGTTGAACAGAAACTCGTCGGTGCGTTCGGAATTCATCAACTGCGGCCCCTTGCTGGCATGGCGCCCGTAGTCCGCATGGCAGAAGCCGCAAATGTTGCGGAACGTCGACTTTACGTCAAAAGCCTTCTTGGGTGCCTCATCAGCCAACGCCGGTCCGGCCAGGGCGCAGATCATGATCAGGCATGCTAGCAGCTTTCGAAAATTCGTACCGGTGTTGAACTTTTCCAATTGCAGGCGTCCTTCGCACAATTCAAGATTGTTCGTCCACAGTGTTATCTGCAAACTAAAAAATAGTTTAACGATTTCGATAACCATTTCGCTGACAAGAAAAAAGGGCGGGGACGAATCCCCACCCTTCTTGCTCATGCGGCCGATATAACTATAACTGTTCCGGCCCCAGCTTATGGCAGTGCGTACACCTTTAGCACGCCAGAGTCCTTCGGCATGCTCTTCCAGGGTTCACCAAACCATTCGCCGTAGCCGTCGCCGACCAAGCTGCCCCAGCCGGTCATCACGGCCACATACTGCTTGCCCTTGGCCATGTAAGTGATGGTGCCGCCGTTGCTGCCTTGGCCGAGGTTGTGGCTCCACAGCTTCTTGCCATTGGAGGCGTCATACGCAACCAGAGTGCCCTCGGCCTCCGGCACGAACAACACGTTGCCCCCGGTAGTCAGCAGGCCGCCGTGCGGTGTGGCGCCGTTGTATTTGATCTCGTACTTGACCTTGCCGGTGATCGGATCACGCGCGCGGATATGGCCCGACATTGGATCCTTGCCCGGTCCGTGCATGGTGAAATCGGCGCCAATGTTGAGCTGTACCACGGGTTCGGTGATCGGCTCGGTCTTCTTGATATCGAGGTCCATGCACCACTCGAAGCCGACTTTGTACAGCAGGCCGGTTTTCGGGCTGTAGCTGCCCGCATTCCAGCTGTAGCCGCCAGCGATGGCCGGGCACAGGTTCACGTGCTTGCCTTCGGGCGGATCCCAGCGGCCGACCAGTTCGCCATTGGGCTTGATATCCTTGACGAAGTTGATCGCATCCACGCCCTTGTAGACGTTGACAGGCTTGCCGGTCTTGCGGTCGAACACGAACACGAAGCCGCTCTTGCTCGGATGCACGACGTATTTCTTGCCGTCGCGCTCGATCATCATCAGCTCGCCTTGCGCCGGGTCGAAGTCCCACGCGTCGTGCGGCAGCACCTGGTGGAAGGCCTTCAGATCGCCGGTATCGGGATTGAGCAGGATAACCGAAGAGGTGTACAGGTTGATGCCGGGACGCGGACCTTCAGTCATGTACTTGTCGCCCGCCCAGTCGTACAGCGGCGCCGGGTTGGCGGTACCCCACCATACCGTGTCGGTTTCCGGATCATAGCTGCCGGCCATCCATCCGCCGCCGCCGCCGGTCTTGTAGGAATCTCCACCCCAGGTTTTGAGGGCGTCGGACGCTGTGCCCTCGTTGCCGCCGGAAGTGAAAAACCGCCACACTTGTTCACCGGTCTTGGCGTTGACGCCGAAGATCGGTCCGCGATCGGGCCACTCACCGCCTTGGGCGCCGATGATCACCTTGTCCTTGACCAGTAGCGGCGCACCGGTGAAACCGACGGTCAGCTTCTCCGAATCGACGAGTTTCGTCTCCCAGTTCAGCTTGCCGGTCTTCATGTCGATGGCGGCCAGCTTGCCGTCGAGCGTGCCCATGTACAAATTGCCATAACCGGCCGCGAGTCCGCGGTTGTACGGCGAGTGGGTCTGCCGTGCGACCAGATCCTCATTGAGCTTGTGTTTGTAGGTCCAGATCATCTTGCCGGTGGCGCCGTCCAGCGCATAGACCTGGTTGTACGGGCTGGTGTAATACAGGACACCATCGATCGCCAGTGGATGGCCCTGCAGGCCGCGGTTGGCGCGCGAGGCGACGTGCGACCAGGCTTCGGTCAACTTGCTGACGTTGCGCGTGTTGATTTGATCAAGCGAACTGTAGTGCCAGGACTTGTAGGAGCCGTGATAGCTCATCCAGTTGCCCGGTTCCTTGTCCGAATCGACCAGGCGCTTCGCGTCCACATCGGCGGCGAAGGAACTTCCGGCGGCAAGCAGCGCGGCCGAAAATGCCGTCGCCAGCGCTGCGCGCGCAAAGCGAGACGTGTTGCTGTTCATAGTGATTTTCCTCTCAAAGTTTTTCGTTCTTCCCCAAGAAACTGCGATGTCGCCGTTGGGTCGTTCTTTGGATTAAAGCTGGCAGGCGGGCGACTTACCGTACCTGATCCACTCCAAGTGCCAAACTGCAGGAGGCGCGGGAACGCCCCCAACCCAGGCTTGTGTGCCCGGTTTCGCACTTCGGTACTGGGCGATTCTCGGGATGTTTTCCCGGCTAGTCAAGGGAAAGTAGGCCATTACTAACGAATTCACGGCGAATTAACAGGGTCCATGGTGGGGCTAGCGCTGGCACTGCGGGCAAAAAAAGGTCGCACGCTGTCCCTGGCGCAATAGTCGGATGGTCTGGCCGCATACTCTGCAAGGCTCGCCGCCTCTGCCATAGGCATAGTAATTCTGCTGGAAGTAACCGGGATTGCCATCGGAGCCGACAAAGTCGCGCAGCGTACTGCCGCCGGCGTCGATGGCCGCGCTGAGCGTCTCCCGAATCGCTTGGACCAGACGATCGCAGCGTTCGCGAGAAATTTTGCCGGCCACCGTTTTCGGATGGATACCGGCGCGGAATAGCGACTCGCTGGCGTAGATGTTGCCCACCCCCACGACGGTGTGGCTGTCCATGAGTACCGTCTTGATTGCGGCACTGCGGCCGCGGGTGTGCGCGTGCAGCCAGCCGGCATTGAACTCGGTGCCGAGGGGTTCCGGCGCAAGATTGGCCAACAAGGGATGAGCGTGAGGGTCGCGCGCCTCCCATAACACCGCGCCGAAGCGGCGGGGGTCCGTGAGCCGCACGATCAATCCGGAATCGATCACCAGGTCGAAGTGATCGTGCTTCCCTGCCGGGGTTGCGCGTGGCAGCACCCGCAGGCTGCCGGACATTCCCAGGTGCACGATGAGCCAGCCGCTGCCGCAGCCGATCAGCAGATACTTGGCACGGCGTTCCACGCTGCATACGGTGGACCCGCTGATCCGTGTGCCGAGATTGCGTGCAATCGGCCAGCGCAGGTTGCGGTTGCGCACCACCACCGTCTCCACGCGCCGGCCGATCAGGTGCGGGACCAGTCCCCGGCGGGTGATTTCAACCTCGGGCAGTTCGGGCACGCGTCTCGGCTACTTCTCGGCGACCACGCGGGGGTCGAGCAGACGTTTTCCGACTTCGGCGCCGAGGCGGTACTGCATGTTTTCGTCGCTGCGCACCAGCAGAAACTCCGGTTGTTTCTGCACGATTTCCATGGTGACTTTCCTTCCATCCTTGAGTTGCACCACCAGGCGCTCCTGGCCGCGCGGGCCGCGGCGCGGCGCCGCGCTGAGACTGGAGGTGAAACGCCACTCGTCGGCCCAGCGGTTGAAATCGTCCTGCGACAGCGTCTTGCCTTGCTGCGCCGGAAATGCACCCGTGATGGTCCAGGTGCCCCGCTCGTCCTTTGCGATGCGGTAACGGCCGAAGTCGAAGGCCACCGGCACTTCCGCGTCGCCGAGCAGTTTGCGGCTCACCAGGTTGCCGACCCCGGTGGGAATGCCCTGGCCGTAAAAAGGCGCCACCAGATAGACCGCTCCCGCGGTTTCGACATACTGTTCGTAGGTGACCTCGTTGACGCCGCCGAAGGCAAAGGCCTGGTCGTTGAGCGTGAGTTTCACTTGGGGAGGGTCGAGTTGATAGCGGCCGGGATCGCCGGACGGCAACTTGTGCTTGGCGGTGGCCGTCGCGATGTCAGCCAGCCGCTCCACCTGGATCGAATCGGCGCGGGTTTGCAGCGGCGCGCTGATGCGCCAGCCGCCGTCGCGTTTGTGCAGCTGGATGGTCGGGCTGCCGCGGCGCTCCACGGTAATGCGGTTGATCTCGTCGCGCTTCAGCTGCGTTAGGCGAATTCCCGGATCGGTCTGTTCCTTGGGACGCAACAAGGCATACAGCACCAGGCCTGTCAGCAACAGGACCAGCACCAGGTTCACCAGGACTTTTGATTTCATGCCTTGCGCCGGCGCCACCAGATCACGCCGCCAGCAACCAGGAAGACCAGCGGCAAGGCCACCAGGAATCCGATGCCGATCAGCGCCAGTCCCGCGCGCGACAGTTCCAGAGAAAGATCCGGACGCGGGCGCGGCTGAACCGTGATCAGGGCATCATCTCCGGCCAGCCAGTTGACCATGTTCACGCCCAGGTCGAGGTTGCCGAGCAGCCCCACATACTGGTTAGACAGAAAATGGCCGGTACCGGCCACCACAACTCTTTGCTTGCGGCCGCCAAGGTCGCGCTCCAGCGCCGCCGCCACCACGATTGGCCCGCCGATGTCGCGATTGCGGTCGAATGCGACTTTGTCATTGATTCCGCCGGTCTCCAGCCAGCCGTCCTTCGCCACTTCCACCAGCGGCTGGAAGTGCCATTTCGTGCCCTCGCTGGCCGCGATGCGGCGCGCATACGGGAACACACTGGTCACCGTCGAGTTTTCCGTGATGCGGTGCTTGTCGTAGCTGGTGGCGAGAGCAAAGGTCGCCGGCAGGTTCAGGCCGCCGGCGCGCGGGTCCACCACGGTACCGGAAATGAGGTCCAGGCCCAGTTCGTCGGCGAGCGGCCGCAGTCCACGCAGCGTATCGTTGTCGATCAGCCACAACAGATTGCCGCCCTTCTCCACCCAGCGCCTGATCTTGCCTGCTTCGCCGGGCAGCAGGTCCACCCGCGGTCCGGCGATGATCAGCACGCTCAGGTTGTCCGGAACATCCTGCGCCTGTGCCAGGTTCAGCGCCGCGGTCTTGAAACCCTTGGTGGCAAGCTGATTGCCGAACTCGCCCAGATCGTGATTGCTGCGGCCGTCGAGCTTGCGTTCGCCGTGCCCGTCCAGTGCCATCACCCGGCGCTCCGAAGAGCGCGCCAGTCTGACCAGCAGATTGGTGAGTTCCTGCTCGGTGAGATTGGTGAGGTGTTCGTTTCGGCCGTTGTACTCGACCACCAGCTCGCCGTTCATGCGCACCCCGGCCGCCTGCGCCTTCTGTGGCTGCACGCGCGGATCGACGAATTCCAGCGTGAAGTCCTTCTTAGTGCGCTGGAAGGGCGCAAGGAAGGTCTGGACGGTCTTGCGCACGTCGCCCTCGGCATCCTGCGCCGTGGCGTAGGCCGTGACGGTAACCGGTCCGGCCAACTGGTTGAGCACCTCGGCGGAAGCCTGCGACAGGGTGTTGCGCTGGCCATGCGTCAGATCCCATTGGATCTTGACGTCCCGGGTAACCCAGGCGATGGCGGCCGCCAGCCCGAGCAGCAGCACCACGAACAAGCCGTTCTGGAGCAACAGTTGCAGCCGCAGTTTGCGATTCAGTTTCATGCGCGCAGGCGATCGGCATCGAGACGCCGGATCGAAAGGATGAGAAAGGTTGCGGTCAGCAGCGCAAAGTAGATCAGATCGGTCACAGCGATCGAGCCGTTCATGAAGGTTTCGAAATGCTTCAGCAGCGACAGCAGGTGTAGCGGGCTTTCCGGGTCGGAGGCGGCGATGTTCGCCAGCCACAGCGCCAGAAAGGCTGCCAACGTGCCGATTGCCGCCACCACGGGGTGGGTGGTCAGGCAGGATACGAACAGGCCGATCGCGGCGAAGCTTCCGGTCAGCAGCAACAGGCCGAGCAGATTGGTGGCGATCAAGCCCAGATCCAGGTTCCCGCCCAGTAGCAGCGACAGTCCCATCAGCGCAATCAGTCCACCGACGATGGCGAGGAAGGCCAGCGTGGCGAGGAACTTGCCGAGCACGATTTGTGTCATCGAAATCGGCGCCGACATGAGCATGGCCATGGTCTGGTTACGGCGCTCTTCGGCCACCAGGCGCATGGTCAGCAGCGGCACCGACATCAGCAGCACGATCGAGGCGATGCCGAACATCGGCACCACCACGATTTCAGTGAGCCCGGGTGCGTTCGGCACGCGCGTGAGCTGTGCCTGGATGGTCAGGAAGTAGTCAACCCGGGTGAGAAAGATCCACGCCAGGATGATCTGCAGGAACGCCAGCACCACCCACGCCAGGGGCGAGGCGAACAGCGTTCTCAGCTCCTTGGTAACGATGGTCCAGATCATGCGGATGCCTCCTCACCTTGATTGTCTTCGCGTTGGGTCAACTGGACGAACACCTCTTCCAGGCTTGCCAGCGCTGGTTGCAGCAGATACAGCCCCCAGTCGCGCTCGACCGCGGCGCGAACCAGGGAATCTGTGGGATCGATGCCGCCGCGAGGCCGCACCCGGAACAGGTTGGCATTGACGGCGTCGACTTCGGCATCGGCGGCCGCGCCGGCGATTTCTGCCATCGGCGGTGGTTTGTGCAGGCCGATTTGCAGGGCCTGGCCGCCGCGAAACTGCTTGAGTCCGGCAATGCTGTCGTAGAACACCACTTCGCCGAGGTGCAGGATCTGCACCCGGTCGCACACCGCTTCCACTTCGGGCAGGATGTGCGTGGACAGAATGACGCTGTGATCGCGCCCGAGGTCGCGTATCAACGCGCGGATCTCGCGAATCTGATTCGGGTCCAGGCCGACGGTGGGCTCGTCGAGAATGATCACGTCGGGATCGTGGATGATCGCCTGGGCAATGCCGACGCGCTGCTGGTAGCCCTTCGACAATGAGCCGATCAGCCGCCTGCCCATGTCGGCGAGCCCACAACGATTCTTGGCGCGCTCCACTGCCGGCAGCAGCACACTTTTCCTGAGTTTGTGCAGGCGCCCTGCCAGCCGCAGGTACTCATCCACCTTGAGTTCCCGGTACAACGGCGGCACTTCCGGCAGATAGCCAATGCGCGACTTGGCCTGGGTGGGCTGGTCGATCAGGTCAATACCGCAGATGCGCACTTCGCCGCTGGTCGGCGCAAGATTGCCGGTGAGCATCTGCATGGTGGTGGTCTTGCCCGCGCCGTTGGGCCCGAGCAGGCCCAGCACCTCGCCGCGCCTGAGTTCCAGCGACACGTCGCGCACTGCGCGATGGGCGCCGTAAGTGCGCGTCAGTGACTGCGCGGAAACGGTCAGTTCAGAGCTTGCCGTTGTGGTCATGCCCTCGCCTTGTATGGATATGGTGGAAGTTCCTGCCGTTGCTGTTGCAACCCCTTAATGTTTTCAGCGCCTTCCGGATCCGGAAGGCGATGCCGCCAGAATGTCGGCCGATGGGTTGGGGTTACTTGTGACGGCCGCCAAATATACCTAAACTGTGTTCCGGGTTGAAGAACTTCGCGCGTGGCCATGCCCTCTAAAGTTCAATCTCGCGCATTAATCTATTTCACGGCCCCAACTACTCCATGCCGTCATTGCTTTCCAGTCTCGCTCCGTTGCTGACCGCGTCCATCCTGGCGCTGAGCGCCTGCGCCCAGCCGGGCGCGCAGACCGGCTCCCCCGTGCTCGCCGCGGACGGAGTGATGGCTTCCGAGGCGTCCATGGACTGGTCGGCGCAGGCCACTGACCCAGACGAAGGATCTGGACCGGAGGACAGTTTCGAGGAACGCGCCCGGCGCGTTTTTGGCACGCAATCGCTGTCCCCGGCCGACTTGCCCGGTCGCGAGTTGGATTCGGATCTGCTCTATAAGTTTCTGCTGGCCGAGATCGCAGGTCAGCGCGGCAGTTATCAGGTCGCGGCGCAAGCCTATCTTGAGATGGCCAAGGCCACGCGCGATCCGCGCATTGCCCGGCGCGCCACCGAGTTGGCCTTGTACGCGCGGCAGAACGCGATGGCGCTGGAAGCCGCCAAGATCTGGCTGGCAGCGGAGAAGGGCTCGACTTCGGCGCGGCAGACATTGGTGGCATTGTTCGTCACTACTAACAATCTGCAGGCGGCCCGGCCGCTGCTGCAGGAAATTCTCTCCGCCGAGGGCGCCAACGCCGGGCCTTCGCTGATGCAATTGCACGCGTTGCTGGCCAAGCACCCGGACAAGAATGCCGTCCTGGCGATGGTGAAGGATCTGGTCAAGCCGTATCGGCAGTTGCCGGAGGCACACTTCGCGGTGGCGCAGGCGGCGCTTGCAGCCAATAAATATGATGCGGCACTGGCGGAAATACGCGAAGCATTGCGCATCAGGCCGGATTGGGAGGCGGCGGCGCTGTTCCAGGCGCAGGCGCTGACCAGCGAGTCGCGCGCCAAGTCGCTCGACTACATGAAGGGTTTCCTGGCCGCCAATCCGAACGCGCAGGAAGTGCGCCTGAATTACGCGCGCCAGCTGATCGGCGAGAAGAAGTATCCCGAGGCGCGCGCCCAGTTCCAGCAGCTGCTCGATGACAATCCGCAGAATCCCGACATCGCGGTGACCGTGGCGCTGCTGTCGGTGCAGATCAACGACCTGGACGCGGCGGAGACGCAGTTGAAACGGGTGCTGGAATTGAACTACAAGGACCCGGACAGCGTGCGATTCCACCTCGGGCAGATCAACGAGGAGCGCAAGCGCTTCGACGAAGCGGCACGCTGGTACCTCGCGGTCGAAGGCGGAGAGCAGTTCGTGCCGGCACACGCGCGCTACGCGTTCATGCTGGCACGGCAGAACCGGGTGGCCGAAGCGCGCGCCCATTTGCAGACGCTGCAAGTGCAGAACGAAGCGCAGCGCGTGCAGATCGTGCAGGCCGAGGCACAACTGATGCGCGAAGCAAAGGCCTACAAGGAATCGTATGACATCCTCAAGACCGCGCTTGATGCTGATGCGGACAATCCGGATCTGCTCTACGACATCGCCCTGGCGGCGGAGAAGCTCGACCGCATTGACGTGGCGGAGACCAGCCTGCGGCGGCTGATCGCGCTCAAGCCGGACCACGCGCAGGCCTACAACGCGCTTGGCTACACGCTCGCCGACCGCACCGACCGGCTTGCCGAAGCGCGCGACTACATCGAAAAGGCGCTCAAGCTCTTGCCCGAGGACCCGTTCATTCTTGACAGCATGGGCTGGGTGGAATATCGCCTCGGCAATCATGCGGAAGGACTGCAGTACCTGCAGCGCGCATTCGACCAGCGTCCCGACCCCGAGATCGCCGCGCACCTGGGCGAAGTACTGTGGGCAAAGGGCAAGAAGGGCGAGGCCGAGAAAGTCTGGCGCGACTCGCTGCGCGACAACCCCGGTAACGAAGAGCTGCAGAAGGTCATCAAGAAATTCCTGCCCTGAGGCGCACCGGTGCCTCATTCATACCGTATTTTCGCGACTGGTTTCGTGCTGGCCGTGGTGGCAGGTTGCGCGGCCCTGCGCACACCGCAGACGCTGCCAGCCTCAAGTGCCGGTATCGACACGTTCTCCCTGAGCGGGCGGGTCGCGGTCAAGCTGGAACAACGCGGGTACTCGGCCAGGTTGAACTGGCGTCATGTGGCTGGCGGCGATCGGTTGCGCCTGTTGTCCCCGGTGGGCTCGGTGATTGCCGAACTCGAAGCCAATGCGTCCGGCGCGATACTGACCACCGGAGACAAGAAGGTGTATCGCTCCGGCGACGTCCAGGCACTGACCCGTGAAGTGCTGGGCTGGAACCTGCCGCTCGATGGCCTGCAGCACTGGGTGGTCGGACGTGCCGAGCCGGCTCTTCCGGTGCAGGGCGAGGAGCGGGACACGCTCGGCCGGCTGACCAGGCTCACGCAGAGCGATTGGCACATCAGTTACCTTGCTTACGTCGGGGAGAGCGCGCTGCCGGCGCGCATGGCGCTCGTGTATGACACGCTCAGCCTTCGGCTGATCATCGACCGCTGGGATCTGACCGAATGAACCCCGCCGTGCAGTCCGTTGCGCCGGCTATCGCTGTAACGCGGTATCCCGCGCCGGCCAAGCTCAACTTGTTCCTGCACGTAATCGGCCGGCGTGCAGATGGTTATCACCTGCTGCAGACGGCGTTTCGCTTCATCGACTACGGCGACGAACTTGGATTTGCGGTGCGGGACGACGGGGTGGTGCGCAGGATCACCGAGCTTGCCGGCGTGCCCGCCGATGCCGATCTGTGCGTGCGCGCAGCACGGCTGCTCAAGGATCGCGCCGGCTCCCGCCTCGGAGCGGATATCGAGCTGGTCAAGAGGCTGCCGATGGGAGGCGGGCTGGGTGGGGGCAGTTCCGATGCCGCGACCACGCTCGTCGTATTGAACCGGCTGTGGCAAACCGGATTCACACGCGTGCAACTTCAGGACTTGGCGGTGGAGTTGGGTGCCGACGTTCCGGTGTTCGTATTCGGGCGCAGCGCCTTTGCCGAAGGGGTCGGCGAATGCCTCGCCGAGATCCGGTTGCGACCCGCCTGGTATCTGGTTCTGGTGCCGGAAACGGCTGTTTCCACTGCTGAAATCTTCTCCGCGCCTGAATTGACACGTAATACGAATGCAATCACAATAGCCGCCTTTTCGGTCGGCCAGGGTCGCAATGATCTCGAGCCGGTGGTGTGCCGGCGCTATCCGCTAGTGGCCCGTCATCTCGAGTGGTTGCGTCAGTACGGCGACGCCCGCATGACCGGATCCGGGGCCTGCGTGTTCTGCGGGTTCGAAACCGAGGCGCAAGCTCAGCGGGTGCTGGCGGAGTTGCCGGCAGACATGCGGGGATTTGTGGCGCGCGGACTGGACCGGCACCCTCTGTGTTCGGAGGGTATTCAGGATTCTTGGGGAGTCGCCAAGTGGTAAGGCACCGGATTTTGATTCCGGCATTCGTAGGTTCGATCCCTACCTCCCCAGCCAGTCTAGAGACTAGTGGCTTGAGACTAGAGACTAGATAGAGGCAGCGCCAAAATGAGTTGCGGCTGAATTTTTTTGTTCAGTGCCAACGGTTTTGTTGATTTTTCTAGTCTCCAGCATCTAGTTTCCAGTCTCTAGCATGGCCTATGACAGCCTGATGGTGTTTACCGGCAACGCGAATCCCAAGCTTGCCGAAGACGTGGTCAAACACCTCAACATCCCGCTCGGGCGCGCTACCGTGGGCCGCTTCAGCGATGGCGAGGTCATGGTGGAGCTGCTGGAAAATGTGCGCGGCAAGGACGTGTTCGTGCTGCAGTCGACCTGCACGCCGACCAACGACAGCCTGATGGAAGTGATGCTGATGGTGGATGCGCTGAAGCGCTCGTCGGCCGGGCGCATTACCACGGCGATTCCCTACCTGGGGTATTCGCGTCAGGACCGGCGCCCACGTTCGGCGCGGGTGGCGATCAGCGTTAAAGTGGTGGCGAATATGCTGGTAGTAGCGGGTGTGGACCGGCTGCTGACGATGGATCTGCATGCGGACCAGATTCAGGGGTTTTTCGACATCCCGGTGGACAACATCTACTCGGCGCCGATTTTGCTGGGCGACATCTGGAAGCGCGGCCATCAGGATCTGGTGGTAGTTTCACCCGACGTCGGCGGCGTGGTGCGCGCCCGTGCTCTGGCGAAGCGGCTGGAATCAGACCTTGCCATCATCGACAAGCGTCGTCCGCGTCCCAACGTGGCGACGGTAATGAACATCATCGGCGACGTGGCGGACCGAACCTGCGTCATCATGGACGACATGGTGGACACCGCGAATACGCTCTGTGAAGCGGGGTTGGCGCTGAAGGAGGCGGGCGCAGTAAAGGTGCTGGCTTACTGTACCCACCCGGTGCTGTCGGGCAAGGCTGTCGAGCGCATCGAGAATTCGGTTCTGGACGAGGTGGTGGTGACCGACACCATCCCGTTGCGCGAGGATGCGAAGTGCTGCAAACGCATTCGCCAGTTGAGCATCGCGGCACTGCTTGCGGAGACGATGCTGCGGATCAGCAACGAGGACTCGGTGTCCTCGCTGTTCATGGAATGAATTAGAACCATTTTCACCGCAAAGACGCAAAGGACGCGAAGGAAACGCAAAGAAATGCTGAACCGGGTTAAGAGATGCCGAAGTATTCTCTCCGGGCGACTTCTCGGCAATGACCGTTCTAGATTTCAGAATTCCGTTTCCTGATTTCCTTTGCGTGTTTTTCTTTGCGCTCTTTGCGTCTTTGCGGTGAGGATTTGATCGTGATGGGTTTTTTCAACGCGCCATCTGGTCGCGGATGGCGTCAACTTTAGGAGAGTCACATGGCAACGATTGAAGTCAATGCAATATCCCGATCGCTGCAGGGAACGGGTGCGAGCCGCCGTCTGCGCAGAACGGGCAAGGTGCCGGGAATCGTCTATGGAGGCGAGCATCCGGCGCAGAACATCGAGCTGGATCACAATTCGCTGTTCCACCAGCTCAAGCAGGAGGCTTTCCACGCCTCGATTCTGAGCATGAATCTGGACGGCAAGAAGGATCGCGTGCTGTTGCGCGACGTGCAGATGCATCCGTGGCGACAGCAGGTGCTGCATGTCGACTTCCAACGGGTTTCGGCCAACAAGAAGATCCACATGAAGGTACCGTTGCACTTCATCAACGCCGACATAGCCCCGGGAGTCAAGACCGGGGGCGGTATCGTCAGCCACGTGATGAACGAAATCGAGATTACCTGCCTGCCGGACAATCTGCCCGAATTCGTCGAAGTCGATTTGCAGCATCTCGAACTCGGCCACTCGGTGCACCTTGCCGATGTGAAGCTGCCGCAGGGTGTGGATTCGCCGCAACTGGTGCGCGGCGACGATGCCGTGGTCGCTACCGTGCAGATACCGCGTGCACTGGTCGAGCCGGAGCCCGAAGTCGCTCCTGCCGTCGAAGCGGTCGCAGTGGAAGGTGCACCCGCCGATGCCGCAGCAACGGCGCCGGGCGCTGCGCCGGCCGCTGCGGGTGCCAAGAAGGAGCCCGAAAAGAAGGAAGGCGACAAGGGCGCCAAGAAGTAATTTTCTTCTTCCTGGCTGTACGGCCCGCCCGTCCGTGCGTCCGGCGGGCCGTTTCATTTTGCGGGATCGCCGACAAACAACATGAAACTCGTCGTAGGACTGGGAAATCCGGGACGCGAACATGACGGTACCCGCCACAATGCCGGTTTCCGGTGGGTCGACCGTCTGGCCGCGCTCGGTCAGGTCCAACTTCGGCAGGAAGCACGGTTTCACGGCCAGGCCGCAAAGCTGGCCGAGGCCGGCCGCGAGTGCTGGTTGCTCAAGCCCAATACCTTCATGAACCTGAGCGGCCGCGCCGTGCAGGCGCTCGCGCAGTTCTACAAGATCGTGCCTGCGGAGATCCTGGTGGTGCACGACGAACTTGACCTGCCGCCCGGCGAGGTCAGACTCAAGAAGGGTGGCGGCGTGGCCGGGCATAACGGTTTGAAGGATGTCGCCGCGCATCTGGGGCAGGATTTCTGGCGGCTGCGCATCGGCATTGGCCATCCAGGCGATCGCGGGCAGGTGTCGAACTACGTATTGAACGCGCCGCGCAAGGAAGAACTGCCGCTGATTCAGGAGGCGATGGATCGCAGTCTGGAACTGTGGCCGCTGCTGCGGGATGGCAAGACCGAAGCAGCGATGCTGAAACTGCATACAAAGGCGTGAGGCGTGAGGCGAGAGGCGAGAGGCGTTAGGCGTGAGGAGTAGCGGCCATGCCGCATTCACCCCTTACTCCTCACTCCTTACCCCTTAGCGGATTCTATGAGTCTCAAATGCGGAATCGTCGGACTGCCCAATGTCGGCAAGTCCACGCTGTTCAATGCGCTCACCAAGGCCGGGATCGCGGCGGAAAACTATCCTTTCTGCACCATCGAGCCGAACGTCGGCATCGTCGAAGTGCCGGATACCCGGCTGGCGCAGCTTGCGGCCATTGCCAAGCCACAAAAGGTGGTTCCTGCGATCGTGGAATTCGTGGACATCGCCGGTCTGGTGGCCGGCGCCTCGAAAGGCGAAGGTCTGGGCAACCAGTTCCTTGCCAACATCCGTGAGACCGATGCGGTGGTGCATGTGGTGCGCTGTTTCACCGACGACAACGTCGTGCACGTCTCCGGAAAGATCGATCCGCTTTCCGACATCGAAACCATCGATACCGAACTGGCGCTGGCGGATCTGGCGACCGTGGACAAGGCGCTCGCCCGATATCGCAAGCCGGCGCAGTCCGGCGACAAGGAGGCCAGGCTGCTGGTTGCCGTGCTGGAGAAAGTGCAGGCGCAACTGAACCAGGCCAAACCGGTGCGCGCGCTCGTGCTTTCCAAGGAGGAACGGGCCAACATCAAGCCGTTCTGCCTGATTACGGCCAAGCCGGCGTTGTACGCTGCCAATGTCGCAGAACACGGATTCGGCGACGACAATGCGCTGCTGCAACTGGTCAGGCAGCACGCTGCACGGGAAGGCGCGCCGGTCGTGGCGTTCTGTGCGCGAATGGAAGCCGAAATTGCCGACCTGTCCGATGAAGACAAGCAGGTGTTCCTCGCCGACATGGGCTTGAAGGAACCGGGCCTGAACCGGCTGATCCGCGCCGGCTACGACCTGCTGGGACTACAGACCTTCTTCACCGCCGGGGAAAAGGAAGTGCGGGCATGGACGATCCACAAGGGCGATACTGCGCCGCAAGCCGCCGGGGTGATTCACACCGACTTCGAGAAAGGCTTCATCCGCGCCGAGGTCATAGCCTTGCGCGACTATGTCGCCTACAAAGGAGAGCATGGCGCAAAGGACGCCGGAAAGATGCGCCTCGAGGGCAAGGAGTACATAGTGAGGGACGGCGACGTCATGCACTTCCGATTCAATGTATAGGAGTGTCTAGGAAATTTTCTTTACGCTAACCAGCGTCACCCCGGCCAGCACCAGCGCCACGCCGACCAGTTGAATGGCGCTGATTGGCTCATTCAGTACGCGGTAACCGAGATAGATCGTGACCACCGGCCCGACCGAGCCGACTAGGGCCGCATGGTTGGCGCTGGTGCGACGGATGCCCTCCGACATCAGCCATGCCGGAATCACGGTGGAGACGACTGCCATCAACAGCGACAGCCAGTAGACCTGGCGCGGCAGCGCCAGCGCGGACAGATCGTGGGCGACCAGGAACTGCAAGATGGCCACCGCGCAGGCCACCAGCATGGCGTAAGAAGTGAAGCGCGCGGCGCCCAGTTTACCGATCACTTCCCCGGCGCCGATCAGATAGAACGAGTAAATCACACCGCTGGCAAACACCAGCGCGCCACCAAGCGCCACTTCGAATGCGTGACCGCCAAATTCCAGGTTTTCCGCGAACACCAGCGCGATGCCGCCGTAGGACAGTACCAACGCGGCAACGTGGTGGCGGCGAACGGGTTTCTTCAGCAACCACGCTGACAGCAACACCACTACCGTTGGGTAAAGGAACAGGATCAGGCGCTCGAGGCCGGCGGTAATGTACTGGAGCCCGAGGAAATCCAGATAGCTGGCAAGGTAGTAACCGATGAATCCGAGCAGCGCGACCGAAAGCCAGTCCTTGCGGGTGAGGGATACCGCGGCCGCGCCGCGGCCCGACCACAGCGCCATGAGCACGAAGAAGGGCGCCGAGAAAAGCATGCGCAGTGCCAGCAGGGTGGCGGCATCGACCGCATAGGCGTAGGCCAGCTTAACGATCACCGCTTTCGCGGAGAAGGCCATCGCCGCAAGCAGGACACAAGCCGTGCCGGCGAAAGAAGGCCGGGCGTGGTCTTGCGGCATGGGCGGCCGCGCTCAGCGCCGGCTGCCGCCGCCGAGTATCGAGCCGAGCACGCCGCGGATGAAGCGGCGGCCCACTTCCGAACCGATCGCCCGCGCCGCGCTTGTCACCATGGCTTCGCCGGCCGACTGGCGGCGCGACTTGCCGCCGCCCAATACACCATCGAGCACGTTGTCCAGCACCGATCCGCCGGTGCTTGGCGTTGGGGCAGGCTGTGGAGCAGCGGCTGCAGTTGTTTCGCGGCGGGCTTTGAGGATTTCATGCGCAGACTCGCGATCGACTGTGTCCTCGTAGACGCCCGCCACCAGCGAGCGCTGTATCGTAGCGCGGCGCTCATCCGCCGTTGCCGGCCCGATGCGGCTGTGCGGCGGGAAAATGAAAGCGCGCTCGACAACCGTGGGCCGGCCCTTGTCGTCCAGCAGCGATACCAGTGCCTCGCCTACGCCCAGTTCGCCGATGATTTTTTCAACGTCGAGTTCCGGGTTGGCACGCAGCGTGGTGGCGGCGGTTTTCACCGCCTTCTGGTCGCGCGGGGTAAAGGCGCGCAGCGCGTGCTGCACGCGGTTGCCGAGCTGGCCGAGCACGGTATCGGGAATATCGAGCGGATTCTGGGTGACGAAGTACACGCCCACGCCCTTGGAGCGGATCAGCCGCACCACCTGTTCGATCTTATTCAGCAGCGCCGGCGGAGCGTCGTTGAACAGCAGGTGGGCCTCATCGAAGAAGAACACCAGCTTTGGTTTCTCCGGGTCGCCGACTTCGGGCAGTTCCTCGAACAATTCCGCCAGCAGCCACAAGAGCAGCGTCGCATAGGCCTTGGGCGCGGCCATCAGTTTGTCGGCGGCGAGGATGTTGATGACTCCCCGGCCCTGGTCGTCGGTCTGCATCAGGTCCGCGATATTGAGCGCCGGCTCGCCGAAGAAACGGTCGCCGCCCTGTTCATCGATCGCCAGCAGACCGCGCTGGATCGCACCGATGCTGGCCGTGGATATGTTGCCGTACCCGGTGGTGAACTGCCTGGCGTTGTCGCCGACGTACTGCACCATCGAACGCAGGTCTTTCAGATCAAGCAGCAGCAGTTGATTGTCGTCGGCGATCTTGAACACCAGGGTCAGCACACCGGCCTGGGTTTCGTTCAGATTCAGCAGCCGCGCCAGCAGCAACGGGCCCATTTCCGAGACCGTGGCGCGCACCGGATGGCCCTGTTCGCCAAACACGTCCCAGAAGGTGACCGGGCAGCCGGAGAAGGAAAACTCGCCGAGCGCGAGCATGTCGATGCGCGCCTTGAGTTTGGGATTCATTGCGCCCGGCTGCGAAAGGCCGGAGAGATCGCCTTTGACGTCGGACATGAAAACCGGCACGCCGATCGAGCTGAACTGCTCGGCCATCACCTGCAACGTCACCGTCTTGCCGGTGCCGGTTGCGCCGGTGATCAGTCCGTGGCGATTGGCAAGCCCGGGCAGAAGAAAAAGCTCCCGGGAAGATCTGGCGATCGGCAGAGGTTGCTGCATGTGTTTTTCCGGGACCGGAGAGGATCGGGTGGTATGATAAAATTGTAATTATATCAGCCGTATACGGCGCCTCTTAGGGTTGTCGGGTTGTCGCGGCGATTCGTACGCGGCGCCTTTGCAGGGGAAGTCATGGCAGGCCACAGCAAGTGGGCAAACATCAAGCACAAGAAGGCCGCGGCGGACGCCAAGCGCGGCAAGATTTTCACCCGCCTCATCAAGGAAATCACCGTCGCAGCCCGTCTCGGCGGCTCCGACGCCGGCACCAATCCGCGGCTGCGCCTGGCGATGGACAAGGCGTATGCGAACAACATGCCGAAGGACAATGTGGAACGCGCGATCAAGCGCGGCAGCGGTGAGCTCGAGGGCGTCAGTTACGAGGAAGTGCGCTACGAAGGTTACGGAATCGCCGGCGCGGCGGTCATGGTGGACTGCATGACCGACAATCGCATTCGCACGGTTGCGGATGTTCGCCATGCATTCACCAAGAACGGTGGCAATCTCGGAACCGATGGTTCAGTCGCCTACCTGTTCAAGCATTGCGGACAGTTGTTGTTCCCTCCCGGTACCAGCGAGGAAAAAGTCATGGATGCGGCGCTGGATGCGGGCGCCGATGACGTCATAGCAAACGACGACGGCAGCATCGAGGTCATCACCGCGCCCAACGAATTCATCGTAGTCAAGGAAAAGCTGGAGAAGCGCGGGCTGAAGGCTGAAGTCGCGGAAGTGACCATGAAACCGACAGTGGAGAATGTACTGGCAGGAGAAGACGCGGCGAAAATGCAGCGGCTCCTCGATGCCCTGGAAGCGATTGACGACGTGCAGGAGATCTATACCACCGCGGTGATGGAAGGGTGAGGATACTGGGAATCGATCCGGGATTGAGACTGACGGGGTTTAGCTCCGGCGTAACGTTCGGCTCCAGCCGAACATTAGCCTTCACTGAAACCGGTGACGGGAAAGTTCTGCTCAATTGGGGTGGCTGGTGAGAATCCTGGGCATTGATCCAGGATTGCGGGTCACCGGTTTTGGGGTTCTGGACAAAGTTGGCCAGAAACTGACTTACGTCACCAGCGGCTGCATCCGAACTGAGCAGGATGGCGAGCTGCCGGAACGCATCAAGACCATCCTCGAGGGACTTTGTCAGTTGATCGGCGAGATCAAGCCGCAGCAAGTCGCCGTGGAAAAGGTATTCGTCAACGTGAATCCGCAATCCACCTTGCTGCTCGGCCAGGCGCGTGGCGCGGCAATCTGTGCCGCGGTGCTCAGCAGCCTGCCGGTATCGGAGTACACCGCGCTGCAGGTCAAGCAAGCCGTGGTCGGCAACGGCCACGCGCGCAAGGAACAGGTGCAGGAGATGGTGCGCCGGCTGCTCAGGCTGCCGGGCGACCCCAGCGCCGACGCTGCCGATGCGCTGGCCTGTGCCATCTGTCACGCGCACGGCGGTATGGGACTGGGGCAACTCGCCACGCGAAACTTCCGCATGAAACGCGGGAGACTGGTGTGATCGGCCGTATCACCGGCCAGTTGATCGAAAAACGTCCGCCCACGGTGGTGGTCGACGTGCATGGCGTGGCCTACGAAGTGGACGTGCCGATGAGCACCTACTTCACGCTGCCGGCGACCGGCGCGACCGTGGTACTGCACACCCACCTGGTGGTACGCGAAGACGCGCATCTGCTGTTCGGTTTCGGCACCGAGGAGGAGCGTCGCGTGTTCCGGCAATTGCTCAAGATCAGCGGTGTCGGCGCGCGCACGGCGCTGGCGGTGCTCTCCGGTCTGTCGGTCTCGGAGCTGTATCGGGCGGTGTCCACACAGGATGGCGCGCGGCTGACCAAGATTCCCGGCATCGGCAAGAAAACCGCGGAACGATTGTTGCTCGAACTTCGCGACAGGCTGGGCGGAGGCGTGGCGCCGTCCGCGTCGGGCAGTGCCGCGTCGGTGAGGGGCGACGTGCTCAACGCGCTGAGCGCGCTTGGCTACAGCGACAAGGAGGCGAGCGCCGCACTTGCCAGGGTTTCGCCCGAAGCGGCGGTCCCGGAGGCGATCCGGCAGGCGCTGAAGCTGCTCTCGAAAACGCAGTGACGGCAATCGCCGGTGCGTGTCACGTATGTCGGCGGAGAGATCGGGCTGAATGAAGATTGCATGGAAATCGGCCGGCGTCATGTCGCCCTGCAACGACAACAAAACAGCATATCGGGACGGTGTTTTACCGGGGCGCTGGGATATAATCCCGCTCAATTCGTGGCGCCGGCATGGGGCGCTGCATTTGCTAGGGGAATTTGCCAGAGGAATTCAAGAGCAGTCGCGGCTGATGCCTCAACAGCATCCGCGCCGTGGCACCAGAGGATGATCGAAACCGACCGTCTGATTCAGCCCGTCCCGATCTCGACGCAGGAGGAAGCGCTCGAGCGCGCGTTGCGTCCCAAGCAGCTCGACGAGTACATCGGCCAGGAAACGATCCGCGGCCAGTTGCAGATTTTCATCCAGGCCGCGAGGAACCGCGCTGAAGCATTGGACCATGTTCTGCTGTTCGGCCCGCCGGGGCTGGGCAAGACCACGCTTGCGCACATCATCGCCAGGGAGATGGGCGTGAACCTGAGGCAGACTTCCGGCCCGGTACTGGAACGCCCTGGCGACCTGGCGGCGCTGCTCACCAACCTGGAACCCAACGACGTCCTGTTCATCGACGAGATTCATCGGCTCTCGCCGGTGGTGGAGGAAATTCTCTACCCAGCGCTCGAGGACTTTCAGCTCGACATCATGATCGGCGAGGGGCCGGCGGCACGCTCGGTGAAGCTGGAGTTGCCGCCGTTCACGCTGGTCGGCGCCACCACCCGCGCCGGCATGCTCACCAATCCGCTGCGCGACCGCTTCGGCATCGTCTCGCGGCTGGAGTTTTACTCACCCGCAGAGCTGACGCGGATCGTCGAGCGTTCGGCGCGCCTGCTCAATGTGGACGTCGCGGCCGGCGGGGCGCTGGAGATCGCTGCGCGCTCGCGCGGCACACCGCGCATCGCCAACCGACTGCTGCGCCGGGTGCGCGACTTCGCGGAGGTGAAGGCGCAGGGCAAAGTGACCAGGGACGTGGCCGACGCGGCACTGAAGATGCTCGACGTCGATCAGATCGGTCTGGATGTGATGGACCGCAAGCTGCTGCTCGCGGTTGTGGAGAAGTTTGGCGGCGGACCGGTGGGCATAGAGAACCTGGCGGCGGCGATTGGCGAGGAGCGCGACACCATCGAAGATGTGCTGGAGCCGTTCCTGATCCAGCAGGGATACCTGCAGCGCACGCCGCGCGGGCGCATGGCCACGATGCTGACTTATCGGCATTTCGGCGCCGCCCTGCCTGCGGGCCGGGCGAGCGGCGACTTGTGGCGGGAGGGCTGAAGTGGCCTTTGCCATGCCGGTGCGGGTTTACTATCAGGACACCGATGCGGCCGGCGTGGTGTTCCACGCCACCTATCTGGACTTCATGGAGCGCGCCCGGGTCGAGTGGCTGCGCAACCAGGGATTCGAGCCGCAGGAACTGGCGCGCCGGTTCCGGCTGGTATTCATCGTCCGGCACCTGGACGTCGCCTACATGAAGCCGGCAGTGCTGGACGATCTGCTGGCCGTGACCGCGGCAGTGCAAAAGCTTGGCCGGGCGCAGGTGACGCTGGTGCAGGAAGTTTTGCGTGGCAGTGAGGCGTTGGTGCGCGCCTCGGTTAACCTGGCTTGCGTGGCGACCGGCAGCCTCAAGCCGATGCCGGTCCCGGAAGAAGTGCTGGCATCATTTGCCGATGAGACGCTGTTACCGGTGGAGGCGACCGCTTGATGCCGGCAACCCCGCCGGCACCGCGGCCGCGTTTAACTAGCTAGACAAACAGACATGAACGTTACCCAAGATCTTTCCCTGATGACCCTGCTGACCAACGCCAGCGTGCTGGTGCAACTGGTGTTGGTGCTGTTGCTGCTGGTGTCGTTGATTTCGTGGTGGTTCATTTTCCGCAAGCTGTTCGTGATTCGCGACGCCGTTCGCCGCACCGACCAGTTCGAACGCAGCTTCTGGAGCGGCGCCGACCTGGGCACGCTGTATCAGCAGGCGGCAGGCTCGCGTCACAATGCCGGCAGCATGGAACGCGTTTTCGAGGCCGGATTCCGCGAATTCGTGAAACTGCGCAAGCAGACCGGGACCAACCTTGCGGTGCTGATGGACGGTACCCGCCGCGCCATGCGCGCAACCTACCAGCGTGAGATGGATCATCTCGAGGCGCACCTGTCCTTTCTCGCCACCGTCGGATCGGTCAGTCCTTACGTCGGCCTGTTCGGCACGGTATGGGGGATCATGAATGCGTTTCGCGGGTTGGCGAACGTCGGCCAGGCTACGCTCGCGCACGTGGCGCCGGGCATCGCCGAAGCGCTGGTTGCCACGGCAATGGGTCTGTTTGCCGCGATCCCGGCAGTTATCGCCTTCAACCACTTCATACGCCACATCGAGCGGCTCTCGACTCGCTTCGAGAGCTTCATGGAAGAGTTCTCCAACATCCTGCAGCGGCAGGCCAACGCGGCGGCGCAGCCGCCGGTCGTGGGTCAGGCGCCGGTTGCGGCAACCGGGACCTGACCGCACATGCGCCGCCACCCGCGCCTGATGAACCAGATCAACGTCGTGCCTTATATCGACGTGATGCTGGTGCTGCTGGTGATCTTCATGGTCACCGCGCCGCTGATGAATCCCGGTGTCATTGATCTGCCGACCATCGGCAAGACGTCGGCGCCACCGGCGCAGCCGATCGAAATCTCGATCCGCGCCAGCGGGGCGTTGTCGTATATCGATCGCGACCTGTCCAACGCCGAAAGGCCGTTGGAGGACCGCGACGAATTGCTGAAAGTGATCAAGAGCAAACAGGCCAGGAAGCCCGACCAGCCGGTCGTCATTTCCGCCGACAAGGACGTCAAGTACGAAGCGGTGATGCAGGTGATGGACCTGCTCCAGCAGAACCGGGTCAAGAGAGTGGGACTGCTGGCCAAACCTCGGTCAGGGTGACGATGCACACGGTTGACGATCCGGGCCGCGTCGCCTCCGGCATCCTCGCGCTGGTGGTGCATATGCTGTTCTTCGGCATGCTGGTGTTTGGGATCAGTTGGCAGAAGAAAATCGTCGGACCGGTGGTTGTGGATCTTTGGGAGGAATTGCCCGAGCCGGTCACGAAAGTGAGCCCACCGGCGCCAAAGATAGTGGAGACGCCTGCCCAAGCCGGTGCCCGAGGTCAGGAAGGAGCCGCCGCCTCCGCCACCGAAGGTGGAGGCGCCGCCCAAGCCCTCGCCGGCCGAAATCGAATTGCGGGAAAAGGTCCGCAAGCAGAAAGAAGAAGACGAGGCCAAGCGCCTGGAGGAGAAAAAGGCGATCGAGGCGGAGAAACGCCGCCTGGACGAAGAGCGCCGCGCCGAGGAAGAGCAACGACGCGTCGAGAAAGAGCAGCGACGGGCCGAGGAGGAGGCGAAGCGACTGGAGCAGGAAAAGCTGAAACGCGAGGATGAAGCGCGCCGGCTGGAGGAGCAGAAAAAGCTCGAAGAGCAGCGCCGCGCGGAAGAGGCGCGCCAGCTGGAGGAAGAGGCGAAGCGCCTGGAGCAGGAAAAACTGAAACTCGAGGCGGAACAGCGCGAACGCGCTGCCGCGGCAGAACGCGAGCGCCTGCAACAGGAGGCGCAGCGCAAGCAGCGGGAGGCCGACGCGGCCAAACGCAGCGCCGAGGCTGCCGCGCGCGTCGCGCAGCAGAAGACTGATCGATGATTGGACAGCATACGCATTCAAGAGAAGATCAGAGGCCGCGTGGTGGTGCCTGCCAACATCCAGGGCAACCCGGAAGCGCGATTCGAAGTGGTGCTGCTGCCCGGAGGCGAGGTGCTCAGCGCAACGCTCACGAAATCCAGTGGCGTCCCCGCTTACGACGCCGCGGTGGAGCGTGCGATCATGGCGGCGCAGCCTTTGCCGGTGCCCAGCGAGACCGAACTATTCCAGGAGAACTTTCGCGAGTTGTTCCTGAAGTTCCGACCGAAGGATTGATCAATGTATCTTGATATACTTTTCAGCCATGAATCTGACCAAGGTTAGACTGGACAAACCTTACCGCGATGTTCTCGTCCTGGCGGGTCTGATTTTCTGCCTTGCTTGCGCGCGCGGGGCGGCGGCGCAACTGACCATCGAAATCATCGGTGGCGGCGCCAACCAGATTCCCGTCACCATCCTGCCCCTTGTAGGGGAGGAGCGATTCATTCAGCGCATCAGCCAGATCGTCGCCGCCGATTTGCAGCGCAGCGGCATGTTCCGGCTGGGCTCGGTGGGTAGTGTGCGGCCCTTTCCTGCGGAGCCTAAGGATATCAATTACCGCTACTGGAAGAACGAGGGCGCCGAAACGCTGGTGATCGGCAGCGTGGTCGAGATAGCCGACGGACGTGCGGAAGTGCGTTTTCGCATGATGGACGTGGGCAAGCAGTCGCAACTCCTCGGTTTTTCCTACACGGTGACGGTGTCGCAACTGCGCGTCACGGCGCACAAGATTGCCGACCTCATCTACGAGAAGCTCACCGGAGACACCGGTGTATTCGCGACCAAGATCTGCTTCGTGACCAAGAACGCCAATCGTTTCGAATTGCAGGTGGCCGATGCCGATGGCTACAACCCGGAATTCATCCTGGCACACCGGGAACCGATCATTTCGCCGCAATGGTCGCCCGACGGCACCCGCATCGCCTACGTTTCGTTCGAGCGAAGAAACCGATCGTGTTCGTGCACAACGTTGCTTGATGGACGCGCACGGTCCTGGCCAATTTCGAGGGCTCCAATTCCGCGCCGGCGTGGTCCCCAGACTCCAAGAAACTGGCGGTGGTGTTGACCAAGGACGGCAGTTCGAACATCTACACAATCAACGCCGACGGTACGGGCCTTGCGCGGTTCACCAACACCCAGGCCATAGATACAGAGCCCAACTTCTCGCGCGACGGCAGGTACATCCTGTTCACCTCCGACCGCGCCGGAAGTCCGCAGATCTACCGCATGCGTGCCGACGGCGAGGGGGAGGCCGAGCGCATGACCTTCGAAGGCAGTTACAACGTCACGCCGCGCCACAGTCCGGACGGCAAGTCATTCATCTTCATCCATCGCAACGAGGGCCGCTTCAACGTTGCGGCCGTGGATCTCGGCTCGCGCCAGATGCAGATACTGACTGCCGGAAGCTTCGATCAATCGCCCACGTTTGCGCCCAACGGCAAGATGATCCTGTACGCGTCCGTGGTAAAGGGGCGTGGTATATTAGCCGCCGTGTCGAGCGATGGGCGGATAAAGCAGAGATTTACCGCGCAGACTGGTGACATCCGCGAGCCTGCGTGGGGCCCGCTTCTGAATAATCGCCAAAAGGAGCAGTGAGACATGAGAAATTTTCTGTTTGTCGCATTCCTGGTTTTCTTCATCGCGGGCTGCGCGACCCAGGGAGGAAAGAGCGCCGACATCGAGCAGCGCGACCTGTTCGATCAGCAGCAGGAGGCCGCAAAACAGCAGGAGGCCGAGAAACAAGCGCAGGTCATGCGGGAGCAGGAAGAGCTCAAGCGCCAGCTCGAGGAGCAGCAAAAGCGCCAGCAGGCACAGCAGCAGGAACAGCCGATCGTGCGGCCGCTGCCCGACGGCACGGTCGGTGAATCCCAGCTCACGTCCGATCCGTGGGCGCAGCTCAAGGAGGCCGAAAGCCTGCTCTCCAAGCGCAGCGTTTACTACGAGTACGACCGCTACGACATCCAGGAGGAGTACGTGCCGATCATCGAGGCGCATGCCAAGCTGCTGATGGCGCATTCCGACCTGAAGATAATCGTGCAGGGCAACTGCGACGATCGTGGCAGCCGCGAATACAACCTCGCGCTCGGCCAGCGCCGTTCCGACAGCGTCAGGCGGGCGATGGTACTTCTCGGTGTCAACGAGAAGCAGATCGAGACCGTGAGCTTCGGCGCGGAGAAGCCGGTCGCGTTCGGTCAGGACGAGGAAAGCTGGGCGAAGAACCGGCGCAGCGACATCGTTTATCCGAAGGAACCGCAGTAAGCATCGCGGTTGGCAATATCACGGGCGCGCCGGAATCCCGGCGCGTTTCCCATTCCTCTTCTGATTCTACGGGAGGGCCGGCAATGATGAGACGCTTCTCAATATTCCGATCTTTTCAATCTACGCCGGCCAGCCGGGGGCAGCATTGGCTGCCCCTTGTTGCGTATGGCGCTGGTGTCGCTCGAAGCCAATGCTGCCGTCGACGGCGAAGCGCGGGTGCAGATATCGCGCCAGCAGACGCAGATCGCGCAGTTGCAGAATCAGGTGCGTTCGCTCGATACCTGGCGCGCAGATGCCCAGACGCAAGGCGAGCTGTTGCAGGCCCGGTACGACGGCCTGTACGACGTGCAGAAGGACCTCAACACGCTTTTCGTCTCGTTGCGGGAGGATTACGCCCGGCTCACCGGGGAGCACAACGAGCTGCACGACACCCATCAGGATCTGCAGGACCGTTTCTCGTTGATCCTGGCACAGGTACAGACTCTCAGCGACGAACAGAAAATCGCCGGGCAGAAACTTGCCCAGGTCGAATCCGAAGGCGCCAATCGCGGCGTGGTGCAACTGCTCAACCGGATGGAAGGGCTCAATACCGATCTGAACCGCTTGCGCGGACAGATCGAAGTACTGAGCAACGACATCAACAACGCGCAGAAGCGCCAGCGCGACATGTACGTGGATCTGGACACGCGGCTGCGCCGCATGGAGCAGCAAAGCGCTGCCGCCAGGAAGGACCAGGAGGCGCTGCCCGCCCTCGAGGAGCGCATCCGCAAACTCGAACAGGCTGCAGTCGGACTGACATCGATTCCGGCCCCGGTTGCATCCGCTGCCGCCGCAACCACCGCCGCGCCGACGGGCGCGGTGACCACGGTGTCCGCGCCGGCAGTGCCGCCCGCGGCCACGACAGCGGCAGCGGTTCAACCTTCGCTGCCTCCGGCCAGCCTGTCGGCTGTGGATCCGGCGGCAATCCAGCGCGCCTACGACAATGCCTACAGCAACTATCGCGTCAGCGACTATAACGGTGCGATCCGCGGCTTTGACGGGTTTCTGAAGACCTACCCGAAGCACCAGCTGGCGTCCAATGCGCAGTACTGGATCGGCGAATCGCACTTCCAAATGCACGACTACCGGGGCGCGATCGAAGCGCAGCGCCGGCTTCTCGGCAATTACCCTGACAGCGCCAAGGTGCCGGACGCGCTGCTGATCATCGGTACCGCAGAATCCAACATGGGGGACAACGCCGCCGCCAGGAAGACCTTTGAGGAACTGATCGCCAGGTATCCGAATACGGAGTCCGCTGAAAAGGCCAAGGCGCGCCTCGCGAAGCTCAAGTAGGCGCCGGCAATCCACCCCCGCCCCGGTCTCGATTCCCCTGAGCAGCAGGGGAAGTCAGGGACAGGACAGCAAGAAGGTCGTTCCGTTGCTTTCCGGCGGTCCCGAACTCGCAATCATTTTCGCACCGACGCGAATGCAGGCCACACGGCTCTAGTATTTTTTCCCGCATCCGGACCTGCCGATCACCCCGATGGAGAACTTTGCCCACCTTGCAAGCCTGGTCGTCGCACTCGGATTCGTCCTCGGATTCTTATTCGGTGCGGTGGCCCACAGGGCCAGTTTTTGCACCATGGGTGCGGTGGCCGACGTGGTCAACTTCGGCGACTGGGGCCGCATGCGCATGTGGCTGCTCGCCATCGCGGTCGCGATGGCCGGGGCCAACGCTCTCGACTGGGCGGGACTGGTGGATCTGTCGCGCTCTGCGTATGTAGCGGCACGCTGCCCGTGGGTCGCCTATATCGTCGGCGGGTTTCTGTTCGGGGTCGGCATGACCCTGGCTTCCGGCTGCGGCAGCCGCAGCGTGGTCCGGGCTGGAGGAGGCAACCTCAAGTCGCTGGTGGTTCTGGTGTTCCTCGCAATTTCCGCGGACATGACCCTGCGCGGTCTGTTCGCGCCGGCGCGCGTGGAAGTTTTGAGCGCGGTCGCGATTCATTTTGACCAGGGCCAGGATTTCCCCTGGGTCCTTGCCACGCAGTTCGGCGTGGGCCGGCACGGTCTGCAGTTATGGGTAACTGCGTTGATCGTGGGTCCGTTGCTCTTCTTCGTGTTCAGGGATCGAACGTTCCGGGCCACGCACGAACAGGTGTTCGGCGGGCTGGTGATCGGACTGATCATCGTCGCCGGCTGGTACGTGACCGGGCATATCGGCTTCATCGCCGAGGATCCGGAAACACTGCAGGAGGCTTACCTCGGTTCCAGGACCGCCCGCCCCGAGTCGCTGACCTATGTGGGTCCGGTCGCCAACACGCTCGAGTGGCTGCAATTCTGGACCGACAAGTCCTCGAAGCTGAGTTTTGGCGTCGCCGTTGTGGCCGGCACGCTGCTCGGGTCTTTCGCCTACGCAGTACTCACCAGGAATTTCCGCTGGGAGAGTTTCGCCTCCGCGGCCGACACCCGCAATCACATTATAGGCGGCATTCTCATGGGCTTCGGCGGCGTCACCGCGATGGGCTGCACCATCGGCCAGGGCATCACCGGCCTGTCCACGCTTGCGGCCGGTTCCTTCCTGGTGTTCTTCTCGATCATCGGCGGCGCGGCCGCGACCATGAAAGTTCAGTACGCGCGCATGCTCAAGGAAGCCTGATCGCACGCGGAGCAAGAGTCCATGCGGTTTTCCGGACGGTTCTGTTTGACGCACCGACAGCGCTGCCGGTACAATGCGCGACCTTTTTTTTGGGCGGTTAGCTCAGTTGGTAGAGCAGCGGACTTTTAATCCGTTGGTCGCGAGTTCGAATCTCGCACCGCCTACCAACACGAAAGGCCGGCGTCGAGCCGGCTTCCTTCTATTGCGCATTCCCCAACCGGCACGCTGCGAGTCAGGTGCTGAGCCAAGCCGGCACTGAAATCTCCCGGGGTGGCAATTGGCTCCAGCATTGCCCGTATTCGGTTTCCGCCAACTGATTTTCTCATTGCTGTAACTCCCCTAAAATAGTCTCGCGGCGGCCCGTGTTACCCTCACGGGCAGCGGGGGCAGGTCGGTGCGGCATGCGCTTGTGCGAGTTTTTCCTACGCAGCGGCAATGCCGATGCGGTAGAAGCGGCATTGCATTCCGGCGAACGCCCTGAACGTTGCCGGCGCACATTGTGCCGGCACCGGAAGGGTATGCCATGAACTGGAATCGTAGGGCATAGCAGCCATAACCATGGACCGTGCGCTGAGAATTCTGCTGGTCGAGGATGTCGAAACCGACGCCGAACTGCAGGTGCGCGAACTTCGGCATGCCGGCCTGAACTTCGAGGCGAAGCGGGTGCAGTCCGAATCAGCGTTTCTTGCAGGGCTCTCCGAGTTCGCACCCGACATCATCATGTCGGATTTTTCCATTCCCGGCTTCGGCGGAATGAGGGCGCTCGAGATTGCCTGTGAACGCGCTCCGGAAACTCCGTTTGTCTTCGTCTCCGGAACTATCGGCGAGGAAACCGCCGTCGAGTCGCTCAGGCGTGGCGGCACCGACTATGTGCTGAAGACCAACCTGTCGCGCCTCGGCCCGGTGGTGCGGCGGGCGATCGCGGAGGTGCGGGAACGGCGGGCGCGCCTTGCCGCCGAACAGCGCGCCCGCGCCCTGACCAATTTGTACGCGGCGCTGTCCGAGAGCAACGACGCCTTGGCACGCGCACCGGATCGCGACGAACTGTTCCGCGATATCTGCCGCATCGCGGTGGCGCGCGGCGGCTTCAAGTATGCCTGGGTGGGACTGGTGGACGGCGAAACCGGAATAGTCAGGCCGGTGGTCCATTTTGGCCCCGGTAGTGGCGCGGTCGAGCATGCCGAGGTACCGCTCGACGCGCGCCAGCCAGGCGGCCGCGGGCCGATGGCGACGGCCGCGCGCGAAGGCCGGCCCAGCGTTTGCAATGACATCCTGGCCGATCGGAGATTCGGCGCCGTGCACGAGCGCATGCGTGTCCAGGAATTCCGTTCCACGGCGGCACTGCCATTGCTCCTGCAGGGCCGGCCCATCGGCGGAATCGGCCTGTTTGCAAGCGAGGTGGGTTATTTTGACGACGAACGCATGCACCTGCTGGGTGAACTGGCGGGTAGCATTGCCTTTGCACTCGACCGCTTCGAACAGGAGGCACTGCGCAGGCGCGCTGAGACGGCGATACTCGAAGCAAGGGGGCAGTTGCGGGCGCTTTCCACTCGGCTGATCGAAGTGCAAGAGGATGAGCGGCGTGAAATCGCGCGCGAGCTGCACGATGAGATCGGGCAGGCGCTGACGCTGGTAAAAATCAAGCTGCAGCAGGCCGCGCGGCTGCACGGCCGCGACACCGAGGTCCTGCTGGAAGATTGCATCCAGATCGCCGACTACACGCTCAAGCAGGTGCGTGACATGTCGCTTGACCTGCGCCCGCCGCTGCTCGATGACCTCGGCCTCCACGCGGCACTGGAGTGGACCCTGCAGCGCAGGGAACAGGCCGCCGGATGGCAGACCACGATTATCGCCGATCCCCTGCCCGGACGCCTGGCGCCGGAAATCGA
Source organism: uncultured beta proteobacterium (assembly GCA_963789945.1). Taxonomy (GTDB): domain Bacteria; phylum Pseudomonadota; class Gammaproteobacteria; order Burkholderiales; family JACQAP01; genus JACQAP01. The sequence continues at coordinate 83,724 of CAWBMN010000018.1, read as the reverse complement.
GACAGCGTGCTTTCGAGTAGCCCAGGAGGCGCTCACCAACGTAGCGCGTCACGCCCAGGCCAAAAACGTTCAAGTGCGGCTGCGCATCGTCGACAGCGAACTCGAGCTCGCGGTGCATGACGATGGCCGGGGATTCGACCCGGAGGAGGTGAGGCGGCGCCCGGCACAGCACGCCAGCCTCGGGCTGGTGTCGATGAAAGAGCGCGCCGCGCTGGTCGGCGGCTGGCTGGAGATCAGCACCTCGGATAGGGGCGGAACTGAAGTCCGGGCTGCGTTTCCGCTGCGGCTGCGCAATCGGCGCGTGGACGATCGATGAGAAAAACTCGCGTGCTGCTGGCGGATGACCACACCCTGATGCGTGCCGGCGTGCGGGCATTGCTCGACGAACTGCCGGGATGCGAAGTCGTCGCCGAGGCCGGCGACGGCTATGAGGCGCTGGAGCTCCTGCGTCAGCACCGGCCGGATGTGGCGCTCATGGACATCGACATGAAGCCCATGAACGGCCTGGAGGCCATGGCGACGGCAAAACGCGAATTTCCGCATTTGCACGTGATCATGCTTTCGATGCATTCGGAGAAACAGTATGTGATGCAGGCGTTGCGCGACGGCGCATCCGGATACCTACTCAAGGATGCAGCCACGGTTGAACTTGAGCTGGCGCTGAACGTGGTGATGAAGGGCGACGTGTACCTGAGCCCGGGCGTGTCGAAACAGGTCGCCGAGGGATTCGTGCGCGAGGCCGAATCCGCGGATCCGGTTGCCCTGCTTACTCCTCGCCAGCGCGAAATCCTCACGCTGGTCGCCGAGGGCCACAACACCAAAGAAATCGCCTTTCGCCTCGGTCTGAGCACCAAGACCGTCGAAGCCCACCGTACCCAATTGATGGAGCGGCTCGATATCCACGATATCGCGGGCCTGGTGCGCTTCACTATTCGCGCCGGTCTTATCAAGCTGGACAAGTAAGCCGCCGCGCGGGCGCGTTGGCGCGCTCCATCCGGCAAACCGCGGCACGGCGGCGGGCCATTCGGTGCGCCAAATTGCTTGAACCGCCCTAAGGCATTTCCTGCCCCACTCCGAGGAATTCCCCGATGCATTCCCGCAGACCGAAACCGTAAGCTCATTTCCGCTGGCCCGCGTACCGGGCTAAATCGATATGGTTAAGTTTTTAAGATTGTTCAATAGCTTAAGGAGGGATTCATGAGCGCAGCAAACGAATTTTCCCCGAATCCGCGGTGGGTTGATTCCCTGCATGGTTACGTCAAGCCTTATTGGGATGAACTGTTGCAGGGCGAATGGGCGGAGGGCGTGGCGACCACGCGGCTGTCGATTTCCGAGATGCGGGGTTGGATTCTTCAAATCTATCCGTTTATCCATGCGTTTCCGAAATTCCTTGCCGAGGCACTGATCAAGGTGGAGGACGATGACTCGCGCTCTTTCCTGATCGACAACATCCGCGTCGAGAAGGCGCACGCGGAACACTGGGTGTGGATGGGAATGGGCTTCGGGCTGAAGAAAAAGGACATGCTCGATCTAGCCGAGGGCAACCGCCCGGTGCTGCGCGATGTGCAGTCGCTGACGGACTGGCTCTGGTACATCAATACCAAGGGCACGCTGGCCGAGGCGGTTGCGGCCACCAGCTTCGCGATCGAGGGCATTGCGGGCGACATTGCCCGCAAGGTGACGGCGGGCTTTGAAGCCTATCGGGGTCAACCGGGCGTCGAGATGGGGCCCAAGACTTACAAGTGGTTCCGCGAGCACGCGCACTACGATGATATTCATCCCAAGATCGCGCTGGAGATTGTGAAGCGCTATGCCACCACGGAGAAGATGCAGACGCGCGCCATGATCGCCGCGAAGCGCAGCATTCAGCTCCTGCACAATGCGCTGTTGACCGGGTATCAGGCCTATTCCCCTGCCGAAGATTCTGACGAGACCATCGCCTCGGACAAACGCGCGACAGACCGGCGCGAGAAGCTATTGCAGCTCGCCTTCCCGGACAGGCGTTTCGGAGAACGCCGTGGCTTCAAGGCCCGCAAAGTGGCATAAGCGGACCTGGGTCCCGGCCGCCCCCGGCCGGGAAACAAAAAAAGGGCCGGCGTCTGCCGGCCCTTTTTCTTGCGGACCGCAATCAGTGCTTTAGTGCCTGCATCAGCTTGTCGAAGTTGTCGTTGCGGACCATGAAGAGAACCGGCATCGATTGAGTCGAGGCACGTTCCACGATTTCCAGAATCACCACGGACAGATCCATTTCATTTTTCTTTTCCATCAGATCGTCGCTGAAGTTCACAACGTGACGCATTCCGCCCAGACGGACGATGAATTCGTGCACGCCCTGTCCGGCCTGATAGCCAATCTCCGCGTCGCTGAGCGATGTACTCAGACGCTCAAGCACGGACGCCGCCTTGAAATCCGGTTTCAATTGATGCTCCTTCTCACTCCCGGCTCGCGCAATGTTACTGCCGGTGCTCCGGAATGACTTAAATTGATTGCGACCGATGCCCCTCGACGACGGGACCAGTACACGAGATGCCGGCGAACCAATGGGTTGGCTCGCTACACGGTATTACGCAGGAACCGTTCCTGCAAAGCCCTAGGCACCAAACAGGCGCATGCGCACGGCGTATTCGGCACATTATTCCGGCATTCGCGCAATCCCGGCATAGTCCGCCTCACTTCGGCTCGACTGCACCTGCCGAAAACCGTCATCCTACGACTTGATGTCCCGGATTTTTGCTAGAATTCGCCCCTTCAAAAAGGGCTGTTAGCTCAGCTGGTAGAGCAGTGGACTCTTAATCCAACGGTCGAAGGTTCGAATCCTTCACGGCCCACCAGAAATACCAAGGGGACGGCAACACTGCCGTCCCCTTTTCTTTTGCCGGGACTTCGGCCGCGAATTGGCGGAACAGGACGCTAAATACTGGCCAGGTAATGGGCCAATGCCTCAATCTGCTCGTCGCTCAGGTTCTTCGCGGTAGGCGCCATGACGCCGTTGTCGTTTGTGCGCAGGCCGTCGCGATAGTCCTTGAGCTGCTTAACGATGTAGGGGTACTTCTGGCGTGACAGCCGCGGGAACTCATTCAAGCCCTTGAATCCGGCCTGATGGCATGCCATGCACTGTGCTTCCTGGGCGATTTTCCTGCCCTGCTCGACCTTGGCGGGATCCGCATCGAACTTGCTTCGGACAATGCTCTGCGCGGAGAAATACTCGGCAAGATCCTGCATGTCCTGATCCGACAACACTCCGATCGACGGGCTCATCATCGCGTTCTTGCGCCGTCCTTCCTTGAAATCCTTCATCTGGCGATAGAGGTAATCCCTGGTCTGGCCGGCAAGGCTGGGGTAGGCGCTGGAAGTCGAGTTGCCATCGGTGCCGTGGCAGTGCGCACAGGAATCCGATTTTGCTGCCGTTGCGGCGTTCATTCCTGTCAGCGACGGCAGGATCGTCAGGGCGAAAATCAACAGGCTCAGTTTCATTTCTCTTCCTTGTGGACCGGCGCAATTATAGGGCATCCGTTCAAAATACCCGCCCCGGCGGTGTAGACTTGCCGCCAGTCTTGAGAGCGATTACGGGTGGCGGTCGATGGCGGAAGACAACAACCATGTAGTGGCCTTCTACAACCGCCATCCCATCTCCCGCGACCAGATTCTCGCCAGTCTTGCGGCAACACGCGGTCAACTCGCGCAACTCGCTCCAGAGGATCTTTTTCCGTACGACCAGGACCATTACGGCGGGCTGGAAGCCGTTGACGCGCTGGCGCACTGTGCCGAAATCGGCCCGGGCAAGCAGGTCGCCGATTTCTGCGCCGGGCTGGCCGGTCCGGCGCGCTATCTTGCCCATGCGTACGGTGCGACGGTGACCTGCATTGAGCTGAATCCGGGCCGCGCACCCGGGGCGGCGGACTTGACCCGGCGCGTCGGACTGGACCGGCAGGTGCGGATTGTGCGCGGCGATGTAACGCGGACGCCGCTGGCGGACGACACCATGGATGCAGTCATCAGTCAGGAAGCGTTGCTGCATGTGCCGGACAAGCGCGCCGCGCTGGCCGAGGCTTACCGCGTCTTGAAGAAAGGCGGCCGGCTGGCGTTCACCGACTGGATCGCGCACCGCAATCTCGACGCCAACGACTCCGAGGCAATGTGGCGCGGCATCGCGGCGCAGGCCATCCAGAGTTTCGACTCTTACGGTCGCATGCTCCTCGACGTCGGTTTCCGCAAGCTTTCCAGGAAGGACCTGACCGCCGAGTGGGCAAGGATCCTGGAGCAGCGCTTCGCGATGTACCGCAAACTGCGCGACGAAGCGATCGCATTCGGCACGCCCTCGGGTGACGAGGAGTTCTACCGGTCCTACGCCCGGCTGGTTGCACTGGTGCAGGTGCGCACCCTCGGCGGCGGCCGCTTCATCGCCGAGAAGTAGCCGCAGCCGGGACGCGTTTGATCAGCCCATATAATCGCAACTTTCGAAAAATTACTGACGCCGGGAGACTGCAGCATGCGCCTGTGCACCATCTGGAAGGACGAGTGCGAACAAGCCGCGGTGGTGACGCGCGCCGGTATCGTACCGGTTGCGGCGATCAACGTTCACCTGGGAAAGGCCTGGCCGGATGAACTGTACGGCCTGATTCTGCAGGGCATCAGTCGGAACCTGCTTGCCGATGCGGAGCAGACGCCGCTGAAACTCGATCCGAAGGCGGTGCGATTCGGGCCGCTGTACCGGCACCCGCGCAAGATCCTCGGCATCGGCTTGAACTACCGTGATCATGCCGCCGATCTGAATGCGCCGTACCCCACCGAGCCGGCGTCGTTCATGAAGTGCGACAACACCATCATCGGACCGGGAGACACGATCGAACTGCCGCCGCAGTCGGAGCGGGTCACGGCGGAAGCCGAGATCGGGGTGATCATCGGCAGGCAATGCCGGCGCGTGTCCGAAGAGCAAGCGCCGGATTACATCGCCGGCTATTGCCTGATCCTCGACATGACGGCCGAAGATATCCTGCAGAAGAATCCGCGCTTCCTCACCCGCTCGAAGAATTTCGATACGTTCTTTTCGTTCGGCCCCGAGTTGATCACCGCCGACGAGGTCCCGGATGTGCTGAAGGTGAAGGTCGGAACGTACAATAACGGCAGGCTTCATCGCGAAAACGTGGTGGCCAACATGGCGTTCCCACCGTTCTACCTGGTGTCCTTCCACTCGCATGTGGCCACGATGTATCCGGGCGACATCATCAGCACCGGCACGCCGGGAGCGGTCGTTATCGGGGACGGCGACGTGGCCGAGTGCCGCATCGAAGGACTGGGAACGCTCTCCAACCCGGTCAGGCGCCGGCCTGCCTGACGACGGCGCCGGTACATCCCGTGCAATCGACGGCAGCTGCTGTACCGGGGAGGGCGTGCATCGAGGCGTAGGACACTTTTCTGAGGGCAACCTGCAAGGTGCATCGCCTGTCGTAGTGCCGGAGCGGAAAAAAAGAAGGCCGCGGTGTCGCGCGGCCTTTTACTTGCAGCGGGCGCGACTGCATGCGCTTCGCTGCTGCGGGAGGAACGGTGTAAAGGATTCTTAAGCTTCTTCGTCTCGTCAGCAAAGAAGAACAGTCGATTAGGGATGCGCCGGGCTGATGAAGTCGCCCGCGAGCGACAAGGTTCGGGTATGTCTAACTAACTACCTGAGACTGTTGAAGGATTCGTGTTGTCGCTGGACGACAGCGACGCTGCGTTCCCTTGCCAGACCCGTCCGCAGGGGTGGGTCTGCGGACGGGGGCAAGGGACGACTTACAAGGAACCGGTTACCACCAGCTTGAAGGCGAAGAACAGACCCAAAGCCAGGCAGCAATAAACCAGCATGTCACCACGCTTGCCGAATATGGGCAGGCGATCGAACATTCGCGTACCCCAGGTTGCACCCGCCAGTCCCGCCAAGAGCGCCACGATCGCCACAGTGGGGTGCTGGTCCCAGATGCCTCCCAGCACGCTCTCGACCCAGCCGCCGGCGCGCAGCCCCTTGTACAACAGGCCGCCGAAACCGAGCACAAGCAGTGAGAACAACAACAGATGAAACACGGTTTGCACGCCCTCTTGCAGGATCTGCAGAATGCTGCGGACCGGGCGTGCGGACAAGTCGGATATCGGATCGAACATCATGTTGCACCTCGCGGTTGGAACCTCTCCAGCCTGGATATCGCAATGCCCGTGCCACTGGTTTTTTGCCGCTGTCATTCAAGACGTTGGCGCACTGCTGCATGTTCAATAGGGGAAAACAGAGGACTATTCGAGTAAAACCGTCGCCCGCAGGCGACCAGCGACGGCTTGTGCTCCGGGCCGGTGCAATTACGCGGCGATGAGCCGCCGACAGCACGTCAATGCGCGTCCCGGAAGAAACCCGGAAGCACGCGAATTAATTAGACGTGCCGCAGCTCAGGAAGTGACACTGCCGTTCGCAGTCCTGCGAGTAGCCGCATTCGAACAGGCCCACCCTGCCCACGCCGGAATCGTCGGTGCCGCATTGTTCGGCCGCCGGCTTCTGGTTGAGCTTGGGCCGCCACTCGCAGACGTGGCAGCCGGCGGTGAGTCCGGGAAGCTCGAGCGAGTCGTTGCGCAAGTACTGAGGCGAGGACTCGTCCTCGGCTGCGCCGACTGGCAGCGTGAATACGGTAGCGGCGATGACGGTGGCGGCGATAATCAGTTTGTGCATTTTTGGTGTCCCCACGCAAGCCCCATTTTCTAATTATAGGCTGCCTGCGGAGGGGCGGCTTGATCCCGGTCAAGCGGCCTTGTTGCGCCGCCGCGCGGCCATCAGACCGGCAAGAAGTACGCCGCCGATGATGGCGGCGTAGGCAATGGCCTGGATCAGGAACTTTCCCGTGATGAATGGTTCCAGCAGCGGTTCGTGAAGCATCATCTGCACTGCGGTCCAGGCGAGCACGCCGGCGCCGAGGTAGACGATCACCGGGAATCGGTCCACCCAATTCAGAATCAGCGTGCTGCCCCAGACCACGATCGGTATGCTGATCAGCAGGCCGAGGACCACCAGCAGAAAGCTGCCCTTGGCGGCGCCGGCCACCGCCAGCACGTTGTCCAGCCCCATCAGTGCATCGGCAATGATGATGGTCTTCATCGCCCCCCGGAAATTGTCCACCGGTTTGCCATGGGCATCACCGTTGGCCACCTTCGGCACCAGGAGTTTGTATGCAATCCAAACCAGCGCCAAGCCGCCGAGGAAGCGCAGTCCGGGGATCATCAGCAACCAGACCACGATCAGCGTCATCGCCGCCCTGACCGCGATTGCGCCCACGGTGCCCCAGATCACCGCCCGGGTTCTCAGGTGCGACGGGAGCGCGCGCGCTGCGAGTGCAATGACGATGGCGTTGTCGCCTGCGAGCACCAGGTCGATGATGATGATTGCCAGCAGGGCGGAGAAAAATTCCGCGGAAAATAATTCCATGGTCCTGATCCAGGCCCCGGTTGACGATGGAAGCCGGGCGGGAAAGTCGGGGCGAAAAAAAACCTTTACCGGCCGGTAAAGGTCTCGCTGCAACGGTCAGGTTGCCGACGGTCCGAGGCTTGTGCCGTGATGACCGGAGCCGTCGTGAAGCTACTCCCCTTTGAGAATACGGCGCGAACGATAATCGATGGGCGCGCCGCCGTCAACCCTTCAGACGCCAGATGCGGATGACCTCGGGAACGCGCCGCAGGCCGCGCATGATCTGCGCCAGATGCAGGCGGTTGGAGACCTGCAGCGTGAAGTGGATGATGGTGTAGGCGCTGGAGTCGCCGGGCTCGAGGCTGACGTTGTCGATATTCGAGCCGGTCTCGGCGATTCCCGCGGCGATCTTGGCCAGCACGCCGCGCTCGTTGGCAACCAACATCTTGACGTTCACTGTGAACAGTTTCCTGGTGTCCGACGCCCACTCCACGTCCAGCCACTTTTCCGGATCGCCGCGGGTCTTGCGCGCCACCGGGCAGTCATGGGTATGAATCACCAGCCCGTGGCCCTTGCGCAGGAAACCGATGATCGGATCTCCCGGTATCGGGTGGCAGCATTTGGCAAACTGCAGCGCCATGCCTTCCGAGCCCCGGATGATCAGGCTGCCGGGAAGCTTCTCGGTCCTGATGCCGCCTTTGGGTTCGGCGATCGACAGCAGCTGGCGCGCGATGACGATCGCCAGTTGCTTGCCCAAGCCGATATCCGCCAGCACCTCCTGCCGCGTCTTGGCGCTGTTTTCCTTGAGCAGTCTCGCCCATTGATCGTCGCTGATCTGGTCCGGGCTGGACTTGAGCGCGGCCAGCGCCTGGTTGAGCAGGCGCTCGCCGAGCTGCGCCGACTCCTCGTACTGCATGGTCTTGAGAAAATGGCGGATGTGCGAGCGTGCCTTGCCGGTGACCACGTAGTTGAGCCAGGCCGGGTTGGGGTTGGCGTGCACCGCAGTGATGATCTCCACGCGGTCGCCGCTTTTCAGTTCCGAGCGCAGCGGCACCAATTCGTGGTTGATCTTGGCAGCCACGCAGCGGTTGCCGATGTCCGTGTGCACCGCGTAGGCAAAATCCACGCAGGTGGCGCCATGCGGCAGCGCCATGATCTTGCCCTTGGGAGTGAAGACGTAGACCTCGTCCGGGAACAGATCCACCTTGAGATGCTCGAGAAACTCGATCGAGTCGCCGCTTTCCGACTGCATCTCCAGCAGGCTCTGCAGCCACTGGTGGGTCTTCATGTGCAGTTCGTTGATTTGCGCGTCGTCCTTGTAGAGCCAGTGGGAAGCCACGCCCGCCTCCGCGATCTTGTGCATTTCGGGCGTGCGGATCTGTACCTCGATCGGCGTGCCGAAAGGGCCGAACAGCGTGGTATGCAGCGACTGGTAACCGTTGCCCTTTGGAATGGCGATGTAATCCTTGAACTTGCCCGGGATCGGCTTGTAAAGCTGGTGGAGCGCACCCAGCGCGAGATAACACGCGGCGGCGTCCCTGACAATGACACGGAATCCGTAGATGTCGAACACCTCCGCGAAGGACAGGTTCTTCTCCAGCATCTTCTTGTAGATGCTGTACAGGTTCTTCTCCCGGCCGCTGACAGTGGCCTCGATGTGACTGTCGGCAAGCTTGTGCTTGATCGCGTCGAGGATCTTGTCGACCACCTCGCGGCGATTTCCCCGCGCGCGCAGCAGCGCCTTGGACAACACGCTGAAGCGGTTCGGGTAGAGGTGGCGGAACGCCAGCTCCTGCAACTCCTGGTAGAGCTGGTTAAGTCCCAGCCGGTTGGCGATTGGCGCGTAGATTTCCAGCGTTTCGCGGGCGATGCGCGCGCGCTTCTTCGGCTGCATCACCTGCAGCGTACGCATGTTGTGCAGGCGGTCGGCGAGCTTGATCAAGATCACGCGCACGTCGCGCGCCATGGCCAGCAGCATCTTGCGGAAGTTCTCCGCCTGCGCCTCTTCCTGGGTCTGGAACTCGATCCGGTCGAGCTTGGAAACGCCGTCCACGAGATCGGCGACATGCTTTCCGAACCTGTCGCTGATCTCGGTCTTGGTGACGGCAGTGTCCTCCATCACGTCGTGAAGAAGCGCGGCGGTGAGGGCCTGGCTGTCGAGATGCCACTGCGCCAGGATGTGGGCAACGGCAATCGGATGGGAGATATAGGGATCTCCGGACCTGCGGAACTGGCCCTGATGCGCGGATTCGCTGAACTGGTACGCGTTCTGAAGCTGAGCAATGTCCTCCGGCTTGAGATAGCCGGCTGCATCCTTGAAGAGAAGCTCGGCCTCGGACATGGTCAGCGCTGGGGGTTCAGCCGGGAACCGGTGGGCCGCAGGGCTTCACCGGTGGAAGTGTGCTTGGCTGATCCTCCTGCGATCGTGGGGGACGGCAGTGCCGTCAGGTTTTCGACTTGAGAATCTCGACCCCGACCTTCTGAGCCGCGATCTCGCGCAACGCGATGACGGTAGGTTTGTCCTTGTTGGTGTCCACCATTGGAGAGGCGCCGGTGGCGAGCTGGCGCGCGCGATAGGTCGCGGCCAGCGTGAGCTCGAAGCGATTCGGGATATGCTTCAGACAGTCTTCTACGGTGATGCGCGCCATAACACCTTCACTTCAAACTGTTGATCAAGTCACTGTGACGCGCGATCTGCGAGGGCAGTCGCAACCGCGCCGACCGTACGATGCTTGCCAGATCCTTCACGGCTTCATCGAAGTTGTTGTTAATAATAACATAGTCGAATTCCTCCAAATGGGCGATCTCGCCGCGCGCACCCTTAACGCGGCGCTCGATTACGGCAGCGCTGTCCTGGCGGCGATCCATCATGCGCTGCCTCAGTACTTCCAGCGAGGGCGGCAGGATGAATATCCCGATCGCGTCGGGAATCAGACCGCGAACCTGTTGCGCACCCTGCCAGTCGATCTCCAGCACGATGTCATGGCCCTGGCCACGGTGTGCCTCGATCCAGGCCTGCGAAGTGCCGTAAAGATTACCGTGCACCTCGGCGCTTTCCAGGAACTCGCCACGCTCGATCATGGCCTGAAACACCGGCCTCGCCACAAAGTGATAGGCGTGCCCATTCTGTTCTCCAGGCCGTGGCGGCCGGGTGGTATGAGACACCGACAGGTGCACGTTCGGATCGCGGGCGAGCAATTCCCTAACCAGTGAAGTCTTGCCGGCCCCCGAGGGGGCACAGACGATGAAGACGTTGCCTTTCACTCGATGTTCTGTATCTGTTCCCGCATCTGCTCGATCAGCACTTTGAGCTCCATCGAAGTCTGGGTGACTTCGAGGTCCACCGATTTGGAACCCAGTGTGTTGGCTTCGCGGTTCAGTTCCTGCATCAGAAAATCCAGCCGCTTTCCGACCGCGCCGCCCTTGTCCAGGATGCGGCGGATCTCGCCGAAATGGGTGCTGAGTCTCGATAGTTCCTCATCGACGTCGATCTTCGAGGCAAACAGCACCAGCTCCTGCTTGAGCCGGTCGTCGTCCATGTTCACCATCGCCTCCCTTAGCCGCGCGGTGAGTTTGTCCTTGTAGCCGGCAATCAGCTGCGGCATGCGCGGCGCGATGTTCCTGACCAGCGTTTCCATCGCGCCGATGCGCTCGAGCAGGACATTCTTGAGTTTCTCGCCTTCGCGCCCACGGGTTGCGGTGAGATCGTCCAATACCCGATCCAGCAGACGGCCGCAGGATTCCTGCAGGTCTTCCAATTGCAAGGAGTCGTTGCCCAGAATTCCGGGCCAGCGCAGCACGTCATTGGCAGACAGTGGCGCGCTTTCCGGTATTGCCGATCTCACGTCGTCATTGAGTTGCCTGAGCTGCGCGAGCAGCTTCGCGTCAATCTGCAGCCCCGACTGTGACGTAGGCGTCTTGTTGACGGTGATGCGTACTTCCACTTTCCCGCGCGAAATGCGCCCGCTGGTTTTTTCGCGCAGGCCTGCTTCGAGGGTACGCAAATCGTCGGGGATGCGGAACTGGACATCGAGATAGCGGTGATTGACCGAGCGCAACTCGAGGTTGAGCGCGCCGGAAGGCAACTCGGCCGCAGCGACGGCATAACCGGTCATGCTGTAGATCATGGCAGCCCGGGCGCTTTACAAGGTGAAAGGACTTGACCAGAATTGGCGAGCCGAAAAGATAGCACACAAATCAACGGCATATTGCCGGCAGGCAGATCCCATGGCGTTCGCGCCGGGGGCGCCGGCCGCTCCCTGACCTGACATGATGAAAGTGCCAGCATGCGCCCCAGCGGACGCTCCCCCGTAGAATTGAGAAGGCTCGGCATCACTCGCCGCTACACCCGCCATGCCGAAGGTTCGGTACTGATCGAGTGCGGTGACACGAAAGTGATCTGCACCGCAAGCATCGACGAGAAAGTGCCGTCGTTCCTGAAGGGCAAAGGCCAGGGCTGGCTGACCGCCGAGTACGGCATGCTGCCGCGCTCGACCAACACGCGCACCGATCGCGAGGCCGCGCGCGGCAAGCAGTCCGGGCGCACCCTGGAAATCCAGCGTCTGATCGGCCGCAGTCTGCGCGCGGTGACCAGGCTTGATTTGCTCGGCGAGCGCACCATTCAGATCGACTGCGACGTGATCCAGGCCGACGGCGGCACGCGCACGGCGAGCATAACCGGTGCGTTTGTCGCGCTCCACGATGCGGCGACGTATCTCAAGGCAAGACAGATGATCGGAGAATGGCCGATCCAGGACCATGTTGCCGCCGTGTCGGTGGGGGTGTATCAGGGCGTGCCGGTGCTGGATCTCGACTACCCTGAAGATTCCGCCTGCGATACCGACATGAACGTAGTGATGACCGGCGCCGGCGAACTGGTCGAAGTGCAGGGCACGGCCGAAGGCGCGCCGTTCTCGCGCATGGAAATGAACGCGATGCTGGATCTAGCTGAGAAAGGCGTCCGCCAGCTCATCGCCGCGCAGCGCGTCGCGCTTGAGAAGAACGATTAACCGCAAAGGCGCAAGAAAATCGAAAATCTCACCACGAAGACACGAAAGACACGAAGAAGGGCTAAATGGGAATGACTCGTTAAAGTCACAATGGTCGACCTATTGGTGATTCTGGGAGTGACGACCGCAAGTGCGAATATCCGGGGCATTTCAATAATCTGGAGTTGGCTGAGAGTCCGCTTGCTCATCGTTGACCATTAAATATGGTTGTCGTTTTTCTTCGTGTCCTTCGTGCCTTCGTGGTAAGCCTTGTGGTGCTTTTTTCCCGCGTCTTTGTGGTGAGATTTTTTGGTGTTCAATAAACTTGTCATTGCTAGCAACAATCCAGGCAAGCTGCGTGAGATCGGCCAGATTCTCGCGCCTCTTGGCATCGAGACCATTCCACAATCGGTGCTCGCGGTTCCGGAGGCCGAAGAGCCACACGCCACTTTCATGGAAAATGCGCTCGCCAAGGCGCGCCATGCTGCGCGGCTGACCGGACTAGCGGCACTGGCGGACGATTCCGGCATCTGCGTGGACGCGCTCGGCGGTGCGCCGGGCGTGATTTCGGCGCACTTTGCCGGCGAGCCAAGATCGGATATGCGCAACAATCGCAAGCTGCTCGAAATGCTCGAGGCGGGGAACGATCGCCGGGCGCATTACTACTGCGTGATGCTGCTGATGCGTCACGCGAACGACCCGCAACCGCTGATCGCTGAGGGCGAATGGCACGGCGAAATCCTGCGCGAACCCCGCGGGTCCGGCGGTTTCGGGTACGACCCGCTGTTCCTCGATCCGGCGCTGGGTAAAACCGGGGCAGAGCTGGCACCGGAACAGAAAAACCGCGTCAGCCATCGCGGCAAGGCGCTGGCGGCGCTGGTGGGCGTGTTGAAAAGGTGCGAGTCAGCCCCCACATCTCTGTAGTAGCGGCCGGAACTATATTTGCGCGGTGCTGCCCGACAGGCGTATACATTGTGCATAGTGTTTGGCGCTGGTTGATAAAACAGTTCATGGAGTCCACGATGAAAACGGAAGTTACGACCGACAAGCTGATGGAAGACCTGCGGATGGTGGTATCGGATGCCGAGGAACTGGTCAAGGCGACTGCCGGCCAGGCGGGAGAAAAGGTGGGCAACGCGAGGGCGCGCGCAGAGGATTCCATCCGCGCGGCCAAGGCGCGTATCGCCGAGGCCGGGCACGAGGCTGCCGAGCACGCCCGCGAAGCCGCAAGAGCGGCCGACGATTACGTGCGCGAGAATCCGTGGGCGGTAGTGGGCATCGCTGCGGGGGTGGGGATCCTGATCGGCGTTCTCATCAACCGCAAATAACCCACGCGTATGGATGATCGCTATACGCCGGATGCGGCGGAAGACAGCCGGCCCGCCGGCCTGTTCGACTCGGTCAAGTCACTGCTGGCGACGCTGGTGGGCATGGCCCACACCCGCGCCGAGTTGATCACCACTGAGGTCGAAGAGCAGTTCGCCAGATTGGTGTCGCTGCTGGTGTGGGGGCTGGTGGCCCTGTTCCTCGCGTTCACCGGCGTTATCCTTTCGGCGATCGCTTTCATTGTCCTGTTCTGGGATTCGAACCGGGTGCTGGCGGCCGGGGGGCTGGCGGCGGTCTTCGTGGTGCTGGCGGTGATCGCGGTGCTGGGATTCATTGCAAGAGCCAAAGCCAGGCCGCGGTTATTTGAGGCGAGCCTCGAGGAACTGGCCAAGGATCGCAACCAGCTCAAATCCGAATGATGTCCTCAAGAATTGCGGAGATCGTAAGGCGGCGCGAAGCATTGATCGCCCGCGCCGCGGAGCAGCGCGCCCAGATTGCCTATGCAGCGTCCGGGCTTCGCCCGTCGCTGTGGTTCGCCAATCTGGCGGTGCGCGCCTACCGGCAGGTTAAATCGCGGCCGCTATGGACGGCGCTGGCGCTGGGTGTGCTGGCGGTGGCCGGACCGCGCCGTGCGTTGCGCCTGGGCTATCGCGGCGTTACCTTGTTCGCGACCGTCGTGCCATTGGCAAGGGTACTCGCCGATCGGCTGCAAAGGCTGCGTGCCCGCCCCTAAACAGCCAGTGACTGCACGCGCACGTCCGGCGCCCACAAACGCGCCAGAACTCGCTCGGCGTCCGCCGACGCTCCGCTGAACCAGAAAGTCTGCCGCCCCGCCCCCGACGGCTTGCGAATGCCGCGTAGGGCAAGCTGACGCGCCAGTTCCTTCGCCACGGCGGTGCCGTTCTCGATCACCGCTACATGGGGTCCGGCAATTCGCTGCACGATGTGCGCAACGAACGGATAGTGCGTGCAGCCGAGCACAATCGCGTCCGCACCCGCGGCGAGCAACGGTTCGACAAACACGCGCACCAGCGCCTCGGTTGCCTCGTCGTCGAAATCGCCGCGCTCGATATGTTCCGCCAGGCCCGAGCACGGCTGCTGCAGCACGCGGGCATCGTGTGCAAACCGGTCCAGCAGCGCGCGAAAACGTTCGCTGGCTAGCGTCGTGGGCGTGGCAAGGACACCAATCACCCCGCTGCGCGTGGCGGACGCCGCCGGTTTGACCGCCGGTTCCACGCCGATGAAAGGCAACGCAAAGCGCGTGCGCAGCGTAACGAGCGCGGCGGCCGTTGCAGTGTTGCATGCCACCACCACTGCCTTGACGCCCTGTTCGACCATGAATCCCGTGATGGCAATTGCACGACCGAGAACAAACTCCGCCGGTTTCTGCCCATAGGGAAGATGTGCGGAGTCGGCTACATAGACCAGATCCTCGTGCGGCAGGGCGTCGCGCACCGCGCGCAGGATGGTGAGCCCGCCAACGCCCGAATCGAATACGCCGATGGGACTGTTCTTAGAGACGCGCGGCGCGGATCCGGACTGCATCAGTGCGCGTGCGGACCGGCTGGGCGATTATTCATCTGTTTGTTGATCTGCCAACGAGACTCGATTTGCGGACAGGTTATAGTAGAAAATGTACACGTCTCAAGATGTTTCTCGCATGCACATCCAGCAGTTGAAGAATTCGGCCGGGACCGTGGCGCTGGCGGCGCTGCCGCCGCTGTCCCTCTACGTTCATATTCCGTGGTGCGTTCGCAAATGCCCGTATTGCGACTTCAATTCCCACGAAATAAAGCCACCTCACAACCATTCGCTGCCCCTTTCGGAGGAGAGGGGAATGGCAGGCATTGATCCGGAACTTGAGAGGCAATATGTCTCGGCACTTATTGCCGATCTGGAACTGGCGCTGCCGCAAGTCTGGGGAAGGCCCGTACACACGGTATTCTTCGGGGGCGGCACGCCCTCGCTGCTGTCTGCGCGTGCGCTGGACGAGCTGCTGTCTGCGATCCGTGCAAGGCTGCCTCTCGCGCCCGACGCCGAGATCACCCTGGAGGCGAACCCAGGGACTTTCGAGGCGAAGAAATTCGCCGAATTCCGCGCCGCCGGAGTAAACCGCTTGTCGATCGGCATCCAGAGTTTCGATCCTGCGCATCTCAAGGCGCTGGGCCGCATTCACGACGGTGTACAGGGGCGCGCCGCGATCGAAATCGCGCAGGCGAGTTTCGACAACTTCAATCTGGATCTGATGTATGCGTTGCCGGGCCAGACCGTGGAACAGGCGCTTGCCGACATCGATACGGCCATCGGCTTCGGGCCTGAACATGTATCCGCTTATCACCTGACCATCGAGCCGAATACCTATTTCTTCCGCCATCCGCCGCAGATCCCGGACCAGGATGTGGCGGCCGACATGCAGGAAGCGATCGAAGCGCGGTTGGCCTCCGCAGGCTACCGGCACTACGAGACATCCGCTTTTGCGCGGCCCGCGCGCGAGGCCCGGCACAACCGCAACTACTGGACCTTCGGCGACTATCTCGGCATCGGCGCCGGCGCGCACAGCAAACTCTCGTTCGCCGACCGCATCCTGCGGCAGGTGCGCGCCAAGCATCCGCGCGACTATCTGGAGAAAATGGCCGCCGGCGTACCGATGCAGGAGGAACAGCGGCTTGCGGCAGAAGAGCTGCCCTTCGAGTTCATGATGAATGCGCTGCGGCTCATCGATGGCTTCGAGCTGCGCCTGTTCGCGGAACGCACCGGTTTGCCGGTTCACACGTTGCGCAAACCGCTGGAAGCAGCGGAGCGGTCGGGCCTGATCGAAAGCGATCACTTGCGCGTACGGCCGACGCTGCGGGGGCAGCGATTCCTGAATGACCTGCTGCAGATTTTCCTGAACGCCGGCTGAAGATAACAAACGGAGGAGATCGTGAGAATCGAAGCAGTGGACTTCTTTTATCTATCCATGCCGGAGGTGTTGGACATCGGTGATGGCAGCCAGGATGCCCTGCTGGTCAGGGTTGTGACCCGCGATCAAGTCGGCTGGGGTGAATGCGAGGCGGCGCCGCTGCCGTCCATTGCGAGCCTGGTGTGCCCGATGTCGCACTCTGCCTGCAAGCCGGTACAGGCCTCGGTCCTCGGCGCAAAGTGCGGCACGCCCGATGACATCCGCAGGATCGGCGACACGGTGCGCGCCAACAGTCTCGATTTACTTCAGGCCGACCATACGCTCTCCGGTATCGACATGGCGCTGTGGGATCTGCTCGGCAGAAAACTTGGCGAGCCTGCCTGGAAGCTGTTGGGATGGCGCACGGCGTTTGCCAAGACGCCTTACTTTTCCGTGTTGTTCGGCGACACGCCGGACCAAACGCGGGCAAAGGCAGTGGCCGCGCGCGCGAAGGGCTTTCGCGCCGCCAAGTTCGGTTGGGGGCGCTATGGCCACGGTTCAGTGCAGGAGGACGAGGACCAGGTCGCCGCGGCGCGGGAGGGCCTGGGGGCGGACGGTATCCTGCTGGTGGACGCCGGTACCGTCTGGAATACGGACGTCAGTGCGGCGCGCAAGCGGCTCGCCTCGCTGATACGGGCACGCGCAACCTGGCTGGAGGAGCCGTTCGTGTCGGGCGCGCTCGACGAGTATCGCACCCTGTCCCTGGAAAGCGGGACGGTCGGCATGGCCGGCGGCGAGGGTTCGCATAATTTTCATATGGCGAAGCACATGATCGACCATGCGGGCCTGAAGTACGTGCAGATCGACGCCGGGCGCATCGGCGGCATCTCGGTGGCGAAACAGGTGGCGGATTACGCAAATGACAAGGGTGTCACCTACGTCAATCACACGTTTACTTCGCATCTTGCGCTCTCGGCTTCCTTGCAGCCGTACGCCGGGCTCGAAAACCACTTGATCTGCGAGTACCCGGCAGAGCCAAAAGCCCTGGCGCTGGCGATCACCCGTGCCCATTTGTTGCCCGATGACGGCGGGCAGGTGCGCGTGCCGGACGCGCCAGGACTGGGGATGGAGGTCGATCCGGAGGGGCTGAGGCCTTATCTGGTGGACACGGAAATCCGGGTGAAGGGCAAGACGATCTACCGGACTCCGGCGCTGGTCTAAAGTGCGAGGTGTTTCCCGCGCTGGCCAGCAGCGCTTCGCGTGAACACCAAGTCCCAAACCCGGTGGCCGAGCTTCAGCCCGCGCGTCTCGAACTTGGTGAGCGAGCGGTATGCGGGGCGCGCGGCGAAACCCTGTGCGCTGTTGACAAGTTGTGCTTCGGCGGACAGCACCTCGAGCATCTGCAGCGCATAGTCCTCCCAGTCGGTCGCGAGGTGTAGATAGCCCCCGGGAAGCAGCCGGCTGGACAGCAGGCGCACCAACGGCGGCTGGATCAGGCGGCGCTTGTGGTGGCGCTTCTTCGGCCAGGGATCGGGAAAGAAGATGTGAATGGCGCTGAGACTTTCTGGAGCGACCATGTGGCTCAACACTTCGACCGCGTCGTGCTGAATGATGCGCACGTTGGCAAGAGCGTGGGCCTCGATCAGCCGCAGCAGGCTGCCGACGCCGGGTGTGTGCACTTCGATCCCTAGATAATCGTTCTGCGGGTGGGCCAGGGCGATCTGCGCCGTTGTCTCACCCATGCCAAAGCCGATTTCAAGAATTTTCGGCGCCAGTCGTCCAAAAGCCGCATTCAGATCGAGCAGAGCCGGCGCGTACGCAATGCCGAAGCGTGGCAGCAGCGTTTCCACGGCGCGGCGCTGCGCGTTGGAAACGCGGCCCTGTCGCAATACGAAGCTGCGGATGTGCGGCCGGGTGAGAGGACCGCTCACCTAGCGTCCTGTTCCGCTAATTTGCGGCTGAAAACCCGACGAGAATCGGCGCCATGCTGTGTTGCGAATCCCCACCGTGCGTGTCGGAGCGCGGAGACACGCGTAAGGCCGGTGGTCGACACGCTATTGGCCGGTTGCACGGTCGTATCCCCGCAAGCGGGGCGGCTGTCGAGGCGGAGCAGGGGCCCCAACTTCAGTTGGGGATGCGACCTGAGATCAGACGCACAAGGGATCGCCCGCCGCCCTTGATGGCCTCCGAGGTCAGATCCCCGAACAGAAACCGTTCGGGGCCCCTCTTCCGCTCTACGGCGATCCCTGCTCAACGTTCCACCGGCCCCTGCCACTGTCGAGGATTCGTGCCTTGCCTGACGCGGAATTCGCGGGTTTTCCAAGCGATGCTGGATTGCTGTCAAAGAGATCGTGGGGCTGACTTCCAAGCTTCCAAGTAATCCCACGAACTAGCGGAACAGGACGCTTGGTAGCCGTGTCATGTGCCACGGCGCCGGCAATCCTTCAGGCCGCCTTGTCCTTGGAAGGCGTGCCGATGACCCCGTTTGTCGGCGACGAAGGCGCGGCGGAGTAGAGCTTCTTCGGCATGCGCCCGGCGAGAAAGGCTTCGCGCCCGGACTCGACCGCCTTTTTCATCGCCGAAGCCATCAATACCGGGTCGCGCGCCGCGGCAATCGCGGTATTCATCAACACGCCGTCACAACCCAGCTCCATGGCGATGGCTGCGTCGGAAGCGGTGCCTACGCCCGCGTCCACCAGCACCGGAACCTTGGCGTTGGAGAGGATGATCTGCAGGTTCCACGGATTCAGGATGCCCATTCCGGAACCGATCAACGAGGCCAGCGGCATCACCGCGACGCAGCCGGTTTCCTCCAGGCGCTTGGCAAGGATCGGATCATCGGAGGTGTAAACCATCACTTTGAAGCCTTCCTTGACCAGCGTTTCTGCGGCGGCGAGGGTTTCGACCATGTTGGGATATAGCGTATGCGGATCGCCCAGCACCTCGAGCTTCACCAGGTCGTGGCCATCGAGCAGTTCGCGCGCCAGGCGCAGCGTGCGTACCGCGTCGTGCGCGCTGTAGCAGCCGGCTGTATTCGGCAGGATGGTGTAGTGCGACGGCGGCAGCGCGTCGAGCAAATTGGGTTCGTTCGGGTTCTGGCCAATGTTGGTGCGGCGGATCGCTACGGTGACGATCTGCGCGCCACTGGCTTCGACCGCCGCCCGCGTCTGCGCGAAGTCCTGGTATTTGCCGGTGCCGACCAGCAGACGGGAACTGTAAGGCTTGCCGGCGATGACGAGGTGATCCATGTAAATTCGGCGATCAGCGGTCAGGAATTGATGATCGGATAAAGTTCCCGGTTTTCAACCAGTCACGAGTCACGGCCCTCATCCCCCTCCAACCGCGACGACGATTTCCAGCGCGTCGCCGTCGGCCAGCGCGACCTGGTCGAACTGGCTGCGCGGGACAATTTCGCCGTTGCGCTCCAGCGCGATGCGCTTGCCCTCGAGTTCCAGTTCTTCGATGAGGCGGGCAACATTCAAAGGGCCTGGGAACGACCGCGATTGGCCGTTGATCGTAAGTGCAATCACTTCAGTAAGATTGGGTGGCCGGTGTCGATAGCATGCTAGCACGTCATCGCCGGCAGCGGCACCGGCGCATGCGGAAGTGAGGGGTGTGCGCTCGCGGCCGGTTCACTTCCGACACTCGATGCCGAGGCAATTGGTCCAGCGGGCCTCGTCTTCGACGTCCGCAAATCTCGTTTCGGTCGAGTCGCCGTAGCGGGCCCGCCTGATTTCGCGGAAACCGCTGCGTTCAAGCTCGAGCCGGGCGGCCTTGAAGTCCCACAGCCAATGGTGGCGGGCATGCCCGAACAGCGCGGACAGCACGCTCCCGGGCGAACGCGGACGGGCCTCCGTACCGAGGCCCGAAGACGACATGAACCTGATCGCCGCCTCTGCATCCTGGCTGGACGTGTAAGCCTTCACGCACTCTTCGAAGTCAGGCATCACCAGCCGGAAAATCGCATCGTCCTGTAGCAGCGCGCGGGTATTGCGCAATGCCCGCCGGAATTCGTCCAGCGACAGATGCTCGAGCACATGGCTGCAGTAGACCGCCCTGCAGCTGCCATCGGCGACAGGTAATCCCCTGACGATGTCGCCGTACTCGACGTTGTCGGGGAAGCGCGACGCATTTCGCGAATACAGCGACCCGACCATGGGTATGCGCTCGAATCGCAGCGTCGGGGAAGCGTCGAAGTTGCGCCAGGATGCGGGCGCACAGAAGCCGCATCCGTACTGTACATAGGCGTCACGCTCCGGCTTTTGCATTGAAAGCACCCGGCGAGAGAAAATACAATCGACTGAACGCGGTCGTCGCGATTCTAGTGCATGTACCAACGGCGATCACGGTATTGCGCGGCAGCGGGAATTTCGTTGTCGCCGGCGTGGTGGCGGTGATTCCGCTGAGCAGTCCATCAAAATTGTCGTAGAATCAGTAAAGGTTCGCGGGTGTAGTTCAATGGTAGAACGAAAGCTTCCCAAGCTTTAGACGACGGTTCGATCCCGTTCACCCGCTCCACTAAAATAGAGCCGCGCAACGCGGCTTTATTTTCTTTTGGTGAAGAACCGCCGGAAGCCTGCCCTGTCACAGGGTTTCCTTGTATGGAACTCCTCATCGGAACACCGGATCAACTGGAGATCGCGGCATGAAGTTGCTCAAATGGTTCCTCATCGCAGTCGGGGGCGTGGTCATCCTCTTCGCCGGGGTGCTGGCGTTCATCGCCGCCACTTTCGATCCCAATCAGTACAAGGGACAGATTGCCAATCTGGTCAAGGAGAAGACCCAGAGAACGCTTACCATCGAAGGCGACATCAGACTGTCGCTGTTCCCCACGCTCGGTGTGCAACTGGGGAAGACTCGCCTGTCGGAGTTCAGGAGCGATCAGGACTTTGCCGGCCTGGAGCAGATGCGGGTGTCGTTGGCCCTGCTCCCGCTGCTGTCAAGAGATGTGGTGGTGGACCAGGTTCAGCTCAACGGGTTGCGCGTCAATCTTGTCAAGTACCGGGATGGCAAGACCAATTTCGCCGATCTGCTTGGGGCGGAGCAAGCTGGGGCACCAGCACCCACACCCGCACCCACACCCGTGCCGTCTTCCGCGGCCCCGATCAAGTTCGACATCGATGGCGTTAAGGTGAGCAAGGCCGCGGTGAGCTGGAAGGACGAGGCGGCCGGCACCCAGTACACGGTGTCGGACCTCAACCTGGAAACCGGCCGGTTGGCTCCTGGAGTACCGGTCAAATTCGAGCTGTCTGCGGCGTTCTCGGCATCGCAGCCGAAGATGGACGTGAAGCTGCTGTGCACCGGAAACCTGACGGCCGATCCGCAGAGTCGAAGTTTCTCTGTGGCCATGCTGACCGCTTCGGTCGGCGCGAAGGGCCCGCAACTCGAAGCCCTGCTGAATATCAGGCTCACCGGCGTCGAGGGATCGGCCAGGGCGCTGCAGGTCGGCGAATTCCTGGTCACCGTGGACGCCAAACAAGGGGACAACGCGGTCAAGGGCACGCTTTCGACGCCGGTCGCTGCCGACTTCGATACACAGTTGGTCGAATTGTCAAAGCTCTCCGGCGAATTCGACGTGGCCTCGCCGGCGTTGCCGATGAAAAAGCTGACAGTGCCGCTGGCGGGCACGGTCCGGGCCGACCTGAAGAAACAGACAGTGAACACCGATCTGACCACCCGCTTCGATGAAAGCAACATCAAAGCCAAAGTCGGCCTGAGCGACTTCGCGTCGCCCTTCACCCGTTTCGATATCGCAATCGACAAACTCAACGTGGACCGCTATCTGCCACCTGCGGAGAAAAAGGCGACAAGCGCCGAACCGGCACCGGCCCCGCAGATAGAGCAACCGATCGACTTTTCACCGATCAAGAACCTCAACTTGGCCGGTAGCCTGGGCATCGACGAGCTGATCGCGTCGAACGTGAAGGTGCAGAACCTGCGGATGGACGTCAAGGCCGGCGGCGGCCGGCTGGAGGTGAATCCGCTGTCGGGCAACCTTTACCAGGGCAAC
Source organism: uncultured beta proteobacterium (assembly GCA_963789945.1). GTDB lineage: Bacteria > Pseudomonadota > Gammaproteobacteria > Burkholderiales > JACQAP01 > JACQAP01. The sequence goes on along the minus strand of CAWBMN010000018.1, from coordinate 61,102 downwards.
GCCAGGGGTACGGCCTCGGTCAACGCCAACAGCAACCAACTCGCAATCAGGCAGAAACTCTCCGGCGTATCAATCGGCCCGCTGCTGCGCGATGCGTTGAAACAGGACCTGCTCGAGGGGCGCGGCGACGTCGCGCTCAACGTCACCGCCACCGGCAACACCGAGAGCGCGATCAAGAAGTCGCTCAACGGGTCCGCAGCGCTCAGCCTCAGGGACGGCGCAATCAAGGGCATCAACCTGGCCCAGTCGCTACGCAACGCCAAGGCGATGATCTCCGGCGGGACACGCGATTCCGAGCAGGCCGCAGCCGCCGGAGAAAAGACCGATTTCTCCGATTTGAGCGCCAGCTTCGTCATCCGCGACGGCGTGGCGCACAACGATGATTTGCTGGTGAAGTCCCCGTTCCTGCGGCTGACCGGCGCCGGGGACATCAATATCGCGCAAGGCAACCTGAACTATCTGGCGAAGGCGGCGGTGGTCGCAACCAGCAGCGGGCAGGGCGGCAAGGAATTGGGCGACCTCAAAGGTCTGAGTGTCCCGCTACGCGTTTCGGGTCCGTTCGCTGCGCTCAAATACAAGCTCGAGTTCGGCTCCGCGTTTTCGGACAGCGCCAAGCAGCAGTTCGAAGAGAAGAAGGAGGAACTCAAGGACAGGCTCGAAGACCAGCTCAAGGCCCGGTTGTCGGGGGCCAAGAAGCCGGCCGGGGAAGCGGCGGCGCCCGCCTCGGGAGAGGAATCTGCGCCTCCGCAGAAGCCTGAGGACAAGCTCAAGGAAAAGCTGAAGAAGCTGTTCTGAGCGACGATTCCGCCATGAGCGAATTCGCCGAACGCGTAGTTACCTGGCAGCGCCGGCATGGACGGCACGATCTGCCGTGGCAGGGCACGCGCGATCCCTATCCGGTGTGGCTCTCCGAGATCATGCTGCAGCAGACCCAGGTCGCTGCGGTCATCCCCTACTTCCAGCGCTTCATCACCCGCTTCCCTGACGTCGCCAGCCTGGCGTCGGCCGGCCAGGGCGAGGTGCTGGCGCTTTGGAGCGGGCTCGGTTATTACGCTCGCGCCCGCAATCTGCACCGCGCTGCGCGTATCGTCGTAGAGCGGCATGGCGGCATATTTCCCGGGCAATTCGAGACGATTGCCGCGCTGCCGGGTATCGGACGATCGACTGCGGCTGCGATTGCGGTGTTCGTCTCCGGCGCCCGCCAGCCGATACTGGATGGGAACGTCAAGCGTGTGCTGGCGCGCTGCTTTGGCATCCCGGGTTTCCCGGGCGAGAAGAAAATCGAGAAGCGCATGTGGGAACTCGCCACCGGGCTGCTGCCCGAGCGCGATGTGGAGGCGTATACGCAAGGGCTGATGGATCTTGGCGCCGGCATATGCATTCGCCGTCGCCCGCGTTGCGAGGTCTGTCCGCTCGGCGATAAGTGCGCGGCCAGGCGCGAAAATCGCATCTCCGAACTGCCATCGCCGCGGCCGAGGAAGCCTGTGCCGGAGAAATCCACGGTGATGCTGATCCTGCAGCGCAACGGTGAAGTCCTGCTTGAGAAACGTCCGGAGCCCGGCATCTGGGGCGGTCTGTGGAGCTTTCCCGAAGTCAGCGACGCAAAGGAGGCGGCAAAGCTATCCCGCGGTCGGTTCGGCGCCGCAGTCACGACTGGTGGAACCTTGCCGGTGATCCGCCATGGCTTCACCCACTTTGCGCTCACCATCATGCCGGCGCTGCTGCGCGTGACGCACATGGAGCCGCGGGCGCAGTCGCCTGACCACGTATGGTTGACGGTTGAAGATGCGATCGGTGCGGCAGTGCCGGCACCGGTGCGCGTGATCCTGCGCCGGCTTCGCGACGGCGGTTGATGCCCGTTACGCGGACGATTGCAGAAGCCCGTAAAGGCGCATCAGCCGTTCGTGGTCGCCGTGCGTCTCGAGCAGCGCCTGCTTGTCGTCGAGGGCAAGTGGCAGAACTTCCGCCAGGCGGTAACTCACCCAGCGCGGATCGTCGTACGCAAGCGGCGCAAAGAAATACGCGGTGCCGAGGCGGCTGACAATCTGCTCGAGGACGCGCCGGCACAGGTCCATCGCGTCATCGTTCACGTTTCCGGAAACCTCCTCCAGCATCTCGATCTCGGCGCGGATCAGGCCGCCCGGCTGTGCGGCCCGGTTGCGGATGCGAAACCGACGCTCGCCTTTGGCCTTGAGATGAAACACGCCAGGATGAGGCATTTCCCATTCGGCGATCACGGCGGTACAGCCGACCGATTCCGGCAGCGCCGGCGTGCCGACTTCCGTGCCTTCCCTGATGCGGCATACGCCGAAGGGTGTTGTGTCGCGCAGGCAGTCCCGGGTCATTTCCAGATAGCGCTGCTCGAAGATCCTGAGCGGCAGCAAGCCGCCGGGGTAAAGCACGGTGTTGAGTGGAAAGATCGGGATCGTTGTCGTCATCTCGATCGCCGCAAGCGCGCGAAGAACACGCCAAACTCGAATCTCACCACGAAGGCACGAAGTACACGAAGAAATACAAAATCAGACGAGGACCGGGAACAATAGTCTCACCGGAGCACACCAGCGCACTAAGAAAACTGAGCCTCAGGTTTTCTCGTTTCCACTATTGCCTTGTCGGTTGGTGTTGGGGTTCCTTCGTGTTCTTCGTGCCTTCGTGGTGAGCCTTTGCATTCTGCCTGATCCTTTAGACGAATTGCCAGCGAGTCACCCATCGCCTTCGGCGGGTTCGCCCCAGCGGGGCATCAATGAATGCGGGACGGAAAGATGGTCCAGCACGCGCGCAACCACGAAGTCCACCAGATCGTCCGGTGTCTGCGGGTGGTGATAGAAGCCCGGGTTGGCAGGCAGGATCACCGCGCCGGCGCGCGCCAGCTTGAGCATGTTTTCCAGATGGATCGCCGAGAACGGAGTTTCGCGCGGCACCAGTATCAGCTTGCGCGCTTCCTTGAGGGTGACGTCGGCGGCGCGTTCGATCAGGTTGTCCGCAAGTCCGGCGGCGATGGCCGCCAGCGTACCCATGGTGCAGGGACAGATCACCATCGCATCTGGCGGATTCGAGCCCGAAGCAACCGGCGCAAACCACTCCTCGCGGCCGAATGCCTGCAGTTGCCCGGGACGCGCGGCAAAACGCGCGGAAAAAAACTCGGTAGCTTCCTTGGCGCGTGCAGGCAAGGCAAGATCCATCTCCTGGCGCGCGACGACTTGTGCCACCTGCGAGTACAGCAGATATACGCGCAGGTCCGCCTTTAGCAGACATTCGAGCAACCGCACGCCGTAGGGCATGCCCGATGCACCGGTAAAGGCAAGCGCGATGGTGCGCGGGTTCATTGCAGGGTCTCGCCGGTCGCCGGACGCGGCTCCAACGCGCTGTGCGCCTTGCGTGCTGGCGCCGCAACGGTGAACGCGGAAATACTCAAGTGGACAACTCCCTGTGCCGGATTAGGACGCCGCGGCTGCCGCGGAAGTGCGCCGCCAGGTTCTCGGCGAAATAGACCGAGCGGTGGCGGCCGCCGGTGCAGCCGATCGCCACCGTCAGATAACTGCGATTGTCGCGCACGAAGCACGGCAGCCATTTCTCGATGTAGTCGCGGATGTCCGCGAGCATGCTGCGCGTGTTAGCGTCCGCCTGCAGGAACGCGATCACCGGCGTATCTTTTCCGGTCAGAGGACGCAGTGCCGGGTCGTAATGGGGATTGGGAAGGCAACGCACGTCGAATACCATGTCGGCATCCAAGGGGATGCCGTGCTTGAAGCCGAAGGACTGGAACAGAAGCGTCAGCCCCGACTCGCCGAGGTCGAGCAGATCCTTCACCCACGCCCGCAACGCGTTGGGATTGAGGTCGCTGGTGTCCATGCGATGGCCGAGGCCGCCGATGTCGGCGAGCAATTCGCGTTCCCGCTCGATGCACTCCGGCAGCGTGCGATCTTCGTGCGCGAGCGGATGCCGGCGGCGGGTCTCGGAGAAACGTTTGACCAGGGTGTCGGTCTTGGCATCGAGAAAAACCAGGTGCAGGTCGATGCCGCTGCTCCGGAGCTCCACCAGATAACCGGGCAGTTCGGACAGTGTCGCGCCGCCGCGCACATCGATGCTGACGGCGACGCGTTGCTGGCCCTCCTGCTCTAGGAATTGCGTGAGCCCGATCAACAACTTCGCCGGCAGGTTATCGACGCAGTAGTAGCCGCTGTCTTCCAGTACGTTCAGCGCGATGCTCTTTCCGGATCCGGACAGGCCGCTGATGACAATGAGCCGCATGGACGCTTTAGCCCCGCTTGCTCAACTGCTTTTCCTGGCGCTGTATGAACTCCTGTGTGCTGTCGATTCCGCGCAGTTGCAGGACATAGTTGCGCACCGCCGCTTCGGCCAGCACGGCGAGGTTGCGGCCGGCTGCGACCGGCAGCACCACCTTGCGGATGCTGATGCCCATGATGTCTTCCGAACTGGCGTTGAGCGGCAGGCGCTCAAGGCCGGGAATCACGCCGCCCACCGGTTTCTCCAGTTGCACGATGAGTTTCAGGTTTTTTCTGATGCGCACCGCTGTCTCGCCGAAAATGGTGCGGATGTTGAGCATCCCCAACCCCCTTACTTCGAGGAAATCCTTCAGCAGTTCAGGACTGCGTCCCTCGAGCGTTTGCGGCGCGATGTGATACAGCTCGACCACGTCGTCGGCGACCAGGCCGCTGCCGCGTGAGATCAGCTCAAGCGCCAGTTCGCTCTTGCCCACGCCGCTTTCGCCGGTGATCAGGACCCCCATGCCGAGAACGTCCAGGAAAACGCCGTGGCGGGTGACGAACTCGGCCAGCGCCCGTCCCAGATAGGTGCGTACCACCCAGATGATCTGCAGGCTGTGCAGGGGCGAAGCCAGCATCGGGACATTGCGGGAGGTGGCGAAATCGGCGAGGGTCGGCGGCGCCTTCTCCTGGTCGCTCAGAATGATGCAGGCCAGGCCGCTGCCGACGAGCCTGGCCAGCGCCTCCCGCTGGGACTGTTCGCTGAGCGAGGCAAAGTACGCGGCCTCGGTTCGGCTGAAGATCTGAATCCAGTTGGGATGGACGAGGTTCAGGTGCCCTATCAGGCCCTGCGAGGCGTGATTGATCTCACTGCTGTCGAGAAAGGGCGAGGGATCGCGCGGCCCGGATACCCAGGCGAGCTTGAGCGCGTCGGCATTCTCCTCAAACAGCTGCGCGACGCTGACCTGGGGCATGGGGCTCCCATTCGCTGATGAGACGTTGTACGTCCCGCGCATCCGGCAATGCCGCCAGCTGCGCACGCACCTCCTTGTCGCTGAACATCTGCGCCAGTTCCGAGAGAATCTGCAGGTGCAGATCGGTTGCTTTCTCGGGAACCAGCAGCACAAATATCAATTGCACAGGATTGCCGTCCGGCGCCTCGAAGGGTATCGGCGCGCTGGTGCGCACGAACGCGCCTGCCGCTTCGCGCAGACCCTTGATGCGGCCATGCGGAATAGCAATGCCGTGGCCCAGGCCGGTCGAGCCCAGCCGCTCGCGCGCAAGCAGCGCATCGAACACCCGGCCTCGGCCGATGCCGAGCGCATTTTCGAACAACAGTCCGACGTGTTCGAACACCCGCTTCTTGCTCGTGACATCCAGCCCGAGAATGACATTCGCAACAGGTAACAGCTTCGATAACAGGCTCATTCCGGGCGTCCTGGAGGTGCGATGGAAGATTACGGTGCAACCGGTCTGTTGCGGACGGCTTCGCCCTGATGGTGGTCGACGGATTTTTCCTTGTGCTTGAGGATCTGGCGATCGAGCTTGTCCACCAGCCCATCGATTGCTGCATACATGTTGGCGTCCACGCACTCGACGTAGATGTCCTTGCCCCGCACGTGCACTTTGGCTTCGATTTTCTGGTCGAGCTTGTCTACGGACAGGATGACATTGACGTCGATGACGTGGTCAAAATGTCGGGTAACCCGGGAAAGCTTGTCGGTAACGTAGGAGCGGATGGCGGGGGTGATGTCGAGGTGGTGACCGGACAACTGAAGATTCATGGGCTTTCCCTTCATGCTTTGGTTAGTCAGATGCTCTTGCGAAGATTGACAGGCAGAATCTGCAAAGATTCGCGGTACTTTGCGATAGTGCGGCGCGCCACCACGATGCCCTGCTTGCCGAGGATCTCCGCTATCTGGCTGTCGCTCAGCGGTTTGCGCCGGTCTTCCTCGCCGACCAGCTGCTTGATCAGCGCGCGGATGGCGGTGGCGGAACAGGCGCCCCCGGTATCGGTGGTGACATGGCTGCCGAAGAAATACTTGAGTTCGAAGATGCCGCGCGCGGTCAGCATGAACTTCTGCGTCGTCACGCGGGACACGGTGGACTCGTGCAATTCCAGGGTGTCGGCGATCTCGCGCAGGACCAGCGGCCGCATCGCCACCTCGCCGTGCTCGAAAAAATGGCGCTGACGGTCCACGATCGCCTGGGAAACGCGCAGGATGGTGTCGAAACGCTGCTGCACGTTCTTGATGAGCCATTTCGCCTCCTGCAACTGGCCGGCGAGCTGCTGGAAGCTCGCGTCGCGGTTGCGGTGCAGGATGTCGGCGTACATGCGGTTGATGCGCAGCTTGGGCATGGCTTCGGGGTTGAGCGATGCGACCCACAGGCCCTTGATCTTGCGGACCACCACGTCGGGTATGATGTAGCGCGTCTCGCCGTCGGAAAAGCTCCCGGCCGGCCGCGGGTTGAGGCCGATGATCAGGCTTTGAATGCTGCGCAACGCGTCGTCATCGCAGCGCAGCAGCTTCTTGAGTCTGAAATAGTCGCGTGCGGCAAAGGTATCGAGGTGCTGGGTCACGATCTGCAGCGCTTCCTTGCGATACGGCGTGTCCTCGGGAAGTGCTTCCAGCTGCAACGACAGGGATTCGCCAAGGGAGCGCGCGCCGACGCCCGGCGGATCCAGGCTTTGCAGGTATTTCAGCGCGATGGTCAGGTCTTCCGCGCCGATCTCCAACTCCGGCGGCAACAGCGCCGCTAGCTCGGCGAGATCCTGGGTCATGAAACCATCATCGTCGAGATTGTCGATCAGATACGCGACGATGCGCTTGTCACGGTCCGGCATCTGCATGATATTGATCTGGCCGAACAGATGGTCCCGCAACTTGGCCGGCTCCGCGGCAATCTGGGGCGGGTCGGACTCGTCGTCGGCATCCTGGCCGCTGAAAGACCCGTAGCCGTCGTCGACGGACCATTCGCCTTCGGGCGTGACGCGCTCGTCCGAAGACCCGGTCTCCGCCGGTGCCGGCACGGACTCGGCGGGCGCAGGCGATGTTGCCGGCAGGGCGCCATTGATCGGGGCGGTTGCAGCTTCCTCTTCCTCCTCGTCACGCTCGAGCAGTGGATTTTCCTGCAGGAAGGTATCGATTTCCTGATTGAGCTCCAGGGTCGATAGCTGCAAAAGGCGGATGGACTGCTGCAGCTGCGGCGTGAGCGTAAGGTGCTGAGACAGCTTGAGCTGCAGGGAGTGCTTCATTGGCTGGGTGCCGCAGGCGCAGGTGGCGAATGGGCGGACTTTCAGGCGGCTGTTACAACCTGAAATGCTCGCCCAGATAAACCTTTCTTACGCTTTCATTATAAACGATTTCCTCGGGTTTGCCGGCCGCAAGTACCGAACCGTCGTTGATGATATAGGCGCGATCGCAGATTCCCAGGGTCTCGCGGACGTTGTGATCCGTGATCAGGACGCCGATTTCGCGATCCTTGAGGAAGCGGATGATCTTCTGGATATCGAGCACGGCGATTGGGTCCACGCCGGCGAACGGTTCGTCCAGCAGAATGAACCGCGGCTGGGTGGCCAGCGCGCGGGCGATCTCGACGCGGCGGCGCTCCCCGCCGGAAAGACTGAGCGCGGGACTGTTGCGCAGGTGCGCGATGTGCAGGTCGTGCAACAGCGAGTCGAGTTGTTCGCGAATCTGGTCTTCCTCGAGTTCGCGCAGCTCAAGCACGGCACGGATGTTCTCCGCAACGGTGAGTTTGCGGAAGATGGACGCCTCCTGCGGCAGGTAGGACAGCCCCATGCGCGCGCGTCTATGGATCGGGGTATGAGTCAGCGTCTGCCGGTCGAGAAAAAGATCGCCCCCGTCGAGCGCCACCAGCCCGACCATCATGTAGAAACAGGTGGTCTTGCCGGCGCCGTTCGGGCCGAGCAGTCCTACCACTTCGCCGCTGGACACGTCCAGTGAAACGTCCTTGACCACCGTGCGCGCCTTGTAGCGCTTACTGAGTCTCTCCGCGCGCAGTTGACTCATGAACGAAGCGTCGGTGGGACCCGTGCCGCTGGAGGAAGCGCTCGCAACGTCAGCGTTGCGCCGGCGGCAGCGTGTCGGAGGGCGCCAATTCGACCGATGAGGCGGCTCCGGGCTGAGCGGCAGGTTTGGGCTTGGGCTGGATCACCGCGCGCACCCGGCCCTGCGGATTGCCCGGGGTGGCCACCGTCTTGCCTCCGCCGATGACCTGGAAGAACTCAGTGATCGCGTTGTAGGCAATGTAGTCTCCGCGCACTTCGTCGCGGCCGCGCTGGATGCGTGCATTGGTGAACAGTTGCACCTTGTCGGCTTTGCCATCGTATTCGAGACGTTCGGAAAAGCCTTCGATGAAATCGTCGAAGCCTTCGCGCTTCTGCCGGAAGTGGGCGGGGCTGCCGTAGGCAATGCCGTACTGGAAACCATCCGCATCCTGCTTGACGATGATCTTGTCGGCCTTGATCAGCAGCGTACCTTGCGTGAGCGTCACGTTGCCCTCGAACACCGCTTCCTTCTTGGCGTCGTCGAGATCCACGCGATCGGCCTCCAGATTGACCGGCTTTTCGCGGTCGGCGCGTTCGCCCCACACGGCGGGCGGCGCGATCATGGCGCAGGCCAGCGCCGCGCAGGCGAGCGCACGCGCCAGTCTACGGTCGCGCCGGTCGCTTTTGAATGCGCTTGGGAGCTTCATACCTGGCCTTGACCTCCGACAAGAGCTTGATCTGGCGGGTCCTGTTATCGAATTCTAAGCCAACTGAGCTCGCCGTGGAATTTCCTTCCACCAATCTCACCGGCTTGTCGGTTTTGGCCAGATCCTTGTCGGGAATCACATGCAGGAAGCTGGTGAACATGCCGAGTTCGGCGTTGGTTGCGTAGGCAGAGCGCGCCACCTGAACGTCACCGTGGAAAAACACCTCGTCCCCGCCCTGCGCCACGTCCGCGGTGTCGGAGCGCACTGTCACAGGGGCGCGCTCGTAATCGAAGTAAACCAGGCGCGGCAGTTCCAGTTGGGTACTGTTGTCGTCCGGGTAATGCACCATGCGTTTTGCCGACAGGGCGTAGCGGCGCGTGCCGTCCGGGTTCATTTTCATCGCCGAGAAACCCTCGACGTAAAAATCCGGGTCATGGCGCGTACTGCCGTCAGGCAGCCGCGCCGGAGGCTGGACTTTGCGGTCGAGCCAGAACGTCAGCGCCGCGAGCAGTGCCAGCAGGATCAGCGGGGACCAGGCGACCAGTCTGTCGTTCATCGCAGGTAAGTTGCCATTTGGTTTTCCAGAGTGCCCTGCGCGCGCATCAGGAACTCGCAGGCTTCGCGTACCGCGCCGCGGCCCCCCGCATTTCGGGTGACATAGTGAACGTGGCCGCGCACGATCTGCGGCGCGTCCGGCACGCTGAAAGCCAGGCCGCACCGGCGCAGCACCGGCAGGTCGGGCAGATCGTCTCCCATGAACGAAGTTTCCTCTTCCGCCAGTTTGAGCTTGCGCAGCAGGCCGTGATAGGTCTCCAGCTTGTTGGTGCTGCCTTGCAGCACGTGCGCGATGCCTGTTTCCCTTGCGCGCAGCGCTACGACGGAGGACTTGCGCCCGGACAGCAGCGCCAATCCTACACCGCTTGCGGCCAGCATTTTCAGCCCGAGGCCGTCGAGAATGTTAAATGTCTTGATTTGCTCGCCGTGCTTGCCGAGATGCAGCGCGCCGTCGGTCAGCACCCCGTCGACGTCAAAAATCGCGAGACGGATGCGGCGCGCGCGCGCGATCAGCCGTTTGTTCACCGCTCAGTGTCCTCGCCGGTCGTAGCGCTGCGCGGACGCACTCATATGACCTTTGCCCGCATCAGGTCGTGCATGTTCAGCGCGCCGACCAGCTGCATGTCGCTATCCACCGCAAGCAGCTGGGTGATCTTGTACTCCTCCATGAGCTGCACCGCTTCCACGGCGAGCTGATTGGGCCGGATAGTCCGCGGGTTGGGGGTCATGACTTCACGTACCCCCTGTTTGCGCAGATCGCCGAGTTTGTCCAGCGTACGTCGCAGGTCGCCGTCGGTAAAAATGCCGATAATGCGATCGCCGCGATCCACGATCGCAGTCATACCCATTCCCTTCCTGGACATCTCCAGCACGGCCTCGGAAAGCGATGCGCCATCCGGCACGCGCGGTATGGCCTCGCCGGTGCGCATGACATCCGCTACATGGGTGAGCAGGCGCCGGCCGAGGTTGCCGCCGGGATGGGAGCGGGCAAAATCCTCCTCGCCGAATCCGCGCGCTTCCAGAAGCGCAACAGCGAGCGCATCGCCAAGCGCGAGCGCCGCCGTGGTGCTGGCGGTGGGCGCGAGCCCGAGCGGGCAGGCTTCCTCGGCGACATTGGCGTCGAGATGGACGTCGGCTTCGGCGGCCAGCGAAGAGCGCGGATTGCCGGTGATGGCGATCAGCCGGGCGCCCTGGCGCTTGATCAACGGAACGATCACCAGCAGTTCGGCGCTCTCCCCCGAATTCGACAGGGCGATCATCACGTCGTCGCGCGTAACCATGCCGAGATCGCCGTGGCTGGCCTCGGCGGGATGGACGAAGAATGCGGGTGTACCGGTGCTCGCCAGGGTGGATGCAATCTTGCGGGCGATGTGGCCGGACTTGCCGATTCCGCTCACCACGACGCGGCCGCGGCAGCCGAGCACGATTTCGAGTGCGCGCACGAAACTGTCATCGAGTCGCTCCGAAAGCTTCACCACCGCGCGCGCCTCGATCTCGAGCACCCGTCGACCCAGCGCGATCGCCTGCGCCGGTGCGATCTTTCCCAGTGCTGTCATGGTGATGGAGTATAACCCATGGCATCGAGCGGGCGCCTGTGCCGGCAACTCAGAGAGCCGCAAAAATCCTGTGTTAGAGTTCACGAAGCAATCCGTCGGCAACATTTCGCAACGTCCCGCGATACTCCGCTGCCCGTGAACCAAGGAATTCTGGAACTCGTACTGATACTTCTCGCCGCCGCCGTTCTTGTGGTGGTGATCTTCCGGGTTCTCAAATTGCCCGCCCTGCTGGGTTATCTCCTGGTCGGCATCGTCATCGGACCGCATGCACTCGGACTCGTACCCGACAGCGGGGAAACGCGCTACCTGGCCGAATTCGGCGTGGTGTTCCTGATGTTCAGCATCGGGCTGGAGTTCAGCCTTCCGAAGCTCGTGACCATGCGGCGCATGGTATTCGGGCTAGGTGCCGCGCAGGTCGGTGCGGTACTGGTGCTTTGCTTTGCCGGAGTCGTCGTTCTTGGCCACGACTGGCGCATGGGTGTGGTACTGGGCGGAGTCTTCGCGATGTCCTCCACCGCCATCCTGGCCAAGATGCTGGCGGAGCGCCTGGAGCTTAGTTCCCTTCATGGCCGCCAGATCATCGGCATCCTGTTGTTCCAGGACCTCGCCGTGGTGCCGCTGCTGATCGTAATTCCGGTACTGGGGACGGGCGGTGAAGCGCTGGTGAAAGAGCTCGTGGTGGCATTGATCAAGGCCGGATTCGTACTGCTGGTGTTGCTGACCGTCGGACAGAGATTTATGCGCCAATGGTTCACGTTGGTGGCACGGCAGAAGTCTTCCGAACTGTTCGTGCTCAATGTCCTGCTGATCACGCTGGGCCTCGCCTGGCTTACCGAACTGGCCGGGCTATCGCTTGCTTTGGGAGCGTTTCTCGCCGGCATGCTGATTTCCGAAACTCAGTATCGCTATCAGGTCGAAGACGACATCAAGCCGTTTCGCGACGTGTTGCTGGGCTTGTTTTTCGTCACGGTCGGCATGCGTCTTCAGGTTGGCGTGGTGGTCGCCGAATGGTCCTGGGTCGTGGCGTTGCTGGCCCTTGTGGTGGCCGGCAAGGCGGCGATCATCGCCGGACTGAGCCGGCTGTTCGGAAGCGATCCGGGTGTGGCGCTGCGCACCGGGTTTGCCCTGGCCGGCGCCGGCGAGTTCGGCCTGGTATTGCTGGCACAGGCTGCGCCGCTTGGGTTCGTGCCGGTGCCGATGGTGCAGATCGCGTTGGCGGTGCTGGTGCTGTCGATGATGATTTCGCCGTTCATCATCGAGCACAGCGAGCATCTGGTCAGGCGATTCAGCGCCGGCGAATGGATGAGCCGCGCCATGGCGCTGCATGACATCGCCATCCGCACCATGGCCACAGAGCGTCACGTCATCATCTGCGGCTATGGGCGCAGCGGCCAGAACGTTGCGCGCTTTCTCGATCAGGAACAGGCGAGTTTCATTGCGCTCGATTACGATCCGCATCGGGTCAGGGAGGCGGCGGCAGCGGGAGAGAGCGTGGTGTTCGGCGATGCGGCGCGTCGCGAAGTGCTGGTCGCGGCCGGCCTGTTGCGGGCGAACGCGCTGGTAATCTCCTATGCGAACACAGCTTCGGCGCTCAAGATTCTGGCGCTGGTGCAGGAACTGCGTCCGGGGCTGCCGGTGGTGGTGCGCACGCTGGACGACAGCGACATAGATCAGCTCAAGGAAGCGGGCGCGGCCGAAGTGGTGGCGGAGATTCTCGAGGGCAGCCTGATGCTGGCGACCCAGGCGTTGATGCTGCTCGGCGTGCCGCTCAACCGCGTGCTCCGGCGCATACGCCAGATGCGCGAACAGCGTTACGGGCTTTTCCGCGGCTTTTACCGTGGAGTCACCGACGAAGTCGGCACTGACGGCGACAGGCTGCAACCGCGGCTGCACTCGGTGGTGCTGCCGCCGGGATCGGCGGCGGTGGGAAAGACCTTGAAGGAACTCAATCTGCCCCGGCTGAACGTCGAGGTGAACGCGATCCGCCGCCGCAATATCCGCAGTTCGACTCCGGATCCGGAGACCCGGCTTACCGTGGGCGACGTGGTGGTGCTGCGCGGAAGGCAGGAAGACCTTGAAGTCGCAGACATGTTTCTGATGCAGGGTTGAGGGCAATGGAGATCGTCCGCATGATGCGGGCGCTCCCTGACCAGTATTTCTGGCCGCCTTTACAGCAGGCTGGCGCCGCCGCAGTTGGGCTGGTCGCTGCTCACCGCCCAGGTCGCGGACGGGCCGACACCAACAATGCAAGAGTTGGGGCCGGTCAGGGCAGGGTTGGCCACGCCATTGCCCCGATACGTGGAAAACTGGAATCCGCCGGTGAAGGGTGCGCCGTCATCTGTCTTGCGGTCCACCTCGGCGACAATCGCCACCGGCACTTGGCTGCCGGTCTTGATGTTGTGCCGATTTGCCAAGGGCGCAGCAGTTGTGCCGGTACCATAGACGCCGTCATATACGATCTGTTGGTTGACGCCGTAGCGATTGCCCGGACCGGTCGAGGCGGACTCCGTTGCACTGTAGGTGTAGGTCCTCGTCAGGAAACCCGCGCGTGACAAGTGTTCCCAAACCAGAATGGACTCGATCGGGGTTGTAGTCCCTTCGATCTGCCCATTGCCATTGCCGTTCTGGGTGGTGCCGGCGATGTTTGTCGTGGCACGGGAGTAATCGCCCGGCATGGCGCGGAACCGCTCTTCGAAGCCAAGGAAGGCGACCTTGATCCCGTCTTGTTGCGAAATAAATTCGCGGACCCGGGCGCTGGCTATCAATTCCATGCTCTTAAGAGTTCCACCCAGGAGCAGCCCGACTATGACCAGCACGATGGCAATCTCGATGAGCGTAAATCCGTTTGTCTTGATCTGAATCATCGCCTCGCCGGGGCTGCTCAAAGTACGCCAATCTTGTATTGCAATGCCGAATGTCCGCCAGTACCGAATGTCGGCAATGTGTCATGCCGGACGATGGTTGCGTTCTCTTGGGATACAGGTTTGGAGAACAAACAAGCCCGCCACCCGGCGGGCTTGTTCGCGGCGAAACACAATCTTGAGTATTCCCCTACAGCAGGCTGGCGCCGCCGCAGTTGGTGCTGCCATTGGTGGCATTCCAAACGCCGGCCGCAGTCGTCAAGCTGGTGCAAGCCGGCTGAGCGACGGCGCCGTCGGTCGGTGCCGCAGCGCCGTTGCCCTGGTAACGGGAGAACTGAAAGCCACCGGTATTGGGGGCGCCGTCGTCGATCTTGCGGTCCATTTCAGCGATGATGTCCACGGGCACTTGGCTGCCGGACTTGACGTTGTGGCGCAAGGGCGCAGGCGCGGCCGCCGTGCCGGCCCCGTAAAGGCCATCGAACACCAACTCCATGTAGACGCCGTAAGGATTCACCGGAGAGGTTGTAGGGCTTTCGGTCGTCGCGCAGGTGTACGTGCCGGTAATGAATCCTGCCTTGGAAAGTTGCTCCCATGCGAGCACATTCTCATATAGGCCTCCTGCCGCAGTTTCGATGCGTCCATTGCCATTACCGTTGCCAAAACTGGTGGCCAGACCACAAGCGCCACCACCCGTTACGTTCGCAATATTTGTTGTAGCCGCGGTGTAGTCCCCGGGCAAAGCGCGGAAGCGATCCTGGAATCCGAAAAACGCTGCCTTTACCCCATCCTGCTGGGCGATCAGGTTGCGGACGCGCGCACTGGTGATGAGTTCCTGGCCCTTCAGAATGCCACCGAGAAGCAGGCCGATGATGACCAGCACGATGGCGATTTCGATGAGAGTGAAACCCTGATTTTTTTTACGGTTCATGATCGTGGACCTCCGTCGGTGCAGCATTATGTTGAGCCTGATCTCGCCAGAATCGTGCCAAATGTGCAATTCAATGGACAATTGCAATATATACAATAAGTTAGGATTGTTCCCTGCGGAATACATCAAATCGCAGTCGTTTGTTAGGAATCAAGGACCTGAATGCGCTGGCATAACGCAAATTATGGTTTAAACTAAATAAATTATGGAGATATGACACTGTACTGGTTCCGGGAGAACCTCGGAACATGGGGTGGTGTGACAGTCGGGCGTCATCTTTTCGACGCTGATGACGATTTTTCAGCAGCTTGGAGGGCATTCAGGCGCTGGGTCAGGAAATGGGCCTCGTGCGGGTCGGTGATCGCGCCGCTTGCCAGCAGACCTCCCAGAAGGATCTTGGCGGTCTCATATTCGCCCATGTCCTCCAGCACGAAAATGTGCATCTGCCTGGCCCAATTGGGAACCTCTGCCGAGGTGGCATGCTGGTTGATGGCGCGTGCATAGCGCAACGCGAGCCCGAGGTCGTGGAGGCGATGCTTGGCCATGATCGCCGCGTGCGCGAGCCAGCGCCAGCGCTGGTTCGGGTCGAGCAGATACTGGCGATACGCCAGATCGAGCATTTGCCGCTGCTTTTTCTCATCCGGAACTTGCGAATAGATCTGCGATGCCATCAGCAACGGGTACTGCCCCGGAGGATCGAGTTCCAGAATCCGGATTAACCAGCCTTCCACCCGGTCGTAGTCGAGATCCTTGAACGGAATGCTGATGCCTGGCTGGGTGTCGAAAGCTTGTAAATACAGTGACAGCAGATTGGCGGCTGCGATCGGCTCGCCAAGGGATGCCAACCGCAGTGCCGCGATAGGAGGAGCCTGGGGAAGGTCCGCGCCCTTGGCGTCGGGGCGTGACTCCAGCGCCTTGAGCGCAAGCTGTGAGACGAGCGCCGCGGCAAGGAACATTAGCACCATGCCTGGAACGGTCGAGATTGCGCGTTCAGCCATGGAGAATCAGAAATTCTTGCGGTAGAAATCGAACATCGCCGCCGCAAGCAGCAGACCCACGTACGCCGTGGTCTGCAGCAATATGTTGAGCAGCGCCGGCTGGGCGCCGGCGTCGTTCACCAGCCAGGCGGTCTGGGTAAATGCGTCCATGCGCGGCAGCGCGATCGCAAGGGCATCGGCGAGCATGGCGCTCGCCCTCTGTCCAAATCCGTCGACCCCGAGCAGGGTGGAGGCGCTCATCAATTGAATCGCGGAAATGGAACGGGCGAGCAGGTAAAATGCCGTCACGAAAGCGGCGGCCGGCAACAGTTGCGTGAACGTGGTGATACAGAACACACACAGTGCGGCAATGATCAGCAGTTCCAGCGCCAGCGAGCATCCCCACGCCAGCGCTGCATGGATGGGAGCGAGCATCGCGACGGGCACGGTAACGATCGCCGCGACGGCCAGCGCCACGATTGCAAAGCCGAGAAACTTGCCCATCAGGTAGCCCGGGCGCGGCAGATCCAGCGATAGCATGAGTTCCAGGACTTTGTCGTTGAATTCGCGCGTGATGCCGTTGAGAATGTAGAGGGCCACCAGGAACACGCTGGCAACCCGCAAAGTAGCTGCAAGAATCGCGGTCTGAAGCCGTCCGCTTTCGGTGACCGCGAGTTCGCGGGCGAACAGGCTGAGCAGCGTCAACAGCGCTACCGCGAGCACGACCAGCACGATCAGGCGGTTGCGCCAGGCTTCGAGCACGGTATAACGGGCGATTGCACCGATGCGTCGTGCGTTGCGGCGGGACGGCATGTAAGTGGCTGCGGTGGCGTGGTTCATGGTTCCATACTCATTAGCGCGGGCGGCGCTGAGGTTGTCACGAAATGGCGATGGAAATCAACTCCGGTAGTGTGGTCGCGCGCGCCACTGCGGCGCTGCGGCAGCAACATTGGCTGTCGCTGGCTTTGCTTGCCCTGCATGGCGCGCTTATTCTCGACCTCGCCGACCCGCTGGCCCAGGCGCTGATGCTTTCCCACTTCGGCTTTTTCCTGCTTTGGCAGCCGCTCTGGCGCGGCGAGCAGAAACTGATCGCCGGGCAGGTTTTGCTGATAATCGGTGCGGCGGTGCTGCTGATCGCTGCCGGCAGCTGGTGGCTGATGGCGCTGTGGATCGCGGTGTTGTTCTCACTGATCGGCGGCAACGTACCGGGAATCAAGAATCTCGGTCAGCGCATTGTCTCTCTGCTGGCGGCGGTTTACCTGCTCTCGATCCTGCTTACTTGGGTGGTGCCACATCTGTTCCCGGACCAGCAGTTCCCTCAGGCACTGGTGGCCGTCGTGCGCTATGGGCTGGCTATCCCGGCTGCAGGAATTTTCTTCGTGCGCACCGGGAAGCAGCAGGCCGCTTCTCCTTATTCGGTCGATCTGTTTTACAGCCTGTTGCTGTTCCTGATGGTGGTAGTGCTGGTGCTTGGCGCTTTTGTCATCAAGGAGGTCAGCCACGGAAATTACGTGATCGCGCTGGCGCAGGCGCTGATGGTGATTGCGGGCCTGCTGGTGGTGTTGTCACTGTTGTGGGATCCGCGCGCTGGCTTCGCGGGCATCGGCCAGTTGCTGACCCGTTATTTCCTCAACATCGGCCTGCCCTTCGAGCGCTGGATGCACAGCCTTGCCGCGCTTGCCGACCGCGAGCGGGACCCAGACAAATTTGTAATCGTGGCCGCGCACGAGATGTCGGAACTGCCGTGGCTGTCGGGGATTCGCTGGCAGTCGCGGGAGTCCGCCGGCAATGCGGGCGATGCGACCAAGTACCCGACCGCGTTCACATTCGGCGACCTGATGGTATCGTTTTACACGCGCTCTTCGCCCAGTCCCGCGCTGATGCTGCATATGCGCCTGCTGGCGCGCCTGCTCAGCGACTACTACAACGCCAAGATGCGCGAGCAGGAGCAGCGGCGCAATGCCTACGTCCAGGCAATTTACGAGACCGGTTCACGCCTCACCCACGACGTGAAAAACCTGCTGCAAACGCTGCGGTCCCTTTGCGGCGCTGCCGAGACCAGTAATGAAGGCGATTCGGACGCACTACGCCTGCTGATGCAGCGCCAATTACCGCAAATAACGCAGCGCCTGCAGATCACGCTTGACAAGCTCAACACCAATCCGCCGATCGGAAATGATGCTACCCCTGCCCTGCAGTGGTGGGAGGCACTGAAGCAGCGTCATGCTCACGAGCGCGTTGAGTTTGAGGGCGGCGGGTTTCCCGCGGGCGCGGTGCTGCCGGCGGACCTGTTCGATACAGCGGCCGCGAATCTGCTGCAGAACGCGCTTGAGAAGCGCAAGGTGGAAAACACGCTGCACATCGTCGCCAAGCTGCAGTGGGACGAAGGCTTTCATCTTTCCGTATGTGATGGCGGCCAGCCGGTTCCGATTGCGCTTGTGCGACAGTTGTTTGCTGCTCCGGTGCAGTCAAATACGGGCCTCGGCGTCGGACTTTACCAGGTCGCCCGCTTCGCCAGTGATCAGGGTTACGAAGTCACGCTGACCAGCAACCAGCAAGGAAAAGTGTGTATTACGCTGGCCCCCTCACGGCGACCGGCAGCCGCAGCGTAGACGCTACGGCAGTTTGCCTGCCGCCACCATTCGATTGAGCAGGACACTTCGCGGAATCCAGGTCACGACGTCGTCGAATTCTCCGGCACCGGAGCCTGTGGCGCTTTGTGCACGACTTACGAAGGTCGTGTCACCATCCGTGTTTTCAAGCTCGTCTGCGCTTACCGGCGCAGGGTTGGCGGCATTCGTCGTCGCATTCCTCGCGCCGAAACCATTCTTGCCGTGCGAGAGAATGACGGCAGGCGGTCCATCTGCACTCGAGGTGAGAAGCGAGGTGCAGGCAGTGGTGGTGCACGCCCGTAGGTTGCTGGTAGTTATCAATGTGAACGGGCCCGGGATGGCGGGACTCCTGCGGGCGAATGATAGATGTACCGCGTATCGAAATCGGTTTCCCCAGATATCGGCATTCGCCGTGCCCAGGGTCACCCATGGCAGATTCCCTTCGCCCACAACGCAAATGCCCAAGCTCACGTCCTCCTGACCGTCGTTCTCGGTTCCGGCGCCTGCCGCGGTTGTCTTGTCCGGGCAGGGCAGATAGCCGTTGGCCAGGGCAAATCCCAGCAGGGCATCCCTGATTTGATCCAGTGCCTTTTGGGTTTCGGAAATCTTCCTCAGTTCCACCTGCGTAGCGAGTGGTACCAGAATGCCACCAAGCAGCAGCGTTATGACAAAAACGGCGATTGCCACCTCGATCAAGCTGAAGCCCCGCGCCATGCGCCTGTGGAACCGGCCGTTATGGGATGACATAGATGCGGTCACGGGCATAGACGGTTGCTGTGGGCGTGACGAAAGTGTTGTCGTCGTGGTCGCTGTTTTGGCTATCCTCGAGGTAAGCTGACCAGATGTCATTATTGAAACGGCTCGCGCTCGCCGGGCCGGTCGTGATCAGTACCAATTTATTTCCGGATACACCGTCCACGGTGAGCCAGCCCCAATCGTGATCCTCCGATTCCATCGGGGCGATCGCGTAGTAGAACACCTGCCACCAGTCGTTGTTGGTCAGCCAGGCCGGGATTGTCACGCCGGCGTCGATCCAGTTCGGATCTGCGTCGTCCAACGGAACCCTGCCGCGGGTCGTGCCGTAATTGCTCGTGCCATCCCAATTGTCCGCCCATGGATAGCAGTTGCATCCTATGGAAGATCGGTACGCCTGCAGCAGGGCGAGGATCTCGGTCGCGGCTCGCTTTTCCACCGGCGTCATCAATTCGGCAGTAGTGATGACCAGCAGGCGATCATTGAAACTGGAGGTTGGTGTAGCGGAGATATAGGGTCCCGATGCGGTCGCGTTATTGATGCCGGAGGCCGTTTCGAGGTAATTCGATACGCAGAGCGACTGCGCGACGGTCATACCCCCGAGTGGACAGATCGCAGTCAGCGTCGAACTGCGAGCCTGACCACCGATTGGACCGCCGGGCGCAAAGACTACGGCGACCGCCTGCGTCGTGAGCAGCGTGGAACCATTCCCGGAGTACACCGAAATATTGCCCAGGGTATCGGTATTGAGAGGTTCGATCGCCGCATTGTCGCGAAATCGCGATGACAGCATGTACCATAGCCGCTCCGAGTCCGAATCGAGTGGCTCGGGCAATCCAAGGGTTCTCCAGGGAAGCCGACCGATATAGGACGGGCAGCTGGACCCGGAAAACAACTCTGCGGTGCCGTCGTCATCGGTGTCCGGGCACGGCAGGGAACCGGGGCGGTTATCGTCGCTGACCGCCCGGCCGACCAGCACTTCCCTGGCTTGGGCCAGCGCATCCGTTGTTTTCTGCTGTCTCTGATTCTTGCGTATGAGATCGCCCGCGAAGCCGATCGCCAGCATACCGGCCAGCAAGCCCATCGCTATAAGAAGGACGACAAGCAGGGCTAGGCCGCGCTGTTTCCGAGCGGCAGCGTGCACGAACGAATTGCATCGAGTCCTGCGTGATTCCGCCGGCGCTCGACTGCTTTCAAGGAAGCTCATTCGTTGGACGGCTCGTCGTCGTCGGCCGCACTCGTCTTATCCGGGCGGCCCACTGCCGGCGGTTCATCCTCGCGCGCCGCTTTCTTTGGCGAGCGACCTTCCACTGTTGCACGTGGAGCCGGCAATTCGTAGGGTTCCAGGACCTTGCCGCTTACCGGGTCCAAATGCTGGCCAACGCGCATTCGCACCGACTTTTGGCCGCCACCGACCCTCATTTGAGCTGACGTCGGGTCGGTCGCGAAGGTCGAAGCACTTACCCCTGAGACGGACTTGCCGCCCGCTTCATGTCCGTTGATCCAGACCGCACTCTCGCCGTCGCTGCGGGTCACTACACCGTTCAACATCACCGCCCGCGGCGCGCGAGGTGCGACGGCGCGCACGGTAGGTTTGCTCACCTGCTTGCCGGCATCGAGCGCGGCGCGCTGCGACGGCGTGAAAAAAAGCCGTCCCCAAGGCTCTGCAGAATGCGTCGCACACCAGGGCAGCATCGCGGCAACGACCAGAAGAATTCGCGGACCCCGCGTCACGACTTCCCCTTTTCGGGATCGACCGTCAACCAGGACAGGTCGCATTGCGCGGCCAGGTTAGCCTGCCTGGGTGCGGGTGAATCGCTGCGTGCTACGCGGTCGAGCGCGCAGCGGGTGAGAATGAAAATCCCGGTCTGCTGTGTAGCAAGAGCTTGAATGAATCGCAAGAGATCGCCTTCATGAACCAGTCCGAAAGACAGCTTCATCTGTGAGTTGTGCAGGTGCGATAACATCGGGTTGCCTTGGCCGATCGGTGGGAAAGGCTTTTGAGCATCCAGTTGATAAGCCACGCCGAACAATCCGGCCTGTGTGTTGGCTATGCGCAGGCCCTCAAGCCAGTTGATCCGCTGTTCTGTGCCGACGAATCCCTGATTCTCGAGTTGCTGGTAAGCGGGAAGGTAGCGCAGGATGGTTTCGCGTTCCTCGCCTGAACGCTGGTAGCGGCTGCGGGCGTCCTGCAAGGCGGTGGACTGAATGCGATGCTGCATTTCAGTCTGCACGCGCTTGTCGGCGGAGAATCTCACCAGCAAGAAAGAGGTGGCGATGACCACCACGAGCACCAGAAACGGCAGTTTCATCTCGGCAAGATCTTTGGCGGCAAGCTTCATTGACTCTTACACCCCGGCCTTGAAGACGATGGCAATTTCGAACTGGGCGCTCCCTCTTTCGCTGGACGTATTAGTGCTTCCACTCAAGCCCGTATCCGAGCTCACATTGAGCGGCAACTGCAAGGTCCGGACTTCAGCCACTTTGTCGTCGGCCGCGAGCCGGGTGGCAAAGGCGCTGATGAACCGCATCGCTGCCTTGTAGTCGCCGTCAAAAGGCGTGACTTCGCCACGCAGCACCCCGGTTTGCACCAGCGTCCCCGGGTCCAGCGGGGGTTGGTCGCTTGCTCCCGGCTGGGCAGGCTCGGCACCGGTTCCGGGGCCCTTGCCGTAATGCCATGCGATTCGAGAGAGTTCAATCTGGGGCGTAGCATCAAGTGCGCGGCTGATCACCAGGAACATCGACTCCGGCGTACGCACGCTGCCCCTGAACTGCTGGGCCATTTCGACAGTGTGGCGCAGGTTGTCGGCGGCGATAGGCGCCTGCGGAAACTCCGCGGTCACTTGCTGGTACTTGGCATGGAACTCCTGCGTCTGCCGGCGCAGGTCCACCATCTCGTCCTGCAATCGCAACACCTCGAATGCGTTGACGCCGCTCCAAAGTACTGCGACTGCCGCCGTTGCAGCCGAGGCGGCATACAACCAGCGCCGTCCCAGGTAACGCTGGAAACCGCCCGTGACCTGGGTCGGTGCAAAATTGATTGCAGGCTTCTTTTCGCCCAGGAGATGAAGATGCAGTGCGTCGGCCGATGCGTCGAGTTCCGTAGCCGCGATGCCGAACCTGGACACGATGTCCGCGCGGGCAAGCAAGTCACTCCGCATATTCGGACGACCGCGCGCAATCGCCGCTGGCAGGCCCGCAAGCGAGTCGTCCTGGTCGAGAATCACCACCTGCAGCGTGTCGTCTACATGGGTAACCGTGAGCGCATCCAGATACATCCGCGTGTTGCTGACTTCGTCCGCATAGTATTGGTCGGCGATCCCGGTTGCATCGCCTAACGGCGTCAGGCGACTTATGCGGAACTTGAGGTTCTTGAAAAATGTCTGCCTCACGCCCGCGGTGTTCTTGGTGACGATCAGCAGATTGGTGTGCTTCAACCGCAAGCGCTCGATGAGCGAAGTGGTCACCATCGGCAGCGGATAGACTCCGGCGACAGGCACGCCGTTGAAATCTATGGCGCGCAACCAGGGACTCAACAGTTCGGGATCGGTGAGCGCAGCGAACAGGTAGCGGTCGTCTTTGCGCTTGCCGGCGCCGCGTTCCTGCAGCGACGCAGAGGAGTAGGACGTACCGCGATACAGTTGCTTCAGTTTCCGGCCGACCATTTCAGCGCGGTCGCCGCCCCTGGCGTGCGGTAACGACTCAAAACGGTAGTCCTCGTCTACCGAGTCCACCATGATGTGTATCGGTATGCCCCGACCAGCGCGGAGGAAATTGCTGAATGCAATCCACCCGTTTTCATCATTGATGAAACGCCTGCAGCCGGAAAGACTGCGCCCCTGCCACAAAGCGGCCGTGGCTTGATCGGCGGACACACAAAGTAGAAGTTTGACGGCCATTGTCAAAACTGGAGCTTGCCGATGATATCGTATATCGGCGTCAGAACTGAGAACAAGACCAGAGCGAGCATTCCACCCAGAACAAGCGTCAGCATCGGCTCGAGCAGCTTGAGCGCTTTGTCTACAGACTCGCGCACGTCGCGATTGTAGAAGTAAGTGATGTTCATCAGCGCCACGTCGAGTGCGCCCGTGCTTTCCCCAACCCTGAGCATGCGAATCACCAGAGGCGGAAACAATCCGAGATTGGCGAAAGCTTCCGGCAGGCTTTCACCGGCGTTGATCTGCTGTCCGGCACGTTGCAGGCCCTCCGCAATCACGCGGTTGGCGACGATATCCTCGCTGGTTTTCACTGCGTCCAGGATAGTGATGCCGGAGCGGTACATCAGCGCAAAGAAATTGGCGAAGCGGGCAAGAATGATCTTTTGCAGAATGACTCCTGTCACCGGCAGGCGCAAGATCGCGTAGTCCCATAGATAGCGCGCGCGCGTATTGGTTCGTACCATGAAATTGATTCCCGCGGCGACGATCACCGGGAGCACTATCAAGACCGGCCAGAAAGTCGCGGTAATATCGGACAGCCAGATCAGTACCCGGGTCTGAATCGGCAGCACGAGCCCCATGGTTTTCATGAGAGCTGTGACCTGCGGAACCAGATAGAGCAGGAGGAACAGCATCACGCAGAGGACAACGACGAAAACCAATGCCGGATAGACAAGCAGTCGGCGTGTCTGCGAGATCAGTTCATCTTGCCATTTCAGCGTGCCACCGAGGTTCTCGAACACTTCGGTCAGCGTGCCGGAAATTTCGCCGGCGCGAACCAGGCTGATGAATACGGAATTGAAAACATGCGGGAATGCGCCGAGCGCCTGCGACATGGTCTTGCCGCCTTCAATGTCTTCGATTACCGAGGTCAGGACCTCGCGGAAGCGCGGGTTCTCCATGCCGTCCCGAAGGTCCCGAAGTCCTTCGAGAATCGGAATTCCAGCTCGGGAGATCTGCTCCAGGTCGAAGCAGAATGTGATCAGATCCTGACGTGTGATGTTGCCGCTCGCCAGGGTAGGGCTGTGGCTGCGCAGCAGGCGGGTGGTGATGAGGTCGAGCCCCATCTTCCTGAGTCTCAGTTCGAGGTCGATCTCGTTGGCAGCGTCGAGCTTGCCGCGGGCGGTACGCCCCGACTTGTCTACCGCTTTATATTCGAATGCCGCCATGAGGGTCAGGATGTCACGTCGGGATATCGGAATACGGGTTTGTGCGTGGCCAATGCAGCAATAGTCCTTGGCATGTCAGTGCACCCGCCCGGTAAGGTCGATGGCGCGGGCCACTTCCGCCAGGCTGGTGGCCCCTTCTGCTACCCTCTGTACGCCCTCGTCGGCGAGCGAGCGGAAATTTTTGGCGCTGGCCGCCTCGCGCAGTTCACGCGGCGTCGCCCGGCGCGCGACCAGTTCGTCCATGTCGCTGTCCATATGCAGTATCTCCAGGATCGCAGTGCGGCCCCGGTAGCCACGGTGATTGCAGCGGTCGCAGCCGACCGGGCGGAAGATCTTGGCTCCGCTGTCCAGGTCCCCGCCGAGCAGTTGTCGCTCCTCCAGCGACGGCGTGTAAGCTTCCTTGCAATGTTTGCACAGCAGGCGCACCAGTCGCTGCGCAATGATGCCGATGATGTTGCCGGCCATGATGTCCGGCGGGATGCCGATGTCGAGCAGACGCGGGAAGGTTCCCAGCGCCGAATTGGTGTGCAGCGTGGTGAACACCTGGTGGCCGGTCATTGCTGCCCGGAACGCCATTTCCGCGGTGTCGCGGTCGCGGATTTCCCCGACCAGGATGATGTCCGGGTCCTGGCGCATGATCGAGCGGATGCCGTTGCCGAAATCCATTTTTGCAGTTTCGTTCACCGAGGTCTGGCGCATCATCGCCACCGGGTACTCGACCGGATCCTCGAGGGTCATGATATTCACTGACTCGACATTGAGTTTGGCGAGCATGGAATACAGCGTTGTGGTCTTGCCGCTGCCGGTCGGACCTGTCAGCACCAGAATGCCTTCCGGCCTGGCCAGCATCAAATTCAGCTTCGCCATGACCGACTTCGGCAAGCCCATCTGCTCGAGACTGATGATCGATTTCTCACGGTCGAGCACGCGCAGCACGATGTTTTCGCCCCAGATTGTGGGTTGCGAGGAAACCCGGAAGTCCACAGGCCGGCCGTTGAGGTTGAGCGAAAGCCGTCCGTCCTGTGGTGCGCGGGTCTCGGCGATGTTCATACCGCTGATGACCTTGAGCCGCACCGCAATCCCCGGCCAGTAGTTCTTGTGAAGGCTGCGGATCTGCTCGAGCACGCCGTCGATGCGGTAGCGGATGCGCAGGAATGCGAATTCCGGCTCGAAATGGATGTCGGACGAGCCGCGCTTGACCGCGTCCACCAACAACGCACCGACCAGCCGCACGATAGGCTGTGTGTACTCGTCGCCGACCGCCTGAATGCTCTGGTAGTCGATTTCGCCGGTCTCGATCTCACGCAGGATGCCGTCGACCGACAACTCGTGGCCGTAGAACTGGTCGATGAACTCGTCGAGCTGGGCCTGGCCCGCGAGCACCGTCTTCATCTGAATATTGTGGCCGAGGGTGGCTCGCAACTGGTCGAGCGCCACCACGTTGAATACCTCAGTGATGGCCACCACCATCACGTTTTGTTCCGCATCGAAAGCGATCGGTAGCAGCCGGTGACGGCGGGCGAAGTCCTGAGGTACCAGCTTGAGCGCTTCCGCATCCACCAGCACTTGCGACAGATCGATGCTCTCCTGGCCGATGGTCCGCGCCATGATGTCGCGAATCACAGCCTCGGTGACGAAGCCCAGCCGCACCAGCAGCCGGCCGATCGGAATGTTCTGGGATTTCTGCTCGGTGAGCGCGATGCGCAATTGATCCTGGGAGATCAGACCCTGCTGAACCAGCAGTTCGCCCAAGCGAAGCTTTTTGCGCTGTTCGGCCATGGTTGCGCTACCTCGCCACTACTCTACGCGGGCTGAGAGCTGGCCAACGCGCTTGATGACGAGATTTTGGTCGAAGTTGGCGCGGCCCTTGCGGAAGGACAGATCGAGCGCCTTGCGGTAGTAATCGAGCGCGGGTCGAAACTGTCCGATGTGTTCGAGGCCGACGGCGAGATTGAATGCGTAATCGGGGTTGTCCGGTTGCAGTTGAAAAGCCTGGAAGTAGGCCTGTTCCGCTCCCGGCCACTGGCCCTGGTCGGCGTAAAGGTTGCCGAGTGTGAAATAGAGAAAGGCAGAGGGTTCGCGGGCGATCAATAGCCTGAGCCGGGATTCGCTTGCCTGCGGGTCGGCGCCGCCGATGATTGCGATCAGACCAGCCTGGGCATAGGCGTTGCGCGGCTCCAGTTCCAATACCCGCTGGTAGCGTTGGCCCGCTTCCTCGATCCGGCCCTCCTTCCAGGCGATGGCGCCCAGGCCCAGCAGTGCGTCGATGCTTCTCGGCTCGGCCTCCAGGGCTTGCTGGTAAAGACGGTGCGCCAGCGCCAGATCGCCTTGTTGCAGCGCTTCGTAGGCCTGCATCAGTGTCGGATCCACCGGAACCAGCGTGGCAGGCTGGCGGCGCACGGATATGCCCTTGGCTTCATCGGTCTTGATCACCACGGTTTCGACCGGCGGATCGGCCAAGGACACGATCCCTGTTTCCGACGCTACCATTGCCTGCGCGGCCTTGGCGGCACGTCGTGGGCGCAGCGTTGCGGTCCGCGCAGGTTCCGTTGCGACCGTGCCAGCCTGCACCATGGTCTTCGAATCGTCGACCATCGACGGCGCGGACCCTGACACCGCCGCTGTTGGTAGCGTATTGGCGGGCATCCCGGAGATCTTTGCCGCCGTATCCGGTGGACTGGCGGGTAGCGCGGGCGCAGGCGACGCCGGTGCCGCAGCGAGCGGGGCCGTCATCGGCCCCGGCGCTGAGCGAAGCAGCCCGGGGTTCGAGACCTGAATGTAGACGTAGCTGCCGTAAATGATTGCGACCAGGACGGCTGCACCGATAAAAACGATCATGTAATGATCGCGCGCATAGCCGATCGGATCGAACGGCGGCAGGCGGCTCGCCTGTACCACCGTGGCCGCTTGCGCCGGCGTCGGTGAATGGTTCGGCATCTCGTCACGCAGCAACGGTTCGGACGCGATCGGCTCAAGGGCTAGTTGATCCGCCGCACCGGATGCTGATCCCGGTTCCCCCTCGCCGTGTTCGCGGGACTTGGAGGCCTTCTGCAGAGCTTGCAGCAGGAGGCTCATGGGTTCTTGCCGGTCTTGTCCATATCCGGGAGAAAACGCTGGAAGAACTTCAGCTCGTCGCTGTCCAGTGACGGATTGTGGATCACCGTCGGCTTGAGGAAGATCACCAGCTCGGTCTTACTTACCGCTTCGTCGCGGAAACTGAAGGCATCGCCTACCGGGGAGGGCAGCCGCCCCAGGCCGGGCACGGCATCGCGGTCGCGCCGTGTATCGTCCTGCATCAGCCCGCCAAGGATAATAGTCTGGCCGCTGCCGGCCTGCAGTACCGACTCCATTTCGCGCACCTGGATTTCCGGAATCAGGTTTTCTATCGGATTCGGCAGCGGATTGCCGCTGCTGTCGAGTTGCAGCGAAGGATTGGGATCGCGCACGAACCGGTTAACCCGCGAGATTGTCGGCCGCACCGTCAGATTTACCGTTCCCGACTCGGTGACCTGCGGCAGCACACTCATCACCAGGCCCACCGGAACCGTCTTTGCCGTCGAGGTGAAGGTGGTGATCGCAGCAACGTTGGCGGTGGACGTGGTTTCCGACTCGATGTTGAAGTACACGACGTTGTCGACGACCTTCAGCAGCGCGGTCTGGTTGTTCATTGCCATCAGTTTCGGACTTGACAGCACGCGGGTATTGCCGAATTCTTCCAGCAGGCGCAGCGATGCAGCGATGTTGCCGAGTTCCGAGGTGGGATTGGTATAACCTACAACCATGCGCGGCGGGGTGCCCAGGCTGGTGCCGAGCAACTGTTGTTGGAAGGTGAATCCGGTACCGGAGGCGATCCTGCTCCAGTCCACGCCGGCTTGATAGTTGTTGGAGAGCTTTACCTCCACGATGGTGGCTTCGATCAGCACTTGGCGCTGCGACGCCGAACTGACGCTGTCCAGGTACTGTTGAATCAAAGCATGCTGCTTTTCGTTGCCGAGCACGGTGACGGTTCCCGTGACGGCATTGACGACGATGTCGTTCCTGCTATCGGAGGTCGCGCTGGGGCTCGGTCCGAAGGCCGCGCTGAACAGCGAGGCGGCATTGGGTCCGGCGCGCGACACTGCGTCCGCCTGGGCGATGCGTTCCTCGCGGGCGGCCTGTTCGGCTTCGGCACGTGCCGCTCGCTGATCGGCACTCTGGGACAATGCCTTGCTGGCCGCCAGGATGGACTCAATGTTCTGCCGCAAGACCTCCCAGAAATTGTTGTTCGACTTTGTTTCGACCTTGGTATTCGACGAGCCGCTTGTGCCTTGCCCGCCGCCCGACTGGCCAGCGGCGCCACCAACCGACGAACCGGAGATTTCCCCGCTCACGCCGATGCTGGAATTGGTATCGCGGCTCATGTTCACGTAATTAATCCGGTAAGTCCTGAAGTAGGGCGTGTCCGGCACCACGATAATGGTCCGACCCTCGGTCCGGTAGCGCAGGTTGGTCTGCTGGCTGACGCGCTCCAGGATGGCCGGCAAGGTCTCGTCGATGGCGTTGAGCGTAATCAATCCCTGAACGCCCGGGTGGACGTCGATGTTCTGCTTGGTGTCGCGCGACAGCGCGAACAGCAGTTCTCTACCGGCACGTCCTGCACCACGACGCTGTAGGTGGGCACCTTGACCTGCGGTTTGGGCGGGGGCACGAATTGGCTCACCGTGACCGGCGGCATGATCTTCTCGCTGGCGGCCTTGGGCGGAAACTGTTCGGCGTTGATGTGGCCCTGAGACGGCGGCACCGTCGGCTTGTAGCTGCAGCCCGCAATGGCCAGGGCGAGGAACGTCAAGGCGAAAGCTGATAAGCGGCCGGTCGGCACCACGCAGCAGCCGCGGTTTCGTACCCGCGCCGCGGCGGCGTCGCCGCGCTGTACATCGCGCCTTGCCCCCCCCAATCACCCATTCTCAGCTTTCGAAGAAGAATTCCGTGTCTCTTGTGCGGATGTTGCCGAAGCGGTTTCAGGGCCACTGCGGCTCATGACCTGTGCCGGGCAATCTCCAAACGCACGCCCTGGATGGTGCGGTAATACGGGCGGTTTGTTTTCAGCTCTTCCGGCAGGCTTTGCAGCGCCCGATTGACCTCCCTGAGGTCGACGAAATTTCCGTACAGGACGGTCAGGGACGGGCGCTGATTTGCCATCGTACGGTACACATAAACCTTTTCAATTTCAACATATTTAGCGATCGTTTTGAAATAATCTCTTAGGAGTTCGGGACTGTTGGTGCCAAGCAGTTGAATGCTGTACACGGAGCCGTTTTGTTCTGTCAGCCACTGCTCGGTTGCATGCAAGCGCTGTTCCAGAACATCATCAGCCGCCGAATCGACGCTCCCTCCCGCCAAGTGCGCCACCGCAAGCCCCGGTTCGGGTGTTGGCTGTGGGGTCGCGCCGGACTGGGCGCTCGTAACGGCGGGCCTGCCCAGAGCAGAGACTGGCGCGGCGTTCGCGCTACCTTCGGGTACCCGCGCTGGCGTGGAGCGCAGTTCGGCACTTGGCGCGCCCCCCGTGACGCCGGAATCGCGACCATGTGTGGTTGCCGTCAATTCCGATTTCAACGCCGGCCCCGTGGGCGGCGTAACGTCAATCGCCGCAGGCGCCGCAGTCGCCGCAGTCACCGTGGGCGCGTTGGCGGCAGTTTGCGCCGCCGGCAATGCAGCTTGCTCTGGTGTCGGGGGCATCGGCGCCGAAACCGGTTCCGAGGGCGCGAGCAAGGCCTGGTAAGCGGCAAATACGGCTACGCCGATCACGCCGCCGACGGCCAAGCCGCCGAGCGCATAGCCGAAAGGCGCCGGGCCGCGCGGCCGCGGCACGTCGCTGAATTCACTGTCACGTACTGCCGCCCTGACGTGTCTCAAAGTGACGTTGTGCGTGCCTTCGGCGAAAGCGGCGAGCAGCGCTTTGTCGGCGACCAGGTTGATGCGCCGGGTGAGGCCGCCACTCGCTCGCGTGAGGTAAGTGATCACTCGCCGGCTGAACAAGTCCGGCCCGTGATAGCCGGCCGCTTGCAGACGGAAGGTCAGATAGGCCTTGACGTCCCCTTGGTCGAGCGGGAACAGGGTAAAACTATGGGTAATGCGCTCGCGCAATTGCCGGATCTGCGGCTGGCGCAGGTTGTCGTCCAGTTCCGGCTGGCCGAACAACACGATTTGCAGCAGCTTGTGCTGCTGGGTCTCGAGGTTGGAAAGCAGCCTGACCTCTTCCAGGGTCGGGATCGGCATGCCCTGGGACTCTTCCACGAATACCACCACTTGGCGCTGCTGGCTGTGGCGCTCGAGCAGGTAGGCGTTGAGCGCGTGCATTACCTCCAGCCGGCCGGCGTCCTTGGCGATACGCAACTGCAACTCGAATGCGATCGCATGCAGGATTTCCTCCGGCGACACGCTCGGATTGGCCAGATACACGGTTTCAACGTTCTTCGGCAGCCTGGTCTGCAGCACGCGGCACAGCATGGTCTTGCCGCTGCCCACTTCACCGGTAACCTTGATGATCCCTTCGCCGTTTGAAATGGCGTAGATCAGCGCTTCGAGGATCGCGCCTCGATTACCACCCTCGAAGAAGACATCAGTGTCAGGGGTGATCCTGAAGGGCGCCTGAGTCAACCCGAAAAACGCGTAGTACATCTACTGTTCCTCTTCCCCGGCGGCGGCATAGCCCTGCATGCGGCTGTACAACGTGGTGCGATGAATGCCGAGCAACTTCGCCGCCTGGCTCAGGTTGCCGTGGGTGATGTCGAGCGCGGCCTCGACATAGCTCTTTTCCAGTTCCCTCAGAGCGTCGTCAAGACTGAAGCCTTTCTGCGCCTGCAGGTGCTTGCGCGCCGCCTCCATCGTGGCCTTGAAGTCCTGCGTCTGCGCGGTGCCGGGTTGCATGGTGGCCGGCTCCTCCCAGTCGAACTCCGCCAGCAACTGTTCGCTATTGACGCTCTGGCCGGCATATTTGGTGGTCAGCCGGATGACGATGTTGCGCAGTTCGCGGACGTTGCCCGGGTAACCATATTGCATCCACAGGTCCATGGACTTCGGGTCAAGCTGGAAAGGCTGCATCCCGCTCTGGCGCGCGTACATCGCCGAGTAATGCTGCAGCAGCTTGAGTTTGTCCTCGCTCAGTTCGCGCAGCGGCGGCACGGCAATCGAGAACACCGACAGCCGGTGATAGAGGTCGGCACGGAAGCGCCCGGCGCGCACTTCCTGTCGCAGGTCTCGATTGGTGGCGGCGATGACCCGCGCGTTGGATGTCCTGCTCTGGGTTTCGCCGACGCGTTGAAATTCCCCGTTTTCCAGCACTCTCAGGAGCTTGGACTGGAGTTCCAGCGGCAGTTCGCCGATCTCGTCCAGAAACAGTGTGCCCTCGTGGGCATCTTCGAAATAGCCGGATCGCGATGTCGTGGCGCCGGTGAACGCGCCCTTCACATAGCCGAAAAGCGTCGGTTCGACCAGAGTCGGAGAAATCGCGGCGCAGTTGAGCGCAAGATAGGGTTTGGCGGCTCGCGGGCTCTGGCGGTGCAGCGATCGCGCCACCAACTCTTTGCCGCTGCCGGACTCGCCCTCGATCAACACCGGGAAAGGTGCCGGAGCGTACTGCAGGATCTGCTGATGCAGTTTCCTGATGGCAAGTCCGCTGCCGACGATGCCGGTGTCGAGATCCGAGGAGCTTTGCTCCACCGCGGCCATCTGCAGCGCCTTGGCGAGCATGGTCTTGAGGACTTCCGGTTCGCAGGGCTTGGCAACGAACTCGACGGCACCGAGGGTGCGCGCATAACGGGCATTGCCTTCGTCGCTTTGACCCGACAACACCAGAATCTTGATGGCGGGGGAGTAGGCGAGCAGTTCGGTGATCAGGCGGAATCCCTCATCCGGCCGGTGCGGCGTCGGCGGCAGTCCCAGATCGACGAGCGCCAGCGCCGGCGGCACGTCGAGCTGGCGCAACAGGCTTTTCACCTGTGCCCGCGACGACGCGACGCGCACGCTGTAGTCCTTGCCCAACACGAAGTTGAGCGTGTCGGTGATGAGCGGATCGTCGTCGACGATCAGCAGTTCGGGTTTGGTCGCTGTCTGAGCATCCATGTTGCCGACGGGAACGGCGGGATCCGGGTCATTTGCTTAATTGTGCCAGAAAAGTTAGACAGCTCATAGAGTTAGCCAAATCATATCAGCGGATGCAGGCCAGGTAGGCCTGCTCCAGCGTGGCGGCCTTGAAGCGGGCACGAAGATCCAAGGGCGTGCCGGAGAAAAGCAGCTTCCCCTCGTGCAACACAGCCATCCCGTCGCAAAGCTCATCGACGTCTGCGAGCGCATGGGAGGTGAAGAAAATCGTGCGGCCGGCCGCATGCGCCGCCTGCAGACGGTCTTTGAGCAACGCGCGTGCCTTCGGATCCAGCCCGCTAGTCGGTTCGTCGAGCACCAGCAACTCACGATTCGAAAGCAGGCAAGCGGCGAGTCCCAGTTTCTGCGTCATCCCTTTGGAAAAGGTGCGCACCGGCTTGCGCAGCGCCGCCTCGGCGAGATCGAGTTCGGCAAGCATGCGGCGAACTTGCGCCGGCTCGTAGCCGCATGAATACAGATTCATCATGTAGCGCAGGAAATCCTTCCCGGTCAGGTAATAGGGTGGCACGAACCGCTCAGGCAGAAACGCCAGCCGCGCGCGGGCGCGAGTTTCCCGGCTCGGCAAACCGAAGATGCGGATATCCCCTGCGTCAAACTCGCAGAAGTCCAGCATGCACTTGATGAGCGTAGTCTTGCCCGCGCCGTTCATTCCGACCAGCCCGAACGTACGTCCGGCAGGGATGACGAGCTCGAGCCCGCGCAAGACCGCCGTGTCCGCGTAAGACTTGCTCAGCCCCCGAAAGCTGATCGCGGAGGAATCCTCCGCTTCTTGCATCGTCATGGTGGTGAACCACCCTTCTTGTGTTTGCATACAAACTTGTGTTTGCACAAAAGTGCACGCAATCGCGCCAACATGCAAGCATTCTGCGGCGTGCGCCGCATCTCCGTTACAATGCTCGCCAGTTTCCATCCCGGACATCATGGCGCAATCCGACAACCTCGTAGAAATCAGCGGCCTGAATTTCTGGTACGACAAGAGCCGCCCGATCCTGAGCGGGATCGACATGACCATCCAGCGCGGAAAGGTGGTGTCGATCATGGGCATCAGCGGTTCCGGCAAGACCACGCTGTTGCGCTTGATCGGCGGTGCGCTGAAACCGCGCGCAGGGCCAGGTCAAGGTGGCGGGTGAAGTCATGCACGAACTCGACCGCGACGGCCTTTACCAGATGCGCCGCCGCATGGGCATGCTGTTCCAGTTCGGCGCGTTGTTCACCGATCTGTCGGTGTTCGACAACGTCGCATTCCAGATGCGCGAGCACACCGATCTGCCGGAAGCGATGATTCGCGACATGGTGCTGATGAAGCTGCATGCGGTGGGACTGCGCGGCGCGCACCGTCTGATGCCCTCGGAACTTTCCGGCGGCATGGCGCGGCGCGTGGCGCTGGCGCGCGCGATCGCGCTCGACCCGATGCTGATCATGTACGACGAGCCGTTCGCGGGGCTCGACCCGATTTCGCTGGGCGTCATCGGCAATCTCATCCGGCGCCTCAACGATGCGCTGGGCGCGACCTCGATCGTGGTGACGCACGACGTGCAGGAATCGCTGAAGATCGTCGACTACGTCTACTACCTGTCCGACGGCGTGATCGTGGCGCAAGGGCACGCCCGAAGGAGATGCAGCGCGTCCGTGGAGCCCGCTGGTGCACCAGTTCGTATACGGCGAAGCGGACGGGCCGGTGCCCTTTCAGTATCCGAGCGCTGATTACCGCGACGATTTGATGCTCGAGCGATAGCATGTTCAATCGTTCGCACCATCGTTAACGTCCGGAGCATCGGCCATCACACGATCGACGGCGTGTGGCGCCTCGGTTACGCCAGCGCGTTTTTTCGCGCTGATACTGCTGCATTCCGGAACCAGTTTCCGCCGTTTGCGTCTGATCATCCGAGAACTCTACTTCACCGGCGTGCTGTCGCTGATCATCATCCTGGTATCGGGCCTGTTCGTCGGCATGGTGCTCGGTCTGCAGGGCTACCAGACGCTGCAGACCTACGGCTCCGAGTCGGCGCTCGGCGTGCTGGTGGCCCTGTCGCTGGTGCGCGAATTGGGTCCGGTGGTGTCGGCGCTGCTGTTTGCCAGCCGCGCCGGTTCGGCGATGACCGCCGAAATCGGCCTGATGAAGGCGACCGAGCAGCTCGTCGGCGATGGAAATGATGGCGGTGGATCCGATTGCCCGGGTGGTGGCGCCGCGCTTCTGGGCCGGCGTGATCTCGATGCCGTTGCTGGCCGCCATGTTCAGCGCCATGGGCGTGTTCGGCGGTTACCTGGTCGGCGTAGTGTTGATCGGCGTTGATGAAGGCTCGTTCTGGTCGCAGATGCAGAACGCGGTGGATTTCCGCGAGGACATCGTCAACGGCGTGATCAAGAGTTTCGTGTTTGGTGTCGCCGTGACCTGGATCGCGCTGTTCGAGGGCTACGATGCCCCGCCGACGGCGGAAGGCGTCTCGGGCGCGACCACGCGTACCGTGGTGACCTCGTCGCTGGCGGTCCTGGGACTGGATTTCGTGTTGACTGCATTCATGTTTCGGGGGGTGTGATGGAACGCTCGATGCTCGATCTGTGGGTGGGACTGTTCGTCGTGCAGGCATCGGCGCGCTGCTGGTCCTGGCGCTCAAGGTTGGCAACATGAGCAGCGTTCAGCGTCGCTGATACCTACAAGGTGTATGCCGAGTTCGACAATATCGGCGGGCTCAAGCCGCGCGCGCCGGTGAAAAGCGCGGGCGTTGTGGTGGGGCGTGTCGCAGGAGTGTCTTTCGACAACGAAAGCTTCC
This sequence comes from uncultured beta proteobacterium, assembly GCA_963789945.1. Classification (GTDB taxonomy): domain Bacteria; phylum Pseudomonadota; class Gammaproteobacteria; order Burkholderiales; family JACQAP01; genus JACQAP01. The sequence goes on along the minus strand of CAWBMN010000018.1, from coordinate 25,901 downwards.
GTGCCCGCGTTACTTTGCATGTCGACAAGCGTTATAAGTTCCCGAAGGATTCCTCGGCCTCGATTCTGACCTCCGGCCTGCTGGGCGAGCAGTACATCGGAATGGACGGCGGGGGTGATGAACAGATGCTCAAGGAAGGCGACCGTCATGCTGATCACCCAATCGGCGGTGGTGCTGGAGAAGATCATCGGGCAGTTTTTGTACGGCAAGGCCGCGGAGACCGGCACGGCAGAGGCAAAGTAGCCGGGCGACTCAGTATTCATGGGGCCAACAATGAACACGCGAAACGAGAACAGGACAGGGCAGCTGATCGGACTGCTGTTGCTCGCGGCGTCCGTGACCGCATGCGAAGTCAGGGCGGAGGGGCCTGCACCGGACGTGCTGGTGCGCAACACCACCGAAGAAGTCCTCACGATCGTGCGCAACGACAAGGACATCAAGGCCGGAAAGGTCGACCGCATTGTCGATCTGATCGAAGAGAAGGTTGCGCCGCATTTCGATTTTCCGCGCATGACCCGGCTCGCGGTCGGGCGCGCATGGCGCGACGCGACGCCGGCGCAGCGCGACGCGCTGATCAAGGAGTTTCGCACCCTGCTGGTGCGCTCCTATTCGGCGGCGTTCACGGCTTACACCGGGGTAACCGTCGAGTATCGGCCATTCAGATTCAATCCGGGTGACACCGAGGCGAGTGTGCAGACGCTCATCAAGCTGCCCGACGGCAAGGAGTCGATTGCCGTGGACTATGACATGACGCTCACTCCGAACAGCTGGAAGGTCTACGACGTCCGGGTGGCCGGCGCCAGTCTCATCATCAATTATCGCAATCTGTTCGCGCTGGACATTGATCGCGGCGGAATCGACGGCCTGATCAAGAGTCTCGTCAACAAGAACAGCGCCAATGCCAAACCGGCGCCCGCCGCCAAGCAATGATCAGCAAACGGGGAGACCGCTACCTGATCGAGGGCCCGGTGACGCTGGCGGGGGTGAGCGCGCTGCTCGCCGAGGGCAGCCGCAGTTTCGAAGGCGATCCGGTGGTCGTTGACTTGTCCGGGGTAACGGAAGCCGACTCCTCGGCGCTCAGCCTGATACTGGAGTGGACCCGGCGCATGCGCGGCAGCAACCGCCAGATATTCTTTGCCAACCTCGGTGAAAGCCTGGTGAGCATTGCCAATCTCTACGGGGTCACGGAACTGATTCCTGTTGCGGCCGAGTAGCCGCCGATCCGGAACAAGACACTCCACAACGTCGCTGTGGTCACAGCCATCGAGATACGCGGCGTCTCCAAGACCTACGCAAGCGTACGCGCGCTTTGCGACATCAACCTGGAAATTCCCCAGGGCGAATTCTTCGCGCTGCTCGGGCCCAATGGCGCCGGCAAGACCACGCTGATCAGCCTGCTGGCCGGGCTGGCGCGCGCCAACGCGGGTTCGCTCAAGGTGATGGGCCACGACGTGGTGGCCGACTATCGGCAGGCGCGGCGTGCGCTCGGCGTGGTGCCGCAGGAACTGGTGTTCGACCCGTTCTTCACGGTGCGCGAGAGCTTACGCTTCCAGTCGGGATATTTCGGCTTGCGCCGCAATGACGACTGGATCGATGAAGTCATGGCGCGCCTGGACCTCACTGACCGCGCCGACTTCAACATGCGCGCGCTCTCCGGCGGGATGAAACGCCGGGTGCTGGTGGCACAGGCGCTGGTGCACAAGCCGCCGGTCATCATCCTCGACGAACCGACCGCCGGCGTGGATGTCGAGCTGCGCCAGGCCCTGTGGCAGTTCGTCCGCCAGCTCAACGGCGATGGTCATACCATCGTGCTGACCACGCACTATCTGGAGGAAGCCGAATCGCTGTGCAGCCGAGTGGGCATGCTCAAGCAGGGCAAGCTGGTTGCGCTCGATTCCACGCACAACCTCCTCAGGGGGTTCTCGGGTATTCACCTGCGGTTGCGACTTGCCAACGGTGCGCTGCCCGGAAGTTTGCGGCCGATGCTCGCGGCCGCCCAGGTAAGCGGCGAGTATGTGCTGGCGCTGCATGATTATTCCGATGTCGAAGGGGTGCTGCGGACGCTGCGCGACAACGGGCTCGAAGTGGCGGCCATGGAACTGCAGCAGCCCGACCTGGAAGAAGTCTTCGTCGCCATCATGCGCCGGGAATGAGACGACGATGACCGGATTCTCCACTCTCTTCTACAAGGAGATCCTGCGCTTCTGGAAGGTGAGCTTCCAGACCATCCTGGCGCCGGTGCTCACCGCGCTTCTTTATCTGCTGATCTTCTCGCACGTGCTGGAAGCGCATGTGCAGGTCTACCCGGGGGTTCGCTATACCGCGTTCCTGATACCCGGGTTGGCGATGATGTCGCTGCTGCAGAACGCTTTTGCCAACAGCTCGTCGAGTCTGATCCAGTCCAAGATCACCGGCAACATCGTTTTCATCCTGCTGCCGCCGTTGTCGCACCTCGAATTCTTCGGCGCCTACGTGCTGGCTTCCGCCGTGCGGGGAGTGGTGGTCGGGTTGGGCGTATTCGTGATTACCGCGATGTTCGTCCCGGTGCCCGTCCAGAACCTGCTGTGGGTGGTCGCCTTTGCCCTGCTCGGGTCGGGGATCCTGGGTACGCTCGGCATCATAGCCGGCATCTGGGCCGACAAGTTCGATCAGCTTGCCGCATTCCAGAATTTCGTCATCATTCCGCTCACTTTCCTCTCGGGCGTGTTTTACTCGATCCACTCGCTGCCGCCGTTCTGGCAGCAGGTATCGCACTTCAATCCATTCTTCTACATGATCGACGGCTTTCGCTACGGCTTCTTCGGCGTGTCCGACGTCTCGCCGTATCTCAGTCTCGCGATTGTGGGGTGCTCCCTTTTGGCCTTATCATTCGCCACCTTGTCGCTGCTCAAGTGCGGTTACAAGCTTCGCCACTGAGGAAGCCGTTGAAATGGTCACCCCCGAACAGGTCAGGTCGTACATCCAGGACAGCCTCCCGTGCGATCACGTCGAGGTGGTCGGCGACGGCCAGCATTTCGAGGCGGTGATCGTAAGCCCGGAATTCCGCGGCAAGACCCGGGTCCAGCAACACCAGGTGGTCTACCGGGCGCTCGGGGATCGCATGCGCGAGGAAATACACGCGCTGTCGATGAGGACCATGACGCCCGAGGATTGGACTACCCGATAGCTTTCGACAGGCTTCCGTGGACAAGCTGATCATCCAGGGCGGCGTGCCGCTTTCCGGGGAAGTGCGCGTTTCCGGAGCCAAGAACGCGGCGTTGCCGATCCTGTGCGCTGCCATTCTGACACCGGATACGCTGCGGCTACAGAATCTTCCCCATCTGCGCGACGTCACCACCACGCTGAACCTGCTGGCGCAAATGGGCGTCGAAGTTGTGCTCGACGAGAAGATGGGCGTGGGCCTGACGGCGGCGAAGCTGCATAACCTGACCGCGCCCTATGAGCTGGTCAAGACCATGCGCGCGTCGATCCTGGTGCTGGGACCGATGGTCGCACGTTTCGGCGAGGCCCGAGTGTCGCTGCCGGGAGGATGCGCCATCGGCCAGAGGCCGGTGGACCTGCACATCAAGGGGTTGCAGGCGATGGGTGCGCAGATCGAAATTGAACAGGGCTATATCCATGCCCGTGCCCGCCGGCTGAAAGGTGCGCGCCTCGTGATGGACCTGGTGACTGTTACCGGTACCGAGAACCTGATGATGGCGGCGACGCTGGCGGACGGCACCACCACAATCGAGAACGCGGCCCGCGAGCCGGAGGTGGTGGATCTGGCCGAGTGCCTGAACGCAATGGGTGCACGAATTGCCGGTGCCGGGTCCGATGTGATCACGATCGAAGGCGTAGAGCGCCTCACGGGTGCGACCTACCGGGTCATGCCTGATCGCATCGAAACCGGTACCTTCCTGGTGGCGGCGGCGGCCAGCGGCGGCGATATCCGATTGAAGGGTACCGCGCGCGGGAATCCTGGACTCGGTGCTGGCCAAGCTGCGCGAAGCCGGCGCGCACGTCGAGCACGACCAGGACTGGATTTCCCTTTCCACCGACGGCAAGCTCAAGTCGGTGAGCCTGCGTACGGCGCCTTATCCGGCATTCCCGACCGACATGCAGGCCCAGTTCATGGCGCTCAACACGGTTGCCGAAGGTACCGCGGTGGTGACCGAAACAATCTTCGAGAATCGCTTCATGCACGTGCAGGAACTGCGGCGGCTCGGGGCAAAGATCGAAGTGGAGGGGAACACCGCGGTGGTGCACGGTGTGGCGCACCTGCAGGGCGCGGGTGTGATGGCCACTGATTTGCGGGCCTCGGCGAGCCTGGTGCTGGCGGGGTTGGTGGCACAGGGCGAAACCCGCGTGGACCGGGTTTACCACCTCGACCGCGGCTACGAATGTATCGAAGAGAAGTTGAGCCAGTTGGGTGCGCGCATCAAGCGCGCCCATTGAGTGTTGGGCGATTACCCGATCACGAGTCTTACCACGAAGACCACGAACTAACACGAAGAAAGACAATAGCAAGACGCAAATTTTTTTTTGCAATGAATCGTTCTTCTTTGCGTATCCCTCAGGGGAGTACTGAAAAAGAATCTTTGCGGTGAAAGATTTCTGTTGTATGAAGCGTACACAGCCATGAGCATCAAGATCGCCCTGTCGAAGGGGCGCATTTTCGACGAAACGACGCCGTTGCTGGCAGCGGCCGGGATCGTCGCGTCCGCGGATCCGGACAGCTCGCGCAAGCTCATCATCGGCACCAGCCGGCCGGAAATCAGCATCATCATTGTGCGTGCTTCCGACGTGCCGACCTACGTTCAGTACGGCGCGGCCGAACTGGGGATCGCCGGCAAGGATGTGCTGCTAGAGCACGGCGGAACCGGGCTGTACCAGCCGCTCGACCTGGGAATCGCCAAATGCAAGATGATGGTGGCGGTGCAGAACGGCTTCGACTATGAGGGCGCAGTGCGCCGCGGTGCACGCCTGCGGGTGGCCACCAAGTACCTCAAGACGGCGCGTGAGCATTTCGCCGCCAAGGGCGTGCACGTCGATCTGATCAAGCTGTATGGCTCGATGGAACTGGCGCCGCTGGTGGGCCTGGCAGACGCGATCGTGGACCTGGTCTCCAGCGGCAACACGTTACGCGCCAACAATCTCCAGGCGGTCGAGGAGATCATGCCGATCAGCGCCCGGCTGATCGTCAACCAGGCCGCACTCAAGCTCAAGCGCCAGGCGATCCAGCCGCTGCTGGACGCCTTCGCCGGGGCCGTGGCAAAGAACGCAAGATGATCGGGATTGCGCGCCTGTCTACCCGCGACGCCGACTTCGATACGAGGCTGGCCGGGCTGCTCGCATTCGAGAATACTCAGGACCAAGGCGTCGAAGACACGGTGGCGGGGATTCTGCGCGAGGTCAAGGCGCGCGGAGACGACGCGGTGCTCGAGTACACGCGCAAGTTCGATCAGCTCGAGGCACGCTCGCTTGCGGAACTCGAAATCGGCAAAGCCGAACTGGAGCGCGCTCTCGCCGCGCTGCCGGGCGTGCGACGCGATGCGTTGGAGCAGGCAGCGGCGCGCATACGTGCCTACCATGAACGCCAGCCGCTGACGTCCTGGCAATACACCGAGGCCGACGGCACGACGCTTGGCCAGAGAATCACGCCGCTCGATCGCGTCGGGGTGTACGTGCCCGGCGGCAAGGCGGCCTACCCGTCCACCGTGCTGATGAACACGTTGCCGGCCAAGGTGGCGGGTGTCAAGGAAATCATCATGGTGGTGCCCACACCGCGCGGGGAGCGCAACGATCTCGTGCTCGCCGCCGCTTGCATTGCCGGCGTGGATCGCTTGTTCACCATCGGCGGCGCCCAGGCCGTGGCAGCGTTGGCTTACGGCACCCGGACGATTCCCCAGGTGGACAAGATCGTCGGCCCGGGCAACGCCTACGTCGCCGCCGCGAAGCGGCGCGTCTTTGGCGTCGTCGGAATCGACATGGTGGCGGGCCCGTCCGAGATCCTGGTGATCTGCGACGGCGGCACCGATCCGGACTGGGTGGCGATGGACCTGTTTTCGCAGGCCGAGCACGACGAAATGGCGCAGGCGATTCTGCTCTGTCCGGAGCGCGAATTCATCGACAAGGTAGCGGCGAGCATCGAGCGGCAGATAAAGGACATGCCGCGCGCTGGCGTGATCACCGCTGCGCTCGAGGGACGCGGCGCGCTGATCGAAACCCGCGATCTCGACGAGGCCTGTGAGATCGCCAATCGCGTCGCCCCCGAACACCTGGAGTTGTCGGTGGACCAGCCGCAGCGCTGGGCCGAGAAAATCAGGCATGCCGGCGCGGTGTTTATGGGCCGTTACACCTCGGAGGCGCTGGGAGATTACTGCGCCGGACCGAATCACGTGCTGCCGACCGCACGCAGCGCACGTTTTTCCTCGCCGCTCGGGGTCTACGACTTTCAGAAGCGCACCAGCCTGATCCAGGTTTCCGCGGAGGGCGCACGCAAGCTCGGCGCGATTGCTGCCGAGCTCGCGACCGGGGAGGGCCTGCCGGCGCATTCGCGTGCGGCGCAGATGAGATTGCGCAGATGAGCCGTTACTGGAGCGCCGTGGTCCATGGCCTGACGCCCTACGTGCCAGGCGAGCAGCCGAGGCTGCCCAACCTGGTAAAGCTCAACACCAACGAGAATCCGTACGGCCCCAGCCCGCGAGCGCTGGAGGCGCTGCGGGGCGAGGTGGGGGATTCGCTGCGCCTGTATCCCGATCCCACCAGCCAGAGGCTGGTTGAGGCCGTGGCCGCCCGGCACGGGGTTGCTGCCAGCCAGGTCTTTGTCGGCAATGGATCCGACGAAGTCCTTGCGCATACCTTCCAGGCGCTGCTCAGGCACGACCTGCCGGTGTTGTTTCCGGACGTCACCTACAGCTTCTACCCGGTGTACTGCCATTTGTATGGCATTGCCTATCGCGAGATTCCGCTGAAAAATTCGCTCGAGATCGACGTCGATGACTATTTGCAGACGAGCAACGGCGGCATAGTTTTCCCCAATCCCAATGCCCCGACCGGGCGCCTGCTGGGTGTGGCCGAAATTGAACGCCTCCTGCAGGGAAATGCGGATTCGGTGGTCGTGATCGATGAGGCTTATGTGGATTTCGGTGGGACATCAGCCATACCGCTGGTGCACCGCTATCCCCAGTTGGTGGTGACCCACACCTTGTCCAAATCGCACGCGCTGGCGGGACTACGCGTGGGCTATGCGATCGGGCATCCGGACTTGATCGAAGCGCTGACCCGCGTCAAGGACAGTTTCAACTCCTATCCTATGGACCGGTTCGCCCAGGCGGGAGCCGTTGCGGCCTTGGTGGATCAGAATCATTTCGAAACCGCCTGTAGCAAGGTGATCCATAGCCGCGAGCGCCTGGTTGCCGGGCTTCAGGCGCTGGGCTTCGAGGTCCTGCCTTCCGCGGCAAACTTCGTCTTCGTCCGCCATCCGCGCTGGGAAGGCGCGGCCTTGACAGCCAGGTTGCGTGAGCGGGGCATTCTCGTGCGGCATTTCCGCAGTCCGCCTCGCATAGCCCCGTACCTGCGCATTACGGTGGGAACGGATGAGCAGTGCGATGTGCTGCTCGGTGCTTTGCGCGGGATTATTCTCGATGCGGGTGTCGCCTCGTCGGCTACTTAGAGTTAGGATGAAGCAATTTCTGACGCCCATCGTATGCGCCAAGCCCAAGTAACCCGCAACACCCTGGAAACCCAGATCAGCGTCAAGCTCAATCTCGACGGCAGCGGCAAGTCCAAACTCGCCACCGGCATCGGATTCTTTGATCACATGCTCGATCAGGTGGCACGCCACGGCATGATCGACATGGAGATCGAAGCCAAGGGTGACCTGCATATCGACGCCCACCACACAGTCGAGGATGTAGGCATCACGTTCGGCCAGGCATTTGCCAAGGCGCTCGGCGACAAGAAAGGCGTGCGCCGCTATGGCCATGCCTACGTACCACTCGACGAGGCGTTGTCGCGGGTCGTGGTGGATCTGTCGGGCCGACCCGGGCTCGAGTATGCGGTCGATTACGCACGCGGGCTGGTCGGCGAGTTCGACATCGACCTGGTCCATGAATTTTTCCAGGGCTTCGCTAACCACGCGCTGGTGACTTTGCACATCGACAACTTCAAAGGCAGGAACGCGCACCATCAGGCCGAGACCATCTTCAAGGCCTTCGGGCGCGCGTTGCGCATGGCCTCCGAGATGGATCCGCGGGCGGCCGGCGCGTTACCCTCAACAAAGGGGAGCCTTTGAGCCTTCTTGCGGATCGGATTTCCAGCCGCATTCTCATCGGCAAGGTCTGTTGAATACGCATCGCGAGCCTCGAACGGCGCCGGTATGACCGATATTGCTGTCGTTGATTACGGAATGGGCAACCTGCGTTCGGTGGCGAAGGCCCTGGAGCATGTCGCCCCGGGCAAGCTCGTCAGTGTGACCAGTGATCCGGGGGTGCTGCGCTCTGCCTCCAGAGTGGTTTTTCCGGGCCAGGGTGCGATGCCGGACTGCATGCGCGAGATGGACGCGCGCGGGTTGCGAACGCCGTTGCTGGAGGCGGCACGCAGCAAGCCGTTTCTGGGCCTGTGTATCGGCTTACAGATGTTGTTCGAGTCGAGCGAGGAGGGCGGCGTCGCGGGTTTGGGCATATTGACGGGAAAGGTCGTTCGCTTCCCCACCGAACGCATGCTGGGCGACCGCGGCGAGAAGCTCAAGGTGCCGCACATGGGCTGGAACCAGGTTTATCAGACCATGTCCCATCCGATGTGGGCGGGCATACCCGATGGCAGCCGCTTCTACTTTGTGCACAGCTACTACGTGGAGGCGCGGGAACAGGCTTTGGTGGCGGGTACCGCCCGTTACCCATTCAGCTTTACCTGCGCCGTAGCAAGGAATAACATTTTCGCCGTGCAGTTCCACCCTGAAAAAAGCCAGTCTGCCGGCCTGCGACTGTTGTCGAATTTCGTCTCCTGGGACGGGACGGGCCGCGCGACCGGCCAACGACGGGCGATTCCCACCGCGAGCGCCTAAACCCTTGTAACCCGTAAGGATCCCCTTGTCTGTCGCAACGGCCTCAACGGGCGCGCGTCGTTTGCGCCGCCTGCGGCGAATGATATCCAACCCATGCTGATCATCCCCGCGATTGACCTCAAGGACGGACACTGTGTCCGTCTGAAACAAGGCGCGATGGCCGACGCCACGGTCTTTTCCGAGGATCCCGGTGCCATGGCGCGCCACTGGCTGAAACTGGGAGCCCGGCGCTTGCATCTGGTGGACCTGAATGGCGCTTTTGCCGGCAAGCCCAGGAATGAAGAGGCCGTGAAGGCCGTCGTCCAGGCAGTTGGTGCGGACATTCCGGTACAACTGGGTGGCGGCATCCGCGACCTCGACACCATCGAACGCTATCTCGACGATGGCATTGCCTACATCATCATCGGCACGGCGGCGGTCAAGACCCCGGGTTTCCTGCACGATGCGTGTTACGCCTTTCCCGGGCACATCATGGTCGGGCTCGATGCCAGAGACGGCAAAGTTGCCGTGGACGGCTGGTCAAAGGTGACCGGACACGACGTGATCGACCTGGCCAAGAAATTCCAGGACTACGGCGTCGAGGCGGTCATCCATACCGATATCGGCCGCGACGGTATGATGAGCGGAGTGAACATCAAGGCGACCGTCGAACTCGCGCGCGAATTGTCGGTTCCGGTGATCGCCAGTGGCGGGATCACCAACATCAAGGATGTGAAGGCGCTGTGCGAAGTCGAATCGGAAGGGATCATGGGCGCAATTACCGGCCGTGCAATCTACGAGGGCACGCTGGATTTCACCGAGGCACAGAAAGTCGCCGATAAGATGGCGCAGAAGGCAGGCAAGGCGAAGGAGGGCGAGGCGTAAGGTGTGAGAGGTGAGGCGCGACCAACGGAGACGCGGTACCCGGTCCGGCGGCGGGCTCGATGCGTGCGACCTTCCTTGATTCGATTTACGTCCATCTGTGGCGATCCGGCGGCTCTTGCCCCACGCTTCAACAGCTTTTTTTCTCCCGCCTGACCGCCTCCGGTCTTACCGATATGGGCCTTGCCAAACGCATCATCCCCTGCCTCGATGTCACCGAAGGGCGCGTGGTCAAGGGCGTCAATTTCGTCAAGCTGCGTGACGCTGGCGATCCGGTGGAGATCGCCCGCAGGTACGATGAGCAGGGCGCCGACGAACTGACATTCCTGGATATCACCGCGAGCTCGGACAATCGCGGCCTCATCCTCGGCATCGTCGAGCAGGTTGCATCGCAGGTGTTCATCCCGCTTACAGTCGGCGGCGGCGTGCGCGAGGTCAACGACGTGCGCCGGCTGCTCAACGCCGGCGCCGACAAGGTCAGCATAAATACGGCGGCGGTGCAGAATCCGCGGTTGGTGGAAGATGCGGCGGGACGCTTTGGTTCACAATGCATCGTGGTCGCGGTGGATGCCAGGCGCGTTCCGGACTCGAATGGCGCACGCTGGGAGGTATTCACGCATGGCGGACGCCGCGCCACAGGAATCGATGCGGTCGCGTGGGGGGGGAAGATGCAGGCTGCGGGTGCGGGAGAGATCCTGCTGACCAGCATGGACCGGGACGGCACCCGGGCGGGATTCGATGTCGAGCTCACTTGCGCGTTTTCCGAGGCCCTCGATATTCCGGTCATAGCCAGCGGCGGCGTCGGAAACTTGCAACATCTGGTGGACGGAATTGTTCTCGGCAAGGCCGATGCCGTGCTCGCCGCCAGCGTGTTCCACTACGGAGAATTTACGGTGCAGCAGGCCAAACAGTACATGGCACAACACGACATCGAGGTGCGGCTGTGAGCGACGCCTGGCTCGACGAGGTGGTGTGGGACGAGCATGGCCTGGTTCCGGCGATTGCGCAGGAGGCGGGCACCGGCAAAGTGTTGATGCTAGCGTGGATGAACCGGGAAGCACTCGCCGAGACCGTGCATTCTGGCCGGGCGGTATACTGGTCGCGTGCGCGAGGCAGGCTCTGGCGCAAGGGCGAGGAATCCGGCCACGTCCAGAATGTCAGGGAAGTCCGGCTCGACTGCGATGGCGATGTCGTGATGCTCGAGGTACAACAGATCAACGGAATCGCCTGCCACACCGGCCGCAGCCGCTGTTTCTTTCGCACGCTCGAAAATGGCGCCTGGGTCGTCACCGAACCGGTGATCAGGGATCCGGGGGAAATCTACGGTTCGAAGCCATGATAGATGCCAACATCCTGCGCCGGCTTGCGGAAATCATCGAGAACCGCAAGCGGGGCGACCCGACGGACTCCTACGTCGCGAGCCTGTTTGCAAAGGGGCACGACGCTGTGCTCAAGAAGGTCGGCGAGGAGGCGGCCGAAACGCTGCTCGCCGCGAAGGACGGTGATAAACTCCATATCGTTCGAGAAACGGCCGATTTGTGGTTTCATTGCCTGGTCATGCTTGCGTGGCATGGTCTCGGGCCCGACGACGTGCTTGCCGAGCTGCGGCGCCGTGAGGGCATTTCCGGGATAGATGAGAAAGTCATCCCGGCCCGGGTAATCCTGCCGGCACGCTGGATCGTTACGGGACTTCCGGGGCAATCAATCACAAGAATGGCCGCCGAAAACTGCGTTTTCTGCAAGATCGTCAGGGGTGAAATCCCCAGCCGCAAGGTGTACGAGGACGACGAGGTCCTGGCCTTCCACGACATCAACCCGGTGGCGCCGGTGCACTTCATGCTGATTCCGAAGCAGCATGTCGACTCTCTGGCGCAGGTCGATGAACGCCACCAGCAGGTACTGGGGAAGATGCTGCTGCTTGCACACCGGCTGGCGGCCGAGCAGGGATCGCCGGACGGGTTCCGCACCATCGTCAATACCGGGTGGGTGGGACGGCAGGATGTATTTCATGTGCACATGCATGTGCTCGGCGGCCCGGATCCGCTGCCCGGAATGATTCAGCGGTCAAAGTAAACATTTCGTATCGGGAGTGAAAAGATGGGTTCCTTCAGCATCTGGCATTGGCTAATTGTTCTTCTGGTGGTGCTGCTTATCTTCGGCACCAAGAAGCTTCGCAACATGGGTTCCGACCTTGGCGGTGCGGTACGCGGCTTCAAGGAGGGGATGAAGAGCGCGGACGACGAGAAGGCGACGGCCAGGATCGACAGCGGCAGCGCCGGTCAGACCATCGAAGGCGAAGTCAAGGACAAGACCAAGACCTAGCCGGACACGGCCGCTTCCTGGCTTGAGTCATGTTCGATATCGGTGTTACCGAGATCTTCCTCATCGGGGTCGTTGCGCTGATCGTCATCGGCCCCGAGCGCCTGCCGCGCGTGGCGAAAACCGTGGGCCTTCTGTTCGGCCGCATGCAGCGCTACGTATCCGAGGTCAAGGCCGACATCAGCCGTGAAATCGAACTCGACGAGCTGCGCAAGCTGCAGTCCACCATGCAGGATGCAGCGCGCTCCATCGAACAGTCGGTCAGTTCCCAGGTCAGCTTCATCGATTCCGAAGTGAAACAGGCTGGGTCGGAAGTCCAGAAGCAGGTGGAATCCGCGATAGCGCCGATCTCCGGAATTCAGATGATGCCCGCCGCCACGCCGGCGGGTGCAAGCGAATTGCCGGCTACCGAAACGGCCGCCCCGAAGGCAGTCGAGCCCGAAGAGCCGGAGCCGCAGCTTGAACTGGGACTGGACAAGCCCGCTCCGGACGACAAGCGCGCCTGATCCCGCGGCGCGTAGGATTCCCTCTTCAACAAAACAAACCTGCGATCCACGATGATCGAGCCCGATTCCTTCATGTCGCACCTGGTCGAGTTGAGGGACCGGCTATTGCGGTGCGTGATCGCGCTCGTGCTAGTGTTCATTTGCCTGTTTCCCTGGGCGCGCGATCTCTATTCCCTGCTCGCCAAGCCCCTGCTGGCGTCTTTGCCCGCTGGCGGGCAACTCATTGCAACCGAAGTCACCGCGCCTTTTTTTGTGCCGATCAAGGTGACGCTCATGGCGGCGCTGGTGATCGCGCTGCCCTACCTGCTCTATCAGATCTGGGCATTTGTGGCGCCCGGGCTGTACGCGCACGAGAAGAAACTGGTGATGCCTTTGGTCGCTACCAGCACGCTGCTGTTTCTGTGCGGGATGGCGTTTGCGTATTTTCTGGTGTTTCCGATCGTATTTCATTTCATCATCTCGGTCGCGCCGGAAGGCGTAGCGGTGATGACCGACATCGGCAAATACCTGGATTTTGTCCTCACCCTGTTCCTCGCCTTCGGAGTGACCTTCGAAGTGCCGGTGGCCGTGGTTATCCTGGTGCGGATGGGGATGGTAAGCGTGGCGAAACTGCGGGAGATCCGTCCCTACGTCATCGTCGGCGCATTCGTCATCGGCGCGATTTTCACGCCGCCCGACGTGGTGTCGCAGGTCATGCTTGCCGTGCCCTTGTGGGTGCTGTACGAACTCGGGATTTTCGTCGCGCAGTGGGTCGTAAAGCCCGCTGCCGCAGAGACCACATCCGACCCGGCGGCCTGACTGGTCGCGGAGATACCGGGGCAATTATTCGAGGTCGCCGCGGCGGCCGGGTTTCGGCCGTTTGCCGACGTTCACTTCGATCAGCATCTCGGAACGGTTGCGCAGGATTTTCAACGTTGCCTGTTTTCCCGGTTCAAGGGCCGCGATCAGGTTGAGCATAGTGGTCGAGTCGACGACCGGGCTTGATTCCACCGCGACCAAGATGTCTCCCGGCTTGACGCCGGCGCGATCGGCGGGCCCGCCGCGCAGCACGCCGGCGATAAGCGTGCCCTTGGTGCCAGAAAGCCGAAACGACTCGGCCAGCTCCGCTGAAATATCCTGCACCTCGACGCCGATCCAGCCGCGCGTCACCGATCCGGTTCCGACGATCTGCTGCATGACCTGTCTGGCGAGATCCGCCGGAATGGCGAATCCGATCCCTAGGGATCCGCCGCTGCGCGAATAGATCGCGCTGTTGATGCCAACCAGGTTGCCAGTCGAATCTACCAGTGCGCCACCTGAGTTGCCGGGATTGATTGCGGCATCGGTCTGAATGAAGTTCTCAAAGGTGCTGATGCCCAGGTGACTGCGGCCGAGCGCGCTGACGATGCCCATGGTTACCGTCTGTCCGACACCGAACGGGTTGCCGATCGCCAACACCATGTCGCCGACCGAAAGCTTCTGAGGATTACCGAAGGTGACCGCGGGAAGATCGGGGATGTCGACTTTGAGTACCGCGAGGTCGGTTTCAGGATCCGTGCCGACGATCCGGGCCGGTACCTTGCGGCCGTCGGCCAGCACCAACTCGATCTCGTCTGCCGCCTCGATCACGTGATGGTTGGTCAGAATGTAGCCTTCGGGGCCCACGATCACGCCGGAACCGAGACTGGAGCTGTGCTGTGTGTCGCCGTCCAACTGGTCGCCGAAGAAGCGCCGGAACAATGGATCGTCCATGAACGGGTGCCGTGGAACCTTCACGTCCTTGCTGGTGAAGATGTTCACCACGGACGGCATGGCTTTTCTTGCCGCGGGGCTGAGCGAAGTCATGCCGGCACGATTCCCCGGCCCATCTGCCGCCTCCCGGACGGTGACAATGCCGCCGTTACGGGCGCTCCACGAGACCAGATCGGGCCGCAAGGTTACGACGACGAACAGTGCCGCCAGGCTGATCGTTACTGCCTGGGAGAATATGAGCCAAAACTTGCGCATGAAGGCAAACCTGGGACCTAGAGGAACGCAACGGAGGACGCCGGCGTCCACGCATTATTCACCAAATGGTCGTGTCATAGAAGCGTCACGGCCACGATGAAATCCTGCTTCAACAGTTGCTGGAATTGCTCCCAGGCAATGCCCGGATGCCTCTCATTGGGGGGGCGATTTAGGCTTAGAAATCCGCAACTTGAAAGGTGGAATCGAGTTTGACAAGGGGCGCGGCGTTCCACTACACTACGCGGCTTTCGCCAATGACCCCCCCGCGGAATGACCGCCATGAATACATTTTCAGCCAAGACGCACGAGGTGAAACGCGATTGGTTCGTGATCGACGCCACCGACAAGGTGCTGGGGCGACTGGCCGCCGAGATCGCGAAGCGCCTGCGCGGCAAGCACAAGGTTACGTTCACTCCGCATGTGGACACCGGTGATTACATTGTTGTGGTCAACGCCAAGAAACTGCGCGTGACAGGCAACAAGGCCGAACAGAAGATTTACTATCGCCACTCGACTTACCCGGGCGGCATCTACAGCACAACCTTCGCCAAGCTGCATGGCAGGTTCCCCGGCCGCGTGCTGGAAAAGGCGGTAAAGGGCATGCTTCCGAAAGGACCGCTGGGCTATGCGATGCTCAAGAAACTCAAAGTCTATCCCGATGGCGAGCATCCGCACGCCGCGCAACAGCCGCAAGCGCTGAATTTCTAGGACGAACCATGGCAACTCCGTACAACTATGGCACGGGCCGGCGCAAGAGCGCGGTCGCGCGCGTATTCATCAAGCCGGGCAAAGGCAACATCGTCGTCAATGACAAGCCGGTGGACGAGTTCTTCTCCCGTGAAACTGGCCGAATGGTAGTGCGCCAGCCGCTGGTACTGACGAATCACCTCAATACCTTCGACATCCTCATCAATGTGGACGGCGGCGGCGAATCCGGCCAGGCCGGCGCGGTCCGGCACGGTATTTCCCGAGCGCTGGTCGATTACGACGCGTCGCTCAAGCCGGTGCTCAGCAAGGCGGGGTTGATTACCCGGGATGCGCGAGAAGTCGAGCGGAAAAAGGTGGGCCTGCACAAGGCGCGCCGCCGCAAGCAATTCTCCAAGCGTTGAGCGTTTGCATCCAGGAAAAAGCCGCCCGCTGGGCGGCTTTTTTTATTTGCACCGGTATCAGGTAAGGCGTTATGATCGAAACATGATATAAGTCATTGGTGAAAATGATAAAAGTAGGAATTGTCGGTGGCTCCGGCTATACCGGTGTTGAATTGCTGCGACTCCTGGTGACCCACCCCGAAGTGGAGCTCGCCGTCATTACGTCGCGCAAAGAAGCCGGCACGCTGGTGGCAGACATGTTTCCGAGCCTGCGCAAGCGGGTGGCACTGAGTTTTTCAGATCCGGCGACGGCTCAACTCGAAAAATGCGAGGTCGTGTTCTTCGCCACGCCGAATGGCGTAGCGATGGAGCAGACGCCGGCGTTGCTCGAGGCCGGTGCTCGCGTGATCGACATTGCCGCAGATTTTCGCATCAAGGACATCGCAGAATGGCAGAAGTGGTACGGCATGACGCACGCCTGCCCCGAAATCGTGGCCGAAGCGGTGTACGGTCTTCCCGAGGTGAACCGCGATCTGATCAAAAAGGCACGCCTGGTTGCCAATCCGGGCTGTTATCCCACCGCGGTTCAGCTTGGTTTTCTGCCGCTGGTCGAGGCCGGTGTTGTGGACATCGAACATCTGATCGCCGATGCGAAATCGGGCGTCAGCGGAGCGGGCAGGAAAGCGGAGGTCCACATCCTGTTCTCCGAGGCATCCGATAATTTCAAGGCTTATGGGGTACCCGGACATCGTCACCTGCCGGAAATCGCGCAAGGCCTCAGCCAGGCTGCCGGCAAAAAAGTCGGTCTTACCTTTGTGCCGCATCTGACTCCGGCGATCCGCGGAATTCATGCCACGCTGTACGCACGTTTGACCAAGGAGACCGATGTTCAAGCGCTTTACGAGAAGCGCTATGCAGCCGAGCCGTTTATCGATGTGCTGCCGGCCGGCAGCCACCCGGAAACGCGCTCGGTCAGAGGCGCGAACGTCTGCCGCATTGCCGTGCATCGCCCGGGTGGCGGCGATACCGTCGTGGTGCTGTCGGTGATCGACAATCTGGTGAAAGGCGCGGCGGGCCAGGCGGTGCAGAACATGAACCTGATGTTCGGTCTGCCCGAGTCCACCGGAATCGAACACGTGGCTTTGCTGCCGTGACCCTGATACGAACCATCAAGCGCCGCTTCGGCATTGCCGCGCCCAGGGTGGCAATTCACACCCACGTCCCATGGTATTGGCGCTGGCTGTCGATCATTGTCGTCTCGGGGCTGGCGCTGGGCGTTGCATGGCTGACCTACGATTTCGGCCGGCAGTATGCGGGCTTCGATCAGGGCGAGGCGCAGCGCGAAAAAGGCCGGCTCGAGGACCTCAATTCGAACCTGAAGGATGAGAATGCCGTCCTGCGGCGTGAGATCGCGGCGGCGGAGCGGCAGCTGCAGATCGAGTTGGCGACCCACGGCAACCTGTCCGGTCAGATTCGCACGCTTGCCGAAGAGAATGCGCTGCTTAAGGAAGATCTGGCGTTTTTCCAGACTCTGATGGCATCCGGGAGCGAGCCGGGCGGTATCAGCGTCAATCGCTTTCGCGTCCAGCCGGACGCACTGCCTGGAGAGTATCGCTACCGGCTGCTGATCGTGCAGTCGAAGCAGCGGGTGCGCGAATTCCGCGGGCATTTCCAGTTCATCGTCGACCTCGAAGATGGCGGAGAAGCGGAAGTGGTCAGCCTGCCGCGTGAGGGCGAGTCCGCACAGGGGTATAATCTCGTCTTCAAGTTCTATCAGCGCGTTGAGGGCACGTTCGTGGTTGCGCCCGGCGCGGTGGTAAAAAAAGTGCAGGTGCGCGTTTTGGAGAACGGCAATCCGACGCCGCTATCCACGCAGACCGTGGTCTTATCGTGAGCGGGGTACATCAATGTTCGGAGCGAAACCCACCAAACCGCAGAACCGGATCGACAGCCTGATCGGCTCCGGAACTGTCGTCGAGGGCAATATCTCCTTCACCGGCGGTCTGCGGGTGGATGGGCGTGTGCGCGGCAACGTTGCCGCCACGGATGACCAGCCCAGTACCCTGGTTTTGAGCGAAAAGGCCCAAATTGAGGGAGAAATTCGCGTCTCCCACGCGGTGATCAACGGAACCGTCATTGGGCCGGTGCATGGCGCCGAATATGTCGAACTGCAGCCAAAATCGAATGTCACAGGTGATGTGCACTACAAGACGCTGGAAATTCAGCTGGGTGCCGTGGTACAGGGCAGATTGGTGCACCAGGACGAGGACAAGGCGCACAAGGTGGTGTCGTTGAAGGGCTCTGGTGGCGATTGATCCCCGGGGTAGGTGATCCAAATGATAAGTTTTGTGAAGTTCGTCAGCAGGAGAGCGAAATGAATGCAGTAACGGAGGTACCGTCGCCGTTGGTCTTCACCGATAGTGCGGCCGCCAAGGTCAAAGAACTGATCGACGAAGAAGGCAATCCCGGCCTCAAACTCCGGGTATTTGTAACCGGCGGCGGTTGCTCGGGCTTTCAGTACGGATTCACTTTCGATGAAGCCGTCAATGAAGATGATACGTCGATGGAAAAGAACGGCGTAATGCTTTTGATCGACGCGATGAGCTTCCAGTACCTGGCGGGCGCGGAGATCGACTATCAGGAAGGTATCGAAGGCGCGCAGTTCGTGATCAAGAATCCGAACGCCACGTCGACCTGCGGCTGCGGTTCCTCCTTCTCCGCGTAGCTACTGTTTCCTTCAGAACACGGGCGGCATCACATGCCGCTCTTTTTTTTCCTCAGTTCGGATAGATCGCGCCAAGTATCCGCGGACCCCGGGCACCGGTGACCGCGGGAAGGTTTCCCGGCCGTCGCTGCAGCGCCTGATGCGCGAGCCATGCAAACGCACACGCTTCCACCCAATCGGCGCCGATACCGAGTTCGTCGGTACGTGCGATGAGCAAGCCCGGCAACATCGCCTTCAGGACCGCAATCAGTGCACCACTGTGCGCCCCGCCCCCGCAAAGATAAACCTCTGTCGCGCCGGCACAGTAGGACAGGACGCTGCGTGCAATGTTGGTCGCAGTAAGCGCGAGCAGCGTCGCCTGAACATCCTCGGTCCTTTCGCGTCCGGTCAGATACTGCTCCACCCATGGAAGATGGAAGGTTTCGCGCCCGGTGCTCTTGGGTGGCTTACGCGAAAAAAATTTGTGCGCCAGCAGCGTGTTCAGCAACTTTTCATCCGGACGCCCGCTTTTCGCCCAGGCGCCGTCCTTGTCGAAGGGTTTGCCGAGGTGACGCTGGATCCAAGCGTCCATCAGCGCGTTGCCCGGCCCGGTATCGAAGCCGCTCACGTTTCCGGACCGCGGAAGGTCGCTCAGGTTGGCGATGCCGCCGATATTGACGACTACGCGATGCGCGGACGGATGGGAGAACACGGCTGCATGGAATGCCGGCACCAGCGGAGCGCCTTCACCGCCTGCGGCGATGTCCCGGGCGCGGAAATCGCACACCACCGTAACACCTGTGAGTTCAGCCAGCAGCGCGCCATTGCCAAGTTGTATGGTGTAGCCGGCGTCGGGACGATGCCGGATCGTTTGCCCGTGACAGCCTATGGCACTGATCTGCTTGCGGGCAATATGGGTCTTGCGAAGCAACTCGTCGACCGCCTGCGCATACATCCGTGCGAGTTGATTTCCCAGAATGGCCGCATCATGCAGCTCCCCGGTGTGTGGATGATGCAGGGCAAGCAATTGGGAGCGCAGGCGGTCGTCGTAAGGGATGAATGCATCGCCGATGACCCGATTTGTATTTCCAGAGAAATCCATCAGGACCGCGTCGATGCCGTCCAGACTGGTTCCGGACATCAACCCGATGAAACGCTTTTTACCGGCCATGATTGCCGAGTCTATCAGGGCAACGGACCGCGGATCGCAAGTGAATTGGTGTGTGCTTCAGTCCAGACGGGCGAGATTGGTATCGCGAAGCATGTCGAGCCGCGCGAAGAGCGGCCGGGCTGCTTCCTCGAACTCGGGACGCAGTTGCGCGGTGACCGGTGGGCCCGGGGGCATCGCAAGGCGCATCGGGTTCTGGTGGACGCCGTTGACGTGAAACTCGTAGTGCAGGTGAGGTCCAGTGGCCAGTCCGGTGCTGCCGACGGAACCGACGACTTCACCCTGGATTACGCGCCTGCCTTGGCGCAGGCCTTGGGTGATCCCCGAAAGATGCGCGTACACAGTGGTATAGCCGTTGGGATGACGCACGGTCACTACGTTTCCGTAACCGCCCTTGCGGCCGGCGAACGTGACGTAACCATCCGCGGTTGCACGAACGCGCGTGCCTGTGGGCGCGCCGTAGTCGATGCCTTTGTGGGCGCGCCAGGTTTTGAGAACCGGATGGAAGCGCGAACTGGAAAAACCCGAGGTCACGCGTGAGAATTCGATCGGTGAGCGCAGGAACGCCTTGCGCATATTGCGTCCGTCGGGCGTGTAGTAGCCGCTGCGCCCCTGGGGATCACGGAAGAAAACCGCACGGAACACATTGCCCTGATTGACGAACTCCGCGGAAAGTACGCGGCCGAATCCGACGAACTCGCCGTCCGCGGCCAGCGCTTCGTAGATGACCGAGAAGCGATCACCGCGCCGCAAATCGCGATGAAAATCGACATCGCTGGAAAAGATTTCCGCAAGTTGAACCGCGACCATCTCGGGAACACCCGCAATGTCGGTTGCCGCAAACAATGACGTCTCGATCTCGCCCGAACCCTGCATCACCCACTGCTCGGTCGGCGGCACGTCCTCGGAGGCGGAGAAGCCGAATTCACTGCGCTTGACGTGCAAGCGGCGACCGTCGGTGTTGACGTAGGAAAGCGACTCCAGGCCGCCGTCTTCAGTAGTGACCACGCGGATGCTGCGGCCGGGAATGAGCTGGTAAAGGGAACGGACGTCTTTAGCCTGTAGCAGGTACACCAACGCGGCCGGATCGTTCACATTCAGGCGCGCCAGGACGGAGGCCACGGTATCGCCGCGCTGGATGCGTTCCTCGCGCCAGTACCGACCGATTTCATGGGTACCCAATGAAGGCCCGGAAGGCAGCGCGATGTCTTCGACCACGTGCTGAAGTTCGATCGGCTCCGGAACGGTGTCTGGCGCGATACCGAAGGCGGCCACCACGCCGAAAAACGGCAAAGCGGCGAATACAAGAGGCCAATGCAGCCGCGTCCGACGACCCTGAGGCGAAGGCTTTTGCGCTAGAATCTCGTCTTTCTTCAACAACATGCGTTCGTATTCCGGGTAAATTGTGGCGGAGCTTAGCAGAATCCTTCGCCGGGCGGAACCTACAAAGCGCAATTAACGTTCCAGATCACGCTGTTGTGGGAGTAATCGGTTCCCCTCCCGACCGGCTGCATTCCAGAGGCGCCACCGCAAACTGAACATGGATATCAAAGAACAACTGGATATCGTCAAGCGCGGCAGCGACGACCTGCTGATTGAGCAAGAACTCGTCGAGAAGCTCAAAACCGGTCGTCCGCTGCGGGTGAAAGCCGGGTTCGACCCAACCGCGCCCGATCTGCACCTGGGGCACACGGTGCTGATCAACAAGCTGCGCCAGTTTCAGGATCTCGGCCATCACGTGATGTTCCTGATCGGCGACTTCACCGGGATGATCGGCGATCCGACCGGCAAGAATGCGACTCGCCCGCCGCTCTCCCGCGAGCAGATCGCGCAGAACGCCGAAACCTATACCGACGCAGGTGTTCAAGATCCTCGATCCCGGAAAGACCGAGGTCTGCTTCAATTCGAGCTGGATGGACAAGCTCGATGCTGCCGACATGATCAAGCTTGCCGCGACGCACACGGTGGCGCGCATGCTCGAGCGCGACGACTTCGGCAAGCGCTACAAGAGCAACCAGCCGATCGCAATTCACGAATTCCTGTATCCGCTGGTGCAGGGCTACGACTCGGTGGCGATGCGTGCCGACGTGGAACTGGGCGGCACCGACCAGAAGTTCAACCTGCTGGTGGGACGCGAATTGCAGAAGCACTGCGGACAGCCGCCGCAGTGCATTCTCACCATGCCCTTGCTGGAAGGGCTGGACGGCGTCAACAAGATGTCGAAATCTCTGGGCAACTACATCGGCATCACCGAGAGTCCCGAGCGAGATCTTCGGCAAGATCATGTCGGTTTCCGACGAACTGATGTGGCGCTACATCGAACTGCTTTCGTTCGAGTCGGTCGCGACCATCAGAAAGTGGAAACGGAGGTCGAGGCCGGCCGGAATCCGCGCGACGTCAAGGTGCGATTTCAGCCGGGAAATCGTGGCGCGCTTCCACGACCGGGCGGCGGCGGACAAGGCGGCTGCCGACTTCGAGTCGCGCTTCAAGCAGGGTGAAATCCCTGACGACATGCCGGAGTTTGAAGTTGCCGACTGGGGGTGAGCCGATGCTTTTCTATCAGGTGCTGAAGCAAGCCGGCCTGACCGCCAGTACCTCCGAGGCGATTCGCATGATCGAGCAGGGCGGGGTCCGAATGAACGGAGTGAAAGTCCGCGATAAGGCGCTCAAACTGCCCGCAGGCGGACCATTTGTCCTTCAAGTCGGTAAGCGAAAGTTCGCGAAGGTCCTGTTGTCCTGAGGCGTAACCCCGGTACGGGTACAGCCTGGCCAAACCGTTTGTTCCGACAGCGAAAATTCCCCCGAAAAGTGTTGACCGGCGGGCCTTGATCCGTATAATGCGCACCTTCGCCGGAAACGGCCGCCGGTAACGGCGTCGCTCTTTAAAAATTAAACAGCCGATGCGTGTGGGTGCTTTGTGTGTTGGGGCGCTTGCGCGGTAGGTGGGTTATCGCCCGGTTTTGAGGTCTGAGAGGACTTTGGGACAAGCCGCCTCGCAAGCAAGCTTTTGCATTTCAGAAGTGCTCACCTAAGTAATTTGTTTTGTGAATTGCTTTGAGTGAGAGGCTGGCCTCTTGTGGGGTTGGCACAAACGATGGATTGAACTGAAGAGTTTGATCCTGGCTCAGATTGAACGCTGGCGGAATGCTTTACACATGCAAGTCGAGCGGCAGCGCGGGGGCAACCCTGGCGGCGAGCGGCGAACGGGTGAGTAATACATCGGAACATGTCCATAAGTGGGGGATAGCCCGGCGAAAGCCGGATTAATACCGCATACGCCCTGAGGGGAAAGCGGGGGACCGCAAGGCCTCGCGCGATTGGGTTGGCCGATGTCCGATTAGCTAGTTGGTGGGGTAAAGGCCCACCAAGGCGATGATCGGTAGCTGGTCTGAGAGGATGATCAGCCACACTGGGACTGAGACACGGCCCAGACTCCTACGGGAGGCAGCAGTGGGGAATTTTGGACAATGGGGGCAACCCTGATCCAGCCATTCCGCGTGAGTGAAGAAGGCCTTCGGGTTGTAAAGCTCTTTTGTCCGGAACGAAACGGTTTGCGTGAATATCGCTGACTACTGACGGTACCGGAAGAATAAGCACCGGCTAACTACGTGCCAGCAGCCGCGGTAATACGTAGGGTGCGAGCGTTAATCGGAATTACTGGGCGTAAAGCGTGCGCAGGCGGTTTCTGTAAGCCAGATGTGAAATCCCCGGGCTTAACCTGGGAATGGCGTTTGGGACTGCAGGCTGTGAGTGTGGCAGAGGGGACTGGAATTCCTCGTGTAGCAGTGAAATGCGTAGATATGTGGAGGAACACCGATGGCGAAGGCAGGTCTCTGGGCTGACACTGACGCTCATGCACGAAAGCGTGGGGAGCAAACAGGATTAGATACCCTGGTAGTCCACGCCCTAAACGATGTCGACTGGTTGTTGGGGGTTTGACACTCTCAGTAACGAAGCTAACGCGTGAAGTCGACCGCCTGGGGAGTACGGTCGCAAGGTTAAAACTCAAAGGAATTGACGGGGACCCGCACAAGCGGTGGATTATGTGGATTAATTCGATGCAACGCGAAAAACCTTACCTACCCTTGACATGTCCGGAAGCCTCTGGAGAGATCGGGTGTGCCCGAAAGGGAATCGGAACACAGGTGCTGCATGGCTGTCGTCAGCTCGTGTCGTGAGATGTTGGGTTAAGTCCCGCAACGAGCGCAACCCTTGTCATTAGTTGCTACATTTAGTTGGGCACTCTAATGAGACTGCCGGTGACAAACCGGAGGAAGGTGGGGATGACGTCAAGTCCTCATGGCCCTTATGGGTAGGGCTTCACACGTAATACAATGGCGCGTACAGAGGGTTGCCAAGCCGCGAGGTGGAGCCAATCCCAGAAAGCGCGTCGTAGTCCGGATTGGAGTCTGCAACTCGACTCCATGAAGTCGGAATCGCTAGTAATCGCGGATCAGCATGTCGCGGTGAATACGTTCCCGGGTCTTGTACACACCGCCCGTCACACCATGGGAGTGGGTTTCACCAGAAGCCGGTCGCCTAACCGCAAGGAGGGCGCCGACCACGGTGAGATTCATGACTGGGGTGAAGTCGTAACAAGGTAGCCGTATCGGAAGGTGCGGCTGGATCACCTCCTTTCTAGAGACAAGAGCGTTTCAAGCACGTCAGTGCCCACCATCATCGGTTGTTTCAAGCAGCGGGATTGAGGATTGGTGATCGGGATCGAGTAGGGCAGACGCTGCTTAGCCATCTGAATCCGCGATCCTGACCCTGACGTAGGGGTCTGTAGCTCAGTTGGTTAGAGCACCGTCTTGATAAGGCGGGGGTCGATGGTTCGAATCCATCCAGACCCACCATCGACTCGCGCGCGTGTCTAGGACTAGAAACAAGGGATAGATGTCCTTACTAGTTTCAGCCTGTCTAGCGATTAGCGGGGGTGTAGCTCAGCTGGGAGAGCACCTGCTTTGCAAGCAGGAGGTCATCGGTTCGATCCCGTTCACCTCCACCAATTGAGGTGCCCCTGCGTAGATGGGCGCAAGTGGAGGGAGTGTCATCCTGGCTTCGGTGCGGGCAGCGTCTGAATGGCTACTTAGCGAACATACGTTAGCTCTGGTTAGCCAGCGGCTGATTGTTCTTTAACAATTTGGAAGAAGTTGCCATGCCATGGAAGTCTCATGGTGAGGCTGGGTTTAGACTGTATGCATCGCTGTTGCCATTGAGCGATGGCGTGGGAGCACACAAGCGTGAAGTTACCTATAGCTGAGACTGCCTTGGGGGCGCTTCGAGGGCAAGGTTATAGGGTCAAGCGAATAAGTGCATGTGGTGGATGCCTTGGCAATGATAGGCGATGAAGGACGTGACAGCCTGCGATAAGCTGCGGGGAGCCGGCAAATGGGCGCTGATCCGCAGATTTCCGAATGGGGAAACCCGGCCCGCAAGGGTCACCGTGGACTGAATACATAGGTGCGATAGGAGCGAACCTGGAGAACTGAAACATCTCAGTAACCGAGAGGAACAGAAATCAACCGAGATTCCCAGAGTAGTGGCGAGCGAAATGGGAAAAGCCATCGAGATTTAGCACCGGCGTTAGCGAAACGATCTGGAAAGGTCGGCCGTAGTGGGTGATAGCCCCGTACGCGAAAGCCCTGGTGTGGAACTGAGCTCGAGACAAGTAGGGCGGGACACGTGAAATCCTGTCTGAAGATGGGGGGACCATCCTCCAAGGCTAAATACTCATCATTGACCGATAGTGAACCAGTACCGTGAGGGAAAGGCGAAAAGAACCCCGGGAGGGGAGTGAAATAGATCCTGAAACCGCATGCATACAAACAGTCGGAGCCCCTGCTTAATGCGTCTTCGTGTTCTTTTCGCGCGCGCTTTGTCGCGCGCAAAAGAACAACTTGCTTGAAGTAGATCCTGACTCAAGGGTCGCACTGAAAGCGAGGTTCTTTCGCGTGCGCTTCGTCGCGCGCAAAAGAACAACTTGCTTGAAGTAGATCCTGATTAAGGGTCGCACTGAAAGCGAGGTTCTTTCCGCGCGCGCTTTGTCGCGCGCAAAAGAACAATCAAGATGAAATAGATCCTTCATCCATTCCCAAAAAAAGAGTGGGATGGGCCAACAGAGTCAGGTGACGGTCGAATCGGGACCAAAGTGAAGCTGCGTAAGGACGCAGCGAGCGGCGGGAGCGAGGCTATTGTAGAGTGCCTGATGCGCCCATCG
>CAWBMN010000017.1:0-25772 GCA_963789945.1 uncultured beta proteobacterium | reverse complement strand
TGTACTTCTATCCGGAATCGGTCCGCGTTGTGCTTGTACCAGCGCGATTTGAGAGCGTGCAAGCACGGGATCGCTTTTTCGAGGACTTGAGCGCCCGGGTCACGAAGCGTGCGACGGACGCAGTCGATCGATTGAACAAGACCTGCACCACCGAACAGTGCCGGCGCGAACTACGCGAGATCGTTCAGACTCGCGACCAGCAGCTGGCCGAATTCGAACGGCAGAGAGCCAACGCACTGATCGGCTCTGAAGAACCCAGACGCGCTGTCGGTTCACGCCCCGATGCCGAACATGCAGGGCCGTACCACTCTGCGGCTGCCGAGCATCACCTCTCTGCGCAGGGCTGTCAGGGCATCCTTCAACCCCTTGGGAACGAAGGAGAGCAGCAGCTTTATCACGCGCGCTGCAACGGATACGAGCTATCGCTACGCTGCACCGCGCAGTCCTGCGAAGAGTTGTTCAAGCTCCCGACGCCATAACAAGTCAAAGACGCCTGAAAAAAGGCCCAATGGGTCAGGCTGAGCTAACCCGAGTTTGACGGACACGCCCGAGCGGAGTCACTGTAAGTCTTGAGGCTGCGCCCTTAATTCAGCCCCGCCGCGATCTTCTTGATCTCCTCCGCGCTGCGCTCCCCCGCAAGCGCCGTCCCCGGCATCAGGTATTTCCCTTTCTCCAGCCCGCCGATCAGGACCGGTTCATAGCCGACATCCCGTATCAGGCGCGAAGCGATCTCGACGGCCTGGGCATCGTCGCTCGCGATCGGCATGCCGATGCGCCCCGGCTCCTGATACGCCGAGCCCATTCGTGCGGCGCCGATTGCATTGAACGCGCGCACCAGACGCGCGCCGGGCAGGAGTTCCTTGGATGCCAGGCCGGCGCCTTTCTCCAGCGCCCATTTGCCGATCTCGCCGTCGCGGCCGGAGAAGGGGTTGCAGGTGTCGATGACGATCTTGCCCTTGAGCAGGTCCCCCACGTCTTTGCCGACGGCAGGCAAGCGCGTGATAGGGAACCGAGATCATCACCACTTCGCCGAAGGCCGCGGCCTCGCGCGGCGTCCCGGCACGCGCACCGCCGCCGAGCCGCGCGGCGAGTTCCTTGTCGTGTTCGATGTGGAGCGAAGAGAACATGACCTCGTGGCCGGCCCGCACCCAGGTGGCGCCGATCGCGCTGCCGACGTTGCCCGAGCCGACGATGCCGATCTTCATCTTTGCTGGCAGCGAGTACCGGAAAGGGCAGGGCGCCGGCGGCGACGGCCGCTCCGGCAAGGACGAGAAACTCACGACGACTTTGTTTCATGGCACTCCTCCACAGTTGGATCATTCGTTTTCTCATGGCCGCATCCGGCAGCTTGCGGCTGCCGCTTCACGTCTGTCGAGAATCGCAATCAGCACGCAGGGCTCCCTCCCCGCAGCACTCCCCTTTCGTACCATTCGCCCGCGCGCGCTGGGCGTAGCCCAGCCAGATGCCGAGCGCCATCCACGCCGCGGCGAGCGGCACGGCGACGGTGGCGAGCGCGGCCAATCCCATGCCCAGCCGCCCGAGCAGGCCCTCGGTCTGCGCGCCGACCGCATCGCCCGCTGCGATACACGAACGTGTCGATGAACGCCTTCGCCTTGTAGCGGTCGGCGCGCGGCACCACGGTGAAGAGCGTCTCGCGCGACGGCCGCATGATGCCGCGCTGCACGGCGCGGAACGCCGCCTCGAACGCGATCAGCGCCGCGAGCGAGCCCACGATCGCCAGACCCAGGAACCCCAGCGCGGCGGTGATCGGCAGCAGCGCCAGCGTTACCGACACCCCGAGCCGCTTCATCAGATGCCCGGTGACGATCGCCTGCAGCACGAGTGTGGTCACCTGCGTGATGAGGTCGATGCGCGCGAAAATCGTCGTGCGCATGTCGACGTCGGTTCCCAGGGCGGCCACCATCTGCAGACGCGTGAAATACAGAAAAGTTGCCATCACCGCGAGGATCAGCACGTAGCCACAGATGGCCAGGAGGTAGGGCGAGCGGGCCACCGATTGCAGCCCCTGCCACGCGCTGCCGCCGATCAGCGCATGCTCCTCGCGCGCGGCGCCGGACTGGGAAACGTCGGGGCGCAGCCGCGTGACCCACCAGGCCGCGCCGAGCGCGAGCACCAGGAACCCCGCCGCGACGAGCAGCAACGCCGGCGTGCCGAGCGGTTCGGCGAGCTGGCCCGCGAGCCACGGTCCGAAGATCGCCCCCAGGGTTCCGCCCACGGCAATGGCCCCGAACAGGCGCTTGCTCTGCTCGAGCGTGAAGCGGTCCGCCATCAGCGCCCAGAACAACATCGTAGCGAACAGGTTGAATACGCTGAACCACACGTAGAACACCTGGCCGGTTCGCTGTCCGACGCTTTCGGGCGTAAGCACCAGCAGCAGATAGAACGCCACCAGGCCGAAGGCGAAGAAGAGGTAGGTCGCGTTGACGAAGACGAGGCGCCGGAACCGGCTCACGAGCCAGCCGAACACCGGGTTCACCAGCAGCGTCACCAGCACGGTACCCATGAACAGCCAGCGCAGCGCTTCGATGCCGCGCTGCATGCCCAGCGCCTCGCGCGCCGGGCGGATCACCATCAGCGCGGTGAGCACGCAGAAAAAGAACAAACCCGCGACGAGGGCCGGCCCGACTTCCTCGCGGCGGATGTTGGTGAAGCGCTGCAGGAAGGTATTCGTCATGGCCTGCCCCTCAATCGATGGGGGGTATCGTAAGCGAGATTCGGCCGAAAAGCAGTGAAGGCGTGAAGGGTGAGTGACGAGGAAAGGCGAGTGCTGCGTACTGCGGAGAAGCCAAGTCCCTGGACGAGAGGTGGTGTCTCGCCGCCCTTAGACTAGGGATTTCGAGCAGGTCTCGCAGATATACTGGTGGCGTCAATCGTGCCGGCCGGGACCGGCATCTTTCTTTCTTCACTGCCGGGAATTGTCATGACTCAGGATCGTCTTGCCATCTACCCCAGCCTCAAGCACAAGGTCGTTTTCATTACCGGAGGTGGATCGGGGATCGGTGCTTCCATCGTCGAAGGATTTGTGCGCCAGGGCGCGAAGGTCGGGTTCGTGGACGTCGACGAGGCCGCCAGCAACAAACTTGTGCAGCAACTCAAGGGCACCCGACCGGCACTGCGATTCATCCGCTGCGATGTCCGCGACATCGAGCAATTGCGCGCGGCCATCAATACGGTGCAGTCTGAATTCGGTGATATCGGCATCCTGGTCAACAACGCCGCACGGGACGATCGCCATTCGATCGAAAGCGTCACGCTCGAATTCTGGGACGAACGCCTTGCCGTGAACCTTCGCCACCAGTTCTTCGCTTCGCAGGCCATCGCCGATCAGATGAAGCGCCTGGGCGGCGGATCGATCATCAATTTCGGTTCCATTTCCTGGATGACCGCAACCGGCGGCATGCCGGCATACACCACCAGCAAAGCCGCGGTCCACGGCCTGACGCGCGGGCTGGCGCGTGATCTCGGGCCGTTCAACATCCGCGCAAACACAGTGTCCCCCGGCTGGGTCATGACCGAGCGGCAGAAGAAACTCTGGGTCACGCCGGAAGGCGAGAAACAGATGGACCAACTGCAATGCCTGAAAGGCCGGTTGCAGCCCGAAGACCTTGCCAACATGGTGCTGTTCCTCGCGTCGGATGATGCGAAGATGATCACGTCGCAGAACTTCGTCGTGGATGCAGGATGGGTGTAGCTTCGACAGGGAAGGCGTGAATAAGTGAAGGGCTGAAATGCAGTGAAGGGTGCCCCGCAAGGGGATTCCCGCAAGGGGATACCGTATTCAACCATAACCGGCCTTCGGCCATAACACCCCTCCTGGTGCACGTGAGGGTGAAGCGTACTGTCACGACAGCCCAGTACGACTGACTTCATCGGCTGCCGCTGATCGGAGTTTCCGGTCGTTCCGTGTACGAAATTGCCGATCCTGTACGTGCTGATGACAAATCACTTCCATCTGGTGCTCATCTAGGAAGATCGGGCACGCCAGGCGGCGGGAATCGGATACGGCCACCCTGGAACGCGCCTGATTCGTCGGTTAGTTTTCACATGGTGCACCGCACTGCTATTCGAGATTAAGTCGTTAAAACTGTATTCCACTGGAATAGCGCACTTATTCTGTTGTGGTCCGAATAGTGCTAGCACACCTTCTTCACGATGTGCAGGTCCTGGACCTGTTCCACAGCTGCCCCCGTCGCGCAGGGTCGGTGCGGCGGAATCGCATCCGGATTGAATCTCCCTTCGTTATACGGAGGTCAAGCATGAAAGTTCACCTCGCGCATTTCGCTCTCGTTCTCGCGGGAGCCTTGCTTTGCATGCTGCCGCCGCGGCCGCGGATCCGCTCACACTTGAGCGCAGCTTTCTCAACCCGAGCCCGGACAACCTCGACCTCTTCGGCATAGCTGTGTCGTTGTCGGCCGGCAAGGCCCTTGTCGGCGCACCGATCGACGGCACGACGGGCATCGGTAGCGGCCGCGCCTATCTGTTCGACGCCGCGACCGGCGCTTTGCTGCACACCCTTGAGAATCCGACGCCCTCCGGCAACGATTTCTTCGGCCAGACCGTGTCGCTGTCGGGAGACCGTGCGCTTCTCGGTGTGCCGACCGACGATACGAGTGCGAGCAACGCCGGGGCCGCGTATCTGTTCGATGCGACCACGGGTACACTCGCGCGCACCTTCCTGAACCCCGGGCCTTCGCCGATTGCTTCGGACAATTTCGGATTAGCGGTGGCGCAGTACGGCGACCGCGCGCTCATATCGGCGACCGGCGACGACAGGGGTGCTACGAATGCCGGCCTCGCGTATCTCTTCGACACGACGACGGGCGCACTGATGCAGACGTTCCTGAATCCGACTCCGTCCGCTAATCCGACTCCGTCCGCCAACGACAATTTTGGTGTGGCGGTGGCGCTCAATGGCGACAGGGCATTGATCAGCACCATCAACGATGATACGGGCGCGCTGAACGCGGGTGCCGCCTATCTTTTCGAAATCACGACCGGAGCCCTGCTCCATACCTTCATCAATCCCACGCCGGAACTGAACAACACATTCGGTAACAACGACTTGTTCGGCGTCAAGATCGCCTTGTCGAGCACCAGGGCGTTGATCGGTGCAACTCAGGACGACGTCAACGGCTTCAACAACGGCGCCGCCTACCTGTACGATCTCGCGACCGGCATGCTGTTGGACACGCTGTTGATCCCGACGCCGCACAGCGACACCGAGGAGTTCCTGGGCCAAGGCATCGCGTTGTCGGACGATCTTGCGCTGGTCGGAGCGGCTTTTAGAAACAAAGGACCGTTGATGACTCAGCGAGATCTTGGCGCGGCGTTCCTGTTCGACGCCAATACCGGTGCGTTTCTCCAGGAGATAGTCGACCTGCAGCCGGTGAGAGGCGACCGTTTCGGGATGGCCCTCGCGCTCGACGGCCATGACGCCCTGATCGCGGCGCAGACCGACTTCATCGGCACGATCTCGCCGGGACAGGTTTTCTACTATGCCGGCCCAGTCGCGGTTCCCGAGCCCGGCACGCTGGCTCTCATGGCATTCGGGCTCGCCGGTTTGATCGCGAGCCGGCGGAGCAATCGTCGCGCGCCCACGACGGGGTAGAACTTCAGAAATGCGCAGTTGAAGGGACGGGTCTCAGACCTGCCCCTACGCGTCTTGCGCAAGGTGGGTCGTGCGTAAGGTATGACTTGCGTCAATGGGGACAGACCCCATTGAAAAGGCCGTTTCAGTAGGATAAGCGGCCCCATGCCACGCAAGCCCCATCTCCAGGTCGCTGGATTGCCGGGCCGTATAGAGCCGTGACACCCCTCCGGGTGCATGTGAGGGTGAACGTCCGCAAGAGCGCGCAACGCCGCGCGGTCCGGGGCGTCCACGGGTTCAACCATAACCGGCCTTCGGCCATAACACCCCTCCGGGTGCATGTGCAGGGTAACGTCGCAAGAGCGCGCAACGCCGCGCGGTCCGAGGCGTCCACGCAGTTTGCCACCCAGGACAGGGGCCGGTGCGGTAGAGCCTCCTCGACCGTGCTGGCAGCTCCTTGCCATATCTCTAATTGAGATATATAGTTGTCCAGTGCACGTCATCACGCGCAAGCGCCTCAAGGAGTTTTCGGTCAGGCACCCTGAGGCGGATGCGTCGCTTCGTGTCTGGTATGCCATAGTGTCGCGGACGGATTTCACCTCCTTCGCGGAATTGAAGCGGGTTTTCCGCTCAGCCGACAAGGTCGGAAAATTCACGGTCTTCAATGTCGGCGGCAACAAGGTCAGATTGATCGCCGCGCTTCATTACAACCGACGGAAGATTTACATACGTCATGTGCTTACACACGCCGAATACGATCGCGGCAAATGGAAGGAATAGACATGCTCGCCACCGAAATGAATAGAATCATGCAGGAGTACCGCCGCCTGAGGGCGGTCGTGCCGCTCGGGAGCATTCGCACAAAGAAGGAATACGAGCGTGCGGTCGGCTTGCTCGATGCAATTCTCGACGAGATTGGGGAGGATGAGAAGCACCCAATGGCGGAGCTGGCCGACGCGATCGGCGTATTCGTCGAACGATACGAATCGGAGCATTCGCCCATTCCGGCAGGCAAGCCGGCGGAGGTCCTGCGATTCCTGATGGCCGAACACGGTCTGCGGCAATCGGATATTCGCGGACATCGGGTCGCAGGGTGTCATTTCCGAACTTCTGGCAGGAAGGCGGCTAACTCAATACGACGCCAAATACAGAACACGGTCTGCGCCAATCGGATTTCGCGGACATCGGGTCGCAGGGCTGTCGTTTCCGAACTTCTGCGCAGGAATGTCGGCAACTCAATACGCGCCGAATCAGAAAACTGGCGCAGGCGTTCTCGCTGTTTCACCGGCCGGCGCTCTGGCTAGACGGGAATGCGGAATGGGGAATTGGCGAATGGTCAATCGTCAGGACCAAAGTCACTCAACCAGCTTCCTCACTCCTCTGCCTCACTCAATCCCCTGTTCGCAGTCCCGCTGCGATCTTGCCGCAGGAAGGTGAGTCGCAAATCAATGCGACCAATAAATGGAATAAATGCGGAAAATAAATGGGGACAGACCCCAGTGAAAGAGTCTATTAATCAGTAATATAGTGCCTCACATGCCTCGCAAACCCCGACTTCAGGTTGCTGGATTGCCGGGCCATGAAGAGGGGTGAAGGGTGGGAATATCCGTGCACGAGTGACAGGTGACAAGTCACGAGCAAACACCCGCACTGCGGAAAGTCCGTGGCGACCGTGAAGGGTGAATCAGTGAAGGGTGCCCCGCAAGGGGATACCGGCCTTCGGCCATAACACCCCTCCTGGTGCATGTGAGGGTGAATGGTAACGTCGCAAAAGCCTGGCCCCTGACCCAATCAGTTTCCCTTGATCGGGGTTCGGTGTCGATCTGACCAAGTGACTTTCGAAACCGCTGGGTCAGGTTTTGTTCCTTGCCTGCGTTAGAGCGTGCGGTCAATCCTGGTCGGTGCATCAGGCGCCGGACCTCGATTTCAGACCGCCAGGTGCCATCGAGTCTTGATGTGGCAAGAGCGCCTGCGCAAAAACCCCGTCTAAGCGGAGTTGTCGCGAAGTGGATGCTGTTTACTGCTTGCGGCGCGAAAAGCCGAGTCCGGCCAGAGCGATACCCATCAGGACGAGGGTGGCGGGTTCGGGCACCGCTGCCTGGAACTCCGCGCCGAGGATCGCGTGCGTCGCTGACGTGGGGTGCACGCCATCCCAGAATAACCACGTATTCGGGTTGCATTGCCCATCCAGCAGGTGCTCAACGCACTGTTCGGTCGTATTGGTGAATCCAAAGGCAAGCGGGTCGTCAAGAATCGCACCGAGCGCCGCCGCCGTGTCGAACTGGGTGATCTCCGCAGGGAGAAGCTGGTCGAGCAGCGTCAACTGCGTCGCCAGGTTCGCATTGAATATCGCCGTCAGCGTACTGAGCCCGATGTCGCCCAGGAACGCCGGGGTCCTTCCGAGATCCGGCATGTTCGGCACCAGGAAGTGTTGCGCACCGGTCGCCGCCAGCGTCTGGACCGTCGTGAGAATGTTGGCGATGCCATTCGAGACCGGATCAGGGCCGCCCGGGGATCCGGGGACAATCCCCGGCAACGTCCCGGTAGCCCCGGCGTAGAACACGTCATTGGGAAACAGCCACACCACGAATAGCGATGTGGCCGGGTCGAACACGGGAGCGCTCGACAGGTACTGCTGGAGCTGCCAGGCGTTCCCATAGTCGGTGTAGGCCGGCTGAAGTTCGGGTGGCACGCCGGGATTGACCGAATTGAAGTTTGCGGTCCCCGTGGTCGCGCCACCGATCGCGTAGTTGGTACCGCCCGCGAGTGATGGCGTAAACCCGCCGGGGTTCCCCGGGTTGAACGAATTCCAGAGGTTCTCGACCGCCGTCGGGCCGTTCGAGTAACGCCCGCCAGCGTAGGGGGGCGGCGGGAACACCACGCCGGGACCCGCGAACTCCTGACTGCGGATGCCGCTGTTGCCCCCATCCGACAAGCTGTCGCCAAAGACGAACAGGTTGGTGAGTTCGATGAGCGATGCCTCCACCGAGAGCGGCATGCCCATTGACACGGCGAATGCGAACGCAAATGCGCCGAGTTTCCTGATGCCCCAAGTCATAGTCGTCTCCTCCGCGTGGGCCAATTCGCTTGCGCTTCGTTAACAGATACGCGAGCACTGCTCATGCCATACCAGTAAATTTCATAATATTCATCAGCTTTTTACAAGAAGAAGAACGACGGTGGACACCTGTGTAAAAGTATCCGACAAATTCCGGGGAGGTGGGGGGTGGTGGAGGGGGTCAGATACTGCGCGGCAACAACGGCAAGCTTGCTTCTGTGCCGAGAACGACCGTCGTTTCTTTCTCGATCACGTCGCAAATCTCGCCAAGCGTTTTCATTGTCCACTGCATGCTTACGTGCTTATGACCCATCACGACGGATTCCTTGGAGGCGTGAAGACCCCTCCGGTGCATAGGGTGAAGGGTAATGAGTGACACCCCCCGGGTGCATTAGTGGGGTAAAAGGACCGTGATACGTGGTACGTGACACGGGAAAGCCGCAAGGGCATTGCATTACAGACCTGGGGTTCTCCGAACCACGAACCACGAACTACGTGCCACGAACCGAGAACGGTGACCTGCAAAGGCGGGGGAGCGAGAGGCGAGGGACGGCTGAACGACTGCGTCGGACCTTTACACAGTGGCAGGGAAAATCAGTCCGACGCGCACTTCCTGGATTCGGAGGCTAGTGGCTTCCCATCAGCCACCCGTCACCGTGGCAGCGCTGACAAGCTTTATCTGCGCTCACGCCTGTGCCCGCACACACTGGACATTCGGCCCAGTCCTCCGGATTCGGGCGCCAGAACACTCTGCCGCCGCAGGGCATCCCGCTGCTGTTGGGAATTGCGCACATGACGGTTCTTTCGAAGGAACCGTTGTAGGCCCGGGCGCATCGCATGCACCCCGCGACAGGACGGGGTTTCTTAGGAATGTCGTTATTCATCAAATGACCTCCTACGGATTACCGCGCAAACTGCCCGAATGGAATGCTGATGTAGAAGCCGAAGGCAGCGACCTCGTTGAGGTGCCCTAATTTCGGAAGGTATGTCGCGTTCAGTTTGACGCGTCCCATATCGTAGGTAATCAGCGGGATCATGGCCAGAAAGGTTACGCCGTCGTTGTAGGTCTGGCTGTGCACAATGGCCAGCGCGCCGCCAATCCTCCAGCGCTTTGCCAATTTGAACTGGTAGCCCAGCCCTGCGAACTTCGCCAGATTTGACCCGGAATCCTGGTACGCGCCGATCTCGGCAAAAGTGGTGCCCCGCTCCGTGTCGGAAAATTCGTAGTGAAGACCGAGCCCGGGATTGCTTTCGTTGTCCAGGTTCAAGCGGTGAACGGTCTCGCGGTCGGGATGGTACGAGAACCCGTACACGTTGAGATCGAGCGCATCGAGTTTGAACCAGGAATCCGGCGGCTCGACCTGCTCCGATGAAATCGCGGTCGCGTTGGGACTGGCACTGCCTGCCACAGCTTCCCTGCCGCCCTCATCTGCGACGGCAGTACCGAGCAC
The DNA here is from genome assembly GCA_963789945.1 of uncultured beta proteobacterium. Classification (GTDB taxonomy): domain Bacteria; phylum Pseudomonadota; class Gammaproteobacteria; order Burkholderiales; family JACQAP01; genus JACQAP01. The sequence goes on along the minus strand of CAWBMN010000017.1, from coordinate 15,655 downwards.
CGTCAACGCCAATCCGGCGAGGACAGCTCGTAGCACCGACCATGTACGATGATCTTTCATACGGGCGTTGTTTTCCTGGCACTGCAGTCCTGATGGGGCCGTGCGTGCCCTTGGCACGCGTATTTAGCTGGTGAAAAAGCGCCTGGGGCTTGCGCGAGTCGGGTGCATAAAGACACCCGACCTCCCTGTGCTCCACAATCCCCAGGCGTACCTTTTTCATCGCAATGGCTATGCCAGTAAGCCCTGTCGAAAAAATGACACTAGATTATTGTTCGAATGTGCTCTGTTTCTTAACGAAATAAGCGGGTGTCTGAATGCCGACGCAGGGCAATGACGAAAGGTCAACACCGTCTTGGGCGTAAAACGTCGCGGATGACCCAAGTCGAACGAATCTCCGCTGAGGCGGTTGGCAATAACCGGGGGGTCAAAACCAAGGGGTCTTGTTTCCTGCAACTGAAAAACCAGAGGGTCGGGGCAAATGCTTTATAGCGGTCTCACGGTTGACCTGACTATGGCTGCTCCCCGAATGATTGCTTCGGGCTGAATCGAGGGTCTTCTGCAAGCGACTCTAAGCTGCGGCTTCGGCGTAACGGCAGACGCGGTAAGATGAAGGGGACGTGCACCTTATTGGGACCAGCGCAAGCGCAACTGAAGAAGGCTGGTGGGAGGGTTTGGAAAATGTGCGCGTCCACTTATACCGGTCTTCATTTCCACCGCACCGATTCGGTGGACGAAACTTTCGACGTCGTGACCCGGCATCTGACCTCGCATGTCCCCGATTAGTGTGGCGCATCGCTCTGATAGCGGGGCGGAATACTCGATGAATCAGGCCGCCGGTGTCAGGATTGGCGTCGCGAGCGAGCCACGGTCGTTTAGGAAACTGGAGGGGTTTCCGCTAGTCGGCCGCGCAATGATTCTTTTCGCGCTCTCCGCGTCGATGGCCGCAGGCGGGTGCGCTATTCCGGGGCGCCATGCGGCCGTGCCGCGACACCTGGAGTCACGCGCGGAACCTGTCGGACTCACGAACGTGCGTTACCTGGTCGGTGAAGAGCAGGACATGGAACGCCTGCGGAAGGATTTCGCGCAATCCTGGGAACGGGAACGTGCTTGGCTGCAGACCGCTGGGTCGAACGGCCCACGATCTGCCGCCCGTCAGCTTCCTGGCGCTCTCAGGGGGCGGCGACAAAGGGGCGTTCGGCGCGGGGCTGCTTAACGGCTGGAGCGCTACCGGCCAGAGGCCGGCGTTCAAACTGGTCACCGGCATCAGCACCGGCGCCCTGATCGCACCGTTCGCTTTTCTCGGCCCGACCTACGACGCGAAGCTCAAGACTTTTTATACCAACTCTTCACGCGACCGACCTGATCAGGGCGCGCAGCCTCCTTTCGGCCCTTACCGATGACGCCATTGCCGACACCGCACCGCTGCGCGGCGATGCTCGGCCAAGCAGCTCGATCGCCCGTTTGCTTGACGCCATCGCCGCCGAATACCTCAAGGGCCGCGAACTGTGGGTGTCCACCACCAACCTCGACACGAACCGCCGCGTGATCTGGAACATGACCCGGATCGCCTCGAGCCAGGATCCGCGGGCGCTTGGCCTGTTCCTCGACGTGATGATGGCATCGGCGGCCATCCCTGGCGCTTTTCCGCCGGTGATGATCAACGTGGAAGTGGACGGCACGCCTATCAGGAGATGCATGTGGACGGCGGCGCCACGGCCCAGGTGTTTATTCTATCCCCCCGGTATCGACCTGGCGAACCTGACCAGGGAGCGCGACGGAGAGCGGCAGCGTACCCTGCATATCGTCATGAACGCGCGTCTCGATCCTGAGTGGGCCGACACGGAGCGCAGAACCTTGAGCATCGCACAGCGCGCCATCATCTCCCTGATTCATACCCAGGGTGTCGGCGACCTGTACCGCATCTATCTCACCGCGATGCGCGACGGCATGGACTTCAACCTAGCCTACATTCCCCAGAACTCGAGCAACAGCCCAAGGAACTGTTCGACATGACGTTCATGCGCGCGCTGTTCGAGACCGGGTACCGCATGGGCGGGCAGGACGGTTTCTGGAAGAAGTATCCGCCGGATTTCAGGGACGACGCGCAGGCGGGCAGATGAGCCTCCGGATCTGGGGAAGCTCTGCATAAGTGCCGAATGCGCGACCGAGGCGAATCGGGGGTGTACAGGTGAAGAAGAGATCGCTTCCACTGTCGAGGGTGTATGGGCTGCTCGAGCCGGGGCCCGTGGTGTTGATTGCGACCTCACGCAACGAGCGCCACAACATCATGACCCAGTCGTGGCACACGATGCTCGAGTTCGAACCGCCGCTCGTCGCCTGCGTGATCAGCAACCGGAACCTGACGTTCGATACTTTGAAGGCAACACGGGAGTGCGTGATCAACATTCCGACCGTGAAACTGGCGAAACAGGCCGTTGCCTGCGGCAATGTATCGGGCCGGCGGATCGACAAATTCAAGGCTTTCGGCCTGACGCCGGTGGCGGCTTCGAAGGTGGAGGCGCCGCTGATCGACGAGTGCTACGCCAACCTCGAATGCAAGGTCATCGATTCGTCGATGGCGAACAAGTACCTGCTTTTCATCCTCGAAGTGATCAAGGCCTGGATCGACCCGTTGGTGAAAGACCCGCGCACGATCCACCATCGTGGATATGGCGCGTTCATGGTGGCCGGCAGGACAATCAGGCTGCAGTCGAAAGCGAAATAGGCAGCCGGCGGTCCATCACTGTCGAGGGTCTATCCATGTTTATCCCAAGGTGAGAGACTCCCCAACCAGCGACCACCTCAAACGGAAACTCGATCACCACGGCGCCAGGGGATGTCAATGAAATCGATCAAGCGCGAGCAATACGAGGAAGCCCTCGAAGGACTACACACCGAGCTGATCAACCTGCAGCACTGGATCATTGCCAACAACCAGCGCGTGGCCGTTATTTTCGAGGGGCGCGATGCGGCCGGCAAGGGCGGTGTGATCAAGGCCATCGAGGCGCCGCTCAACGATCGCTACGTGCGCACCGTCGCGCTTTCGAAACCCGATGAACGCGAGCGCAGCCAGTGGTACTTTGAGCGCTACGCGAGCCAGTTGCCGAGTGCCGGCGAACTTGTCCTCTTCGATCGCAGCTGGTACAACCGCGCCGGCGTCGAACCGGTCATGGGCTTCTGCACACCCGCCCAACACAAGCAGTTCCTGAAGGACTGCCCGGTGTTCGAACGCCTGATCACCAATGACGGCCTGATCCTGCTCAAGTACTGGCTCAGCGTCGACCAGGAAGAACAGGAAGAACGCTTCGCCGAACGGGCGAAAGATCCCGCCAAGCGCTGGAAGCTGTCTCCAATTGACATCAAAGCGCGCGAGCAATACGCCGCCTACGGCAAAGGGCGCGACACCATGCTGCGCGCGACCCACGCCGACTACGCACCCTGGTACGTGGTCAATTTCAACGACCAGAAACGCGGTCGCCTGAATCTGATCGATCACCTGCTCAAGAAGCTGCCCAAGCGCGAACCTCCGGGCCGGACGCTGCCCCTGCCCAAACTCCGCAACAAGCCCCTCAAGGAACACATTCCGCGCGGCTTTCTCATCGAAGAAACTTTCTGACCCCGCGACAGACAGGGAGCGCCGAACCATAACGAGGGGGAAATATGGCTATATATCGTCGGGAATTCCTGAAGGTCAGCGGAGCGTTCGCTGCGTCTGGGAGCGCAAACCAAGGGGTCAGGATTAGTTTCTTGTAAGGGTTTGGACCTAGAAGCCTCCCATGGCCCGCCCGCTCCGCATTGAATACGCCTGCGCGTTGCCTTACCTCCCCTCCCGCAATGAGGGCACCCGAGACCAGCCGATATCCACACTGCATCCAAGAAATTAGACCGGAATCCATCCCCAAACTCGCAGCAGAGACGAGGAATGGACTACACTGAATTGCATGCGTCTCCTCACTTTTCTCGAATACGTGGCGATCGTGGTCGGCGCAATCGCAATCCTCGCCGGCCGGCACTTCGCCCTGGCGAATGGCGTGCATCTCGGCATTCTGCTGATCGGAGTGGCCCTTGCAGCGGGCGGAATCGAGTCGCTGTATTCGCGGCAAATGAGCCTGCGTTTTTCCGAGGTCGCCGGCTACGACGGATTTCCGGCGCTCGTGTGGGGGATGATGCTGCTGCTCGCGGGCGGGGCGCTCGTCGCCTACGCGTACCTGCTCGATACCGGGGACTGGCCGCGAGCGGCCGGCCTTCTGAAGCAGTATCCAGGAATCGTGTACGCCGCTGCGGGTCTGTTGCTGGTCGGGTTTTCGGTGTTGCTGTTCACCGATCCGGGCGCGCACCGCAACTGGTGGCAGACGCTTCTCCGACGCGTGCCGCGCGTCATCGTCGCGCTGGTGGCGCTGATCTGCGGCATTACCGCGATGGCATCGGGTGCCTGGCAGTTCGCCGACCCGCAGGGTTTTGCGCAGGTCGAACGCCAGGTTCGCGCGCGCGTGGACGCTGCTTTCAATTGGGTGAAGGGTGAAGGGTAAGATCCGGTGACGAGTGACAAGTGACAAGTAAAAGTATGGACGGACCGACAATCAAGGCGTGAAGGGTGAATGACTACAGACCGTGAGGTGTTCTGTTAGCGTCTTCAGGCCTAGAATGATCGTGCGCTTGGTCCGTAGCCGGATCGTTCGCTGTGGGGCGCGGACCGCCTGAACGGATTCATGCAGCCGGGAGAGCGTACAGATGCTGGACTGGATCAAGAAAGACCACGGTCATCCGGACCATCCGATGCGCAATCCGACAGAGGCAGCGAAGCTGCTTGCCGGAATGCGCGGCTTCGATCCACTCACGGCGCTGAACGAGCTGCGCGCGTGGCTCGACGCGGTCAAGGGTATCCCCGGCGACGACGAAAAAGTCCGCGGCGAGATCCTGTCGCTAATCCAGGAAGCGAGCGGCGCGCACGTATCCGCGCTACTGGCGCAATTTCTCGCGCAGCCAAAAGACAAGCGGGCGACGCGCGAGTCGGACTGGAACACCCTCAATAATTATGTGACGGGGCTGGCGGCCGCGACTGTGCGCATCGGCCAGAATTCTGCTGAAACAATCGGCGACGACCCCCTCGCTCCAGCTTCCCGCAGCGGCAGGCGCCGCAAGGGGACTTCACGCCTCTCGCATGCTGGCTAAGGTCCATCTCCTTCGTTACTTGAGCGTTCCGCCGAAGCTGTGGCAGTTGGCGTATGCCGTTCATGGCGACGCGGAGAAGGCGGGTTGCGCAACGACGCCCGTTCGCATGCACGCCGCCCAGAAGACGTCGACGACCGTGACCCAGGAGCTGCTGCGGATGCTGATGCTGCAGTCAAGTTCGCCGGAGATGATGCCGCCCGCACATATCGAGGTCGCCGATCGCGTGATCGAGCAGTTGGGCGGAGATTTTACGCTGCGCCCGCGCGGCGTCGCCGACAACCCTTTCTATTTCGATCCGGCGAGCGATCAGCCACCGCACCGCGGGCCCGCCGAGCCGCCCAACCCGGATACCGGAATCCGGTATTTCGGCGCCGGAACGGGATACGACGCCCTGGATCGACTCTACAAGCAGTTGGCGTCGACCCGGATCGCGGATAGCAAGGCCCCGGGCAAGGACATTCCCCTCCACGCGCAAATTGCGGCCATCAAGCACTTGCTCGCGTTCTGGGGCGAAGCGCCCCCGTACATCCCACCCGCCCGCAAGTCGGCTATGGGTACCTTGCAGGTCGTTCAGGGCTATGGGCAGATCTGGCAGCACCTGTCGCACGTTCGATCCACTGTCACCGAGCTGACGCTGGTGGAAGACGGTGACGTCGCAGCGCAGGCCCCCGAAACGTGGGCCCTGCACGACACCGGCGGCAACGAACTCGGCGCGGACATTCCGCAGCTATCGGTCGAATGGGCACGATGCGGCGACGTAGTCGGCGTCACGATGCAAGGCAGTGACGAGTGCTGGCTCGGCCTGATCCGCTCCATGCATGCGGAGCCGGATCGCAGCCTGCACGCCATCATCTACGTCATGAGCCGCCATCCGCAGGCGGTGGAGCTACGCCCGGTCATCGCGCAGGGCGAAGTGAACGTCCTCTCGGAGGCCGCAGCGCGGCAGTTCGGCTTCAAAAGCGTGCGTGCGATCATCGTGTCAGACGGCACGGGAGCGTCACAAAATGCGAACTTTTTGCTGCCACCCGACAGCTGGGAGGTGGGCCGCGTCTACGAAGCGACAATTGGAGGAGCTTCGTGTTTCCTCCGCAGCCTGCAGCTCCTGCGGCACGGCGACGATTTCGTGCGCGCGACGTTCGAGTGGGTGCAGCAATCCTGAATCACAAATAGGGACAGACTCGAAGCCGTAGGGCCGCGTCAATCAAGCCACCAGGACCGGCACGGAGGCGGATAGGCAAGTGCGTGCGCCTCGCACCGCGCGTATAGACGCCTATAGCGGCATGCAGTTGACAGCGCTTCGCGCCGCAACCGAAGACGGATTCACACCCCCCCGCCTGGCTCGCCCGTAAACAAAGCCTCAGCATCCGCGCGCTTCGCCGCTGACCGGATGGTGTTAGGTTTTCGTCAAAGGCTGTCAGACCATCGTCATAAACTCGAGGTTTGCAGCGCCTACCCTTGTGAATGGGCGCTCAATGGCCGGCGAAGCAGGTTTCCGCTCGATGGCACGAAATTCGCGTGGGCACTTTCCTGCCAATTTACGAAGGCTTCTCACGAAGGGGCGAGGCCGATGCCGGATCCTAACCGTCGATCAGAAATGTCGAGTTCCGCGGCAAGCAGCAGCCCGGATTGGGAAGCCTTCGCCAAGTGGCTGCGTGGTTTATCGGCCGCAGAGCTTGAAGAGTTTGCCGAGGCAATAGCCAATCACGACGGCGAAAGACTGGCCCGTTTCGACACCAGGCTTCAGACCTATCTCGATCGCTCCGCATGAACATAGGCATTCTGAAAGTCTCAGCCTTGCCTTCAATGGGTTGGCGCGTAGAGCGAGGCCCCGGCGAACAGCCGTTCTTGTTTCCGACCAAGGCCCAGGCAATATCGTTCGCGCTGGCATGGGGCGATTCTCATCAGCCCTGTGAAGTGCGTGTGTTCGGTCCTATCGGGGAACCTGTGCGGAGCATGACATTTCCGAACGGCAATTACCGTAGTGCGCCCACATCGGACCGCCGCCGGATGCAAGTCGACATTCCGTTCCGCGATCGTCGTCAGAGGGAACGCCGAGCACAGGCTTGACGCGGTTGCCCGTCGATCGAGAGGCGAGTAACGGCGGAAGAACGGTGACTGGTGACTGGTGACTGGTAAAAGCCGGTACTCAGTGCTGGGTGCTGCGTGCTGCGGAGGCGTTCAACCGCTCAGGGTGAAGCCCTCGTAGTTCCTGGTGGCGACGTCGGTGCAGATCTTCCGGTAGTGCGCCATCCCGCCCGCGTACGGCATGAACACGCGCGGCTTGCCGGGAATGTTCGCGCCGAGATACCAGGAGTGCTTCGCCTGCGGCAGCACCGTGGCTTCGCGCGGCCTTGTTGACCTCTGCAACCCAGGAATCCATCGCTTCGTCTGTCGGCTCGATGCGGGTGAGGCCGTGTCTTGCGCATATGCGCAATGCAGTCGGTGATCCACTCCACGTGCTGCTCGATCGCGACCGGCATGTTGCAGAGTACCGACGGACTGCCGGGTCCGGTGACCATGAACAGGTTCGGAAAGCCGCGCGACCTGCAGGCCGAGATAATTGCGCGGCCCGGCGGCCCAGGCCTTCTGCCAATGACAGGTCATCGCGCCCGCGGATGTCCATCTTGCAACAGCGAACCGGTCATGCCGTCGAAGCCGGTCGCGAAGACGATGATGTCCAGCGGATACTCGGCACCGCTCTTGTGCGGATTCCCCGTGGCGTGATCGCTCGATCGGATCGGCGCGGACATCCACCAGGTCGACATTGTCGCGATTGAAAGTCTCGAAATAATCGGTGTCGATCGGCGGGCGCTTTGCCGCGTAGGGGTGGTCGATGTCGGCCAGTTTCGTCCGCCGTTGCCGGGTCCTTCACGATCTTGCGGATCTTGTCCTTGAGGAACGCGGACGCGGTGGCGTTCGCCTCGTTGTTCGTCACCAGGTCGCGGAAGATGGCGCGGAAGCGCAGCCCGCCGGTCTCCCAGGCTTTTTCGTAGCGGGCCTGGCGCTCCTTCGGCTGAAATCTCCAGCGCCGAGCGTCTCGGAAACGCAGGAACGGATGGCCGTTGACGGCTGCGTGCATGGTCGTGCGGATCTCGTCCATGTTGTCTTTGATCCAGCGCTTGAACTCCGGGTTCAGTGGGCCGTTGCGTGCCGGCACGCTGTAGTTCGCGGTGCGCTGAAAGACGGTCAGGTGGGCGGCGGTCTCGGCGATCACCGGTGCGGCCTGGATGCCGGTAGACCCGGTGCCGATCTGCCCGACCCGCTTGCCGCTGAAATCGACGCCTTCATGCGGCCATTGGCCGGTGTGGACCCAGCGCCCTGAAACGTCTCCAGGCCGGGAATCTTGGGCACATTGGCCGTCGACAGGCAGCCGACGGCGGTGATCAGGAACTGCGCCGTGAAGTACTTCCCCGGCCTCGCGTCGTCACGCGCCAGAGATTCGCCTCTTCATCGTAGTGCGCCGCGGATACGCGGGTATTGAAGCGAATGTCGCGCTTCAGGTCGAAGCGGTCGGCGACATGATTGAGATAACGCAGGATCTCCGGCGGTCCGGGATAACGTTCCGACCATTCCCACTCCCGAATCAGTTCCTCGGAGAACGAGTAACAGTAGGAGTGGCTTTCCGAATCGCATCGCGCGCCCGGGTAACGGTTCCAGTACCAGGTGCCGCCGACCCCATCCGCCGCCTCCAGCACCTGGACCGAGAGACCCAGCCGGTCACGCAGGCAGAGCAACTGATAAAGGCCGGAAAAACCGGCGCCGATGACCAGCGCATCGTACGCGCGTGTCTTCTGTGCGATCAGCTGACGTTCCATGAATGTCGGATTGTCTCACGCTTCCAAAACTGCATCACCGCCGGAACCGGCCGCGCTTGTTTCCGGACGGGCTACTCATTAGGATTCGGCGTGGTCCGTTGCAAACGGCGACGAGACGCACGGCGGGAACCTGGAATCAAGAAACAGGAGAGGGGGAGAGATGCCACGCATGAAAGGAGGCCACGCAGTCGCCGCGGCACTCAAGACCGAAGGAATCGACCACGTCTTCGGCATCGTGGGCACGCACGACAGCCCGCTTTTCGACGGCGTGTTCGGCGACGACGCGATTCGCGTCATATCGGTGCGCCACGAGCAGGGTGCCGCGCTCATGGCGGCAGGCTATGCGCGCGCTTCCGGAAAAATCGCCGCGTGCTTCGTGGTGCCCGGACCCGGCCTCACCAATGCGTTGACCGGGATGGGCATGGCGCATTCGGAGTCGGCCCCGATGCTGGTCTTCGGCGGCCAGAACGCGCTGCCGCAGCTCGAACGCGAGGGCGGACATTTTCACGAACTGGCCAATTCGCTCGCCGTGGCCGCTTCGGTCTGCGGGTATGTCACGCGCGTGTCCGCGCCGAAGGACATCCCGGGCGTGATCCGCGAGGCGGTGCGCGCGATGCGCTGCAAGCGTCCGCGGCCGGCCTACATCGAGGTTCCGCTGGACGTGCAGAACGGCGAAGCCGACATCTCGCCGATGCCGCCCGAGACTTACAGCCGGCCGGGCGGTGATCCGGCGAGCATCGCGCGCGCGGCCGAGGCGCTGAAGTCGGCGAAGCGCCCGTTCATCTTCGCCGGAGGCGGCGTGGAAAATGCGGAGGCCACGCAGCCGCTGGCGCGCGTGGCGGAACTGCTGGGCGCACCGGTGGTGACCAGCGTGTTCGGCCGGGGTGCGATTTCCGACCGGCATCCGCTTGCGCTCGGCGACGGCTGGGGCCGTCTCACCCTGTATGACGAGCTGCTCGATGAAGCAGACCTGGTGCTGGTGGTCGGATCGCGCATCGACGTCGTCTCCGACGTGAACGTCGGTGCCCGTTTCCCGGACCGGATCGTGCAGGTGGATATCGATCCCCTGACGGTGGGGCGGCGCCGGCCGGTGGAAGTGGGCGTCGTCGGCGATGCGGCCGCGGTCTTGACGGCGCTCGCCGCGCAACTGGGCGGCAAGGACAGGGACTGCTGGTTCGACGCGGCGGATTTCCGCCGTCGCAAGCACGCGTCGCTGGTACAGCGCGCCGGCCCGGTGCTGACGCTGATCGAGGACTTGCGCGCGGCGCTGCCCGACGACACTATTTTCGTGGACGACCTGACACTGGTCGGCTACTGGATGCCGATGCTGATGGAGACTTACCTGCCGCGCACGCTGATCCATCCCGGTACGTACGGGACGCTGGGTTATTCGCTGCCGGCGGCGATCGGCGCCCGGCTCGCCTGTCCGAAGCAGCCGGTGGTATCGATCTCCGGAGACGGCGGTTTTCTTTTCACCATGCAGGAGCTCGCCACCGCGCGCGCGGAGAACCTGGATCTGATTGCGCTGGTGTTCAACGACAATGCCTTTGGCGCGATCAGGCAATACCAGGACCGGATGTTCGGCGGCCGGCACATCGGCTCGGAACTGGTGAATCCCGATTTCGTGAAGCTCGGCGAAGCCTTCGGCGCGAAGAGCGTCCGAGTCGAAGCCAGGGATATCGGGGCGGCGGTGCGCCGCGCGCACGACGCCGGCGGCCTGTGGCTGATCGAAGTGCCCTTCGCGCCCGCCGGTCCGGCGCAGATGGTGCCGTGGATGCCGTGAAGGGCAAGGGAAAAGGGGAAAGAAAAAACAGGGAATCGGGATCGGGCCTGGTATGTTGCGCAAATAGCGCCATGCGCCAAGCCTGACGAACTTGCTGCCGGCCCGGGATCAACCTCGCGCTGCGCTTCCGCCCTGCATGAATCCCCCCGGCATCGAGCCGCGCTTACCAATCCACGATCGTGCCGTCGGCCAGCACCGCATTGCCGGCGTGCATGATCTCCTGCTTGAACGGATGCTTCGCCACCGTGGCTTCGCTCACTTCGACGCCGAGGCCCGGGGATTCGGGAATCAGCCAGTGCCCGTCCTTGGCCCTGATCGGGCTTTGAACCACGTCGTGATACCACGGCACCGCGCCGGACATTTCTTCCTGGATCACGAAGTTCGGCGTGGCGATGTCGAAATGCAGCGCCGCCACCCCGGCGAGCGGCCCGAGCGGATTGTGCGGGGCGATGCCGACACCAGCGGTCTCCGCCATCGCCGCAATCTTGCGCGCTTCGCCGAATCCGCCGACGTGGCAAAGGTCGGGCTGCGCGATGTTGATCGCGCGCAGGCGGAACAGGTCGTCGAATTCGCGGCGGTCCACCAGGCGTTCGCCAGTGGCGATCGGTACCGGCGATTTGTCCATGATCTGTTTCATGCCCAGGGAATCGCCGGGCTGGATCGGCTCCTCGACGAACAGCGGCCGGTACGGCGCCAGCGCATGGATGTACTGCAGCGCCACGCTGGTCGAGGCGCAGCGGCCGTGGAAGTCGATCATGATCTCCACGTCGTTGCCGACCGCCTCGCGCAACGCCTGCATCATGCCGCCGACGTGGTCCAGCTCTTTGGGTGACGCGGTGTAGTGCGTGTAGGGGATGAACACGACCTTGAGCGCGCGGTAGCCCCTGGCGATCACTTCCAGCGCGCGCTCTGCCACGGACTTGCGATCCATGCTCTCGTACACCGAGGTCATGTCGCCAAAACCGAGGTGGGTGTAGATCTTGACCTTGTCGCGGGTCTTGCCGCCGAGCAGGCGCCACACCGGCACGTTGAGTTCCTTGCCCCAAATGTCCCACAAGGCCATCTCGATGCCACTGATGGCCGTATTGCCGATCACCCCCAGGCGCCAGAACGAGTGCTTGGTCAGAATCCGCACGTTGTTCTCGATGTCGCGCGGATCGTGCCCGAGCAGCAGCGGTTCCAGGTCCTGCACCGCGCCGACCACCGCGCGGGTCTTCCATTCGAGCGTGGCTTCGCCCCAGCCATAGAGCCCGGGCTGGTCGGTTTCCACCCGCACGAACACCCAGTTGCGCATCTCGGCATTGCAGACCGAGGTCTTGATCGCGGTGATTTTCATTTTTCTCCCTTTAAGGACATTCTGCGGCCCCAAGATTAAATCGAAGGCGCCATCTTATCCAGCGCATCGATTCGGGCATAATCTCTGCCGCCGCGATCGGTTGCGCGGATGCATTCACCTATATTGCGAGGGAAAGCGATGGCCCAATCGCTGGGACCATTCGACTACGTCATCGTCGGCGCCGGCTCGGCCGGGTGCCTGCTCGCCAACCGCCTGAGTGCGAATCCTGACATGCGCGTGCTGCTGCTCGAGGCCGGCGGCAAGGACGACTATTTCTGGATCCACGTTCCGGTCGGTTACCTCTACACCATCGGCAATCCGCGCACCGACTGGTGCTACAAGACCGAGCCCGACCCGGGACTCAACGGCCGCTCGCTCGGCTATGCCCGGGGGCGCGTGCTCGGCGGCTGCTCCTCGATCAACGCGATGATCTACATGCGCGGGCAGAAGAGCGATTACGACCACTGGGCGGCCCTCGGCAACAAGGGCTGGTCGTGGGACGAAGTGCTGCCCTACTTCAAGCGCACCGAGGACTACCAGCACGGTGCCGACGAGCTGCACGGCGCGGGCGGCGAACTGCGCGTCGAGGAGCGGCGGGTGAACTGGGAGATCCTGGATGCCTGGCGCGAGGCCGCAGCGGAATGCGGCATTCCCAAGATCGAGGAGTTCAACCGCGGCGACAATTTCGGCAATGCCTATTTTCAGATGAACCAGCGCCGCGGCGTGCGCTGGAGCAACACCAAGGCCTTTCTGCGCCCGGTCATGCACCGGCCGAACCTGACGGTGCTCACCCAGGCTCACGTGAAGCGCATACGGGTGCAAACGCTGGGATTCCTCAAGCGCGCCACCGGTGTGGAGTTCAGCCTCGGTCCGCGCGGCAACCAGTTTGCCGAGGCCAGGGGCGAAGTCATCCTCGCCGCGGGTTCGATCGGCTCGCCGCAGATCCTTCAGCTCTCCGGCATCGGCCCCGGCGCGCTGCTGCAGGAGCTCGGCATCAACGTCGAGCACAGCCTGCCGGGGGTGGGCGAGAACCTGCACGACCACCTGCAGATCCGGATGATGTACAAGGTGAAGAACGTGCGCACGCTCAACGAGCGCGCCAACAGCCTGTTCGGAAAAATGGCGATGGGGCTCGAGTACCTGTTCTTCCGCACCGGGCCGCTGACCATGCCGCCCTCGCAACTGGGCGCATTCGCGAAAAGCGATCCGGCGCAGCCGTCGGCGAACATCGAATGGCACGTGCAGCCGCTGTCGCTGGACAAGTTCGGTTCGCCGCTGCATCCCTTTCCCGCGATTACGCCGTCGGTGTGCAACCTGCGCCCCACCAGCCGCGGCCACGTGCGCATCAAGAGCCCCGACCCGAACGCGCATCCGGCCATCATGCTCAACTATCTTTCCACCATGGAGGACAAGAAAGTCGCGGTGGACTCGATCCACATCACCCGCCGCATCATGCAGGCCAAGGCGCTGGCGAAGTATCAGCCGGAGGAATTCAAGCCCGGCCCCGACTTCAAGACCGACCTCGCGCTGATGAGCGCGGCGGGCGATCTCGGCACCACCATCTTCCACCCGGTCGGCACCTGCAGGATGGGCCACGACGAACTCGCAGTGGTGGACGACCGGCTGCGCGTGCGCGGCATCGCCGGGCTGCGCGTGATCGATGCGTCGGTGATGCCGCGGATCACCTCCGGCAATACCAACGCGCCGACCACCATGATCGCCGAGAAAGGCGCCGAGTTCGTGAAGGAAGACGCAAGCAAACGCTGAAACGTCTGCCTGGGACCGTCAGCCTCCGGTCAGCAGTTTGCTGAGCTGTGCCCAGTTGAGGTAGACGTAACCCGGCGCAATCACCATATATGTCAGCGTGCACACCAGCATCATCACCTGGGTCACGGGGTGCGGCTTCACCCACTTCGGGAACACCTTGGGCAGCATGAAGTAATTCAGGTACACGAAGGCCGGCGCGATGATGGCCATCGCCAGGAATGCCACGACGCCACGGATGACGATCAGCGTACCCGGCTGCGCCAGCGCCCCCCCCACGCGGCCCAGAGAATACCGGGTCCCACGTAGGCGAACAGGCCGACAAATACCGGGAGCGTGGCAAGCTGCAGAGGCGGGAGATGCCCGAAGGAAACCGCGCCGGGTGCCGGAGCTGCTGGTGTTGCGCTCATGGTGATCCTCCCCGAACCCGAGTCTGATTGCGATGACCGCTATGCGCCCACGTTTCTTTCTTCAGCAGTTGATTGTATTGTCATAATCAGGCTATTGCCAAGGACGACGTTTGCGTGGCGGCTTTGCACCACCAATTTTTTTCCGGAGACCAAGTCATGCCTGCTTACCTGATTTCGCAGATCGAGGTTCACGACCCCGTGGGCTACGAGCAGTATCGCAAGCTCGTGCCGCCGTCGCTTGCCAAGTACGGCGGCAAATTCATTGCCCGCGGCGGCAAGATCGACGTACTGGAAGGCGACTGGTCGCCCAGGCGCGTGGTGATCTGCGAATTCGAAAGCATCGAACGCGCGCGCCAGTGGTATGAATCGGAAGAATACCGCCCGGCGATGGAGATCCGGCAGAAGACCGCTACCGCGAAGATCATAGTCGTGGACGGACTATGATTGTCGCCGCCTCACCCCGCCCCTCCTCGCCTCACCAATAACGCATCCACCGCCAAGGACGCCAAGGAAAACCAAACACAAGAATCAGATGGGTGTCCAAACCCCGTGCAATTATCTGCGTTGCGACTGTCCCGTCACCCTGACTCAGCCACACCGTCACGCTATATGCTTCTCCTTGGTGTCCTGTGCGTCCCTTCGCGCCCTTTGCGTCAACGCTATAGTCGCCGGCCCATGGCCGGCTACGACTGAATCAGTCAGGCGCCCCGCGGCAGCACCAGCGTGGCCTCCAGCCCACCTTGCGGCAGGTTGCGCAGCCGCACCGCGCCGCCGTGCGCCTGCGCGATATTGCGGGCGATCGACAATCCCAGTCCGCTGCCGCCGCTATTGCGGTTGCGCGAGCCTTCGACGCGATAGAACGGATCGAACACGCGCTCGATGTCGCTTTCCGGAATGCCCGGACCCTGGTCGGAGATGGCGACGTTCACGCTCCGGCCCTCTCCGCGCACGGTTATGTCAGCGCGCCGGCCGTAGGCCAGCGCATTGTCGAGCAGGTTCTGCAGGCAGCGCCTGAGCGCCTGCGCTCGCCCCATCACCGGGCCCGGCGACTCGCCGGCAACGGTGACGGTATGGCCGGCCTCCTCCGCGTCCTGTTTCAGGCTCGAGATCAGGGCGTCGAGGTCGATCGCACTCACCTCTTCGCCGCTGTCGCTCAGGCCGCGCATGTAGTCCAGGGTGGACCCCACCATCTGCTGCATCGCGTCGAGATCGCGGATAAAACGCGTCTTGAGCTCGGCGTCTTCCAGCATTTCGGCGCGCAGCCGCATGCGCGTGATCGGTGTCTTGAGGTCGTGCGACATGGCGCCCAGCGCCTTGAGCCGCGTTTCGACGTAGCGCTTGAGGCGGTCCTGCATGATGTTGAGCGCGCGCGATG
>CAWBMN010000016.1:0-32221 GCA_963789945.1 uncultured beta proteobacterium | reverse complement strand
CTCCGGAGACACAGATGTTCGAATGGATAGCGAGCCCGGAAGCGTGGATCGCGCTCGGGACCCTGGCCGCATTGGAGATCGTGCTGGGCATCGACAATATCATCTTCATTTCCATCCTGGTGGGCCGCCTGCCGAAGAAGCAGCGCGCCTTCGCGCGGCGCGTGGGGCTCGGCCTGGCGATGTTTGCCCGTCTGGGGCTGCTGTTCTCCATATCCTGGGTCATGGGGCTCGACCGAGCCGTGGTTCTCGCTTGGGCAGGAGATCTCCGGCCGCGACGTGATACTGATCGGCGGCGGCCTGTTCCTGCTGGCCAAGGCGACACACGAGATCCACAACAGCCTGGAGGGCATCGAGGATACCGGCCGCGCGGTGGTCGCAGCGAGCCTGGGCATGACCCTGGTCCAAATCGCGGTGCTGGACATCGTGTTCTCGCTGGATTCGGTGATTACGGCGGTCGGCCTGGTTGATCACGTATCCATCATGGCGGTCGCCATCGTCGCGGCGGTGGCGGTCATGCTTGTGGCCGCGGAATCGATCGGCAACTTTGTCGATCGCCATCCCACCATCAAGATACTGGCGCTGTCGTTCCTGATCCTGGTGGGCGTGACATTGATGGCCGAGGGCCTCGACGTGCACGTGCCGAAGGGCTATATCTACTTCGCCATGTTGTTCTCGGTGGCGGTGGAGATGGTCAACATCCGCATGCGGCAAAAGAAAGCCAAGCCGCTCAGGCTGCGCAAGTCGCTTCGCGAAAACAACTAGGGCGTCCGCCACAGGTTTCAGCACCGGCTTTGGGCCGGCCATTTTGGCCCGGTGGCGGAGTCCATGCCAGCGGACGAAGTACCGCACCCAGTAGACGTACGCCTGTTCCGTTCTTATGCTGTTGTGCCGATACCGGAAGCGTTCCCTGAGTTGGTCGCATGAACCGTCCCAGCAAAGTCACCGACAACGCCTTCATTGAATCCTTCTTTCATTCGATGAAGTCTGAGGTGTTCCACGGCTACCGTTTCAACGAGGACAGCGAAGTTCGCTCCGTGTTGGAGAACTGTTTGCCCTTCTACAATCGAGATAGACTTCACTCGTCATTGAACTACGTGTCGCCTGCGACGTTTGAACGGCAGGCTCGATGAACCGGATGTCAACAAAACCGGGGGAAGATTCCGCCTCAAGCACGCAGGTACGTCGCGCGCATGACGCGGCAAAATGCGGACGTTAGCCCGCTCAGGAGTACGTAGTGCGACCCCTTCAGTATTCCATCAACGTCACATTGGACGGGTGCTGCGATCATCGTGCAATTCTCCCGGACGAAGACTTGCATCGTCACGCGGTCGAGAACCTCGCCCGGGCTGATGCCCTTCTCTTTGGTCGGGTGACTTACGAAATGATGGAGGCAGCGTTTCGGCCGGCGTGGACGGGAGAGATGCCCGATTGGATGGAACCCTTCCGCCGTACGATCGACGCGGCAAAGAAGTACGTCGTGTCGAGCACGTTGAAGCGGGCCGATTGGAACGCGGAGCTCGTGCGCGGGGACCTGGAGCAGGCCGTTCAGCAGCTCAAACGCGAGTCGGGCAAGGGACTGCTCGTAGGAGGCGTAAAGCTCCCGCTGGCGTTGGCGGAGCTGGGATTGATCGATGAGTACGAGTTCGTGGTGCACCCCAGGCTGGCGGGCCACGGGCCGACGATGTTCGCGGGGCTATCGAAGTGGGTTGACTTGAAGCTCGTGAGCCGGCTGGAATTCGGCTCGGGGGCAGTGGCGATGCGGTATGAGCCGAGACGGTAGCAATTCCTTCCATAGGGCCGCCAGCAGTGACTTTGCCGGGTTGCACTTGGTATGAATGCTTAGCGTGGTCCGACCAAAATCACCTGGTAACCCCTCTTGGGCGATCGCAGACGGAACCGGTTTGCGTAACTCGCTGATAAATTATCGTGACGATTTTGGGACCGGAATTCGGGACGCAGGAGTCGCCTTTGAGCGGGGCTCACCGCGTTAGGGCGCTTAGGTGGCCCCGGTCTGGGTGATCCTTCAGACTTCGCGGCCGGATTGATTCGCCTATCCCACTATTTCGGGGGAAAATTGGCAAGAACATCCTGAACGGCCTTCTTCAGATCGTTGGAGGCCGCATCGGTATTGATGGCGCCCGGAGCCGTCCCCTGCCAGATCAATTCCTTGCCCTCTCTCCGGTAAATTTTCAGGGTCAGCACCCGGCGCTGATAGCCGTCATTATTATAGGTGCCAATTTCGTACTCGTTCTCTATCGAAATCAGCAGGTCGGGATTCTCTAACGTCCTCTTGAACCCTTTCTGCGCGAGGACCTGATCCGCAACGAACTGGACATTTGCCACAACAAGGGACTCTTTGCGGCTCATGTGTGATGCTGGGGCCCACGCATAGCTTTTGAATTCCGAGAAGTTGGTACCGGGGTCATAGATATATTTAACCCCGTGACAGCCCCCCAGGATGATCATTGCCGCAAGAAGGGCTACAAAGATAAATCCGGAGCGTGCATCTGAAAAAACGCTCATATCTCCGCCTCCATTGTGAAAGGAATTTTTTCTCCGGATAGCTTTTTTCACTTCCGACAAACCGATAGATCACAGCGCCAAGCATGCCGCCAATGATTGGAGCCACTCAGAAAAGCTTTGAAATCGCCTACAAACAGGGCAACGGCTGTACTGCGCGCAGGACTTACCGATTTGCTAATTTACCACGGCTTCAGTACTTGTTACTTGCCGCAGATACTACTCAACTTATTGCAATGGTCAACAGGACACCGTCAGCCGCACAATATCGAGGGTAGACCCCAAGCCTCCCAAGCCTACAAGCCTAACAGAGACTGTTATCGTTTCGCTTGTAGCGGGCCATCGCGAACTGAACTCCTCGACAATCACGATGCGCCGATCCTGCACCACAGACATGACAGGAGCAAGATCACGCCACGCTATTTCTACGCCTTCGTTAGGCGCCACGAACGACGTGACCACGTACCTTTCGCTGATAATTGTCAGGATCGGTACCACGCCATAGGAGGGGACGTGCGGCGACTAGGATCGGCACTTCACCATCGGCATGCGCTGTCGCGGCGAGCCGTTCGCGTTGTGCTTGCATCCTGCGCTGCGCTTGCGATGAGCTGCTCTGGGGCGTTTGCGCAGACTGAGCCGAAAGACACTGCGGCGCCAGCGGAAGAGGATGCCATAACCAAACTCGAAAAATCTCCGTGGCTTCTCATCCCTATTTTTCAGTCAAACCCGAAGCTCGGGACTTCGCTGGGCGCACTCGCTGGCTACGTGCATTATTTCGACGAGAAGTCGCGGCCCTCCATATTCGCCGTGTTGGGCCAGTACACCAGTACCGAATCGATCGTGGCCGGCATGCAGGCCAGAACTTCCTGGGATGAGGACCGGCAGCGGGTGATCGCTGGGATGGTGTATGGCTACATCAAGAATGACTACAGCGATTACCTCGGCACTGGAATTCCCCTGCAATCCAACTCGGAGGTCAAGGGAATCATCTCTCGTTACACGTACCGGCTTCACGGTAACTGGTTCGTTGGCGCACAGGGCCTCTATCAGAACTTCGGCGTCGGCGGTGAGACGGCCTTCGACGACATGGTGCTCGACGTCTTGGGGGTCGCACCATACAAGTCAGGCGGGCTGGGTCTCGTGGTCCAGTACGACTCGCGCGACAACGAGAACTCGCCTACCCAAGGTTGGCTGGCCACCCTTAACAACATGGCGTATCGGGAATCGCTGGGTGGCGAGAATGACTTCGACGTCATCCGGGCCGATTTCCGGTATTACATGCCGCACGGAAAGGGCAACGTGCTGGCCGTGCGCCAACTGAACCATTTCACCGATGACGCACCGACCCAGGTGAAAGCCGCGGTTCAGCTTCGCGGCTACAAGATTGGTCAGTACAACGGCGATTACATGTCCCAAATCGAGGTCGAGGAGCGGTACAGGTTCGCTCAAAAATTTACCGCCTCGCTATTCCTCGGAATCGCCTGCACATATGGAGGGAGCAGGAGTTGTTCCGACAGCGCGAACCTCTACCCGGCTGGCGGCGTCGGGGTCCAGTACATCCTCAAGCCGAAGGAAGGGATCGTCCTGAACCTGGAATACGCCCAAGGCAAGGCTGATAATTACGGCGTCTATCTAAAGATGGGATATGCCTTCTAAGACCAGCAACTATCCCTGCAAGTGAGATGCCGACGTGCTGGCGCGGACAGGATCACCATATCCGCCACGTTCCTGCGGGTGACGGTTACACTATGACGGTGGGTGCACATGAGCGGCCGGGCACGCCGCGCCGCAAGCCTCCACGTTGGGCGAGTTCGTAGTTCGCTGTGGAGTTAGCCGAACCAACCAGAGGGAGAAGGAGAAGAAGATGAAAATTCCAATCGTCTCGCCGCGGAACTTATCGGAACTTTTTGGCTGGTTCTGGGTGGTTGCGGTAGCGCTGTCCTGGCTGCAGCGTTTCCCGGTGTGGGAATTGGGCTGCTCGGAGTCTCTCTTGCATTCGGGTTGACGGTTCTGACGATGGCATACGCGATCGGGCACATCTCAGGCTGCCACCTCAATCCGGCCGTGTCGGTGGGGCTGGCAGTGGGAGGCCGTTTTAAAACCTCGGAATTGATTCCCTACATCATCGCGCAGGTTCTGGGCGCGATCGTGGCGGCGGGTCTCCTGTACTTCATCGCGAGCGGAAAGGCTGGATTTGATGTTGCGACTGGCCTGGCGTCCAACGGCTACGCGGATCATTCACCCGGCCAGTACTCCGCCGCGTCCGCTTTTGTCACCGAGCTAGTCATGACTTTCATGTTCCTGGTCATCATCCTCGGCGCAACGGACAAGCGTGTACCGGCCGGATTCGCACCAATCGCGATTGGATTGGCCCTGACGCTCATTCATCTGATCAGCATTCCTGTGACCAATACGTCCGTGAACCCGGCACGAAGCACGGGCCCCGCCGTTTTCGTCGGTGGGTGGGCATTGGCCCAGCTATGGATGTTTTGGGTGGCACCACTGATTGGCGCGGCCCTGGCTGGCGTTGCTTATCGTTGGCTGGGCGGCGAGAAGAACAGTTGACCCGCCCTAGCAACCGCTTCAACCGGAGTGCCGAACAGCGTCGCTGTTCAGTTCCCGCCGCGCTTCGCGCGTCGGCGCCCGGTCAAGCGGAACGTTGAGGCTGTAGAAAAACCCTCTGACGAAAATCCGGATTTGCCATGTTCAAGAACCGACCGCTCAGAACGCGCTACAGTCAACGCTACGATGCTTGGGAAGGGTCAAGTGACCCCCGAAAATTTGCTCTCTCGACCCCTCAGGGGGTTTTCTACAGCCTCGTTAGGCAGCTATGAGCATTCGAGAAATTGTCGGCCTGATACTGATCATTGGTGGCGCCGCAACAACGCCGCTTGGTTGGATCGTAAGTCACAAGATATTGATTGGCTCAGCGACACTGATAGGTATTGGTGGAACGCTCTTCTATACCGGGCGTGTCATGAAACGAGAGGAACGTCTCGCGAGGGAACTATCGGGCGGTGGAGAACACGGACACGTCGTTCCGGGTGACATCAACAACTCGACCGGCTGGCGCAGCGGGGGACGCACTGAAACACTCGAAGCCGACTCGTCAGGGCATGGCGCTGATGGCGACTGAGCGGCCCAACAACGCGCTCCAGCCGACGGTCTTGCCTTCGCTACGCTCCGGCAATCCTGCGGTTGAGCTTGGTGGTGGGGCCTCATGAGCATGGCTCACGGCCGCCCCTTTACCCAGCTACCGCTCGATGCGGGTGAGTCAGTGATTTTCACGGATGTCAACGGCACGTTCCACCGTTCGGTCGATTTCGCGGTGGCAATTACTGACCAGGCCTTCTATTTGTGGCGCTATCTATTTCCCTTCCGCACGTACTGGGAGCGAGTTCCTCTGGCTGAGATAACCGAGGTTACCCTGGCGCCCTATTCGCACGGGGGCTGGAACGTTGGGCTCCTTTGTGTGGCGTGCGCTCTGGCGATATCATTTCCATTCTTGCTTGGCCAGGCGATTGTCGGGTTCATCGTGGTGCCTTTGGTGTTCTACATGGCATTCGTTGTATTCAAGAGCCTGCATGACCGTACAACACTTATTGTTTGTACGCTCCATCGGACGGTGACGTATCGGACACCCGCCGAGTCACACGCATTACTCAAGCAGGCAGACCGAAGATTTGTGATCCGCATAGCTGCAGAGCTAGGCACCCGCGGAATCAAAGTTGTCAACCGAATTGAAGATGAAGCCCAACCCTGCGCCGCAGGGGACGCGCAATGAAGCCGCGCGCCCCTGAGCTTCGTTGGTAGGCCTCGTGAAGACCCAGTTCGGTTCTTGGTGGCATCGACTCGTCCGGGGCGGCGTCGTGCTCACGCCATTGGAGCAGAAGCTGCTCTTGGCATTTCGCGAGAACGTGCCAGCGGCTTTCCGGGCCCCGCTTGAAGCGCAACTGAATGCAATCAATCTGGCGCAAAGGCACGTCGAGTGGCGCGGCATACACCTGTACCGGCTAAAGGGCGGCAAGGTCGCTCAAAGCGATCTTCCGCCCCTTCCCTGCAAAGACGGAGAAATCAAGCTCTTGTCACTGCGCGTTAGAGTTACAGGTGCTCCAGAGCCATTTCACGTGGCCTTCTGGGCCGTTCACCGGTTCTTCTTCGGCTTTGGTACCGGCGAATCGCTTAAGCCAGTCAGAACAGCGGAGAGTTTCACCGTTGAGGAGGTAACGCATTCGTGGCGCTCGAACATTGAGACTTAGTAAGCGGTTGCACGCGACGCACTCGCGCTGCGCGCGAGTGCACGCCTGAACCGCGGCGTTGGGCGTCTTCGGAAGTGACTCGGGGCGTTTCGCGGTAAAGAGGGGGCCGAATGCTTACTAGGTTAATAGTTGACCTCTACGCCTGGATCATCGAGATTTCTCTGTGGTTCATGCTCCTGATATCTGGTGTCGCTGGCTACTACTACACCGTTCCGATACTCAACGCTGCCGGATGGATTCTTGAGAATGAAACAGCGTGGAAGATCTGTGGCGCTTTCGTCTTTGCTGTAGCTACATTCCTCGTGTCGGCCGTACTCACAGGACCATTCCTCGTGCTTGTCGACATTCGAAAATCAGTAAGAGCCCTCGAGACGAAGAAAAGCGGCAGCAGTAGTAGAGTTCTACCAGCCGAACCCAGGGAGCCATCCTTATGAAAAGACCAAAGAGCACAGCTAACCAATCGCTGCATTCGAGCCCTCACGGCGCGCCCGAGCTAGTTCTTTGGGCGTCAGGGGACCGGCGGCGAATGTCCAAGCCATTCGAGACAGAGTAGCGAAGCTGTAACTGGAAAGATTTGGCTTTAGCGCTTAAAGGAGAAGAAATGGACCTTCCAGACATGATTACACGCCTGCCCGAGGCCGATCTGCCCTTCCCCTCCACTGCGGTAAAAACAAATGTGCTGCAATCGGAGCATGGACAATTGGTCTTCTTCCAGATCTTGAAAGATGTAGAGATCCCCGCGCACAGTCACAAAGCCCAGTGGGGTACGGTCCTCGAGGGTGAGGTCGAGGTGACAATTGGTGGCGAGACCAGGAAGTACGGTACTGGAAGCTCTTACTACATCCCGGCCGGCGTTATGCATAGCGCGAGCGCGCCGGCCGGCGCCAAAGTCATTGACTTTTTTGAAGAGCCCGATCGCTACAAGCTGAAATGAAGGCGCATCTGACGCCCTACCCGTCGAAGCACCGGACCGTCAACAAACGCAAGCCGGTTGTTGACGGCCGGTGATCTGTGTCGTTGGGTCACATGAGTCCGGACATGAAACACGAAGAAAAGATCGTACGTACCCTCGCCAAGTTCCTGGCTGATGAGCAGGTACTTGTCGGACGATGGCGCGCAGCAGGAAATGCTTCAATCTTTCTCGGCGCTATTCTGTGGGCGGCGGCGATTTTTGCCTATGCGCAAAGCGCAGGCGCGTCCTGGATTGTTGCAGTACTTTCCGGCGTGGGCGGCCTGTGCCTAGGTCTCGGCCTATGGTTCTCGACTTTTGTTACGCAGTGGCCTGTAGTTCGACAATTTATCGATGCGGAGAAGGTTCGCCAACGCATTATCGAGATCGATGACCAGGGCTCCAAGTAGAGGCGCACCACTCGCGACATGCGGCCTGACTGCACAATCGAATGCGACGTGCATGGTTTGCGCGAGCCCTGAATGTGAACGTTGGGCGCCTTTCACAAGTGCCGCTGCACTTGGGATGTGAAGAATGCTGACTGTGACCTCTTCGAAGCCACCCAGACTGTGGCATTTCCGGGTTTCGCACTACAACGAGAAGGTGCGCTGGGCGCTTGATCACAAGCATTGGCCGCATTTGCGGCAGGCGCTCATTCCGGGATTTCACATCCCGGTCGCGCGTTGGCTGAGCGGCCAGCATCAGCTTCCGGTTCTGGAGATTGACGGCCGTGTGCTCGCCGGTTCCAACCACATCCTGGCCGAAATCGAGCGTCTGCGCCCGGACCCGCCGCTGTATCCAGCACATCCCGAGCAGCGTCAGCGAGCCTTGGCGATCCAGTCGTATTTCGATGAAAAGGTTGCGCCCGACCTGCGGCGCCTTTTCTGGGCCACCTATATCAACCGGCCGGCGGACTGCGCGCGCATGGCGACAGACGGTTCGTCCGCCGGCATGCGCATTCTCTGGCGCGGTTTGTTCCCGTTGATGCGCCCCTTGTTTCGCCGCAACATGGGCATGAGCGCCGCAATGCTGTATGCGGCGAAGGAGCGCTTGAATTCGTATTTCGACCGGCTGGAGGGCGAGATCGGCCCCAGCGGTTACCTGGTTGGCGAACGATTCGGAGTGGCCGATCTGGCGGCTGCTTCTGTCGTGACGGCGATCATTCGCCCGCCGGAATTTCCATACCCGTTACCCGACCCCTGGCCGCCGGAGCTTGTGGAACTCAGAAACAGTGTGTCCGGCCGCACAGGTTTCCGCTGGGTGCTCGATATGTATGCTCGTCACCGCGGCAGCTCCTGGGAAGTTACCTCCCAGCGGGATGCCCCAGCCGACGGCCCCGCCGCTGCATCGGATCAGCAGGGCCGCGGCTGAGATTGATCGCTAGTGTCCTGTTCCGCTAATTCGCGGCTGAAAACCCGGCGAGAATCGGCGCCATGCTGTGTTACGAGTCCTCGCCGTGGTGCCCGCCACTGTCAAGGACTCGCGCCTTGCCTGACGCCGATTTCGCGGGTTTTCCGATCGATGATAGATTGCGGCCAGATAGATTGAGGGATTGATCTAAAAAAGTTTGTGAGTCCCCCCACGAATTGGCGGAACAGGACACTAGTCGCCAAACGGCCACACAGTGAACGAGAACACGATCAAATGGATTTTGTTCGGCCTTATGGGCGCTACAGTTCCCGTCCTTTACTTCATGTTCGTTATCGGCGGGTTCCTGCCGTTGATTGCCATTGTTGCCATGAGCTTCACAGGCACTTGGGGATTTGCGCTGTTCAATGCGATTCACGTGCTGATTTACGGTGCGGCCTTTTATTGGAGTGCAAGAGTCGTGTCCAAAAAGCTCGCTATGCTGCCTCGGAGGTGGAAAGTCCTGGGTTTCGCCACCGTATCCATGGCGCTGGCCGCTATTTCCTTTCTGCCGCTCTATGGCGTTGGCCATCACGAATACCAACCGGTTAGTCTCTACCGTCTTCATTCGATGTTGAAGTAAAGGCTGCCGGCTTGCCGAGCCGGTTGCTTCAACATGTCTGGCGGCATTGCGTTTCACTCGTTGCGTCGTAGCGTTTCATGGCATAGATTTTCGTTTTTCCGTGCAGGGGTGAAGACCACATGAATACAGACGTCCTGGTCGTCGGAGCCGGCCCGACCGGGCTGATGCTCGCGAATCAACTTGCCCGGCGGGGCGTGCGTGCGTTGATCATAGACCGGCACGCCGGGCCCTCGGTCCAGACGAGAGCGCTGGGCGTGCAGGCGCGCACGCTCGAGATCTACTCGCACCTTGGCATCGTCGAGCGCGCGCTCGAGCTGGGCAAACGCGCAACCGGTGCCAATATATGGGCGCTCGGGCGGCGGGCCGCGCGCGTCCCGCTGGGGGACATCGGGCGCGATATGAGTCCCTATCCTTTTCTCCTCATCCTGGGCCAGGACGACAACGAACGCTTGCTGGGCGACGCCCTTCGCGATCGAGGCATGACCGTACAGCTGGAACACGGAGCTTGTCGGCCTTGCGCAGGAAACCGATCGCGTCCCGGCGACGCTCAAACAGCCGGACGGTGCGACACGGGAAATCACGGCCGCGTGGGTCGCGGGTTGCGACGGCGCGCACAGCGCCGTGCGAGACCTGAACGGCATCGCCTTTCAGGGCGCGCCCTACGAGCACGTGTTCTTCGTCGCGGATACGCAGGCGACTGGAACGATGGTGCCGGACGAGCTCAACGTCTATCTATGGCGCGAAGGATTCCATCTGTTCTTCCCGATGCGCGGCACGGATCACTGGCGAATCGTCGGGATCGTGCCGCCGGAGCTGCGCGGGAAGAAAGGATCTGACTTTCGACGACGTGATTCCCTCGGTGCGAGAGGAAGCGGGGTCCGGGCTGTCGTTTCAGCAATGCAGCTGGTTCTCCACTTATCGCATCCATCACCGGCGCGCCGAGCGTTTTCGCGACCGCCGCTGCTTTCTGCTCGGCGACGCGGCGCACATACACAGTCCGGTCGGCGCGCAGGGCATGAACACCGGCCTGCAGGATGCGTACAACCTGGCGTGGAAGCTGGCCCTGGTCGTGTCGGGACGCGCGGGCGCGGCGCTGCTCGACTCCTACGAGGACGAGCGCATACCGGTCGCGCGGCGGCTGCTGAGCACGACCGACCGGGCTTTTTCGCTGATCGTCTCCGACAATTGGCTTGCCGGGCTGTTCCGCACGCGGGTCCTGGTGAAGATCATGGCTTTTGCGATGCGCTTCGACAGGGTACGAAAGCTCGCATTTCGCACCATCTCCCAGACCGGCATCCGCTACCGCAACAGCCGCTTTGTCGGAAACGCTGGCGGGCTTGCCTGACGCTGCGCCGCGCGCCGGCGATCGTTTTCCCTGGCTGCGGCTCAAGCTCCTGGCGGATGGTCCTGCCGAGGACCTGTTCGGAATACTCGACGACACGCGATTCAATCTGATCGTGATCGGGCAACCCACGCCGCAAATTGCGCTCGCGGGCCTCGGTGACCTGCTGCGTATCCACACGGTTCCCGGCGATCCTGACAACGACCGGGAGCTCGCGCGCGCGCATATTCCGCGGCCTTCCTTCTATCTTCTGCGCCCCGATGGCCATATCGGGCTTGCGGGCCTTCATCTGGAAGTTGCCGCAGCAATCCGGTACGTCTCCGGGCGCCTGCACCTTGGAAAAGTAACGCCAGAGCCATTGACCGTGACCGGGCACCTGACCCCTCCATCGGCGGGATGAACCCCGTCAATCCGGCACGTGCCGCTCACGCACATTGTTGGGCGTAGAGTGATCATATGGAGACTGTCTACTTCGACGACCTGGAGGTTGGGTCCGTGCATCTCGGCGCAGAGTGCGTCTGCGACAAGAATGAAATGCTGGAGTACAGCCGGCGCAATGACCCGTGGCCATTCCATGTTGACGAGGCGGCGGCCGCACGGTCGCCGTTTGGCAGTGTCGTTGCCAGTGGGGGTTACATCATCACCTTGTGGTACCGCTCCCTGATCGAGATCTACAACACTCCGAGGAAGACCTGGGCATTCCTGGGTGGTCTTGAGTGGAAGCTCAAATTCCGCGCTCCGGTTCGCGCGGACGATACCCTCAGGGTAAGAGTGACCGTGAAGGACAAACGGCTTTGGATCAAAGCCGGACAAGGCCTTGTTACGCTCTTCAACGAGATCCTGAATCAGCGATCCGAGGTCGTATGCACGGTAGAGGTGATGGTACTGGTGGCCACTCGCGCAGACGGCGACGCGCCTGCCACAACCCGGTGACATTTCGACTCTTTCCGCAGTAACTTCATTCCGCCAGTTCGACCAGGACGGGCTGATGGTCGGACGCCTGCGTCTGCGAATCCACGGTGACCGCGCGAACCCGTGATGCCAGATCGCCGGTGACGAACACGAAATCGCAGCAGTAGGGGTGTTCCGCCCAGCCGTTCTCGTAGAGTCCAACGGTATGTGCGTGCGGCTGTTTCGGGTGTGCGATCTGCCAGGCATCCATGAGGCGCGGCACGGCCGCGCCGAATGTCGAAATCATGCGCTGATGCTCGGGTGCGTCCGGCTTGAAGTTGAAATCGCCGGTGAGGATGGCGGATGACGGGCGCTGCAGCGCTGCGAAGGGCTCGCCCGGATCTCCGGATGGTCGCGGCAACGCGGCGTGCCCGCAGGCTTCCTCGTGCAGGCGCCGCAGCTCCTCGACCTGCGCCATGCGCTGCGTCGCGGAGTAATACTCCAGGTGCGTGGTCATCACCCTTAGCGGACCCCGCGGGGCTCGCACGACGGCTTCAATGGCAATGCGCTGCATGCTTGGTGCCGCCGGGTCCGCCGGCCAGGGCAGCAGGTGACGAAAGACCTGGATCACCGGCAGTCGCGAGAGGACCAGATTGCCGAAGCGGCTGCGGCCGCCGCGGCCGTCGTCCACGTCGGTGGCGATGCCGTAATGCGCGGCATATCCGGGCAGCGCGCTCGATAGTTCCTCGACCTGATTCTCGCCGCGGCTTCCCCCAGCCCCGGAAAATTCACCGCCACTTCCTGCAGGCACAGCACGTCGAAGTCGGCGAGTTCGCGGGCAGTGCGCGCAATCCGCAGCAGATCGACCTTGAGGTCAATGCCGCGGCCCCATTGGATGTTCCAGGTAATGAGTTTCATGGTTCCCGTCCGGGCGGATTATCCCATCGGGCGAGCGCAAGAACGCAGGATGCAAAAACAAAAACCCCGCTTGCGCGGGGTTTCTGCAATCGAAGACCGGCTCGCGGAGGTTCAGACCGGAAGCGGGTCTTCCTCATATTCCGGCCGCCCTTGCGGTTTTGTTTCCGCCGGCTTTACCGGTTTCGCCTGTTTCTCGGCCTCTTTTTTTTGCCTTTCTTCTTCGGCCAGTTTTGCCCAGTACAGGGCTTCGAACTCAAAGCACATGGTGCACCTCCTTCGTTGGAGTTGAGGGTCACGCAGTTCCTGGTGCTTTTATTCTTGGCCGAATGCTAGCGCCATCGCCCAGCGGAATCAACCGCAATCTGGCCGATTATTGCGGCGCTGCAGCAAGTTCTTCCTGTGCCTTTGCCATGACATCGAGGATAGCGTCGGGCGGTTGCGCTCCGGAGACGGCATAGCGCCGGTTGAATATGAAGAATGGCACGCCCTCGACGCCGATCGACCGCGCATGCTGATCCTGGTCTTCGATAAGCGCCTTGTCCTCATCGCTGGCGAGGTAGGCACTGATCTCGTTGCGCTCGAAGCCGGCGCGCACGGCGATGTCGGCGAGTGTGTCGTCGCTCGACAGATCGGCGCCCTCGATGAAATAGGCCTGGAACAGTGCCTCTGCCATTGCATCCTGCTTGCCGCCGGCGCCGGCATGGTGGATCAGCCGATGCGCATCAAGCGTGTTCGGCTGTACCGCAATCCTGTCGAAGGCAAAGGCGATGCCGGCGCGCGCGCCTGCATTCGACACCCTGGCGTAGATTTCCTTCGCACGCTGCGGGCCGCCGAACTTGTTGGCAAT
Source organism: uncultured beta proteobacterium (assembly GCA_963789945.1). Lineage (GTDB taxonomy): Bacteria > Pseudomonadota > Gammaproteobacteria > Burkholderiales > JACQAP01 > JACQAP01. Next base: position 18,505 of record CAWBMN010000016.1, on the reverse strand, counting down.
GTATTCGGCGCGCGGCATACCGCCGCCGGGCAGTTGCGGATTGAGCTGAAACGGGTGCCAGCGCACCACAGGTTGTACTTCTCCAGGATGATCCCTGCGCCATGCCGCGAGCGCGGATTCGAGATTGCGCTTGCCGATGAAGCACCACGGGCAGACCACATCGGAAATTACGTCAATTTGCATAGACACCACCTTCCCCCTCTCCCCGACCCTCTCCCGCCAGGGGAGAGGGAGCCCTAAGACTTAGAGCTTCGTTCTTCACGTAGTAAGTCTTGTATCTGTTCAGATGCATGAATGCAACACCTCGTTGTCGGATTCCAGATCTCCCTCTCCCCTGGCGGGAGAGGGTCGGGGAGAGGGGAGGCTTTTTAGTTACACACCATTCTTTTCACCGCCTGGCCGCCACGCCCATACGAGACGCGAGGGTCGAAAACGGCAGTGCAGACGCTGACGCCCGGGGGCAACACCGTCACCAGGTTGGCCGACGTACGCTCGTAGGTGCACATGAGGTGGAAATTGCGCTGGCTTGTCGGCAGGCGCCAGATAATGCGCAGCTCGCCTTCCGTGCTCTTGGTGGAACGGGGCTTGAGCTTGCGGTTTTGCGACGGGGGGCCGTCGTAGATGGTCACACCGGTGAGCCGCAGCGGCGGGTCGGTGTAAGTCGCTGTCCAATCGTCAGAAGGCGTGACAGCCTGCTGCTGTACCTCGAGCGAGTCGGGACAGACCACCTCGGCACGGACGTTCAGTGCGAGAAGGGCGACTGCAACGGCAAGAACGAGGCGCATGGTGAATTCTCTGGTCGTCAAAGCGATTCGAGAAAGGCCAGCAACGCTTCGCGCTCCTGCCTCGGCATGTAGCGGAAGGCCTCGCGCGCGGCTGCGGCTTCACCACCGTGCCAGAGAATCGCTTCGGCAAAATTGCGCGCGCGGCCGTCGTGCAACAGTGTCGCGTTGCCATTCACTTTCTCGCTTAGGCCGATTCCCCACAGCGGCGGCGTGCGCCAGTCGCGCGGCCCGGCGCGAAATTCCGGCCGGCCATCGGCGAGTCCTTCGCCCATGTCGTGCAGCAGCAGGTCGGAGTAGGGGCGGATCACCTGGCGGGCAATCTGCGGCACTGCCGGGTAGTCGCCGGTGCGTACTTCCGGGACATGGCAAATCGCGCACTGTGCCTGTTCGAACAGTTTTTCCCCGCGCGCCACCCTGGGATCGTCGGCGTTGCGCCTCGCCGGTACCGCGAGGGCGCGCAGGTAGAAATTCAGCGACTCGAACGGCCGGTCGGCTTGCTCCGGATTGCCGACTCCCGGGCTGTTGTTGCAGGCCTTCTGCACCGGCGGGCAATTGGCCTGGATGAACACGCGCGTGGTGACACCCATGTCGTTCAGGAATGCAGCGGCAGTCTGCTGTCTAATGGTGGGTTGTCCGGCTTTCCAGCCGAAGCGCCCCAGCGCCATGACGCGGTTCTCGGCGTCCCACACGTAATTCGGACGCCCGTTGAAGCCGAGCGCGGCTTGGCGGCGCGCGAATTCGTGCAGGGTTTCCATCGGGATCGCCTCGAGCAGCCCAATGCCGACTAACGGTGGGGCCACGCGTGGCGAGATGAGGATGTCTGCTCCAAGCGGACCGTAGGCGAGGCGGCTGAGGCGCACGTCCGGGAACCGCAACCGCATGGTGTCGCCGTCCGCGAGTTCGACCTCGTGCTCGCGCCAGGCCACCGCGATCCGGCCTTCCGGCGGGACCTTGCCGAGTACGCCCTGTTCCTGGAGCTGGTCGCCATAATGAGGATGCGGCCTCGGACCGCCGTGTTCGTCTTCACCGGGCAGCGACAGCCTGACCAGCATCGAGACCGGTTCATCGTCATCGTGTTCCGGTGGCCGGCCGCGGCCGTTGCCTGCATGGCAGTCGGTGCACACCTCGCCGTTCGACGTCGGGCCGCGACCCCAGTTGCCGCCGATGGCGAGCGGCACCACCCAGCGTTGCTGGAACTCCGACCTGCCGTTGGCGAACTGCTGAAGCTGTTCCGCGTCGAGCGTGGGGCCTGGAGCAGAGTAGGCCTGTTCGGATTGGTCCTGCACCGTGAACGATCCGCCCGACAGCGCTACCAATTGCAGTTCCGCGGCCGCAGCCAGCAAGCTGGCGGCAGCCAGTACCGCAGTACCGGCGATTCCGACGGAGCAGGGGGAACCAGGCATGGGAGCGTGTGGTCGCCTCTACGCGAATGTAAATTTCAACTCGCCGAGATTTTCGATCCCGCAATTTATGCGATCTCCCGGCTTGAGCCACGTGCGCTTGCCCTCCGGCATGCCCGCGATGACGCCCTCGGGCGTGCCGGTGTAGATGATGTCGCCGGGCTCGAGTGTCATGTGCTGCGAGCAGTAGCTCACCAGTTGCGCACAGTTGAACACCATGTCGGCGGTGTTCGACGACTGGCGGCGCTCGCCGTTCACGTCGCACCAGATATCGAGACTGTTCGGATTCGGGATCTGATCGGCGGTGACCAGCCATGGACCGAGCGGGGCGAAGTCGTCGGGCGTCTTGCCGAGCATGAACTGGCTGGACTTGCGCTGCAGGTCGCGTGCGGTGACGTCGTTGCCGCTGCAGTAGCCTGCCACGTACGACAGCGCATCGGCTTCGCTTACCTCCCTGGCAGTCCGGCCGATGACGATCACCAGTTCCACTTCGTAATCAAACTCCTTTGCGACCCTGGTGGGCAGGCGCACCGTGCGGCCATGGCCCAGGAGTGCGTTGTTGTATTTGTTGAACAGGATCGGCAGTTCGGGAATCCTGGCCTTCATCTCGGCGGCATGGCGCCGGTAGTTGAGCCCGACCATGATGATTTTTTCCGGTTTTGTGACCGCCGGGCCGAAGATGATCTCGTCCTCTTTCAGGAACAGCCGCTGGGTGCCCTTGGCGGACAGCGCTCTTTCCACGACTTCTTCGACTTCCTTGCCGCCGCCTTCGCGCAGCAGGTCGTCCACGGTCTCGGGCACGTCATCGATGTCGAAGTGGTCGGAGGCGGCTTCGATGTCGAGGACGCCGCGTTCGGTCTTCACGCCAAGGCCCCATTCACCGCCGCGCTGCAGGGTGCATAACGACAACCGTTTGGGCAGGTCCATTTCATCGCCGGCGCGCGCCTGTTTGGGGGCGTCTTTCCCGGCGCGCGCATGGTTCGCCGCCAGCAGCGCCGGCGCCGCGGCGAGTACTCCGCCCAGACCTGCGGTCTTGAGAAAATCCCTGCGTCCGCTGCTCATGGTTGCCATCCTCCTAAAGTAATGTTCCGATCGAAATTAGTATAGCGCCCGAGGCAGGTGCGTTGTGACGTCAGCGCGTGATCATCAGTCCGATGCGGAACTGCGTGTGCACGCGCTGGTTGTAATCGATCAGGGTCTCGCCGTATCCGTTGAAGTACTGCAGATGCAGGTAGCCGCCCAGGTTGCCGAATGTCGCATTCTTCAGCGGGAAGGACGCATCCAATTGGACGCTGTACGCTTCGGGGCGCGTACCCTTGCGAAGCGTCGTGGCGAGTTGCCATCCGTCCCTTTCACCGATCTTCAACAGCAGATCCACGTACCCGCGGTACTCGGCAATATCCGGGTTATCCTCCTTTTCCAGGTAGTCGTATATCTTTGGCGACACTGCGATGAAATAGTTGCCTTGCAGCGGAAGGGTGAGCGTGGGCCGCGCGAAGACGATGTTGAGCGATCGCGAGTCGGTGCCATCCTTGCCATTTGATTCGTGCTCGAATCCGCCCTGGAGTCCCAGCTTCGTTTGCTTAAAAGTCCATTGCGATACCGTGTCGTCGAGGAAAAACAGGCTCGGCCGATAGGTCGAATCGCGGAACGCCTTGGAGTCCGAACTGAGGTCCCAGATCGAGTTCTGCGAGTAGCCGAAAAAGATCTTCTCCAGGAACGGCGTCTTGGTTTCCGGGTTGAAGAAGCGGAACTTGAGGCTGACCTGATAGCGCGCATTGGTCGGCCCGTGCGAACCTGCCGAGAAATAATTCGGCTCGTAAGGTGAAAACGCGGAAGCGAACCTGGCGGCGTCAGGATCGAGTTCTGTGTCCGGGGCTGGCGTTTCCCCGGTTGCCGTGGCCTGTGCCGACGTGGAGGGCGGCGGTTCTCCTGCAAGCGAGCCTTCCGGCGCACCGATGGCGAACGTCAGAGGCGGAGCCTTGAAGTCCACCGGCTCCAGCACGATCTCGCCGACCAGTCCCTCTGGCAGCGTCCCGGCATAGCGCGCGCGATGAAACTCACCGGGCGCGAGCCGCACTTGAGCCTGTCGCGGCTCGGTCGCCTCCAGCACCACCGCCGGCGCGTCCGGTTTGCCGCGAGGACGCAGCGTGAGCCGCGCCGGCAAGTCGAAACTGCGTTCCTGCGCGGAGTCGTTTGGAACAAACAACGTCACCTCGATCCGGCCACCGGGGGCGGCGGTCGGGTTCTCGGGTGAGAGCAGGAAATCGGCGCGGGCGACACCCGCCGCCGAACAGGCAATCAGGAACAGGAACAGTGGCACAGCGCACATCGGCCTCGTTGGCGCTCCAGCCGAAAAGACCGGAGGGCTGGACGCAGCAATTCCGTGACAGTCGTTCACGCCAGCGTAACCAGTCCGTAAGCGGCGAAACCCATGAGCACCAGCCCGGACAAGCGGTTGATCCAGGCCATCACCGGCGGCTTCATCAGCGCAGCCGACTTGGTGACCACCGTGGTGACGATGAACCACCACAGCATCGAGCCCGCGAATACGCCGACGGAAAATATGACGGACTGTGTGGCCGTGGCCAGCGACGCCACCGAGGCAAAAATGCCGGCGAAGAACAGGATGGTCGGTGGATTGGCGAGCGTCAGGCCGTAAGCGGTCGCAAATGCGCGCAACCCGAAACCGGTGATGCTCTTGCGCGAATCGGCGGCCGGTTTCGACAGGGCGATCCGGACAGCGAGCACGATCAGCAATATGCGATCCGATCAATTTGATCCAGAAGGTACCGGCCAGCATCAGCGAAGAGACCGCAGTAATGCCGAATGCGGCGATTGCCGCATAGGTAAGGTCGGCGGCCGCGATGCCGGCCCCGAACGTCAGGCCTGCGGGCTGTCCGTGGTCCAGCGTGCGATGGATGCACAGCAGGCTCATCGGGCCGACAGGCGCGGCAACCGCGAGACCGATGGAGACCGATTTCCAGAAAAGCCACGCGTCCATGTTCTGTTTCTGTCGTGCCTGAAGTATAGCGCCCCCTTTTCGGCCAGTTCGCGTCGTTGCACTATTGCGACTCGATGATCTTGATTCCGGGGGGTAACTTGAACAGACTCATGTCCGGTTTCTGGTCGGGATCGTACTTTAGAAAGCGCACCGCGTACTTGGTGCTGGCCGATTGCACTTCGATCTGCAGCGGCAGATTGTCGGGCTTCAGGAACAGCGTGACTTCGCGGTCATCCAGTTTAAGGCGGTAGAGCTTGCATTTGATCCCGTCTACGCTCTGCGATGGCGGTTCCGTGGCGCCATTGTCCTGGAAGAATTTGAGTTCCGAGCCGAATTCGAGTTTCTTCAGCTTCTCCGACGGCTCGCGTGGGAAGATCGGGAAATGGACCGCATAATGCGGACCCGGGTCGACCGTATGCTGTCCCTGGTTCTTGTTGCGGTCGATGATCCAGATATCCGGCTCATCCACGATGATCAGGATGTGCGCCTTGGTCTCCGGGTTCGGAATGTCTTCGAAACGCAGAAACTCCTCACCCAGGCGCCAGATTTTTCTCGGTCGCGTCTCAGGGCTCGAAGCTGCGAGATCCGCCGAGATCACCCGATACTCGGCAAACAACATCTTGTCATCGGCCGCCTGCGTGCCAGGCGTCAACGAAGCAAGCAACAGCGTAATAAGCAGTTTCTTCATAAGGGCCTCTAAAGATCAATCGGCCAGTTGATTCCGGCCGTCACGCCACCATCCACCCGGATCGTTTGCCCGGTGACGAACGCAGCGGCTGGTGAGGCCAGGAAAACCGCGGCACCTACCAGTTCCTTCACGTCGCCGAGCCTGCCCAGCGGCGTGACCGTCTTTGCCCAGGCGCCCATTTTCTCTTGCGCCCACAGCTTCCTCGACAGATCGGTGGGGAAAAAACCCGGTGCAATGGAGTTTACACGCACGCCGTGCTTGCCCCACTCGTTGGCGAGTGCGCGGGTCATCATCAGCACACCGGCTTTGCTGATCGCGTAAGGCGTGACGCCGGCGAGTGGGGCGTAGGTGTTGAGCGAATCTATGTTGATGATGCTGCCGGCCTTGCGGCCGATCATGTGCCGGCCGACCACCTGGGCAATGGCAAAGGCGCCGCGCAGGTTGATGTTCACGATGCGATCGTACTCCTCGAGCGTGTAGTCTTCGGCCTTCATGCGCTTGTTCACGCCTGCCACGCTGAGCAGAGTGTCGATGCGGCCGAATTTTTTCAGAACGCGCCCAACCAGCTTGTCCACGTCTTCCGGCTTGGCAACGTCGCACACTTCGAAGGCGACCGGATGCCCGCCCGTGGAGATTTCCTTCGCGGTTTGTTTGAGCGTGTCCGCTTCCCGGCCGGCGATGATCACCTGCGCGTCGCGCTCGGCGAAACCCTGCGCCAGCGCGCGTCCGATCCCGCGGCTTCCGCCGGAAACCAGCACTACTTGATCTGCAACGTTGAACAGCTTGTCCTGCATTTTCTAGCCCCTCTTTCTATAAACCGAAAGTCTTACCACGAAGACACGAAGAACACGAAGAAACACGAAGGAGAACAGGAATACTTAAACTAATTGTGGATAGAAGCGATGTGACTGTTCGTGATCCCCTCCCGCCTGCTTCGACTTTGTTGGAACATCCGCCAATTGGAGCGTTTTACACACGTTTGCTTTTTCTCGCTCTTCTTCGTGTCTTCGTGCCTTCGTGGTGAGAAGTTGAATTGGTACGCCTTCTGCATCTAGAAAGCTAGTGGGCGACTTGCGACGCGGACACCGCTGTCGGCGAGCGCGCGCCGGATGCGGCGCGCGAATTCTACCGCGGACGGGGCGTCGCCATGGATGCAGAGCGTGTCGGCGATCACTTCGACGTCCGCCCCCTGAACGCTCTTGACCTTGCTTTCGCCGACCATGCGCGTGACCTGCGCGATTGAAGTCTCGACGTCCTGGATCACCGCATTCGGCTGGCTGCGCGGCGTCAGGCTGCCGTCCGATTGATACGTGCGGTCGGCAAAAACCTCGTTGGCAACCTTGAGTCCCGTCTCGTGGCCGGCGCGGACGAGTTCGCTGCCAGCCAACCCGAAGAGCACCAGTCTCGCATCGAAGTCTTTCACCGCCCTGGCAATGGCGCGTGCCAGACTGCCATCCCTTGCCGCCATGTTGTAGAGCGCGCCATGTGGTTTCACGTGGGCGAGCCGGCCACCCAGCGAACGGGCGAATGCGGCCAGCGCGCCGATCTGGTACAGAACCATGTCGTAGGTTTCGGCGGGGGTGACCGCGATGGGGCGGCGGCCGAAACCCTGCAGGTCGGGCAGCGACGGATGCGCGCCGACGGCCACGCCCTTTTCGATCGCCAGCTTCACGGTGCGGTGGATGGTGCCGGGATCGCCGGCATGGAAGCCGCAGGCGATATTGGCCGAGGTGACATGGTCAAGCAGCGCCGCATCGTCGCCCATTTCCCAGGCGCCGAAGCCTTCGCCCATATCGCAATTGAGATCGAGTGTCTTCATTGATCAAGAATGCAGTTTAGCCACAGAGGACACAGAGGGCACTTCAAGAGGAAGAATATTCGTGGGGGAAAGGCCACAGGTGTGCGGTGGCTGGCATCATATCTCGATTGTTCCATGCGAACCTTCACACTGTCTCTCGGATCAATTAAATCACAAGTCCCGCTTTTGCCTTTCTCTGTGACCTCTGTGTTCTCTGTGGCAAATTCTTTTTTGCCTGATTCAATTGGACAGGTGCTTTTCGACCGCCTCGCGGATGGTCATGATTTCCCGTTCGTGTGCGAGCCACAGGGCGTGCGCCCGAGCCAGGGACACCAGTTTGAACCGCAGCCGGTCGCCGGGCTTGAGTTGCGCAAGCAGGTGCAAGTCCACGCTCGCTACCTCGGCGATCTTGGGATACCCGCCGACTGTTTGCCGGTCAGCCATAAGCACGATCGGTTTTCCTCCGTGAGGAATCTGGATTGTGCCAAAGGTCACGGCTTCCGAAAGGACTCCGAGCGGTCTCTCCGGATCGATTGTCGCTCCATCGAGACGAAAGCCGATTCGGTTTGAATCCGCGGCGATGCGGAACTCGGTTCCGGTGAGCGCTTCGCGTGAAATGGCCGGGAACGCTTCCCAGTGACGCCCGCGGATAATTCGCACCATCTGCGGCGTGCGGCCGAGTTTCTCGATGTGCTGATTGACTGCCCAATTCGGAAAGGCACATGCGAGCCTGGAACGGGTCAATTGCGCGTCGAGAGAGGGATAGATGTCCCCGGCGGCCTCGGCGATGGGTAGCTGGTCGTCCTTTCTGATTGCCCGTCCGTGCATGCCGCCGAGTTGCGCGATTTCGTATGTACTGCGGCTGCCCATCACGCGCGGCACGTCGAAGCCACCGCGCACCGCGAGGTAGGCGCGGCAGCCGGTGCGGCACGCGCCGAATTCGAGCACACGGCCGGCGCGAACTCGTACCGCTTTGCCTTCGGGAACCGCGACGCCACCGATCATGGGAGACAGGTCACCGCCGCAGATCGCGATCAACGTGTCCTGATCGACTTCGAGACGCGGCCCCTGCAGAGTCATTTCGAGCGTGGCTTCATCCCCACGATTGCCGACCAGGATGTTGGCGACCCGGTGGGAAAACAGATCCATCGCGCCTGAGACCGGCACGCCATAGTGTTGGTAGCCGTTGCGGCCGCTGTCCTGCAGCGTGGAATGCATGCCGGGCTTGAGGACTCGGATTCTCATGCGCGGACTCCTGACAAGATGTCGAACTCGGCGCGCGAGATCGCCACGAAGCGTACCGTGTCGCCGGCGCCGAGCAGGCAGGGCGGCTCGGCCTCCGGGGTGAACAACTTCAGCGGCGTGCGCCCGATGAGTTGCCAGCCACCCGGCGTTTCCAGCGGATACACGCCGGTCTGGTCGCCGCCGATGGCCACGCTGCCTGCAGGAACGTGCGGGCGCGGCGTATCCCGGCGCGGCGTGGCAATGCGTGCATCCAGGTCGCCGAGATAGGCGAAGCCCGGCACGAAACCCAGCATGTACACGCGGTAATCCGTGCCGGCATGAATCGTGGCGACTTCGTCGGGCGTGAGCCCATGCTGGCGGGCGACTTCGTCCAGGTCTTCGCCGAAGCCGCCACCGTAGCAGACCGGTATCTCCACGAGACGTCCCCGCGGCATCTTCGCGTCGGTTTGCGCGTGCAGCCATACCTCGATCTTCTGTATCAGTGCCTCATAGGGAGTTGTGCCGACGCCGATGAGCACCGGATCGTAGTGCAGCGCGAGCGTGGTGTAGGCCGGCACAATGTCGAGCAAGCCCGGCGGCGGCGATGCACGCAGATGCTGTGCGACGGCGGCAATCCGGGCGCTCAGTTCGGGATCGGGCCGGTCGCCGAATTCGATGACCAGTGCCCGGTCTCCCATTGGAATCAGACGGGGATTGGACAGCATGCTTCGAACCAGCCGCAGTTAGGGAAGCTCTGATCAAGTTCCACATGCGCGACCGAGGCGATTCGGGTCGAGGGCAAGACGGCGAGGACGCCGTGTAGCCGGCCTACATAAGGAGGAGCCGACGCAGACATCGGCCCGAATCGCCCGGTCCCTCGAAAGAGTCGAAATGTCATTGGGTTGTGCCAGGGTGCGGTGCCTGCGTTGTTACGCTCCTTGTTGGGGCTTCAGCCGCATCTGCGGACCGACGCCTAGCAGTCATCCGCACCTGGCGCAACGCACGTCGCGGAACTTGATCAGAGCTTCCCTAGGTCAGTACCGGCTTGCGGCAGCCGTTGTCCTGTCGCGGAGCTCGTGCCGGGTTTCGATGCGCCGTACGGTTGCGCGTTTCACCATTTCGTCATAGATCGTCAGCGGATTCATTCTGAAGATCGCATCCACGTCCAGCGGCAGCGTGTACCAGCCGCCCCGCTCGATTTCGAACTCGAGCTGGCCTTGTGCCCAGCCGGAGTAACCGGCGAAGAAACGCTGCTCGTTGGCGTTCTCCGGATGCTTGAGCAATTCGTCGAGAACCTCGCTGAAACCGCTGATGTAGATGTCGCCGATTACGTTGAGGCCTTTCGGCGGTTTCACCGCGGAGCGGAACGCGAACAGCAACGCGTCGGGTTGCACCGGTCCGCCGTAGAACACCAGATCGTTGCGGCCGGCCAGCTCGGTGCGCTCCGGATACAGCTCGCGCATCTGCACGTTGGTGGGGCGGTTGAGGATGATGCCGAGCGGGCCGCCGTCTTCAGGACGCATGACCAGCACGACAGTTCGCGAGAAATTCGGATCGAGCATGTCGGGCTGGGCGACCAGCAGGAAAGTGCGCGCCGCTTCCGCCTGCTCCTGCGCCAGCGCCAGCGGCGGCGCGAGCAACAGAACGGCGGTAAGAGACAGCAGAACGCGGAGGTGAGGAAGCAAGGCGGAAGGATGAAGGCAGAAGGATGAAGAAAAACTATACACCAACGCCTAAAGCAAGGCGGAAGGATGACACCCCTCCGGGTGCATGTGAGGCGGAAGGATGAAGAAAAACTACACTCCAACGCGTGCACCAAGACCGTCAGCGTCACGAGCAAGCGCACCAACCATGTGTCTGCGTCCTGCGGATTACTTGATGATCGACTGATACACCAGGTTGCGCAGCAGCGAACGATAGTGCGGGCGGCGCACGGGTTCCTGCGACATCATGACTGGCACCAGGTCCTCGATCGGGTCCACCCAGAAATAAGTGCCGGCATAGCCACCCCAGAAGTACTCGCCGGGTGTGCCGGGCCATTCCGACTGTCCTGACTCGAGCCGCGTGCCGAAACCGAGTCCGAACCCGTAGCCGGGCCCGGGCAGGAAGGTCGGCCCGTGGCTGATGTTCGGGTTCAAATGGTTGGTGCTCATGTACTCCACCGTCTTTGGCCCGAGGATGCGCACGCCCTCGAGCTCACCGCCGTTCTCGAGCATCTGCGCGAAGCGCAGGTAGTCGCCGGCGGTGGACACCATGCCATGGCCGCCGGCGAAGAAGGTCGCCGGCTGGGTGACGTCGAGTAGTTCCGGGGTTTTGCCGGTGTACACATCAGGCGCCGGTTGCGCGAGGCGATTGAGCTTGTCAGCCGGCACATGAAAGCCGCTGTCGGTCATTTTCAGCGGCTTGAGGATGCGCTCCGCGAGGAACACGTCCAAGGTTTGGCCGGAAACGACTTCCACGACGCGCCCAAGCACATCGGTGGAATGCCCGTATTCCCAGGTGGTGCCCGGTTCAAAGGCGAGCGGCAGTTTGGCGAGCGCCTTGACGAAGTCCGGCAGCACCCATTTCTGCGAAAAGATTTCGGCGTCGCGGTACATTTTCTTGACCGGCGTGTCCTGACCGAGGACGCCGTAAGTGAGGCCCGAGGTATGGCGCAGCAGGTCCTGTACCGTGATCTGGCGCTTCTGCATTCACCAGGGACAGCGTGGATGCGCCGGTCGCCGCGTCCTTGACCTCGACGCCGACTTTCATTTCCTTGAACTCGGGGATGAACTTGGACACCGGCTCGTGCAAGCCCAGCCGGCCTTCCTCGACCAGCATCATCGCCGCGACGCTGACGATGGGCTTGGTCATCGAGTAGATGCGAAAAATCGAATCGTTGCGCATCGGGATTTTCTTTTCGCGGTCCTGCCAGCCGAAGCTCTTTGCATAGGCGAGCCGGCCGTCGCGCGCGATCAGGATGACCACCCCGGGCAATTCGCCCGAATCAACCGCCCTTTGCATGGTGGCGTCGAGCCGCGCCAGACGCTGCGAGGACAGGCCAACGTCCTCCGGTTTGGCCTCCGGCAGCGCAGCCGAATGCGAGGCAAATGCAGCGCCGGCCAGAATGCATGCGGCAGCCGAACGAATGAACCTGTTCATGGAACTCCTCCAGTTAATGGTGCGCCGTCTGGCATCGCGCCTTGCGTTGTTTGCATGCGCATCTTACCGCAGGTCAATCCTGCGCCACGCCCCGGAACGCCAGCGCAGGTAGATCAGGCTGCCGAGGATGCAGGTGTAGACCAGCGCAACCGCCCAGCCGCCGACGGTGCCGTAACCGTACTGCGGCAGGAAATCCACCCAGCCCTGTCCGGGCGCGAACGTGAACATGTGGGTGAAGGGCACGAAACCGAACCAGGACAGAAACACGATCGCGACCGTCGGCACCCGCATGTCGCCCGCGCCGCGCAGGCAGAAGCCGGCGCCGAGGTTGAGGCCATCGAAGATCTGGTAACCGGCCGCGAACCACAACAGCGTACGGCCCAGCGAGATGACCGCGGCGGCATTCGGATCGGAAGGGTTGACGAACAACGGAATCAGCCACGGTCCGATCACCGCCAGGAACACTGTCACCAGTCCCATGTAGGCCACCGCCAGCTTGATGGTGGCATTGCCCACCCGGGTAGCCCAATCCTTGTTGCCGGCGCCGATGCTCTGGCCGACCAGCGTGGTCCCGGCCAGCGCGAATCCCATTGTCGGAAGGTAGGCGAGCGATGTAAGCATCATCACGATCTGGGTGGCGGCCCCACCTGCCGCACCGGCGGCCACCTGCATGGCCTGGAACATCGCCAGTCCGCCCACGTCGATCGCCGGAAAGAGGCCGATCGGAATGCCGACGCGAAAAAGTCTCGCCAGGTCTGCAGCGTTGGGACGCCAGGTGCGGCGTGAGTGATACTCCTGGTCAATGGCGCGACTGGCGAACAAAGCCAGTGCGAGCATCAATCCGGCGAACATCGCCGCCGTGGTGGCCCACGCCGAACCTGAAATTCCCCAACCCAGTTCGAAAATGAATATCTGATTCAGGATGGCGTTGAGCACGGCCACGAAGGACATGATCGCAAGCGTCACGCCGGTGCGGCCGATGCCGTTGAAGAACCCGGTCGTGCTCCAGATGCCGACCGCCAGCATGCCGCCGAGCATGCGCGGAAACCAGAACTCCCCGGCAAGCTGTGCCACGTTCGGCTCGAGCCTGAGCCAGCCGATGATGGTGGGGCCGCAGAATGCGATCGCCACGAAGGCCGGCGCCACCAGCAGCATGCCCCACATGCCCGCCCACACTGCGCGCGCGGCGGAACGGTTGTCGCCCGCGCCATAGGCCTGCGCGGCCAGCGTCTGCACTGCCAGGCCCGTGCCACCGAAGAGAAGGATCGCGACGATCAGGAACCAGTACGAAGCGCCGACCGCGGCGGTGGCGTCGGTGGACAGACGGCCGATGAACCAGGTGTCGGTAAGATTGAGCAGCGCCTGGATGCTGCTGTTGACGAACAGCGGGACCGCCAGCGCGATCACCGCGCGCAGATCAACGCTGCGACGGCCTTGGGCGTCGAGCTTGACGGCAGGCAATCGCCGTAGCGGGGTCGCGGATTCTGTTGCGGAATTCATCACGGAAAGGGTGATCGGCTCGGTACAAAAAAATCGCCCGGGCTGTTCCCGGGCGCGTAGTGGACGACGTGTGATTTTAGGTACTAACGATATTCACGACAGTCACGTAGTCACGATATTCACGGCTGTTCAATGCAAATGCTTTCGTCCCGGCGGCATCGGCACGACTTCGGAAGAGCCGCTGCCGGCCTGCGCCGCGGTGGTGCCGCCTTTCCAGTTGCGCTCGAAAAGCTGGTTGACCAGCGCGCAAACCTGCGCGACCTCGGGTTCGGTGAACTGGCGCGACAACAGGTTCTGCACATCCTCGATCATGCGGCGGCGCTGCGCCTCGTAGATCGTCTCGGGTGTCGGCCCGACGAATACCATGCTGAACTCGTCCTGGCCGTCCTCCAGGTAGTAGCTCACTTCAAAGGCCGCCGCTTCCTCGCTGAACGGGTTGAGCGAAGCCAGCGCCCCGGAGACGATCTGGTGGAAACTTCGTCCCACGTCTCCGGTCCAGCAGACTTCGAGCACGCGCCGGCGCTTGTCGAACACCACGCCGGGTTCATCCGGATGCACGCTTTTCGCGTCGGCCAGATTGTCCTCGTCGATGTACTCGAGCCACGGACGCAGCGCTTCCTCGATCTGCGAGGTCGTGGTGCCGGCTCTCAACAGAACGGTTCCGTGTACGTGGACTTCCATGCGCATTGCTGCAGACTCCTGGAACTGATGAATCGGGGCTGGCCCCGTATCATACGGCTTTTGCCCGGCGCCACGAAGTCCGCGCAGGGGAAATTGAGGGGTATATGCCTGCCGCCGGGATGCGATGCCCCCGGCCGTCCTGAGTTCGGCTAGAATTCGCCGCTTCCCTCAGCCCTGACCGCGCCGTCCTTGTCTGCCGCTTTCGTCACTCGCTTTCGCGCGCTTCGGCCTTCCACCCGCGCCGTCCTCTACATGATGGTGATGGTTCTGTGCTTCTCCGTGCTGGAGACCACCGCCAAATATCTCAGCCGTTTCTATCCGGTACCTATGCTGGTGTGGTCCCGGTACACCGTGCATACGGTGCTGATGCTGCTGTTGTTTGCGCCGAGGTTCGGCGCTGGTTTGTTGAGAACAAACCAACCGGCCGGGCAGGTCTTGCGGGCCGCGCTGTTGATGGGTTCGACGGCCTGTTATTTCGGTGCGCTGAGCTTCCTGCCGATGGCGGAAGTCAAGGCGGTCAGTTTCATTTCCCCGTTGCTGGTAACCGTGCTGGCGGTATGGTGGTTGCGGGAGGAGGTGAGCCGAGCGCGCTGGCTTGCAGTGGTGGTCGGTTTCCTCGGTGTGCTGTTCATCGTCCGGCCGGGCAGTGCCATGCTCCAGTGGCCGGCGCTGCTGGCGGTGGGCGCTGCGTTTTGCTACAGCCTCTACCAGATCATGACCCGCAAGTTCAGCGATACCGAAAATGTGTTCACCACGCTTTTCTACACCGCGCTTGTGGGTTGTGTGCTGATGAGTCTTGTCGTTCCCCTGTTCTGGAAAACGCCCGATATTCGTCATGTGCCCTTTCTGATATTGCTGGGCCTGGTGGCGGGCTTCGGCCACTTCATGCTGATCAAGGCGCTGGAGCTGGAGAACGCATCTTTCCTGTCGCCACTCGGGTATGTCCAGTTGCTGTGGGTGATCCTGTTTGGCTTCCTCGCCTTCGGCGACCTGCCGGATGCGTATTCGCTGATCGGCATGGCCATCGTCGTCGGCAGCGGGCTATACGTGGCGCTCGGACATCGATTCAAGCCGCGGGAGGAACCGGAGACAGCGATTGAATAGGGCAGGGACGAGGGATGAACAAGATGGGTCCACTCGTTGCTTATTTTGCTCGCACGCGGCGAGACGAAGGAAGGTTACCAATACCAATGCGTGCTTGCTTAGCAATAGTGGCGCATGGGCAACTTCGACTTGCGATAGGCCTCTAGCGTGAGGATCCGGAAGTTTCTGAAATATGCCGTTGCGGCCGTACTCGGGCTTCTGTTAGTGCTCGTGGCTGGGATTTGGCTCTTGAACGTGTTCGACGAGGACCTTAACCCCGACATTGTGGCGTTGGTGAAGCGTGCGGAAGCCGAGACAATCACTCAAGAGGGAAACGCCTATTTTCCAATTAGGGGTCTATACGTTCCCCGGGGGCAAAACATCGAAGCCACTGGAAAGGCGTTGCACGAGGCTGAACGGCGCGAGATCGACGCCGTTAAGGAGGGCGGCAATCTGAAGCGCACCTGGCCGCCTGCTGTGTCGGGGGCTTTGAAGTTCCAAGGTGAGTCCTCGAACGTGTGTACCGTGACCCAGGATTTTCTCTACGAGCGCGGCGTTTGCAAGTCCCAAGCCGAAACCGATCGCATGTTTCGCGACAACGCCGAACTACTTCAGAGATATTACGGACTGCTCGACTACCGTACGTACGAAGAGCCTGCGACGTTTGCTCCGCACATCGATGCCGACCTCATCAGCCTGATGCGGTTGGCAAATGCGGATATGGAAAGGAAGCTCGATCAGGGTCAGGTCGCTGAAGCAGCCAGACTGATGGTGCGTAACCTTAGCTTTTGGCGCAGCGCGTTGGACGGGAAGTACCGGTTAATGTCTCAGGCAATCCTCCAAGTCAACTATAGCTACAGCCTCACCACTCTATCCGAGTTGTTGTGGCGAGCCCCTGAACTCCTAAAGAGAGCGGATTTCCGGGTGGCGCTTGCCGAATCAATGAAACCGAGTGATGGGACGCTTCAAGATCAAATGGATCGCGAGTTTATGAGCGTCTACTTCGTGAAGGCGGGATCTGATTTGCTATTCTATGAAGGTACGGGCGGCAGCACCAGCCCACTATTGAAATGGCTTGCAAACCAGTTGTACCAGAGAAACGCTACGCTGAACGGGTACTACGCGTGCCTCAGGAAATATTATGCGGTACGAGCGCTGGGCGGCTTGGAACACGATCGAGCGGTTTCCACGTACCAGGACTACGATATAGGCGGAGAGTGGGGCAACTTGGTAACAAATCTCTCGGGCAAGCTCGCCCTTCTCTCGGTGTGCCCCGAAGCGTCTTGGTTTGTTTCTATGAGCGACGAAGTCCTCGAGGCGAGGCGCAGATTGATTTTGCTTGAGATCAGGCTGCTGGATAGCAACCTCGCGCCGGCACGATACCCTGCTCTGCTACAGAGTGCGGACGCGAGCCTGCATGACCCCTTAACAGGGAAGCCTGCCAAATGGGATAAGGTCCGGCGCATCATCTATTTCGAGCGCGACAATTGGTGCATCAGGGACAGACTGTGGGTAAGCCTTGGGCCAACGCGAGATTTTGCGCGCTGCCCGTCGTGAACTTGGTCAAGCAGCCGGCCCACGTTGAAAACTGCGCGATGTTCAGGAATATGAGTGGCAGTGAGTTCATTTCCACCCCCTCGCTTCATATCGGTTGCCTGACCAACATCCAGCGTGGCACAGGCACTGTGGGCGAAGGACTGAATCAATCCTAAGGAAGAAATACATCATGCCCAAGACTGCAATAATCACCGGGGCGACATCGGGTTTCGGGGCGGCATCCGTACGTCGATTCGTGAAAGCCGGCTGGCGCGTCATCGCCACCGGACGTCGCGCCGACCGCCTGGGGTCGCTGGCGAAGGAGCTCGGTCCCCAAAACCGTGCATGTCGCCTCCTTCGACATGCGAAAGCCTGAAGGGATTGAAGCGGCCCTGGCTGCGCTGCCGGTACCGTTTCGCGACATCGACCTGTTGATCAACAACGCCGGCCTGGCCCTCGGCACAGCGCCTGCACAGAACGCGAGCCTCGATCAATGGAACCAGATGATCGAAACAAACATCACCGGCCTGGTGACCCTGACGCATAAGCTGCTCTCGACGCTGATCGCGCGCAAGGGGGCAATCATTAACATCAGTTCCGTGGCCGCCTCCTATCCGTATCCGGGCGGCAATGTATACGGTGGGACCAAAGCGTTCGTCTCGCAATTCTCGCTCGGGCTTCGCTCGGACCTGCATGGCACTGGCGTGCGCGTGACCTCGGTCGAGCCGGGCATGACGGAAACCGAATTCACGCTGGTGCGCACCAGCGGCAACCAGGAAGCATCCGACAAGATGTACAAGGGCGCCAATCCCATGACGGCAGAGGACATCGCCGAAACGCTGTTCTGGATCGCCAGCCTGCCGCCGCACATGAACATCAACCGCATCGAACTCATGCCGGTTAACCAGTCATTCTCGCCATTCCAGATCTATCGCGGCGCGTCGGCCTGACGTCCTATCGATGACCGCATGGGAACATGGACATCCGCGGGAGGCCAGGACGCTCCTTGCGCGACACGATGTGTTCCTGGCCGGATCGCGAACGTGGGCCCACTGCCAATAGCGGTCGATCATTGCACCGTCGCGGTGAAGAGCGGGTGATCCTGATGACTTCGTTCGCCTTCATCCTCGGCGTGCTGCTGCCCGGGCCACGGAGTGGTGTGACGACCGAGGTCACCGCGGAGAGGAAGCCCCGTGGCAGCGGAGCTTCCTTACTACTCTTGGCCCATCACTGCTTGGGAATGAAATCGCCTTTGACGTGCTGGTGGATGAACAGCATGCAGTCCTCCGGGCCGATGCTGCAGCCATCGCTATGCATCCCATTGCGGGCTGGAAGACGTAGGAGCCAGGCGGCAGACTTCGTTGCTCACCTCCATCGAACAGGTGGTCCCAGTTACCGGTCAGATTGATGCCATAATAATCGCCGGCATGGGCGTGTATGGGAAAGGAGAAACCCGCCGGTATCTTCAGCAGCATCGCGTACTCGCCCTTGCTGCGGTCGCCCCAGAGGACCACCGCCTTCACCGGATGACCAGGCGCCACTTCCTTCCAGTCCATCTGATCGGCTGCCCGCATTTCGCCATCGGCGGCGAAGCCGTTCTGGGTGGCGGCAACCAGCAGGATGCTCAGCACAACGGCGAACTGAAGGACCTGGGCGCTTCTTATG
>CAWBMN010000015.1:0-35737 GCA_963789945.1 uncultured beta proteobacterium | reverse complement strand
TGACTTCTCACCCGGACCTGTTTCTTTCTTGGCCTTTCCTCTGTGCACTCTGTTTCCTCTGTGGCCATAATTACCTTAGGGTAGAAAGATGCCCGACGAGTTGACAGAGCGCATTATCGGTGCCGCGGTGGAGGTTCATCGTCATCTGGGGCCAGGTTTGCTCGAGAGTATTTATGAAGAGGCCCTGACACATGAATTGGGATTGCGTCATATCAAGTGTGAAAGGCAGGTCGCCGTGGACGTTATGTACAAGGACATTCGCATTCAAGGACAGCGGCTCGATCTGCTCATTGAAAGTCAAGTTGTTGTCGAGATAAAGTCCATGAAAGCGGTTCCTGCCGTAGCTTCTGCTCAGGTGCTGTCTTACCTAAAGGCGACGGGGCTCAAGCGCGCGTTACTGATCAATTTCTCGGAAATAAAACTCGTTAACGGAATCAAGCGCATTTCTCTGTGATCTCTGTGTCCTCTGTGGCAAGGAAAGGTATTGAATGAAAGCGGTACTGTGTAAAGAGTTGGGGTTGCCCGAGAAACTGGTTGTCGAGGACGTGCCGTCGCCGAGCGCGGCGAAAGGACAGGTCGTCGTCAGCGTAAAAGCCTGCGGAGTGAATTTCCCCGACACCCTGATCATTCAGGGCAAGTACCAGTTCAAACCGGAACTGCCGTTCTCGCCCGGCGGCGAAGTCGCAGGCATAGTCAAGGAAGTCGGCGAGGGCGTAACCAGGGTCAAGCGCGGCGATCGGGTGATCGCGTTCAATACATGGGGCGGATTCGCCGAAGAGATCGCGGTTGATGCGGAACGCACCATCCCGATGCCGCCGGCAATGGATTTCATCCCGGCTTCGGCCTTCGTGCTGACCTACGGCACTTCCTATCACGCTCTCAAGGATCGCGCCGACCTCAAGGCAGGCGAAACGCTGCTGGTGCTAGGGGCCGCGGGCGGGGTCGGGCTGGCCGCGATACAACTGGGCAAGACGATGGGCGCAAAGGTCATCGCCGCTGCATCCAGCGATGCCAAGCTGCAGATCTGCAGTCAGAACGGTGCGGACCACGTGATTAACTACGGCACCGAGGACCTGCGGGCGCGGATCAAGGCCCTCACCGCGGGCAAGGGAATAGACGTGGTGTACGACCCGGTCGGCGGACCCTACTCGGAGCCGGCGTTACGTGACATGGCGTGGAAAGGCCGTTTCCTGGTGGTCGGCTTTGCCGCCGGCGAGATTCCCAGGGTGCCGCTGAATCTGACGCTGCTGAAGGGCTGTTCCATCGTGGGCGTGTTCTGGGGCGCGTTCACGAAGAACGAACCCGAGCGCAACCGCGAAAACAACTACGATCTTATGGCGATGTACGCGGCCGCCAGGGTGAGGCCGCACATCCATGCCACCTATCCGCTGGAACGCGCCGCAGAGGCGCTGAACGAAGTGCTCAACAAGCGCGTCACCGGCAAGGTTGTTTTGGTCACTGGAACGTGAAGCCAATTTAGCCACGGAGGACACAGAGAACACAGAGGAAAGGCAAGAACCAAGATATGTCAGGGATAGAAACTTTCATGGGCTGATGATCCATCACATTAAGAATTGATGACGCAGGCTCGTGAACTGTCACCCCACTTATCCCAATTGTTTTTGTTCTTCCTCTGTGTTCTCTGTGTCCTCTGTGGCAAAAAGGTTTATTGGAGGTCGATATGAATGAGGCGGTGATTCTCGAAGCGGTGCGTACGCCGTTCGGCAAGCGCGGCGGGGCGCTGCGCGAGCAGCGACCCGATACGTTGTTGGCGCATGCGCTCGACGGACTCGTCAAGCGGTCGGGGATCGACCCACAGAAGATCGAAGACGTGATCGATGGCACGGTGACGCTCGCCGGCGAACAGGGCGCCAACCCCGCCCGGTTGGCGGTGCTTCTCTCCGGGTTGCCGGTGAAAGTGCCGGGTGTGTCGTTGAATCGAATGTGCGGATCGAGCCAGCAGGCGGTGCATTTCGCCGCGCAGGCCGTGGCGGCCGGCGACATGAACTACGTCATCGGTTGCGGCGTGGAGAGTATGACCCGGGTGCCGATGTTTCTGGACATCGGGCTGGGCGGGACCGTCAGCGGATTTGAGGTGCTGAATCCGGAACTGTTCCAGCGCCACGAGCTGATCCATCAGGGGGAAAGCGCCGAACGCATCTCCGAAAAATGGGGCCTGTCCCGAAAGATGCTCGACGACTTCGCCAGGGAAAGCCACCGCCGCGCCGCGCAGGCCCAGAAGTCCGGCTCAAACAAGGAGCTGTTGCCGGTGCAGGGCGTATCGCCGGAAGGCCAGCCAATGCGGCTGGAGCGCGATGAAGGCGTAAGGGCGCAGATCGATGAGGCCAAGATGGCTTCGTTGAAGCCGGCGTTCCGCCCGGACGGAAATGGTGTTATTACTGCGGCGAATTCCAGCCAGATTTCCGATGGCGCCGCCGCCGTGCTGGTTGCGAACAAGGACGTCGCCAAGGCGGACGGTTTCAAACCGAAAGCGCGCTTCCGTGCCCGTGTCGCGGTCGGCTCCGATCCGATGTTGCAACTCACCGGCGTCATTCCGGCGACCGAACTGGCCCTGAAGAAAGCGGGTGTCTCGATCAAGGATATCGACTGGATCGAAATCAACGAGGCCTTCGCGGCCGTGGTGCTGTCCTGGGCGAAAGAAATCCATCCCGATATGGCCAAGGTCAATCCCTGGGGCGGAGCCATCGCCCACGGACATCCGCTCGGTGCGACCGGCGCGGGGCTGATGTCCAAATTGCTGGCCGGCTTGGAAGCCACTGGTGGCACGCTCGGCCTTCAGGTCATGTGCATCGGCCACGGTCAGGCTACCGCGACCATCATCGAAAGACTCTGACCCGCGCAACCGATGGCGAAGGGCATACGCATCGCCTTCCTGGTGTTCGTGCTGGCGACTGTTGCAGTCGGCGCGTGGCAGACCCAATCGCGTACCCAGTCGTGGCAACGCACGCTCGATGTGGTCGTCTATCCGATTAATGCAGACCGGCGTGAAGTCACTGCCGATTACATTACGACGCTTTCCGGCGAGTCGTTCGCCTCGATCAGGTCCTTCATGCGCCAAGAGGCGGAACCTTACAGCCTCGGTCTCGTTACGCCGGTTGATGTAGCCCTCGGTCCGCAGATTGCGACCCTGCCGCCTACACCGCCGCGGGGTGGATCTGCGCTGGATGTGATTGTCTGGAGCCTGAAGCTGCGTTTCTGGGCTTGGCGAAACGACGACTACCCGGGCGCGAAACCCGACGTGCGCATATTCGCAATGTTTTTCGACCCCGCCACCACGCCGAAAGTCGAACACTCGGTCGGCCTGAAAGAGGGGCTGATCGGGATTGCCAACGTGTTTGCGGCTGCCCACATGGGCGAAGAGAACAATGTGATCGTGGCCCACGAACTGCTGCATACGCTCGGCGCCACCGACAAATATGATCGCGCATCCGGCCAGCCGCTGTTTCCTGAGGGCTACGTCGAACCGGACCGGTCGCCGCTCCACCCGCAGGAGTTCGCGGAAATCATGGCGGGACGCATCCCGTTATCGGAGATCGAATCCGACACGCCCCGCAACCTGGAACTGGCGATCATAGGTCCGAAGACTGCCGCCGAGATCAACTGGCGGCGTTAGTAACTCGCTCCACAACCTGCCCGGCGCGCTCACGCGTGCCACGCTCTGCTTCCCCTTGTTGATCGGGGCCGGTTGTTCGGGGGCCTTATCGTTCCGGTTTAGCGGGTATTCGGTTCCGGAGCGAGTTTCACTTGGACGGGCGCCGGGTTCGCTACGGCCGCTTGTGGTTGGCCGCTGCTCGCAGTGGGTACCTGTTTTCGCTCAGCGCTGCGATAGGTAATGCCATGCTCGATCGAGGGTTTGACGACCTCGAAGTAGGGGGAGATGTCAAAGTCGCGAGGCGAAAACAGGCTGAAATGTCGAATCGTCAGTATTTCCCGGTTGTGGTCGTCGGCACCGGGGTCATCGCGTCGCCTGATCATGTCGGGCAGGATCGGATAGTTCACCGATTGAAACGCCTGCGCGATCAGAGTCGAGCAGATTGCCTTGGTCGGGTCACCGCTGCCGAGCGCCATCATCCGCCGGCGCCAACGCCTGGGCAGCGGGGGGGTGGGTAACAGATAACGCGCGAGATCGATCAGGTTCTTCAGATCGTACGTTTGGCCGAGGCGAGACACCACGTACTCGATAACACGTGACGAATCCTCGACGGTAAGGGCGGTCGGTCGGCAGATACGCGTATGGAACGCCGCATATGTGCTAAGCGGCACCGCCGTGACGCCGTTGACCATGTCCACCTCGACCAGAACCGGGTTGTCTTGGAGCTCGATGGAGGCATTCGGGATCGTGCCGACATACAGCGCGGCGTGCGACCAGGTGGATTGGGTCAAGTACTTGATCGCGTTGCTGATGCGGGTATTGCCCTCGACCAGCAACACGTCCGCCGGGCGCAGCGTGGACGCGAGCTGGCTGGGTTGCGAAGTGGTCAATGGCCTGTAATTGGCGACCGGCGTGCTCAGGTATCGTGCGAGTGCCTTTCCGATCGAGCTTGAAACGCGGGGCAACATGTCTTGATTCGCAGGGTGGTGGAAGCTCCTGATAGGGCTCAAGCACACCCCATGCCACCTACAGTTTCGAGCACCTTTCGAGACCTAAACAAAGGGTTCCGACGGATCGTGAGATTGCGACCTTCGAGTTTCTCTCGTATCTTGCGTTTCGCCCGAACCTGGAAGGCCTTTCTTGCCCTAGCCGGGAGTGGGATCGAGGTTGAGGGCGACGTTAGATCTATTTGTTGCTGCTGTTGATCGCATCACCTCGGTCATTTGAGCTGAACTGCCTGGCGGGGAATCAGGATCGAGCCGTTGACGGTGACGGTGACGCGGCTGGTGCCGCCCTGGAGATCCGGCGCCGCAATGGCCTCGCCGGCTGCCATCGACTTCATCATCATCGGCCGCGGCGGAACAAAGCCGCCATCTACGGACACCGTTGCCTCCAGCACGTTGAATCCCGTTCCCTTAAAACCCCTCGCCACTTGTTCCGCCTTGCGCAGGAATTCCGCGATGGCGGTCTGGGTGAGTGCCTCCTCGGCCTTGGCGCGCGCCGCCGGTGAAACGGAAAACTCGACCGGGCCGAGCCGCATAATCGCCTGCAGTTTGCCGATTGCTTCGGACATGCGCCTGAAGTCCTCGCCCTCGACCAGGATCTCCGAGCGCGAGCGCCAACGCGCTATTTTCTCCTTGTCGATGACCGGATAGGTCGTGTAAGCGGAGGTCTTAGCCCGCACCCCGGTAAATTCCCTGGCCAGCTTAAGTGAGTCGTTGGTCGCGCGGTTAACCTTGTCGGCAAGCCGGGTGGCGTCGGCATCTTCCATTTCGACGAACAGGATGGCGCGCATCACGTCGTTGTCCACTTCCGCCGAGGCGCGGGCATCGAGATTGACCGTTGTACCTCTGACGTCGGTTACCGCGGGCGCGGTTTGCGCGTGGGCCGCGCAGGCAACCAGAAGGAAAGTCATGAAGGCAATGAAGTTGTGCATGTTGCTGCTCCCTTTGTTGTGGCGGTTCATCACGAAAACTATCATACAATCGGTGGGAAGCAAGGAGGGAGGATGAGGAGTGAAGGGTGAAGTACCGCCCAAGCCGTCGTTCCTCATTATTATCTTCATTCGTGGTCCTTGACGGGATCCTTCGTGTCCATCGTGTCAAGAGAGATTCGCGCCCAAAACAATGGCTGACGACAAAAAAGGCGACCCGCGCGGCATACGCCGCAATCTCACAAATTACGGCGATCCGGAGTTCGCCGCTTATTTGCGCCGCTCCTTTGCCCGCTCGCTGGGCTACTCCAAGGACATGCTGGAGCGGCCGATAGTCGGCATCGCCCAGTCTGCGAGCGGATTCAACAACTGCCATCGCTACGTGCCGGAACTCACCGAGGCGGTCAAGCGCGGGGTGCTCGGGAGCGGCGGGCTGCCGATCGACTTTCCGACCATCTCGCTCGGCGAGGTGTTCCTCAGCCCTACCAGCCTGATGTTCCGTAATCTAATGGCGATGGACGTGGAGGAAATGGTGCGGGCGCAGCCGATGGATGCAGTAGTGCTGATCGGGGGCTGCGACAAGACCGTGCCGGCGCAACTGATGGGGGCAGCCTCCGCCGACGTACCGGCGATTCAGCTCGTCACCGGGCCAATGATGGCAATGCCGTACCGGGGAGAGCGGCTGGGTGCCTGCACCGATTGCCGCCGGTTCTGGGCCAAGTTTCGCGCCGGCGAAATCAGCGACGAGGGCATAGACGAAATCGAGGGAAACCTCGCCACCACCGCGGGCACCTGCGCTGTGATGGGAACGGCGAGCACCATGGCCTGCGTCGCCGAGGGACTGGGCATGATGCTTCCCGACTCGGCAGCGATTCCCGCGGTGCACGCGGACCGCATACGTGCGGCGGAAGCCACGGGCGTGCGCGCAGTGGAAATGATCAGGACAAAAGGTCCGCGCCCCTCGGATATCATCACGGAAAAATCCGTTGAGAACGCGTTGCGTGTGCTGCTCGCCATAGGCGGCTCGACCAACGCGATCATCCATCTCACCGCGGTTGCCGGCCGTCGCGGCATCCGCATCCCGCTCGAGCGCCTGAACCTGCTGTCGGACGAAACACCGGTTCTGCTGGACCTCAAACCCACCGGCAGTCACTACATGCAGGATTTCTACGCGGCTGGCGGAATGAGCGCGCTGCTGACGGAACTGAAGGACCTTCTGCATCTGGACTGCATGACGGTTACGGGGGAAACCCTTGGCACGCGCATCGCCCGTGGTGCGCCGTTTGTGGATCGCGGGGTAATCCGTCCGCGAAGCGATCCTATTTCCCCGGTCGGCGGGCTGGTGGCGCTGTTCGGCAGCCTCGCTCCGCGCGGGGCGATTCTCAAACGCGCCGCGGCCGATTCCGGCCTGTTCGAGAAGGAGGGCAGGGCGGTGGTGTTCGAGTCGCTCGAGGACCTTTCGGCACGAATAGACCTGCCGGACCTGGATGTGACAAAGGATGATTTCCTGGTGCTCAAGAATGCCGGACCGCGCAGCGCATCCGGCATGCCGGAAGCGGGTTATCTGCCGATTCCGAAGAAACTGGCGAAGGCGGGACTCAAGGACATGGTGCGGATCTCGGATGCCCGGATGAGTGGCACCGCGTTCGGCACGGTGGTGCTGCACGTCGCGCCCGATGCGGCTTCGGGCGGGCCGTTGTCGCTTGTGAAAAACGGCGACCGCATCCGCCTGTCGGTGAAGGACCGGTGTCTGGACCTGATGGTTGCCGAGGCCGAACAGGCAAAGCGGCGCGAGGGCTTGAAGACACCGCACTTGCCGGAGCGCGGATACGCCCGGCTTTACAACGAGCACATCCTCCAGGCCGACGCGGGTTGCGACTTCGATTTTCTGCGTGGCTGAGGAATTCTGAAGGACGCACTACCAGGACACCAATCAACGCGCTGGCGCTCAGGGCGCCAGCCCGTGGGCGGCGTGAGGATACTGCAAGACGCGTCAGCTATTCATGCTGGCATCGTAGAACCGGTAGGTGTTCCGGCCCGACTGCTTGGCGTGATACATCGCCTTGTCGGCGATGCGAATCAGGGTGCTGGCATCGTCCGCATGATCGGGGTAAATGCTGATTCCCAGGCTGGGGGTGATCAGCAGCCTCTCGCCGGATACGATGTATTCGCCGTCCACCGCCTTCAGCAGCTTCTGTCCGATGACGCGTGCGTCCTCGATCTGGCGCAGTTCCGGCAGCACCACCACGAACTCGTCACCGCCCAGCCGCGAAACCGTGTCCACCTCGCGCAGGCTGGCGCGAATGCGTTCGGAGACCTGCTGCAGCAGCATGTCGCCGACATGATGGCCGAGCTTATCGTTGACTTCCTTGAAGTTGTCCAGATCCATGAAGATCACGCCGGTCTTGGATTGATTGCGCTGGGAGATCGCCAATGCCTGTTCCAGGCGGTCCATCAGCAGGATCCGGTTGGGCAGGCTGGTAAGTGAGTCGAAATGCGCCATGCGCCGGATCTGCTCTTCCATGGTTCGCCTGGCGGTGATGTCGATGAACGCGGCCACTGCACCGTAAACCTTGCCGGAAGAATCACGCAGCGGCGCGGCATTGCCGATCAGATGCTTGATGGAGCCGTCATCAAAGACCAGATCCTCTTCGAAATCGCGCACTTCGATGCCGCGGAATGCCGCCATCTGCACCGGCAATTCGTGCGGTTCGAGCGCGCGGCCGTTGCGGAACACGCGGAAATTCGGCGACGGCATTTCTTCCGGCCCCATAAACGCGATGTTGCTCCCCTGCGGCAGGCGCAACAGGTCGTAAGAGGTGCGGTTGCCGGTGATCAGCTTGCATTCGGCATCATGGGCGATCCATACGGCCGCGGGCACGGCATCGAGGAAGGTCTTGAGTTCCGCAGTGCGCTGCCGCTGCTTGCGCTCGCTTTCCATAAGCGCACGCTCCATGCGCTTGCGCTCGGTGATATCGGTGGCGACCAGCGACAACCGCACCACCTTGTCGTTCTCGACGACCGGCGACAGGCTTACGGCGACGTCAATGAATTTTCCGTCCTTGTGCTGCCAGACGGTTTCGCAATTGAGGGTCGCCTTGCTGTCGATGACCTGGCGCAACACCTTGGCGTCTTCGTTCTTGAGAAACTCGGGAATCAGTAAGGAACGGCTCTTGCCGACCATTTCGTCGACGCTGTACCCGAAAATTCGTTCGGCACCGCGATTCCAGGTAAGCACTACCCCATTCCAGGTCTCGCTCATGATGGCGGCGTCCGCAGACTCCACAACCGCAGCCAGGAGCTGCGGGTGAGAAGCGATGTGCGGTGGTTGGGTGGCGCGCTGGGCCTGCTTCCGGGAGAGCGCGGACTCCAGCATCGAGGGCTTGCTGTCCACGGAAGGCAATTGCTGGCGCACCCGCCTCTCGGTAAGCGACGCTTGCAGTGCCCGCACGAGCTCCAGCAACTCCGGACTGAGGTCGGAGTAATCCCGTGAACGGTCCTCTTTGGGCACGTCGGCCTCCCCCAACTGCCTGCTGCTCATGCTTGTAGACACGTAGAAAGTGAATCTTATTGGTCTTATGGTCTTTTTAGTATTATGGGACCCAATTGAGCCACGATTCCGGCGCTGCCGCAACCACCCCCGCCGGACGCGGGTTTCCGGGCCGGTCAGGCTATCGGGCGCGGGAAGTTCCGCGGTGTGGAATGGTCAATTCGCCTTCTGGGGGTACAAGCGGTAGCCATTGCGGCCAGCCTGCTTGGCGTCATACATGGCCTTGTCGGCCAGTCGGATCAGCAAACCCGGATCCCGGCCGTGATCCGGGTAAATGCTGACGCCAAGGCTGGAGGTAATCAGGAGTTTCACTCCGGCGACGATATATTCCCCTGCGATGAGCGAGAGCATCTTGCGGGCAATGGTCGCCGCGTCATCTGGCTGGCGCAGTTCCGGCAGCACAAGTATGAACTCGTCGCCGCCGACCCGCGAAACTGTATCCACCTCCCTTAACGAGTCCTGCACCCGGCCGGCGACCTGCTGCAGCAACTGGTCGCCGATGTGGTGGCCAAGGCGGTCGTTGACGTCCTTGAAGTGGTCGAGGTCCATGAACATGACCCCGGTTCGCGAATGATTGCGCTGGGAGACCGCCAGGGCCTGTTCCAGGCGGTCTATGAGCAGTATCCGGTTCGGTAGCCCCGTGAGCGGGTCGAAATGCGCCATTCGACGGATCTGCAGTTCGGCATCCTTCCGCGCGGTGATGTCGCGGGCAATCGAGCAGATGCGCACTACACGCCCCTTTTCGAACAGCGGCGCGACGTTCATGGAGACATGAACAAGCGAGCCGTCCTTGCGTTTTCTCACCGATTCCATGTCGAAAATGCTCTCGCCGCGCAACAGTCTCGCATTGAGATCCGCGACTTCGGCTTCGCTGGTTTCGGGAAAGAGCATCAGGTAATTGCGGCCGATTGCCTCTCCGGCGGCGTAGCCGTAGACCTTCTCAGCCCCCTTGTTCCATGTGAGCAGGGTGCCGTCTAGCGTGCGGCTGGTGATGGCGTCGGCGGAGGCTTCGACGATCGCGGCAAGCAGTTGCGGATGCGGGACCACGCGCTGCGGCGCTCCACGCCGCGCCTCCTGTTCGGAGAGAGCGGTTTCGAGCTTGGAAGGGCCGAACGCCTCCGGCCGCGCAAAGGGCTGGCTTCTTCGTTCGCTAAGAATGCCCTTCAGCTCCCTGATAACTTCCAGTAACTGGGCCCTGCTCAGATTCGAGTAATCGGTGCCGGGCATTGCGCTCCCCATGATTCGCAGGTCCTGTGCCTGCGCTCGATCCTCGCGTCCGCCCCGTTGCCGGCGTGAAGAGGAAATGAATTTAGCCGTTTTTTCCGGAATGCTGCAACCGCTCAGCCGGGAAACCGGGTTATCGAAGGGGCGACGGTCGCCGATGTCATAATCGCGCCCAATGAAAATCAATCCTTTTTCCCCGGCGACCGAACTTCTTGGTGCGCTGCGTGCCGGCGAGGTATCCAGCCGTGAGCTTCTCGAAACCTGTCTGGTGCGGGTCGAGCGACTCAATCCGGGACTCAATGCTGTAGTGACGCTCGATGCTGCGGTCGCGCGCAGTCGCGCAGACGCGGCGGACGCACGGCGCGCCGGCAGGGGTGCAGTCGGTGCGTTACACGGCTTGCCGGCCACCATCAAGGACAGTTTTGAGACCGCTGGCTTGCGCACCACGTGCGGCGCGCCGGTTTACTCGAAGCATGTGCCGATGACAAATGCGGAAGCGGTGCAACGGCTGGAGGATGCCGGCAGCCTGGTTTTTGGCAAGACCAACGTCCCGATCCATGCCGGCGATCTGCAGAGCTACAACGTTCTTTTTGGCGCCACCAACAATCCCTGGGACGCCGCGCGTACCTGCGGCGGTTCATCGGGCGGTGCAGCGGCTGCGGTCACCGCCGGATTTACGGCCTTCGAGCTGGGCAGCGATATCGGCGGCTCGATCCGTATTCCGGCGCATTTTTGCGGTGTTTACGGCCACAAGCCTTCGTACGGTGCCATTCCCTTGCGCGGCCACATCCCGCCACCGCCGGGCTCACTGTCGGCACCTGACATGGCGGTCGCGGGACCGATCGCGCGTTCCGCCGGGGACCTTGAATTGCTGCTCGGCGTTCTCACCGGGGCCGATGGTCCGGTCGTCGCTGGCTGGAAACCTGTCCTGCCGGCACCGCGTGCCAGACGGTTGCAGGATTTCCGGGTGGCGCTGTGGCTGGATGATCCGGAGCTTCCGGTCGATGACCATGTAAGGGCGGCAATCCAGGGGACGGTACAGTCATTGCGAAAGTCGGGAGTGAAGGTGGACGAAGCCGCCCGTCCCGGAATAACGTTGGAGGAGAATTTCGACGATTATCTGAGGCTGCTATGGCCGGTCACAACCGCGCAGCTCAGCGACAAGGCTTTCGCTCGCGTCCAGGAAGCCGGCCGAGGCGCCGATCCGGACAGTGCGCATGGCCGGCTTGCAAGCTACAGCAGCGCCGGACATCGAGAATGGCTGCGGCTGAACGAGAAACGCGAGGTTGTTCGGGCCAGATGGCGCGCTTTTTTCGAGCGCCACGACGTGCTGCTTTGTCCGGTCGGGCCGGTGTGCGCGTTTGCGCACGACCACAGCGAAGACCTGATCGCACGCACCATTGTCGTCAACGGCCAGCGCCGCTGGTACTGGGAACAACTTGCCTGGATTTCGCTTGCCACGCTGGCCTGGCTGCCGGCGACTGCCGCGCCGGTTGGACGTTCGCCTGGCGGACTGCCGGTCGGGATGCAGATCATCGGTCCGTATTTCGAGGACCGCAGTTGCATCGAATTCGCGAAATTGCTGGCCGACGTGGCCGGGGGATTCGAGGCACCGCCCGGGTTTGCTTGACTACCCCGGCCGGCGGGCCGCTTCACATCGTGATCCTGCGTGCCTCGTTGAAATGCTTGCGCCAGTAGGTGAGGTCTATCTTGTCGGCGCGTACCTTGCCTCCTGTGGAGGGCGCGTGCACGAATCTTCCGTCACCAAGGTAGATGCCGACGTGGGAGGATTTCTTTCCTTCCTGGTCGAAGAACACCAGGTCGCCTTTGGCAAGATCATTTATTTCTATCTCGATCCCGATCTTGCGCAGTGAACGCGTTTCACGCGGGAGCGATATTCCAATCTTGCGGAAGCTGTAGTGGACCAGGCCGCTGCAATCGAAGCCGTCGGGTTCGACGCCGCCGTAGCGATAGGGTGCGCCAAGCATGGCCAGCGCGTGGTCAGCGGCACGGCTTGCGTCCGCGTTCTCGGAGTTCACCTGAGCCGTTGCCAATGCCGTTCGCGGCGGCGAGCCGGCGCAGGCCGCGAGCGTGAACACGACACTCAATATCAAGACAGGACGGAAGCACTTATAGGTCACGGCGACTCCTCCTTTTGGAGGTAGCCGACGCAAGGTCCGTGCCGAGGAAAAAACCTTCCCGTTGCATGGATCCGTCTCTGGTCTGACGGTCCGCGACACCTGGCTGCCGTTCGGCGTCGCCCGATGGCTGTCGTTTGCCGGCGACGGAGCGGGGCGCTGCGCTTCGATGGCGGAGCAAGGCGACAGGCTGGTCATGCCGCACTCGCCTTTCGAAAAAAAACGCGCCGCGATTCGCGGCGCGCCCTGATACCGGACTTCTTTTCGATCAGCCGATCGGCACCGGCACGTAGATCCGCGCCTCGCCACGCTGGACCAGCAGTGCCACACTCTTTGAGGACTTCTTCACCAGTTGCTTCAGTTGCTCGACGGACTTAACCGGCGTTTCGTTCAACGCCAGAATCACGTCGCCGGCCTGAATCCCGGCACGCGCCCCGGCACCGGAGGTGTTCTGCACCACCAGTCCGCCGTCGGTATTCAGCTTCGCGCGCTCCTCCGGCGCAAGCTCGCGTACCGTCAGCCCGAGGCTTGCGGCGCTGGCGGGCTCGCTGGACTCGAGCGTGGCTACTTTTTGCTCGGACAGCTCGATCACCGCGACGTTGATCTCCTGTCGGCCGCCGTTGCGCCATATCTGAAGACGAGCATTGCTACCCGGCTTGATGCCGGCGATCGCGCTTGGCAGCTCGGATATCTGTTCGATTTCCTTGCCGTTGACGCTCAGCACCACGTCGCCCGATTTCAATCCCGCTTTTTCGGCCGGGCTGCCCGGTTCCACCGCGCTGATCAGCGCACCTTGCGGTTTGGGCAGGCCAAAGGAATTGGCCAGCGCCTGGTTGACGTCCTGGATCTGCACGCCTATGCGGCCGCGCGTGACCTTGCCGTTCTGTACCAGTTGATCCTTGATATTCATCGCCACGTCGATCGGGATGGCGAAGGAAAGCCCCATGTATCCGCCGGTGCGGCT
Organism: uncultured beta proteobacterium; assembly: GCA_963789945.1. GTDB lineage: Bacteria > Pseudomonadota > Gammaproteobacteria > Burkholderiales > JACQAP01 > JACQAP01. The sequence continues at coordinate 22,315 of CAWBMN010000015.1, read as the reverse complement.
GAAGATCTGCGAATTGATGCCGACCACTTCGCCGCTCATGTTGAACAGCGGGCCGCCGGAATTGCCGGGATTGACCGCAACGTCGGTCTGGATGAATGGAACATAGTTCTCGTCCGGCAGCGCGCGTGCCTTGGCGCTGACGATGCCGGCGGTGACCGTGTTCTCCAGGCCGAAAGGCGAGCCGATGGCCGCAACCCACTCGCCGACCTTGAGGCGCGCTGGGTTGCCGATTTTCACCACCGGCAGGTTCTTCGCCTCGATTTTCAGTACGGCGATGTCGGAGCGCCGGTCCACGCCAATCACCTTGGCGTCGAACTCACGCCTGTCGGTGAGTTTGACCACGATGTCGGTGGCGTCGGCAGCCACATGGGCGTTGGTGAGAATCATGCCGTCGGCGCTGACGATGAAACCGGAGCCCTGGCCGCGTTGCAAGGGTTGCTCCCCTCGCTGCTGGGGCGGCCCGAAGCGGCGGAAAAACTCCTGCATCGGGTCGTCTTCCGGGAGACCTTGGGGGCCTTGAGCGCCTGCCGGGGCTTTGCGCGTCGCGCTGACGTTGACCACCGCCGGCCCGTTCTGTTCGACGATCCGGCTGAAATCGGGGAGCATCGGCTGGATTGCCGTGGCCGTGTTCTGCGTTGCCTCGGTCTGCGCTGCCGCATGCACGGGAGCGGTGCCCGGCAGGGCAACGGCGTAATAGGCTGCGATCAGCGCGGGCAGAATCCCGGCGATGGCAAGCCGTCTGACAGTCTTGCTGGTAATCATCGTGACCTCCTGAAATGCAATGCGGGCGGAACGCCCGCATTGTGCTGAAGTTGAAACTCACGACGTTTCAGACCAGCGCTGCGCCGCAGAGTTCTCTATCCTATTGGACTACCGGATCGCGCGACCCGCCGGGCCGGGAGAAAACCGACGTGAAACGCGCCTCCAGTCAGCCGGTTGACTCGCGCTGGCAATGACCATCGGGTGGGTGAAAGGGGCGTTGGAAGAAGGCCTGCAAGCCGGCCCTTAACGGATCTACGCCTGCAAACCGTACCATGCCAATATGCCTACCGACTGCCGCCCCGGAATGCCGGCAAGGCGGTATCCGGTACTGACCAGTGAAGCACCGTAAATTGATGTTCAAAAAGAAGGAGTGACAATGAGCATAGTGAGCGAGTTCAAAGAGTTTGCGGTCAAGGGCAGCGTCGTGGATCTTGCGGTGGGCGTCATTATTGGCGGAGCGTTCGGCAAGATTGTGGATTCCATTGTGAACGACCTGATCATGCCGCTCATCGGCAAGGTGACAGGGGGTTTGGATTTCAGCAGTTACTACATCGGGCTGAATGACCAGGCCGCAGGATTGCCGCTGGCAGAAGCGAAGAAGGCCGGCGCGGTGTTCGCTTACGGCAATTTCATCACGGTCCTCATCTCCTTCATCATTCTCGCTTTCATCATCTTCATTATGATCAAGCAGGTAAACAGGCTCAAGAAAGAGGTTCCGCCCGCTCCCGCTCAGCCGACCGAAGACGTGTTGCTGCTGCGCCAGATCCGCGACAGCCTCAAGAAGTAGTCCCCTGCTGGGGCCGGCGCGAATAGCCGCGCCGGTTCGGGAGGACAAACGATGCAATTGCAAAAGCGGTGGCGCAGGTGCGGTCTGGCCGGCTTGTCATGGGTGGCAGTCTTTGCCTTGTTGCCGTTCGAGTCGACGGCTCAGGACAGGCTGCGGCTGTTCGACGGACATATTCACTACAGCGTCGGCGCGCCGAAGCAGTATCCGCCGGAGAAAGCGATTGCCATCCTGGATGAGGCCGGGATCGGCCGGGCGCTGCTGTCCAGCACGCCGAACGACGGCACCATTCAGCTCCACAGGCTGTTCCCGGAACGCTTTATTCCCGAACTGCGGCCTTACCGCAAGACCCGCGATTTCGAGACCTGGTCGGTGGAGCGCGCAAGCTGGTACCGCGATCCCGCAACCGTGACCTTCATAGAGCAGGAACTCAAGCGCGGCATCTATCGCGGAATCGGCGAATTTCATCTGGACGGGGATGAAGCCGACACCCCGGTAATCCGCGCGATCGTGGACATCGCTGTGGCGCGCAACCTGTGGTTGCACGCGCATTCGGACGCCGCCGCGGTCGAGAAGCTCTTTTCGTTCAATCCTGGGGCGCGCATTGTCTGGGCGCACGCGGGCATGAGCACGCCACCGGAGACGATCGACCGCTGGCTCGCGCGTTATCCGGCGCTGTGGGCGGAGCTTTCCTATCGCGATGTCGTGGCGGACAGCGGTGAACTGGACCCGCAGTGGAAAACGTTGTTCCTGAAGTATCCGGACCGCTTCATCTACGGCAGCGACACCTGGATACCGCCACGTTGGGATGAGGTCGTCGCGCTGGCGGAACGCGCCAGGGGCTGGCTGGCGCAGTTGCCGCGGGACGTTGCGGAAAACATCGCCTTTCGCAACGCCGAGCGCATTTTCGGCGAGTAGCCTACGAGCTACAAGAATAAAGACAGGTCAAGAGCGTTGACGCAATGGTCTCTGAGCAACACCCCCTGAGGGGTAGCGCAAGAAGACAAGGTCGGGAAAACCGGTCACGCAAAGAGACATCACAACTGAAATGATTGTTTCGTCGAAGGTGTTCGTTTCACGTAATTTCTTTCTTCGCGTTCCTTTGCGGCTTTGCGGTGAAAGGTGCTGGATTTTTTTGATGATCCGTAAACAAAAACTAGCGAGGGAAGGGCTGGACGTCGGGGAACCCGAGCGCCCGCTTGACGTGGGTGTTGTGCCACCGGGCGGATGCCTGAACGGTCCAGCTGCCACTTGTCCATGTACTGGCCGGGTTTGAGAAGCTTCACCCCGGACTTGGCGAGAAACTCCTCGAGCGCGGCGTCGGGAAACGGCCACGGCATGCCGGCTTCGAAGCGTTCCCAGAGTCCGTCCCAGTGGATCGGGATGTAGGCCTTGGGTTTGACCACCGGCACCACCAGTTGCGCAATCGGCACCCCCCCGGTACCGATCCAGAGATCCACCGACTGCAGCTCCGCGTCGTTCATCGCGGTCTTGAGGTTCTCGATTGGTGCTCCGTAATCCACTCCATTGATGACGATCGGCACGTGCAGATCCACCGGGCTGGCCGAGTTCTGATAGAACCAGCTGAAACGGCCTTGCGGACCGTCAACGGTAAACAGGAATCCGCGATTGCCGCCGCCGTTAGGGAAGTCCTCTGCGACGCCGGCGCGCAATCCGCCGGTCGCCGGGTCGGGGCGGGGAACTGCATCCAGTTCGACCGGGTCGTGCTGCTCCCAGTTCTTAGCCGGATCGCCGCTGTGGTTCCAGCGCACCACGCGCAGCGTCACACCTTCGCCCAGGGAAATTTTTTCCTGCCCATATACGGGCGTGCAGCGCTCAGCCGGTATGTTCTCCGCCATCACCTCGAAACACGTGGTGATCGAACCGATGATCGGGGCATTGGTCAGTTTCGACCAGGTTGCAGTATCGAAAGAATGATCCCAGTGGCTGTGCCCGGTTAGCAGCAGATTGACCTCGCCGGTCCCGCCGATCGCATCGAGTACGCGTGACACCGCTTCGACATCGGGCTTCCATGGATGGCGGGTGTAGGCGTAGCCGCCGCCTCCTCCGTGGAACTCGCGTTCCGGAATGCGGCTGATGTAACCATCGGTGAGAATTTTCATCGGCCCAAGCTCGTAGTGGATGTTGGCAATGGACATCCAGGTGATGTCCACATGGTCGGGACCCGCCGCCATGCCCTGCGGCATGGACGTAACAGTCATCAGTGCGAAGACTATCGCGATAAATTTTCTTCTCATCAATGCCTCCCGAAGATTCAAGGTCTCACCACGAAGGCACGAAGAACACGAAGAAACACGAAGAGTTCAAGATCTGGTTCGGATTTATTTGTTGAAGCGGGCCGAATTTTGCGATACGTGGGCGAATTTCCGGTGCTGTATGTTCGGAAACATCCGAAGTTCCGTTCCGGGCATGCACTTCATTCCAGCCCTTGTCTTTCTTCGTGTGTCTTCGTTTTCTTCGTGCCTTCGTGGTGAGATTTTCTTTATGGATCTAAACCCGGCGGGCTTCGACGAAGTGCTTCTTCCAGTAGTCCGCGCCGATGCTGTCGGTACGCACGCGTCCGCCGGTGGAAGGCGCATGGATAAAGCGACTGTCGCCGAGATAGATGCCCACGTGCGAGGCCTTCTTTCCTTCCTGATCGAAAAAGAGCAGGTCACCCGGGCGCAGGCTGCGCACTGAAATCAGCGTTGTGCCTTTGCGTTGCGCCGGTGTGGCGCGCGGCATGCTGACTCCGGCGCGGCCGTAGCTGTAGCGTACCAGTCCGCTGCAGTCGAACCCCGCCGGCGTGTCGCCTGCATAGCGGTAGGGCTTGCCGATCATTTCGCGTGCAACGGCAACCGCCTTGCGCGCCGTCTCGTCGCTGGCCCGTGCGACTGGTGCCTCGGCGCGCTCTGGCGCGCCGGCGCAGCCGGCCAGTGCGGCAATCAGCAGCAGCGGCGAGAGCCGCAGCGATATCCAGTCAGGAAACGTGCCGTAATATGTTGTCATCGTGCCGGGCACTCCACGGAACTGTATTCCGCGCAGGATAGCAGAACACCGTGATGGTTCCGGCAGTGGGGCAGGACTTGTTTAACGGTTCGCCATGCCATATTTTGAGAGTCAACGTGGCCCTCAGGGTTCCCGTTTACGGCCGCGCCTCCTAATCAAAAATGCCTGACTCACAAGGAAAAAAATGAAACGACTGCTCTTCAGGCTGGGCCGGGCTGCGTTTGCCGGCGCCCTTGCGCTCTCGGCGGCCGGCGGCGTGCATGCCGGCATACCGCCCATTACCGATGGCGAGGGCACGCCCACACTCGCGCCGATCCTCGAGCAGGTCACCCCCGCGGTGGTGAATATCGCGGTGCTGTCACGTTCCCCGGAGGAAGACAATCCGATGCTGCAGGACCCGTTCTTCCGCCGCTTCTTCGGATTGCCGGAGCGCGCGCAGCCGCAAATTTCCGCCGGCTCGGGCGTAATTGTGGATTCGGCGCTCGGACACGTGCTGACCAATCATCACGTGATCAAGGACGCCAGACAGATTGTCATTACGCTCAAGGACGGCCGCCAGATCGAGGCGAGGCTGTTGGGCTCGGACGCGGGAACCGACATCGCGCTCCTTAAGGTCGAAGCGGAGAAACTTACGGCGATCAGGTTTGCCGATTCCGACCGGCTGAGGGTGGGGGACTATGTGCTGGCGATCGGCAATCCCTTCGGCATCGGGCAGACGGTAACCTCGGGGATCGTAAGCGCGCTGGGACGCACGGGGCTGAGCATGGAAGGCTACGAAGACTTCATCCAGACCGACGCCTCGATCAACCCCGGCAACTCCGGCGGGGCATTGGTCAACCTCAGGGGCGAACTGGTAGGCATCAATACCGCGATCATCGGTCCTTCCGGCGGCAACGTCGGCATTGGCTTTGCCGTGCCGAGCAACATGGCTCGCGCGGTGATGAGCCAGCTTGCAAAACACGGCGAGGTCAGGCGCGGGCGCATTGGATTGACTACTCAGGAGATCACCCCGGAGCTCGCAAAAGCGTTCGCGCTGTCGTCCAACCAGGGCGCGGTCGTGGTGGACATTGCTCCGGACTCGCCGGCGGCCAAGGCGGGGTTGAAGCGCGGGGATGTGGTCGTTGCGGTGAACGGACGCGGCATTCGCGGCTCATCCGACCTGCGCAATCAGATCGGCCTCATGGCAGTGGGCGAAGATGTCGAGTTCAAAGTGCTCCGCAACGGCAGGGAACTGGTGCTTAAAGCCAGAGTAGAGCCCTTGCGCGCGGCAACTGCACTCGGCAACCAGATCGTGGCGGAACTGCAGGGCGCAACGGTGGGCACGGTGGAAAGCGGCGGCAAGCCGAACGCCGTAATGATCGTCGAAGTCGAGCCCGACAGCCCCGCGTGGTCACACGGGTTGCGCCCCGGCGATGTGATCGTCGCGGTGAACCGCAGGAAGGTCAGCAGTGTGCGCGAACTGATCGCCGCGCTCAAGGCACCCGGCAGGGCGGTGCTTTCAGTGGTGCGGGGGGATTACGTTTTCGCCATCGTGCTTCGCAGATAAAGACTTTTTTGCCACAGAGGGCACAGAGAACACAGAGGAGAATCAAAAAACGCGTTCAACGCAATGGACGCAAAGGGACGCGAAGGAAAACGAAAGTTAGGGTACTGGTAAGAGTCATGTAACACAGTATTGGCGCTCGCTCTTCTCCGTGACCTCTGTGTCCTCCGTGGTTCAAGGTTTGGGTTGTCCTTCCCATTCTTTCTCCTGCAAAGCGCGCCACTGGATCTTGCCGGTGCCGGAGCGGGGCAACTGGTCGGTGAATTCGACGATGCGCGGCACCTTGTATGCAGCCATGTGGCCGCGCGACCATTCCATGATGTCTTCCGCAGTCACCTGTCCCTTGCGGTCTTCCTTGAGCACGATGACCGCTTTTACTGTTTCACCGCGGCGCGCGTCCGGCGCGGAGATTATCGCCACTTCCCTGATGTCCGGGTGCTTGTAAAGAGTGGCTTCGAGCTCCGCCGGCCAGACCTTGAAGCCGGCGGCATTGATCATGCGTTTGAGCCGGTCGGCGATGTAGTAGTAACCGTCTTCGTCAACGCGCCCGAGGTCGCCGGTGCGAAGAAAGGTCTTACCCTCGATTTCGATGAATGCTGTTTCGTTTGCATCCGGCCGTTGCCAGTAGCCTTTCATAACCTGAGGGCCGTGCACCACGATCTCACCCTGTTCATTCGGTCCAAGTTGTTCGAGCGTGTCGGGATTGATCACCAGCGATTTGGTATCGAAAGTGGGAATGCCGAGGCACTGCTTGCGCGGCTTGTCCGGCGGATTCATGTGGGTCTGCGAGATGGTTTCGGTCATGCCGTAGGCCTCCATGTAATCGATGCCGCACAGTTCATGGAGTTTTTGCGCCACCGCTTCCGGCATCGAACTGCCGCCGCCGAAGACGTTCTGCAGGGAAGACAGGTTTCGGCCGGCGGTCGAGGGATGAGCCAGCAGGTCCACCACCATGGTGGGCACGTTGGCCCAATGGCTGACGCCGTAGCGTTCGATCATGTAGCCCGCCGCGTCCGGGTTCCAGCGCGGCAGGATGGCAATGGTCGCGCCAGCGTACAAAGGCGCGTTCATGCTGTGCTGCATGCCGGTGACGTGAAACATCGGCGCGGTGGCGAGCGCCACCGAATCGGCGGTGAATCCCTCCCACAACGCGGCACCCACCAGTGTGGTCATGATGGTGCGATGAGTGTGCATGCACCCCTTGGATTTCCCGGTGGTCCCCGAGGTGTAAAGGATCGCGGCGAGATCGTCCGCCTCGGCTGACGGTTTCAGCGGCTTGTAGGTGGCGGCCAGCGCGTCGGCCCAGGGCACAACGCCGGGATCGGTGATGGTCTGGCGCGGTGCCTGCAGGAATTCCGGGATCTCCAGCGTGGTGTATTCGGTCAGGTAGTCGCCGTAGGTGACGATGATGGCGTGCTTCACCTGTTTTCCCATCAGTGGCTGAATTTGCGGATAAAGATCCTGGGCGATAAACGCGACGGATGCGCCGCCATCGTCGAAATAATGAACCAGTTCGTCGGTCACGTGCATTGGACTGACCGGGACGACGACCGCGCGTGCGCGCAGAATCGCGTAATAAGCGACGATGAACTGAGGCGAATTCTGCATCTGCAGCACCACGCGATCGCCCTTGCGTACCCCGCAGCGGTGCTGCAGGAAGCCTGCTATCAAATCAACATGCTTCTTCAACTGGCGATAGGCGAGGCGCGTGTCGTAGAAAATCGTCGCCGGCTTTTCGGGGTAACGCGCCGCCGATACGTCCAGATTGACATGGAGACAGGTGGCGGGCACGGTAAGGTGCCTGGGGAGGTGTTTGGGCCAGTGTTGCAGGTGCCTTGATTCCATTTGGAGTCGATTCAACCGGCGGATTTTCTGTTTTCGGCTTCCTGCAGCTGCCGCCATTGTATCTTTCCGGTCGCGGACTTCGGCAGGCTGGCGACGAACTCCACCACCCGTGGAACTTTGTAGGCGGCCATGCGCTCGCGCGACCACGCCATGATGTCTTCCGGCGAGACTTTGCCGCGGCTTGCCTCCTTGAGCACCACCACCGCCTTGACGGTTTCGCCGCGCCGCGGGTCCTGGGTGCCGATTATGCAGGCCTCGTGAACGTCGGCGTGATGATAGAGCGTGGCCTCGACCTCCGCCGGCCAGACCTTGTAACCGGAAGCGTTGATCATGCGCTTGAGGCGATCGACGATGAAAAAGTAACCGTCCTCGTCGTAGTAGCCGAGGTCGCCGGTGCGAAAAAAACGCTTGCTCCCGAGTTGGATGAAACAGGCCGCCGTGGCGTCCGGATTCTTCCAGTAGCCGAGGAAGATCTGCGGACCGCTGGAGACGATCTCGCCGACCTCCTTCGGGCCCAGTTCCTTCAGGGTATCCGGGTTGATCACGCGCGCGTCCGTCGAGCAGATCGGAATGCCAAGGCATTGCTTCTTGGTGCGCTGGGGCGGGTTGATGTGCGTGGGCGCGATGGTCTCCGACAGCCCGTAGCCCTCGATGTAGGCAAGACCGGTGCGATCCTGCAGGCGCTGCGCCACCGCTTCGGGCATCGCCGCACCGCCCCCGCCGATGTGCCGGATGCTGGTGATGTCGTAGCGGCCGAGATCCGGATTGGAGAGGAAGTCGATCGCCATGGTGGTGATATTGGTCCAGCCGTCCACTTTGTAGCGCTGTATCAGCTCGGCTGCGGTGTCGCGATCCCAGCGCGTCATCAACACGATGGTCGCGCCGCGGTAAATCGGCTGGTTCATGCTGCATTGCATGCCGGTGACGTGAAACAGCGGCATGGTGCACAGGACCACGGAATTGCTGTCCATGCCGACCCAGGCGGAGCCGGCGATGGTCGTGCTCATCACCGTGCGATGGGTGTGGATGCAGCCCTTGGGCTTGCCGGTGGTGCCCGAGGTGTAGGGCATGACGCACAAGTCGTCCGGCCCGGCGCGGTGTAGCCCCGGCGCAAGATTGGCGGCGAGCGCATCACTCCACAACGCAACGCCGGGTTCGCGGATCGCTTGCCGCGGCGCGGCCGCTGCTTCCGGCACCTTGAGGTCGGTGGGCTGGGTCAGGTAATCGGAATAAGCAGCCACAAGAACATGATCGAGACCCGCGCCGACCAGCGGGCGGAGTTGGCCAAAGAGTTCCTGTCCGGTGATCGCAACCTTCGCATCGCTGTCGGCAACGTAATGGCGCAGCTCATCGGTGAGGTTCATCGGGTTCACCGGCACGACCATCGCATCGGCGCGCAGAATCGCATAGAACGCAATCATGGATTGCGGGCTGTTCTGCATGAACAGCAGCACGCGGTCGCCTTTTTCCACGCCGCATCGCCGCTGCAGGAAGCCGGCCAGCGCGTCTACATCGTTCTTGAATGCGCGGTAGGTGAGCGGCGAGCCATAGTAGATCAGCGCAGTCTTGTCGGGATCGCGTGAGGCCGTGCTCGCCAGGTTGTGATAGATGCTGGCCCGGGGCAGCACGATTTCACGCGGCACGTTCTCCGGCCAGAAACGGTAATGACTCGGTTCCACCCCTTGATCCTCCTCGCGCGGCGGCCTCTTCTTGTCGTCGGACCCGCCTTGGCAGACTGTCGCGGGCCGGTACTCGCCGCGCCGCACCTGACTATGGTGGACATGCCCGCCTCCGCGGTCAATCGCGTCTTCGCCGAAGGTCAACATTCGGAGCCACAGAGGGCACAGAGGGCACAGAGAAAACCTGGGAAAACAACAAACCGGAGATAAGGACTTACATTGGCGGTTTATCACCAGGGATGCCGGGTCTTGTATATCGCGTTTATTCTTGCCTTTCTCTGTGATCTCTGTGTTCTCTGTGGCAAGGGCGTTTCTCTTCGCATTGCAATGCAGCGAAGGCCGGCCGGGCCGCAACTTTACCGGCCGCAACGGTTGTGCCAGTATCCGGTGCGCGTTTCGGTACGGCGCATCCCACATCGGGGAGGGCTTGGAATTGGCGAGCACCGTGGGCCAAGAAAAAATGGACAATGCCGCGCCGGGGGGCGACCCTCGCGGCCAATCTTTGTTGCGGGTCTCCGGACTGAGTGTCCAGTTCGGGGGCATCGTCGCGCTGGAAAACGTGTCCTTCGATGTGATGCCCGGGCAGATCGCCGGCGTCATCGGTCCCAACGGTGCGGGCAAGACCACTCTGTTCAACTGTTTGTCGCGCCTTTATCCGTTTCAAGGCGGCAGCATTTTCTTCCGCGGGCAGTCGCTGCTCGAAGTGCCGCGCCACCGCATCGCCGACTGGGGCATCGGACGCACCTTCCAGAATCTCGCGCTGTTCCGGACCATGAGTGTTCTGGACAACATCATGGTCGGCGCCCACTGCCGCAGCCGCGGCGGTTTCCTCGCCAACGCCTTGCGCATGCCGGTGGTGGCGCGCGAGGAATCACGGGTCGAGGCGAAAGCACGGGGCCTGATCGAGTTGCTGGATCTGCAGGCGGTTGCGCGGATGCGGGTGGCGGACTTGCCGTTCGGTACGCAAAAAAGAGTCGAACTCGGCCGCGCCCTCGCCGCCGAGCCCCGGCTGCTGCTTCTCGATGAACCGGCGGGCGGACTGAACCACGAGGAAGTGGAATCGCTTTCCGCACTTATCCGGCGCATCCGTGATCAGTTGAGCGTGACGATCCTGCTGGTGGAACATCACATGGGCCTGGTGATGCAGCTCTCCGACAAGGTCGTGGCGCTCAATTTCGGCAAGAAAATCGCCGACGGTACCCCGGCGGACGTGCAGCGCAATCCGGATGTGATCCGCGCCTACCTGGGAAAGGACGCCTGAATGGCGCTGCTCGAGGTCTCCGGTTTGCACGCCGGTTACAGTGCCGCGGATGTTCTGCGCGGTGTGGCTTTCGCCGTCGAGCAGGACGGCATCACCGCGGTTCTCGGCGCCAACGGGGCGGGCAAAACCACGCTGCTGCGTGCCGTGAGCGGCATGGTGAGGAGGCAGGGCTCGGTGCGCTTCGACGGCCAGCCGATCGAGACCCTTGCCACCGAGGAGATCGCGCGGCTGGGGATCGCGCATGTTCCCGATGGCCGCGGCACTTTCTTCGATTTCACCACCGAGGAAAATCTGCGCATCGGTGCCTACACCCGCAAGGACCGGCAAGCAGTCGCACGCGACTTCGAGCGCGTCTACAACTATTTTCCGAGGCTCAGGGAACGGCGGCACCAGCAGGCGGGCACGCTCTCCGGAGGCGAGCAGCAGATGCTGGCGATTGCGCGGGCGCTCATGCTCTCGCCGAGGCTGTTGCTGCTCGACGAGCCTTCCTTCGGCCTGGCGCCACTGGTGGTGCAGGATATCTTCCGCATCATGCGCAGTATCAACGAGGAGGAGGGGGTCAGCGTTCTTCTGGTGGAGCAGAACGCGGCGCTGGCGCTGGATCTCGCCGATCAGGCCTATCTGCTCGAGACTGGAGAAGTGGTGATGTCGGGAAGTGCCGATACCATCCGCTCCAACGAGACCGTGCGGCGCGCTTATCTGGGGTATTAGTGTCCTGTTCCGCTAATTCGTGGGACAACTTGCGAACTTTGGAACGCAGATCTCACATACATATGACAACAATCCATCATCGATTGGAAAACCCGCGAAATCGGCGCCAGGCAAGGCGCGAGTCCTTGACAGTGGCGGGCCCCACGGCGAGGACTCGTAACACAGCATGGCGCCGATTCTCGTCGGGTTTTCAGCCGCGAATTGGCGGAACAGGACACTAGCAAGGAGCGGCAATGGAAGCGTTTCTGCATCAGGTGTTGTCGGGACTGGCCACTGGCGGCATTTACGCCAGCCTGGCGCTGGCGCTGGTGATGATCTATCAGTCCACCAGCCACATCAATTTCGCCCAGGGCGAAATGGCGATGTTCTCGACCTATCTGGCGTGGAGCCTGATCAATTCCGGCCTGCCCTACTGGTGGGCATTCCTGCTGACGATAACCGTCTCGTTCGTTGCCGGTGTCGTGATCGAGCGCGTGATTATCCGGCCGGTGGAGCATGCGCCGGTGTTGTCCATCGTCACCGTGTTCATCGCGCTTCTGGTCATTTTCAACAGCGTGGCCGGATGGATTTTCACGTACACCATCAAGACTTTTCCCAGCCCGTTCCCTGAGCAGCCGCTGTTCGGCAATCGTTTCATCTCTTCGCATGAACTGGGCGCAATTGGCATTACTCTGACAGTGTTGGTCATGCTCTACCTGTTTTTCCGCTTCACCCCGCTCGGTCTGGCGATGCGTGCGGCGGCGCAGAACCCGGTGTCGAGCCGGCTGGTGGGAGTACGCGTGGGATGGATGCTGGCGCTGGGCTGGGGTCTGGCGGCGGCGGTCGGGTCGGTGGCCGGCATGCTGGTCGCGCCGATCGTGTACCTGGAACCCAACATGATGGCGGGCGTGCTGCTGTATGCCTTCGCCGCGGCCCTGGTGGGCGGGATCGACAATCCGTTCGGCGCGGTGGTAGGCGGGTTCGTTGTTGGTGTACTGGAGAATATTCTGGGCGCCTACGTGATCGGCACGGAGTTAAAACTCACGGTGGCGCTGGTCTTGATCATCGGCGTGCTGCTGGTCAAGCCGACCGGGCTGTTTGGGAAGGTGTTTGTCACGCGCGTTTAGTGCGCCTGAAGCAGATTACGCGACGAAAAGGGGCGAGCGTGAAGAAACGTCAGGTTCGAGGGCCGAGGTACGAGGGCCGAGTAAGCAAGAGACAATGCCACAACAATCTATTCTCGGCCCTCAACCCTGTTTGAATGATCGTCACCACGGACCTCATGGAACAAACCTGCAACCGCTGCGGATGGCTGACTCCCCGCTATGCTGGCCTGTCAGTGCGCGCCTGGAAGGCAATCGGCCTGGCGGCGCTGCTGTGCGCTGCCGTCGCACTGCCGTTTCTGGTGAGTAGCTATCGGGTGTTCCAGTTCAACATGGTGCTGGTCTACGCCATCGTGCTGCTGGGCCTGAACATCCTGACCGGTTACAACGGCCAGATCTCCCTCGGGCACGGCGCCTTCTACGCCATCGGCGCCTATGTCGCCGCGATCCTGATGGAGCACATGGGCTGGCCGTACTGGGCAACCCTTCCGGTGGCCGGACTCACCTGTTTTGTCTTCGGTTTTCTGTTCGGGCTGCCGGCGCTGCGGCTGCGCGGCCATTACCTGGCGCTGGCGACGTTCGCGCTCGCGGTGGCGATGCCGCAGATCCTCAAGTACAAGCACATCGAGCATTGGACCGGTGGCGTGCAGGGAATCGTGATCATCAAGCCGGAAGCCCCGTTCGGACTGAAAATCACTCCGGATCAGTGGCTGTATCTGTTCACGCTGGCCATCCTGGTGGTCATGTTCGTGGTCGGCTGGAACCTGCTGCGCGGCCGCGTGGGGCGCGCGCTGGTGGCGATTCGCGACCATCCGATCGCGGCCGAGGCGATGGGCGTGAACAGCGCGCTGTACAAGACACTTGCCTTCGGAGTGAGTGCGCTGTTCACCGGCGTGGCGGGCGCGCTCGGCGCCATCGTGATCCAGTTCGTCGCGCCCGACAGTTTCACCGCGGGATTGTCCATCAACTTCCTGATCGGCATCGTAATCGGCGGGATCGCCTCGATCTCGGGCGCCTTCTATGGGGCGTTGTTTATACAGTTCGTGCCCAATTTTGCCGACCAGATTTCCAAGGCCGCGCCGTGGGCGATCTACGGCGTGTTTCTGCTCGCATTTGTTTACCTGATGCCGACCGGGGTCGCGGGCTTTGTGCGTCTCGCATGGATGCGGATACGGGGTGTACGTCGAACGTCTGTTCCGCATTGAATGCAGTGACTGGAGTGGGGAGAACAGAATGAAAAGCAGACTATTGTTGATACTGGGCTTGGTCGCCTCAGTTGCGGCTTTGGACGCGCTGGCGCAGAAGAAGTACGGTCCGGGAGTGACCGACACCGAGATCAAGATCGGCAATACCAACCCCTACAGTGGCGCCGCATCGGCCTACGGCACCATCGCGCGATCTGAGGCCGCTTATTTCAAGATGATCAACGATCAGGGCGGGATCAACGGGCGCACGATCAATTTCTTGAGCCTGGACGACGCCTATAGTCCGCCGAAGACCGTCGAGCAGGTCAGGCGCCTGGTGGAGCAGGAAGAGGTGTTGCTTCTCTTCCAAAGCCTCGGTACGCCGAGCAATACCGCGATCCACAAGTACATGAATGCCAGGAAAGTGCCACAGTTGTTTGTGGCGACGGGGGCGACCAAGTGGGGCGATCCGCAGAACTTTCCCTGGACCATGGGCTGGCAGCCGAACTACCAGACCGAGGCACTCCTCTATGCCAAGTATCTACTGCAGAACAAACCCGATGCCAGGATCGCCGTGCTGTACCAGAACGACGACTACGGCAAGGATTACCTGAAGGGATTTCATGATGGGCTGGGAAAGCAGGCCGAGAGGATGATCGCTAGGGAGGTCAGCTACGAGGTCACTGATCCGACCGTGGACTCGCAGATTGTCACGCTTCAAGCGTCAGGTGCGGACACCCTTTTTATCATTGCGACACCGAAATTTGCCGCCCAGGCGATCCGCAAGACCTATGACGTGAGCTGGAAACCGTTGACCTTTGTGAATAATGTCTCGACCTCGGTGGCAGCAGTGCTCGAACCCGCCGGGCTGGAAAAGTCTGTCGGCCTCATCACCGCCTTGTACTTCAAGGATCCCACCGATCCACAATGGGCCAATGATCCGGTGATGAAGCAGTGGCATAGTTGGATGAAACAGTACTACCCGGATGGAAACGTGAACGACGCCTTTAACGTGTACGGCTACGCAGTAGCGCAGACCCTTGTGCAGGTTCTTAAACTGTGCGGTGATGAACTCACCCGAGAGAACGTCATGCGGCAGGCGGCAAACTTGAAGAATTTCGAGGTCCCGGTGCTCCTGCCGGGGGTCAGAATCAATACGAGTTCATCGGACTTCTACCCGATTGAGCAAGTCCAGCTTGCGCGATTCGACGGCAAGCGCTGGGTGCTGTTCGGCGACGTGCTGGGCAAGTAGCATGGTGTCACGTAACCGGCAAGATTGAGCCTTTTGCGGATGCGCAAGCACCACTGATTGGCTATTACTGAAATCAAAACGCTGAGAGGAGAAACGTATGGCGCACATCTTTCGAGCACTTATTGCGCTGGTCTTTGCCACGGCTGTTTCGCAAATGAGTTATGCGGAGAAAAAGTATGGCCCGGGCGTCACCGACACCGAGATCAAGATCGGCAGCACCAATCCCTACAGCGGGCCGGCTTCGGCCTACGGCGTCATCGGCCGGGCGGAGTCCGCGTACTTCAAGATGATCAACGACCAGGGCGGAATAAACGGCCGCAAGGTCAACTTCATCAGCCTCGATGACGGCTACAGCCCGCCGCGAACGGTCGAGCAGGTGCGCAAGCTGGTCGAGCAGGAACAGGTGCTGTTACTCGCCGGCACGCTGGGTACGCCGCCGAATTCGGCGATTCACAAGTACGTCAACGCGAAAGGCGTGCCACACATCTTCGTCAACACCGGCGCCACCAAGTGGGGGGACCCGAAGAATTTCCCCTGGACCATGGGTTTCAACATCAACTACCAGGCCGAGGGCCGCATCTACGCAAACTACATTCTGGAGACCAAGCCTGACGCCAAAATCGCCATCCTTTACCAGAACGACGACTACGGCAAAGACTACGTCAAGGGCTTGAAGGATGGGCTTGGCGACAAGGCCGCAAAGATGGTTGTGGCTGAAGCCAGCTACGAGGTGACCGATCCGACGATCGATTCGCAGATCGTCACCCTCAAAGCCTCAGGCGCGGATACTTTCTACAACGTCACCACGCCCAAGTTCGCGGCCCAGGCGATCCGCAGGGTCTACGACATGGGCTGGAAGCCGCTGCACATTCTCAACAACGTGTCCTATTCGGTCGGCTCGGTATTGACGCCGGCCGGCCTGGAAAAGTCGGTCGGCCTGATCACTGCCGCCTATTTCAAGGATCCGGCCGATCCGCGGTGGAAGAACGACCCCGGATTCGGGGAATATTCCGCCTGGTTAAAGAAGTACTATCCGGAAGGCGACATCAAGGACAGCTTTAACGTTTCCGGATACCTGATTGCCCAAGGTGTGGTGCACGTGCTCAAGGCCTGCGGCGACGATCTCAGCCGCGAAAACGTGATGAAACAGATGGCGAGTATCAAGGACCTGCAATTGCCGATGATGCTGCCCGGAATCAAGTGGAATACTTCTCAGGACGATTTCTTCCTGATCGAATCGGCTCAGCTTGCGCGTTTCGACGGTAAGGAGTGGGTGAGTTTCGGCAAGATCATCGGGAAGTAAGAAAGGCCGTAAAGGCCGGAAGGGGCGCAACGGCCGTGAATATCGTGAAACAAGAAGACGTGACTGCCGGAAAAACCAAACTTCCGTAACTACTCCAGGAGTCCGAATCGCCTCCAGGGGTTGCGATTCACGGCATTCACGACATTCACGGCATTCACGGAGGCAGACGATGGAAGGCAGGTTCCTGCAGGGCAAAGTCGCGGTAGTTACCGGTGCCAGCCGTGGGCTGGGGCGGGCGATGGCGTTGGCGCTCGGCGAGGCCGGGGCGAAGCTGGCGTTGGTAAGTCGCGACAAGAACAAGCTCGCCGAAACGCAGAAGCTGGCAAAAGAGACCGGTGCGGAAAACGAAATTTTCATCGCCGATGTGCGCGATGAAGGGCAGGTCGGGAAACTCGGCAAGGATGTCCTTGCGCGATTCGGTGGCACGCACATTCTCATCAACAACGCCGGCACCGCGGTGCGCAAGAATGTCGCCGATTTCACTCTGGACGAGTGGAAGCTGGTGCTGGATACCAACCTCACCGGCGCGTTCCTGGTGTCGCGCGCCTTCATTCCGCACATGAAGGCGGCCAAGTGGGGCCGCATCATCAACATCACTTCGATCATGGCGCATGTCGGCAGTGCCGGCCGCGGCGCGTATTGCGCGTCCAAGGCCGGGCTGCTCTGCCTCACCAAGTGCATGGCCCTGGAATTGGTGAATGACGGCATCACGGTCGTAGCGATCAGTCCTGGCTTCTATGCCACGGACCTGACCGCGCCGCTTCGCGCCGACGCCCAGAAGAATGCGGCGCTGATGGCGCAGACCCCGATGGCGCGCTGGGGCAAGCCGGAAGAGATCGGCGGCCTGGCGCGTTACATTTGCAGCGACGGCGCATCGTTCATGACCGGCACCGACATCCTCATGGACGGCGGCTGGACCGCGCAGTAAGGCCGTGAATATCGTGAATATCGTGAAGGTCGTGAATATGGTGTTTCAAACGCCCCAAGCGCACGCTGTGCTGTTACGGCATTCACGACATTCACGTATTCACGGATTCACGTAATGTCCGCGGAGCGGACATGAAGATCCTTGTCTTTGGAGCGGGTGTGATCGGCGTGACCAGCGCCTGGTATCTGGCAAAGGCCGGGCACGAGGTCACTGTGATCGAACGGCAGCCCGCCGCCGGGATGGAGACCAGTTTCGCCAACGGCGGTCAGATTTCGGTAAGCCACGCCGAACCGTGGGCCAATCCCGGCGCGCCACTGAAGATCCTCAAATGGCTCGGGCGCGAGGATGCGCCGCTGCTGTTCCGGCTCCGCGCCGACCTGCGCCAATGGTCGTGGGGGCTTCGATTCCTGCTCGAATGCCTGCCGGGCCGCACCCGTAGCAATACGCTGACCATCCTGCGGCTGGCGCTGTACAGCCGCACCATGCTGCAGCAACTGCGCCGCGATACCTCCATTGCCTACGATCATCTGGAGAAAGGGATTCTCCACCTGCACACGGACGAGGCCGACTTTGTGCATGCGCATGTACGGGTTGCGCTGATGCAGGAGTACGGCTGCCCGATGGAACTCAAGACCAAAGAGGAATTGCTGGCCATCGAGCCGGCGCTGAATGCCACGCGCTTACGCATCATCGGCGGTACTTATTCACCGGACGACGAATCGGGTGATGCCCACCAGTTCACCCAGAACCTTGCCGCGCTGTGCCGCGGCCTGGGCGTGGAGTTTTGCTACGAGACTTCGGTCGAGGCGATTGCCGCGGCGGGTGACGCGGTTACCGGTGCGGCGCTGCGCGATGCACACGGCAGCCGCGAAGTGGTAAACGCGGACGCGTGCGTGGTTGCGATCGGCAGCTACAGTCCCTTTCTGCTCGATTCCGTGGGCGTGCGTGTACCGGTGTATCCGGTGAAAGGCTATTCGGTGACCGCCCCGCTGGCGCGCGCAGATGCGGCGCCGACCGTGTGCATGACCGACGAGAGCGCCAAGATAGCCGTTACGAGACTGGGCAACCGTCTGCGTTCAGCCGGTACCGCAGAACTGGCCGGTTACGATACATCGCTCAACGAGGCGCGCTGCCGGGCGATCATCGAGCGCGTCGAGGAACTCTTCCCCGAGGCCGGCGATTTTGCCAATGCATCCCGATGGGCGGGCTTGCGCCCGGCCACACCCAGCAACGTGCCGCTGATCGGGCGCACTCGCTATCGCAACCTCTTCCTCAATACCGGTCACGGAACGCTCGGCTGGACCCTCGCATGCGGATCCGGCAAGGCCCTCGCCGACCTGATCGGCGGGCGCCGGCCGGAAGTCGAGTTTCCTTTTTGTTAAGTTCATTGAAACCATAAGGCAAACAACCAAGACACCAAGGCACCAAGGGAGCAACACATTCCGGAATTTGATTCTCGTGGTGTCTTCGTGCCTTGGTGGTTGGATTTCCCGTCTTGGATCTTCGTCTATCGTTGTCGTTGACGGCGGCGTCGTATACGCCTGAGAATAGCGCGTTCCGGTTTTCACCCGGCGCCCACGGTTGCGGCCGTGCGTGGCACGTGATCCAACTGTCGTCCCATCCCCTGGAAGGCTAGAGCATGGCAATCTTTCTGAAAACCGGCATTTCCGCCGAGCAGGACGCTGCGGACATCGCCAAGGTACGCGAGACCGTCGAGGACATCCTCGCCGACATCGAGAAGCGCGGCGACGCGGCCGTGCGCGACCTGTCGCGGAAATTCGACAACTGGTCTCCGGAAGACTTCCGCTTGAGCAAGGGCGAAATCGAGGACTGCGTGCGCCAGCTTCCGAAGCAGGTGATCGAAGACATCAAATTCGCGCAGCAGCAGATCCGCAATTTCGCGCAGATCCAGCGCGATGCGTTGCGCGACGTGGAAGTGGAGACGCTTCCCGGCGTGATCCTCGGCCACAGGAACATCCCGGTGGGGAGCGTCGGCTGCTACGTTCCCGGCGGCAAGTATCCGCTGGTGGCTTCGGCGCACATGAGCATCGTTACCGCGCGCGTGGCCGGAGTGAAACGCATCATCGCCTGCGCACCGCCGTACCAGGGCAAGCCGCATCCGGCGATCGTTACGGCGATGAGTCTTGCGGGTGCCAACGAGATCTACACGATTGGCGGCGTCCAGGCGATCGGCGCGATGGCGCTCGGCACCGCCACGATCAAGCCGACCGACATGATCGCCGGTCCGGGCAATGCCTTCGTGGCGGAAGCCAAGCGCCAGCTTTCCGGGCGGGTCGGCATCGACTTGTTTGCAGGCCCCACCGAAACCCTGATCATTGCCGACGACACCTGCGACGCGGAGATGTGCGCGACCGACCTGCTGGGCCAGGCCGAGCACGGTCCGAATTCGCCGGCGATCCTGCTCACCAACTCGCGCCGGCTCGCGGAAGATACGATGAAGGAAGTCGAGCGCCAGCTCCAGACGCTGCCGACCGCGACAATCGCCGGCCAGGCATGGCGGGATTACGGGCAGGTGATTGTGTGCAAGGACTACGGCGAAATGGTGAAGGAGGCTGACCGCATCGCTTCCGAACACGTGCAGGTGATGACCAGGGACCCGGATTATTTCCTGAAGAACATGAGCAACTACGGCGCGCTGTTCCTGGGGCCGGAGACCAATGTCTCCTACGGCGATAAGGTGATCGGCACCAACCACACGCTGCCCACGCGCAAGGCGGCGCGCTATACCGGCGGTTTGTGGGTCGGCAAGTTCATCAAGACCTGCACCTACCAGAAGGTGAAGCCCGAGGCTTCGGCGATGATCGGCGAATACTGCTCGCGCCTTTGCGCGGTCGAAGGTTTCGCCGGCCACAAGGCGCAGGCCGACCTGCGCGTCAAGCGCTACGGCAAACGCCGCGCCGCATAGGACTTTTTTTTGCCACAGAGGTCACAGAGGACACGGAGAAGAGCAAAACGCGCTTAACACGAAGGAACACGAAGGAATGTACAAAGGACACAAAGGAAACCAGGGAAATGTATTTGATATTATCTTCGTGAAAAGTACCCGCGTGGTGGGTCGTCCGGTACCGGCTGTGTTTCTCAATGACAAGCTTGGTCTCTGCGGCAACAAGGTTCTGATTTGCCCTGTTTCCTGACCCGCAGCAACGCGGCCAGCGTCGCCTCGAACTGCGCCGGCAATCAGCCGCCTTCCTGGGCAGTCCGGTTTTTTCCCATCTGTAGCCAATCCGTAGCCGCTTTCCCGCTAGCTTAATTGCACGCCAGCGGAGGAAGTGCATGGACGAATTGGGTATCTACGTAGTCCGGGTATACCGGCGGGATGCTGCCGCATGACCGGAGTCGTAGAGTCGGTGGCAAGCGGCGAGAGTGTGCCGTTTCACACGACCGAAGAATTGTGGCACGCCCTCCATGACCTGCGTTCTCCCCGGCGTAATTTCCCGAACGGTAAACCAAACGAGGAGGACGGAACATGAAGCGGTTAATTGTTGCGGTCGTGTGGACGTTTGCGGTGTTGGCCACGAGTGGCGCAATCGCGGGCAAGGTCAATATACCCAAGGAGGGCAACTACGCCTTCGACTTTTGCCCCATCGGTCAGGGCAAGACATTCGCCAACGGTGACAAGCTCTTCCACATGCAGTATGACCTCAACGCCCTGTTACGGGCAAACCCGGCCGGCGGTGCGTTCGACCGTATGGGCGCGCGCTGCCTTGGACTTTTCACCAATATCAACGGCAAACTCGCCGAGACCGGCATGTGCGAGATCACCGATTTGGACGGCGACAAATGGTGGATGGACTACCACGGCAATCCGGACGGCGCGGGCGGTACCTATACCGCCGCGGGCGGGACAGGTAAGTACGACGGCATGGTGTTGAAGGGCGAGTATCGCCTCGACAACAACTGGGGCAGTCCGTCCAAAGAAGTAGCGTTCCTGGGTTGCAACCCCAACAAGGGCACCTACAAGTTGAAGTAACAGAGTGATCCCCTTGGCGTGGACGCTTGAAGTCCTGCGCCGGGGTTGCGCATACTCCGGCGTAACCGGCACGACCCGTTCCGGCCAAGCGTCCACGAGTCGGTAGGGGACTCCGGGATGAGCAAGAAAGCAACTCTTGCAAAGATCAGCCGTCCACGCCTGTTCGGCGTGGTGCTGCGTGAGCGGCTGTTCGCGCAGCCACTGGACGATAACCGCGGCCGGCCTGGTCTGGATTTCCGGTTTTACCCGGCGCAGGCAAGACGGCGCCGGCGGCGAGTTACCTCGAAGACCGTGGATCACCCGCGATCCGGGCACCAGATTGATGCAGGAGACGCTGACCGGGCTTCCCTGTTTCACTACCTTGCGGTGGCGGCAGCGGCTCTCGGGGACCAGAATACCCGGGTTACTGCCGAAAATCGTACCCGAGCATTTGTCGGACTTGCCGAGCTTCGCCGCCTCTTCGGGGCGCTGGGACAGCTACCGAGTGGTCGATATTGGTGTTCGATACTGACGAGGAGAGCCTGGGAGAACGCTTGATCGCACGGATCCTGTATCAAGCCGTTGCGCAGGTGCCGCGAGACAGTTCAGTCATTGTAATCAGTCGCGTTGAAGCACGACTTCGTGCAACTTGCGGCACAGGGTGCGATGGCTGCGGTTGGATGGTAGAGCTGGAGCCACCCTCGATGAAGCGTGCGATCGCGGCAAAACGAAGTGTCACAGACGACGGGTCGCTCAAGGCGCTGCATCAACAATCCGAGGATGGGCGGCCGGGATCACGCTGACGTTGGAGCGACTCGGACACTTCGATGGCATCTATGAAAAGAATGTACCCGACGGGAAACGCGCGAATCGGTATTCAACTATTTCGCCAGTCTCATCTTCGATCAGGCGTCCGAGTAAGCTGCCACATCCTGCTCCTCGATCGCATTCCTGCCACGAGTGATACTCTCCCTCGCGTTCGAACGAGCAGGCGCACGGAGG
>CAWBMN010000014.1:0-31467 GCA_963789945.1 uncultured beta proteobacterium | reverse complement strand
AACGCCGCCAGGAAAACCACGCCAGCGCCACGGCCATGGCCAGAATCGTCAACGGCAGTTCGTCGATCTGGTACCTCTCGTGCGGCACGGTCAGCGCCTCGATCCATTCGTTGAGTTCCAACAGGCTGGACAAAACGAAAGTCAGCAAGGTAACGGCGGCGACCACCACCAGGTCCCTGTGCACAGAGGGCTTGATGATGTTCGCGGAAGGCGCCTGAAAGGTCTGGGCAAGTGTATTCATGGGAGTTGCCGCCGGAGTTCGCCGGAACGGCGGGGAATCGGATGGGTAGGGAGTCTATATAGCGGAACGCGCCCGCCCCGCAAAGGGAAATTTTCCCGAGGGGCGCATTTTGCCCCGGTCCGGACGGGAATCCGCACGGCCCGCCCGGACGTGGCTTCAGGAGGTATTTCCGACGCCTTCGGGAAACCTGTCCCTAGGCACACGTCCGATGCCGGCGGTAGCGTGGTGGCACAGTCGCTTCCACGCCAGGCACAATCACTTGGGTACCGGTCTGCCCTACCCCATCAAGGTCGCTTTCCTGGTACTGGTCCTGCCGATCGCCTTCGCCTATCTGTTGTCCCTTGCCGGCATCGTGGCGATCGCCGCGCGCGCCGCGTTGAGAAATCTGGCCGCGTTGCCGAGGCACGGCCGCGGCGATCCAACTACTCCGACCCGCTGACGGTCCACGCCGGCCCGGAGATTGGGAAGTCTTCCCAATCTCGTTGGGAGGCAGTCCCTGCCTGCCCATCTGCCGCACCTCTTAGATTCTTTCTGCTGCCGTCAGGAACAAGCCCGCGCGCCGATCACTCGGGTCGCTCCTGGATTGCAAGGGAGGAGAGCGGTTCGGAATACGCTCCATATTCAACTAAAAAAGCTGAAAGGAACTCAGATGGTCGTTCGTCCACGCCTGATCCTGCATGCCCGTCTTGCGCTCGCCGTCTCCCTCGCCTGTGGCGCGCTCTATGCGCAGGCGCAAGACGCTCCCAATCTCGAGGCTCCGACCGTGGAGGTCGTCGGAACGACCCCGGTGCCCGGCTTGGCGACTCCGATAGACGAAGTGCCCTCAAACGTCCGGGTGGTTACGGGCGAAACGATGCAGGAAAAGCAATCGGTCAACGTGCCCGACTTCATGCAACAGGCCCTGCCGTCGGTATTCATCCAGGAGGTGCAGAACAATCCCTTCCAGCCGAATCTGACTTACCGCGGCTTCCTGTCATCGCCGCTGCTCGGCTCGCCGCAAGGGTTATCGGTGTTCCAGGACGGCGTGCGCATCAACGAACCCTTCGGCGACGTCGTCAACTACGACCTGATTCCGCTGAACGCGATTTCCACCATGACGCTGATCCCGGGATCGAACCCGGTATTCGGTTTGAATACGCTGGGCGGTGCAATCGAATTGCGCACCAGGAGCGGCGCCTACTATCCCGGTTTCGAGGCTCAGGCCTCGGGCGGGTCCTTCGGCCGCAAACAGGCTGAGTTCGCGTGGGGCGGCTATGGCGAGCGGGTCGACTACTTCATTGCTGGCAACTGGTTCGACGAAGACGGCTGGCGCGACTTCTCCCCCACCGAAGTGCGGCAGGCCTTCGCGAAGGTCGGCTGGGAGAATGCGGAAACCGACTTCGACCTCTCGATCACGCGAGGCGACACCGATCTAACCGGAAACGGCGTCCTTCCGGAGAGCATGCTCAATCAGCGCCGTGAACAGATCTTCACCTACCCGGACAATACAAAGAATGACATGACGATGGTCGCGTTGAACGGCAGCCACTGGATGAGCGAGAAGGTGCTGCTGTCGGGGCTGATCTATCAACGCAGCAACAAGACCAAGACCCTCAACGGCGATGGCAACGATGACTTCGAGGAAGATCCCGCGCTGGACGGCGCCGAAGGCGCTAACGGCGGCCTTGGCGTCAACGCCGAAACCGCCGTCAGCAACCGCAGCGTCACCGACCAGGACAGCATGGGCATCGGCTTGCAGGTGTCATGGGTGCTGGAGCGCAATACGCTTGCCGTCGGCGTGACCCACGACCGCAGCGAATCCGAGTTTCGATCGTCGTCTCAGGTGGGCATCTTCAACGCCGATCGCAGCGTACTGGAACAGGGCCCCGAGGTAGACGAAAACGGTCTCGATGGCGAGACCGACACGACCAGCGTCTATTTCACCGACACCTTCAAGGTGAGCCAGAAGCTCGCGGCCACCGTTTCCGGGCGCTACAACCAGACCAACGTCAAGACCACCGACACGCTGGTCCTCACGCCACCCAATCTGGACGGTGACCATAGCTATTCCAAGTTCAATCCGGCGATCGGGGTCACCTACGCGGCGAATTCCGCGCTGACGACCTACGCGGGATGGAACCAGGGCAGCCGCGCCCCCAGCCCCATCGAACTGGGCTGCGCCGACCCCGCCAACCCCTGCACGCTGCCCGCAGGACTGGCGTCCGATCCTTTCCTCGAGCAGGTCGTGGCGCAGACCATCGAACTCGGTGTGCGCGGCCGGATGTCGAATACGATGCAGTGGAACGCAGGCGCCTACCGCACCGTCAGCAAGGACGACATCCTGTTTGTCGGCACCAGCACCAGCGCCGGATTCTTCACCAACTTCGGCGAGACCCAGCGCCAGGGTGTGGAACTGGGTATTTCCGGCGACAGCGGCGGACGCTTCCGCTGGGACGTGAACTACAGCTACGTGGACGCGACTTTCGAGTCCTCCGCCTGCCTGCTGTCCGAGAACAACAGCAGCCGCGGCACGTCCGCCGCGTGCACGGACGTCGGCGGCGGCACGGGTGATGACCTGATCCTGGTCTCGCCCGGCGACAAAATCCCGGGCATTCCAGAACATCAGGTGCGCCTGTCCGGCGACTTCAGGGTCACCGACAAATGGAGCGTCGGCGGGTCGG
This sequence comes from uncultured beta proteobacterium, assembly GCA_963789945.1. Lineage (GTDB taxonomy): Bacteria > Pseudomonadota > Gammaproteobacteria > Burkholderiales > JACQAP01 > JACQAP01. The sequence goes on along the minus strand of CAWBMN010000014.1, from coordinate 28,566 downwards.
TGGTGGCCTTCTCCGACCAGTATGCGCATGGCAACGAAAACAACCAGCATCAGGCCGGAGACGCCACCGACCTGCTGGGCGATACGCGCACTTTTCAGGGTGGCGGCAAGGTGGCGGGCTACGCCATCCTCAACCTTACGACCCGGTACCAGCTCGCCTCCAACTGGGAGTTGTTCGGGCGCGTCAACAACGTCTTCGACAAGGAGTACTCGTCGGCCGCAATCCTGGCCGAGAACCCTTTCGACGCCGGCGGTGTATTCCAGACCAACTCGGACGACTGGGCCCGCGAGACCTTCTTCGCGCCGGGCGCACCGCTTTCATTCTATGTGGGCGTGAAGTACACGCTGCCGGGTCAGCCGCGCCGCTGACACGACATCACTGACCAGCACCGACGTTGCTGCCGGCTGCCTCAACGGCGGCCGTAGTACTGTCAACCACCGAGGTGAATGCCGGCGAAATGTTCTGGGGCGCAGTGACCCGCTGAATGCCTGACCCGGGAGTTCTCCCGTGGCATCCGCCATGGGCTTTTTTTGCCAGCCCCGCAATACCATTCACAGTCTGCGGCATGCAGGTTCGGGAAGTTTTCCCGACTTGATTGGGAATTTTTCCTGATTTGCGCTGGAATTGCTCCGGTCGCCTGGATTTCCCCTACTCTTGGATTCTCGTGTTAGCTGGGACCAGATGGAACTGCGCACGTCAGGCACTTCCTCCGGGAGGAGAGCGGATCGATAACCGCTCTGTAATCAATCAACAAGATAGAGGGAGGAATGCAAATGGTCCGCCGATCCGCCCTGACTCTACAGGGACGCCTGGCCTTGGCTGTAGCCATATCACTTTCGGGCGGATTGGCGCGCGGCGACGAAGAGAACCCCGCCGCCGCTCTGGAGGCGCCGACCGTGGAAATCATCGGTACCACTCCGCTGCCCGGGATCGGGGTACCCGTCAACCAGGTACCCGCGAATGTGCAGGCGGCTACCGGGGCCGAAATCCAGAAACAGAAGACCCTGGACCTCTCCGAATTCCTGGACAACAACCTCGGCAGCGTTACGCTCAACCACGGGCAGAACAACCCGTTCCAGCCCGACGTCAATTTCCGCGGTTTCTCGGCCTCGCCGCTGCTGGGCACACCTCAGGGATTGTCCGTGTTCATGGACGGCGTGCGGGTAAACGAACCGTTCGGCGACGTGGTGAATTGGGATCTGATACCGCAGAATGCGATTTCCACGATCAATCTCATCCCCGGTTCGAATCCGGTGTTCGGTTTGAATACGCTGGGCGCCGCACTCTCGGTGAATACCAAGTCCGGCTTCCAGTATCCCGGCGCGTCGGCATCGATCTACGGCGGGTCCTGGGGAAGAATGGCGGCGGAAGTCGAGTACGGCACGCACGGAGAAGACACGGACTTCTTCCTCGCCGGCAATTTCATCGACGAGGACGGCTGGCGCGATCATTCGCCGAGCCGGATACAGACGCTGTTCAGCAAGGTCGGCTGGGAACGCGAGGATACCGACTTCGACCTGTCGTTGCTGCTCGCCGACAACAAACTGGAGGGCACACAGGCGTTGCCGCTGGGCTGGCTGGATACGCGGGAACAGGCCTATACATGGCCCGATCGTAACGAAAACGAGCTCGTGTTTCTGAACGCGCGCGCCAGCCAGTTCCTGAGCGAAGACAAACTGCTAGCCGGAAACATCTACTATCGGAAATATACCAACGATAACTTCAGCAGCAACGTCAACGACGACTGCGAGGACCCGCTGGCGAATCCGGGCCTTTGCGCCGGGGGCATTCCTTCAGGCGAGCCACAAGCCATCAACGACAGCAGCGAAATCAAGACCACCGGCTACGGCGGATCGGTGCAGTTGACCCTGCTCGGCAATCTCGGCGACAAGAAGAACAATTTCACCATCGGCGCCAGCGCCGACCTCGGCAGGACCGATTTTTCGCAATCGCAGGAAGCTGCCGACTTCACCGCGGACCGCGGAACGGTCGGCACGGGAGTTTTGTCCCTTGAGACCGACGTGAAGTCAACCACCGACTACTACGGCCTTTATCTCACCGATACCTATTCCTTCGACGAGCGGTGGCACCTGACATTGTCGGGGCGCTACAACTGGGCGAATGTGACGATCGAGGACAAGACCGGCCTGGATCCGGCGCTCAACGGCGACCACACTTTCAAGCGCTTTAATCCGGCCGCGGGCCTCAACTTCAATCCGACTCCAGAACTCTCGACTTACGTGTCGTACAGCGAGGGCATGCGCGCACCGACTCCGGTGGAACTGACCTGCGCCGACCCGCTCGCCCCGTGCCGCCTGCCTAACAACTTCCTGGCCGATCCGCCCCTCGAAAAAGTTGTCTCGAAGACCATGGAGGCCGGTGCGCGCGGCCGCTGGTCCGAGGCGCTGGGCTGGAATGCCTCCATTTACCGCACCGACCTGAACGACGACATCATTTTCATTTCCAGTGGCGGGGCGGTGAATGCGGGCTTTTTCCAGAATGCCGGCAAGACCCGCCGCCAGGGCGTGGAACTCGGAATGCACGGCCGTATCAACAAGCTGAGCCTCGCGGCAAATTACGGTTTCATCGACGCCACGTTCGAATCGGCGCTGACGATCAACAGTCCCGTCAATTCTTCCGCAGATCCCGGTACCGGGGATATACAGGTTTCACCCGGGAACAAGGTGCCGGGCATTCCCGAGCACTCGATCAAGCTGCGCCTGGAATACGATTTCACCGAAGCTGTTTCGGTGGGAACGAATGTCATGTACCTGTCCTCACAATACGCGCGCGGCGACGAAAACAACCAGGATGCGAACGGAAAAATCCCCGGCTATACCGTGGTGAATCTGGATGCGCGTTACCAACTCAACAAACAGCTCATGTTCTTCGCGCGCATCACCAATCTGTTCGACGAGGAATACGAAACGCTGGGGGTGCTGGGGGAGAATTTCTTCAATGGCTCCGGCAGAACGTTCGATGCCGGCAATGTGACCGATGAACAGTTCCGCTCGACGGGCGCGCCGCGCGGGATGTGGGTCGGCGTCAAGTACGACTTCGGCAGGCCGGCCCGCTAGCTTGGGATTCAAGAGTTAGGGCTTTAAACCCTTCGACGCAAAGGCGCGAAGGCGCACAGAAGCCCCGAGCGAGTATCGCAAATAGCGGGAGATTGGGTCTGGCGAGCCACGTTCGCGCACCTGTACGATGCCTGTCAGCCATCCATCAGGAGCTTCGTATTAACGGTCGCGTTTTGTCCTTCTCTGCGCCTTCGCGCCTTTGCGTCAAGGTTTATCCGTTCTAAGCCTCCTTACGTAACGATCAGGGAACCTCGGAAGAATCAGTTCGCGGTGCTCGGTGCGCAGTACCCGGAAAAGGCAAAAGCAGAAGGCAAGTGCCGGGTGCTGCGGGAAAAAACGTGGCTGGTGACTCGTGCTAGGTCAGTAGCAAAGTCCGGTTTTTCCTTTGCGTACCTTTGCGTCCCTTGCGTTGAACGCGCTTGTTTTTATTCGCCTGCCCGCGCCGTCTATAATTGTCGCAGTGTCCGCTTTCCGACCTACTGCGGCACCAAGACAATGGAGAAGAATCGCCAATGACCCCCTCGTCAATTCGAGCCCTGACTTTCGACGTGTTCGGTACGGTGGTGGACTGGCGCGGCAGCATCATTCGCGAAGGCCGCGCGCTCGGAAAGCAGAAAAACCTGAAGGCGGACTGGACTGCTGTCGCGGATGCATGGCGTGACGGGTACAAGCCGGCCATGGACCGGGTGCGCAAGCGGCAACTGCCGTGGATGAGCATAGATCAACTGCACCGGCTGATCCTCGACGACGTGCTGGCGAAGTTGCACGTGGACGCCCTCACCGCGCAGGACAGGGATCATCTGAATCTGGCCTGGCACCGACTGCGCCCGTGGCCCGATTCGCGGCCGGGGCTGAAACGCCTGAAGAAACGTTACGTGCTTGCCACGTTGTCGAACGGCAACATATCGCTGCTCGTGGACATGGCCAGGAATGCGGGGTTGCCGTGGGATTGCGTGCTTTCGGCGGAACTCTTCAGGCACTACAAGCCCGATCCCGAGGCCTACCTCGGCGCCGCTTCGCTGCTCGGCCTCCAGCCCTCGCAAGTGCTGATGGTGGCCGCGCACAAGGACGACCTCCAGGCGGCGAAACGCTGCGGCTTGCGCACCGCTTTCGTACGCCGGCCGCTGGAAAGGGGACCGGGTGCCAAGGCCGACCTGTCGTCGGACCCCTCATTCGATTTCAATGCCGACGACTTCAACGATCTCGCCTCGCAACTTGGTACCTAGTGTCCTGTTCCGCCAATTCGTAGGATAAGTTTCCAACCTTCGCGGCCAGTTCCTATGATTTATTTGACAGCAATCCATCATCGATCGGAAAACCCGCGAAATCGGTGTCAGGCAAGGCGCGAGTCCTTGACAGTGGCGGGGGCCGGTGGAACGTTGAGCAGGGGCCCCGCTTGCGGGGATGCGACCGTGCAACCGGCCAATAGCGTGTCGACCACCGGCCTTACGCGTGTCTCCGCGGTCCGATCCCCAGAGGGGCCCCTCTTCCGCGCTCCGACACGCACGGCGAGGACTCGTAACACAGCATGGCGCCGATTCTCGTCGGGTTTTCAGCCACGAATTAGCGGAACAGGACACTAGACCCCCCCGGCCATGAAAGCACAGGATTCGAGCAAGGTCCTGGAGACCCGCGCCACAACCAACGTCTGGGACCTCCCGGTGCGCATCTTTCACTGGGCGCTTGTGTTGCTGGTGCTATCCCAGATTGTGACCGCGACCATCGGCGGCAACGCGATGGAATTCCATGCGCTCGGCGGTTATGCGATCCTCGCGCTGGTGCTGTTCCGTATCCTGTGGGGATTCGCCGGGGGCACGCATGCGCGTTTCCGCGACTTTGTCCGCGGACCGGCCGCGGTGGCGCGCTACGCGCACAGGCTGATCAAAGGCATGGCACCGAGCCATCGCGGCCACAACCCGCTGGGCGGCTGGAGTACGCTGCTGATGCTGGTGTCGCTGTTGGTTCAGGGGGTGACCGGATTATTCGCCAACGATGACGTAATGATGGAGGGGCCGCTGGCGAAACACGTGTCCGATGATGCCAGCGCACTGTTCACGGCCATCCACGACGTCAACGCCGGCATCCTGCTGACGCTGATCCTGATCCACATTCTGGCGGTGTTTTTCTATCTGTTCCGCAGAAACCAGAACCTGATCGGGCCGATGTTCACCGGCCGCAAACCGATCGAGCTGATGGATGAAAAGCCGCCCAGGACCGGCAATCCCTGGCTCGCCGCGCTGCTGCTCACGGTAACCTCGTCGCTCGTTTACTTCGTCGTTACTTTTTGACGCGCCGGTAGCGCTGGGCATGCCCCGGGACAGGGATCCCTGACGCGAGCCGCGGATCGGGTTTCGGCGTAGTCGAAAGCGGCGGGAAATCCAGCGTGCCCGCCCAAATCGGCAGGCCGTAATCCTCCTCGTCGTCCAGCGGCGGGCCGGCGCGCACTTTCGCCGACGCCTCCACAATTTCCATTCTGAGGACGGCGGTCTGATCGAGTTCCTGCGGCTTGACCGGGCGCAGGCTCTCCCAGCGCCCCGGGATGATGTGATCCGAAATCGTTTTCAGCGCGCGCAGCTTTTCAGTGGCGGGCACGGGCTCAGCCGTGCCGAGGATCATCACCGAACGATAGTTGACCGACGAGTGGAAGGCCGAGCGTGCCAGCACCAGTCCGTCCACCAGCGTCACCGTCACGCACAACGCGATGCCCTTCCCCGCTTCGTTCAGCATGCGGCTGGCCGCCGAACCGTGGATGTAGAGCGTATGGCCGTCGCGCCCGAACCCCGTGGGGATGACGTAGGGCTGGCCGTTGACAACGAAGCCCACGTGGCAGAAGAAGCCCTCGTCGAGGATCGCCGCGACGGTGGCGAAGTCGTGGCTGCCACGCGACGGATAGCGGCCGAGTTTGGTGCGATCGGATAAAAGGTCAGACATAAAGTCAGGGCCGAGGAGCGAATCAACAAATCAGGTTCGAGGGCCGAGGTACGAGGGCCGAGTAAATACAAAGATCCCGGATCTCTAATTGATCTTACTCGGCCCTCGTACCTCGGCCCTCAGTCCTTTATTTGTTTCTATATTTGTCGTGGCACGCTTTGCAGGCCTTGCCGGCCTCTCCGAGCTGCGCCTTGCTGGCATTGAGATCGCCGCCCTTCGCGACTTCGGCCAGCTTGGCGACTTCGGCCTGCATCTTCTCCAGCTTGGCTTTGAAGTCGTCCATGTCGAGCCAGATTTCCGGCTTGGCCTTGGTCTCGCCGGTGTCCGATCCGGGAATGAAACCTTCCAGCGGGAGTTTGCTCATGAAGGCGACGATCTCGGCGTGGCGCGCGAACGCGGCGGCGTCATAGGGTCTCTCGCCCTTCGCCATCGCCGCCATCGGGCCGAAGTTCCAGCCGATTACGGAATAGACGCCTTTGCGGTACTTGATGGCGTCCTCGGGCTTCTGCGCGAATGCGGAATTGGCGAACACGGATCCACAGACAGCGAACAGCAGCACAGCGGCAAGGCGTTTCATTGTTTTCCCCTCCTGAAATGAAAGTCGGGGAGATTCTAACACCAGCCTCCCCCTCTCCCCACCCCTCTCCCGCCAGGGGAGAGGGAGTAAATTCAACTACAAAGACAGGCCCCGCTTTCAGCGGGCCTGGGGGGCTCATCTACGGCAATCGGAATAGCAACGACGGATGAAACTACCAGACTGTTTCTTGATTCAGAACTCCCTCTCCCCTGGCGGGAGAGGGCCGGGGAGAGGGGGAGAGGGGGGTTGTTGTCCCTCTTGCGGCCCAAGAGTAGGCTTTGGGGGGAGAAGGCCAAGCGATAGCGCTCCGCTTTCATATTTGTAAGTTGGCTCACGTGAGGAGGAAACCATGAAGATCTCAAGTCTCCGGCTGCTTCACTTCTTCGCTGCTCTGATTGCCGTCCTGAGCTGTTGCAGCCTCGCGCATGCTGATGACCTTGACGGAACCTGGTGGAAATTGACCATGCGCAAGCTTCCTGGAGGAACTACGCTAACTCCGCCGGTCGTCTACGGAGCCAGTACGTTCAAGGACGGAGTAAATCAACTATTGGTGCATTGGCACACGCCTGAGGGAAAGCCGGCGTCGATCTCACAGATCTCAAAATGGGAGTGGTCCGAAGCGGAAGTGGCAGTGACTCCGGTGCTGATGATCATCGACGACGGAAGTGGCAAACCTTCCGTCTACGTTAGCGGTGGAGACCGCAAGACTGCACCCATCACGCGCCAAGGCGCGCGGATGTCTTACCAACACCCAATAAATGCCCCGTTCATTGTGAGAGAGGGTGACAAGTTCACTGCGACTCTGGAAGGCGTATTCACTGACTATTGGGAACGCGTACGGTGAGACGCTCCCTCTGTACAGGGCAACAGACGCCCAACATTGCGTTCAAGTCGTCACCTGCGGCCAAGGCCGCAGGGCAAGCCCCGCTGATCGGGCACGCGAGCTCGCAAGCGAGCTGTCACGCTCCGCTCGGGGGTGACGCTTAACTCCGCCCCGTTGGGTGCCACATCAACGTTGAAGCGCGTTTTGTTTATCTGTAGCCAGAACCGCCTGCGCAGCCCGACGGCCGAGCAGGTGTTCGCGTCGTGGAAGGGTATTGAGGTAGCCTCAGCCGGTTTGAACTCAGAGGCCGACAATCCTGTGACTCCTGAACTCCTCGGATGGGCGGATCTGGTTTTCGTAATGGAGAAGGCGCATCGAGTCAAATTATCGAAGAAGTTTCGGGCTCACCTTGGCAGTAAACGCATCATCTGCCTTGACATCCCTGACGAGTTTGAGTTTATGGACGCAATTCTTGTGTCGCTATTGAAAACGAAGGTATCCAAGTATTTGCCAAGGCTATGACGCACATGACGCCCAACCAGTGCTTGAACCAGACCGCCCAACGGCGTTGCCATTGGGTTCCCTCCCTGCTTCACACTCCGGCGGCCGGTTAAGCCCGTCGCGTTGAGCGTCACTAACTCGATAGGAGGATCGAAATGCCGAGCAAGTATGCCGTCGTTTCAGGTGTTCTCTTCGGTGTGGTAGCCGTTCTTCAAGCCTTGCGAGCTCTGTATCAGTGGCCGGTGCATATCGGAGGCGTTGAAATACCAATGTGGGGTTCCTGGGTTGCAGTGGTTGTTGCTGGTGGATTGTGCGTCTGGGCATTTCGGTCCGGACACAAATAGGACAGTCATGGGCAGCCTCTTTGTCGCTGTGCTGCCCAACAACGCGTTCGAAAACGGACGCTCGCAAGCAACGCTTCGCTCCATTGCTCGCGCCGCTCAACGCGGACGTTGGGCCGACCAGAGTTCCTGGAGATGCTGAGAATGAATCATGAGCACTCCCCTTTGAACCGGGCACTGGTCTGGTCGCTACCAGACTGGGTCGTCGCGTTCACCGTCCGCAAATCCATGATCATCCTGACTCTTGCCGGTCTCACTGCCTGGTTTCCCGCAGAAGCGCAGCAGCCCGCGGAGAAGGTGTATCGGATCGGCTTTCTAAGGGTGTTTGCGTGTACGGACCAATTGCTTTTCACGGAACTCCGACTGGGGCTGCGCGAGCGCGGCTATACCGAGGGCCACAACCTCCTCATCGAATGCCGCGCGGCGCCTGGGGACGCCAAGCGAATCCCCGAGCTCGCAGCTGAGTTGGTTCGCCTCAACGTGGACGTTCTCGTGAGTGAAGGTACCCAATCAACGCACATGGCCAAGCAGGCGACCAAGGCAATCCCCATCGTCATGATTTACGTCGCCGATCCCGTCGCCAGCGGGCTCGTCGACAGCCTGGCGCGACCTGGAGGGAACGTCACGGGTCTATCAGCTAACGTCACTGAGGTCGTCTCGAAGAATCTCGAGATTCTCAAGGAAGTCGCGCCCCGGGTTTCTCGCATTGCTTTGCTGATGAACACAACTAACCCCGGCCATAATTTGGCTGCTGAGCAACTGGAGCCCGGGGCCAAGGCTATGGGCGTGCGTCTGCAGCGGATCGACGTACCGACTCCAGCGGCTGTCGATGGCGCTCTCGCTGCAGCGCTAAGGCAACGCGCTCAGGCGTTCATCGTCTTTCCGTTGCTAAACATCGGCGCTCCCGAGGTCCGGAGGATCGCTGAGTTCGCGGTCAAGAACCGGTTGCCCACAACGACGTTCCATACGCCGTATCTCGAAGCGGGCCTGCTGATAGGCTATGGGACGAACATCCCGGATCAGTATCGTCGAGCGGGGGGCCATGTTGACAAAATCCTGAAGGGCGCTAAACCAGCCGACCTCCCCGTCGAGCAACCCAACAAGTACGACCTGGTCATCAATCAACGAACCGCTCGCGCACTGCATCTCGAGATTCCTGATCCACTGCTGCAGCGGGCGGATGAGATCATCAAATGACGTGGCGGCCCAACAAGCGATTCGACGCGTTAGCTGACTTGAATGAGCATCACTCAAGAACAAATGGAGGAAACGAAATGAAGGCACTGCGAAACATCGCCTGGGGCTTGGTCCTGGCATTGTCCTCGGCCGCTTCTGCCTGGGCTGCCGAACTGCCGGCGGCCAAACCGGAAAGCCTGGGATTTTCATCGGAGCGCCTCGAACGCATCGCGCCCGTCATCCAGCGGGAAATCGACAAGGGACAGTATCCGGGCGCGGTGATGCTGGTCGCGCGCAAGGGCCGGGTGGTCTACTTCGAAAGCGTAGGTCAGCTCGATCCCGCCAGCGGCAAGCCGATGAGGAAGGATGCCATCTTCAGGCTCTATTCGATGACCAAGCCGTATACGTCCGTGGCGATCATGATGCTTATGGAGGAGGGGAAGCTGCGCGTGACCGATCCCGTCTCCAGATACATTCCGGCATTCGCCAATCTGCAGGTCAGCGTGGCGACGACGGATCCCTATACCGGCGCCACCAAATACGCGAACGTGCCGCCCGATCGCGAGATCAACATCCAGGATCTGCTGCGCCACACATCGGGATTCGTGTACGCGGGTTTTACGGCTCACCCGAAGGTCAAGGAGCTGTACACGAAGGAAGGGGTGGATTGGAAGGATGTGACGCCCGCGGAGCAGATCGAGCGGCTGGCAAAGGTGCCGCTCGCCCACCAGCCGGGCACGACGTTCGAGTACGGCCTGTCGACCGACGTGCTCGGCCGCATAGTGGAAGCGATCTCGGGCATGACGCTGAGCCAGTTCCTGCAGCAGCGCATCTTCACCCCGCTCGGCATGACGGATTCCGCCTTCATCGTGCCGCAGGACAAACTGGGCCGACTGGCACAGCCTTTCGCGACGGATGCGGCAACCAATAACCCGATCAAACTGCTCGATGTTACGGTGCCGCAGAAGAACGATGCCGGCGGCGCGGGCAGCGTCGGGACGGCGTCGGACTATGCCCGCTTTCTGCAGATGCTGATCAATGGCGGTGAGCTCGATGGTGTTCGGCTGCTGAGTCCGATTACCGTGCGATACATGACGGCGGACCACCTCGGCCCGGACACCGAATTCTCCGGCGTGACCACCCTTCCCGCGGGCACGGGATTCGGATTGGGCTTCGCCGTTCGCAGGGAGACAGGCCGCTTCGAAGTCGCCGGCAACGCCGGCGAATATTTCTGGGCAGGCGCGGCAGGCACCGGCTTCTATGTGGACCCCAAAGACGACATCATCTGCGTGTGGATGACGCAGGGACAGCCCGGAATGGCGCGGCGCTACGACCGCTACCTGTTCAAGCAGATGGTGTATCAGGCGATTGTAAAGTGAGGGATCGAGACTACGCCGCTCTTTGCCGCACGCGAGGAAAGGCCGTGAAGCCTGGAAAGCGCAGAAGGGGCAAGTCTTGAAATATAGAAAACTGATACTTCCAGACCCAGCCCCTAGCTCCCCCAGCTCCCCTATGTACCATCTCGCAAATTCGCAGACCACATGGATTCGCGCACGTTAAGAAGGAATTTCGTCGCCGGGTTGCTCACCGGCTTGCGCGTGGTGTGGCCAATCCTGTCGGTCCTGCTCGTGCTGATCATCGGGCTCGGCGTGGTTGTCGGCCTGCTCGAAGGCTGGTCGCTACACGAGTCGATCTATTTTGCCTTCGTATCCGGCCTGACGATCGGCTACGGTGATCTTGCGCCGAAGTCACTGCTAACACGCGCGCTGGCGATTGCCATAGGGGTGTGCGGAGTGCTGTTGACCGCCCTGATGGCAGCGATCGCCGTAAAGGCGTTGACGGCGGCGACGGATGACGGCGAGGGATGAGTACTGAGCATCAGAAGAGGTCAAGTCCTTAAATATAAGTAACTGAGGTATCAAGACCCGACCACAGCTACCCAGCTCCCACACGGGAAATATCTACATGACCGATAACAGTCACAGGTCAATTGGCCACAGGACCATATATTGCACGATGGAAGTCGCTACGAAGATCGCAAGGCCATTCGGTTCAGTATGAGGAATTCTTATTTGAGGCCCACTCTCCATTGGCCACTCGGCACAGTTAATTAGCCTTCGGGAAAGATCTTGATGCGTTTGAGCGGAAAGTTGACGAGCTGGAACGACGAAAAGGGCTTCGGCTTCGTTACGCCGGACAAGGGCGGGAAGCCGGTGTTCGTACATATCGCTGCATTTCCTTCGCGGAGACAGCGTCCGGAAACGGGTATCGGGATAACCTATGAGCTCGCGCGAGATGAGAGGGGGCGAGACAGGGCCGAGCGCGTCAGGATGGTCGGGGGCGGGGTGTCGCTCGGTCCCGTCTCGATGGCATTCATCGTATCCGCCGGCTTTCTTGCTTTCGTTGCCGTCGTGACGGCACTCGAATATCTCCCTTTTGCTATCTTGTGGCTTTATCTGATCATGAGCCTGCTCACGTTCCTTGTGTACTACCTCGACAAGTCGGCCGCTGGGAAGGGTTCACGGCGTACGCCTGAGTACCAGCTTCATTTGTGGTCGATTCTGGGCGGATGGCCCGGTGCGCGGATTGCACAGCAATGGCTGCGCCACAAATCCAACAAGGTTTCGTTCCGTATCGTGTTCTTGACCACGATCATGATCAACGTGGGCGCACTGGCTTATCTGTTATCGCCCCGAGGCGCCTGGATTCGGTCACTGCTGGACCGTCTGCCGGCTTGGGAATCGATAGCGTAGTCGCGCATCCTGATAGGCACTACTTGTACCGAGCGGGCATCCAATGCGCTTCGCTCGTCGGCTGCAGCTCGTTCGGTGCCGGTTGGGGTCGGTCCATCGCACACCTTGATATTTCTTAACAAGGTCGCAATAGAGGGGGCGTTTGCCCGCCTTCGGAGGTCGGTGTACGACAACTATCGGGAATTCACTTCAACTATTTGTCTGGCGGGCTGTTGCCCTGCGATTCGGTACCGGGTGAAATGACCGTGATCGCATCGGCCGGCAGTTTGAGGACATTGCCGATGATGCCTGTCAGACGCTTGGCGACCGCGCCGGGGCCCAGAGGCACGACGATCGGATCCGTCACAGTGCCGCTGACCTGGACCGGTACGGCCAGTACCGAGCCGCCGAATATCTTGTTCAACAGTGGGATGTGCTCAAGAATGTAGTTAGCCGTTTGCAGCGGCGCGACCACTGCATCAAAGGAAAGCTTGCCCGTGTCGGTATCGATCTGACCCGCCGCGACGATCTGGACCGTGGGTGCATCGAGCGTCAACTCTTCAATCCGAATAACTTTTCCCTCCCGCGAACCTCGTACGCTTATGGTACGGTAGGGTAGTCCGCCCGCCCCAATTTCCAGTTTCTTTTCGCGCACAGCTTCGGTTACATTGAGCAGCTCGAACACTCTGTTGAGCGCCGCAGCTTTTTGCAGATTGCCGTCGCGGGCGGTAATCGAGAAAGTGCCGCTGACGTCCTCGATCAGCGTAGCCAGCGCACCCTGGGCCGCGAATTGCGCGTCCAGATCCACCTGACCGCTTGCCTGGATATGTTCTCCGGTGAGGCAGGCAATGGATCCGGCGAGTGGCGCGTCTCGCGCCCGCAGTGTGCCGGTGACCTGAACAGCGTCTATTTTCCCGGTCGCAGCTCCGGCCAGACTGATACCGCATACTGCGGCATTGGTGATGCCCAGATCGACCTTCGCATCGACCCATGCAGCGCTGGCGACAAGCGGCGCGATTTGGCGCGTGCCGAATTCGACCTTCTGGACATTCACCCTGACACGTCCCTCGAAAGGTACTTTCGACAAGTCGAATGCGTCCGGCCGCTGTTCATCTACGGTTCCGGTTTCCGTTGCCGTGTCGAATTTCGGTATGACAATTCGGTCTGATGCGCAGGTCCGCATCGACGACGAACTTGGCTGTCGCGGCGCTCGATAGTGCCGGTAAGCGCGATCCGGCTCTCGCCGCTGGACACATCGGCTTGTTTGACCACGACCTTGCCGTTGTCCGCTTCGAGTGCGAATTTCTCCACCTCGATGGGTATCGGCAATCCTTGCCGGACGCTGATGGCGGAACCCTCAAGATGCCCTTGCACCGTCGCCTCTGCGATCCTGGCAAAATCCACTTTCACGGCCAGGTCGCCCCGCAGTTCACCCATTGCAAACGCCGGATCGACAAAAGCGTGCTGTAGCGTTTTTCCGGATAGTCGTCCCTTGAACCAGCCTGCTGCGTTCCCGTCCGCAAGTTTTCCGCCGAAACTGGCATCGGAATCGGAATCCTTCACCGAGACCTTGCCGATTTCCAGAATCTTTGCGGCGCGCCGGCCTTCGACCCCGAGCACCGGTCCGCCCGCAATGCTGAATCCAGCCTTGAAGCTGACATCGTCCAGGCCCCTCATCCTTACAGCCGCGTCGGCGACTTCAATCGGTGCGCGCATCTGCAAGGCGCGTGGAGTTTTGGTGGCGCCATAGATCCAGGCAAGGGCATCGGCCGCCAGCGTTCCGCTTGCAGTCACATCCACATCGGCTGGGCGTTTAAGGTAGTCAGGGGCATGCCCGGACACGCTCAAAGCGGCATCCGCGAACGCGACGCCAACGCCCTTTATGTCGACCTCACGTTGGGAGAGCTCGACCATGCCGCTGTCGAGTGTAAGCTCCGGACCGATGTCCGGCGCGAAAACCACCAGGCCCCGCGGCGTGGCGAGGATGCGGAACTGCAGGTCTTCCAGTTTCTGCAACGATCCTTGCGCATGCGATCCGGACAACTCGATCGTTCCCGAAACACGTTTTATAAAGGCCAGCGCTTTGCCAAGATCCGGAAGGGAAGCGGCCCAGCGAAACAGTTCCGCCGCCGAGAGTGCGGCACGATCGTGACGGACGTTGAACCGATAGGGCGGCCGCAAACTGAAGGACGCTTTGAGTCCCGTGAAACTCGATTCGCCGATATAACCATCCACTGCCTGTAGAGAGGCCGCGTCGCCGCTGTAGCCGCCCTGCCCCTTCGATATCCGGATGGGCATTGGCACCGCACGGTGGCGCGCGACAAAGTTCATCTCCGGGACATCGACCCGCAGCTGCGGCGCTTTGAGGCTGCCCTCCATGGCGAGACGGACAACCGCCCTGCCTTTGACCTGCTCCAGATCATTCAGCTGTGATTGGAATTTCGCGGCGGGCAGCAACTGCTTCGCCAGCGCCAGGGTTTCCGCGAGGTCGAGCGCCAGCTCGGCCTCGGCATTCAGCACGAGGGGCTCGTTCAGAATACTTGTTGCGAGACGCGCATTGCGCAGAACCGATTGCCCGAGGCGGGCGGTCAGGTGCTGAACGCGCAGTTCACCTCGTTCGATCGAGAAGCGGCAATCGACATCCCGGATGAGGATGTCCTTGGGCGCGAGGTCGATGCCGACGCCTTCGAGCGCGGCTTCGAGCTGCAAACGATCGAGGCGCAACAGCTCCGAAGGCGAATCGGCATGGCTGCCGATTCGAAGTGCGGCAATTGTTCCACCGCGAATTTCGAAAGGCGGCTGCGCGATCCAGGGATTTTCCGGCGCGATTTCCCGGGCGGTGGCCACAAGTTCGTCGAGATCGATACCCATCGCCTCGCCTTCCAGTGTATAAGCACCGCTTTCGTTGCGCGCCAGTTTTCCGCTCAGCATCAGGTGTGGTGAGCGCAGGTAAAGACGATGCAAATTTGCTTCCAGCGCGCGGCCCCTCAATTGGAATCCGGCGGCGAGGACCATCCCGGAAAACGCGTGCAAGTTGGTTCCGCGCCGCAGCGTGACTTGCGCCGCAGAGGCGATGAGATCGGCGCTAATGTTCCGCAGCCCCTGCATGCGCCAGTCGAGCCGCCCGATAAACTCCGCTTCCACGATCGGCGAGTCGGACGCAATTCCCAGCAGGCTTTGCAGGGCATTCGTTTGCAGGCCCACGACATTGACGCGTCCGGCTCCGACTAGATCGGCGCCGGAGAGCGTGAACTCTAGGGCCAGCTTTTCCCAAAGGTTCGAAGTGCACGCAAACTCCACGTCGATGCTTCCGTCAGAAACACTGACGCTCGCGTCTACTGCCTTCAAAACCAACGGCGGGCGGTCGCCGACCAGCAGCTCCACGCGAGCATCTTCGATCGTCGCTTGCAGAAGCGGCATGGCTGCCGTGATTTGCCCGATGACTTGTCTAAGCCGCAGATCGGCAGTTTCCAGGGAAAGCGGCTCCTCACCGGGTGCGCCGGGTGCGCCGGCCGGCAGGCGTACCGTGACACGCGCGCCGCTGAGGTTCACCACCCGCGGTTGAACGCGGCCTGACAGAAGCGCCCACAAGTCGATTGTGACCGCGGCGGACTCGGCCTGGAATTCGGCCAGGCCCGGCACCGAGTACTTCGGGCGGGAAATCACCACGCCGGGAAGCGGAAAGTAGTCGAGTTGGAGTCGGTCGAGTTCCACGATGTCGCCGGTCGCGCGCGACGCCAGGCCGGCAATTTCGCTTTTTACCGCCGCTTCATTGATCCACAACGGGGCGGACAATACGACGCAAAGGACCGCCACGACCAGCGCGGAAAGAACGAATCCAGCCCAGCGCAAAAGACGTTTCAAATGCAGCATGCCGGTGCCTGGTTTCTGAATGGCTGGATTCGATTGCGGTCGCGGGCCAGTGCGTCTGCCCCGGGTGCCGGGCCTGTGACCGGCTCGATGTTCCGTCTGCGTGCGAAGCGGAAGTCCACTCGGCGGTTGCTCATATCAAACAGCGCCCCGAGCGACAACATCGAGACCCCATTCGCACTGTCATCGGGATTGAAGACATACAGTCCGAGCGTCAGCTTGCCGGATATGATCTGGGCGAAACCGCCGCGCTGGATTTACAGATCGCTGCGATCGACGCGCGTGCGCGGGTGACCCGTCGGGAGCGAGGCACACGCACTCACGGTCAGCGCCGCGAGCGCCACCAGTACCCGCGCGCGTCATTCAGTGCGCGGCGAGACGGGGATCCTGCGAGCATCCATCAGCATGCCTCACAAACGGTCAGAACCCAACTATTTGTAAAACCGGCCCGCGCTGAGCGCGCGCAGAATCAAATTCGCCCCCGTGTGCAGCAAGCCCTGCCCCTGCGGCGGGGCCGTCACCCACATGAACATGAAGAAGCGCGGCTGAAACAGCCAAGGTTTAAGGATATCACCAGGTTGCCCGATCCATGCACAGGCCAGAACACCTCGCCGCCAGTCTTGGATCTTTTTGCCCGGCCATTCCATGAGTGTCAGGTGGTCCTCCGGCAAGGGCCCCTTCCTGGCGTGCCGGCCCAGGAACCGGAGATATTCTCGCGAATGACAGCTCTTGCAGAGCATTACGAATCCTGAGAGCGTGACGACGATCCCCATAAGGGAAAACATCAAATCCGTGGGTGCACCTCACTGTCCGCAGTGACATGGGCGTTAGCGATGAACCCTTGACCGATTGGCATCCACAAGGTGCGAAGTTTGGCGAGGTCGTTTTCGTGCCGGATCATTTCACCAATGACCGTCGTATGCAGTTCCGGTTTAACGTCGAACCCTTCAGCGCTCACGATACGCGCACCTGGAACAGGTGGTATTGCCACGGCCCCAGCTCGACATACAAACCGGAATCCCGCATCTCGTCCCCGCTACGGTCGTAGATTTGCCCTGACAGAACATCACTGAGGCACCACTGCTTTCCTCTCAGCGCATCCCACGGCACCTGGACACGCGCCTGCGTGGTTTCCTGCTTGTAATTAATGATGATGAGATAGCGCTCATCGTCCTTGACCCAGCACCAGGAGAGAATATTCAGGCAACTGGGGTTGTCGGGCCAGCCACTGCGTTCACACAGGCGCCACTCACCGTTGCGAAAGACCTCGCGATTGACCGCATTCAGCAGACGTCTATAGAAGGCCGCGAGGTCCTGATCGACCGGCTCCGCCGGGCGACGGCCGAGAAAAACCGGCAACCTTACCTTCCTTCCCTCGAACTGTCCCTCATGCAGCAGCTTGGCCCCGGTGAGCGTGAGGATCGCCACGGCGGCCGCGCGCCCTTTTCCGGACGGAAACGTCGCAGCCACCCTGGGCTCGTCATGGTTCTCGATAAAGCGCACCATTCCCTGCTGGTAAGAAGCATCTGCGAGAAGGTGCAGGCGCACGGCCTCGGCGTCGCCGTGTTCCATCCGGTCATAGAGTTTCTTGTCGTAGCAGCAGTCGAAACCCTGCTGCTGCAGCTCCCATTCCAGATCCCAGTAGGCCTCGGCAATGAAGCGGAAGTCAGGGTGCGTGCTCTTCACCGCCGGGATGATCTCCGGCCAGTAATCGGTGTCGGGTAGTGCCCCGGCGCGCGCACCCCAGGTACGCGCAAAGATATTGTTGAGCAACAGCATCGCCATGTCACAGCGCACGCCATCGCATTGCGCGGCGATGCCGGTGAGCGTGTCGGTCACCGCGGCGCGCAGACCGGCGTTGAATGCATTCAACTGCAGCACGTCCGGCCAGGCCGGAAAGAACGGGTCGCGACCGCAGGCGAAAATCTTGCCCGCACGCGCGACGAATGATGGTGGGTCACGCGCCAGGTCTTCGTGGCTGCCCTGGATGAAGTATTCCGGATGATCGCTCACCCACGGGTGATCGGGCGCGACATGATTCGGCACGAAATCGAGGACCAGACGAATGCCGCGCTTTGCGAGAGCTTGACGCGCGGCAGCCAGCCCGGACGGTCCCCCGAGATGTTTGTCGACAATGTAACGACGCACACAATAGGGCGAGCCGACATTGTCCTGCGCCTCGAAGTCCGGCAGCGCTCGCCGGAAATCCTCAAGGAGCCCCTTGTTTCGCATCGAGATCTCGATTCCGGCCGGGCTACGCTCCCAGACCCCCATGAACCATACGGCGTCAAAGCCATGCGCGGCGATGGCATCCCACTCCTGCTCCGGCACCGTGGCGAGATTGACCGGCCCCGGGTATTTCCCGCTCAACTCACCCAGCCATACCCAGGTGTTGATCTCATAAATGACAGGATGCCTGGGCCAGGTCTTCACGTCTTTGCCGTGGCGGCTGCAGCTGTGCCCTGCACGAACGCAGCTTGCTTGCCCACCTCCAGAACCCGCTTCGAATCCAGCAGGCCGTAAAGCTGGATGATCTTGGCCACGAGCCCGGTCCAGCCGGTCTGATGGCTCGCGCCCAGCCCGGCACCGTTGTCGCCGTGGAAGTACTCGTAGAAGAGGATGTGGTCGCGCCAGTGCGGATCGGTCTGGAACTTCTCGGCGCCGCCGTAGACAGGCCGCTTGCCCTGTTGATCCCGCAGGAAGATCCGGGTGAGCCGGTCGCCGATCTCCTTGCTCACCTCGAACAGGTTCATCAGCTTCCCTGACCCCGTGGGGCACTCGATCTTGAAGTTGTCACCGTAGTACTGGTGAAAATTCAGCAGCGCCCGGATGATCATCGCGTTCACCGGCATCCAGACCGGACCCCGCCAGTTGGAGTTGCCGCCGAACATGCCGGTGTTCGACTCGGCCGGCAGGTAGTCCACCCGGTACTCCTGGCCTTGCACGTGGAATACAAACGGGTGTTGCTCGTGGAATTTCGAGAGCGAACGGATGCCGTAGGGGCCCAGAAATTCGTTCTCGTCGAGCATTTTCGTCAGGATCCGGCGCAGCCGCTCCGGGGTGACGAGAGCCAGGATCCCGCGCTCGGCCACACCGAAATGACCCGGGCCCGTGGGATGGATGGTTTTCAACAGTTCGGGCATCCGGCGCAAACGTTCCATGATATGAGCCATCGCCCGCGGAACGCGCTCTCGCTGCGACTTTTCGATGACCGTGGTGGCGCACAGCGGCAGGAGCCCAACCATCGAGCGCACCTTGAGACGCGTGGCGCTGCCATCGGGGAGCTGCAGCAGGTCGTAATAAAAGCCGTCCTCGTCGTCCCACATGCCTTCCTGGCCGGCCCGGTTCATGCCCGCCGCGATATAGTAGAAGTGCTCGGCGAACTTCATGACCATGTCTTCGTAGGTGCGGTCGTGGACGGCGATTTCGAACGCGATCTCCAGCATGTTCTGGCTGAACAGCGCCATCCAGGCCGTGCCGTCCGCCTGTTCCAGGTGGCCGCCGGTAGGCAGCGGGGCGCTGCGGTCGAAGACGCCGATGTTGTCGAGGCCGAGGAACCCGCCCTCGAACACGTTCTTGCCAAAGCGGTCCTTGCGGTTCACCCACCAGGTGAAGTTCAGCAGCAGCTTGTTGAAGGCCGACTTGAGAAAATCCAAATCCGTTTCGCCGCGCATGGCCTGCTCGGTGCGGTGCAGGAACAGCGTGGCAAAGGCATGCACCGGCGGGTTCACGTCGCTGAAGTTCCACTCGTACGCGGGCATCTGGCCGCTGGGGTGCAGGTAAAGGCCACGCAGCATCAGCCCCATCTGCTCCTTGGCGAAATCGGGGTCCACCATTGCGAGCGGGAGCGTGTGGAAAGCGAGGTCCCAGGCCGCGTACCAGGGATACTCCCACTTGTCGGGCATCGAGATGATGTCCTCGTTCAGCATGTGGTACCACTCCGAGTTCCGGGAGTTTCGATATCCGTGATGGAGCGGATGGGAGTTGTGCTCCTCCAGCCAACTGTCGCCGTCGAAGAAGAAGTACTGCTTGCTCCAGAGCATGCCGGCGATGGCCTGGCGCATCACGTTGGCCGCGTCCGGGGAGACCGAGGGCGGAGTCACGGCGCGATAGAACTCGTCCGCCTCCTGCAAACGTGACGCCAGAGTCGCGTCAAACGCCGGCCCGAAGGGCACGGCAGCGCCTTGGGTGGTTGTGCTTTGCCCGGCTGGTCCGCGCGTGCTCAGGCGCAGCCGCACAGTCGCCGACTGGCCTGAGGCAATCGTCATCCGATAGTGCGCCGCAACCTTGGTGCCCTGCTTTTCGGGGTTCACCGCCGCCTGATTGCCCTGCACCACGCAGTTGTTGATGCCGTCCTTGACGTACCGGCCTGACATTGGGCTGGCCGGGAAAGAGCCGGTCGTTGTTCGTGGTGTTATCGGTGAAGTGCAGCGGTACCTCGCCTTCGCAGGAAAGGATGAATTCACCCAGCAGCCGATGCCTTGCAGCGACCGCGCTCGTGCCCGCCGCTGCCTTGATCTGCCTGAGGTTTGGTTGCTCGGCGGCTCGGTTGGTTTCGGCGATCCACGTCGCCCAGTCGTTGCGGAACCACAGCGTCGGAAGGAGATGCAGTTCCGCCGCTTCCGGCCCCCGGTTGGCTGCAGTGATCTTGACAAGGATGTCTTCCGGGCCGGCCTTGGCGTATTCCACGAAGACGTCGAAGTAGCGGTCGTCTTTGAAGACGCCGGTGTCGAGGAGTTCATACTCCATGTCGTTGCGGGTGCGACGACCGGTTTGTCTCCACCAGGTCGGCATAGGGATAGGCCGCCTGCGGGTACTTGTAGAGATACTTCATGTACGAATGGGTCGGCGTGCTGTCGAGGTAGAAGTAGTACTCCTTGACGTCCTCGCCATGATTGCCCTGGCTGTTGGTGAGGCCGAAGAGCCGTTCCTTGAGGATCGGGTCCTTGCCGTTCCACAGGGCGAGGCTGAAGCAGAGGCGCTGCTTGTCGTCGGAAATGCCGGCGATGCCGTCCTCGCCCCAGCGGTAGGCGCGCGAGCGGGCATGATCGTGGGTGAAGAAATTCCAGGCGTCACCGCCCTCGGCTGTAGTCCTCGCGCACCGTGCCCCACTGCCGCTCGCTCAGGTAGGGGCCCCACTTCTTCCACGGAATTCCTGCCTCGCGCGCCTCGGTCAAGCGTATTTGCTCGGTGACTTCCACAATCCCGGCGGCCATGTCTCGTTACCTCCCACTTCGTTTTACTCTGTGCCGACAATCTCGACCTGCTTGTCCTGCCTGGCTCTTGTCATTCAGGCGCTTGCAAGCGCGGGGTGTTGCCCGTTGTGGCTTTCTACCCATGCGCGATTAACCAGGCGTTGATCCAGGTCAAGGTATTGTGGGAGTCTGAGGGGACGCACACCTTTCCAGCAATTTGTCTGCGTCCTTCTTTTTTTCCCGTCCGGGAATGTGCATCGCCAGGTCTCGCTCTCGACCCGAATCGCCTCGGTCGCGCATACGCAACTCTTGCAGAGCTTCCCTAGAATCCACCGCCCCAACGATACTGCCACGCGATTCCAATGGCATCGAATTCGCTGCCGGTGCGGGTCGAGGTGCCGGTGCTGGCGTAGAGTTTCACCGAGTTGTACCGGTCCACCGGCAGCGCAAGGGTCAGGCCCGTCCGCGTGTTCGTCTGCTCGTTATCTCCCTTCACGCCGTTGACGGTGGTGCGGCCGCCCGTAAAGTAGGTGCCATTCAATGCCAACCACACGCCGGATGAGAAACCGTAAATGAGATGCCCCTGCACCGAGTAAAACGGCGCCTGCGCGAACGTGCTGCCACTGTTGAAATCAGTGTTGTCGGTGTAAAACGTGGCGCTCGGCGCGACTTCCACCGTCCACGGTCCCCACGCCTTGGAAATGCCCAGCTCGGGCTTGAACGACCAGCGGTTGTTGCCGAGGTTGATCAATTTGCTGTTGTCGTATTGCCCCAGCGGCGCCGTCACCTGCAGGCTCGCCCCGACGATGAGGTCCTGCCGGTAGCTCCGCGAACTCCTTCACCGACAGCGCGGGCGCCCCGTAAAAGTTCATCGAGAAACGAAACGCGGATCGCCGAAACCCGACATCGCGCGCTCTCTGGGTTGGCCGCCCACCAGCCCGTGCCCCGAAAACGAAGAATAGGGCAGCACCACGTCGAATTTGGCGGACTTGCCCCATGCATTCAGCGAGCGCGCGTAGGCGAAGACGCCGGTATTGGTGTGATATTGCGCGTCGGTGATCGACGTCGACGGATCGAACGCCATTTTGCCTTCCGCGTAGGCGTAGCCAGCAATCAGAAAATTGAGCCCGACCGGCGTGTTCGAGTACGACCGTGGTTCGAGTCCCTGCGCGCGCGCCCCCGCTGCCGCAACCATGAACACGCTCAAGCTGACAGCCGCGCTCAGCCCTGCGCGTAGGCGAATTGCTGCGTCCTTGCGCCTGAAAGCCGGCTCAAAGATCGTTTGAATCACGGAAACACACGGAACCACGCAGAAAATCTTGAATGATTACCCTTCGAAGAATTTGAGTGTGCCGATCCGTGTTTTTACGGTATCGGGCGTCATGATCTGCTCAGGAATCTTGTTGATGTAGTCTGGTGTGGCCTGTGCCCAGGCGGACGCGGTCGAGAATGCCAACGCGCCAAAGAGCGCGGTGGCGAGGAGGTTTTGAATGCGTGTGGTTTTCATGGTTGTGCCCATTACTGTGGTTGATTGGTTCGATCAGCCGCTACAGCGCTTCGAGAAATTCCTGCCACGGCAGCGCCCGCACGCCGGGAGCGACAGCCGTTGTCGGGTTTCCTGCCTGCGGTGACTGATGGACGAGAAACATCCTCGTGCCGGCAGCCTTTGGGCGCTTTCGCTTCAGCGCCGCGGCCAACCGTTGCATCGGCGCGGCCATGGCGGGCGTCACCGTGCGCCCGGCCTTGCATTCCACCAGCGCCACAGCACCGGTTCGTCCGGGCACGAGGAAATCCACTTCCAGACCCTGCTGGTCGCGAAAATAGTAAAGCTCGCGCCGGCCGCCCGCGTTCACCTGGGCCTTGGCCATCTCCGCCGCGATGAAGCCTTCGAACAACGCGCCGCGAAAGGGCGAGCGGGCGAGTTCTCCCGCCGAATCGATGCCCAGCAAATGACACGCGAGGCCGGAATCGGCGACATATACCTTGGGCGACTTGATCAGGCGTTTGCCGAGGTTCTCGTAAAACGGCGGCACGATCAGGATTTGCGCGGTCGTCTCCAGCACGCCGAGCCACTGGGTGATCGTCGGCACGCTCACGCCCAGCGGCGCGGCAAGATCGGTCTTGTTCAGCACCTGTCCGTGCCGGCTGGCCAGCAGCGCGAGGAAGCGGCGGAACGTCGCGAGATCCTTCACCGCCGTCACCGCCCGGACATCGCGTTCCAGGTAGGTCTGCAAGTACGAACTGAACCACAACCGCGCCGTATCCGGACGCGCCAGCACCTCGGGATACCCGCCGCGCCAGCAGGCTGACTTTCGGTGTCTCACGCCACGACAGCGGCAGCAGTTGCAGCACCGCCGCGCGGCCCGCCATGGATTCCGTCACGCCCTGCATCAGCGGCGACTCCTGCGAACCAGTCAACAGCCACTGGCCGGCTCGCCGCGGCCGGCGATCGATCCGCGAGCGCACGTACGCGAACACCTCCGGCACGTTCTGCACCTCGTCGAGGATCGCGGGCGTCGGCACGGCGTCGAGGAACCCCTGCGGATCGGCCCGCAGCCGCGCCACAACGTCGGGGTCTTCGAGCAGGAAGTAGCTCGCCTTGGGAAACAGCCGGCGCAGCAGCAGCGTCTTGCCGGCGCGGCGCGGCCCGGTCAGCACCACGGCCGGGAAGCCTTTCGCCGCCCGCAACACCTGCTCCTCCAGATGACGTCGGATGTAGCGCATGGATGAGCATTTTAAGCTGCCACTTTATATTTCTCAAGAATGAATTGAAGCGGGCGCAGCAGCGAAGAGGCGTTGTATGCGGGTGCTGCAGATCAACAGACACGCCAATGCGACGCAACACATGCGTTGCATGCGGACCTCGCGTCTGCTGAGAGTGTGTGACGCGCGACACCATGCGCCCGGCATGGAGGTCAAAGGGGACGTACACCTTTTCCAGCCCGCATCTGCCCATGAACACTCCGACCCGGAGAACCGGCAGGACAACGTGGTGAGGATTCGCAGCGGCAAGGACAAGCCGGCTGCCGCGTTTACCGCTATGCACTACCGCAATTACTGGTTCTGGATCGATGATGGCGACTGGCAGACGAAGCGCGCGATAAGGGCGATCATGTTTTTCTTCACGTTGGCGGAGACTGGGGGCAGAGACAAGCTGCCGTTGATCACCATCCCGGCCCAATAGCCGCGGGAACAAGATCCAGGGGCGGGATTGAGGATTCCGATGCATGTGATCAGAATGAGTAGCCGATCGACGTCGTGAGGCCCCAGTCGTTGTTTGGGGACCCGTCGGCCGGCCTGCTATCGTAGCTGTCGTAGAGAGACACTTGGAGGAACAGGTCGGCGATGAACTCGCGGCGCGCATCGACGGAGGCCTCGGCGCGCACCCGACCTGATTCCGTCAGGCTCGGCAGCACGGTCAGGTTGGCGCTCACGTTCGTCTTCGGGTAATCGTAACGGAACACATTCAATCTCATAGTGAGCTGCGCCTCGATGTTATCCCCGACGGTGCCATCGTATGATTTCTCAGTCGATGCGGCCAATCCGGCGCCGGCACGGAACTCGCTGTTCTTGTTCTGCATAAGGTAGCGGCCGAATGTCGCGCCAATCAGACTGCGCAGGTAGAGACCGAGCTCTTCGTTCCGGTCGAATTCGAGGGAGGCCTCCGTGTAGTAGCGGTTCGGCAGGAAACGCTCCCAGGTCGAGACCTGCGAGGCGCGCTGGCTGGATGGACTATTGGCCTGACTGGTCGCCTGTCCGTCGAACGCCACTTTCCACTTTCTCACCTGGTCGCGCGAGCCGATGTCCGCAGAGAGGTTCAACACATTCAGATTGTTGGCGTGGGTGAAGCTGTAGCCCAAGCTGAAGGAACCATCGAGACGTTTGTACCATGCGTCCCCGCTTTCGACTGTCGCCATCCGAACGATGTCGTGGATCGACAACTCAATCGGGGTCGGTGACTCACCAAACGGGCCAATCAAGATCCGGATCGATCCGGGCTTGGACGCGGATTCAGGGGCTGTGCCAAAGAAACGTCGCCCGTCCGCCAGCTCGATTTGCAGCAACTGCAGTGTTGTGAGCGAAGCGATCTTGTCCCATTCGATGTAGAGCGTGCCCACATCGTCGGTCTTGAACATCAACTGACCGTGAACAAGCTCCTTCACTTCACCCGTGAGGTGATCGCCGTTGAACAGGACCACTACGTCGGTCTTGATGGCAAGCGCTGGTGCGGCCATCGAACCGATCAGCAGCGCCGCCGCAATCAGGCGCGCCATTTTCATGGCCTTGGTCGCCAACGAGGAATCGAGATTTCGCCACATTGTTGATATCTGTCGATCTGCCTGGTGTCTGTCGGGCCGTGTCATTGCGTGCCGGAATAGCATTCCCGCCCGGCCCCAAAATGCGCAATCCCTGCGCGCGCGCCCCCGCTGCCGCAACCATGAACACGCTCAAGCTGACAGCCACGCTCAGCCCTGCGCGTAGGCGAATTGCTGCGTCCTTGCGCCTGAAAGCCGTCTCAAAGATCGTTTGAATCACGGAAACACACGGAACCACGCAGACGATCCTACTCGAACAGCCGTTCGTGGGACCTTTCGCGCCGCCGAATCCGGCGAGCGTAGCGAAAATGTTCACGCCATACGCCCGGCATGGTGCAGCACATGCCCGGGCTAGAATTCCGCCCCGAGCGACAGAATCGAGACCCGGTCCGCACTGTCACCGGGATTGAAGACATACAGTCCGAGCGTAACCTTGCCGGATATGATCTGGGCGAAACCGCCGCGCTGGATATCGCGATCGCTGCTATAGACACGCGTGCGCTGGCCGACAAGGCCGAAACGCAGCCACTCCAGGGGACTGAAGCCCAGCTCGCTCCACGCGTAGGTGTAGCTGTCCTCCTGGTTCTCGGAGTCGCGCAGATACTCGGCCTCGATGTAAAAGTCGGCAATACCATACGCGAGGCTTGCCTCGAAGCCCGGCGCGATACCCTGCGTGTCACCGAAAACCGCGCCCAGCATTGGCGTCAGCTCGTAGGTCAGCTTGTCGCCACCCGAGAACGTCCAGCCGGCGAACAGCGAGCCGGTATCGAGCGCCTCGTAGTTGTAACGTGCCTCGAGATGCAGCGACCCGCGATCGGCGGTGGCAATGACGAGCAGGAAATTATCCTGATCGGGGGGGAAATAATACATGCCCGTCGCGGAAAAGGCCCAGCCGGGCGTTTGCTCGGACGAAGGCGGCGACTCTGCATCCCCGCTCTCCGGTGCGGCGAAGGCCAGTACCGGCACGAGCAGCGCGGCCGCCATGGCGGCACCTGTCGACCGCAGAAGCACGCTCATCCCCCGAGCGCCATGATAGCTGCCACCAGGGCCGCTCCAATGGCAGCCATCGCGAAGCCGGACCGCCAGGGACTGCCCCCGGAATACCGCGCGAGCCTGTAGCCGGCCAGGAACAGCGTTGCCAGCGCGACCCCGTTGGAGACGCGCATCGCCAGCGCGGTTTCGTGGAACAGCATGAACGGGACCACGACCGGAAAGGTCGCGAGCACGACGAGCAGGAAGACGCCAAGGGCGCCGACGTAGTCGTCCCGGCCGAGGCGCCCCCGGGCGGGTGGTTCGGGCAGCGCGGCGAGGCGCCGGCGAATTTCCTCAAGACCTTCGGCATTGATCACGCTGCCGAGCTGCCCGGGCATTGCGTCGGCGATGATCGCGTGGGCCTCTTGCGGGGTCACTACACTTCGGACACGCCGCATCAGCGTGAAGTTACGTGTCCGTTCGGTGACCGTCTGGACGAGGTACATGACCGCATCGACCAGCCCCCACGCGAGATTGCAGCCGAGGGCGGTAAACATCACGGTGCGGATTTCCTCCCGCCCGGCGGTCGCCACGCTGAGCGCACCGGTGAACGACAGCGCCATGAGCAGGCCGAATATGATCTCCGACACACGGTGGACCGGATCCAGCACCCGCTCGCGCTTTTCGTTTTCTGACTTCGACATGCAAGCCTCCTTGCTGACGCGGCTACCAGCCGTCGCGGCGCCGCGGGTTACCGTGCTAACCGGAATGCGGGATGTCCGGCAGGAAATAGAACATGAGCGCGATGATTATGTAAACAGTGATGAGCTGCACGCCCTTGTACCAGTTGGAGCGTCCGTCGCCGCACACCACGGCGCCGATCAGTACTGCCATCATGAGCGCGCCGACCTCGGCGCGCCCGAAGGACAGCTCGAGTGGTTGCGGCGCGATGAAATAGCTTGCCAGCACCAGCACTGGCGCGATGAACAAGGCGATCTGGATCGAGCTGCCCAGCGCGATGCCGATCGTCATGTCCACCCGGTTCTTGCGCCCCATCACGATCGCCGAGCAGACTCTCGGCCGCGCCGCCGACAATCGCGACGAACACGATGCCGATAAACACCTGCGTCATGCCGAGCGCCTCGCCGGTGCCCTCGGCCGCGCCCACCAGGATCTCGCTCATCCACGCTGCCAGCAGTGAAGCACCCACGAGACTTCCGACGGCACGCGGCAGACTCCAGTGTGCGCCCTCGGCCTCACCGTCACCGTGGCCGCCCTTGGCGGCAAAGGCGCCCGGATGGGTCTTCAGCATGAACACGAGGTAGAGTGCATAGGCGATGAGCAACACGATGGCCAGTCCCGACGTTCAGCAAAGTCTCCTGGCGGATCGTCTCCTCGGGCGCGAAGAAACGGCTGAACGCGCTCGGCACCGCGAGGCTCACGACGGCGATCAGCATCATCGAACTGTAGACGCGCGCGGCCGCCGGGTTGTAGTCCTGGTCGCGGTAGCGCAAACCGCCGAGCAGGAACGCGACACCGAGCGCAAGCAGGATGTTCGCAAGGATCGCGCCGATGAGCGAGGCGCGCACCATGTCGAGCAGGCCCGCCTTGAGTGCCACGAAGGCGATGATGAGCTCGGGCGCGTTGCCGAAGGTCGCGTTGAGCAGTCCGCCGACGGCGTCGCCGGTGCGCGTGGCGATCTGCTCGGTGGCCCGCACGATGAGGCTCGCGATCGGGACGATGGCGAGCGCCGCCGAGAAAAATACCCAGGGCGCCGGCAACCCGGCATGCTCGAGCGCGAGCGTGACCGGTATGAAGACGAACAGCCAGTTAATGGAAGGCTTGATCTGCATCGAAATACCCTTCGTCGTTTCAGGAAGTCGAGACAGCGCCGAGGCTCAGGAACTCACGTCGATTCATTGTCGCTCCTCCAGAAGGTGGTTGCCGTCGAACCGCCCCTTCGCCGCCCCTCGAAGCAAGGATACCGCGATCGTCTACCAACGTTGAACGAAGCGTTTCGTCGAGGACCGGTTTCCGATGACACGGCTCTCAGGC
>CAWBMN010000013.1:0-50254 GCA_963789945.1 uncultured beta proteobacterium | reverse complement strand
TCCGGTTGCGCTGCCGGCGCGCCATCTCGTACTTCCATAAGGTTCCCGCGCCAACCCCCAGCGGGGCGGCGACGAACATCGGGATCACCACCGGCAACCAGAGGGAATGTTTCGCGAACAACAAATAGGCAATTGCCCCGTATCCGAAAACCAGCACTGCTATTGCAGGGAAGGCGATGCGGTTCGGAAGCCAAAGGCAGAGAGCCGTGCAGATCAGCCCTGCGAGCAGTGCGATTGTCGACCAGGTTGTCCGGGCGGTCGGTTTGAGCGTTGCGCCGTGAAGGAGATTGGCAAACGCGGTTGCGGCAATTTCCATGCCGCTTAAATCCAAACCGGATGCGGTCGAGAACACGGTGTTGAAATGTTCGACCTGCTCGGGCTGCGCAAACTCCGCGTAGCCGACGATCACCGCCTTGCCCTGAAAGGCCCGCAAGGCGTCGGCCTCGATCATTGCCAGCGCCTTGTCGAAGCCAAAAGCCGGAACGGTGCCCGCAGGGCCAAAGAAGTTGAGCACCCTTATGCTTTCCCCGGCGTAGAGTCCAACGAGCGCCTCGACCTGCTCGCGGGTCGCGTGATCCGGCGCCAGAGAAGGATCTGCCTCCAGCGCGGCCCGCATGCGGGTGGCGAGTTGACGCTCGCCGGTGAAGATCTGCCTGATCAGCAGCACGCTTGCCTGGAGGCGGCCGCTGTGGCGGATTTCCCCGGCATCCACGGGTAAAAACCGCGCTGCGCCCGGAGCGACCCTTTGGAGCGCTCCGTCGAAACGACGGGTAGACGTCGAGCGTGTGGGCCTGCACCGCGAGGCTCGCCAGACTCGGCGTGGCCCACCCTGAGTCCTTGAACGCGAGAAAACCGTCATACCGTCTCTCCGAGTCGCCGATGACCAGAAAGGGTGCCGCACCAAGCGCAGCATCTTCGATCGCAGCGCTCAACTCGATCAGATGCTCCTCTCCGGCCTCGACTTCCGCACCCGAAGACTCCACCTTCTGGGCGATCAGTACCCCGCGCGAGCGCGCCATCGCAGCGCCCAACTTCGCATCCTGATCGGCGTTTGGGTCGCGCGCGAACCCCGGCAGAGGCGCACGGGGACGGAACAGCACGTCGAATACGATGGTCCTGGCACCCGCCTTTGCCAGCTTGTCGATCAGCAATGCATGCAGGCATCGCGGCCAGCTCGAAGGCATCGTTGGCAAGCCGACGTGCGTGGAAGGACGGACGCCGAACCGGATGTCTTCGCAGCGATGAAACCGTTGCGCATCTTTCGGGCAGAAAAATTCTTGCCGCTACGCTCGGGCTCATCGTCACCATCACAACGTCGCCGGGGGGCTCGATCGGGCCGCGCAAACGGGAGAGCCAGCCCAGACCGATGTTCCGCTCGAAGAACTCGGACGACGGTGTCCAGCAGAGTCGCCGCGCTGACGGTCGCGACAGCGAGCGCGATGGCCACCATGGCCCACGACTTCCTCAAGTCTTCTCCCTGCGGGAGTGGCGTGGAAGTGGAGGGCGCGCCATCCCGGCGGTCAGATCGTGCGCACCCGATCGGCCATCAACCGCTTGGCGATCAGGTGGACGACGAAAAGCGCGAACTGCGGATTGAGCAGGTACAGGCGCTTGACCTGTGCCGAGGTCAGCGTGAAAAGATCGACTTCACTCGTGCACACCGCGGTGGACGTGCGTTCATGGGACGGCGAAAAAATGCCGATCTCCCCGAACATGGTGCCGGCGCTGATGTCCGCGCCGATTTCCTCCAGCCGGATGGTTCCGCGTTGCAGGTAGAGGAGTTCCTCGCCGGCGTCGCCTTTGCGAAAAACGATCGTGTCCCTGAGCAGGTGCCGGTGGGTCATGTGGGGCAGCAGCCAGTCGAGATCCATCGCGCCGCCTTCGGCTTGCTTGATCTGCCGGAAGTTGACGCTCTGTAATCGGGAGGCAAGCAGCACCGCCTCGCTGCGGTTCTGCACGTTGAGGGCCTTGAAAATTGCGCTCATGTGCAGCTTTACCGTGCCCTCCGCGATGCCGAGGTGCTTGGCGATCGCCAGGTTCGATTTGCCCTGGGCCGCCAGTGCCAGCACTTCAATCTGCCGTTTCGACAGACCGTACTCGCCTAGCGGTTCCGGGGCACTTCGCGTAGCGGGCGCGTCAACTGCGCCCGAAGCGGTCGGCTGCGCTGCCGCGTCTGCATTTGGGGGGAGATAGGGGCGGTATGCTCCGCCACTCAACACCAACCTGAGAACGCAGAGGGCGACCGTTTCGGCATGCGATTTCGGAAGATAGCCAAGGGCGCCGGCCTCGAGCGTCATTTCCACATAGCCATCGTCAAGGCGCGATCCCAGAGCAAGGATGCGTGCCCCGGGAAATTTCTTCAGGACGCTCCGGATTGCTGCACCGGCATCGGCCGAAGTGGCGTCCACATCCACCAGCACCAGGTCCGGCGTTCCGGAAGGCTTTGTCGGGGGAAGCGAAAGCAAAGACTGGATGTCGTGAACCACCTCGACTTCGCAGCAGGAGTCGAGCGTGGCCAGCAGGCCACAAAGAGCCTCAGTGGCCGATCCTTGAGGTGATGCAACCAGGATCTTCACGAAATCCTCTTCCCAGACTCAAGACTTGTTACCACGTTTCCCGGAGTGGTGGCAACCGCCGGCGGCGCTGCGCCCGCACAAACGCCGAAGGCTTTGGGTGCATGGCACCCAAAGCCTTCGGGAACGATGTGCATCAACTCCTCAGCCGGTTGGAAATCCGGACAAGTTAGCAGGCAACTCGGACGACATCCGTTACCTTTGCAGCGCCGCGGTCTTGTTGTCGCCCGGCGATTTCGCCGCCGCGAACGTCGGACCGCCGGACGAACGTCCGAGGACCTCGTTGACGTCTGCCTTGCCAGTTGCGACGATCGGGCCGATTCCATGCGACTTGATGCCGCTGCCGCGACCTGAGACCTCACTGACGCTCAGGTTGCTGGAGATCGAGCGCACCGGATTCGCTCCGGGGATCGTCGCGGAAGCGCGACCATAGACCTCGTTCGCGGACCTTCCGCCGCTTTGCACGTTACCCATGTCTCCGGCAAAGCTGCCGGCGGACGCCAGTACCATCGAAGTAGCGAACAGCCATCCGATGGAGATGTGCACTACACGTTGCTGTTTCATGATCTGCTCCTTCACAAAAAGTGTTTCGTTCAATGGGACGCCGTCGAGAGTGCGGCGGCCCCTGTGCACGTGGCGGTCTTTGGCCTGTCGAACCCGGAAACGGCTGGTTCCGGGGTGTCGGAGGGCAATTCGCCCCGCGTGTGATGGGAACTGTAGGGACTCCGGCCGGCGGGCGGAATAGAGCGAAAGTAATAGGAAAGCAGCCTGAAAACGCATCCACCGCGCAAGGACGCCAAGGACGCCAGGGAAAGACAAAATGCAAAGAGCAGTGGATTATTAGACGCTAGCGCTATTATCGGGGCCATAAGCGGCCCGCGCCGCTTACCGTCACCGTTGCCTGCCTGCCGTTTCTTTCCCCTGGCCTTGGCGTCCCTGGCGGTTTACGCCTGGCAGTACGGGTTTGGCGACGAACGCGTCCTTTCGCGGGTCGGTCAATCCTCCCGCTGCCAGTGATTTATTGGCCCACAAGAACGTCCGGACAAGTTATTTTTCCTTCTTGCTGCCGCAGGCAAGCTGGCTGTGTATCAACTCGGTCGCCTCCTGCACGAGCTCAGCCACGATTTTCCCGGCAGGTTTTTGTTCGCGCACCAGTCCTGCGCTCTGCCCGGCATATAGCGCCATGGATTCCACTGCGCCGGTGGTGTCGCGGTTCGGTGGAAACACCATGAAGCGGCGGATAGGGAACGGCTCGTCGCCGAGTTTCGATTCCGCCATTACCGGCTCGTCCGGCCGGTTCTCGTTGCCACGAGATTCTTCTGACAACCACTGCGACACGAAGTCGGTGCGCAGCACCCGGTGCGGCGCGTTCGGCCAGCCGCCACCGAACAATGTGGTGCGCACGGTATCGTCGCCGCTCGCGGCCAGGATGCGGTGCTTGTATTCCGGGTGCGCATCGGCTTCGGGTGTGGCGATGAAGCGGGTGCCGAGAACGGCGGCCTGCGCGCCAAGTGCGAGGGCAGCGACCAGGCCGCGAGCGTCGGCAATGCCGCCTGCTGCGATGACCGGAACCGGCGCCACTGCATCCACCACGCGCGGCACCAGTGTCATGGTCGAAAGTTCACCGGCGATGTGGCCGCCAGCCTCCACGCCCTGCGCGATGATCGCGTCCAAGCCCTTGGCCTTCGCGGCGATCGCGCTGGCGACGTCGCCAACCTGCAGGAGCACTTTCATCCCGGCGTCGTGAGCACGCGCCACGTAACGCGCCGGGTCGCCCCAGAACAGCGACAGCACCGGGACCCGTTCATCCACGCAGACCTGAAAGCGCTCTTCCGCTGGGCGCGACAGGATCAGATTGACACCGAAGGGCCGGTCGGTGATTTCGCGCACCCGGCGGATTTTCTGCCGCAGCAATTCGGGTGGACTGGCGCCGGCGCCGAGAATGCCCAGTCCCCCGGCACCGCTCACCGCCGCGGTCAATTCGGGCCCGGTGATCCAGCCCATCGGCGCGCAGATGATCGGATGCGCGATGCCGAGCAGTTCGCACAGCCGGGTGCGCAACATCGTCAGGCGTTGCGGCGCTGGAGTAGATCTATCAGTTCAGCCGTGACCAGCCCGGCTCGTCGCGATCGAGCAGTCTCTTCAGGGCTTCGAAGTGCAGCACGGACTGCTGGCGTTCGCCGCCGATCTGCCTCGCTGCTTCGGCGACCATTTTCTCCGGCACCCGCTTGAGTTTTCCGCCGGTGCCTTGTGCCAGCACCTGCACCATGCAGGAGCGCTCGAGATAATAGAGGTCGTCAAAGGCATAAGCGACGTTGTCGCCGCAGACGATGACGCCGTGATGCTGCATGAAGACCACCTCGTTGTCGCCGAGCGCGTTGCAGATGCGATCGCCCTCGGCGTTGTCCAGCGCAACGCCGCCATAATCGCGGTCGTAGCCGATGCGGCCGTAGTAGCGCATGGCGTTCTGGTTGGCGCACACGTCGAGTTCACCGCCGTCCAGGATCGTCAGCGCAGTGGCGAAGGGCATGTGGGTATGCAGGACGCATTTCTTGCGCTTGCCCAGGTGGATGCGGCCGTGGATGAAGAAAGCGGTCGGCTCCACCGTATGCTTGCCCTCGACCACCACGCCTTTTTCGTCCACGATCATCAGGTCGGCCGGCGTGATCTCGGACCAATGAAGGCCCTGGGGATTGATCAGGAATTTGCCCGGATCTCCCGGCATTTCCAGGCTGAAATGATTGCAAACGCCCTCATTCAGCCCCATGCGGGCAGCCGAGCGCAGCGCTGCGGTAAGGTCAATGCGGGCCTGGGTGACCGGATCAAAGCGCTTCATGACGTTCTCCCCTGCTGATTCAATTATGGCTGCATTCTGCCACAGCCCCGCACTGAAACGAGGCACCGCCGGCGGCTGCCGATCGCTGGCACAAACGCCCCGGGTTGGCTAGCATGGCTGCCTTTGCGCGATCAGGCGGGTGCGCGCTGCCAAATCTGCAATCCGGCAATGATAGAAATGAAGGAGAACCACGATGCATTACCCGGTCCTGAGCCCCGAGCAGCGTGCCGCTTTTGAGCGCGACGGCTATGTGATGGTGCGGGGGCTGTTCGATCCCGAAGAGGCGAAACTGCTGCAGCAGGCGATGGAGACCGATCCGCAAGTGCGCGGCCATCTCTATAACCGCAAGGATGCGCAGGGACTCGCCACCAAGATGGTGTTGTGGAACCACCCGGGCGACAGCGTCTACGGCCTGGCCGCGCGCAGCCACCGCATCGTCGACACCATGGAAGACCTGCTCGGCGGCGAGGTTTACCACTATCACTCCAAGCTCACCGCCAAGGAGCCGTTCGAGGGCGGCGCCTGGGAATGGCACCAGGATTACGGCTACTGGTACAACAACGGCTGCCTGTTCCCTCTCATGGCAAGCGTCATGGTTGCGCTGGATAAATGCACGAAGGAAAACGGCTGCCTGCAGGTGGTACGCGGTTCGCATCTTCTGGGGCGCATCGACCACGGCGTGGTCCAGGGCAGCCAGGTCGGCGCCGAGCCGACCCGCGTCGAGCAGATTCTGAAACAGATGGAAGTGGTCTACGCCGAGATGGAGCCGGGCGACGGTCTGTTCTTCCACTGCAACACTCTGCATCGTTCGGACCAGAACCGTTCCCCGAACCGGCGCTGGACCGTGCTGTTCTGCTACAACGCCGCGCGCAACAATCCCTATCGGGAGCACCACCATCCGTTCTATACGCCGATCGACAAGGTGCCCGATAGCGCGATCAAGGAGGCGGGTCTGAAATTCGGCAGCGGCGGCAAAGAGGGCTTCCTGCAGAACTTCGTCAATCCGCCGGAACTGAAAAAGACGCTGAAAATCTGATCCATCCTCGCTCACGGCGCGAGCGACAAAAAAGGCCGGTCCACAAGGACCGGCCTTTTCGTTTGCACGCCACAAATCAGCCGAGCGTGGTGTCCAGCAGCATCATCACCACGAATCCGGCGAGCAGGCCGAGCATGGCCGCTGCCCCCAAGGCCAGGACCGCCGCACCCGCCACTCGCCGCCAGGGACGGCGGGTGGGGAGCGGGCCGTTGTTCAGCCACCGTTCGGCGGCAAGGATCGCGGTGGTCATGGCTGCCTGGTAAAGACCTTCAAGGCCTATCCTTCAAGCTCACGCCAGGTCGAAGCGGTCGAGGTTCATCACCTTGACCCAGGCCGCGACAAAGTCCTGGATGAACTTCGCCTGTGCGTCCGAGCTGCCATAGACTTCGGCCAGGGCGCGAAGTACGGAGTTGGAGCCAAAGATCAGATCGACGCGCGTGCCAGTCCACTTCACCTTGCCGGTCTTTCGGTCGCGGCCCTCGAACATATCCTTCGCCTCCGACGTCGCCTTCCACTCCGTGCCCATGTCGAGCAGGTTCAGGAAGAAGTCGTTGGTCAGCGCCTCGGGCCGCTGAGTGAAGACACCGTGCTTGGACTGGCCGACGTTGGTGTTTAGCACGCGCATGCCGCCGACGAGTACCGTCATCTCGGGCGCGGTCAGCGTCAGCAGCTGCGCCTTGTCGACCAGCAGTGCCTCGGCTGGGATGGTGTACTTGCCCTTGAGGTAGTTGCGGAAGCCATCGGCGACCGGCTCGAGTGCGGCGACGGATTCCACATCGGTCTGCTCCTGCGTGGCATCCATGCGCCCCGGCGTGAACGGAACTGTCACCGCTTGACCGGCGTTCCTTGCCGCCTGTTCGACGCCGGCGCAACCTGCCAGAACGATCAGGTCGGCGAGCGACACTTTCTTGCCGCCGGACTGCGCCTTGTTGAACTCGCCCTGGATGGCTTCCAGTTTCCTGAGTACTTTCGCCAGTTGCGCGGGCTGGTTGACGGCCCAGTCCTTCTGCGGCGCGAGGCGAATGCGGGCGCCGTTCGCGCCGCCGCGCTTGTCGGAGCCACGGAAGGTGGACGCCGACGCCCATGCGGTCGAAACCAGCTCCGAGGCGGACAGACCCGACGCCAGGACCGTGGCCTTGAGCGAGGCAATGTCCTTGTCATCGATCAGTTTGTGATTGACCGCGGGAATCGGGTCCTGCCAGATCAGCGCTTCCTTCGGCACTTCCGGGCCGAGATATCGCGCGCGCGGCCCCATGTCGCGGTGCGTGAGCTTGAACCAGGCGCGGGCGAAGGCATTCGCGAACTCATCCGGATTTTCCATGAAGCGCCGCGAGATCTTCTCGTAGGCCGGGTCGAAGCGCAGCGAAAGGTCCGTGGTCAGCATGGTAGGCCCGATGCGCTTCGACTTGTCGTGGGCATGCGGCACCGTGCCGGCGCCTGAGCCGCCCTTCGGCTGCCACTGGTGCGCACCGGCCGGGCTCTTCGTCAGTTCCCATTCGAAGCCGAACAGATTCCAGAAGAAGTTGCTGCTCCACTTCGTCGGCGTGGTGGTCCAGGTGACCTCCAGGCCGCTGGTAATCGTGTTGGCGCCCTTGCCGGTGCCGAAGCTGTTCTGCCAGCCCAGGCCCTGCTGCTCGATGTCGGCGCTTTCCGGAGCGGGCCCCACATGTGAGGCAGAGCCGGCGCCGTGGGTCTTGCCGAAGGTGTGGCCGCCGGCGATCAAGGCGACTGTTTCTTCGTCATCCATCGCCATGCGGGCGAAGGTCTCGCGGATATCCCTGGCTGCTGCTACCGGATCCGGGTTGCCGTTCGGGCCTTCCGGATTCACGTAGATCAGGCCCATCTGCACCGCAGCGAGCGGATTCTCCAGTTCCCGGTCGCCGGAGTAGCGTTTGTCATCCAGCCACTTGCTTTCGGTGCCCCAGTAGACGTCCTGATCCGGCTCCCAAACGTCCTGACGACCGCCGCCGAAACCGAAGGTCTTGAATCCCATTGTTTCCAGTGCGACGTTGCCGGCGAGAATCATCAGGTCGGCCCATGAAATTTTCCGGCCGTACTTCTGCTTGATCGGCCAGAGCAGGCGACGCGCCTTGTCCAGGCTGACGTTGTCCGGCCAGCTGTTCAGCGGCGCAAAGCGCTGCTGGCCGCGGCCGGCGCCGCCGCGTCCATCACCAACGCGGTAGGTGCCGGCGCTGTGCCAGGCCATGCGGATGAACAAGGGCCCGTAGTGGCCGAAGTCCGCCGGCCACCAGTCCTGCGAGTCGGTCATCAAAGCGGCGAGATCCTTCTTCACCGCCGCCAGGTCGAGACTCTTGAACTCCTTGGCGTAGTCGAAGCCTTCGCCCATGGGATTGGACTTGGAAGAATGCTGGTGCAGGATGTCCAGACGCAACTGGTTCGGCCACCAGTCACGGTTCGACATGCCGCTGCTTGCGGCGTGATTGAAAGGGCACTTGGCTTCGCTTGACATAGCTTCTCTTCCTTTGGTTGTTTGCACTCAACGACTCGGTCCGATTAGGGGCCGAGCATCCGTAAATGACCTTAGATCTTGCTGGGGCGCTTAGTTATGCGCCTGTTGTCCGATCTGCTGCCTGATTTGCATCAGTATCGGGGGGCGCGCGCAGGCGGAAGTCGTCAGGATTCTGTCTGCCGCTCATTGCCTGTCTCCTTTCAGGTTCAAGAATGATGCCTACCAGACCAGCGCAAGGCTGGCGAAATGGTGGCTGATGCTTCGCATAAGACGGACCCTGCGAGTACGCACGAGTTCCTCTGCCTTCGAACTGCGCTTTTTCAGCGCGACGAAGCCATGCTAGGCCCGGCCCGCCGATCGATCCAATGGATTGTTTCGATGTATCCGATAGAGAAAATCTATCGGGGCGCTGCGGCGATCAGTTCGACCTGGCCGGCAAATTGTGCGGCGTCGCCGTCTTGCCGCCGTCAGCGTGTGTCTATCCGGCCCTTGAACGGGATGCAGTACAGGCCTATTGGCTCGGTCCGGCCCCGCAACGTCAGTGGCGGCAGCGAAATCGCGTCCACTTCGACGCGCGCCTCCCGCAGGGCTTCCATGACGCGGTCCGAAAGCAGCAATTCGCCTGCCCGCGCCCGCTGCATCAGGCGCGAGGCAATGTTCACCGCGTCGCCGATGATGGTAAAACTCATGTACGCGGGTGAGCCGACGTTGCCGGCCACGACCTCGCCCTTGTTCACGCCGATGCCCAGCCCGGTCTCGAGGCCATATTTCGTTTTCCAATCGGTAGACAGGGTTTCGAAGGCGGAGAGCATGTCGTAGCCGCACTTGATCGCGCGTCCGGCGGCATCCGGCTGTTCGAACGGGACCCCGAATCCCACCAGCAGGCTGTCGCCGGCCATGTTGAAGATTACGCCCTCGTAGCGATAGGCAACCTCGGTGAGCAGCGAGAAATACTGGTTCAGCAGCAGCACGACCTGCGTCGGCGCAAATTGCTCGGCCATGCGGGTAAACCCGCGCAAATCGGCAAAAAGGATTACGGCATCGAAACGGGATTGGTAACCCCCGGGGGCGTGGCCGTTGACCTCCGGCGTGGCGAGGATCCTGTCCATCAGCCTGCGCGGCACGTTGCGTTCGAAGCCTTGCGGTGTTTCCGGCGCGCCGGCTTCCATGGTCTGCTTTGCGGCGGCTTCCTGCTTGCGCGCCTGATGGGTCGCAAGCAGCGACTTGACCCGTACCAGGAACTCATCGCGTTGCACCGGCTTGGAAAAGAAATCATCGGCGCCGGCCTGCAATCCCTTAATGCGGTCTTCGCGATTGTCGGTCGCGGTAAGGAAGACCACCGGTGTCAGCGCGGTTGCAGGATTGGACTTGATGCGCTTGCAGACTTCAAAGCCGGACATGCCCTGCATCATCAGGTCGAGGACCACCAGTTCCGGCAACTTCGCCGCCGCTATCTGCAACGCCTCCTCGCCATTGCTGGCGGTGAGGATCTCCACCCCCGATCGCCTCAGATAGAGCGACATCAAGAGGC
The DNA here is from genome assembly GCA_963789945.1 of uncultured beta proteobacterium. Classification (GTDB taxonomy): domain Bacteria; phylum Pseudomonadota; class Gammaproteobacteria; order Burkholderiales; family JACQAP01; genus JACQAP01. The sequence continues at coordinate 39,808 of CAWBMN010000013.1, read as the reverse complement.
GGTCGTCCGGTGAATGGTCTACCAGCAGCACGCGCGGGGCGGGCTCGCGGTTGGAATGCATCGCCATCAGGTATCACCGCTCCGGTCGGGCGCAGAGGTCGTCATCGAGTTCGATATTGTCTCACGGGTGCCAAGGCGACCGCCGTATCGCCTCGGTCGCGCATGCGGGATTTGTGCAGAGCTTCCCTAGGGGCCGGATCGCGGGTGCACCTGCATCCACAGCGTGACCGGGCCGTCGTTTATCAGAGACACTTTCATCATGGCGCCGAACTCGCCCGCCGCTACCGGGGAATGTGCGCGGCGGGCGCACGTCAGCATGTGTTTGAACAGCTGACTGCCTACATCGGGCGGGGCGGCCGGGGTGAAACTGGGACGCGTGCCCTTGCCGGTGTCGGCTGCAAGCGTAAACTGAGGCACCAGCAGCAGCCCGCCCGCCACATCCCTCAGGCTCAGATTCATCTTGCCGCCCGCATCGGCAAACACGCGATAATCGAGCAGCCGCTCCAGCAGGCGTTCAGCCTCCGTCTCCGTGTCGTCGCGTTCGGCGCAAACCAGCACCAACAGCCCGGCGCCGATCGCGCCGATGGTCTTGCCGTCCACGTCCACATGCGCTTCGCTTACCCGTTGCAGCAGCCCGATCATTCTTTGGCCGGTTTACTTGTGTCAATGGGATTTTACCCGCTGCCCGGTGTGTGTCTTCAAGCGGTCATGTCGTTGTAATACGCTGGCGATCGTGGCGTTAAGGAAAAGAAACATGAAAATCCTGATGATCTCGGATGTGTATTTCCCGCGGGTGAACGGCGTATCCACCTCCATCCAGACGTTCCGCCGCGAGCTTGCCACGCTGGGCCATCAGGTGGACCTGATCGCGCCTGCCTACCCCGCGCCATATGCCGAGGACAGTCGCACGCTGCGCGTGCCTTCGCGGTATCTGCCGTTCGATCCCGAAGACAGGATGATGATCGGACGTGAAGTTCGCAGGCTGTTGCCGCAGTTGCGCGCAGCCGGCTATGACCTGGTCCATATCCAGACTCCGTTCGTCGCGCACTACCTGGGCATCGAGATCGCCGACTTGCTCGACATCCCCAGGATCGAGACCTACCACACTTTTTTCGAGGAGTACCTATTCCATTACGTGCCGATGTTGCCAAAGGCCGTGCTGAGGGCATTGTCGCGGCGCTTTTCCCGTACCCAGTGCAACCAGATGGACGCACTGGTGGTGCCCTCGACTGCGATGCGCGACAAGCTTGCGGAATATGGCGTGCGCGTGCCGATGCACGTGGTTCCCACCGGCATCCCGCTCGCCCAGTTTGCTGCTGGCAATGGCCAAGCCTTTCGCACCGCGCAGGGCATTCCCGGCGAGCGCCGGGTGCTGCTGTTCGTGGGAAGGGTGGCGTTCGAGAAGAACATCGACTTCCTGCTGCGGGCGCTGGAAAGGGCCGTTGCCATTGTTCCTGACCTGCTGCTGGTCATCGCCGGCGAAGGGCCGGCGCTGGCATCGCTGAGGAAACTTGCCGCGCAGCTCAAGCTCCAGAAGAACACGTTGTTCGTCGGTTACCTCGATCGGCGCGGCGCCTTGCTCGACTGCTACTGCGCAGCGGACGCCTTCGTGTTCGCGTCGCGCACCGAGACTCAGGGACTGGTGCTGCTGGAGGCGATGGCGCTCGGCCTTCCGGTCATCTCCACCGCCGTCATGGGCACGCGCGACATTGTCGGGCCGAAGCGCGGCGCGCTGGTGCCGGAGGACAACGAAGCGGATTTCGCCGAACACATCGTCAGGCTGATGCGCGACGGTGACCTGCGCGCGCGGCTGGCAGAGGAAGGGCGCGTTTTCGTGCACGAGTGGCACGCCGATGCGCTGGCCCGAAAACTGGTCGTGACCTATCAGGACGTCGTTGACGCTTATAAGGCCCCCCGCGCGGTCTCGCGTCCGGCATGAGGGTCGAAACGCAAGGGCCAACGATTGCCCTCGACCGTTCGCGATGCCGCTACACTGTGAACGCTGGGAGTACGGAAATGGTGGAGGTCGGTCATGGAACAGGCTCAGGAAGGCAAGGAAATTGCGACGCTGGCGGGAGGTTGTTTCTGGTGCCTGGAAGCGGTGTACGACCGGCTGCGCGGTGTGGAAAGCGTGGAGTCCGGATACATGGGTGGACAACGCCCCGATCCGACCTATGAAGCAGTGTGCAGTGGCGACACCGGACACGCCGAGGTGGTGCGTGTCACTTTCGATCCGAAGCGTGCTCAGTTACCGCGACCTGCTGGAAGTCTTCTTCGTAATCCACGACCCGACCACGCTCAACCGCCAGGGCAACGACGTCGGCAGCCAGTACCGCTCGGCCATTTTTTACCATACGCCGGCGCAGAAGGCGGAGGCGGACAAAATCGTCAGCGAACTCTCCCGGGACAATGCTTTCGCCGACCCGATCGTTACCGAAGTCGTGCCGGCCACGGAGTTCTACATTGCCGAGCGCTATCATCAGGAGTACTTTCAGAACAATCCGAACCAGCCATACTGTCATTACGTCGTGGCGCCGAAGTTGGCCAAGTTCAGGGAGAAGTTCGCCAGACGAATGAAGAAATAGGAAGACGCAAGGGCCTCGAAACGGGCAGCAGACGCGGCCTTGGCTTCGATGGCAGTTAGTGGGCCTTCGCTTCACGAATGGGTGAACATTCGCGCGACCGTACCGGCCGGCGGGCGTTCCGCTCTAGATTGGCCCGGGAGACCTTCGATCGGGCTGTTTTCGTCATAGCATCCTAAGCAGGGAGGGGTCGCAGTCATGGCAACACTCAGCATTAACGGTCAAAGTTATTTCACCGATTCGCCGCCTGATACGCCGCTCATGTGGGTCATCCGCGAGGATCTGAGACTCACGGGTACCAAATTCGGCTGCGGACTGGGCATTTGCGGTTCCTGTACCGTGCACTTGAATGGTCAGCCCGTGCGCTCGTGCATGGTCAAGCTCGGCGATGCGGAAGGCGCGGTCATTACCACCATCGAGGGATTGCATCCGTCGAATTCGCATCCGGTGCAGCAGGCCTGGATCGAAGCCCAGGTTCCGCAGTGCGGCTACTGCCAGTCCGGGCAGATCATGCAGGCGGCGGCGCTGCTTGCTGTCAATCCAAGTCCCACCGAAGAAGAAATCGTGGCGCACATGAACGGCAACCTGTGCCGCTGCGCCACCTACTCGCGTATCGTCGGCGCCGTCCAGCGCGCCGCGCAACTGATGAAGGAGGGCGCGAATCATGGCTAATACTACACAGGGCATTACGCGGCGCGAGTTCCTGGTGCGCTCGACGGTAATCGCCGGCAGCGGCTTTCTGAGCATCGGCCTGCCCGGATTAATTGCCAGCAGGAACGCCGAGGCGGCTGCGTCCACGCCAGCCTTTACCCCCGCGATCTGGTTCACGATCACGCCGGACGGCATGACCACCATGCACATTCTCAAGACCGAGATGGGCCAGCACGTTGGCACCGCGCTGGCGCAGGTGATCGCCGACGAACTGGAAGTCAGATGGGAGGATGTGCGGCTCGACACACCGCTGGAGAGCGTGGAGAACTTCGCGATATACGGCCTGGCTTACACGGTCAACAGCGGCAGCGTGACCACCGAGTTCGACCGCATCGCGCGTGCCGGTGCCGCCGGCCGCATCGTGCTGGTGGAGGCGGGCGCAAAACTGCTCGGCGCCAAAGTGGCTGATTGCCGCGCGGAATCCAGCCGTGTCATCGACAAGGTTTCGGGCAGATCGGTTGGTTACGGCGAAATCCTGCAGAAAGTGAAGATCGACCGGAAGTTCTCCTATCCGTCCGATTTCAAAAAGATTCCGCTTAAGGACCGCAGCCAGTACAAGATCATCGGCAAGTCGCTCCCTGCGCTCGACATTCCGGCCAAGACCAACGGCCAGGCCAAGTATGGCATCGACGTATTCCTGCCGAACATGGCTTATGGCGCGCTGGTTGCGCCGCGTACCCGCTATGCCTCGAAGGTGCTGAGCATCGACGATTCCGATGCCAAGAAAATTCCGGGCTTCATCAAAGCGGTCAGGATCGACGACGCGATGGGCAAATGCACCGGCTGGGTGGTCGCGGTGGCGGAAAAGTTTCCGGCTGCGATGAAAGCAGCCAAGGCGCTGAAGGTGAAATGGGACCCGGGCCCGTACGCGAACCTGAACTCGGCCGCCCTTCTCGATCAGTACAAGCAGCTATGCGGGGACGAGAAGGCAGGCGCGCCATGGGTTCTCGAGGGCGACGTCGAGCGGGGCTTCGGCGAGTCGGACAAGGTGCTCGAGCAGGAGTACACCACCGACATGGTCTGCCACGCCACGATGGAGCCGCTCAACGCCACGGTGCAATACACCAACGACGAGTGGCATGTCCACGTCGGCACGCAGAGCACGTCCTTTGCGCGCATGACGCTTTCGGCTTACCTCTCCCAGGTGCTGAAGAAGAAGCCGGAAGAGCTGAAGATTTTCGTTCACCAGTACCTGGTGGGCGGCGGTTTCGGCGGCAAGCAGGACTACGACGATATCCTGGCGGCAGCCTACTGCGTCAAGGAAACCGGCCGGCCGGTCAAGCTCATCCATACGCGCGAATCCAATTTCGCGACCAGCTTCGCGCGCACGCCCACGTATCACAAAATCAAGGCCGGAATCAAAAACGGTGAACTGGTGGCGATGAATCAGGACATTGTCTGCGGCTGGATGGGCGCGCGTTTCGGAGTCGGCAAAAAGTATGGTTCCGACTGGCTGCAGCTCGATTCCTGGGAAGAGAACAAGCGGGACATCGACCAGTGGTCCATCGGCGGCAGCGATCACTGGTACTACGTCAGGAACCATCGCGTGCGCGCCTGGAACCACGAACCCACCACCTGGGCGGTGCAGGCGAGCGCGTTGCGCACGGTGTCCAACTCGTACAACATCTTCGTCGTGGAGTCCTTCATGGACGAAATAGCGATCGCAGCTGGTCGCGACCCGCTCGAGTTCCGGTTGTCCATGTTGAACGGCAAGGGCGGCAATCGCGGCATACCCAACTCGGGCTATCCGCCGGGAACGCGCTCGGATTACTACATGGATCAGCTTTGGATCTCGCTGCCATGGGCCACCGAGGATTCCTGGCCCCTCTACGAGTCGGCAACCGTGGGCGGCGCGCTGCGTCTGGCCAATTGCCTACGGGTGGCCGCGGGCAAGGCGGGTTACGGAACCAAGCGTCTGCCGCCAAACACCGGTCTCGGCATCGCGGTGACCGCGGCGGAGGAACGTCAAAGCCCGACCTGGGTCGCAGGCATCGCAGAAGTCACCGTCGATCCGAAGACTGGCAGGTTCAGCATCAACCGGCTGACGATAGCCGTGGATCCAGGTACGGTGGTCAATCCCCGAAACGTCGAGGCGCAGATTCAGGGTTCGGCGTTGTGGGGTGCCAGCCAGATCCTGTCCGAGCGCCTGACGCTGAAAAACGGCGCGTTCGAGCAGTCCAATTACGGCGACTATTTGCCGATCCGGCTGGCGCAGGTTCCGGAGATCGATGTCACGATCATCCAGACCGACCACCATCCGAGCGGCGTAGGCGAACCGGCTTCCACCGTGGTCGCGCCGGCGGTGGCCAACGCCATCTTCAACGCCGTGGGTGCGCGGGTGCGACACATGCCCATCTCGCCCGAGGCGGTGCTGAAGGCCATGAAGCAGAAGGCGTAACCAGCTGGCTGCTTGATCATCGGAGCGGCCCCGCGGCGCCTGGCGCCGCGGGGCCGCGTTCGCTCGAATTCGGAGCGGCGTGAGAGCGTGTCCTCCCGACCGCCTTTCATCTCAGCACGCAATGGGAGCGGGAGATGTCGGACGACATACTTTCTTTGACAGCCGGCGAATTGGTGGCGCATTACCGCAGCAAGCACCTGTCCCCGGTGGAAGTGACGCGGGCGGCGCTCGACCGCATCGCCAAACTGGACCCGATCTACAACGCCTTCGTCCTGGTGGACGAAGCACGCGCGCTGGATGACGCGCGCGCCGCGGAGGCGCGCTGGCGGCGCGGAGAACCGGTCGGGCTGGTGGACGGCATCCCGGCCACGGTGAAGGACCTCATCGTGACCGAAGGCTGGCCGACACTGCGCGGTTCGCGCACCATCGATCCGAAACAGCCGTGGACGGAAAATGCTCCACCGGTGGCGCGCATGAAGGAACAGGGCGCGGTATTTCTCGGCAAGACCACCACGCCGGAATTCGGCTGGAAGGGCGTGACCGACAGCCCATTGACCGGCGTCACCGTCAATCCCTGGAATACCCGGCTTACGCCCGGCGGCAGCAGCGGCGGCGCCGCGGTCGCGGCGGCGTTCGGCATGGGTGCGATGCACATCGCGACCGACGGCGGCGGTTCGATCCGCATCCCTGCCGGGTTCTGCGGCCTGTTCGGCTTCAAGCCGACGTTTGGCATCGTGCCGGTTCATCCACATTCACCGGCGGCCACACTCTGGCACCAGGGGCCGATCTCCCGCAACGTCGCCGATGCCGCGCTGATGCTCACCGTGATCGCTCGCCCCGATCCACGTGATTGGTACCAGGCACCGGCACTGAACATCGACTACCGGCAGGGAATCGATTCAGGGGTGAAGGGTTTGCGCATCGGCTACAGCCGCACGCTGGGGTACGCCCGCGTGGACCCGGAGGTCGCCATGCTGGTTGAAAAAGGGACGCGTGCCTTCGAATCGCTCGGTGCGCGAGTCGAGGAGCTCGATCTCGAACTCGAAGATCCGATTGCCATCATGCAGCCGTTGTGGTCGGTTGCGCTGGCGCTGGCGATTGCACCCATGACTGCAACGCAGCGCTCACTCGTCGATCCGCCGTTGCTCGACCTCGCGGAGCCCGGTTTTGGCTTGAGCGCGCTCGAATATCGGCGGCTGGAGCGCGCGCGCGAGGCCTTCGCGCGCCGCATGTGCATGTTGCACCAGGACTATGACCTGTTGATCACGCCGCAACTCGCGGTACCGGCCTTCGAAGCCGGGCACGAAGTGCCGCCTGGCTCCGATCGGACACGCTGGTGGGAATGGTCTCCTTTCACCTATCCCTTCAATCTTTCGCAACAGCCCGCCGCCGCGGTGCCGTGCGGATTCACGCGCGCGGGACTGCCCGTGGCGATGCAACTGGTGGGAGACAAATTCGCCGATGCGCGCGTGCTGCAGGCCGCGCGAGCCTATGAAGCCATGCAGCCATTCGTCATGCCGAAGCCGGACACGGTCGCGCCGCCGCAAAAGCGGATGATGGCCGGCACGGCGCATTCATCGTGAACGCGGAGTAAGGCGGTTGCGCGGGATTGTTCGCGGCCGGCCGAAGGTTCGTCGGACAGAACCGCGCGTATTCGAAACAGACAATTCGTCCCCTCATCGGTATATCATCCCGCCAGAACAAACCGCTAAAGAGGACTGTCATGACCGTCAAGGACGCTGTCCGCACCCGGGCCGAGCCGCAAACGCCATACGCGAGCCGTGCCCGCTATCACACCTCGGAAAACCCGTTCACCTTCGGCTATCCGCCGGTGCCGGCGCGGCAGTTCCTGGCCGAGCGCGACCGGGCCTTCGATCCGGCAACGCCGACCGGTGCGATCGCGCTGGATGCCGCCGGGGATCTCGGTACGCCGTATCCGGCCACCACGCCCACGTTGCTGTGCCGTTATATGAGGATCCGAGCCGGCGAACAGTTGCACGCGGCCTTAGCAGCTTCCGGCGCGATCTACTATGTTATGGCGGGCAGCGGTGAGAGCCGCAACGCTGCCGACTTGATCAAATGGAGCGCGGGAGACGTGTTCTGCTTCCCCGGAGGTGGCGAGACCACGCACCGCGCAGCGGCTGCCGACTGCCTGCTATTTGTGGCGACCGATGAGCCGCTGCTCGCCTTTGAGCGGCTGAGCCCGCCCGCGCCGCAGGACTCGGTGGTCGATACGGCGCACTGGCCCGCGCAGGAAATCGAGCGGTGCTTCGAAACAGTTTGGCAGCGCCCGGTCACCGAGAACACCACCGGCCATTCGGTGATGTTCTCGACTGAGGCGCTGGCGCCGGGCTATATGACCATACCGTCGATCAACGTCGCGATCAACACGCTCGCCGCGGGCGGCGATCAGCGCCCGCATCGCCACAACGGCGTGGCGGTCACGCTGGCAATCCAGGGCGAGGGCATCTACTCGATGATCGGCGGACAGCGTGTGGACTGGTCGACGGGCGCCGCACAGATCACGCCCGCCACGCTGCTGCACTCCCACCACAACCGCGGCGTGAAACGCATGCGCTCTCTGGTCATACAGGACGAGGGCTTGCATCACTACACGCGCACGCCGGGTTTCAGTTTCGACTGAAGGCGCCGGCGCACCTCGCTGCGTAACGGGCACCTTGCGGTGCCCGTTTTGCTGTGTTCGATCGCTGAAACTCAGGGCCTGACGAAAAAAGTCCCTGTCTGCTGCGCATCGCGGTTCAACGCTTCCACCCTGGCAGAGGCGAACGCGCTCAGGTCATCACGCTGGGTGCCGAGAAAAATCGGTTCGGCGTTCTCGCGATGGATGTTGATCTTGGCGTTGTAGACGACACGGGTGGTGCCGTGCTTGTCGCGGATATGGTAGCGATTGACCGTATAGCGGCTGCTCCCGAGGCTCTGACCGGTGAGGTAACAGCGGATCTTCTCGATGCGGCCACCGGAGATGATCGAGGCCGTTCAGCTGGTCGAGTGTGGCCGCGGTGTCTCTCGACGAAGTCCACCGTGTCATAGCGAAAGGACGTTCCGGGCTTCGCTTCTTCACTGACCTCGAAGTCGCCCAGCAGGATCTGGCCGGGCAGCGACTTGTCGATCATGCGCGCCAGGTCCACGGTGACCTGGCCGACGATGTAGCTGAAGTGGTCGGGTTCAGGCCATCCACCTGGTGGAATTCGTAGTGCTCGCCGACGTGGAACGCAGCGCGCAACTTCGGTACCCATGCGCTGCGCGCCTTGCGCTGGGCGACCGCGTTGTCGGCGAGGATCAGCATCATCAGCTTGTACAGTTCGACAGTTGGCGCTCGGGCGTCGTCGCCCGGTTCCAGATGTAGAAGCCGTCGCCGGTGGTGGTGCGGGCGAAATCGATCGTCGATCTCCTTCGACAGCAGCTGGCCGTAGGCTGAGTTCACCGAAAAGGACAGGCTGTTGAGCATCGCCATCTGATCGAGCGGCGGCTGCAGCGAGAACTCCACCGCGTCCAGCAGCACCACCGCCCGGTCGCGCACCAGCGACACGCTGTAGCGGCGCATCAGTTCGTCGATCAGTTCGACGTCAACATCGGCGCCGACCCTGAAATCCGCGCTCAGAATCTGGGGGTCGGTCCCGAACTCGCGGCACACCTGCCGGAACCGGTCCGGTGCCATGTACTTTGAACCGGAAAGTATCTCGTTGACGAAGCCGATGGCATCGTTCTTCGGACCCGGATGCGCCGGACTGCTGTGGACCGCTTCGGCGATGGCGTAGTGGCGAACGGCGAGAAAACGCAACTCGCTGCCGTCGTGCGTCCACGCCAGCAGCACGTTGTCGCCCAGGTCCCAGATCGCGAACAGCGCATCGTCCAGCCTGGCAAGCGCATTGCGAACCGTAGGCGACAGAAATGTTGCACTGCCCTGGGCGCCCGCAAAGGTGTTGAGCCTGGTTCTGCGTTTCATGGCTGCTTCAGCTGCTCAGAAGCGGTAGGCAAGACCGCCGTTCGCGAACCAGTTCGTGTCTTCCTGCACGATAGGCGAGTTGCGCGCATCGCCTTCGAGCCGGCGGACGTTGAGTCCCCACAGAACGAGCCAATGCTTCGAGACGTCCACTGAGCCCTGGATTCCAAGCATGATATTGCGAAGCCCGGCGCCTGCACTGTAGGCGGGCAAACCCGTTTGAGCGGACTGCTGGGGTGTCAGGCCGAAATAGTCTTGCGTCGCCTTCTCATCGGACCAGGTGAGCTGTCCGAAAACGGCGGCGTCCACGCCCCAGCGCGAGAAAACTCCCACGTTCAGGCGAAGGTCTACCTCCGAACCTCGATCGGAATCGATATTGCGGCGATAGCGGACCAGCGCGTTGAGAGGCACCGGACCGATGGTCCAGTCCGCCTCCGCGTGAACGCCGACCGATGCGCCCGCGTCGATGTCCTCGAAGTTGTGTGCCGTCAGGAACGCAGACTCATCGGTAATGCGTCCCTCTTCGTAGGCAACTTGCGCACCGAACACCACGCCGCCCAACGGATTCGATCGCACGCCGCCCTCGAGAATTTGCTGTGTGGTACGCGCAAACAAATGCTCTCCGTACAGCCGCACATACGGGATCGCGTCCCCGCGCCGGCTGTCCGCGCCATCGTATGCGGGCCGCACCCGCGCACCGAGTCCAACATAGGCGTCGCCCTTGTCAGCATCCTGTGCAAACGCAACCGAAGTCAGGCATGACGCGAGGACGTACAACAAATTCCGAATATGTCGCATCGTCGTCCTTGGCAGATGGATTATGACAAAAGACTTACCGGTGGCTCACAAAGTTCCGCGTGCGGTCAAATTATGAGGAGAGATCGAACGGGAAAGTGGCATGAGAAAAGAAGAAAGAGGAAGAAGAAAGATAGACCTCCGGTCGAACAATCTTCGCTTCAACGCTTTTGCTTAGCTCTGTTGCCTTGACCTTTCTTCACGCGTCATTACTCTAGAGCAACTGCAACGGCGTTGGCGCCTTGCGGCGGCGGAAACAGGCGGTCGAGTTCCACGAGCTGTTCCTTCGTCAGCGGACGGTCGAGCGCGCCGAAATTCTCCTTTAGCCGCTCGCGGCTGGCGGTCTTCGGGATGGCGATGATGTCATCTTTGGCGAGCAGCCAGGCGAGCGCGGCTTGCGCCGGGGTCATGCCGTGGTGGCGTGCGAAATCGGAGAGCTTGGGGTTGCGCACCAGCTTCGCCTGCTCGATCGGCGAATAAGCCATCACCGGAATGCGCCGCTTGCGCAGCCACGGCATCAACTCCCATTCGAGGCCGCGGCGGGTGAGGTTGTAGAGCAACTGGTTGGTTTCCACACCATTGCCGCCGGGCACGGACCACAGTTGCTGCATGTCGTCGAGATCCAGGTTGCTCACGCCGTAATGGCGGATCTTGCCGGCTTTGTGCAGCGACATGAATGCCTCCATGGTCTCGGCGAACGGCACACTCCCGCGCCAGTGCAGCAGGTAGAGGTCGATGCGGTCGGTGCGCAGCCGCTTGAGGCTGCGCTCGCACGCGGCAACGGCGCCTTTGCGTGAGGCGTTGTGCGGATAGACTTTGCTGACCAGGAAGGCCTCGTCACGCCGGCCCGCGATCGCTGCGCCGATCAGTTCCTCGGCTTTGCCTTCGCCGTACATCTCCGCCGTATCGATGAGCGCGATGCCCAGATCCAGGCCGAGGCGGAGCGTGGCGATCTCCTCGGCGCGGGCCGCCTTATCGTCGCCCATGTGCCAGGTGCCCTGGCCGAGCGCGGGAACGCTTTCACCCGATGGAAGCACGACTTTCTTCATGGCCTGCCACGCAAATCCGGGCACATGTGCAAGTATAAGCCCGGATACGGTGCAGTATTGCTTTGTTCCCGGGCGCCGATGTATGCCCTTGGTTGCCGAACTGGTCTATCCTAGTGCACCAAAGCGACGGCATCCGGGGTCTACCCCTTGCGCCGGTTGCGCGCTGCAGAAGGGACTCATGTCCGAGGAACAAACCTTCGTCTGGCCCACACCACCTTATTACCAGTACGCGTCCACAAACGACGCGAACCTCCCACGCGGCTGCTTGCTGGTCGGCGGCGATGGCCGGCAGATGCAGGGCAGGCTCATGCGCTTTCTGCCCGAGCAGGGGACGCTTGATTTCCTGGCCACCGGAAAGACCTCGATCGAGACACTGGAGTTCGCCCGGATCAAGAAGCTGCAGCTGCTGCGTCCCGTGCCGCTGCTGCCGCGGGAACTCGAAAAGATGCAGCAAGCCGGTGTCGCGCCGCCAACAGGCAACCAGGTTGTTAAGGTTTCGTTCACGGACGGCGAGAAATTCGTCGGCGAAACCAGCGGGTTCCTGGTCGAGATGACAGGCCTCTACCTCTATCTTGCGGTGGAGGACAACAAGGTCCAGCGCACTTTCATTCCCGCGCATGCCTATGCCGACTACTCCATCGGCCAGTCCCTCGGCGAGATGCTTTCCGCGCAGCAGAACGATACGGTGGACTTCGTTCAGGTGGGTCTGCACCTGCAGCAGCACCTGCGCAGCCAGCGCATCGGCGACTATCTGACCGCCAGCCAGATCATCTCGCGTGAATTCCTCGAGCAAGTGCTCAAGGACCGGGACCAGACCCATCCGGAAAGCCAGCTCGGCCAGGTCCTGCTACGCGAGGACGTAATCAGCAAGGAGGAACTCGACAGGGCGGTCAGCTTGCAGCAGCGCGACCGCAAGCTTCCGCTGGGCGAGATCCTGGTCGAGATGGGCGTGATCGACCGCGCCACCGTTAACCGGCTGCTTGTCCGCAAGCTCGGCATTCCGTTCGTCGATCCGGCACGCTTCGATATCGACCAGCGGGCCCTGGCGCTGGTGGAACGGCGGCTCGCCCAAAAACATCGCGTCATGCCGCTGTTCCGCACCAAGGACGAGATTGTGGTGGCGATGGAAAACCCCACCGATCCGGCGCCGGTGCAGGAACTGCGTTTCTACACCCGGCTGCGCGTGGTCCCGGTCATGGCAAATCAGGAGAGCATCCTCGCCGCCATCAAGACCCACTATGGCCAGTACGAAGCCGCGCGCAACGTCAAGGATCTGGCGGCGGCGGCTCCGGCGGACGCCAGGACCGAAGAGCACGAGGAACCGGCCGTCAGCGTGTCCGACAATGCGCTGGTGCGCATCGTCAACCAGATCATCCAGGACGCAGCCGAGCGCAAGGCCTCCGATATCCACATCGAGACCTATCTGGGCAAGGAAGATACCAAGGTGAAATTGCGCATCGACGGTGAACTGGAGGACTACCTGGACGTGCCGGCGCATTTCCGCAACGCGATGATCTCGCGTATCAAGATCATGTCGAACCTCGACATCTCGGAGCGGCGCAAACCCCAGGACGGCAAGATTGTCTTCAACCGCTTCGGAACGGCAAATGTGGAGTTGCGCGTGGCGATCATGCCGACGAGCGAAGGCCTCGAGGACGTGGTAATGCGCGTGCTTGCCGCGGCGAAGCCGATCCCGCTCGACAAGATAGGCCTGCGCGAACCAGTGCTCGGCGAGATCAGACGCATCGCCGGCATGCCTAACGGCCTGCTGCTGATCTGCGGCCCGACCGGGTCGGGCAAGACCACCACGCTGCATTCCGTACTCGGACACATCAACAACGGCAAGAAGAAAATATGGACTGCGGAGGATCCCATCGAGATCACGCAGAGGGGATTGCGCCAGGTGCAGGTGAACGCAAAGATCGGCTTGACCTTCGCCGTCGCGCTGCGCTCGTTCCTGCGCCTTGATCCCGACGTGATCATGGTGGGGGAAATGCGCGATACGGAAACGGCCAGAACCGGAGTGGAAGCCTCGCTAACGGGTCATCTGGTGTTCTCGACGCTGCATACCAACAGCGCGCCCGAGTCGGTGACCCGACTGCTCGACCTCGGCATGGACCCGTTCAACTTTGCCGACGCGCTGCTCGGTGTGCTGGCGCAGCGGCTGGCGCGGGCGCTGTGCCCCGACTGCAAGAAGCCGCACAAGCCCTCCGAGGAGGAAGTCAGGATTCTGCTCAAGGAGTACTGCGACGGCACGCCGCTTGCGCCCGCCGAAGTGCGCAAGCGCTGGGAGACGAGCTACGGCGACAAAGCGGGACAGTTGACGATGTACGTGGCCACGGGTTGCGACAATTGCGGAAAGCGCGGATACCGTGGGCGCCTCGGCATTCACGAGCTGCTGGTAAATTCGCGCGCCATCAAAGCGCTTATCCAGACCCACGCCCGGGTCGAAGACATCGAGAAGACCGCGCTGGCCGAAGGCATGCTCACGCTCAAGCAGGACGGCATCGAAAAGGCGCTGCAGGGGAAAACCGACCTCGCCCAGGTGCGCGCGGTGGCGATGTGATTCGCCGCCAGGCCCGGGCGCATCGCCCGATGCTGCGGCCTTGCTTGCCTCAACGCTGAAAGTGAGCGTCCTTACCAAGGGAAGCTCTGACCAAGTTCCGCATGCGCGACCGAGGCGATTCGGGTCGAGGGCAAGACGGCGAGGACGCCGTGTAGCCGGCCTACATAAGGAGGAGCCGACGCAGGCATCGGCCTGAATCGCCCGGTCCCTCGAAAGAGTCGAAGTGTTATTGGGTTGTGCCAGGGTGCGGCGCCTGCGGTGTTACGCTCCTTGTTGGGGCTTCAGCCGCATCTGCGGAGCGCGAGCGCGCAGGCGGAGCAGGTTCCGCCGGCATTGGCCGGGGGATGCGACCCGGAGTCGCTCGCATTGCACGCCGGGTATACAGCGCTCGATGGGACGCCTACGCGGTCAGATCCCCAGAGGGGCCCCTCTTCCGCGCTCCGGCGTCCCTAGCAGTCATCCGCACCTGGCGCAACGCGCGTCGCGGAACTTGATCAGAGCTTCCCAGCAACGCTTCGCGGAAGCGGTCCTTGAGATGCGCGCCGTCGCGCGGCGGCAGCACCAGCGGAAGCTTGTCGGCTGCGACCTTCACCTGCGCGAACTGCGGCCCATCGGCACGGTGTATATCCACGCGCAGCCGACCGACCTGCCCGATCGTGGTGACCATCTTGGTGGATACGAAGCCGCAGCCCTTCGCCACCGCAGCAAGATCGACCCCGAACGCGGTGTGCGAAAGCTGCATGCCTGTCTCGCCGTAGCGTTCGTTGTCCAGCACTACCACCGAGAGATTGCGCGAATGCTGAACGCCGATGGTGGCGAGTGAACCCATTCCCATCAGCAATTCACCGTCGCCGGTGAGTACCAGCACCCGGCGATCAGGCTGGGCCAGCGCCAGCCCCAGGCCGATGGCCGCGGCGCCACCCATTCCGCCCCAGAGCGGAAAATTGAGCGGATGATCTCCGGCGTCGGTCGCATCCCACGCCGGCGCGCCCAGTCCCGCGATCACCAGCAGGTCGCCGCGATTAGCGAGCAGCATCCTGACCACCTCGCGCCGGTCCAGCGCTTTTGGCTTCCCTATCGATGTTTTTGCCGCCACGTTCGCTCCCCGCTCGGTTCAGTTATCGAAGGGCCAAGGTTCAGTTATCGAAGGTCTTGGCGCCAAGCAGCCGCTGGCCAATGAGCAACGCGGCGGGGCGCAGCGTGTTGTAGGCGATGCGCAGGGCACCTTCTGCGAGCGGCAGGATGTCTTCCTCCCGGTCGGCACGGGTGACGAGCACGCCCATTTCCTCGAGCACGTTGCTCGTCGCCTGTCCCATCGGCACCTGCCACGGATTGAACTCCGCCCAGTCCCCGCGCATGGTCACGATGATCGTCAGCGGCACCTGGCAGGCGGACAACATCGAGGCCATGTTGATGCAATTGCCCACGCCGCTCGATTGCATCAGGAGAACGCTCTTGTCGCCGCCGAGCCACGCGCCAACCGCCAGTGCGATGCCCTCTTCCTCGGTTGTGAGCCGCACCGCCCGCAGTTCGCGATCCGCTTCGCATAGCCCGATCAGCGCGGCATGGCCGGCGTCCGGTACGAAGCTCACCTGGCGAATGCCCTGTTGCTTGAACAACTGATGCAGCCCCTGACTCCAGTGCGTTCTCATTGTGTCCCGGTTATTCGTTTGTATTTGAAACTCTCTGCACAACTGCGAAAGCCAAGCGCGATTTGGCCACAGCCGGCGGATCAGGGCAAGGCACAAGCACTGCCCGGGTCCGGCAGACGCGAAGATTTGAAAGCCCTGCTTGCGTATGCGCCAGTAAGTGCTATAGATAAATCAGGTATGCAGGAAAGGAGGAGGCCATGACAGACTCGGTGCGCAAGGCGGACTATTTTTACGTGGAAGTGGCAAACCAGGCGGGGGCAGGCGCCATGTACCTGAAGACGCTCAGGGACGCAGGCGTGAACCTGCTGGCATTCACCGGATTCCCGGCGGGGCGCAAGGCGCAGATAGACTTCATCCCCGAAGACACCGCAGCCTTCCGCGCGGAAGCGAAAAAGAACAAGTGGAAGCTTTCGGCGCGGAAGACGGTATTCCTGGTGCAGGGCGATGACCGGCTGGGCGCGATCCACGAAGTGATCGGCAAGCTCGCCGAGGCAAAAATCAGCATGACCGCGCTGGACGCGGTGACCGCAGGTGCCGGACGCTACGGCGCGATGTTCTGGGTCAAGCCCAGGGACGTCGCGAAGGCGGCCAGGATTCTCGGGGCAAGTTGAAACGGGCACCGTTCGGTGCCCGTTTGGTTTTCCGGCTTCGGACGGCCGGTGCAGCAATTACTTCATGAGGTCTTGCTTGAACCCGTTCTGCGCCGGTGTCGAGGCGCCCTGGAAGCCGCTGACGTAGGCATCGAAGTGCCCGCTTGGAAGAATCACCAGTTGCTTGGGTTCGCGGGCGCGGCCAAACGTCTCGATCGCATGGTCGGTCGGCGCGGGCATGTCGTTTTCTGCGACGATCATCACAGATGGCGTCGTAGAGATCAGGTGGATGTTGGCCGCTCAGGGTTTCAAGCCGACATCCCAGGGGTCGATTTTCTTGAAGGTGCCGAACGTCTGGAAGTGAATTCGCTGCAGAACCAGCAGGGCACGCAGGACATCCGGTGGGAAGCCCTGGCGATTGCCGCGGTCGTCCATGATCAAACTGTCGAGATAATCCTCGCCAGGTCCCGTTCCCCATAACGCGACCAGCCTTTGATGGATGCGCGGAAACAGAGTTTTCAACAGCGCCACCGCCTCTTCGGTCAGTTCCCGGTCGGTCGGTTGCCGTTGTTTCTTTTGATCGGCAACTTCGCTGACCGCAATGCTCGCGTCAATTTCCGCATCGGACATGATCTGCGGAAATTCCGGCTCTTCGGCGATCATCACGGCACGCCTCCCTGAAGGTTGCACCGATTCGCAGCAAGCGATTCGCACTCAGCGTATTCCCCCGTCCTGGCAGCGTCAACGCCAGCCCGGGCCGCACGGTTGGCGGCCGGCCGAATACCGCCCTGCGGCGCAGCCGCCGGCAGCGCAATTGCGTGCCGCGTCCTCGCCGCCATATGGTTGGCCTGTAGTCATTTGCATGGAAAAGCATGTGGAATGAAGAAGCCTGAACCATTCTCGCGGGCAGCCTACCTGCCCATCGCTTTGCGTTTCCACAGATCCCAGGCACGTTCGTAGCCTCCGAAGCCTTCGGTTTTGGCGGCTTCGGCGGCATCGAGATAAGTGATGTCGCCGCCGAGCGCCATGGCCTGAGCCTGCAGTTTCGCATCCATCTGCAAGTAGTAACTGCGCCCCACCACCTGCGGCAGCGAATCGCCCACCACGACCGCGCCATGGCCGCGCATGAGCGCGGCGGGCTTGTCGCCCAGCGTACGGGCAAGCGCGGTGCCGAGTGCCGGAGTCTTGACCAGCATGTCGGTGTCGCCCGCGATCTTGCGGATATCGAAAATCGGCACGCCCCGCCCCACGAAACCCGCCATGTGGTAGATCGGCCGGAGCGGGACGTTGCTTGCGCCGAAGGGGATGACGGCTGCCGCGTGGTTGTGTACGACGGCATTGACTTCGGGCCGGGCCTTGTAGATTTCCCCATGAATGAAACGTTCAAGGTACATTTTCGCGTCGCCTCCATTCACCGCCTTGCTGTCGAGGTCGAGTTCCAGGATATCGTTCGCGGTGACCGACTCCGGAGCGATCGAGCGTGCAATGAGGTAACGTTTTGGATCCTTGTCGTGGCGCACGCTGACGTGGCCGTAACCGTCCACGATCTCCAGCGCGGCGAGGATGCGATTTGCCGCCACCAGGTCCTCTATCAATGCGGAATCGGCCGTGAGCGGTTCCGGCCATGACTTGCGCGCCACGCCTGCCAGCATGCCGGCCAGAAGAATGCTGCCGCCAAACACGAAGTCGCGACGGGCAAAACCGCGAACCGCAGAAGCTCTTGTTTTCATGAAACCTCCTCGCGAGCGAGCATGATCAAAATGCCATGAGCGGCCGGAATCCGCTCGTCTTTTGTGCTTACCAGTACCTTCGCATTTCCAGGTAGGTGAACGACGCCGTCCAACTGACCATCAACAATCCGATCAGCGATTCGATGCCGCAGATCAGGCGCAACTGCCCGATCGGGTAGATGTCACCGAATCCCAGAGTCGTGTACGTTTCGCTGGAGAAGTAAAGGAAGTTCATCAGCGTGTCCTGGAAAGCCCCGCCGAATCCGCCCAGCCCGAACTTGTCTCGCAGGAGGTAATAGGCAAGCGCGAACGCCCCGATCTGCAGAACATGGCTCGTCAATGCCCCAACCAGCGCGGCCAGCACCTTGGCACGCATCGAGATGATGGTGATTCGGGCCAACCGGTCGTTGAGAAGCCGCAGGGTTTCATAATGCAACAGGACGCATACAGCGGTCAGGGCGAGGCAGAGCAATAAGGCGAACATGGTGAAGTCGTGGCTGGCTGAACTCAAGTATCAGAAGAATCTCTGGGGTCTACGCTAAAGTCGAATCGCTAACGCACCACAGGCACGTCGGTGGACAGCATCAATCGAAACGGTTGCTGCGTGCTTGCGGCCATGTCCGGTTGGCCGGACTTCACTCAGTCCTGTCTGGTCGTCCCCAATGTCGCCCTGGTCGCGAAATACGTGATCACTGCGGAAGCGAACGCACACGCGGCCAGGAAATACAGCCCCATCTCGAAACTCTTCGTGCTGTCCTTGATCCAGCCGACGATGAACGGGCCGACATAACCGCCGAGGTTGCCGATGGAATTGATCAGCGCAATTCCGGCGGCAGCGGCCGCCCCGGTGAGGAACATCGAGGGCATCGGCCAGAACGATGGCCGCGACCCGTAGATGCCGATGGTGGCAATCGACATGGCCACCAGTGCCCAGTAGGAGCCGGTGAACCAGCCCACGCCGGCGAGCCCTATGGCCGCGACCGTGGATGCAATGATGAGGTGCCATCGCCGCTCGTTGCGGCGATCCGAGGAGTGGCCCCAAAGCACGAGGCCGATCACCCCGATTACATACGGGATCGCGGTCAACAGGCCTGTAACGAAGTTCGAATGCCCGAGGCCCTTGACGATCTGCGGCAGGAAGAAGGTGATGCCGTAGCTGGCGATGACGCTCGTGAAGTAGATCAGCGACAGCATCAATACGCGCTTGTCGGTGAGCGCCCGCAGGAGCGTCAGGCGGCCGGCGCTTTCGACCCGGGTCCGCTCGGCCTGCAACTCGGATTCCAGCCACTCGCGCTGGTCCGCGCTGAGCCAGGTGGCTATGCCTGGCCGGTCGGTAAGCAGCCTCAGCACGACGAATGCGAGCAGCACGGCAGGGATGGCTTCGAGGATGAAAACCCACTGCCAGCCGTGCAGGCCCCAGATGCCATCCATCTCCAGAATAGCTCCCGACATGACCGACGCAACCGCATTGGCGACAGGGACGGCAATGAACAGCGTCGAGATCACTCGGGCACGATACCGAGCCGGATACCAGATGCTGAGATAAAAGATGATGCCGGGGAAGAAACCAGCCTCGGCCACGCCGAGAGTAAAGCGCAGCACCAGGAAGCTGGCCGGCCCGGTAGTGGTGGCCATCAACCCGGAAATGATGCCCCACGTAATCATGATGCGCGCGATCCAGCGGCGAGCGCCGACCTTTTCCAGAATCATGTTGCTCGGCACTTCGAACAGCGCATAGCCCAGGAAGAAGATGCCTGCGCCCCAGCCGTACATGTAGGCGCTGATCCCCAGGTCCTTGTTCATGGTCAGCGCGGCAAAAGCGACATTGGTGCGATCGATGTACGCCATGAGATAGCTCACCACTATCAGGGGAAGCAGCCGCCACGATACCTGCAGTATCGTTCTGCGCTGGAATTCAGGCGTGAATCGCGGATCCATTGCGTTGGCCTCCTGGTTCGAGATGTTTTTTATTCGGCGCTTTGCGCCGGCCCCGACAGCTTGTGTGCCGCGCAATCGCCGTCCGCACGCAAACCTGCTCTTGGTGCGGAACCGGGGCCCGTCAGGTTGAAGATCATGCGATATTACCGGATCATTGAACGGCCACAGGCACCAACTTCGGCCGCCCGTTCTGGCGTGCGCGTGAGCCGGTCAGCGGCGCCATCACGATCCGTTTGGGGGAGGATTGTGGCGGCCGAACCAGCCGGGACCTTGCAATACCGCCATGGCAACCCCATCTCAGAACGATCGTCACCGCGACTTCCGGGGACGTCCGACCGCTTCAGAAAAGCGGGCCACCATGCTTCGACTGTTTGTTCTGGTCCTCCTGTTGCATCTCTACATGGGGTGGCGCCTGATTCCGGACATGCCATTCGGCATTCTGGGCGTCGGTGCGACGATTTTGTTGCTCGCCTTCTCGCTTTCCGTCCTGCCGTTTGCCGAGTACGCGCGCCGGAACAAGCAGAATCCCTGTGCCGATTATCTGGCTGGAGCGGGTTTCCTGGCGATGGGGTTTTTTTCGTCGCTGCTGATCCTGACATTGCTCCGCGACGTCATTCTGCTTGCGGGATCGGCGGCGAGCGGGACGCTCATCGAGGCACTCACCATCCAGAAATTGCGCACTTGGAGTGCCGCCGCGGTTGTGGCACTCGCGGTGCTGGTTACGTTCGTAGGATTTCTCAACGCCCGCCGCCGGGCGGCGGTTCTCACTGTAGAGGTTCCGATCGCAGACTTGCCTGAATTGCTGCATGGTTTCAGTATCGTGCAGATCACCGATATTCATGTCGGCGCCACGATCAAGAACGGCTACGTCAGCAGAATCGTGGAAGCGGTCAACGAACTGGATGCCGACGTGATCGCGGTGACGGGCGACCTGGTTGACGGAAGCGTCGCGCGGCTTGCCCGGCATACCGAGCCGCTCGGTCGGCTTACCGCGCGTTACGGCGTTTTCTTCGTCACCGGGAATCATGAGTACTACTCCGGTGCGCATGCCTGGATTGCCGAACTGCGCCGGCTGGGAATGTCGGTGCTCCTGAACGAGCATGTCGTGCTCGAGCACTTTGGGGAGTCAGTTGTGGTCGCCGGGGTCACCGACTTGAGCGCACATCATTTCGACCCAGCGCATCGCAGCGACCCGGTGGCGGCCATCGCAGGCGCACCCGTACAGTCGGTGAAACTTCTTCTTGCGCACCAGCCGCGATCGGCCCTCGCCGCGGCGCAGGCCGGCTTCCACCTGCAGCTTTCAGGTCATACGCACGGCGGCCAGTTCTTTCCGTGGAATCTTGTCGTGAAGCTGTTCGAGCCGTTTACCGCGGGCTTGCATCGTCATGACGGCCTCTGGCTCTACGTAAGTCGCGGCACAGGCTATTGGGGACCGCCCAAGCGTTTCGGCGCGCCCTCCGAGATTACGCTCCTGCGGCTGGTGCCGGCCTGACATTTGAATTCCAGACCGTGGATCGGGTGCACGCCGATCTGTTGTACGAATCTGCCGCCTTTACGTTGTATCGCTTTTCCTCTGCGGCCTTTGCGTCCTCTGCGTCTCTGCGTTGGGTTTAGGAAGTAGAGGTGTAAGGTCCCATGAGAATGGGTGAGGCTAGCCGGGCTGGGCTCCGTCGTATCCCTCGATGATGATCATGTCGGCAACCGAGGCTTTGAGGCGGTGTTTCATGGCTTCTGTGTATTCCGGGGAGTTGTAGCAGGCCAGCGCGGTTGCGTAGTCCTTGAACTCGATGACGACGTTGCGCGAGCGAACCTTTCCTTCCCTGCATTCGAACTGGCCGCCACGCACGAGGAAGCGTGCGCCGTACTTGGCGAAAGCCTTACCGTTCGCGGACACATACTTCTTGTAATCCTCTGGATCGTTCACGTCCACATGCGCTATCCAGTAGCCCCTTGCCATCTTCCGCCCCCCCGATGAATGTGGTCTTCGAACCAGACCTATTTGTTGCGGCCGTAGTTTAGCAATCCCTGGGTACCCTTCGCAGGACGAGCGCGGATTGCCGCTTCGTTCGGCTCGATGCCCCAGCCGGGCCGGTTCGGCATGATCAGATGCCCGTCCACGAACTCCGGCACGTGGCTGAACAGCTCGTGATCCCAGGCAATGCGGTCGATGTCGGTCTCCATGATGCGCAGGTTCGGCACCGCCGCCGCGAAGTGCGCATTCATCATGGTGCAGAGATGGCCGTAGAAGTTGTGCGGGGCGACGTTGACCTCGTACGCTTCGGCGGTTGCCGCGATTTTCATCGATTGCCACACACCGTTCCAGGGCGTGTCCACGATGGCGACGTCCATCGCCTGCTCGCGGAAGTAAGGCATGAACTCGCGCAGGCCCAGTAGCGTCTCGCAAGAGCTGATGGGATGCGGACTGTGTCGGCGGATGTACCCCAGGGCTTCCGGCACGAAGCTGTCGATTTCCACCCAGAAGATGTCGAGGTGCGCGATGGCGCGCAGGATCTCGAGATAGCCCTCGGTCTTGGCGTTGAAGTTGAGGTCAAGCAGGATGTCCACATCCGGGCCGGCGCCGTCGCGCAGCGCCTCCAGGTGCATCACGAGATTACTCAGCACGTCGCGTTCGACATTGAGGCCCGGCTCGAACGGCACGCCGAAACCCGGCCGCCATCCACGTGCGTTCTTGCCGTTCTGGTCGTACATGAACATATTGGTCTTCAGCGCGGTAAATCCTTTCTCGCGTACTTCAAGGCCTATCGCCTTGACCCCGTCGAGGTCCGTGATCGCCGGTTTGTAGTGGGTCGGATGATTGATCCGCCACGTCGCGCAATGCGACCAGTACACGCGGATGCGGTCGCGGATCCTGCCGCCGAGGAGTTCATACACCGGTATGCCGAGCCCCTTCGCCTTGGCATCGAGCAGCGCGTTCTCTATCGCACCCATGGCGAGCGCGACGATGCCGCCGGAAGCTGGGCGGGTGGCGCTATGGAGTTCGGCGTAAATGCGCTCATGCGCACCGACATCCTGGCCGATGACACGGGCGGAAAGCCTCTCGATGACCGTGCCCACCCCTGGTGCGCCGAAGCCTTCGTCGAACTCGCTCCAGCCGGTGATGCCGGAATCGGTGGTCAGTTTGACGAAATGGTAATTGCGCCAGCCCGCGTCGCAGGAAAGCGTTTCGATGCTTTTTACTTTCATGATTAACTTCCCCTCCCCCCTCTCCCCGGCCCTCCACCCCTCAAGGGGGTACTGAACTGAGTCCCGCGAGGGGAGAGGGAGTTCTTGAATCAGCGACGATCGCTGAAACTTGGAAGTCAGCCGGATGGTCCGATTATTTGTTCCGTCCAGGACTGGAAGATTATCTCAAAGCGCTTTTTCTTTCCTTTTCTTGTTCAACTCCTGACCTGCAATTGGAAGCGAAACTTGCAAGCGCTTCGAATCGCTTGCTGGGCACCGCAATTGGTGAGGGTTCAAGGCTCCCTCTCCCCTCGCGGGATACCCTGGCGAAGCCCGGAGTACCCTGTTAGAGGGTCGGGGAGAGGGGGCTGCTTCTACCGCCGATGTCGCGCACAATACCGCTTTTCCTGCCAGGAGACTGCAGTGCCCCTATCCATGTTTCATGCGTCCATCCCGGTCTTCACTCGCCAGCTGGCCAGCCTGTCTGCAATCCTGAAAAAGGCGGGAGCGCACGCCGAGGCGAGGAAGATCGATCCGTCGGTCTTCATCAATGCCAGGCTGGCGCCAGACATGTTCCCGCTGTCCAGACAGGTGCAGTCCGCAACCGATTCCGCCAAGGGCTGTGGCGCAAGGCTCGCGGGCGCCGAGGTCCCGCGCTACGAGGATACGGAAACCACTTTCCCCGAGTTGCAGGCGCGCGTCGCCAAAACCGTTGAGTTCCTTCAAAGCCTCGGCCCGGAGCTGATCGATGGCAGCGAGGAACGCACGATAGTCCTCAAGCTGCGCGGCAAGGAAGTGAGTTTCTCGGGACAAAACTATTTGATGAATTTTGCGCTGCCCAACTTCTTCTTTCATGCCGTCACCGCCTACGGCATCCTCCGTCACAACGGCGTGGAAATCGGCAAGCAGGACTATCTCGGCAGCGCCTGACCGATCGCAGGCTGATTCAGGACCTCTTGCGCATGATCCCTTTTTCCATTCTCGATCTCTCGCCCATCCCCAGGGGCGCGAGCGTGGCCGAGGCATTGCGCAACACGCTGGCGCTGGCGCAGCGCGCTGAGAGTCTGGGCTACACACGCTATTGGCTCGCCGAGCATCACAACATGCCAGGTATCGCCAGCGCTGCAACGGCGATCGTGATCGGTCACGTGGCGGGCGGCACCAGAACCATCCGCGTGGGCTCCGGCGGCATCATGCTGCCGAACCATTCGCCGCTGGTGGTCGCCGAACAGTTCGGCACGCTGGCCTCTTTGTATCCAGGCCGCATTGACCTGGGCCTGGGCCGGGCGCCCGGCACCGACATGTTGACGGCGCGGGCGCTGCGCCGCACGCTGGAAGACAGCGCCGAGCAGTTCCCTCAGGATGTGCTGGAACTGCAGAATTATTTCGCCGCGGCGCAGCCTGGACAGCACATTCGCGCAGTGCCGGGTGAGGGCCTGGAAGTGCCGATCTGGTTGCTGGGTTCGAGCCTGTTTAGCGCGCAACTCGCGGCCATGCTTGGTTTGCCGTTCGCCTTCGCCTCGCATTTCGCGCCCGAACTAATGAAACAGGCGCTCGAGATCTATCGCAGCCGCTTTCAGCCGTCCAGGCAGTTGGATCACCCTTACGCCATGCTCGGCGCCAACGTGCTCGCCGCCGATACCGACGCGGAAGCGCGACGCCAGTTCACGTCGCAGCAGCAGTCGTTCATCAATCTGCGGCGCGGCTCGCCCGGCCAGGTGCCGCCGCCGATAGACGACATTGCCACGTACTGGTCTCCTGCCGAGAAGGCGATGGTCGAACGTTCGCTCGCCGTGTCGTTCGTGGGCTCGCCGGAGACGGTCCGGCGCGGGCTCGCGGCCTTCATCGAGTCCACGCACCCGGACGAACTGATGATTACCGCGCACATCCACGAACAGCCGGCACGTCTGCGCTCGATTGAGCTCGTTTCCAAGGTGCGGGAAAATCTGGCTTCAGCGGGGCACGCAAATGAGCATGCGCCGCCCGAAGCGGCGGTCAATACCAAGCGATGAAGCTGACGGAACTCCTTGGCACGGAGCTGCCGATCATCCAGGCGCCCATGGCAGGCGCGCAGGGCCATGCGCTGGCGGTGGCTGTCTCCAATGCCGGTGCTCTGGGTTCGATCGGCTGCGCCACGCTCGGCATCGACGCCCTGCGCAGCGAACTGGCGGCGATCAAGGCCGGGACGCGTAAGCCTTTCAATGTGAACTTCTTCTGCCACGCGCCGCCGGTGGTCAGCGCGGAGCGCGAGTCGGCCTGGCGCGGCGCGCTGTCGCCTTACTACACGAAATACGGAATCGACCCGGGCAAGATTCCCGCCGGACCGGGGCGTGCACCCTTCAACGCCGAGGCGGCCGACGTGCTCGATGAAATCAGGCCCGCGGTGGTGAGTTTTCATTTCGGTTTGCCAGCGGAAGAATTGCTGGTGCGGGCAAAACGCCTGGGCGCGAAGATCCTGTCCTCGGCCACCACCGTCGACGAAGCACTCTGGCTCGAAGCGCACGGGGTGGACGCCATCGTTGCACAAGGCGTGGAGGCGGGCGGACATCGCGGCATGTTCCTGTCGGATGATCTGACCACGCAGGTCGGCACGTTTGCGCTGCTGCCGCAGATCGTGGGCGCGGTGAAGCTACCGGTGATCGCCGCCGGCGGCATCGTCGACGCGCAAGGTGTCGCGGCGGCCATGGCGTTGGGTGCGGCTGGCGTGCAGATCGGAACGGCTTACCTGCTGTGCCCGGAGGCCACCATCAGCGCGGTGCATCGCGCGGCGCTCAAGACCGATGCCGCGCGCCATACCGCGTTGACGAATATTTTCACGGGCCGGCCTGCACGCGGAATCATGAACCACGTGATGAAGGAACTGGGGCCGATGAACAGCGCAGCGCCGGCGTTTCCCCTGGCGACCTCGGCCATTGCGCCATTGCGTGCCAAGGCCGAAGCCGAAGGTTCCGGCGATTTTTCGCCGCTCTGGTCGGGGCAGAATGCTAGCGGCTGCAAGGAAGTGCCGGCCGCCCGGCTTACGCTCGAACTGGCCGCCGGTTTGTGAACATTTAATGCGGGCCCGACGCAACGTCGTGATCCGGAGCGAGGACGCCATGAGCCAACATGCCAATCTGCCGAAACACTTCTCGATGATCCGAGGCTTCCATCTGGCCGACTTTTTTACGCTCGGCAACGCGGCCTGTGGCACGGTGGCGGTCTTTCTGGCCATGATCTACGCTGACGGCGAGATGGTAGTCCACTTCTTCATCGCGGCAGCGATGGCACCCGCGGCCTTCGTGTTTGACGTACTCGATGGCCGTATTGCGCGCTCGCGGAAACAGCATTCCGCGCTTGGGCGCGAGCTCGATTCGCTGGCGGACGTCATTTCCTTCGGCATTGCACCGGCGTCGCTCGGGTTTGCCGCAGGATTGCGCGGAGGGTGGGACGTGGTCGCGCTGGTCTACTTCGTCTGTTGCGGGGTCAGCCGGTTGGCGCGATACAACGTCACCGCCGAAACCCTGTCGGCGGGCGCGGACAAAGTGGCGTACTTTGAAGGGACACCGATACCCACCAGCGTGGTTCTGACCGCAGTCCTGGCACTCGCTGCATGGATGGATCGCATCGGCGACGATCTCTACGGCGGTGTATGGTCCATTGGCTGGGACCTGCATCCGCTGGCTCTGCTGTTCGTGTTGTCCGGCACTTTGATGATTAGCAAGACGCTGCACATTCCCAAATTCTGAGCGGCCTATTGCGGGTCGGTAGCGGTGTCCGACCAATCCTCATGTCGGTGAAAGCCTTCGACGACATCCCGCTGGTATGAAGGGATGCTTTGGGCCTTCGTGAGCCGCGCTCACATTGCCAGCGCGGGCTTCCGTCCGAACCATGGGCGCGCCGCTTCGAGTTGCGCGCCGAGGCGGAACAGCATTGCCTCATCGCCGTAAGGTGCCACAAGCTGGACCGCGAGCGGCAGGCCCCTGGAGCTCTGGCCGAGCGGGAGCATCAGCCCCGGCTGGCCGGTGAGGTTGAACCAGACGGTAAATGGAGAGAACGCAAACACCCTTCGCCAGTACTCGTCCACGTCGTCCATCATCATATCGAGCCAGCCGAGTTTCACTGCGGGTGAAGCCAGCCCCGGCGTCAGCAGCACGTCCCATTCGGAGTGAAAGGCCGCCATCTGCCGTCCCAGGCGATGCGCCATTTGCGTGGCGCGCACGTATTCGGGGGCGCTGATCCTTTCACCCATCTTCGCGGTCAACCAGGTGATGCGCTCCACTTCACCTTCGCGTGCCGGTCGTCCTGCGGTCGGATGGCTGGCGAGATTCACCACGGTGTTCGCCGACGCCAGCGTGAGAAAAGTCGGCACGACCGCTGCGCCATCGACCTGCGGATCGCGCTCTTCGACGTGGTGGCCGAGATCGGCGCAAAGCCCCACCGTATCGGCGAGCAGGCGCAGGCATTCCGGATCGACACTGGCGCCGTTTGGCGCCCTGGCGGTCCAAGCGATACGCAACTCGCCGGGCGGCGCTCCGGCCTCCCCGAGGTAAGGCCCCGCAGGCGTGGGCGCCACATAGGGATCGCCGGGACCGGGCCCGCGCGTCGCGTCCAGCAACGCGGCGGAATCCCGAACGGTGAGGCTCACAGCGTGTTCGGTCGAAACGCCGCCCAGACCTTCGCCGGCGTATGGCGCGAAGGTGTTGCGGCTGCGCGTCGGCTTGAGGCCGACCAGTCCGCAGCACGCCGCGGGCGCGCGGATCGAGCCGAACCCGTCGGAGGCGTGGGCGACCGGCAGCATGCGCGCCGCGACAGCCGCAGCGGCGCCGCCGCTCGAGCCTCCCGAGATATGCGCGACATTCCAGGGATTGCGCGTAGGACCGTGAACTTGCGGCTCGCAGGTCAGCGAGAGCCCAAGTTCGCAGGTGTTGGTCCGTCCGAAGATGACGAGCCCTGCGCGCTTCAGGCGCTTCACGTGTTCGCTATCAAAGGCGGCTGGCGGCGCGTCGGCGAAGAACTTCGAGCCGCGCGTCATTCGCACACCCGCAATCGGCGAGGTGAGATCCTTCATCAGAAATGGCACACCGCGGAACGGCCCGTCGGGCAGGCCATCGATGATCGCTTTCCTGCCGAAGTCGTAAAGCTTCATGGTTACCGCGTTGATCGCCGGATTGCGCGCTTCCACGCGCTCCATCGCCGCTTCGAGCAGTTCGAGCGGCGTGACCTCCTTGCGCCGCACCAGACCGGCCAGTCCGAGCGCATCGTATTCTTCGTATTCCGTAAACGCGCTCATCCCCTCTCCCCGACCCTCTCCCATATTGGGAGAGGGAGAAAAGTCAAAACCCCAAGAAGTGCAACAGCATAGCGGAAGGCGCAAAGATCAATTCGCGGCTTCGTGTCTCTTTCCGTGAAGCGGAAATTCCAGTGAGGCGATAGCACGAGCGTGAGGGCTGTTTGGAGCAATGCAAGGATCAGTGTGCGATTTGCAGAAACCCGGTGAGCAAGCTGCTCACTTTCTCCGGTTGTTCCTGCTGCACCCAGTGCCCGGCGCCGTCCAGTAGATGGCAGCCGCGCATCTGCGTGCACGCGCTGTTCTGCATTTTCTCCAGCGCGCCGGGCACCTGGTAGCTGCCCCAGTCCTGCTTTCCGGCGATGAACATCGACGGTACGTCGATGCTGCGGCCGGAAAAAATCTGGAGTTCGGCCACGTATTGGCTTCCGGTCCTGCAGCGATACCACTGCAAGCCGCCCTGGAACCCGTTCCTGCGGTACTCCGCGCTGTAGACGGAGAGCTCTTCATCGGGAAGCCATTTGTTCGAAGAAATTTCGGAACGGGAAGGCATTTCCGGTGCCGCGGTTTCCGCCATCCCCTTGTCCACATCCATGATGTAGTAGGTAGGCATTTTCTCCAGCTCGCCGGCGCTCCATGACTTGAGCGGGAACGGCTTGTTGCCCTTCCAGTCCGCACTCTTGTGGTGGTAGTAGGCACGCAGAAAATCGTGGACACCCTGTGGACATTTCCACATGTTGTCGTTGGCCTCGCGGCTGGAGTAGTACCACTGATAATGCTTGCGCGGGCGGCGCAGTGCCGCAAGTTCCTCGTGAATACTGGCAGCGGACGGCTTCGGCACATTGCCGTCGTTATCGGTGTTGAACGGCAGCGCAGGCGGACCTGCAAACGGCGCACTCATCATCACCACGGAGCGGAACACGTCCGGCCGCAGCAGCGTACACCAGGCCGCGACCGGGGAACCGAAGTCGTGTCCGATCACCGCTTTCACGCTGCGGTAGCCGAGCGCGGACACCAGGCCCAGTGCATCCCTGACCAGGTTGAGCATGCGGAAGGAACCGAGGTCACCGTCGTAGTCGCCGTCCCAACCGCTGGTGCGCCCGTAGCCGCGCTGGTCCGGCGCGACCACATGAAAGCCCGCTTGAGCCAGCGGCAACATGACCTTCCTCCAGCTATACGCTAGCTCCGGAAAGCCGTGCAGCAGCAGCACGCAGGGCCGGCCTTTGCGCTCGAAGCCGGCCTCCAGCACGTGCATCGTGAGGCCATTGATGTCTTTCACGAAGCGGGCGCGTATGCCCTCAGGAAGGGCGGTTCTTTCAAGCGGAGCCGGTATGATTGTTTTCATCTGAAGTGACTTTTGGAAACGGGAATATGGACCTCTGCGAATTGTGAATAGAAAAGACCTTATCGAAGAACCATGAGTCCACGATAACGATGCGCCGATGCCAAAATGCTTGGCGGATATTACCGGATCGCCGGATCGGGAAGGGCGCCCGACCGGCGACCGCTCCTTTTCGATTCGACGGTGGTGGCAGCGGGCTGCGCCGCTGTAAACTACACGACGTTTCTCCACAAAACCTGAACGTCCATGCCGCCCGAGAACGCCGAACCGAAAGATGCCCCCGAGACGCCCTGGCAGCCGAGCCAGCGCTACCCGGACTCCGCAGTCCAGACCATCGACCAGAGCTTCGCCAGGTACCGCCTCAATCTCGCGGCGGTCGAGCGCATCGCCCACGGTTTTCGCTGGAGCGAGGGACCGGCGTGGATCGGCGACGGGCGCTATTTGCTGTGGAGCGATATCCCCAACAACCGGATCATGAAGTGGGAAGAGGAAACCGGCGCTGTCAGCATTTTTCGCCGGCCTTCCAACTTCGCCAACGGCAACACCCGCGACCGCCAGGGGCGGCTGGTTACCTGCGAGCACGGCGGCCGTCGCGTCACGCGCACCGAGTATGACGGCACGATCTCCGTGATCGCCGACGCCTTCGAGGGCAAGCCGCTCAATTCCCCCAACGATGTGGTCGTCAAGTCCGATGGCTCGATCTGGTTCACCGATCCGCCCTTCGGACTGCTCGGCTACTACGAGGGTTACCTCGCCAAACAGGAACTGCCTATGAACGTGTACCGGGTCGACGGCGAGAGCGGCGAGATGACCGTAGTCGAAGGCGACGTCGCGCGGCCCAACGGTCTGTGCTTTTCTCCGGACGAATCGACACTGTATCTGGTCGAGTCGGGCACCACGCCGCGCAACGTGTACGCCTACGACGTGGTAAGCGGCCGGAAGCTATCCAAGAAGCGCAAGTTCATCGACGTGGGACCCGGTACGCCTGACGGCATGCGCTGCGACGTGGACGGCAATCTCTGGATGGGCTGGGGGATGGGAGGCGCGGCGCTGGACGGCGTGAACATCTACAACCCGGACGGCAAGTTGATCGGCCGCATCAACCTGCCAGAACGCTGTGCCAACCTCTGCTTCGGCGGCACCTACCGCAATCGCCTGTTCATGGCGGCAAGCAAGAGCGTCTATGCGCTCTATGTGAACACGCAGGGAGCGCGCGGAGGCTGAATCGATTCGCGACTTTTCCTGATGACCTGCAGGAAGCAACCCCTGATTTCGTGCTGTTTGATATTTTTTCTTGGAGGAAGACATGCTGCTTGACGTACGCACTTACACCTGCCGCCCCGGAACCATCAGGAAGCATCTCGCGCTCTATGAGAAAATGGGCAAGGGACCGCAGACGCGCCACCTCGGTCAACCCTTCGCCTATCTCGTGACCGAGACCGGCAACGTCAACCAATACATTCACATCTGGGCCTATGAGGACGCCGCAGACCGCGCGCGGCGGCGCACCGCGATGATGGCTGACCCGGAGTGGATTGCCTTCATGGACGAAAGTGCGAAGCTCGGCGCCCTGGAGCACCAGGAAAACCGCCTGATGACGCCAGTGTCGTTTTTCCCCCTCAAACGCTGAGCGACAAGGATCCGCGGGAACCGCTTCGCGGGCGCGCGGTCGTACGATTGTCAAAAGGCCCGCGCCTGGTCCCTCGTGCGCCATTTGCGACATCACTTCTGAACCATGCGCGCGCTGCTCATTGAAGACAATAGAGTATCGTTTGCCGGCTGAATGCTTCCGATGAGCGGGTCCAGCCGGCGGCAGCGACGCGTTGGCGTCGCCTATGTGCTTTTCGTGCACTGCCTGCTCACGACGTTGATGGTCTTCGCGGCAATCGTCCCGGCAAGGGCCGATCAGCCAAACCAGGAGAACGCCATTCCCGGCTTCGCCGAGCTCCAGGATGCCGGGGCCCTGGTCGGCGAAATTCGTGTCATCGTCGATGACATATTCGATCTAAACGATCCAAAGGAAGACAACGCTCTCTTCCGCTTGGCGAACAAGCTGCACATTCGCACGCGCCCTGGTGTCATCCGGCGCATGGTCCTGTTCAAGAGCGGCGAGCCCGTATCGGTACGCCTGATCGAAGAAACGGAACGGCTGCTGCGCTCCAACCGCTTTCTGTACGACGTGAGCATCCGGCCGGTTGCTTACCACGACGGCACCGTGGACATCGAAGTCAAAACGCGCGACACCTGGTCACTGTATCCGGGCGTGGGTTTTAAACGTTCCGGGGGCGAGAATTCGGTCTCACTTTCGCTGAAGGAAGAAAACCTGCTGGGTACCGGCACATCCCTGAGCATAAAGAACAGCTCCGATGTCGATCGAAGCGGCACTGAATATCAAATTGCGCAGAATCACGCCTTCGGCGGTTGGACCTCCATCAAGTACTCTTACGCAATACTCGACGACGGCGAAAGCCAGTCGTTCAATCTCGCCAGGCCCTTCTATGCGCTGGACACGCGGTGGGCCGCCGGGCTAAGCCTCCTCAAGGATAACCGCATTGAATCCGTCTATAACGCCGGCGAGATTTCCACCCAGTATCGCCATCGAAGAGAATCGGCCGAGACCTACGGCGGCTGGTCGAAGGGCCTTATCGACGGCTGGACACGCCGCTACTCCGTCGGCCTGACTTATCGGGACGACACCTACGAGATCGAACCGGATCTGGTCCCGCCCGCGGAGTTGCCGTCCGACCAGAAGCTGGTTGCGCCGTTTATTCGCTACGAAGTAATCGAGGACAACTACCTGATGCTCAAAAATCGGGACCAGATCGAACGTCCCGAATACTTTGCCATGGGTTTCCAGTCAACCGTGCAACTGGGCCGCTCGCTGACCGCGCTGGGTTCCAGCCGCGAGGTATGGCTCTACGGAGGAAGCGTGAGCGACGGTTTCGAGCTGCGATCGAATCAGACTTTGATGATGTCGGGCTCACTTTCCGGGCAGTACGGCAACGGCATGGGCGAGCACAATTTGTTCAGCGGCTCCATGCGTTACTACGCCCCACACAGCAAGCGTGCCTTGTTCTACGTGGGCGCGTCCGGTGATTTCGTCAAGAATCCCGACGTTTCCGACCTGCTGACATTGGGCGGGGACAACGGCTTGCGCGGCTACCCGTTGCGCTACCAGAGTGGCGACCGGCGTGCACTGCTCACCCTCGAAGAACGCATTTACACCGACTGGTATCCGTTTCGCCTGTTTCGTGTGGGTGGCGCGGTGTTCTTCGACGTGGGCCGTGCCTGGGGCGGCGAGAACGTGAACACCGCCAACCCGGGTTGGCTCAGCGACGTCGGGTTCGGCCTGCGCATTCTTAGCGCCCGCTCAGCGTTCGGCAACGTGTGGCATGCAGATGTCGCATTCCCGCTGAATCCCGATTCCAACATCGAGTCCGTTCAGATTTTGTTCACGGGCAAGTACAGCTACTGAGCCATCGTCGAAACCGGCATTGTCGATCCCGAAGGCTCTGATCAGGTCCCGCATGCCGCCCGCGCCCTTCAGGGTTCAGTAATATATCCGGCTGACCTTCCCAATAAGGTTCATACTGAACGGGCGCCGCGTTTGCCTGGCGCGCCTTCCCTGTAATGCCGTTTTGACCCTACCGAGGCAAACAATGATCAGTGACAAATGGACCGTGCTATTCACGCAATTCAGGACGCGCACCGAAGTGCGAGGCATCCTCTCCAGCACACTCACCAGCATGATGGAGCCCGCCACCGATTCAACGAAGTTTCCTTCGGAGATCAGCGGACTTTCCACCAGCAATGACCGTGAAGTAATGGAATCCTATCTTCGCGTGAAGATCTTCTGCGACGGCAGGAAGGGCAGGGACCGCGCTTCGGTTGCAGCCGGCATTGCGAGCGATGTTCGTGAGCTGTTCGGCAAGGCGCTCGAGAGAATGAAGGAACTGCCTCCCGAGCCCATCACGCTGGTCCCGATTGCCGCCGTGCGCTACGTGCGGCGTGCCTGAGCGCCGGAGACGGGATACCGACAATGGTCACATCCGATTCATCCACGTATCAGGAGGCGTTGTCGAAGGCCTTTGCCGGGATCAAGGCCATCCTTCAGCGCCGGCAGCTTGATCCGCTGCGGTACATCGTGGACATCGATTCCGGGCAACCTGTCTTCGCGCACCGCGACACGCACCTTCTCCGGATCGCATACAACCGCCACGAAGTTCTGTCGATGGAGGCCGCCATTCCGCACGAGTGGCTGGTTGAACAGGCGGGGGAGGGCCACGAAAATTTCCTGCGCACGGTCGACGACATGGTCCTGCAGCTGAAAGGCAAGGTTCAGGCAACCGGACGCCTGCTTTGAGGATCAATTCCGGAACAGGGCACCGAACCCATGACCCAATACCCTACACAGACCGAACTCCTCAGCTATCTCACCAGCCTTGCAAGCGCTACCGGTGATCCGACCCAGGTGCCGTTTCGCGTGGATGTGATTCCCGCCCACGGCAAGCCGCCGATGTACTCAGTGATGATCAAGTCGCCGCACAAGGACCGCCTTCGCCGGCAGATCGGCAATATCCTGTCGCGTCCGTTCGCGCTTGGCGCCACCTCGTTCATGCTTACGGGTAATGAAGCGGCCTCGTTGATCAAGCACGGGCTCCCGCCTATTTGACGATTTCGAGCAGGTCGACATCGAATATCAAAGTGGCGCCGGGCCTGATGATGGGCGGTGATCCGCGCTCCCCATAGGCGATGTCGGGCGGGCAAATCAGGCGGCTCTTGCCGCCCACCTTCATCTGCTGCAAGCCTTCGGTCCAGCACTTGATCACGTTGCCGAGCGGGAAGGTGACAGGCTGACCGCGCTTGACCGAGCTGTCGAACACCGTTCCATCCACCAGGGTGCCGTGATAATGGACCTTCACCTTGTCGGTGGCGGTCGGCGACGGGCCGCCGCCCTCCTTGAGGACCTTGACGATTGCTCCCGAGGCGGTTTTTTTGACACCTGATTCTGCGGCGGCCTTTGCCAGAAACGCGGCGCCCGCCTTCTTTTCTTTCTCGGCCACGGTGGCGCCACGCGCTTTTCCCATAACGTCGATCTTCGGTCCGTAGGTCTGCATGTCGATTTTTATTGGCCGCTTCAGGACGCCATCGGACAGGCCGGCTTTCACGATCTCGAGTTCGGCCTCGCTCAGTGAGAAACCATGCAGGGACTGGCTGAGCGCGACACCGATCGCGTACAGGGTTTTCTGCTCGTCGTTCTCCGGATCCGCGGCGGTGGCCAGCGCGCCGGAGAAACCGATACCGAGTAATGCCGAAAGGCAGAGCACAAGGACTTTCATGGGGATTCCTTTCCGTAAGAAGCCGCGATAGTACCCCATGGACCAGGCTCTCAGCCCCGCCGGTATCGCGGGCCGCTGCGACCGAAGCGGTAGACCCACCAGCCGCCGAGCAGTCCGCCCAGGTGCGCAAAATGGGCCACGCCGGATTGCGTTCCGGTGACGCCCAGATACAGTTCAAGGAGCACGTACAGCAGCACGAACACGCGTGCGGGCATGGGAATCGGCGGGAACAGCAGCATGATCCTTCGATTCGGAAAAACCAGCGCATACGCCAGCAGCAACCCGAAAACACCGGCCGAGGCGCCTACCACCGGAGCCCCACCTCCGCCGAACGCTCCGGCCACCAGCAAGTGCGTCACGGCACCGGTCACAACGCTCGCGAAATAGGCCGTGGCCAGGCGGCGCGCGCCCCAGACGCGCTCCAGTTCGCCTCCGAACATCCACAGTGCGAACATGTTGAACGCCAGGTGCATCAGGCTGCCATGCAGAAAGCTGTAGGTCACCAACTGCCACGGGGTCAGCAGCGGCAGACTCGCCAGCCCGGAACCGTCACCCGGCCAGAGCGCGAACCATTGCACGAGGCCGCCGCCACCCGCCAGTTGAAGCAGGAAAATGCCGACGTTGGCGATGACGAGGTACTGGGTGAATGCGGGCATGCGGTCCTTCAGGAATTGGGTTAGCTGGCCAGGTGTCGCTGTCGTCCAACGGCGATAAGGTGGGACAGTTGATCTTGCCGGGACGAGTACACCGAGAATGGAGTCTCAACCGTGCCTTTTCAAGGAGGGATTCGGGACCGAGGATTCTCTTCGATATTATCTTGACGGGTGCTCGCGACTTAGGACTCGGAAAGAGCGGCAACTGGATTTCTCTTGTACGTCACCGCACTTACTTTCCCGTCTCATCCCTGTATAGTGGCGGCCCTTTCAGGAGAGCCGACATGTCAGACGCGAAGCCAGCAAAGAGTGCCGCAGAGATCCAGCCGCTTGTCCGTTATACGCCCGAAGAGACCGCCCGCAACAAGAAGGCCCGCGACGAACGGCGCAAGTCGATCCGGAACCAGAACGCCCGCAGCAAGTCGCTGAAGTAGTCGCCCGCAAAGGGCCGGCCAGAAGAATCCCGCGATCGGATCTTTCGCACCCGCACGTCGCCAGACATGAATCGAGTTTCGCGTCCGCTTCACGTCGCCCTGTCGCTGCGAATGCGCAGGATGACTTTACACCTGTCCCGGGCATCAGGGGAACGCGGAAGGATAATGACCTAGGCGCCGATCGGCAATTTGTCTATGCCAATTTTCCGGCGAGGGCGTGGTCGGCATGACCAGTGTGTTCATGGAGAAGACGTTGCCGGCCCGCCAATAGCGTGACGCGGCGGGGCTGGATTGCGGCCTTGGGGTACCATTCCAAATCCAGATTGCGGCAATCGCCATGCGCGGCACGGCCACCCGGGAGGACATCCGTGGACAAGACAAAAATCGACCTGCTCGAGAAACTGCAAACCGAAGCGCGCCAGATACGACGCAATGTCTGGCGGGCGCTGCGCGCCTCCGGCGGCGGCCATGCGGGCGGTTCCTGCTCGGCGGCCGATATTCTGGCCGCGCTTTACTTTCATCGCCTGCGCGTCCGTCCGGACGAACCGGAATGGCCGGAACGCGATCGCTTCGTCCTGTCGAAAGGGCATGCGAACGCTGCCCTCGGCGCGGTACTGGCCCAGGCAGGCTTCATCGACGACGCCGTCCTCGACCTTTTCTACGCACTCGAGTCGCCGTTCGGAATGCATCCGGACATCAAGGTCGCGGGGGTGGAGATGTGCACGGGCGCGCTCGGGCATGGCCTGCCGGTGGCGATGGGCATGGCGCTCGGGGCACGCATACAGAAGCAGGCGTTCCATACCTTCGTCATGCTCGGCGACGCTGAACTTCACGAGGGCTCCAACTGGGAAGCGGCCATGGGGGCGGCGCACTACCGGCTGGCAAACCTGACCGCCATCGTGGACTTCAACAAGATCGGCCAGAGCGGACCGCTTGGCGATCTCATTGGCGTCGAGCCCCTGGCCGACAAGTGGCGCGCCTTCGGCTGGCAGGTGCGCGAGATCGACGGACACGACATGGGCGAGGTCGTGGATGCGCTCGAATCGTTGCCTTTCAGCACGGACCGCCCTTCGGTGATCATCGCCCACACCGTCAAGGGCAAAGGCGTGAGCTTTGCCGAGAACACTTACGTCTGGCATAGCAACAGCGTGAACGACGAAATCTACGCCAAGGCGCTCGCAGACCTGGGGGAACCATGAACAGCGCCGTGGTCAGCGCCGCCGATTGGCGCACCAAGTCAGCCAGGCAGACGCGCCTCGCCTTCGGCCAGGCCCTGCTCGATATCGGTGCGCGCGACCCACGCGCGGTAGTCGTGTCGGTGGACACGCAGGACTTGCTCGGGATTCGTCCCTGGATCGAACGCTACCGCGAGCGCTTCGTCGAGGTCGGCATTGCCGAACAGAATGCCATCGGGGTGGCTTCCGGGCTCGCCACTACCGGCCTGCGCCCCTACGTGTGCGCCTATGCACCGTTCATCAGCGCCCGCAGCATGGAGCAGGTGCGCAACGACGTCGCCTACGCGAACCAGCGCGTGGTGATCGGCGCGGCCGCCAGTGGCATCTCGCTCGGCGTGGCCGGGGGCACGCATCATGCACTCGAGGACCTGGCGTTGATGCGCAGCCTGCCGAACATGACCGTCATCGTCCCCGCTGATGTGGACGAGGCCTACGGCGCCACGCTGGCGACACTCGACATCGACGGGCCGGTGTACCTGAGGCTCGGCGGCCGTACAGAGGAACCGCCGGTCAGTGATCCCGAAGCGCTGTTCCGTCCGGGCAGGGCGGTGCAGCTTCGCCCTGGAAACGACATCGCCGTCATTGCCTGCGGGGCGCTGGTCGAGATGGCGCTGCGCGCGTCGGATGCATTGGGGCGGGAGGGAATCGGTATTCGTGTCATCAACATGCACACGATCAAACCGCTCGACTGCGAAGCGATCCTTGCCGCCGCGGCCGAAACCCGCGGCATCGTTACCGCGGAGGAGCATCATCTCACCGGCGGATTGGGCGGCGCGGTGGCCGAACTCCTCGCCGTCGAGCATCCAACGCGAATGCGCATGGTAGGCATGCCTGACGCATTCGCCGTGGTGGGACCCACCGTTGCGTTACGCGCCAAGTACGGGATGAGCGCGGAGGCAATTATCGGCGCGTGTCGCGCATTGCTCGATTGAAATGCTTCAGAAGTTCGGCCGGCGCCAGAGGCTCGCCAGCCAGGGTTGCTCCTCGTAGGGCAGACCCTCCGGGCGGTAATAGTGCGCAAGCTCGATGAACCCCGCATCCAGCAGGTGGCGGCGCCATGCATCGAGATCGTGATACACGCCATAGCGTCCGTTGTTCCAGCCTTCCTGGTTTCGGCCACGCGGATTGGAACTGAACAGCACGCCTCCCGGTTTCAGGCTCATGCGCAGTTCCCCGAGCACTCGCGGTAATTCCTGGCCGGGCACGTGAAACAGTGCGGCGTTGGCGAACACGCCGTCGAACCGGCTCTCCGGCAGATCGAGTTCGACAAAGTCCTGCTCCCATACCTCGCAGCCGCTGTGGCTGCGAGCCATCGCCGCGAAACGCGCCGCGCCTTCCAGGCCGACCGCGACATGCCCGAGTTCCGAAAATGCCTTCAGGTCCCGCCCGGGGCCGCAGCCGAAATCAAGGATGGTAAAGGGCGGCCGGCCCTCGATGGCCTGCAGCAGCGCGGCGACGTTCTGGCTGACGTCGTGATCGCGTGTGCCCTCCCAAAATGCTTCGGCACGCTCGTTGTAGTGTTCCAGAGTAAGAGCGGATGTTCTTGCCAGTTCCTGCCGATTCAGTTTCATTGTCGAAAATTCGATGGTCTGCCGCGGACGCCTTCGGCCGCAAGAAATAGGCACTGGATTCGCGCTTTATTCGTTTGCTACACTATAGTCTGGCAACTTTGAAAGGAGGTGATCCCGTGAGCGACCTAAGAGGCAACACCGGATGGCATACCGGATCAACCCGCAGTTTGAGGAGTTTGGCCCGGTAGTTCAGGCCGGATTGCCCAAGCAGTAATGGCGCCCCGATCGTGAAAGCGGTCGGGGCGTTTCATTTTCCCGGACGCGAAATCGGGATCGCGGCCACCGAGTCTTCCGACGCGCAAGGGACGCCACGCGGTTACGGCATGCAGTCGAGCGGCCTACGGTGTCAATCCCAGCTCTCTGAGGTAGCGCACGACGCCCTGATTCAGGAACTTCGCGCCAGGGGCGGCGGCGAGGGTGTTGGCTGGAATGGTTTCCTGCGCCTGGGCGAGCCGTAGCGAAAGTGCCGGCTGGGCGCGGTGCAGGGCACGCGCGAAGCGGTAGGCGAGGTCATCGGGCAGGCCGGGACGCGCGAGAATCAGGCCCCATGAACCGACGGTGGTAACGGCGCGGTCGAGCCCGGGATAAGTACCGGCCGGGACCGTCATGGTTTTCAGGAACGGATACTTGGTCCGGATTCGGGAAATGTCGTCCGGCTCCAGGCCGATGAAGCGCGCTCCTTTCGGGTCACGTGCGATCGCCTCGAATCCCGGCCAGCCGATACCGCCGCCCCACAGCGCGGCGGCCTTTCCATCCAGCACCATCGGCGGAGCATCTTTCACTTGCTCCAGCAGTACCGCATCGAAGTCC
>CAWBMN010000012.1:0-4900 GCA_963789945.1 uncultured beta proteobacterium | reverse complement strand
TCCAGATCGCGTCCTGGGACATGATGATGGTGCCGCTGCCTGCGGTCTTCACCTTCAGCGACTGGTGACCGATGAGTGTGTCCCGGCGCGCTCGAGAACCAGTGACGCAGCCGTCGCCGAACAGGTCGTAGTCGCCGTCCAGTTCGAGGATAGTTGAACCCCCGCGCGCCCGTCGAGGTCGGCCATAGCCGAAGATGCGCCTGGCCCGCAGTGCGGCCCTGCACCTTCTCAGGCCACCAGCCCTGGTACAGCTCCTTCTTCTGGATGCACGTGGATCGCCTTCGGGAACATCTCCATGTTGCCGCCGTGATCTGCAGGTGCGTGTGCGGATGTCACCACCACCTTCACCTCGTCTAGCCGAGTAGCCGAGCTTCTTCAACTGCATGTCGATGACGTCGGCACGCTTCTGGCTGGGTTTCAGGAAGTCGCAGTTGCCCGGAGCCCAGTACTTCTTGCAGTTGTCCATTCCATCGGAAATCGCCACGTTGTTGCCGGTGTCGAACACGACCAAGCCCTTCGGATGGTCGAGAACCCACATGCTGATAGGGATGGTGATATCCCGGGCCTTGTCGACGGGGTAGCGCGGGAATCAGGCCGCGAATATCGAAGGGACCGAAAAAACCGCTGGCGGTCCAGTACAATTTTTGGCGAACGTCGCAGGCGAGCCAAAAGCGCAAAGCAGGCCGAGCAGTGTCGCGACGAGGACAGACTTCTTCATAGCTTGAACTCCTCCAATTTTGATTGGTCATTCGAGTACCAAACATGCACCGCTGGTTCTTCATCTCCCTTAAAACCCCGGATCGGGAATTTGTGGACTGCGTTCCCAAGTACGAGATTCACGTGCTGAGCTGAGCTGAGCGGTACGGCGCTTGTGGAGTGTGCCTTTTCGATTTAGGTGCGTCAATCTGTGTTGCAACATCGGGCCAAGATTTGCATATTTAAAATTCATACGAATTAGAAAATTCTTAAGATTAGAGATTCCGACTGGCAGAACAACTGCTTTGCCCCGTCAGCGGCCCTCGTCATGCAAGGTTTTCCGCGCCACCAGCCCTTTTGCGAGCAGCGCCTGGAAGACTTCATAGGTCTGGCGCATAACGCCTCGATCCTGACCGAACCGTAATCGCCCCGAAAGGAGCGCACTGGCTGGTCCGACAACGCCATCGGGAACGGTAGCGCTTCGCCGCTGATGGCGATCTGTGCATCGGGCGCGACCTTCCTCAGCAATTCGACCGACTGCTCGACGGTGGAGGGCACGCCATTGATATCGAAGACTTCGGCACCGGCGCGTTCTTTCGACACGGCCTTGATGAAAGCGCTCGCGACTTCTCCAGCGTGCAACCAGGAGATCGGACCGCGGAAGGGGATGGTGTAGGTCTTGCGGGCGGCGGCGGCCAGGATCGCCACCGTGGTTTTGGAGGTCATTCCCTGGTCGCGGCCGATGCCGTATACCACCCCGGTCCGCATCCCCACGCTCGGGATCTGCCAGTCCTGCGCGTAAACCCGCGCGGTCTGCTCGTTGCAGAATTTGTAGGCGCCGTAGAGCGTGGCCATGGTCTTGGGGTCAAACACCCCGTGCGCAGCGATCGAACTGGCGTAGGCAATGCGCTTGACGCGGAATTTTCGTGCGGCCTCGAAAATGTTCACGGTACCGACCACGTTTACCCGGGCGCCCGCAATCGGATCGGCCTTGCAGAACGGCACCTGCAGGGCGGCAAGGTGGATGATCGCCCTTGCGCCACTGGTCTTCAGGGCGTTCATGACCGCCACCGGATCGGCGATACCGCCGGTCAGCCACGGCACCCCGGCGATCTCGGAATCCGCCATCAGCAGCTTCGGCCTGCGCTTGTCTTCGCTGAGGTCCATCGCCGCCACCGTCACGCCGGCGTCTACGAGGAGCGACAGCGCCCAGGCGCCGATACAGCCGCCCGCCCCCGTCACCAGCACCGGACCGTCGAAGTCTTTCGAGTTGATTTTGAATTGCTTGAACATTTTGTTTTTGCTCCGCGGCTTTTTAGACTGAATTCTTGTCCGCCCGACCATTCAACACCGCGCATCACCTGGCCACGGTGAATGTTCCGGTGAGCCGGAAGTTTCCCACAATAAATCGAAGGCTATCAAAAAAGCCGCTTCCCCACAGTCGCGTTGTGCTGAGGCGTAACCATCGCGCCCGTGCTCAGAAGTGGCCGCGCATGGTGGCAAAAAGGAAATCCCCGCCCATGTCGAGGTCACCCGGGACGAGCGCGCCAAGATTCGCGTCGAGCTTGAGCCGCCGGTACTCCAGGCCCACGGAAATATGGCGCGAGACGAAGAAATCCGCGCCGGCTACCGCCTGAAAACCGACGTCGGTGTCGATTTCCGACAGCGCGGTGCGTGCACCCAGGAGGCTGCCTTCGACCAACAGCGTCGTGGTATAGACGCCAAGCCCGCCGCCCAGGTACAGCTCGATCCGATCCAGCGGCAGGATGAATTTCACCAGAGCTCACCCAGTCCGCCGCTATACAGACTGGCACGACCATCAACAGTACCCAACGCCGATCCGGGAATCGTCGCTGGCGTGTCGATGCGCTGGGACGCGAACAGCCCGTCGATTTCAAGGGCGACGTGAGGCGAAAGCCGGTAGCCGCCGCTGATTGCGACACCGAATTGGCCGTCCTGGTTGGCAAGTTGCGAGTTGGTCTCCTCATTGAAGGCACCTATCACCCCGGACATATACCAGCGCCCGACACGTTCCGGTTCAAACATCTTGACCTGTGCCTGGACATGTATCGGAATTACGGCCACCAGTGCAAGGAAAAGGCGGCTCCATCGCATTCTTGATGACATGACGTGTCTCCCTGAAGACTCGATTGGCGCCCGCGCGGAAATCCGCTCCGTGCGGAACGAAGCGCCTGCATGCTGCAGTGAATCATTCGCCCAAATGGGTGGAGCGGCAAGCCGTCTGATCGTTCCGGGACCCGAAACAAGCCTCCGGGGAATTCTCATCTGCTGCCGATTCCTGCATGATTGGGGAATCCATAGACATCGTCACGACGGACTACCCACTGGTAAGTTTCTCAATATAAACAGTAAAAATAAAAACACGGAGGTTGCCATGATCCAAGACGGCACATATTACGAATCCCTGTACAACAACCGGGCGGCGGTCCCGGAGTTCCAGAGTTTTTTTGACCGCTGGGCGGCCCGGTCGGCCCTGG
Organism: uncultured beta proteobacterium; assembly: GCA_963789945.1. Classification (GTDB taxonomy): domain Bacteria; phylum Pseudomonadota; class Gammaproteobacteria; order Burkholderiales; family JACQAP01; genus JACQAP01. The sequence goes on along the minus strand of CAWBMN010000012.1, from coordinate 1,706 downwards.
TGCGTCGTGAACTGGACGTCGAATTGGACGTGCCCTACGGCGACCATCGCATGGAAACCATGGACCTCTTCCGGCCGCGCGGGGAGGCCAAAGCGCTCCTTATGTTCATCCATGGGGGCTACTGGCGTTCGCTCGACAAGAAGGATCATTCCTTCGTCGCGGCGCCCTTCGTCAACGCCGGTGTGCCGTCGCTGCGATCAACTATTCCCTGTGCCCGTCGGTGAAAGTCGAGGAAATCGTGCTGCAGTGCCTGAAGGCTGGGGCGTGGCTCTATCGCAATGCCGGCGAAGTTGGCTCGCCGCGCAATCGAATGTTCGTGGCGGGACACTCGGCGGGTGGGCATCTCACCGCAATGTGCATGGCGGCGCATTGGCCGCGCTACTCCCGCGGCTTGCCGGAAAGAGTGATGCAGGGCGGAATTTCCGTCAGCGGCATATACGACGTGGTGCCGATTGCGCGCACGCCCTCGATCAACGTGGACGTGCGGCTGACCGAGGCCGAGGCGCTCAAGGTCAGCCCGGCATCAGTGCAACCTGCCAGCAAGGCGCCGCTATACATCGCAGTCGGCGGACGGGAGATCGGCGGATTCAAGGAGCAGCATGCCTTGCTGGCCAACAACTGGCGCGACGTCATCGCCGGAGACATTCCCTGTCCGGAACACAACCACTTCAGCATCCTGGATGCGTTCGCCAGCCCCGAAGCCGAACTTTGCAAGGCCGCGATCCGGATGATGGGACTGTCATGAAGTACGAGGTTCTTTTCGGCGCACTTCCCTCTTGGACGAAATACTGTTTAAATGTACAGTATGGCGATGAAGACGGTAGCCGGTGACCATGGCGAGGCCCACAAGGGCCGCGGTGCCACCCTCAATCCCGAAGGGCGCTTCGAGAAAGATGCGCGCGAGGATTTCGACGACGGCTGGGACACGCCGCTGGAGGAGGAGCCTGGCCGTCCCCGGACCATCGTCACCGTGGAGCGAGCCAGCAGCATCATTTCCCGCAACCAATCGCCCGACATTCCTTTCACCCAGTCGATCAACCCTTACCGTGGTTGCGAGCACGGTTGTGTCGACTGCTACGCCCGCCCGTCGCACGCGTACCTGAACCTGTCACCGGGGCTGGATTTCGAGACCCGGCTATTTGCCAAGACCAACGCGGCGGAGTTGCTGCTGGCGGAGCTTGGCAGGCCGGGTTACACCTGCGATTGCATCACGATCGGGGCCGATACCCGATCCCTATCAGCCGGTGGAACGCGAATGGAAAGTCGCGCGCTCGATCCTGGAAGTGCTGGCTGCCTGCAACCATCCCTGTGCCATCATCACCAAGAACGCCATGGTGGAGCGCGATCTCGATATCCTGGCACCGATGGCGGCGAAGAATCTGGTTCAGGTTTATATTTCAGTCACCACACTGGACCACGATATAGCCCGGCGCATGGAACCGCGCGCCCTGCGGCGCCGGCGCGGCGCATCGAGGCGGTCCGGAGACCGACGAAGGCCGGCGTGCCGGCCGGGGTCATGGTGGCGCCGGTGGTGCCGTTTCTGACCGATTCGGGAATCGAGGCAGTGCTCGAAGCGGCACACGAGGCGGGTGCGGACCGGGCCGGGTACACCCTGATGAGGCTGCCTTGGGAGGTCAAGGACCTGTTCAAGGACTGGCTCGAACACAATTTCCCGCTCAAGGCGGCACACGTGATGAGCCGCGTAC
>CAWBMN010000011.1:0-472112 GCA_963789945.1 uncultured beta proteobacterium | reverse complement strand
CGGCGCGGTGGGAATCAGGGTGAGCATTCCCTTGTTCACCGGATACCGCAACACCTACGACATCCGCTCCGCCGAGATCCAGGTCGAAGCGAGCCAAGCCGACCGCGATCAGTTGCGCAATCAGGTATCGCTGGACGTGTGGCGTGCATACCAGGCGCTGGCCACCGAGCGCACCGCGCTGGTCAATGCCGAGGACCTGCTGCAAAGCGCACTGGAATCCCGCGAACGTCGCGCGCGGACGCTACAAGGCCGGCGCCGGCACGCTGATCGACCTGCTCAATGCGCAATCGGCGGCCGCCGCCGCCCGTTTCCAGTCCGTTCAGACGCGCTACAACTGGCATCTCGCCAAGGCCGCGCTCGCCAGCGCGCTCGGCACGCTCGACCTGGCGTCGCTGCCGGGCAACGCCGACACCGTGTTGATCGATACCACGCGTTCCGCGCTACGCAAATGAACAAACCGAACCTTTCGCTCTGGGTGAAGCTCTCCGTCGATACTGCTGCTGCTCGCCGGCGCGGGCGCCGCGATCTGGCTGTGGAGAAACAATTCCGAGATGCCGGCAGAACAGCGCTACCGCACCCGGCCGGTCGAGCGCGGCATGCTGGTGCAAAGCGTTTCCGCCAACGGCACGCTCAATCCGGTGGTGCTGGTCACCGTCGGCTCGCAGATTTCCGCACGCGTGACCAAGCTGTACGCGGACTTCAACCAGCGCGTCAAGGCCGGTCAGGTGCTCGCCGAACTCGATCCCGCGCTGCTGATCGCGACCGAACAACAGACGCTCGCCAACCTCGCCAGCGCGCGGGCTTCGCTCAAACTGGCGCGCGCGAACGAGGAGCGGTTTCAGCAACTGTTTGCGCAGGAATACATCTCCAGGCAGGAGATGGACCAGGCGGTGCAGGTACGCGAAGCGGCGCAGGCGCAGGTGCAGGTGTTCGAGGCGCAGCACAGCAGGGACCGGGCCAACCTGCACTACACCGTGATCCGTTCGCCGGTTTCCGGCGTGGTCGTGGATCGCCAGGTGGATGTCGGGCAGACGGTCGCCGCCAGCCTGCAGGCGCCGGTGCTGTTCAAGATCGCGCAGGACCTCAAACAGATGCAGATCAATTCGGCGGTCGCGGAAGCCGACGTCGGCACAATCCGCATCGACCAGGAAGTGGACTTCCGCGTGGACGCCTTCCCGGAGCGCGAGTTCAAGGGCAAGGTCAAGCAGATCCGGCTCAATCCCACCATCACCAGCAACGTCGTCACCTACAACGTGGTGGTATCGGTGGACAACCCCGATGAGATCCTGTTGCCGGGCATGACCGCTTATATCACCGTCACCACTCAGACCAAGACAGACGTGCTGATGGTGCCGAGTGCGGCACTGCGTTTCCGCCCCGCCACCACGACCGAGGGCGCACGCATGCCCACCGCGCAGGCGGCGGGCTCGCGCAAGCGCGTGGCAGGAGCACAGGTGTACGTGCTGCGCGGCGGCAAGATCGAAGCCATCACGGTCCAGAGCGGCATCACCAACGGCCGCGTCACTGAAATCACCGGCGGCGATTTGCGCGAAGGCGACATGGTGGTCCTCGAGGACCTCAGCGCGACGCCGCGCCCGCAAACCGCGCCCACCGGTCCGCGCACGAGGCTGTTCTGATGGCGAACCCGTTGGTGCGCATCGAGCATCTTCACAAGAGCTATGAAACCGAGGCCGGCGTCTTCCCGGTGCTCCACGACGTCAACCTCGTCATCGAGCCCGGCGAGTTCGTCGCCATCATGGGTCCGTCGGGATCCGGCAAATCCACATTCATGAACATTCTCGGCTGCCTGGACCAGCCGACCAGCGGCAGGTACTTTCTCGATGGAGCCGATACCGGACAGCTTGGCAGCGACCAGCTCGCAAAGTTGCGCAACCGCACCATCGGCTTCGTATTCCAGGGTTTCAACCTGTTGCCGCGCGCGCGGCTCACGGACAACGTTGCCTTGCCGCTGGTGTACTCCGGCATGGGGCGCGACGAACGCAACGCCCGTGCCGTCACACTTCTCGAGCGCATCGGCCTGGCAGGGCACGTGCAGTCCTTTCCGAACCAGATATCCGGCGGACAGCAACAGCGGGTCGCGATCGCCCGCGCGCTCGCCACCCGACCGCGACTGCTTCTCGCGGACGAACCCACCGGCAATCTGGACACGCACACCGGTGCCGAGATCATGAATCTGTTCACGCAGTTGAACCGCGACGAAGGCATCACCGTGGTGCTGGTCACCCACGATCGGGAGATCGCCGCTTTCGCGCACCGGCTGGTGCGCTTCCGTGACGGCATCGTGGAACACGACGGCGCTGTCGTCGCCGAAGAAATGCAGGTACCCGCATGATCCTGTCGATGCTCGCCGAAGCCTGGTCGGCGATGGGCGCCAACCGCCTGCGCACGTTCCTTACCATGCTCGGCATGGTCATCGGCGTGGCGGCCGTGGTGGCAATGCTCGCAGTCGGCCATGGCGCACAAATGCTGGTGAACCAGACCATCGCCTCGATGGGCAGCAATTTGTTTATCGTGTTGTCCGGCGGCTCCACCGCCGGCGGACTGCGGATGGGCTCCGGCAGCGTGCCGACCCTGACGCTTCTGGACGCGGACGCAATCGCCGAACTGCCCGGTGTGTCCTCGGTGGCGCCGGTGCAACCCGGCAATTCCGAGGTCATCTACGGCGCCAGCACCTGGAGCACGCAGGTATACGGCACGTCGCCCAGTTACCTGGACGTGCGCGAATGGCCGCTCGCATCCGGCGAGAGGTTCACCGACTACGACTTGCGCTCCGCCAGCCGCGTGGCGCTGCTCGGCGCGACGGTGGCGAACGTCCTGTTCGGCGACGAAGATGCGGTGGGAAAAACCATCCGCATCAGGAACAGCCCCTACCTGGTCATCGGCCTGCTGGCGCGCAAGGGCCAGAGCCTCGACGGACGCGACCAGGACGACACCATCCTGGTGCCGGTCACGACCGCGCAGCGCAAGCTGTTCGGTTCGCAGTTCCTGGGCACGGTGCGCTTCATGATGGTGCAGGCGGCTTCGGCGCAGCTCATGGAGCGGGTCGAGCGCGACATCACGGAACTCCTGCGCGCACGCCATCGTCTCAACGTCGATGCCGAGAACGACTTCACGGTGCGCAACCTTACTGCAGCGGCCAATGCGGCCGCCGCGACCACAAAGGTGATGTCGCTGATGCTGGGAGTGATCGCGTCGGTGTCGCTGCTGGTCGGCGGCATCGGTATCATGAACATCATGCTGGTGTCGGTGACCGAGCGCACCCGCGAGATCGGCATCCGCATGGCGATCGGCGCGCGCCGCCGCGATATCCTGCTGCAGTTCCTGCTGGAGGCCATCATCATTTCGGTGATCGGCTGCTGCGTCGGCGTGGTGCTCGGGGTCGGCGGCGCCTTTTTTGCCGAGAGGACGGCGCAGACCACGGCGGTCGTCACCTCCGGTTCCATCGTGCTCGCCTTCGCCGTAGCCGCTGCTGTCGGAATATTTTTCGGCCTGTACCCGGCGCGCAAGGCCGCTTACCTGAAGCCTATCGATGCACTGCGCTACCAATAAGCGCAAAATAGCGCCTTCGCACGGCAGCGGCGGTCCCGTCGTCCCGGTCCTCCGGTCCGCTCCGCGCCCTGCGCAATCCGAAACGGTCATGACCACTCGCACAACTTCGAAGCCTGATTCTTTCCCGGCACGCGCATTGTGGTGCGCGTTACCCGCTGCTCTTGCCGTCTGCGTGCTGGCCGGCTGTTCCGACAAGAACAATGCGCAGGCCGAGGCGAAGAAGACGCCGCCCGCGATTCCGGTCCTGGTCGCGCAGGCCGTCGAGAAGCGCATGCCGCTGCGGCTGCACGCCATCGGCAATGTCGAAACCGTCGCCTCGGTGGCGGTGAAGGCGCGAGTGGACGGCCAGATCGTCAGGGCCTACGTGCGCGACGGCCAGGACGTGGCCAAGGGCGACCTGCTGTTCCAGCTCGATCCCAAGCCCTACCAGTCGCAGCTGGCGCAGGCCAAGGCCAATCTTGCGCAGGGCCAGGCGCAGCTCGAGTACCTGCGCGGACAGGAAGAGCGCTACCAGGAACTACTGGCGCAGAACTTCGTCTCGCGCGAGGGTTATGCGCAGGTGGCGTCGAATTATCATTCCGCCGAGGCCGGCGTCAATGCCGCGGCGGCTGCGGTCGAGTCGGCGCGCGTCAACCTCGCCTACACCACAATCCGCGCGCCGATCGGCGGGCGCGCCGGCAAGGTGCTGCTCAGCGAGGGCAACCTGGTCAAGGGCAACGATACCGTTGCGCTGGTGGTCATCAACCAGATCTCGCCGATCTACGTCAGCTTCGCGGTGCCAGAGCAGCATCTGCCTGAAATCCGCGCCAACAAGGCCAAGGCGCCGATGCGCATCGAAGCTGAAGTCGAGAAGGGAAAAATGGTTCCTGGCAAGCTCGCCTTCGCCGACAACACCGTGGACGCCACTACCGGCACCATCCGCTTGCGCGGGATATTCGCCAACGAGGACAAGCAGCTCTGGCCGGGTCAGTACGTGGACACGTGGATCACGCTGCGCGACGAGGAGAACGCGCTGGTGGTGCCCGCACAGGCGGTTCAGACCGGACCCAATGGCCCGTACGCGTACGTCGTCAGGGAGGATTCCAGCACCGAGATGCGCCCTATCGCGGTCAGGCGCACCGACGGTGAAGATGCGGTGATCGAATCCGGACTCAAGGCAGGCGAGACGGTGGTGACGGACGGCGCCTCGCGGCTGCTGCCCGGCTCCAGGGTCAGCGTCAAGAGCGCGGAAAAAGCATCGTGAACGTCGCCGAAGTGTTCGTGCGCCGCCCGGTCATGACCGGTCTGATCATGATCGGCATCCTGATTTTCGGCGTGTTCAGCTACCGCCTTCTGCCGGTGGCGGACCTGCCCAACGTCGACTATCCCACCATCGCCGTGACCGCCGCGTTGCCCGGCGCCAGCCCTGAGACCATGGCTTCGGCCGTGGCCACGCCGCTGGAGAAGCAGTTCTCCACCATCGCCGGGCTGGACTCGATGGATTCCCTGAGCGCCCAGGGCAATACCCGCATCACGATCCAATTTGCCCTGGACCGCAACATCGACGCCGCCGCGCAGGATGTGCAGGCAGCGATTTCGCGCGCGCTGAACCAGTTGCCGAGGGAAATGAGCGCGCCACCTTCGTTCCGCAAGGTCAATCCCGCGGACTCGCCGATCCTCTACCTCGCGCTCACCTCTACGACGCTGCCGCTTTCCACGGTGGACGAATACGCACAGACACTCCTGGCGCAGCGCATTTCCACCACCAGCGGCGTAGCGCAGGTGCAGGTACTGGGATCGCAGAAGTACGCGGTGCGGGTACAGCTCGACCCCAAGGCACTGGCCTCGCGCGGCATCGGCATCGACGAGGTCGCAGAAGCAATCGGCCGCCAGAATTCCAACCTGCCTACCGGCACGTTGTTCGGCCAGCACCGCGCCTACACCGTGGAAACCAACGGCCAGCTCACCAATGCCGCCTCGTTCCGCCCGGTCGTGATCGCCTACCGCAACGGCGCGCCGGTGCGGCTGGCGGAACTCGGGCGGGTGGTGGATGGCGTGGAGAACGACAAGCTCGCCGCCTGGTACAACGACCGGCGCAGCATCCTGCTGGCGATCCAGCGCCAGCCCGGCACCAATACCATCGAGGTGGTGAACTCGATCAGGAAGCTGCTACCCACATTCCAGGCACAGGTACCGCCCGGCATTAGCATCGAGATCCTCTATGACCGCTCCCAGTCCATCCGCGAGTCGGTGCACGACGTGCAGTTCACGCTGCTACTGGCGCTCGCCCTGGTGGTGCTGGTGATCTTCCTGTTCCTGCGCAACCTTTCTGCCACGCTGATCCCCAGCCTGTCGCTGCCGATGTCTATCATCGGCACGTTCTCGGTGATGTACCTGATGGGGTACAGCCTGGACAATCTCTCCCTGATGGCACTGACCTTGTGCGTGGGCTTCGTCGTGGACGACGCCATCGTGATGCTGGAGAACATCAACCGCCACCTGGAAATGGGCAAGACAGCTATGCAGGCGACGCTCGACGGCGCGCGCGAGGTCGGCTTCACCATCGTCTCCATGACGCTGTCGCTGGCCGCGGTCTTCATTCCCGTGCTGTTCATGGGCGGCGTGCTCGGCAGGCTGCTGCACGAGTTCGCGGTGACCATCATGGCGGCGGTGCTGGTGTCCGGCTTCGTGTCGCTGTCGCTCACGCCGATGCTGTGCAGCCGCTGGCTGCGCCCCACGAAACACGAAAACCACGGCCGCATGTACCGCTTGAGCGAGCGCACGTTCGATGCCATGCGCAATTTCTACGAAGTCACGCTACGCTGGGCGATGACCCGGCATCGCCTGGTCATGGCGATGTTTGTCGCGGTGTTCGCGGTCACGGCATATCTGTTCGTCATTATTCCCAAGGGATTCCTGCCGAGTGCGGATACCGGCCAGCTGCTGGCGTTCACCGAGGGGGCGCAGGACATCTCCTTCGACTCCATGGCGGAGAAGCACCGCATGGCCGCCAACATCATTCGCGCCGACCCGAACGTGGATGCGGTCATGGCTTTCATGGGGCCGTCGTCCTCCGGCTCCAGCCAGACGCTCAACCTGGGGCGCGTTTTCGTGCGCTTGAAGCCCTACAAGGAGCGTCTCCCCGCCGATGAGATCATCCAGGAACTGCGGCCGAAGCTCACCGCCATCCCCGGCATGAAGGTCTACCTGCAGAACCTGCCGCTGATCCGCATCGGCGGCAGGCTCACCAAGAGCGAATATCAGTACACGCTGCAGGATGCAGACACGGCGGTGCTGTACCACTGGTCACCCGTATTGGTAGACAAGCTGCGCTCGCTGCCCGATTTCCAGGACGTCAACAGCGACCTGCAGATCACCAATCCGACCGTAAAGGTCGAGATCGACCGCGACAAGGCGTCCACGCTCGGCGTCACCGCCGAGCAGATCGAGGACGCGCTCTACAGCGCCTATGGGGCGCGCCAGGTTTCGACAATCTTCACGCCGAGCAACGACTACTGGGTGATCCTGGAGCTGGCGCCGCAGTATCAGGCCAGCCCCGAGGCCCTGTCGCTTCTGTACGTGCGCTCCAGTACCGGCGCACTTGTGCCGCTCGCAGCGGTGGCGAAGGTGGTCGGCGGCGTCAGCCCGCTCACCATCAGCCACCAGGGCCAGCTCCCGGCCGTCACCATCTCGTTCAACCTCAGGCCGGGAGTTGCGCTTTCCCAGGCGATCACGCAGGTGAATGCCGTGGTCGCGGAGCTGCGCATCCCGCCGACGATGGTCGGCAGTTTCCAGGGTGCGGCGCAGGCGTTCCAGTCGTCGCTGACCGGAATGGGGCTGCTGCTTCTGATGTCGGTATTCGTGATCTACCTTATCCTCGGCATCCTCTACGAGAGCTACATCCACCCGGTCACGATTCTTTCGGGATTGCCCACGGCGGGATTCGGCGCGTTGCTGACGCTGCTGCTGTTCAAGATGGACCTCAACATGTACGGCTTTGTCGGTCTGATAATGCTGATCGGCATCGTCAAGAAGAACGCGATCCTCATGATCGACTTCGCCATCGAAGCGCAGCGCAGCGAGGGCAAGCCGCCGGCGCAGGCCATTTTTGATGCCTGCCTGATCCGCTTCCGGCCGATCATGATGACCACCATGGCGGCACTGATGGGCACGCTTCCGATTGCACTGGCAATCGGGGCAGGGGCCGAAGCGCGCCAGCCGCTCGGTCTCGCGGTGGTCGGCGGCTTGATGGTTTCCCAGATCCTGACGCTCTACATCACGCCGGTGATTTATCTCTATCTGGAGAATGCCCGCATCCGGTACGCAAGCCGGCGCACGCGCAGGCTGGAGACCGCGCGCGCCGCCGGAGTGACATGAAGCGACGGCGTTTGACTACTTACAGAGGAACCTGATGCCATGGCAGAAACGGAAGTGATAGTTAGCGACACCGGAGCGTCTGCAAAGACCCCGGATCCGTCGCTCACCACCACCACCCACATCATCTACGGGTTGCACGCGCTGAGCATCCTGATCGGCCTGACCAGCGCGATAACCGTAGTCGGCGCTTTCGTGTTCGGAATTCCCTCGATCATCGCCGTCGTCGTCAACTACGTGAATCAGCCGAATGCCCGCGGCACGTTCCTGGAATCCCACTTCCGCTGGCAGATCCGTACGTTCTGGTATGCGCTGATGTGGATACTGATCGGGATCGTGCTGTTCCTCACGATCATCGGCATCCCCATCGCCTGGATCGTCATCGTCGGGGCGGGAATCTGGGTGATCTACCGGATTGCGCGCGGCTGGCTGACGCTGCAGGACGGCAAGCCGATGGTCCTTTAATTTCCCTTCGCGGCGACCTTGCCATCGCCGGCAATGCGCATGGACGATACAACTTTCTCGAAATCCGCGAACGTCGCATCGAAATAATGCAGTTTGGGCGCGACGTACTCGATGCGGTAGTAACCGGACTTGTCGGGCACGCCGTAGGTCACCCGGTGGATCTCCAGGCCACGCCGAGTATGGTAGCGCACACGCACGCGGAAACCGTCGCGGCCATCGATTGTGGCCGGTTCGTTTTCGATCACCGTAAGCGCCGCCATCTGCTCGGTCTCGGTCTTCATCTCCGCAATCTGCAACTCGGCCAGCTCCGATGGCAGCATGTTCTCGGACGCGGCTTTCTTGGTCTTCGGAAAGGCCTGGTCCGCCGGCCGATGGGTGACCCCGATGGTCTGCAGCAGGAAGCCGTCGCGGCTTACGAGCAGCGTCTTGTCCTGGGCAAAGTGCCGGATCCAGCCCACCGGAAGGTCCACGGTGTACGACTTGTCGGGAGCTTCGGTAAGCGGCACGTCCACGCGCGCCGGGGGCGTCACACAACCGGCGAGGTTCGCAAGCACGACCAGAAGAAACAACTTTCTCACGGCTGTCCTCCCCTTTTCTTCTCAGCGATCTGTATATAGTTCTGCACGTACTTGCGGTCCGTAGCCTCCGGCGCAAGCTCGAGATAGCGGGAAAGCCGATTGACCGCCTCGCTATATTGGCCGGCCTTGAGGTAATGCACGCCGAGCGCCCGGTAGCTCGGCGCAAATGCGGGCGCGGACGCAACTGCCTTCAGGTAGGCCTGCTCGGCGCGCAGTGAGTCGCCCTCCCCGCCACGCAAACGGTAAGCTTCGCCAAGGTAGTACTGCGCATGCGGCGGTAGCTCGGTCAGGTGTTCCGGGTCCTCGAGCATCAGCAGCGCCGACTTCGCTCGCCCCATCGAAAGCTGGCTCTCGAGGTTGTCTACGCGAACTTTCGCCATGCGCTTCGCGTAATCGGCCCGCGCGCCGCCGGCGCCGCCCGCCGGCGCCTTGGCCGACAGCCGGGTCATGTTGTCGACCCGCTCCTTGAGTTTCGGGTGGCTGGCGAAGAAGAACGGTTCATCGATGCCCTCGGCCTTGATCTCGCGCGCGAGGTGCTCGAAGACCTTCGGCGATTCCCGCACGTCGTATCCTGCCCGCGCGAGGCGCTCGTAGCCGACCGTGTCCGCCTCGGTTTCCATTTCGCGGGAGAAGCCGAAGATGGACGACACGGCGACAAGTTGCGGAAGGACTGGCACGCCGAGCATTCCGACCACCGAGGCGAAGGCGGTACTACCTTTCAGGTTCTGCTGGTTGCGGAATCCATGGCGATGCGTGAAGTGGGCGCCTTCGTGCGCCAAAACGGTGGCAAGTTGCGCTTCATTCTGGAAACGAGAAAGCAGGCCGAGGTTCACGTAAATGTGGCCATCCGGGATCGCAAAAGCATTCAACTGCGGAGCCTGCACTACCTGCACCCGGATGCCGCCCCCGAACTCGGGAAACAGACGATCCATCACTTCCTGGACGTAGGCGGTCGCCGACTCGTCCCGATAGAACACGTCGCTCTTGCGGATCGCCTCCGCGAACTCATGCGCCTGGCCCCAGACCCTTTGTTCCTCTCCGGACTCGGGTTTCGCTGACTCGCCACCGGAAAAAGGCCTGATCGCCGCAGTCGCCGCAACCGCCGTTGCGGTAGCGACCATCAGCACGACCGCTCCCCAGGCGTGCTGTCTACTTGCCGGCATCTGCTGCCTTCGCCGGGGTCGCACCCGGGTAGCCAGTAAATAGCTTGTCGAGTACCGCACGCACCTGCTGCTCCTGGCGCAGATCGTTGGTTTGCCCGCGGCTGGTGGCAAACCACAGCAGATTGCCGGTCCTCATGTCCACCACGCCGACCGAAACGTACGCGGTGCCGCCGACAGGAATCACGGCCACCCCGGTCAGGGCCGCCGCCAGGATGCCGAGCGCCATGGTCGCCTTGCGTCCGCTGCTGGAAATATAGTCGGAACCGATTACGATGATCGCGGCGTCGAGGTCGCTGCGCTCGGCCAGTTCTCTGAGGCCGGGGCCGAGCGTGAAGTCGAAGTTCTTCGCCCGCTCCCGCCACGGCGCGAACGGTCCCGATTTCGAAAAGTCGGCGCTGCCGGCCACCAGTTCGTAGAGCGCCAGATGCTGATCGAGGGCCTGTTTCTCGGCGTCCGTCAGTGCCGGTGTTTCCTTGAGCTCAAACAAGCTCTTCGAACCTTCGATCTCGCGTAAGGATTTCATCGCGTGGTTGCTGGCGCTGATGGTCCAGTCGTCCACTTGCTCCACGACCCCACCGGCGGAAATCTCGTGCACCCTGATATCGGGCGGCAGCAGCAACATCTTGCGCGGCATCCGCTGCTCGGCATTGCCAGCGATGGACTCATGCAGTGAGGCATTGGGAGTGGCGGCACACCCGGATAGAACGACTAGTGCGCCCAGAAATGCGAGAGTTTGCGACGGTGACATGACCGACCTCCCCCTGTTTCCAGTAAGTCCCAGACAGGCTTGAAGCGGCGAATCGAATGCCTAGTTTGCGCGTAATCCTCGGGTTAGCATAGCGTGCAGCTGGACATGACGCCGATGGACATGGCCTGCGCGGCCTGAACCGCAATGGTAAGGAACAGGACTCGATAATCCAACCGTGATGGCAGGAAAAAACCACTCCGTTTGATGCGGGAATCGGCAAGACAGTCATGGTGGACCGATACGTCATTGCCGGGCGGCCGATTCCTTCCGGAACACCTATCGCGTCTTTGTGGTGCGTTTGTAACGGGCTCCCGCGGGAGCCCCACTCTGCTCGTTATAGTTGGGAACGCAGCTCCCGCAGGAACGTGCGTATGCGCTTGGCGTTCTGGCCGATATCGCTGCGCCCCACGCGCGACTTGGAGCGCACATCCACCTTGCTGCCGGCGCCGTCCGCGACAATCCGCACCACGACATCGTCCGTGAAACCGTAGAACATGCTGGTGTAGGTGGCCTCGATCCGCCCTTCCGCGGGGTTCGCGTCGACCACCTTCAGTTTCATGGTGCGAAGCGCCGCCTCGGCAGCCGCGAAAACCCTGTCCTTTTCCGTGGGAATGATCAGCGTCATGATGTCGGGGTAGGCCTGCTGCTGCTGCTCGGCCACCTCCGGCCCGTCGTATTCCACGGTGTGATCACCTTCCTTGCGCAGCGTGACCACTGCGACGAACTTCGGCGGATCCCGGACGTCGGTGGTGATATCGTGGATGTAGGGATACGAATCCAGGGTCTGCTTCCAGCTCCACGGGACATACGCCGTCACCGCGCCGACTACGAGTCCGAGCAAACCGGCCACCAGAATCTGCCGCGGTTTGCCCCTGGCGAAGATCAGGCCGACGAACGACAGCAACACCGCCGCGAGCGCGCCGTAGAAGGCCCAGCGGATGATCATGAAGCCGGTGCGGAAATGCCACAGATCGAGGCGGTAGCCGAATCCGGACAGCACCGCTCCCGCCGCACATGCCACAGCCAGAACCAGCCCAACGATCGCCAGCCACCTGCCGATCGGGCTGGCGGAAGCGCCCGAAGTTTGTTGTGCGTTCATATTCTCCTCCTTGATCTTGTGTGCAATCGGCCGGCATCTGCCGGTGTCTGGCCTTGAAATTGGAGAGCATTCTAACCCCGCGGGCAATGATGCGCGGAGGGCATAGATGCTATGCCCGGGCGCGGCCTTCTCACGCGATGGCCCGACTACTAGATTGTCTACATATCCGGCGCTTGTGCGCCGCGGTTAGACGATCTGGAGGTCAATCATGAAAGACCTATTCGGCATTCTTGGGAAGGCACTCGAAAAGGTTCGCCCGAGTGGCACCGTTGCACTGGCGGCGGCGCGGCGCGAATTGCACGGCGCGGCCGGCGACCTGCGCAACATCTATGCGCGCAACTGGAGCGACCGGGGTCACCTGTAATTCCGCCTGCGCCTGCTGCTCAACTCCATTATCTCCTTGGTATTCGAGGGCCTTCACGGCCCTCTCTTTTTTATTCTGCCCCAGAGATGACCTGCCGCCGTTGAGCGGATGCAAAGGACAACAGCAGAACGCAAGTGGCCTGATTGTTGGCACCGGGCGCAGCGTTCGAAACACCTCGATTCCACCGGCATTCCCGGGCAGAATCGCAGTCTTCCACATGCCATGAATTCCGCCTTCTTCGCACTCGCCGCCGCCGCGTTCGTCTCCGGCGCCAACCTGCGGCTTTTCGATGCGCTGCTGCCGACAGTCGCGGAGGATTTTGCGGTTCCGGTCACGACCGCTTCGATGGTGGTGACCGCGTTCACGCTCGCCTATGGATTGTTTCAGATCGTTCACGGCCCGCTCGGCGACCGCGTCGGCAAACTGAGGACTGTCGGCGGCGCCGTGCTGATCGCCGCGGTGGCATCGCTCGGTTGCGCATTTGCGCCCTCGCTGCATGCGCTCACGTGGCTGCGCTTCGCCACCGGAATCGGCGCCGCCGCCATCGTTCCCCTGTCGCTCGCATGGATCGGCGACAACACGCCATACGAGAAGCGCCAGGCCACGCTCGGCCGTTTTCTCGGATTCATTCTCCTCGGGCAGATCATCGGTCCCGCTTTCGGCGGTGCGCTGGCGGAGTTCGTGAGCTGGCGCGAGGTGTTCTACGTGCTCGCCGCCGTGTTCCTCGGCGTCAGCGTGGTGTTGTTTGCGGAAGATCGCAAGTCGCGCCGTGCGGCGGCGCCCGTGAGATCACGAACCGGCGTGCTGCGTGCCTACGCCGACGTGCTGCGCGACAGCTGGGTGCGCACCGTGATGCTGACAGTGTTCCTGGAAGGCGCGCTGTTCTATGGCGCGTTCGCCTACGGCGGCGCGTATCTCAAGGAACGTTTCGACCTGTCCTATCTGATCATCGGCGCACTGCTAGCCTGCTTTGGCCTCGGCGGCGTGATCTACAGCCTGCTTGTGCGCCGGTTGCTGGCGCGGCTGGGAGAGAAGGGGTTCGTGCTGGCAGGCGGCCTGATCCTGTTCGTTTGCTTCCTGGCACTGCCGTTGCTCCCCGCGTGGCAGGCCACGGTACCCCTCTTCATCGCCTCCGGATTCGGTTTCTACATGTTTCACAATACGCTGCAGACCAGGGCCACCGAGATGGCACCGCGGGCGCGCGGCACGGCGATCGCGGTCTTCGCGTTCAGCCTGTTCATGGGCCAGGCGAGCGGCGTCGCGGCATGCGGCGTGCTCATCAGCGCCGTCGGATACCCATGGTCGTTCATGCTTGCCGGGGTCGGCTTGCTGGTGCTCGGCCAGTGGTTCGCGGGCCGGGTGAAGTCTCACGCCGGAGAGAATCGAGTGGGGTAAATCCGGTCGTACGAAAACACAAATATCGAAGTATCATTTGCCGTCGTCATAAGGGGGCGGCGCCGCCTTCCCCCCGGACCGCCGGGTGTCGCCTGGCGGCGACACACAACTGGAAACAGGAGATCTGCAATGAAGAAACTTTTCGCTGCCTTTGCAATGCTCGCACTGTTCGTTCCGGCTCTGGCATTTGGGCAGAACCTCGTAACCGACGCCAAGCTCGGCAGGAACGTGGTCGATCGTGAGATCACCGACGAGACCACCACTTTCGCGGTGGGCGAAAAAGCGTATCTGTGGCTCCGTGTCGAAGGCGGCACGGGTGAAACGCTGACCGTAGTCTGGAAGATAAACGACCTGGAGTTCCCGGTCGACCTGAGTATCGGTGGCAGCCCCTGGCGCACATGGGCGACCAAGACACTGCACATCGCCGGCGACTGGTCCGTCACGGTCTCCGACGCCGCTGGCAACACGCTCAACGAAGCCGCTCTGAAGGTCGAGTAGAAAGCGTGCCGGCTGCGGCCGGCGCATTTGCCTGTGCGTGCCGCCGCCCCGCCGCGGCGGTACGTGCGAGCTCCGTTTGCGCTCGCAGGAAATCAGTGACGGGGGAAAGATAAGGTGAAGGGTGAGGGGGAATAGTTAATGGTGAATAGCAAATAGTAAAAATGGATTGCGATTTCCGTGATCCGTTTGATCTTTCAATCATGGCTCTTCACTCTTCACTCATCGCTCATCACTCACCGTTCAGCACGTGTTTCCTCCTTGTGGTTTCCCCCATCACCCTGTCGCCAACGAGCGACGGCGTCTCCGGAAAACGACACCAAAAAATCATCTTTTCTCTTGCGTGAAATTCCGATTCGTACTAAAAAGAGAGCGGGGAGAGTAGAGACGTTCAGAGGAGAACGACCATGACGGCAAACGAGTACTACATGAAAGTGGACGCTGCAGTTCAACGTGCCTATGCCGTTCTCATCAAACATAATCTCCGTCCGCAAAAGTATCGGATTCACATTCGCGCAAAAGGATTATCGAGCCCGACCGAGCCACACGCACTCACGATCTCGACGGCGGACGGTTCGGTATGGGTGACGGAGGCAAGCTTTCCATTTCGTTGCCTCGAGGAAGTCGATCCGTTCGGGTCGGATGCATTTGCAAGCATCGTGTCCAATCGCATGACCGAACTCATCAGGAAGATACGCCACACCGGCCGCAGTCTCTGACGCGCGGCAGAATTCAACGCTTTAACCCGCCCTGCCCTCGCCCCTCGGTTACCTCCCTTACCGAGTCAGGTTCGGGGCAGGGCATTTTTATTCCGCTTTGCATAAGTTGCCCTGCGCCTGATCCGCTCGCGGACCCTATACCGCATTGCGGGCCCAGGCGCCCCTCTGGCTTCGAAGTCTTTCATCACATCGCACTGTGCGGTGACTGAAAACGTCTGCAGCCGCATCCGCCCTGGGCTTTCTCACGCGCGTGAAGTTACAATGACGCGGCCCACATCCTTTAGCGTTTCATGGACCGTCGCAGCTTCCTGCACTTGCTGGCCACCGTCGCTGCCTCATCCGCGTTGCCAGGCCGCGCCCGCGCTAATCGACTTCCGCGTCCTGCTTCGGTTCCAGGCGGTGTTGCGGTCGTGAACCTCGGCCCCGAGCCTTCCCCACCACTCGCTCGCTTCGAGAGCGAGCGGGTTATGGTCGCCGGCGACGCCTCCGGCTGGTATGCGGTGGTGGGCATTCCACTTGACGCGAAGGCAGGAGCAGCGCTGCCGCTGACTGTCGAGCGCCCGGAGCGCGCGCCCGAAACCATCGCACTGGAGATTGGCCGCAAACGCTATGCGACGCAGCACCTGAAAGTAAAGCCGGGGCAGGTGGAACTCACGCCGGAGGACTTGGCGCGGCACGAACAGGAACGCACGCATCTGCGCGGCGTTTTGAGGACCTTCACCGAATCGGCGCCGGATTCGTTGCTGCTGCTGCAACCCTGCGAAGGACCGCGCTCCGATTCATTCGGCAAGCGGCGTTTTTTCAACCGCCAGCCGCGCAGTCCGCACAGTGGATTGGACATCGCCGCGCCGGAAGGCACGCCGGTCGTTGCCGCGGGCGCTGGCACTGTGCTCGACATCGGCGATTACTTCTTCTCTGGACAAACGCTGATTCTGGACCACGGCCAGGGCTTCCTCACGCTTTACGCCCACCTCAGCGCGATCGCCGCCAATTCCGGTGACCGGGTTCCCGCAGGCATACGCATTGGAAGCGTCGGCGCCAGCGGACGCGTCACCGGACCGCACCTGCACTTCAGCGTTTACCTCAACGCTGCGTCGGTCGATCCGGAACTTTTCATTTCGTAAAGAAGGCAGCCTGGCTGCCGCGAGAAACCGCCCTGGAATACCATTCGCCCGTCGCGCAAGCGCGCGACGGGTTGCTTGCCGACCGCCCTTAGCGTGCTTCGAGCGTGGCTTTGAGGTTGTCCAGGCCGGCACGATATGCGCCGTCGATGAAAGCGATGACTTCTTCGTCCTTCATCTTGCCGTCTGAATTATTCCGGTAGGAACTGCGCCAAAGGATCGTCGTGTAACCGCGCCTGCCCTCCACCACCTGGAAAGTGGAAACGTAATCGGCAATCGGCAGGGGCGCCGGATCGATGACCCGGTAGCTGAACTTCCGATCTACCGGGTCGAAGGACAGCAATTCCTCGTCGAAGCTCGGGCCGTCCTTCACCGTCATTGTACGGACCGCACCGATCTCATCATTGGCACCGGACTTGAGTTCGTCGTCCGAAAACATCGGGTGCCACGTGTGCAAGCCGTCGAAATCCTTGACCGCGTCCCAGACTGTCCAGATCGATGCCTTGATATCTACGGTTTGATAAGAGTTTAGTGTGCCTTGCGCCGCGGCCGGGAAGCTCACGATGCACAAGGCGTACAACGCCCCCAATACGAATTTCTTCATGGCCCTGATCTCCTCTTGTAGTGATTTGGTTGTCGTCACGGCTATTCTTGGGACTGTGCTGCCGTGTCCGGGCCAGTATATGCGCGCCCACCGCAGATCGGCAACCTGGGGCTTTTCTCGTCCCGGGACCCCGGTATGCCAGCCATTCCATTTATTCCTCGCCTCCGGCCCTGATTCATCCCTTATCCCTCATCCTTCATCCCTCATCCTTGCTTTCTACGGCAACATCCTGGCAACACGAAACCCCAGGTCGCTGTCGCGGGCGCCGATGAACTTGTAACGGTCCGGGCTGCGCATATAGTACTTTTCATTCTCGAACCACGAACCGCCGCGGTAGGCGCGCTGCGAGCAGTCGCCCTTCAGATTGGCGGTGCCATCGAGCGGTGCGCCGCGCCATTGCAATCCTGTGGGGAGGCAGTCCTCGGTCCATTCACTGACATTGCCGAGCATGTCGTAAAGACCGAAAGCATTGGGTTTGAACGAGCCGACCGGCGCAGCCTCTGCATAGCGATCATCACACGGAAGGTTCTCGTAACCGGTATCGTCCTGTTTCCTCGCGGTCTTGTCGTAGACGTTTGCAATTGTGCATACCCGGTCGGGCGCGATTCCCCAGAAGCGATATCTGCTTTCCGCGCCCGCCCTGGCTGCGTACTCCCATTCGGCTTCGGTAAGCAGCCGGTAATGCCTGCCGGTCTTTTTCGAGAGCCACCTGGCGTAGCCCGTCGCCTGATCCCATGAAACATACATTGCCGGCCGCCGCCCCCTACCCCTGCCCTTGTCGTCAATCTTCGGGCATTGCTTCTCGGCCGTGCAGGCATCCCATTCGTCAAAAGTCACCTCGAACTTGCCGATCGCAAAGGGCTTGGCGAAAGTCACCGTTCGCACCGGGCCCTCCTGGTGGAAGCGCCCCGAATCGCCGGGCGGATAGCCCATGACGAATGAGCCCGCGGGGACCACGACCATTGCCGGGCACTTGGGACAGTCCTTGATTTCGGTCCCCGCACGGGGAAAGACCACCTGCGGTTCGACTGCGCCGTCCCGGGTGGGATCGGCCAGGCGGATGCGCGCGTCCACCGCAAACTGGTGATTGGGGTCGGCCTTGAGCGACGCGGAGAATGCCTCCCTGGCCTTGTTCTTCTGTCCCTGCGCCAGATAGGCCTCGCCCAGCCAGTAGCGTGCGGGCGCATTTCCCGGCTCGGCAGCGAGCAACTTTTCGAACAGAGTCGCCGCCTCTTCCGCCCTGCCAGCGGTCAACAAAGCGGAGCCATCGAGCACCCACTGCGGAACATCGGTCCGCGCCGTTTGCTCCTCCTCGACTACCGGGTCCGCGATTTCGGCCTGCTGTGCCTGCGCCTGACACGTCAGCGCGACGCAAACCGCAAACGCTACGGCGCGCACCCTGCACCAAAGCGCGCCGCACCACGAAGCGGGTACTTGCCGACTCATTCCAAATTTCAAGACTTGCTCCTCCCAGGTTCTGACTACTCTCTTTCGGCCACAGCCACTCGTTCCTCACTTCTTTTTCTTCGCTTCCAACCTCGCCTGCAGATCGGCGAACGGATTGTGGGTGGCCACCGGGCCCTGTTCCCCGCCACCCCTCGTCCTTGCCGCTTCATCCAGGAGGCGTGCATGCTCGTTTTCGTGGCAGTAGATGCAGAGCAATTCCCAGTTGCTGCCATCCAGCGGATTGTTGTCGTGGTTATGGTCCTTGTGGTGCACAGTCAGCTCGCGCAGGCGCACGCCCGAAAACTCGCGTGCGCATCGTCCGCAGATCCAGGGAAACAGTTTGAGTGCGCGCTCGCGGTAAGTCGCCTCGCGCTCGTTGCTGTGCCGGCGCGCTTCGGCGACGACCCGGTCGAGCCGCGACTGATCAGGATTGGGTTGCTTGGCCACGTCTGGGAGCAGGCGGTTGTTTGCGAAACTATAGCAGGACGATTCGGGTCGGGCCGGACACCCCGCAAACACCGGCGCCGGGGTACTATTTGCGCGTGCACTGACCGGGACTGAAATGGACACTACTCCGCAAATCATCGTCTCGCTGGTCGCTCTCGGAATGGCGCTTGCTTTCATCGTGGCGGACCGGCAGTCGCCCACCAGCCGCATGCTCTCGCTTTTCCTCACTGCAGTCGGCATTACGATCGTGATGAGCGCGAAAATAGAGCATCCGTATATACAGGCGAAGGCATACCCGTGGTGGGGCGGAGTTTTTGCCGTGCCCGAGGTCCTTGACTTCGTCTTCGCCTTCGAATGGGTGCTGCGCGTGCGGCGCACCATTCCCGCCCGCAATCTCACCACCCGCTTCGCCGACAACCTGCTGCGCGTCGCACAGGCACTCGCCGTCCTCTACGGCGTGCTTGCGCTGTGCTTCCCGTACGTTCGCGCGGAACAATTCGTGGGTGCGGCCCTATCCGGCAGCAGTCCCGGGCCGGGGTTTTTCCTCTTCGCGGTGCCCCTCGTCGTTTCCCTGCTCCTCGGAATTTTCGCGGGCCTCCTTACGCTCAGGCGGCGTCCCGACATCGCTGAGCGCATGCGCCTGGTCGCGTTCGCCGCGGCCGGGCCTTTCATGGCTTCCGGCATGGTGGCGCCGGTGGAAATTGCGCCGGTGCTCACAGTGGTCGGTCTGCTGATCTTCCTGGTGGGCGCGATCGAGTTCCACGTCATCCAGGGCCAGCGCGCGCAATTCCTGTCCCGTTTCCTCGCGCCCCAGGTGGCGGAACTGGTACGCGAGCAGGGCCTGAAGAGCGCCACTCGCGAACAGACCCTGGAACTCTCGGTGGTCTGTTGCGACCTGCGCGGTTTCACCGCTTTCTCGGCGGCCACCGAATCGAAAAAGGTGATCGGAATATTGCGCGAATACTACGACGCCGTCGGCGCGGCAGCCCAGGACGTCGGCGGCACCATCAAGGACCAGGCTGGCGACGGCGTGCTGATCCTGGTGGGGGCGCCGATCCGCTTCGAGGATCATGCAAACCGCGCGCTGGAGCTTGCCAAACGCATCCGCGAAACCGGCGTGGCGCTCAGGGCGCGCTGGTCGGAAGGAGATCTGCAACTGGGCGTCGGCGTCGGCACGGCTAGTGGCTTCGTCACCGTCGGTGTGATAGGCGGGGCCTCGCGCCTGGAGTACACCGCAGTCGGTCCCGCGGTGAATCTCGCTTCGCGCCTATGCTCGGAGGCCGCTCACGGCAATGTGCTCGTGGACGAGCGCACCACCGAATTGCTCGGGTCTGCCGACATTCGCGCGGCACTTCGGCGATGCGCGCCGCTCAATCTGAAAGGATTTCGCGACCCCGTAGCCAACTACGCTCTCGCGTCGGCGTGAGTTGCCGTAACGGACTTAGTGAATCATTTCTCCCGTCAATCGTCGCGCGTCACCCCTCACCGCTTCAATGGTCGAGCTCCGGATAGTGGCGAAGGATGCCGTACTGGTTGCGCGGCGGCGCTCGTTATAACCAGTCCACCCAGTGTGCTGGCGTATGGAAAAACAGGCACTTGCCGATTTGGCAAACCCAATGCGTGCTGTCCCGTCCGCCCAGTTACAAGGAATTCGGGTACTAAAACGGGTACTGAAAAGCTCAGGGAACTTCCGGGTGCGATTGCCGCGTGGTCGGAGCTATTGGCGCCGGCTCTAACTTAACCCTCAATCCCGCGCGACGTGCATCCACAAGCGAGTCCAGCCACTTCGCGACTTTTACGCCCATAAAAGTGTCTTCCGGGCCGAATACCGCCCCAGGGGCGAATAGGATATTTTTTGTCGGATGGTGAAAGGTCGCGGCCTCGGTACATATCCATCGGCCATCCATCCCGCGTCGGAAAAAGTCGGTCATACGTTTTTTCATATCGGCACCCTGTTGTCGAAAAAGCTTACAAACCACGCTCAATTCGGGCGCTGCTGAAAGGTGCACGCACGTTGTGTGCCGATAGAGATAACTCGTTGACAACCAATCCTGTGTGCCGGTCGCGCGCGATTTAGCCAAAGCCGGTGTAAAGCAGTGCAATCATTTCGGGCCGTTTCAGTGCCAGGCGCCCGTGAGCAGTCAGCGGCGCCGACACTTAACTCGCGCATACCTGTCATACGCCGCCCGCCAGTCCTCCAGGATGTCCCGCTGCGCAGTGGCAAGTGTCACTTGCCCAGAACAGACCAGGCATTGCAGCTTCTCCTCGATCCGGTCCTTCTTCTTGGCGCCGTTTTCACCTTCCCGAATTTGCAGCGCGAGGTTATCGAGATTGCGCGGGTGTCCGCCGAGCGCAAGCGGAATGATATGGTCTAGTTCGTAGGCCTGGGCCAGCCTCGGGTTCAGTTGCGCGCGCTGAAAATACATCTGCTTGACACCGTTGGTGTAGCTGGTCGCTGGGCGCACGCCCGTTGCATAGCCGGGGAGGCAGATCGTCCTGTCGATGGTTTCTTGCCTTACGACAGGGTTCAACGCGCTTTGGTCGGCATCTGCTGCCGCTGCGGCGAGGAACAGAAGGGGCGCCCAAAGTGAGGCAACGGTACGCATACTTGGACCGACTAATGTTTCGTGGGATTGGCGATGTTTGGCACTTGCGCATTCACGTCGTAATCCTCTTCAAGCAATTCGATCTCACAATCCCAGGTACCCTCATCCGACGGGTTATCCTCCAGATCGGATTCTGCGAGGGCCAAGACAATTGCGGCGGCCGTTTCGCGATACGTCGCCAGCCGAGGCTCTTCGTTTTGCGCTTCCGAGCGGATAGTTACCTCAGCAAACTCCAAATAACCTGTACGTGATTGCATGGTTTGATCTCCAAACAAAGTGCCCGCATGAAAGGTGCGCTCGGGGCTCCGAAGCAATAAGCCCATAAGCGGCATGTGCTCCCAGCTCTCCGGAGTGCCCCGGCGCACCCTCTATATCCGCAACGACCATGCCACGACAGGGCGTCGACAAAATGACAGCTTGGAGCGTGCTAAAACGCATCCTGTTTCTGAGCCAAAGAGAGAAGTGTCGGGAAATTGACAGACAAGGATGCCGAACGCCCGGCAGAACGCCAGGCGCAAAGTGTCAGAGTGCGGCCAAAAAAGAGGCTCTATGGGGCGGAAACAGTATGCTCCGGCGGAGGACGCGGCTGAAATCTGTCATCGTTCGCGTTCGATGTTTCGCCACTGCCACGACGGCAAAGGTACGCGGTTTCAAAGTTCACATGCATCAGCTTCGACACACGCACGCCTCTCTGCTGCTTCGGGCGGGTGTTCCCATAACCGACGTAGCCGCGCGACTTGGGCACGCTAACCCGTCCATAACCTTGCGGGTATATAGCCACGCAATCGAGAGCGATCAGGCGCATACCGTGACCGCTCTCGATCGGATGCTTGGCGGGTGAAAATCGAAAACGGGTACTAAACGGGTTCTGGAGACCAGATCACGGGATGGAGCACGACGCAAGTTCTTGAAAGTTCAAGTATCAAGCTCCGGATAGTGGCGAAAGATGCCGTACTGGTTGAAAGGGATGCGCCGCTTGGACGCGAGATACGCAGCGATGTTGGGACGCGCGGCGAGCTCGTCGTGCAAGGCCACCAGTCCGGGAATGTCTCGTTCCACCTTCGCCATCGTGTTCGGAAACGCGTAGCGCAAGCCTGCAACCAATTGGAACATCGACAGATCGACATAGGTCAGGCTGCGGCCGACCATGAAACCCCGGCCCGATGCATTGCGGTCGAGAACGGTCTCGAAGTAGTCGAGGAATTTCGGCAGCCGGTCGCGGGTGAAATGCTTCGTCCTGCGTAACGCCTCGGTCTTCTGCTGGCGGTAATACAGGCTACCCGCGATCGGATGATGGGTGTCGTGGATTTCCAACACGAAGTCCGTGACCGTGAGCTGCAACTGATGCGCCCACAACCGACCCGCTTCCGCCTTCGGCGCCAGGCCCAGCCGCGGCCCGAGGTACGACAGGATATTGGCCGTTTGGCCGATCACCAGTTCGCCGGCTTTGAGGAACGGCGGCGCAAACGGCGGGCGCTCGACCGTGTTGCTCTCGAGAAAGCGCAGCAACGCCGGGACACCCTTGCCGCGTCCCGATAATCTGGCCACGTCCACGTAGTCGGCACCCGCCTCCTCGAGCGCGAGCCGGACAAACTCCCCGCGGCCCTGAATGGAAGGCCAGTAATACAGCTCATAGCGCATGCCGGACTCCCTTCACCCTTCACCCTTCATCCTTCACCCTTCATCCTTGCCCTTCGTCACCGCCTTCAGGTATCGAGCCAGAATATCCTGCTCAGTACGGGTACGCTGGTTGGCGAGGCAGGGGAAGCGCAGCAACAGCGTCACCTTGCCGGCGTCACCGAGCCGGACGGTTACCCGTGGATCCGCGGACGGCATCACGATGAACTGCTCACCCTCCAGGTCCCGCAAGGCCTTCTGCGTCGGGGAAACAAACTCGGAGCACACTGCTTTGGCCGCCTCGATGAGCCCCTCCTTCGCGGCTTCGACGTTGCTGCCCGGCGCAAGTGGAACTGCAACCAGTGCAAGCTGGTAATTGCCCAGACGCGAATGATTTCTCAGCGCGTGGGCGACGTAGAAGCTGTTGGGAAACTGCACCACCCGCCCGGTGAACAGGTGCTCCTCGCTCATCTCCAACACGGTCGTGGAAAACAGCGTCTGGTCAATGACCTCGCCCTTGATGGCGTTGATCTCGATGACATCGCCGAATTCGAAACTGCCCGAGGTGGTGCGATGGATGTACCCGAGTGCCGAGGTCAGCAGCTCTTTTCCGCCCAGCACCAGCGCCACGCTCAACGCCGCGAATGAAAGCGCGGCGGCCCGCAGCTCCGCGCGCCAGATGAACGCCAGCGCAATAACGGCGATGAAGAACGAGAAGTTGCGCCAGAATACGGAGGCGCGGAGCTTGGTCTCCCGCGACAGCCATCCTCTGCCGCGCAATGCAGCGGTGATGACGATATTGGCGAGAATCACCGCCGCGACAACGAAGATCGTGCCGACGATTTCCGCCCCAAGTCCGGTGAAAAAGGAATCGAATGCCATGTTCCGCTGAATGCTGCTCAAGGTCCGGCAAAGCCACACGGCCTTGCCGCAGACCCGTCATTCTAGCGAATGGAAAAGGAAAGGCTACGGCGAAAGGGAATGGGCAATGGGGAAAGCTCACTACAACTTACTCTTCACCCATTACTCATCACCCTTCATACCTTCATCCTTCCGCCTTCATCCTTCCGCCTTCATCCTTGCTCTTGAAGAGCCGCCCCGGCTCGACGCCGGTGGCGCAGCGCACGGCGTCCTCGACATTTTCCAGCCACACGAATTCGAGCTTCTCGCGCGCGGCCGCGGGCACATCCTCGAGGTCCTTCTGGTTGCGCTTCGGCAGCATCACGGTCTTGATGCCCGCGCGCAGTGCGGCGAGCACCTTTTCCTTCACGCCGCCGATCGGCAGCACCAGGCCGCGCAAGCGAAATCTCGCCGGTCATCGCCACGTCGGCGCGCACCGGCTTGCCGGCAAGCAGCGACGCCAGCGCCAGGAACATCGCCACGCCGGCGCTCGGCCCGTCCTTCGGCGTCGCGCCCGCGGGCACGTGCACGTGCAGGTCGGTCTTGTCCAGCGATTCGCCGATGTACATCTTCGCCAGTGTCAGCGCCGCCTGCGCCGACTCCTTCATCACGTCGCCGAGTTGCCCGGTGAGGATGAGCTTGCCGGAACCCGGCACCTGGGTCGCCTCGATGAACAGGATGTCGCCGCCGACCGGCGTCCAGGCCAGCCCGGTCGCCACGCCCGGCATCGCCGTGCGCTGCGCCAGTTCGTTCTCGAACCGGGGCGCGCCAAGGATGGCGTGCAGGTCGGCAGCATCCACGTCACGCTCCTGCGCCTGTCCTTCCGCGATCTTCATCGCCGCCGAGCGCAGCACCGCCCCCATCTCGCGTTCGAGATTGCGCACGCCGGCCTCGCGCGTGTAGTCGCCGATGATGGCCCGGATCGCGGCATCGGTCAGCGTCGACCTGTTCCGGCTTGAGTCCGTTGGCTTCGAGCTGGCGCTTCACCAGGTAGCGCCGGGCGATCTCGAGCTTCTCTTCCTCGGTGTAGCCCGGAAGCTGGATCACCTCCATGCGATCGCGCAGCGGTCCCGGAATCGTGTCGAGCTGGTTCGCCGTGGCGATGAACATCACCTTCGACAAGTCGAAGTCCACGCCGAGGTAGTTGTCGCGGAACCTGGAGTTCTGCTCCGGATCGAGCACCTCCAGCAGCGCGCTCGACGGGTCGCCGTGGAAACCGCCCGCGCCGAGCTTGTCGATTTCGTCGAGCATGCAGCACGCCGGTGCGCGATTCCGCGCGCCGGATGGCCTGGATGATGTTGCCCGGCAAGGCGCCGATATAGGTGCGCCGATGGCCGCGGATCTCCGCCTCGTCATGGGTGCCGCCCAGCGCGACCCGCTGGAACTTGCGCCCGGTGGCGCGCGCGATCGACTGCCCGAGCGAGGTCTTGCCCACGCCCGGCGGGCCGACGAAGCACAGGATCGGGCTCTTCCCGTCCGGGTTGAGCTTCCTCACCGCGAGGTATTCGAGGATGCGGCGCTTGATCTTCTCCAGTCCGTAGTGGTCCTCGTCGAGCACCTTCCTCGCTTGCGCGATGTCGATCGGTTTGCCCGTTTCGCTGACTTTCCAGGGCAGCTCGCTCAGCCACTCGAGATAGGTGCGCAGCATCGAGCCCTCGGCGCTGCCTTCGCCCATGCGCTCCAGGCGCTTCAGTTCCTTCCTGGCGTGCTTGAGCGTGTCCTCGGGCATGCCGGCTTCGTCGATCGCCTTCTTCAGGTCGTCGATCTCCGCCGCGCTCTCCCCGTCCTCGCCGAGTTCCTTCTGGATCTGGCGCATCTGCTCGCGCAGCACGTGCTCGCGCTGGCGCTCGTCGAACTCCTTGCGGGTCTTGTCGCCGATCTCCTTGGAAAGCTTCAGCACCTCGACGCGCTCGCCCAGCAGCGCCGAGCACCTTGTCCAGGCGCTGCCTTGAGGTCGAAGCTTTCGAGCACCGCCTGCTTCTCCTCGTTCTTCACGTCCAGCAGATTGGCGACCATGTCCGCAAGCAGCGCGGGCGAAGTTCATCGCCTGCACCACGCCGACGAGTTCGTCGGGCACGTTCGGCAGCAACTGGATGGCTTCGACCGCGCGCTCCTTCAATTGCAGGAAGCGCGCCTCGATCTCGGCGCTGGATTCCTCCGCGGTCTCGACGATCGCCACGCGCGCCACCAGGAACGGCCAGCCATCGAGGAACTCGAGCACGCGGAAGCGCGACTGCCCCTGCACGACCAGGTGATGGGCGCCTTCGGTCCGGTGAGATAGCGCACCACCTGGCCCGCCGTACCGACCCAGTGCAGGTCGTCCGGCGTGAGTTCGTTTTTCTCCGGATCGCGCTGCAGCAGGAATCCGACGCGCTGTCTCGGCGCGCGCCGCTTCCTGCGCCGCGGCGACCGACGACGCGCGGCCGATCGTGACCGGCGACATGACGCCGGGGAACAGCACGGCGTTGCGCAGCGGAACGATGACCAGCGCGTCCTCCGGCAACGGTTTCAGCGTCGTGTTGCCGCGCGCCGGGATTGGGCTGCCTTTGCGGGTTTGCCGGCTTCCTCCGGCGAAAGCATTTCCTGCATCGTGGACCAGAAATTCATGCTGCCTCCTTCTTCTTGCTGAATGTGAGCGTGAGACACCCGTCCTGCAACTTCCTGCCGACGAGGGAGAGCGCCTGCGTGGGCAGGCCGATCCGGCGCTCGAAGCGCCCGTACGGAATCTCCAGCGCGTGGATGTGCGCCGCGCTGGCTGTCCGGATCGAACCGAGCGGGAATGGCCTGCGCGCGGAAATGGTGATTGCGCCGGGTTCGAGTTCCACCACGACGAATCCGGCAGCCGCACCCGGCAGCGCCACGTGCACCGAAATCGCGTCGGCAGTCTCGATGACGTCGACCGGCGGCTCCCACGCGGGCGCCTGCGCGGCTGCCGGACGACAGAACTGCCGGTGCAACCGGTCGGCTTGCTCCAGGAGCGTCAGGGCTTCGCTCCACATCAGGCGGGAAATGTCGCGCGAAGTCATCCAGGGTTCTCCGTTATGGACCCTAGATGGCGACGGTCAGGCGGGATTCAAGCGCGTGCGGCCCGGACGGACTATTTGCGGGGATTTTCAGGGGCTTGGGATGCCCGTTGGCGGCCAGACGAGCCGAAAGCCCAGTTGCCCGGCGAACAGGGCCTGGATCCAGGACGATGTTGCGAAGCCCGCAACGGGGCCGTGCGGCCACGACTCTTACGGATTGGCCTTCAAGTATTCAATGATCTTGCGCCGAACGTCCGGATTCTTCTGGCTGTAAAACATGTACGTACCCGGCACCATGGTCTGCGAACTGGTGATCCATTTATTCATGGATGCCTCATCCCACGCCATTCCGTTCATCTTCTTGAGGAAAGTTTCCGAATACTGGTAACCCTCCACGCTGCCGGCCGAACGCCCGAGAACCCCTCGCAACTGCGGTCCATATAGCGGCACAACGGCGAGATGCCCGGGGGTCGACGCATCCTCTCGGGGCAAAGTTCCCACAGCCGTTTCCGCGTTCCAGCGTGGCGTCATCGGAACGTCCGCCATCGATGCGCCGTTCGTTCGCGGGATATCCGCGTGCACGAGTCGCCACTGAGACCGGGCCGGTGCAAGCTCACCCGTTGAAGGTTGCGTAAGGTTGCCGTGGCAGACCGCGCACTGTTTGTCGTATAACTTCTTGCCGTCCGCCGAATCGCCATCCTGGGCACTCGCGCCTGCCGCAACGAACAACGCCAGAAACAAACCGGAACCCACCGTCTTCGAGCCCATCGCCAGTCTCCTCATACATATTTGAGTCTTAACAAACATACTTCCCCTTTGCTCCCGCCGGATGCAAGTCTGAATATCTCCCGAGGGCCCCTACATGTCTTTGACCTGGATCAATAAGGGGAATGCTGCCGCTCGGACGCGCAAGAGGCAAGCGGCCCTCGAACCGCGGTACCTGTTTTCTTCATCCTTCACCCTTCATCCTTCATCCTTGCCCTTCCTACACCAGTCTTGCCTGCACCCGATTCCGGATCAGGTTTACGGCATGCCGGAACGTGTAAAGTTCGTCGGAATAGGCGAGCGGCGTATTGATGTGGTTGACCGAGCTCTCGATCTGGTCCAGCCGCTCCAGCAATTCCCGCAGTCGTTCCGGCGAGACATCTTCTTCGAGTTCGAACTCGACGTCCTCCAGTTGTGCGTACCAGCGATAGATGCGCGAGCGCACGCGCCAGCGGTACAACGGCGGAATGATCCTCATGAGCGGCACCAGCAGCGCCAGAGCCGGCAGCAGGATGATCCACAGCCGGTCCACCATGACTGCGATCCAGTAGGGCAGGTAGCGCTGCAGGAACGGCGGCCCGCTCTTGAAGTAGCGCTCAGCCTCGCTGCTCAGCGGGAACTCGGAGTTCAGCGGCGCCGGGAAATCGCCCATCTTGTTCAGCAACCCCGGGGTGCCGTGGATTTCCCTGGCGGCACGCATCAGCAGGAATGCGAGCGCAGGATGCAACGTGTCGCGGGAGAGCAGGTTGGCGGTGGGTGACACCAGCGTCACGTCCTGCGCCGGCTTGTTGCTGACGAAATCGAACACGCCTCGTGGCAGGATCAACTTGGTCAGGTAGGGAAAGCGCCGCGTATACGCTTCCGCACGCTCGAGGCTGAGCAGCCGGATGCCTTTTGCCGACAACAGTTGCTCGACCAGCGGCGACTCCGGCGGGCCCACGATGAACACCGCATCGAGCTCGCCTTGCAGCAGCATCTCGTTGGCCTTCAGGCCGCTCTCGGGCAGGAGCGCGGTCGGCGGCATCACCGTCGCATTCACCGCCAGCAGTTGCAACGCAAGCGCGCGCGCGCCGCTTTCTTCGGGACCGATCGCCAACCGCTTGCCATTCAGGCCGCCGAAATCGTGAATCTCAGGGCCGCGATAGAACACCCACAGCGGTTCGTAATAGATGCTGCCCAGCGAGCGCAGACTGGGCGCATTGGTGGCAAAGGCCGAGCCGCCCTGGAAGAAGCCCACCTCCACTTCGGAACTCTGGTCCAGCAGGCGGCTGACGTTTTCCTGCGACCCGGCCGAGATGCGCAGATCGACCGTGACGCCATCACGCGCCAGGATCTCTTTGTAGCGCTGGGCGAACATGTGATAACCGCCGTCCACCGTGCCGGTCGACATCACCACCTTGTCCGGCGGTGCCGGTTCGACGAAATGGAATGCAACGACGAGTGCCAGTACGGCGACCGCTACAGCCAGCGCGACAGCCATCCAGAGATCGTGCGTACTGATCCGCCGGAGCGATTTTCCGATCATGCGGCGATTGTAGCCGGAGACTACAAGACCAGTGCGAGTGCCGAATATGGCGGCGCTCTGTTTACCATCCAACCTAGGGAAGCTCTGATCAAGTTCCACATGCGCGACCGAGGCGATTCGGGTCGAGGGCAAGACGGCGAGGACGCCGTGTAGCCGGACGGCTGTGACTCGTTAGCGGTACGCCCGTTTGCGGGAGCAGCCGTATAAGCGCTCCGTTTACAATGAAAGACACAGCCTCCATGCGCTCCTACCCGCCCCGAAGCTACGCTCGCCGAGTCCGGAGCGCACATAAGGAGGAGCCGACGCAGACATCGGCCCGAATCGCCCGGTCCCTCGAAAGAGTCGAAATGTCATGGGGTTGTGCCAGGTGCGGCGCCTGCGTTGTTACGCTCCTTGCTGGGGCTTCAGCCGCATCTGCGGACCGACGCCTAGCAGTCATCCGCACCTGGCGCAACGCGCGTCGCGGAACTTGATCAGAGCTTCCCTAGAGATTCAAATGGCAAAGCGCGGCTTTCTGAGTCCGATCCGGTAAGGCAGGCTCCGGATCACGACACCCCAGGTCTCGAGCTGTTGAGCAAGCCAGGTAACCTTCGGCTTGGGTGGCAGCTCGGCCGCGACGTCCTTGATGTCGATGAAGTAGGTTTGCACCGGACCGAGGCCTTCGAACTCCTGCGGCAGCGGCTGCGTATGGGTGCGAATCTTTTCGTCGCTCACGCTGAACAGCGGCTCGGACAGCAGCATGTACTCCGGCAGCGGCACGGTATTCTTGAGCATGCGGTGGACCAGGATCACGCTCAGTCCGGCGAGCTTGCTGACGTGCTTCACACGCTGGATGGCGACTTCACCGAGGTGCGCGACGAACTTCACGCTGAGCTGCCGTGCGCCTTTGCATCCTTCGCATGGGCAGGTATTCAGCGTCTCGATGTTCTGCCGGACCGTATGAAAGGCACGATGCATGGCGACGATCTGGTCAGCCACCATCTGTGCGCTCGCGGCATCCTCGCCATCCGGCGGCCAGGCGTAGAAAAACGCGGCATCGCCCTCGATCTCGAGCAGCGTCAGGTTCGGCGCCGCGTCGATAACCGCCTCCAGCAGGCGCGCCACCACGTCCTGCGCATGCGCGAGGCTCGTTTTGTGGGCTTTCATGAAGGCCGTATAGCCTCCGATGTCGGCGATGACCAGCAGTGCGGGACGGATGGACACGATTTATGATCGCATTGCCGCGGCAACCTGTCACCCTATACTCATGGTTCTCGCTCGGCCGTTCAGCTCCCTCTCCGCTCCGGGGACTCAGTTCAGTACCCCCTCGAGGGGTGGAGGGCCGAGGGAAAGCAAGGATGAAGGATGAGGGATGAGGGATGAGGGATGAAGGAGAGTCAGAAGCCTTTGACCTTACTTCATCCTTCCGCCTTCATCCTTGCATCCTTGTTTTTGCCGTTCCTTCATCCTTCATCCTTCCGCCTTCATCCTTCATCCTTGTTTTTGCCGTTCCTTCATCCTTCATCCTTCCGCCTTCATCCTTGCCTTTGCCTCCCTGCCCCCGAGCACGGCGTAGGTAACGACCGGCTCGCCGATGCCTTTGACCGGCACGGCAGGCATCGGCATCAAGTCGAAGCGCGGATCGAGCTGCTCGCGTACCGATTCGGTGAGCAGGATGTCGTGGCCGTGCTCACGCGTCAGCGCCTGCACGCGCGCGGCGAGGTTCAGCGTAGGGCCGACCACCGTGTACTCGCGCCGGTCGCGGCTGCCGATGAGCCCGGCGAGCCCCGGCCCGCGATGGATGCCGACACCGATGGCGATGCGCGGCAGCCCCGTGCGCTCGAGTTCGGTGTTGTAGCGTACGAGCCCGTCACGGATGGCGAGCGCCGCATGCACCGCGTCGTTGCATTGCCAGGGATTCGGCTCCAGCGCGCCGAAGAAAATGAGGATGCCATCGCCGAGGAAGGTGCCGACGCGCCCGCGATGTTCCACGACGCTGTCGCTGACGAGCTGGAAGTAGCCGTTCAGCACGCCCGCCAGCGTTTTCGGATCCAGCCGCCCGGATAGCGCCGTGTAGCCCACCAGGTCGGTGAACATGGCGGTAAACACCTTGTGCTCGGCGATGCTTTCCGGTCCGTCGGAAAACAGGCGCTCGACCACGCCGGCAGGCGCAAGCAGCGCGCAGGATTGCTGCAAGCGCTGCAGCTCGACCGTGGACGCCTCAATGCGCGCGCGCAGAATGCGCAGCCGATGCTGCTGCCAGGTGAAAAGCCCGGCCGCAGCGGCCGCCACCATCAAAAGGAGCGCGTAGGCGTAGCTCACGGCTGGCGCGGGAGCGCCGCGCGCAGCCGGCACAGGGAATTCGCCAGCGACACCACACCGATCGCCTCGACGAACTGTGCCGCCGACAGCTGCTCGCGCAGTTCGCGCGCGCGGCGTTGGATCTGGATCGGCTGATACCAGATCGTGTCGCGCGCGAATGCGAGCAAAGCGGTCTCGTCTGCTCCCATGCCCGGGCCGCCGAGGTGGGCGAGAATCTGTTCCGCGTCCGCGGCTGTCAGGCCCTCGGCTTCGAGGAAGCCGGCAATTTCGTTTCCGGAGCTCTGGCAGCCGAGACCACGGCCGATGACAGCGAACATCAGCGCCTTGCAGCGACGGCTCAGGATGGGGGAGGCCCACAGGTCTTCGAGCGTGGAGGCAAGTACGGGACCGATAGGCGAGCCCTCGAACTGCAGAAGCAGCCCGGCGAACGGCCCCTGGGGCGGCTGCGCGAAGGACACCGGCTGCCCGCGCTTGCGCCAGCCGCGCACCGTGCGCGCATACAGGGGGCGGAGCAGACGCATGAACCAGCGGTCGGCGAGTTGCTCCCAGGACTGCGGTGGCAGCGCCGGGATGGTGGAAACCCGGTTGAAGAACGCAATGCAGGCGACAGTGAACGCGATCTCGCGTATCTCCGCATCGCCAAATCCGGCCGCGCGCAGCGGCTCGAGGTCCTGCGGTGCCACCAACGGGGTAGAGCGTGCCATTCGGCGCCCAAAGCGCACCGCAGCGGCCGCTTTTGGCTCCAGCTCGCCGCTCGCAAGACGTTGCTCGAGTTGTTGCATGCGTTCCTCGCTCATGCCGAGGACGCGCAATGCCATACGCGTGACCGCGTAGCAGTAGCGGCAGGAATTCTCCTGGCTCACCACCAGTCCAATCAGGTCGACGGTCGGAAAGTCGAGATGCACCAGCAGCTTGTTGTCGATGCCCAGGCGGATGGCCGCCCTGGACAGCCACGGACAGCTCAGGTAATAGCGTATCCAGCCCGGCGCGGAACCGGTTTCGCGACGCAACGTCGCTTCGGCCTGCCGGTCGGGCGCGGGCTCGAGCAGACATTGGTCCCAGGACACGTCGAGTAGCGGACTCGCCATCGCGATACTTTACCGTCCGTCGCGGTTCTTTCCCAGTACCGTGGAAAGATACCCTCGTCCCTCGCCCCTCGTCCCTGCTTTTTCAGTGTTTTTCTCCCCAGATCTCGCTGACGCGCGCATCGCGGCCACAGCCCGTCCGATAGTACTTGTAGCGAATCGGATTCTTCCTGTAGTAGTCCTGATGGTATTCCTCGGCAGGATAAAAAGCGCCGGCCGGCACGACCTCGGTATGGATCCTGGGAAAACGGCCGCTCTTCTCAAGGCGCGTCTTGCTGGCCTCGGCAGCAAGCTTCTGCACATCGCCAAGGTAGAAAATGGCCGAGCGGTACTGGTCGCCGCTATCGCAGAACTGCCGGTCCTTCACTGTCGGATCAATGTGACGCCAGAAAAAGTCCAGCAACTGTTCGTAAGTGATCTTCTTCGGGTCGTAGGCTATGCGCACAGCCTCGGCATGACCCGTGCCGCCGCGGCTGACCTGGTCGTAGGTCGGGTTGTTGACCCGGCCGCCGATATAGCCGGACTCGGTCGCCAATACACCGGGAAGCTTGTCGAAGTCCGCCTCTACGCACCAGAAGCAGCCGCCGGCAAAAATGGCTGTGGCGCTTATCGCAGCCGGCGTCGTCGTGGCCGGCTGTGCCGCCATGCCGATAACTGCGGACAGGGCAACGAATGCCGCAACGAGCAATATCACAATTCGCAGCTTCTGATTCATGATTCCTTCTCCTGGTAGTCCGCCCGCTCTTCCCCATTCTGCGCCTTCATCCCTCGTCAGTCGTCCTTCCTCTTTCATCCTTCCTCCTTCATCCTCACATGCACCCGGAGGGGTGTCATCCCTGCTCTTCTTGACCTGGATCGCCCGACGAGAACATCATCCGCCTTGACGCCCGATGCGGCACGGTTTGCCGGCACACGCCGGATTCCAGATTGAAGTTCCCGTCCCTCGTATGACGACCATGAACCAGCGAGAAACTATCCCCGATTCACCCGGAAGGTTTCATCGACTCAAGCTCTACTACGAAAAGCACGAGCGCAATGTCGCCATCGTCTCTTTCGTCGGCGGGTTTGTTTTCGACATCCTGACCACAGGGCGCATCGACTCATGGCTGCTCATGGCCCAGCAGGCACTCTATCTGGTCGTGGTCACGGCAGCCTTGCTGCAGATGCTCTTCGAGGAAGGCAAACCGCCGCCAGCGCTCGCGAACATGTCCGTCGTCAAACGCTGGTATTACGAGTTTCGCACGGTCATCGTGCACTTCCTGCTTGGATCCCTGATCAGCCTGTACACCATTTTCTTCTTCAAGAGCTCGTCGCTCCTGGTGTCATTCTACGTCCTGGTCATAATGGCATTGCTTCTGGTGGCCAATGAGCTCAATCGCTTCAGGGCGCTGGGACTGTCGTTCAAGTTTGCTTTGCTCAGCCTTTGCTTCCTGTCCTTCTTTGCCAGCGTCGTTCCGGTTTTTATCGGGTCGATTGGAGTCATTGTTTTCATGCTCTCGATGCTGCTCGGCTGTCTGCCTGTGGCGGTCATCTACCGGCGGATTCTGATTCACTCGCCCGAA
The DNA here is from genome assembly GCA_963789945.1 of uncultured beta proteobacterium. Taxonomy (GTDB): domain Bacteria; phylum Pseudomonadota; class Gammaproteobacteria; order Burkholderiales; family JACQAP01; genus JACQAP01. Next base: position 438,161 of record CAWBMN010000011.1, on the reverse strand, counting down.
CATGCACTGCATGCCAGGAAACAGATGGTCGTTCCGTTTGGTTTGGTACTGGTCGCCTTTCTCTCGCTCTATCTGCTCAGGCTGATTCCGCCGGTGCCGCTCTCCATTCCGTATATTGGCGTCTACCATGCCGTTGAAAGGACAGGTGACGAATACCGGCTCAGTCACGAACGGCCCTTTTGGCGTTTCTGGCACAACGGCGATCAGGACTTCCGCGCCCAGCCCGGCGACAAGATTTACGTGTTCTTCCGCATCTTCTCGCCCACCCGGTTTTCCGATCAGGTGAAGATGCGCTGGTACTGGAAGGACGATCCACGCGGCTGGTCGCTTCAGGACTCCATTCCGATCAACATCGTCGGCGGGCGCGAACTGGGTTTTCGCGGCTACGGGGTGAAATCCAATTATCAGCCCGGGGATTGGAAAGTGCAGGTTGAAACCACCGACGGACGCGAGATTGGCCGGGTCTACTTCAGTCTGGCATCCGCTGCCGAGGAGCCGCGCAGCTTCGACGTCGATATCGAGTAGCGTGCGCTGAATTGACCGGGCTCAGCCTGCCGTGTTTTTTCCTGCCCTGTTCTGACGTTCTTGTGGGCAATCAGGTGGCGGGCACTTGGATGATATAGCGACTGTCGAAGGAACCCACTCGTCGCTAAACCCTTACTTCCAAGCGTAAACCGCAAGGGACGCCAAGGACGCCAGGGAAAACCAAATTTAGGAATGAAGTGAGTGTTCAAGCGCGCTCAAGTATCTGCGTTGCAACTGACCCTTTCCCTGAGTCAGCCTCGCGTTCACGCATTTGTTTTTCCTTGGCGTCCTTGGCGTCCTTGGCGTCCTTGGCGGTGAATACCTTGTTAGAGAATCGTTCGAAACCCACAAAATAGTCTGATGGCTATTTTTCTTGATCCATCCGCTGTCAGAGCTTGATGTGTTCGGCTGCGATGTAGGCTCTGATGATGCTGTCCATGTCCGTATCAGCCTTGAAGCCCATCTCGACCGCCCTCGGTGTCTTGAAGCGCGCCGGAAACGTCACGATCATTTTCTGAATCCGTTCTACCGGCTTGAACACCACGCGCGCCGCGACCTCGCCGCCGGCGATGCGGCGCAGCGCTTCGACGCCCTGCTTCACCGAGACCGTGATGCCCGGAAGGTTGATCGAACGATTCGTGCCCCATGCGGACGCCGGCAGGTCGTGGGCATGCACGAACGACTCGATGACCTGTCTGGGCGACAGGATCCATAGTTGGGTCGAATCCCCCACCGGAACCTCGCACACCACGCCGTTCAGGGGCTCCCGGAACATGCCGCTCGCGAACGAAGTCGAGGCGAGATTGGGCTTGCCCGGCCGCACTACGATAGTGGGCAGGCGCAGGCTGCGGCCGTCGAGAAAGCCCTTGCGCGAGTAATCGTTGACCAGGTACTCGCCGATCACTTTCTGCGTGCCGTAGGAGGTCTGCGGGTTGGGCGTGATCGAATCGTCCACCACTGGCGGCAATGGCCCGCCGAACACGGCGAGCGAACTGGCGTACACCAGCCGCGGCGGAGCTTTCAGTTTCCGGCAGGCCTCGAGCAGATTGCGTGTGCCGTCGAGGTTGACGCGGTAGCCGAGATCGAAATCGGCTTCAGCGCCCGCGCTGACCACCGCCGCGAGATGGAAGACCGACGCGGTATCGACGTCCATCGCGGCCGCAATGGCGGCAGGCTCCGCGATATCGCCCTTCACGCACTCCAGCCTGGGATCGGGATCGGGCGGGAAAGCGGCATCGAACAGCTTTATCCGGGAAATGGACGCGGGCTTGCCGTCATGCCCGGCCAGTGTCTTGCGCTCCAGCAACCGCAGCGCCAGCCGGTAGCCGAGGAAACCGCCGCCGCCTGTGATGAACACCTTCATGTTGGCTTCTCCTGGGAAAGGAAAATCTTACGCCAGTGCTGAAGAGCTTGCGGAGAGTCCGGCAGGGTAAACTATATTCAGAATCAGAGATCCGCAGTTCTGGTGCAACAGACGGCACCTTTCCGGATCATCGATTGACGAATATACCGATGCAGATTCAGACGCCGGGACGAGGAATGCTGATATTCAGACAGTTGTTCGACCCCCAGTCCTCCACCTACACCTACCTGCTCGGCGACAGCCGCGGGCGCGAGGCGGTACTCATCGACACGGTCTTCGAGCAGGCGCGCCGGGACGCGGCGCTGCTGAGCGAACTCGAGTTGCGCCTGCTTTACACGCTGGAAACCCATGTCCACGCGGATCATGTTACGGGTGCATGGATGCTGAAGCGGCAATTCGGCAGCCGGATCGCACTGTCACAAAATAGCGGCGCTGTGGGTGCCGACCGATATCTTGCACACGGCGACAAGATCGAATTCGGCGAACGCCATCTCAGCGTCCGCGCCACGCCGGGTCACACGAACGGGTGTCTGACCTACGTGCTGGACGATGAAAGCATGGCATTTACCGGGGACTGCTTGCTGATCCGGGGTAGCGGGCGCACGGATTTCCAGCAAGGCAACCCGCACACGCTCTACCGTTCCGTGCACACCCAGATTCTGTCGCTGCCACAAGAATGCCTGCTCTACCCCGGGCATGACTATCGCGGTCTGACGGTGACGAGCGTGGCGGAGGAGCGGCGCTTCAATCCGCGCCTGGGAGGCGAAATCGGCGAAGCCGACTTCGCCGGTTATATGGAGAACCTGGGCCTGCCGCACCCGAAGCAGATCGATGTTGCCGTGCCGGCCAATCTGAAGTGTGGGCGGAGGGAGGACGGGGATGTGTCGCTCACAGCGCCGACCTGGGCAGCGCTGACCTATACCTTCGCGGGCATCTGGGAAATCCAACCGGAAGCGCTCGAAGAAATCGCCGACAAGGTCCAGATCATCGACGTGCGGGAGTCGTCAGAATTCACCGGCCCGCTGGGACATATCCGGGGTGCGTTATTGATCCCGCTCGGTGAACTGGCCAGGCGGGCAGGAGAACTCGACCGCGGCCGCCCGGTCGTTGCTGTCTGCCGATCGGGCGCCCGCTCGGCGCAGGCAACCGTGATGCTGCAACAAGCCGGGCTCAGAGATGCCGCGAACCTCGCGGGTGGCATGCTGCGATGGCGTGCGAACGGCCACGCTGTGGAGGGCGGTAGCAACTAAGTGTCCATGCAGACCAGCCCGAAATTCGATCGCCGTGGACCGCTGCCCATCCGCAGCGGGGGCGCGCTCCTGTTCTGTGTCCTGATGATTGCCGGGACGATCGATTTTTCCCACGGCGGTGAAGTTCCGGTTTACCCGGGCGATCCGAAGAAGGGTTTGGACAAGTCCGCTGCCTGCGTTTCCTGCCATGAAGGGCATGGCCGCTCGACCGGCACGTCGCTGTTCCCGCGCATAGGCGGACAGGATTTCGAATACCTTTACCGGTCACTGCGCGAGTATCGCGACGGCCAGCGGCGCATGGGCTGGGCACCGGCGATGATGAACGATGCGGTCAAAGGCTTTTCGGATGACGACCTCAAGGACATTGCGCGCCATTTCAGTTCGATGCGCTGGTAAACACCGGTTGCGCTCGCTGGCGGCGGCGCTGGCGTTCGCGCTGTGTGCACCAGCTCAGGCAGAAAGCGGCTTGCCGTTCGCGACACTGGTGGTGGTGTGCGCCTCCTGCCACGGCGAGAACGGGAGCACGGGTCTGGTGCCGGGTTGGGGACGGATCGGCGGTCAGAACCGGGAGTACCTGGTCTACGCGCTCAAGCTTTATCGTGCCAACGGCCGCCGCGGCATGAACGCCGGGTTGATGATGCCTTTTGCGATGACATTGTCCGATCGCGAGATCGAGCGCCTGGCCGCCCACTACGCCAATTTGTGATTGACAGTCTGCTCCTCGCCGCTATAGTTTTCGGACACCCTGACGACAAGAATGGGAGAAGGCAATGACTGTCTACCCGATTAACGAAAACTTCGCCGCCGAGATCGGCGATATCGACCTCTCGAAACCCCTGTCGAGCGAAGACCGCGCAGAAATCGAAGCGGCGTTCAATCGTTACTCGGTACTGGTCTTTCCCGACCAGCACCTGTCGACCGACCAGCACCTCGACTTCGCGCGAAACTTCGGCCCGCTGGAAACCTCCATCCATGCCGTGCGCAACGACGCCAAGCTGCGTGTTCGCCCCGAAATTGCGGACGTGTCCAACCTGGACGCCGGCGATTCGATCTGGGGCAAGGAAAGCCGCAAGCGCATGTTCGAGATGAGCAACCGCATGTGGCATACGGACAGCTCCTTTCGCCGCCTTCCAGCGAAAGCCTCGCTGCTGTACGCGCGCAGCATTCCGCCGGTCGGCGGCCAGACCGAATTCGCCGACATGCGTGCGGCCTACGACGCCCTTGCGGACGACATGAAGCAGCGCTTGCGCGGGCTGGTTGCCGAACACGCCATCATGTACTCACGCAAAAAGCTGGGCTTCACCGACTTCTCCGATGAAGAGAACCAGACCCTGCCGCCCGTGCCGCAGGCCCTGGTGCGCCGGCATACCGGGTCAGGACGCATGGGCCTGTATCTGGCTTCCCACGCCGGACGCATATTCGGCATGAAGGATGAGGACGGCAAGGCGCTGCTGCTGCAGCTCATCGACCATGCGACCCAGCGGCAATTCGTTTACTCCCACCGCTGGCGCGTGTACGACCTGGTGATGTGGGACAACCGCTGTACCATGCATCGCGGCAAGGCCTACGACGACTTGCGCTGGCCGCGGGACTTGCAGCGCGCCACCGTGTCCGACATTGCGCCGACTTGCGAGCAGGAAGGCATCGCCGCTCCAGCCGCGGCCTAGGGAAGCTCTGCATAAGTCCCGCATGCGCGACCGTGGCGATTCGGGTTGAGGGTAAGACGGCGAGGACGCCGTGTAGCCGGCCTACATAAGTAGGAGCCGACGCTGAGCGCCCGCTCAGGGCGGAGCAGGTTCCAAGCGTTGTGTGCTTGGATGCGACCCCAGAGCGGGATGCATCGTGCCGAATGTGCGCGTGCTTGTGCGTGCCTCCGCGGTCACATCCCCGGAGGGGCCCCTGTTCTGCGCTGCGGCACGCGGCCCGAATCGCCCGGTCCCTCGAAAGAGTCGAAGTATTATTGGGTTGTGCCAGGGTGCGTCGTGGGACTTATGCAGAGTTCCTAGCGACGTTCTCGTTCACGTCCACCCGCCAGACCGCCGCGCTAGAAAAAGAAACGGGCACCAATTGGTGCCCGTTTCATTTGATCCTGCTGCACTCCGCCTGCACTCGACGTGAGGCGAGGCAGTGCGCAGATCGGTCAGTGCCTCATGCGGCGTTCAGATCAGTGACAGCGCCCCGCTTCGCTCCGGGCTTGGGACCGGTGGCTCGCGGCGGCACGTAGGCGGACAGACGGCAACTCACGCCCTCGATCTGCTTTCCGCCGGCGTATCGCGTGACCTGGCAGCAAATCACGTCTCCCGCTGAGGACAACTCAGAAATGTGGTTCAGAATCAAGGCCTTAGGTACGTGGAGGGCCTTGGCAATCTCGGCGTCCAGTTGCTCGCCGTTAGTTCTCAGAAAATCAAGAATCGTCTTTTTCATGCAGGTATCCCTAACGGTGCTTTCGGGTTAAGGGTGTGCATTCTAAGCGACTGACGCCACAGGGGCAAATTTCATTCTGCGCTGTCCTGTTGCCGGCGCAAAGTTTCTCTTGCCTTAAGACTCGCCATGTCGCCTGTTTTCAGGCATTTGTCGGCCCGACCTTCGTCGTTGCGCCTTCACTTTCCCGGGTCCCTGACATCGGGAAACCTCTCGAACTCGATGTTATGGAGCACGCCGTTCACTTTCCGGACCTGCCTGATGTAAACCGTTTGCACGATGTCGCGGGTCTCGGGATCGATCATGATCGGGCCGCGCGGACTCGTCAGCTTCATGCCCCTCAACGCAGCCAGCAGTTTTTCCGGATCGACCGATCCCTGAGTCTTTTTCAGCGCTTCCGCGATCGCCGCCATCCCGTCGTAGCCCGCGCAGGCCATGAAGTTCGGCCGCAACCTGGTCCCGTTGGTCTCGACATAAGCCTTGATGAACGCCTTGTTCTCCGGCGAATCATGGGCGGCGGAATAGTGAAAACTGGTTATGAGCCCGATCGTCCCGTCGCCCATCGCGTGTAGTACACCATCGTCGGTCAGGTCGCCTGTGCCGATCAGTTTTATGCCGGCTTGCTTGAGCCCGCGCTCCTCATAGGCCTTGATGAACGCGATCGTCTGGCTTCCCGGCGGCAGGAAAATGAACACCGCTTCCGGCCTGGCGTCCTTGATGCGCTGGATGAACGGCGCGAAGTCGGGGTTCTGAAGCGGCGTACGTATGCTGGCAAGAATTTCTCCGCCGGAGGCTTTGAACGCCTTGATGAACGCACCCTCAGTATCGATTCCCGGACCGAAGTCGGAAACCAGGGTGTACACGCGCTTGATGCCGTTCTTCGCCGCCCACAGCGCCATCGGTTGGCTGTTTTGCGGCATCGTATGGGATACGCGAACGATGTAGGGCGACCTGGTGGTGATAATCGAGGTGGCCGCATTCATGATAACCATCGGCTTTTTCGCCTGCGTCGCCACCGGCGCGACCGCCATGGCATTCGGCGTCAGGCCGAAGCCGGCAAGGATGTCCACGTTGTCGCGGGTGACCAGTTCCTGGGCGAAGCGCTTGGCGATGTCTGGCGCCGCGCCGGTCGTGTCCCTGACCAAAACCTCGACTTTTCTGCCGCCAAAAACCTCGCCGTTCTGCTTCAGGTAAGCCTTCATTCCACCCAGGATCTGTGCGCCGTAATCGGCGAAAGGGCCGGAGAATTCGGCGATCACGCCGATCTTGACTGTTTCACCGGCGCCGGCCGCGCCTGCGCCGAGCGCGAGGACAGCGCCGAGCAGCGTCGTTGCGATTCCGAACATTATTTTTTCCATTTCCTTCGTCCCTTATCTCCCTGCTGCGTCCAGGCAGGTTTCCGCCTTCCAGCCGAACAACCACTCCAGCGCATCGTAGTATTGCCCTGGTTGCCTTCCCACCCAGAGTGAATTGCGGACCATGCGCTCGACGCCGCTTGCGTGATATATGCGTCCCATTTCGCGCGTGGAGAGCACCACCCGGGCCGTGCGCGTCACCCGCGCTGCTTCGTAGAGACGGAACGCCGCCGCGAAATCCAGCTCGCAGGCCTCCATGGCCTTGCCCAGTGTGACGGCGTCCTCCAGGGCCATGCACGCACCCTGTGCCAGGTACTGAAGCATGGGATGCGCGGCATCGCCCAGCAATGTCGCCCGGCCTATTCCCCATGCGGCGACCGGATGGCGATCGGCGGTGCTCCAACGCCGCCACGATTTGGGCCTGTCGAGCAACGCACGCGGGCGTTGATGGATGCCATCGAAGTAGGAAAGCACCTCCTCCCTGCTGCCCTCTCTCACGCCCCATGCTTCCCGCTCGCGGCTGTGAAAAGTCACTACCAGGTTGAATTGCTCACCCCCTCGAAGGGGATAGTGAACCAGATGGTAATTCGGTCCGCACCAGATCACCGGCGCATTCAAGCGCAGATCCTCCGGCATGTCTGCGCGGGGCACCACGGCCCTGTAGACGACGTGGCCCGATATGCGCACTTCATCTCCGATCAGCTTGTCGCGGATGACGGACTTGATGCCGTCGCAGCCGATCACGGCGGCGCCGCGAAAGGCTTTCCCGTTCTGGTCGGTGACAACGACGTCCTTGTCGCCAACAACGAGGTCCACGACTCTAGTCGAAGTATGCAAGGTGATCGAGGGTGTTCTCTCCACCGCCTGCAGGATGGATGTGTGGAGATCGGCCCGGTGCGACACGGCGTAAGGGTTGCCGAACCGCTTGCGGAAATCCTCGCCGACGGGAAAAGAGGCCACCTCGCTGGCATCGACCGCATCCATCAAGACCAGGCGCTCGGCAAGGACCGCTCGGCGTCGCACGCCATCGCCGATACCGAGTGCGTCGAGTGCGGCAAAGGCGTTCGGAGCAAGCTGGAGACCGGCACCGATCTCGGCGATCTCGCTGCTCTGCTCGAGCACGCCGACGGCGATGCCGAGCCGGGCCAGAGACAAGGCAGCAGCGAGGCCGCCGATGCCGCCGCCCACAATCACTACCCTGGCAGTGCCGCCTGACGCGGTAGCCATCTGCAACCTCTCGCGCCTCCACGAATTCACCTGATCCGGCCAAACGGCCGGGTCTGCGCATTCTCTCCGAATTCAACCTCACCACAAAATGCTCAAGGCTGCACTTTTTCGGGCGATGCGGTATGTTGTTCGTGCCTCGTTCAAGGAGGACCTGATGGGCGAAAAACAGAAGCTCAGCGGACCGGACCTGTCCAAAGGTGTTGCGCTATCGCGACTGGCCGACGGCAAGATGCTGCTTGGCCACGCGGGCGGTGAGGCGGTCTTGTTGGCGCGCTGTGGCAAGGAAATCTTTGCCGTCGGCGCCACCTGCACTCACTACTCTGGACCGCTCAGCGAGGGACTGCTCGTTGACGGGACGGTGCGTTGCCCGTGGCACCATGCCTGCTTCGATCTTCGCACCGGCGCGCCACTTCGTGCACCCGCGTTGACCCCGGTTCCGTGCTACGAGGTGGTGCGCCAGCGCGACCGGGTGCGGGTGGGAAAACGCTTGCCGGAGCCGAAGCTGCCGGCCAGTGCGGACGGCGCGCCGGTGCGGATCGTCATCCTGGGTGCCGGTGCCGCCGGCCACTGCGCTGCCGAGACCTTGCGCCGCGAGGGCTACCGCGGCCAGTTGGTGTTGATCGGCGCGGACTCGGACCTGCCTGTCGATCGTCCCAATCTATCCAAGGACTACCTGGCGGGCACCGCACCCGAAGAGTGGATGCCGCTGCGCCCGCGGGAGTTCTTCGATGAGAACAGGATCGAACTGGTGCTGGGCGCGCGGGCAATCTCTGTTGACACCGGGCGCAAGCAAGTCATTCTCGAAAGCGGCCGCGGCTACGGATATGACAGGCTGCTGCTCGCTACCGGCGCCGATCCGGTCAGGCTGGACCTGCCCGGCAGCGATTTGCCGCACGTGCATTATCTCCGCAGCGTCGGACACAGTCGCGCCATCATCGCCGCCACCGCGACGGCCAGGCGCGCTGTGGTCATCGGCTCCAGCTTCATTGGACTTGAAGTTGCCGCCTCGCTTCGCGCGCGCAAGCTTGAAGTGCACGTGGTCGGCCCCGATGCGGTGCCGCTTGCCAAAGTCATGGGCCCGGAGCTCGGCGCCTATATCCGCAAAGTGCACGAAGAGCATGGCGTGGTATTCCACCTGGGAACGCGCCCAAGGATCATTGACGCGAAATCGGTGACGCTCGACAACGGTGAGCGCGTGCCGGCCGAACTTGTGGTCATTGGCGTCGGCGTGCGGCCCGAGTTGTCTTTGGCCGAAAAGGCCGGCGTTGCGGTCGACCGCGGCGTGCTCGTTGACGAATACCTGCAGACCAGCGTGGCGGACGTGTTCGCCGCCGGCGACATCGCCCGCTGGCCCGATCGTCACTCGGGCGAACGCATCCGGGTCGAGCATTGGGTCGTGGCTCAGCGGCAGGGACAGACGGCGGCACGCAACATGCTCGGCAAGCGGGAGAAGTTCGATGCAGTACCGTTTTTCTGGAGTGCGCACTACGACGTGGGCATCAACTACGTTGGCCACGCCGGTACCTGGGATCGAATCGAGGTCGAGGGCAGCTTCGACGAGCTCAACGCGGCGGTCCGCTTCATCTCCGGGGAAAAGACGCTCGCGCTGGCGACGATTTACCGAGATCAGGAAAGCCTGCAGTTCGAGCGGCAGCTCGAACTGAGCGCGACCTAACGCTTCTATGCCCGCCCCGACACTGGGATCAGCGCTCCGTTCACCGCGCGTGCCTGTTCGGACAGCAGGAACACGATGACATCGGCGATGGCCTGAGGCGTAACCCAGCGACTGAAGTCCGCTTTGGGCATGTCCGCGCGATTCGCCGGCGTATCGATGGTGCTGGGCAGCACCGCGTTGACCGTGATGTTTCGGTCCTTCAGTTCTTCGGCAAGCGCTTCGGTGAACTTGGCCACCCCGGCCTTGGAGGCGGTATAAGCGCCCATGCCGGCGGCGGCCCTGACCGCAGCGGCACCGGCCCCGATGTTGACGATGCGTCCGCCGCCGCGTCGCATCAGGTGCGGCAGCGCCGCCCGCGAGGTACTCACTGCGCTGCGCAGATTCACCCGATAGAGCAGGTCCCAGGTGTCGAGGCTGCCTTTTTCCAGCGTTTCCCAGCGGAAGGTGCCGGCAATATTGACCAGCGCGTCCATCCCGCCGAACCGGGCGGCGACCTGGTCCAGCGCCCGCGCCGCAGTGTCCGGCTCGGCAAGGTCGAGTTCGCCAAGCGCGAACGCGGCTTTTGGCAGCGTGCCCTCGCCCGGCGGCCCGGCACGATCCAGCGCTGCAACCTTTGCGCCCGCTTCGAGCGCCGCGCGCACGACCGCCTGCCCCAGTTGCCCGAAGCCGCCGGTGACGGCCACAACCTTGGCCTGCAATCTCATAGTGTCCTAGCCCTCCGAATGGATCCGTATATCCTGCCGCTTTGCCGGCGGGCGTGCGTAGTCACGTAGTCAACATGGTATTCGCCCCGCGTGAAAACGTGGCCGTTGCCATCCTCACGATTTACCATTTACCCTGAATCTGCTTCCCGCCGCTCTTGCTTTACTTTTGCTTTCACCTTTTTCCCTTAACCTTTCACCTTTTTGCCTTTAGCCTTGCGGAACCCAGCCGCAGGCACAATTCCGGAGAACCCGTTTGTCATTACTGAAGAGGCTTCAAACGCTCACGCCGGAAGTGCTCAGGAGCCTTCAGCGCGGCATTGAAAAGGAAAGCCTGCGCGTCAGGCCGGACGGCATGCTGGCCAGCACCCCCCATCCGGCGGCGCTCGGCTCGCCGCTGACCCATCCGCATATCACCACCGACTTCAGCGAATCCCAGCTCGAGCTGATCACCGGCGTCCACACCGATGTCGAAAGCTGTCTCGAGGAGCTGAGCGAGATCCACCAGTTCGTCTACCGGCATATCGGGGACGAGACGCTCTGGGGTGCCAGCATGCCTTGCATCCTGCCCGCGGATAAGGATATTCCCATCGGCCGCTACGGGAACTCAAACGTGGGCCGCGCCAAGACGGTGTATCGCAACGGCCTGTCGCACCGCTACGGCTCGCGGATGCAGACTATTTCCGGCATCCACTACAATTTCTCGGTGCCGGAGCAGGCCTGGCCGCTGCTGCAGCAGGCCGCCGGCATGTCGGGCCCGGTGCAGACTTTCCAGGACGCGGCGTACTTTTCGCTGATCCGCAACTTTCGCCGCCACTCCTGGCTGTTGCTGTACCTGTTCGGCGCCTCGCCGGCAGTGTGCAGCAGCTTCGTTGCGGGCCGCGATCACGGCCTGCAGCCGCTGGTACCCGGCACACTGTATCTGCCGTGGGCGACATCGCTGCGCATGAGTCCGCTTGGCTACCAAAGCGCGGCGCAGGCTTCGCTGAAGGTGAGCTACAACAACCTGGATACCTACGCACATTCGCTCTCCGGCGCGCTGACTCATCCCTATCCCGACTACGAAAGGATCGGCATCTGCCATGGGGACAACTATCGCCAGCTCTCCACCACCCTGTTGCAGATAGAGAACGAGTTTTACGGCACCATCCGGCCCAAGCGGCCGATCCGCCCCGGCGAGCGGCCGCTGCATGCGCTGCGCGAACGCGGCGTCGAATATGTGGAAGTGCGATTGATGGATCTGGATCCGTTCTGTCCGATCGGCATCACGGCCTCGACCATGCGCTTCCTGGATATTTTCCTGCTGCATTGTCTGCTGAGCGACGGCCCGGCCGACACGCCGGCGGAGATCGTCGTGCTTGCGCGCAACCAGCTTCTGGTCGCGCGGCAGGGCCGCGATCCGGACGTGCTCCTGACCAGGGGCAACCAATCGCGGTCTCCTGCCGAATGGGGCGGTGAGTTGCTGCGCGCGTACGAACCGATCGCCGATGCGCTCGATGCCGCCCACCGCGGCAGCGCCCATCGAGATGCGTTGGCGGCAGCGGCGGGCGCATTGAGGATGTCGTCGATGACGCCCTCCGCGCGGGTGCTGCAGGAGATGGCGCAACACTACGCGAGTTCCTTTTCGCGTTTCGCGCTGACCAGGTCGCTGCAGTACAGGAAGGAGCTATTGGACCTGCCGCTGCCGCCCGAAGCGGAGAGCCGCTTCGCAGCAATGGCCGCAGATTCGCTGCAGGAGCAGCGACGCATCGAAGCGGCGGATACCATGCCGTTCGAGATCTATCGCCAGCAATATCTTTCGCCCGATCGCTTGCGCGCGAAGCGGGTGAATGATGAGAAGCGAGGGGTGAGGGGTGAGGGGTGAAGGGTGAAGGGTGAAGGGTGAAGGGTGAAGGGTGAAGGATGAAGGGTGAAGGGTGAAGGGTGAAGGGTGAAGGGTGTGGACCTCTCACCTTTCCCCATTTCCCATTCCCTACTTCCTTCCCGCCGCCGTATCGCTGTTCTCGTCCTTCTTGACGATCGCCCATTGCGGGTTTCTGAACGATCCATCGATATGGATTAGCGACGATCGAAGCGAGAAGAAGCCCGGCTTTTTCGGATGCGGCGCCAGCAGCAGATCGACGGACTCGTCGCGCAGGCTGATGCTGCCGGTGCCGACCACGCGCGTCTGTGCCGTATCGAGAAAAATGTTCTTCGAAGTTCCCGAACCGTTGTCGAAATCGAAGGCCACGTCCGCGCTGTTTATGACGATGGACCGGTCTCCGCCAACCAGCAGGCGCAGGACTTTTCCGGCGTTCAGGCCGAGTTTCGCATCGAGCAGGTTGGAGATGCGTCCGTCTTCCATTGTGAGCGCCAGCGTGCCCGATGCACCGCCTAGAATCGTCGCGACCGAGGTGCCGTTTCCGCGCAGGTCGAGACTCGCTGCAACCGACCCCGAGCTGAACCGCACGTTCGGTAGCATGGCGAGCAACTTTTCCAGGCGGATATCCTGAAATTCGAGCTTTGCCTGCACGGCCGCCGGCTGCTTTTGGCCGTCCAGCGTGAACCATCCCGTGACCTGGCCGCCGGCCAGGCCGGCGTGAATCGGCTTCAGTGTCAGGATTCCGTTGTCGAGTTCCGCGCGGAACCGCAGATTCTCCAGCGTCGGCAGGTTGCTCCCTATAACCTTTCCGGCTTCCACGCTCACGTGCGCATCGAGTGCACCCAGTTTCTCCAGGTTGATTACGCCGCTGGGGAAGATGCGCCCGGATTTGTCCGGTTTCGTTTCGGTCCGACCGGCTGCATCGTCCGCGGCGCCCGTAGCAGCCGTGGAGGTAGTCGAGCCTGCCGCTTTGCGGCGGCCTGAAAGTGCACGTAGGTCGGAAAGATCGGCCGATTCGCTGCGCAACTCGGCATTCACCATCGGCCGCTTCCCGGTCCGGTCGAAACTGACCTTTCCGGAAAAGTCTGTCCCGCCGATCTTTCCCCGCAGCCCGCTAAGGGAGTACTCGTCTTTCGTCTGCTGGAGCCGTGCTTCGACTTCATAGGGCCGCGACGCGGGAAGCGCAACGGGCATGACGGGACCCAGTTCCGACAGCGAAGGCCCGGCAAGACGGACCTTCGCATCCGTGGCCGACGGCATGAACAGGTCGGCAATGCTTCCGTCGATGTCGAACCGGGATTTTCCCGAGACCATGTGGCCCCGCAGCGGGAAGAATTCCGTGGTATCCATGAGCGTCAGCCGGTCGCCGGCCAATACGTCTCCGGAAAATTTGAAACCCTTGAACTCGCCTACAAAAGCGATCCGCGTCGACAGCGTCGCGTCATCCGTTTTGGTCGTGGGATCCATCGGGGTGGATGCAGCGACAATTTCGAAATCGACGTCGCGGCGAACGAAGCGGATTCGGGTGCGCTGCGCTTCCAGCCGCATCACTCTGACCTTTCCAGGCCCTCGATACTCGGGATTGTGGAGGCGCCAGTTGCGCAACCCGTCCGCCTGCCTTTCCATGTCGATGTCGGCGTCGATGAGCACCAGCCGGGAAATCACGGGCTGGCCTTCCCAAAGACTCTTCAGCGAGAAAGTGATAGACGCTTCTCCGACGATCGCGGCGGCTCGTTTGTCCGCCCAGGGCGCATTCTCGATGAACACGTCGCGCACTCGCACTGTAGGCACAAGAGACCAATGGAAATTGACGTGCAGTTCGCCAATCCGAACTTCGCGGTGCGACCGATCGATGAGATATTGCTCGAGAGGCCGGCGAAACCAGTTCCAGTCGAACAGCGCCACCACAACCGCAATTGCGATGCAAACACCCAGCAGGATTTTCGTTTTGGTGCCGGGGCGGGGAAGTCGCAGCGCAGGAATCATTGGGCTAAGACCATGACTTCCCGCCTTGGTGCGGAAAGATCTGGTGAAAGGTGAGGGGTGAAGAGTGAGGACCTTTCAGCTTTCCCCATTCCGCATTCACTTTGCCTGTTCCCCATTGCCGTTTTTCCATTCCCCATTCCCCATCCCCCATCCCCCATCCCCCATCCCCCATCCCCCATCCCCGTTCGGCATAGCGCGCTTACATTCTTATGTGGGCTAACGCACTGAATGAACCGGCAAAGCGGATTATCTTTCCGCTTGTCGTTAACCACAGCAGACCATGGAGGTGGACCATGAACGCAAATCCATTGCGCGGAATGAATATTTCATCGGTAAGTACGGCCCTCATGCGCTACGCACTGCCGTTGGCCATCGTGCAGATCCTGTGCGTGGTCGTGTTCGCCGCCTGGGGGCTCAGCCTTTAGTCGCACCGCAGGTACGCACTCACAAACATGGACGCCCCGATCGCGAACGTGATCGGGGCGTTGCCTTTGGAACGAACCGGACCAACCGAGAGTGCGCCCTACAGAGTTGTAGTGTTTATCTGGTCATTCGAGCTGGATCAAATCGTTCATTTGATGGCGTCGAACCGCTCAGGCCCGCAGACGAACTCCTGGGACCCGCTGTGTGCGCTGGCACACGGACGAACAGTTCAAATCACTATAACCTTCAATTGTTAGAGCAACAAACTTCAAATGCCGTGCCGCCACCATGCTCTACGTAGTGATGAGCGCCCACAGCGAACCGAACGGGCTGGCCTTTTCTGCCGGCACCGATAGTCAATCGACGAGGGGAAACAAGACAATGAACTGGGATCGCATAGAAGGTAACTGGAAACAATTCAAAGGCAACGCCAAACAGCAATGGGGCAAGCTAACCGATGATCAGCTCGACGTGATCGCGGGCAAGCGTGAACATCTGTCCGGCAAGATCCAGGAAGCGTACGGGATCACCAAGGAAGCAACGGAGAAGCAGATCTCCGAGTGGCTGGGCCGTCAGAAGTAATCGAGCAACCCAAGTAACGCAACGTGCGGGCACAACAGATTGCGCCCCGCAATGCGTCGTCTCCAATGCAACCCATTAAGGATAAGACCATGAAGAAATTGACCGTTACCGCTACCGTAGCTGCATTCAGCCTGGCATTGAGCGCCGCCGCGATGGCCGACACCCAGGCCGACGCCCAGTCGAAGGCAGAGTACAAGGCCGACAAGAACAGCATTCAGGCCGAATACAAGTCCGCGAAAGCGGTTTGCGATCAGTTCAAGGCCAATGCGAAAGACATTTGCGTGGCCGAGGCCAAAGGCAAGGAAGATGTTGCCCTGTCCGAACTCGAAGCCAGGTACCATCCCAGCCCCAAAGCCAGCTACAACGTGCTCATCGCGAAGGCACAAGCCGACTATTCGGTTGCCAAACAAAAGTGCGATGACATGTCCGGCAACGCCAAGGACGTCTGCGTGAAGGAAGCCAAGGCCGCGCTGAGCGCCGCCAAGGCCGATGCCCAGGCGCAAATGAAGACGGCGAATGCGAACTAGACTGCCAGCGGGACGTCCGCAAAAGTGTGCGGAGAGACAAACAAGACAATAGGCGCCATGCGCAAAGACCCAGCGGTCGGCAAGCGTGACGCCGACTGCGCGGTGGCGCCAAAAAAAGTGCGACGCGTTCGCGGGTAACAGCAAGGACGTTTGCGTCAACAGGGCGAAGGAGCGTTACGGCAAGTCGTAAGGCACATCCATCCAGGACAACGGACGGGCAAATTCATCCAGGTCCGCGCGCAGTCGGTTTGAGATAAATATGAATGCGGTCATGCTGAGTTGTCCGGGAACCCGGGATAGCTCGACGTGACCGTATTTTTTTGCCTCAGCCCTGCTCTCCCATTCAAGCCATAGTCACAAGATGAAAACGTCTATGCGCTGGCGCACATTGGGAGGGCGCCGCGGCTCTGCATTGCTGCGGCGGGTGCCGTGTTCAGCCGGTCCGAAGGGGTGCCGCGATCGTCAATCGTGCAGCGCAATTCTCACGGCCTGCTGGCGCAAATATTCCTTGCGCTTCATCGCGAGGTAGTCGCTTCGTTCCATTTCATGTAATTGCAGCGGATAGCGCTCGACGGCGTCAAACCAGTCATGCAGTCGCTTCTCGAACCGCGCCGGGGGCGACACGGATATGGCGCCGAGGAAGGCTTCGATGGCAAGGTAATAGCGCATGCTGTTGCGTTCCACGACGCCGCGCAATCCGCCGACGTGGCGGGGCTTCCCGTCGGATTGCGTGCCCACGACCGTGAAGCCGACCTTTCTGCTGCCGACGGTGCCGAGATAGGTTTGCAGCGCAAGCCGTCCCGCAAGACCGTAGGTATACGAATAGGTCAGGTGAATGAACGACCGGCCGCTTTCCAGCGGTATAGCCTCCAGGACGATCCGGTAGTTTCGCGTGCTCAGCGGCCCGGTGTCCGCATCGAGCTTCACCTTCAGGTAGTTCGGCGTGCCGGCGACCACATCAAAGGCAAAATCCACCCGATAGGCCTTATCCAGCGGCTGGTCGAATTTTCTGCCGATGGCGACGTTGAGCACCTTGCCGGGGCCGGCCTTCGAAACGCGGCAGAATTTGGTATTCAGGTGCAAGATCAGAATGTCACACCATTGTTCCGGTCCCGTTCAGCGCGCCTTCCGTCGTGGAAAACGGGTAATCGACGATCGCGAAAACGTCGCCCGAAACTCCGCCCGAGATCTCGCTGGATTCGATGTAAATCGGCCTCCGGTACGGATTTTGGCTGAGCTCACCCCGCAACGCTTCGTATCGGGCGCTCAGCAGTGCCGCAGATTGCGCCTCGACCGCGTCGGCCCAGGCACTCCCCGCGCCAATCCACGCCACGGCGACGATGGCAACGAACGCCAGCGCGCGAATTGCTGCATTCATTCCCAATAATTGGCTCATCCTTCACCCCTCATCCTTGCTCCCTATAGTAACGCTACACCTTTCAACTCAGTCCTGCCGTTCGGCAGCACACAGTACGCCGGTTTTTTCTCTCCGTTTTCCCCTTGAATGACCCTAAGTGCGCAGCCCCGCCACCAAGGCCTTTGCGTCGACCGTGCCGATACGCTCGTATTCAGCGATCACCTGCGCGCCCAGCAACAGCAGCGTGGCCGCGATCTCCAGGCTGAGCAGCACCACGATGGCCGTGGTAAGCGACCCGTACACCACGTTCACTTGCGAAAGCGTGCCGAAATACCACGTCAGTCCGTGGCGGATTATTTCCCATAGCAAGGCCGCCGTTGTACCGCCGATCAGTGCCAGGCGCACGGGAAGCCGGCCGACCGGCATGAAGAAATACAGTGAGCTGAGGAAGACGATCTCGGCGGCCACCCCGCCGATTGAAAGAGCCAGGCGCGAAGTAGGGCCGAGCGACCAGTTGTGTCCCAGCACAACAACGTTCTCCTCGCCGACCGCCGACGCTACGGCGAGCACGACCGTCCCCACAAAAAGCCCGATCCCGATGAATACGACGTAGCCGAGGGGCAATAGCGCCGAGACGATGAAATGCCTCCTGCGCACTACAACGCGGTGCACGAATATCACCGACATCGCATTCTCCAGGACGGTGAAGGCGAGCGAGCTGAATACGAGCATGGTCCCCAGCAACACCCAGCCGAGCACGTCACGGTGCGCAAGAAAGGCCGCCAGCTCCTGCACCACCGCCCTCGATTGGCCCGGCACCACCCACTCCAGTGCGCGGTGCAACGTCTCGAGCAGCACGGCCTGGTCGATCACATGCGACAGCGCGATCACCACCAGGATCAGCAGCGGCACGATGGAAAGCAGCGTGTAGTACGCCACCGCTCCGGCCAGAAGCAGACCCTGATTGGCGCGAAACGCCTGGATGACCTGCAACGCAAACGCACCGGGATGCATGAGCACCTGGGCAGCCGAGGGACCGATGAGGGGCATTGTTCGGTATCGATAGGATGGGCTCAGCCTGGCGCCGTTGGGGCGAGATCAAGTGCTGTGGTTGCCTGGGGCGCCGGTCTGAGACGGTCTTGCTTATCGTACCTTACATGTACTTTGACTCCACTTGGGCCTGTCCGGGCGCCCTGTTGTCTTTAGTCCCTGGGATTCCCCTATTGCCTTCAGTCTTTCGGCAGCTTTCCCTCTTCCAACCCCTGGAAGACCCGCTTCATCGCATTGACTCGCTCGACATACGCCTGGACATGGTGATCTCCGCACCGCTGACCGGAAGTCGCTCGGAACCGGCGCCTGGCGTAATCCTCGCCCGCTCCGGCACCGCATACGTGGATCACGGCAGCCAGGTCCTGCTTCTGCTCAAGTGTGGTGTTCTCGATTCGCAGGCGCTTCAAAGTGTTCGCTACGCTGCGGGCCAGGTACGCGGACGTAAGCTCGACGGCGTGCGACGGCACCACCCGCGAATAGAGCCCGGTGAACCAGCACGATCGAAAATCGTTCCAGGGGCCGTCCTCGACGACCGCATGATCATGAATGCAGTAGCGCTTCGCCTCGGCAAATGTTCCATCCGTGATCTGATACATCCCCACCGCGCTCGACGCCGGCCGATACACTTCGAACGGCGCAGTCCTCAAGGACCAACGCCAGTACGTCCGCGCCACCGGATTGCCCGAACCCTCAACTTGCGCGAGCGCGGCGAGCAGATCGGGAGTAATGACGTCTGTTGAATGCCTCTGAAAGATGGGGCCGTATTCCTCCCAGGTCCCGGAAGGCATCTTGAAGAGCGCAGCGCTTACCGGAAAGAACAGCTCCGACGGCTTGCGTATGACCTGGTAGGCCAGATTGAGCACAAGCCAGAGCGTGAAAATCACAGCGAAACCCAGGATTGCCTGCGACGTGAGCGGCAGGCGCCGGAACCTCCGAACCCAGCGCCGGCGGAAACGGACGCCCGGCCAAAACCTCGAGATGCGGAAGCGACGCTTGCGTTTTCTCCGGGACTTGCGAGTGCCCGTTGGGGTGGCAGATTGACGGAGCAGAATGAAAATCCTTTTCTCACTGGACACGCAGTACCGTAGTTCTGACTCGGCCCGTCCCTCGCCCCCCGGCCCTCGTCCCTGCACTTACCCTTCACTCATTTATGGCCAAAGGCCGGTATCCCCTTGCGGGGCACGCGTTCACGGCTTTTGTTATCAGTTTTTCCTTTTCTTTCCTGCTCATCTGCTTGATGCGGTACTCGCGCTTAAGCGCCGCCGAACGTGTCGCCACCACGGCCTGATACACCAGCACGACCGGGCGCCGGCCGCGGGTGTAACGGGAAGCCAGCAGGTCATTCGAATTGTGTTCCGCCAGGCGCCGCGCCGCATCCCTGGCAATGCCGGTATACAGAGTGTCGTCCGCGCAGCGGACGATGTAGACCGTCCAGGTTCTCATTTCAAGGAAGCATGATCCACCAAGAACCGATAAGCCAAGGTCATCGGACCAATGAAAGCGTACCCGCCACTGATCGTTGATCCGAGCGAAAAGCAAAACCCGGTACTGTGCACCCGTTTTCGTTCTTGCTTCTTCGTTTTCCTTTGTGTTCCTTTGCACCCTTTGCGTCAACGCTGTTATTGCTGGCCATCGGCCGACTTGCAAGCCAACCCGGGTTTCCGGTTCCTTTTCGAAAGCGGACAATACCCGGGGAGGTGTGTCATGCAAATGGTACTAAAGTGCGCAGCCTGTTTGTTGCTGCTTGCGGCGACGTGGCTGCGGGCCGAGGACCTGCCCAGTGAAATTCGCATCCTCGTTCCGGTCACCGCCGGGAGCACTCTCGACTCACGCGCCCGCGTGATCGCCGAGGCAGTCGGCCAGCGGCTCAAGCAGCGCGTCATCGTCGAGAACCGGCCCGGCGCGGGCGGAATCATCGGCGCCCTTGCCGTGGCCCGATCCAAGCCGGACGGCTCGACGCTGCTGTTCACCAACAACAGCCATGTGATCAGCCCGCACATCTATCCGAATGCCGGCTACGACCCGATCAGGGACTTCGCACCGGTCGCGCAAGCCTATGTTTCGGGGATGGTTCTGGTTGCCCATCCCAGTCTTCAGGTGGCTTCCGTCAGCGAACTGGTCGCGCTGGCACGCAATGAATCGAAGGCGTTGAGCTATGCATCGAGCGGCACCGGCGGGTTGCCGCATTTGGCGGCGGAGTTGTTCAAGCAGGTCGCCGGCATCGAGCTGTTGCACGTTCCCTACCGCGGCGACGGCCAGGCACTGAACGACGTGCTCGCGGGACGCGTGCCGGTGATGATGAGCGGCTATATCGTGGTGCTCCCCCACGTCAGAGCGGGCAAGCTGCGCGCGCTGGCGGTGACGAGCAACCAGCGCACCGGGATCCTGGCCGAAGTCCCGACCATCGTGGAATCCGGCTACCCTGCGTACAAACTCGATACGTGGACCGGGTTCTTCGCGCCCGTCGGGACGCCCGCCGGGTTGATAGACAAACTGAACCGCGAGATCGCGGCCGCCCTCGCCACACCCGCGGTGCAGGCGCAGTTTGCCGCCACAGGCGCGGAAGCCGCAGTCACTTCACCCGCCGAGTTCGCTGCCTTTGTCCGGCAGGAGTGGGAGATATACGGCAGGCTGGTCCGAAAGCTGCGGTTAACGCCGGAGTGACGGCAATAGGCAAGCATGAAGCAAGGTGTCCGTCACTGCGAGAGGCCAGGTGAGCCAAGACGCCGGGTATTCGATTCGAAGCGGACGGCCCATGTGAGAAACCTGATTCAACCCTTGCAACTGACAGGGTCGACCACCTCGTCAGATGCTGGTCCTGCGAGAGAGTAAACGGGCCGCATTGGACGGGTCTCGTCACTTGCCCGTCAGTACATGCACCTGCGCGTGGCCCAGGCTCACGTAAAGACGTTGCCGTTGCGCAAGCGGCCACCAATCGTAAAGGAAGATCTGCATCGGACGCCACATCGCCACCCAGCCGGCGATCGTCAGGCTTTCGCGCAGGATAGTGGAAAAGCTACCGGTGGCAAACTTGCCAACCGCGTCGGCGGCGAGCAGGCAAACAACCACAAAGCTGATGCCGATCGCAAGGCTTGCGCGTCCGTTTCGCAACAGTTGATTGAGGTCGTTGCGCGCGAGTTCGGCCTTGTAGCGGAAGAAGTTGTGAATTGCTTCCGTGGCAAGCGTGTTCGGATCGGCCTCTTGTGGTGGTTCCTCCAGGTGAATCGTAATATGGATCCGGCCGCCGGGCGGAAATTCCTTCGCCCAGCTCTCGATGAACGCCTCAGCCTCGGGATCGAGATCGCGGTTGAGAAAGGGGGTCGGATCCATCGAATTGAACAGCTGCGCGAGCTGGCGAATGCGCAGCTCGATGCGGTGGGCGGGAGCGGGACCGGTTTTCATGGTGGAACACACAGGTCGGCTTGGTATCTCGCATGAATGATGCAACAACCCTCCCGGCATTTGTGCCCTTTTTGGCCGGTGTTCAAAGTGGCTGGCGATCATCACCGGCATCTCGCCTGCGCCATAGGCTGTGGAGAGGGGCTTATTGACGCCCGGCAAACGCATTGGAGAGAGGGTTTCGATCAGGAATGCCGTCAGATGCCCTCCGGCCGACCAGCCCGATAGTGCGACGCACCCCGCGATACCGTGCGCGCCGGCCCGCGCGGGCCGGGGTAGCCGCTTCGCCGGACCGTGGTGCCCAAGCCGTTGACTGATGGCGAGAAACAGCGGTAGGCTGTTTCCCAGCCGCAGTATTGGTGACCAGAAGACCAGGAACTTGGCTCGGTCGTGCGGCTGCTTCTTAAGGGAGGAAACAATGAAACAGTTTCATTGCCCGTATTGCGGGCAGCAAGCCTTCTCGACCCTCTGCACGGATTGCCAGGCGGACGGGATCCGGATTCGGGAAACCAGGGCCGTATTCCATATCGGGCGGTGCGACCGCTGCGGGCACGTGGACGACGAGCCTTGCTCCGCTCGAATAGGATCGAACCCGATCATGGCGCGCGCCTGGCAGAGCGGGGGTGGAGCACTGAAAGACTTTACCCAATTGGCTTTCAGACTCGCATCGCGAGCCGCGGAAGCAATCAGGAGTGGCTCCATCCGCGTGCGGTAACGCAGCAACCAGCTGGTCGCTTTTCCCGCGCCGTCAGAGCGTCAAGGGGATCTGTCGCCTTTTTCCTTTACCCATTCCCCATTTCCCATTCCCCAATCCCCGCTTCCTTCGCTCCGGCCCTGCCTTCGGCACTAGCCGTCGATGTACGCGACAGCCTCGATTTCAACTTTCAGCCGCGGATCGACCAGCGCACTCACTTCCACTAAGGTCGAGGCCGGCCGATTCTCTCCGAAGTATTCGATTCGCAGCGGATTGATGAGTGGGCGCTCGGAGATATCGGTCATGAAAATCGTGACCTTGACGACGTTCGCAGCCGTCGCGCCAGCGTGACGCAGGCACGCGTCCACACTGTCAAGCGCGACACGGAATTGCTCGACAGTACTATCCGGGACGGTCCCGTCCTTCCTGGTACCAACCGCGCCCGAGACCCAGACGTGCCGGTCGGCGCGCACGACGTGGCAGTAATGGCTGAAGGGTTTTGGCTGGCCGGGCACGAGGTGGCGTTCGATCATGTGGAGATCTCCTTTTGGTTTACACAAAATATATAGAAACCTCTTCTCAGGGATTGGGCGATCTGGCGATTGAGTAATTGGGTAGTCAAGTAATTAGGTGATCGAGAAAACGCGTTTCAATCACTTAATCCTTGAATCACGCAATGCCTGCCCTTCATCCTCACATGCACCCGGAGGGGTGTCATCCTTCATCCTTCCGCCCTCATCCTTGCTTTTCGTCGCGGCGTGATCACGCCCAGCGCCTCCGCGGTGCGGAGCACTTCTCGTTGCTGATCACCAGTGAGGCGATTCACCGGCGGGATCGACTGTCCGCAATCGACGCCGAGCCGGGCCGAGAGCACCGTCTTGCAAACATCGGCTGGCGCCCCGAACATCCACACGAGGTCGACATACTTGCGCACCCCATCCTGCAGCGACTGGGCCAATTTCATGTTGCCGGCCTCCCAGGCGGCGAAGAGCTCCGCGTAGTGCCATGGCGCAAGTGAGAGCGGCGCATCGATCGTGCCCACCGCGCCCATGGTGAGCGCCGGCAGCGGAAACGCCCCATTGCCGGAAAAGCAGGTGAGCCCCATGTCGGCAAACGTGCGGATGTGGGAGAAATCCGGCGCAGAGTGCTTGAGACCCTTCAGCGTCGGGATTTCGCGCGCCAGCTTTTCCATCATCGCCGGGACGAACTCCACCTGCGTAAGCTGCGGGAGGTTGTAAACGAAAAACGGAAGGTCGCCCGCCGCGTCGGCCACTGCCTTGTAGTACTCGATGATGGAGCGCTCGCTGCTCCGGAAGAACAACGGCGGCAGGCAGCATACCGCCGCGCAACCCGCCGCCCGGGCAGTCCTCGCCGCCTTTACCGCGCTGGCCGTACTCATGGCGCCCACCTGCATGATGACCAATGCACGTCCGTTGCAGGCTTCCCCGGATATTCTTGCGACAGCGTCCCGCTGGTCATCCGTGAGGATCGGCCCTTCGCCGGTGCTCCCCGCCATCCAGAACCCGCCGCATCCGTGCGAGATGTTGTCATCGAGCAGTGCGCGCAATGCCTTTTCATGGATTCGCCCATCCTCCGCGACGGGCGTCGGGGGAGCCGGGAACACACCTTTAAATTCGAGTTTCATGCTGGGCCTCGGATTACCGGAAACAATTTCGGGAAGTCTAACAGCGGGAGAACAAGCGCAGACAGTGCAATCAGGTCAATTGGGGTACGCTGAATATATGTAGAAGCCCGCGCCTGACCCGCTCGAATTCTGCCAATCCTGCCCCTCCTCATGTCCGGTGCACGACACGACCTAGCGAACTATCCGGGAGCGAGTTGTTCTGAATCAAAGTGTGGCAAGACAGAATCCGTACTGTTATGGCGTGAGCCAATCTACACAATGACCAGGGCACTCGACATGATTCTTTCAAGATTCAACCTTTTCGCAGTCTTGTTGTTTCTGACCGGTTCGTCCGCCAGCGTCTGGGCAGACGATTACACCGACACCATAAAGATATTCAAAGAAGCCGGAGCGAGTTCGGGTTTCTTCGAAAACAGCTACGGTTACGCGATTTTCCCGACCATCGGCAAGGGCGGCGTGGGCGTCGGCGGCGCCTATGGCAAGGGCCGGGTCTACAAGAACGGTGCCTACGTCGGCGATACCTCCATGACCCAGCTGACTGTTGGTTGGCAGTTCGGTGGCCAGGGCTATAGTCAGATCATCTTTTTTCAGGACCAGCGCGCCTTCGACGAGTTTACCACTGGCAAATTCGAGTTCGGCGCCCAGGCAACCGCTGTAGCCATCACTGCCGGCGCTTCGGCCGCAGCGAGCACTGCCGGCACCTCCACAAGTGCCAGCGGAGGCAAACATGACGCCACCACTGCCGGTGCCTACAACAAGGGCATGGCAACATTTACTGTTGCCAAAGGCGGCCTGATGTACGAAGCGAGCATCGGCGGACAGAAATTCAGATATACACGCAAGAAGTAACCGTACAGTTGTACGGGCAACACTCCGTTGCCCCTCCAAGTTGCGCTGAGCCGTGAATCTTTTGCATCGATATCCTGCAGGTACTCTTTGCATCGCCACTGCGTGCGTCATCGTACTGGGCCATGCGGGCGCGAGCGCCGCGGATGCGAACGCCCTTGCGGATGCCGGCCATGCGCGCTACACAGACGCCGACTATTCCTCTTGGGCAGTGGACCCGACGGCGCATGGCCCCGACGTGCCGCCGTTGGGGCGTTCACTGTTCGATCATCTCGTGACGGAAGGCGCAGGAAGCAAGAAAGCACACCGCGTACCATTTCCATTCTCCGCACTGATCGATAGCATTCAAGCCACGGCTCGGACAACAGGAGTTTCTTGGCGGCACCCGGGTCGCGATGATTCCTATGGGACGCTCGTTGCAGCGCACCGCCGCTGCACCCGACTTCTTCAAGTATCCACGCATCGTCTTTGCCGTCACGGGAGAACCGGCCGCCAACGAACACGATGCCGGGGCATTGCTCAAAGACCGGCTGTACATTGGCTACGTCGAGAAAACCGGCATGCTCGAGGTCATCAGTTACAACGAGGCTGCGGGCCGCTTCGAGTTCCAATTGGTGAAAGACTACCGCCTCGGCGCACAACCGAAAGTCTTCTACGCCAACCGTGCCATCTGCATTTCCTGCCATCAGAACCATGCGCCCATTTTCTCAAAAGCCATTTGGGGCGAGACCAATGCCAACGCTCGCGTGGCGGCATTGCTCCGCGCGCAGCGCAGCGACTTTGACTTGTCCGCGCAAGCCAATATCGATTTTCCCGACGATATCGACAAATCGACGGTCCGGGCCAACACCCTTGTGACTCTGCAGAGCGCATGGCGGCATGGATGCTCGGATGCGCAGGATCGTTCGCAGTCTCAGCGCTGCCGGGCCGCCGCGTTCACGGCCATGCTGCAGTATGGCCTGTCCGGTGAACAGGAATTTGCTTCGGGCTCGGCGAGCTACCAGAGTAGTTTTGTAGCCACCTTTGCCAGAGTCTGGGGACAGAAGTGGCCGCAAGGATTGAGCATGGCCCAATCAAGTCTCCCCGACCGCAATCCCTTCGGCGGTGGGGGCTCGTACTACGGCGGTGGCGGCTCGGCGGAAGTGTCGCAGGACTGGACCGCGGCATCGCATGTGCCGGCGGCGCTGGATCCACTCAATCCCCGGCCCGCGCGGGAGATCTGGCGATTCGCGGGAGCCCTGGACGCCTATCGTTTTATCCCCGGGTGGGCAAAGTTTTTCGCGGCGGGCGACTTTCGCGCGTTGGACGTCCACCTGCTACAACACGGCGGAAGCGATGGCGCCCGGCGCTCCGCGTATCGAGCGCAGTGTTCTGCAGTGCCCAACGTGCCTGCCAATTCAGGATTCAAGCTGGAATGCGCCAGCGATGCCGCCGCCTCTCATGGCGTCAATCTCTCCGGCCGCTTCGACGAGCGCGGCAACGGCCGCATCGCCTGGCTCAACTTCGGCCCCGCGGGCCAGATGAGAGACCTGCAATTCAAGGGCGAGGCCGCGCGGCGGACCGGCGCGGAATACACACTGCACGCAATTCCACGGAAAAACGGACACGCGGCACGGCTCCCCGATGGTCGGGCGATTGAAAGCGTAGAGATCCGATGGCTTGCCGCAGCATTACGGGCAAACCCGTCGAGGCCAGTCAAGGCGCGCTTCGATGTCGTCATACTCGATGATTTTGCACGCGTGCGCCAAGCCATCGATCGGTTGCTCGCCAATCAACCTTCGTTGTTCGATGACGGGCCGCTCGTGCGGGCGCGTCTCATGCGTGCGCTCTTCTCCGAACTCGGCATGCCAGAACGGTCATGGTGTTGTGTCGATGACACCGATATGCCTCCTGCACTGATCGACCCGCCCGAGGTGAGCGCAAGCGCATTCGAGAAGCGCGAATGGCAACCCTTCTTCCAGTACTGTGCCACGTGTCACTTTACCCGCGAGCGATTCCCGCCGAACTTTCTCTCGGGCAATGCGAGCCAGGTAGAGGAGAATTTGCGTCAATGTGCGCCGCGTATGTTGGTACGGCTCTCGGCCTGGCGCACTCCGGTCGAGCAGCGCATTAAATCACCCATGCCACCGGCAACGGCTCTGGCGGGGCTGGGCACAACGACGCACCGGTGGGCGGGCAGCGAGGAACTCGAAAAGTTACGGGCCTACGTCGAAGGACTATCCCTGCGCGACGGCCAGCCATCGACTGTCGCCGAGTTGCTGAAGGAGGGCTACGAGGCGCTGCCTCGATGCCTTCCAGGCGCGAACTAGACACGACTGGCTGGTGCACTGCCGGCGCCTCGGCTTCCGCGAACACGGCCGGCAGCTCCGCCAGCGCCAGCGGAGACAAACATGACGCTACCACTGCCGTTTCCTACCACAAGGGCAGGCGACGTTTACAGTTGCCAAGGGCGTGCTGATGTACGAAGCGGGCATCGGCAGGCTGAAATCCAGATATGCCCTCAAGGAGAGAACGCACACTTATACAGGTCATAGAGCTATACGGTCCGGACCCTGTCGTGCATGCCTTCTCCACTCCTCCACTTATTTCCAGCTGCGTGCCTCCGCACGAACAGGCCGTGGATTGCCATCGCCGCGGCGAAGCCGTTAGACTGGTTCAGAATCGGGATACAGGCCGCAAGCGCGGCCGCGTTGCGTCTGACACACAATAAGAACGGCATCACATCGCGCTGACGCGCAAAGGAGGAAGGTAATAATGGCGATTTCCAGACGTGACCTGTTGAAGGTATGGCGCCGCTGCCGCTGGCGTGGCGGCCCTTCCGCGGCGGAGCCGAGGACAATCGGCGCCCATCAACCTGGTGTTCTCGCACCATGTTCCGACCTCCCATCTGATCCACGGCGTGGCCGAGAACTTCGCCGAGAAGGTCAAGCAGAGGCACGAACGGCCAGGTCACGATCAGCATCCGGCCCGCCTCCCAGCTGTTCAATCTGCGCACCTCGGCCGAGGCGCTGCAGCTCGGCACGCTCGACATGTGCTGGACCGACCTGGGCACGCTGGGCAACTGGCAGCCGCAGTTCGGGTTCGTCTCGCTGCCGTTCCTGTTCAACAACTACGATCATGTGAAGAAAGTCCTGTACGGGCCGATCGGCCAGCAGGTCAGCAAGGACGCGAAGGACACCCTCGGAGTCGAGGTGCTCTCGCTCGGCGCTTCGGGTTTTCGCGTCTTCCTGTCCAAGAAGCCGATCCAGACGGCCGACGACGTTCGCGGGCTGCGCTTGCGCGTGCCCGAGATTCCGACCTGGGTCGAGATGGCGAAGGCGCTCGATGCCAATCCGACGCCGATTCCGGCGGGGGAGATCTACACAGCGCTGCAGACCGGTGTGATCGACGCGTTCGAGTCGCCGGCCGACTTCATCTACTCCAGCAAGAACTACGAGGTCGCCGGCTACGTCACCCGCACGCACCACATCTTCACCGAAGTGTCGATGATGGCGAGCGCCAGGAAGATGGCCTCGCTGCCGCCGAACGTGCAGAAGGTGATTCGCGACGCGGCCGTCGAAGCGGTGCAGAAGGAGATGTGGGAAGCGAACCTCAAGGCGCAGCAGAACGCCTGGAACGAGCTCGCCAAACTGATCAAGGCGAATCCGAACCCCGACATACCGAGCTTCCGCGCGAAGATGGGCCCCGTCATCAACGGCTTCGTTGCCAAGGCGGGGCCGAAGGGCAAGGCTCTGGTCGAGGCCGTGCAGGCCGCCGGCAAGGCCTGAGCTCCAGGTCCAAGAGACACGAGTGCGGCCGGTCCTCGCAGATGCGCAGTTGCGCGTGGCCACGCGTGTCGCCGGCTGACGGCCCGGTCGGCTCGCAATCACGATGAATATCCTGTCCGCACGATCGGCGGGGCCGTTCCTCGGCCGTCTTCGCGCATCGCTGACCGCGGTGTCCGTTGCGCTGCTTGCCAGCTACTTCGTTCTCGTCCTGCTGCAGGTGTTCTTCCGCTATGTGCTGAACGAGTCTCTGTTCTGGGCCGAGGAGCTGGTCCGCGGCGCGATGCTCTGGGGCATCATGCTCAGCTCGGCGCTGGTGGCGGCGTCTCGCGGCCACATCCGCGTCGAAGTGCTCGAGTTGATGCTGCCGCCCGCCGGCCGGCGCGTCGTCATCTGGGCGGCCAACGTGCTGACGCTCGCCTTCAGCCTCACGCTGCTGTGGGCGGGCATCCAGTTCATCGACCGCACCTGGATGCAGCAGTCACCGGTGCTGGACGTGCCCAAGTGGACGGTCTACCTGGCGATTCCGGTCGGCGCGGCGCTCGAGTCGCTGTCTGATGATCCTGACCTGGAACCACGACATCGCCGCCGGCGAACACGACGGACCGCACGCTGTGAGCATCGGCCTGATGCTGGTGCTGTTCTTCGTCTTCATGGTGCTGGGCATGCCCATCGCCTATTGCATGGGCCTGGCGGCGATCGTGACGGTTCTGGCCGACGGCCAACTTCCCGTACTGCTTCTGGCCCAGCAGTTCTACGATTCGCTCGACAATTTCTCCCTGCTCGCGGTGCCGCTGTTCATCCTGGCCGGCGAGCTGATGAGCGTCGCCGGCATCACCGAGCGCCTGGTCAACATGTCGCGTGCGTTGATCGGCCATCTGCGCGGCGGGCTCGCCCAGGCCAACATCCTGACCAACATGTTCATGGGCGCGATCTCCGGCTCGGCCCTGGCCGATCTCGCGGCGATCGGCTCGATGATGATCCCGGCGATGAAACGCGAGGGCTACAAGCCGGCCTTCGCGGTTGCGGTCACCGCCTGTGCGGCGATGATGGCGCCCATCATTCCGCCCAGCATCATCGCGGTGATCTACGGCTCGGTCACCGGCGTATCGATCGGCGCGCTGTTCCTCGGCGGCGTCATTCCGGGCGTGCTGGCCGGGATTGGCGATGATGCTCCTCACCTGGTTCCTGGCGCCGCGCGCCGGTGCCCGCCCGTCGCCGCGGGCCTCCGGCGCCGAGGTGGTATCGGCGACGGGCCGCGCGATGCCTGCGCTGGTCATGCCGGCCATCATCATCGGCGGCATCCTGTCCGGCGCCTTCACGCCCGACCGAAGCCGGTGCGGTCGCGGCGCTCTATGCGCTGCTGTTCGGTCTCATCGGCCGCCGCCACACGTTCGCATCGCTCTATCGCAACTTCTCCGCGGCTGCGGAGACTACGGCGAGCGCGCTGATCACGCTCGGTGGGGCGGCGCTGTTCAGCTGGGTATTGAGCCGCGCGGGCGTCGGCCAGGTCGCGCTCCAGTTCATGCTGTCGATCACCACCGATCCCAAGCTGGCGATGCTCGTGCTGATCGTCTTCTTCTTCCTGCTGGGAACCTTCCTCGAGCCGGTGCCCGCACTGATCATCGTCGTGCCGATCATGGGGCCGCTCATCGCCCATCTCGGCTACGACCCGGTCCATTTCGGCATCATCACCATCATGCTGCTGGTGGTCGGATCGGTGACGCCGCCGGTCGGGGTGCTCGCCATGGTCGCGAGCCGCATCGCGGGGATCAGCTACAACGCATCGCTGGGCATGCTGTCCCCCTTCATCGCGGCCTGGATGGCCGTGATCCTCCTGGTCGCCTACGTTCCGGATCTCGTCCTGTGGCTGCCGCGATTGATGAAATAGCCGGCGGTGGTCAGTGAATAGCAATGACTGATCAGGAAAATTGCTGATTGAGAGATGGAAGCTATCGATTCACCATTCACCATTTCCTGTTCACCGTTTACCGTTCAGCATTTATGGTCGAAGACGGGTATCCCTGTCGGACACCCACTCTATGGACCGGCATTCCGGCTACCTGCAGCCGTGCGTGACGAGGTTTGTCCGGGTTTGGCTCTCCTAGACCATAGCCCCTAATCCCTTGCGCTGCCGGGATCTGCCCTGGGTCCCTTTCGGGTCCGGAAATTGCACGTAGTACTTTCATAATCTTGGATATATGTCTATAACGATATGATAATACATGACAATATTAGGAAACGCCGTCCTGACGCCGGATGCATACGATGCGGCCGGCCCTACACCGGCTCGGTCGAAAGAACCGTCATGTGCGCAATTCCCAACGCTGCTGGGATGCCCTGCGGCGGGAGAATTACCTGGCGCCCAAACTTGGAGGACTGGACCGAATGCCCAGTGTGTGCCGGCACAGGCGTCAGCGCCGATACATCCTGTCCGCGTTGCCACGGTGACGGGTGGCTGATGGGTAGGCACTAAGCGTCCGAATCGAGAAAACAGGCGTCGGGCGGGTTTTCCCTGGCACCGAGTCAACAACCGACGCGGACTGCGTTTAAGGTCTGTCCCTAGTACTCCTCCTCAGGGTCTGTCCCTATTACTCCTGCGCGATTTATGAAGTAGCCGGAGTCTTTCGCGAGGGACTGCCTCGCACCAGGGATTGATTACAGTCGGGAGTCACCCCTTTGGCGCTTACTCAATGCCGTGCGCACGCCCAAGGCTCCTTTATTCCTAGCGTGATCGTCTCAAGCCAGCTCCCTGGTCATGGCAAATGCTTCCGGCTGGCCGTGACCGTGCGTTGTCACCCTTCACCACTGCCAGGCCCGTCACTCCTCACTTGTCACGCCATTGAGCCAGATCAAATACGGCCCGCAGCGTCCGAATAGCATGAGCCAGTCGACACACCGGGAGCCACCAATGGACCGCCGTGAAATGCTCAAGATCGCCGCCGCCATGGGCCTTGTCGGGTCCGCGGCCGTCAGCGCTGCGGGTGCGGATATGCTTCTCGAGCTGCTGCCTCCGCAAACCGATGGTGGAATGCCTCTCTTGAGGGCACTGAAGAGCCGCCATACCACTCGCGAGTTCTCCACGAAGAAGCTGCCGCCGCAGGTTCTGTCGAATCTGCTGTGGACCGCGTTCGGGGTCAATCGGCCCGGCACCGGGGGGCGCACCGCTCCCTCGGCTCACGGCTGGCAGGAGGTCGAGGTCTATGCCGCGATGGAGAACGGCCTTTTCCGCTACGACTGCAAGGCGCACGCGCTACAACTTGTCAAGCCTGTAGACCTGCGCCGGCAGACAGGCCTTCAGGACTTCACCGGGATCGCCCCGCTGGATCTCGTATACGTGGCGGATTTCGGACGCATGGAAGGCGCGGGCATGGATGACAAGGTGATGTACTCGGCGGCCGACACCGGCTTTATCGCCCAGAACGTCTATTTATGCTGTGCGGCAGAGGGGCTCGCCACCGTGGTCCGCGGCTTGCTCGATCGACGGGCCCTCGGCGAAGCGATGGGCCTCGACGCCCAACAGAGAATCGTACTCGCCCAGACCGTTGGCTATCCCGCGGCGTAAGCGGCTTCCCTTGTGGTCTGCCCCTGCGGGCTCCTTCTGACGCACAAGAAATGTTGCGGCAGTACCGGACGATGACGTTTGATACTGAAGCCGCGCGCCACCCCTATTTATTCCGCGATTCTTCAAACTCCCGCAGTCAGGCGTTGGCCCGCACCCAACTCGCGATCGCTGCCGCACCCATTGCGCCGGACTGGCGGGCAATCTCACGTCCGCCTCGAAACAGGGCCATGGTCGGAATGCTGCGGATATTGAAACGCTGCGCAAGCCCCTGAGCTTCTTCCGTATTGACCTTCGCTAAGCGCGCGTTGGGTTCGAGCATCACCGCCGCCTTCTCGTATTCGGGTGCCATGACCCGGCACGGCCCGCACCAGGGCGCCCAGAAATCCACCACCACCGGAACATCGTTGCCGGCGATATGGCGCTCGAAGCCGGCTTCATCCAATTCGACCGGATGGCCGTCAAACAGGGGTTTATGGCACTTGCCGCACTTCGGCTTGTCGCCGGCCCGCTCCGGCGGCACACGGTTGGTGGCGCTGCAATGTGGGCAGACGATATGAAGAGGGTCGCTCATGCGGATTTCAGACTCGGAAGTTTGCTGTAATCGCATGCCATGAATATGGTGCTTGATTAACTTGTCCGGGAAACCCGGGACAGCGCAGTCTGGCAACGCGACTTCGCTCGCCCACGCCCCCTCAGATCAAGTCCCGCCCGGTCACGCCTTCGCCGCCTTCTGCGCATCCGTCCCCGCCTTTGCCCGGTCCAGCACCGTCATCGCGCTGGCGATAAAGCTCGCCGCATCGTTCAGGTTCGAGGGGATGATCAGGGTGTTGCCCGCCTTGGCGAGTTCCCTGAACGCGCCGACATAAAGCTCAGCTACTTTTAAGTTGGCGGCGCTCAAGCCCTCGCTGGTGCCAATGGCCTGGC
This sequence comes from uncultured beta proteobacterium, assembly GCA_963789945.1. Taxonomy (GTDB): domain Bacteria; phylum Pseudomonadota; class Gammaproteobacteria; order Burkholderiales; family JACQAP01; genus JACQAP01. The sequence goes on along the minus strand of CAWBMN010000011.1, from coordinate 405,021 downwards.
CAACGACACGAACCGCTTCGGCTTGCGCTTCGGCGATCATCTTGATGGCGCCGGCTTCCCCCTGGGCCTTGTTGATCTGCGCGGTCTTGTCGCCCTCGGAAGAAAGGATCTTGGCTTGCTTCTCGCCGTCGGCGAGGTTGATCTCTTCCTGGCGCTGGCCTTCGGATTTTGCGATGAGCGCGCGCTTTTCGCGCTCGGCGGTGATCTGGGCCTGCATGGAACGCAGGATTGCTTCCGGCGGCGTCAGGTTCTTGATCTCGTAGCGCAGCACTTTCACGCCCCAGGTGCGCCCGGCTTCGTCGAGCACCGCCACGACCTGCCGGTTCATTTCGTCGCGGCTCTCGAAGGTCTTGTCCAGTTCCATCTTGCCGACTTCGCTGCGCAGCGTGGTCTGCGCAAGCTGCGTAATGGCGAACACGTAGTTCGAGGTGCCGTAGCTCGCCAGCCGGGGATCGGTTACCTGAAAGTAGATAATTCCGTCCACCGAGAGCTGGGTGTTGTCCTTGGTGATACAGACCTGCTCGGGCACGTCGAGTGGCACCTCCTTGAGCGAGTGCTGGTAGGCGACCCGGTCGATGAAGGGCACGATGATGTTCAGCCCCGGCTCGAGGATGGCGTGGAACTTCCCGAGACGCTCGACCACCCATGCGTTCTGCTGCGGCACCACGCGCACGCCCTCGATGATGAATACCACCGCGATGGCGATGAGGAAGAAGGGCACCGCGTAGCCCTGCGTGGGCGGATAGAAGAACGCGAATGCAGAGATGATGGCGACGACGATGAGCTTCACGAACATGGTGGCGTTCCTTTAGTCGTGGTGGTGTCTCGTAAAAACCGTGGTACGTGGTTCGTGGTACGTGGTTCGTGGCTCGTGGTTGATCGGCAATCTGTTCACGCAGCCCGGGAAGTGGAAACTTCCAGCCGGTTGCCGTCGGCGCCGGAAACGTACAGCACGGCGCCGGGCTCGACATGGTCTTCGCCCAGCACTTCGGCCTCCCAGCTTGCGTCGCGGTAACGCACTTTCGCCAGCCGCTGCGGCTCGCTCACCCAGGATTCGAGCACCACGGTCTGGCCGACGTCCATAGAGTTACCTTTGGCCGCGGCGGCACCGGACTTGCGCCGCCTGACAATAATGCTGCCGCCGACCGCGGCGGCCGAAGCGAGCAGCGCCTGCATCCAGAACGGGCCGTCCAGCCACGCCACCAGCGAACCGACGCCGGCGGCGAGCCCGAGGATCAGTAGGTAAAAGGTGCCGGTTAGCAGTTCGACAACAACGAGCACGAGGCCCAGCAAGAGCCAGGCTAGAGCGGGTTGCATGCGTTACCTCCTGCGCGAAGCAGTAACGAAAAATCAGGGCCGAGGTACGAGGGCCGAGTCAGAAGAACAGTGCTGCGTGCAGCATGAACAACGGGTGAAAGCTTAAAGGTGAAACCGGGCTTCGAACCGTGACGACCATAGCGGCGAGACGAGGGAAAAGCAAGGGGCGAAGTCCGGTACAGCGCTGCTCGGGTTCACCATTTCTCGATCCACGGCCGCAGATCGAGTTCGTGGGTCCAGGCACTGCGGTGTTGCCGGTGTAATTGCCAGTAGTTCTCCGCGATCGCATCCGGATTCAGGATGCCGTCCTGGGCCTTCAGTGCGTAGCGCTCGGGAAACCGCTCTGCGATGAAAGGGGTGTCGATCGCACCGTCGATCACGACGTGGGCGACGTGGATACCCAGTGGCCCCAGTTCGCGCGCCATGCTCTGCGCCAGCGAACGCAGCCCGTGCTTCGCCCCGGCAAAAGCGGCGAACCCGGACGAGCCGCGCAGGCTCGCGGTGGCGCCGGTGAACAGGATCGTGCCCTGCTTGCGCGGCAGCATGGCTTTTGCCACCTCGCGCCCCACCAGGAAGCCGGCGAAGCAACCCATCTCCCAGACTTTGCGGTAAACCTGCGCGGTAGTCTCGGTGATGCCGAAGCGCACGTTGCCGCCGACGTTGAACACCGCCACCTCGATCGGCGCTATGTCGCGCTCGATGCGAGCCACGAGTTCGATGACGTCTTCCTCCTTGCGCGCATCGGAACCGAAGCCATGCGCCTCGCCGCCGTCGGACCTGATCCGCTCCAGCAGCGGCGCGAGTTTCTCCTCGGTCCGGCGCGTAACGCAGGCGATGAAGCCATCGCGCGCGAACCGGCGGGCGATCGCGCCGCCGGTGGCGTCGCCGGCACCGACTACCAGGACTGAGCGTTTAGAAGTAATCAAGGATGTAGTCGGAAGGATGAAGGATGAAGGGGAAGAACAGGGGCGAGGGGCGAGGGACCGGCCGAAAGGCGGTGACGCGTGACCAGTGACGAGTGCCCAGTGACGGCCTAGTCCAACGTGATGAATAGCGATTTGCGGGGCTTGCCGGCGACCGCACGGCTGATGTGTCCCTGCCCGGTGGTGTCCTCGGCAAGGAGAATGTCCCCGGCACGAAGGATGCGCCTGGTCCCGTCGCCCACTTCGATCTCCACTTCGCCTTCCAGGTTCACCACATACTGCCGCCGCGGCGCGGTATGAAAGTCGTAGTTGTAGTCGCCGGTGGTTTCGCGAAACACCACACCGGTGGCTTTGTACAGCTCAGAAATGAAGCCGACTTTGCCGGCATCCTTAAGCGGGATCTGGATATCCTCGAAATGGGACTTGTTGTCCGGGCCGGTGTACAGGCGCACAACCCTCATGGTTTCCCCTTTTTGTTCTGCCGTAATATCGTTCGATCGAAACGTGAATGCTCCCAGCGCCCCCGCCACGACGAGCGCCATCATCGCACTCCCCATCCAACTCTTCTTTGACGTTCTCATCGATGTTCCTTCCTTAAAAGACAGTAACCAGTGAAAACGAGCCTGTCGAGTTTCAGAGAAGGCTCATGCTTCGCAAAGCACGGCGTGATGCCGGAGCTACTGGTGACGGGTGACTGGTACAAACTACTTTCAGAGCAAGCGGTCCGACACCCCCGCGGACACACAACGTCAGAACGTTGCGGGTTTCGCGGGCACGACCAGCGCAGTGGGCTTCAGTTTCTCCGGCAGCACCCTCCCCATGCGGGCGCGCTTGAGCACGTGGTGGGTGAGCTTGTCCTTTTCCAGCACCAGTTCCTTTTCCTTGCCATTGCGGTTGACGCCACGCACGATCAGCCTGGGCTGATCCGAGACCGCGACGGCGAACAGCCTGTCGCCTTCGTCAAGCCCCATCACGATGGTGCCGCGGCCGCGCGGCTGGTACTTGAGTTCCGCGATTGCGAACAGCAGCAGCCGCCCGCCCTCGGACACCGCCGCCACGAAATTGCCTGCGGATTCTTCGTAAACAGACGGCGCAATGGGGGTATCGCTTTCCTCCAGCGTCATGAACTCGCGGCCCGCCTTGCGGTTGGAAATCATGTCGGCGATCTTCGACAGGAAACCGTAGCCGCCCGAGGAGGCCACCAGCACCGGGGTTTCCGGCTTGCCGCCGAGGCAGTGGAGGATGTGCGCGCCTTCCTGCACTTCCACCAGCGAGGACGCGGGCACGCCATCGCCGCGCGCCGGCGGCAGTTGCGAGGCCTCGACCGAGTAAGCCCTGCCTTTCGAATCGAGAAAGATCACCGGTTCGACCGTGCGGCACTTGATGAGCGCCGACAAACCGTCGCCTTCCTTGAACGACAGCGTGGCGGGATCCACTTCCCAGCCCTGGCGCGCGCGCACCCAGCCTTTCTTCGAGAAGATCACCGTCACCGGCTCGTCGATGATCGGGGTTTCGATCACCGCTTTCTCGGATTCCTCGATGCGGGTGCGGCGCTTGTCGCCGAAGGTCTTAACGTCGTCTTCGATTTCGGAAACCACCAACTCTTCCAGCGCCTTGCGGTCCTTGAGAATCTTCTCCAGGCCTTTCTGTTCCTTTTGCAGGTCCTTCAATTCCTGCTCGACCTTGATGTGCTCGAGTTTCGCCAGTTGCCGCAGACGGATGTCGAGGATGTCGTCGGCCTGGCGCTCGGACAGCTTGAACGCCTTGATCAGTTCGGCCTTTGGGTTGTCGGCATTGCGGATGATCTTGATCACCTTGTCCACGTTCAGCAGCACGATCATGCGGCCTTCGAGAACGTGGATGCGGTCCAGCACCTGCGCCAGCCGGTGCCGCGTGCGGCGGGTGACGGTCGCAAAGCGGAACTTGATCCACTCGACGATCACTTCGCGCAGGTTCTTGCCGGTAGGCCGTCCGTCGAGCCCGACCATGACCAGGTTGATCGGAACATTTGTTTCCAGACTGGTCTTGGCGAGCAGCAGATTTATGAACTCCGTTTCGTCGATCTTCGAGGTCCTGGGTTCGAACACCAGGCGGACCGGGTGCTGCCGATCGCTTTCGTCGCGGACGCTGCGCTCGCCGGAATCCAACATCGACAGCACCAATTGCTTCTCGCGAGTCTGCTCAGGCGAAAGCGATTTCCTGCCGGGCCTGGGCTGGGGATCGGTAATGGAACCGATTTCCTCGAGCACCTTCTTCGCCGAGGTGCCGGGCGGCAGTTCGTACACCACCATCTGCCACTGGCCGCGGGCGAGCCGTTCGATGTTCCAGCGTGCGCGCACTCGCACCGAGCCGCGGCCGGTGGCGTAGGCATCCTTGAGCTCGGCGCGCGGCGTGATGATCTGCGCCCCGCCCGGGAAATCCGGCCCCTTGATGTGTTTCATCAATCCCGCAACGCTGAGCTCCGGATCACCGATCATCGCAATTGCCGCGTTGGCGACTTCGTTGAGGTTGTGGCTGGGGATTTCGGTCGCCATGCCGACCGCAATGCCGGAGGCGCCGTTAAGCAAGATTATTGGAAGGCGCGCCGGAAGGATCGCCGGCTCCTGCTTGGTGCCGTCATAATTCGGGACGAAATCGACGGTTCCCTGATCAACTTCGGACAGCAACACTTCTGCAAGCCTTGTAAGGCGCGCTTCGGTGTAGCGGTAGGCTGCTGCTTCGTCGCCGTCTCGCGAGCCGAAGTTGCCTTCGCCGTCGATCAGCGGATAGCGCATGGTGAATTCCTGCGACATCCGGACCAGGGCCTGATAGACCGACTGGTCTCCGTGAGGATGGAAGGTCTTGAGTACTTCACCTACGACGGCAGCGGATTTCGTGCGCTTGGTCCCGGCGAGGGTGTTGGCTGCCCACATCGAGTAGAGGATGCGGCCCTGCACCGGCTTCTGTCCGTCGCCGAGGCGCGGCAGGGCACGGTCCTTCACGGTGGCGACCGCGTATTGCAGGTATTGCGTGGAAGCGTACTTGCCGAGTGGAAGCGAATCGCCGAACTCGCCCGAAATCGGCGCGAAATGCGGCGGCAGTCCGCCGCCCCCGCCGTTTTGCGGCGGCGCTTCTTTTTTCATCTTTTTCTTTTCGGCAACCGGCGTCTCGCCGTCGCCGAATAGATCAGGTTGATCGGACATAACCACCTCACCCCGGCCCTCTCCCCCGCAAGCGGCGGAGAGGGAGCTCCAGGTTTGTCCCATTGTGCTTAGCCAGTACCCGCGACAGTCGTGATGTGGAATCGACACGACAAGTTCTCACCAGCTCTCCTTTGCGTCCTTCGCGTTCCTTTGCGTCCTTTGCGTCAACGCTTTTGTTGCCGGCCATAGGTCGGCTTCCTCTCAGCACGCAGCACCAACATCTCGTTTCACGAGATATCTGCCTCGACCAGATTTCCGTACGTCTCCATCCACTCGCGCCGCTGCGAGGCATTCTCGCGCGACATCATCATGTTGAAGATGTCCACCGAGACGTTGACGCCGGCGTCGAGCGCGACCGGCAGTAACCGTCGAGTATCGGGATTGAGCGTGGTCTCCCACAAATGCTCGGGGTTCATCTCGCCCAGGCCCTTGAAGCGGCTCACGGTCCATGAACCGGCCTTCACACCCTCGTCCTCGAGCTTCTCCTCGATGCCGGCGAGCTCCTGCTTGTCGAGCGCATAGAGCTTGCGGGCCGGCTTGCCCTTGCCCTGCGAAGGCACGTCGATGCGGAACAGCGGCGGCTGAGCAACAAATACGTTGCCGTTGTCGATGAGCTTGGGGAAGTGTTTGAAGAACAGGGTAAGCAGCAGCACCTGGATGTGGGCGCCGTCTACGTCGGCATCCGCGAGGATGATAATCTTCCGGTAGCGCAGTCCGGAGAGGTCCACCGGATCGCCGGGTTTGTGATGGTCCACGCCGATCGCAAGCGCGATCGCCTCGATCTCCTTGTTGGCGTAGAGCGTGTCGGCGCTGTCCTGCCAGGTGTTCTTCGGCTTGCCCTTGAGAGGGAGCACCGCCTGGAATTCCTTGTCGCGGGCCTGCTTCGCCGAGCCGCCGGCGGAATCGCCTTCGACGATGAACAGTTCGTTGCGGTCCGGATCTTCCGAAGCGCAGTCGGTGAGCTTGCCGGGCAGCACCGCCACGCCCGAAGTCTTGCGCCGCTCCACTTTCTGCGCCGCGCGGGTGCGCGCGTTGGCCTGCGCAATCACCAGTTCGGCGATGCGCCGGCCTTCGTCCACGTGCTGGTTGAGCCACAGTTCGATGGGATCGCGCACCATTTGCGCAATCAGCTTCACCGCGTCGCGCGAGATCAGCTCGTTCTTCACCTGCCCCTTGAACTGTGGATCGAGCATCTTCACCGCCAGCACGTACGAGGCGCGCGACCATACGTCCTCGGGCACCACTTTCAATCCGCGCTGGCCCATCGCGTGCAGGTCGATGAAATTCCTGATGGCGTTATAGACGCCTTCGCGCAGGCCGGCGATGTGGGTGCCGCCACTGCGTGTAGGAATCATGTTGACGTAGGACTCGGTGACCGGATCGCCTTCAGCGGTCCAGGCGATCGCCCACATTGCGCCCTCCCCTTCGGTGAAGTTGTCGGACTCGGATTGCGCGGCGATATAGCGCTCGCCGAGGAAGGCGCTCGCCACCGGTTCCAAACCGGCGATTGCGGTTTCAAAGTAGCCCTTGATGCCTTCGGGAAAGTGCCAGGTCTGGAATTGAATCTTCTTGTTCTTTTCGATGCCGAGGCTGAACTTGACCCCGGGCAGCAGCATCGCCTTGGCGCGCAGCAGCGCGGCAATGTCGGCGGCGACGATCTTTGGCGAATCGAAGTACTGGGGATCCGGCCAGAAGTGCACGCGGGTGCCGGTGTCGCGCGGTCCGACCTGGCCCAGTTTCTTCAGCGCATCTTTCACCTTGCCGTTGGGCGCGAACACGATGCGATGTTTCTCGCCATCGCGTTTGACTTCGACCTCGAGGCGGGTGGACAGCGCGTTGGGCACGCACACGCCCACACCGTGCAATCCGCCGGCAATGCGGTAGGCTGCGTCCTTGTCGGTCTTGCGGAACTTGCCGCCGGAATGCAGCGTGGTGAATATCACCTGCACCGCGGGCACGTTTTTCTTGGGGTGGATGTCCACCGGAATGCCGCGGCCGTCGTCGGTGACTTCCGCGGAGCCGTCCTCGTAGAGCACGACGCTGACACTTTTTGCAAACCCCGCGAGCCCTTCGTCAGTGGCGTTGTCGATGATCTCGACCAACGCGTGATTCGGATTCGACGGGTCGGTGTACATCCCTGGCCGGTGCAGGATCGGCGACAGGTCTTCGAGAATCTCGATGTCTTCCGCGGTATACGCGTTGGGTTTCTTTGCCATATCGGTTTTCAGGGCGCGAGTTTTTTCAATGCAGGCAGGCCGCCCGTGCGGCAGATGCAGTGTATGGGGACAGTCCGGAAGGCAGGAATCCGTGGAGGGCCGGTCTGGCCATCCCGGAGTTGTTGCGGTCCGCTACGGTACGACTCACGGCGCGTATTGTAGTGTGTCTCACTGAATCCTTCATGCGTCTTTCAGCGCATGTCGGAGAGTTTTCCAAGTGCAGGCCCGGTCACGCGGAATATGGTCCAGTCGTCGAGCGCCACTGCGCCCAGCGACTTGTAGAATCGGATCGCGGTTTCGTTCCAGTCAAGCGCCGCCCACTCGAAGCGCCCGCAGCCGCGGCCGCGTGCAATGCGCGCGACGTGCAGCAGCAACGCGCGCCCGTATCCGTGCCGGCGCAACGCGGGACGGACGTAGAGGTCTTCCAGCCACAGGCCCCTGACGCCCAGAAAAGTGGAGAAATTGTGGAAGTACACCGCAAATCCCGCCGCTGTGTCGCCGACGAAACCGAGCAGTACTTCCGCCCCCGGATTCGCGCCGAACAACGATTCGCGCAAGCTCCCTTCGGTCGCGCAGACCAGGTGACCCAGGCGTTCGTACTCGGCGAGCTCCCTGACTAATGCGAGCACCAGCGGAATGTCTTCCGGCGTGGCGGGACGGATGTGGAATTCTGGTACCGCTTTTTCGTTCATGTCGCGACTCCGGTCGGCGTGATTTCAGGATGCCACCTTCGGGCGGATGCGCGGCACTCGCTTGGGCCGCTCGGTCCTCACCTGCAGCGCGGGAATATCCAGGAACTCGTCGCGCACGAAATCGAGGAACAGGCGCACCTTGCTCGACAGGAACCGCGCAGATGGATACACGGTATGGATGTCAACCGGCGGCGGCCCATAGTCGGCCAGCACCTGGGTGAGCCGGCCCTTGTCGATGTCTTCCCGCACGAACACAGCCGGCATGTGGGCGATGCCGATGCCTTCGAGCGCGGCGGCGCGGATGGTGATGGCGCTGTTGGCACGGAAGTCTCCCTTGACACGCACGGACAGCGGTCCCTCCAGCCCTTCGAACTGCCACTCGTTGCTGAACAGGTAGTTGTAGGTAATGCAGTTGTGCGCGGACAAATCGGCCGGCGAGTGCGGCGTGCCGCGAGCGCGCAGGTAGTCCGGAGAGGCGACGCACACCCGCGTAACCCCGCCCACGCGCCGGGCCACGACCTGAGAGTCGGCGAGTTCGCCGAAGCGGATCGCCACGTCCACTCCTTCCTGCACCAGGTCCACGAAACGGTCGTTCAGAGTCAGGTCCACCGCCAGCCCCGGGTACTTCTGCCGGAAGCGGAATACCAGGGGAAGCATGTAAAGCTGGCCGAAGGCCACCGGGGCGTTGACCCGCAGCAGCCCGGTAGTGCGGTTCTGCAGGTCGGCGAGGCTGCTTTCGAGGTCGGTAACTTCGTCGAGGATGTGCCGGCAGCGATCGTAATACTTGCGGCCAGCCTCGGTCGGGCTCAATTGCCGAGTGGTGCGGTTGAGCAGCCGGACACCTAAATGTTCTTCCAAAGCAGTGAGTTGCTTGCTGACCGTGGGCTGGATGGTGCCCAGTTCCCGGGCCACCGCGGAGAAGCTTCCGGTCTCCACGATGCGGACATACAGGCGCATTTGGTACAGGCGATCCATCGAAAAAGTAATTTATCATTAATTATGCATAAATCCTATTCAAACCTCATAACTTGTAATAAATTATGCATAAGACTATATTTCGACCATGGCGAATGCCAGATTTATGGAGGTTCAACATGGAAACGCTGCTTGAAACCCTTTTGCGCATGGTGCGGAGTTCGCGCCAGGAGCCGATGGCATTCGACGCGAATGCGACCGTCAGAATCGAATCAAAATTGCTGGACCTCGGGTCCACGGATCGCGGTGCTTTTCCTTATCTGCCGTAATCAGGGCAGTTGCATCGGCGGTTAAGGCGGGATGGCCGGGCCAGGGAAAGCCCGGAATGTGCGGACAGGGAATCGATCTCCTCCCCCACGTATCTCTCCTCCTCCTCCTTGAGCTACGTGGTTTTAGAGGGGCGCCAAGCGCCCCTCTTTTTTTTCGTTCTGATGAACGAGAAAAAAAGGGGTCAAAGGGTGAAGAGTGAAAGGGGAATGGGGAATGGGGAATGGGGAATGGGGAATGGGGAATGGTAACAAGGGCAGAACCATGTCCAGCAAGTTGCCGTTACTTCTTCCTTTTTACTTTTTTCCTTTCACCCATCAGCGGGTCTCCGGCGCACGAATCCCATATCGCGCGCCCCAACCCAACCCTTCCGATGTATCGCCCCTGGGCCGGTACTCGCAGCCGATCCATCCCTGGTATCCGAGCGAATCCAGCAGATCGAACAGGTAGGGATAGTTGATTTCGCCAACTGTCGGTTCGTGGCGGCCGGGTACCCCGGCGATCTGAAAATGGCGCGTAAGGCCGATGTTCGCCTCGATGGTTTCGGCCAGGTGCCCCTCGAGCATCTGCATGTGATAGATGTCGAGGTGCAGAAACAGGTTGCGGCTCCCGACCAGCTCGAGGATGCGCCGGGCGTGCCCGGTATGATTGAGGAAGTAGCCGTGCATGCCTTGCGTGGTGTAGTTCGGGCCGTTCTTGACCAAGCCCAATTTCTTGTTGATCGGCTCGATCACCACCGCGATGCCGTCCTTTTCCAGGAAGCCGGCGGCATAGCGCAGGTTCTCTACATAAGTTCGTTCGGCGGCCTGGTAGTCCTGGCCGGGGCCGACCACCCCGGCCATGGTATGGACGGTGTCGCAACCCAGCGCGCGCCCGTACTCCACCACGAGCACAAGGCTTTCGCGGAATTCCTTTTCCCGTCCCGGTACCGCGGCCAGCCCGCGGTCGCCGGCATCCCAGTTTCCCATCGGCGCGTCGAACAGCACCATCTCCAGACCATGCGCCTTCAGCCGCGCGGCGAGCTCCGCCGGCGGATGGTCATAGGGCACCTGGAACTCCACACCCTTGAAGCCGGCGCGGGCGGCGGCTTCGAAACGATCGAGGAAGGGGACTTCGGAAAACAGGTAATGCAGGTTGGCGGCGAACCTGGGCATGGGGCGGTATTGGGGACCGGGGATTGGGATCGAACGATATTGTGGCTGCGCGATCATTATAGAGACGGGGGTGCCGGCCGCCGGACTGCGGTGGCAACGGCAATCTTTTCTGTGTATACATTGCACTGAGGCAGTAAAAGTCAGTGATCACTTCTTTGGACACGCCATCGGAGGATGGACATGGGCAAGAAGGCCAACAAGAAACCAGACGGCGAAAGCAAGGGCAAGAAGCGCGGCAAGAAAAAGAAGAGCTACGCCACACTGCCGATCGAGGATGCACTCGCCTGCCCGCCGTCGGCCAAGTTCTTCTATGAACTGGTGGTCGGCAACGGCATCGGCGAGGATGCAGTCAATGACGCGGTCGAGGCCTATCGGCGCGCCTGGGAGTCGCGGCGCGAAAAAGCGCTCGAAGCGGCACAGAAGCACGAACCAGATTGCGGCAAGTACTGCAAGTCCGGCGAGCATATGATCCTCGGGCCATTTTTCGGTCCACAGGACTGGCGCGTCGAGGACGACGATCCGCGCCGCGCCACCACCTGGAGTTGGCTCGGCTTCCAGTCGGTACACTTCTGCCGAAAGAACTGACCGGGCAGTCAGTCCGCGCAGTCGCAAACATTCACAGGTTTTTGGCATCGCGGATATCCACAAAATCTGTGGATAACCTTGTGGATGGCTTGCGCCATTTTGCGCGAAACCGCATTGCTGCTTAAGCTCGCGTTTGTGCTGCTTAATTAATCAGCGGCGCTGTCACCTCACGACGACAAATAGGAAATGTAAGCCGCCAGGAGGATTTTTTCCATGCGCATCACCGATGTCCGCACCATTCCCGTCGAAGTCAAATTGCCAAAGCCGGTGTTCGACGCCAACTACACGATGGCGACCAAGCCGGCGCTGCTGGTCGAAGTCGAAACCGATGAGGGACTTGTAGGTCTCGGCGAATCGGCGCACTTCGGCGGGCCGATGGCCTCGACTGCGCAGGTGATTGAGCACGAGCTTCGCGACTATCTGGTCGGCCAGGATCCGCGGCAGATCGAGTATCTGTGGGAAATGATGCACCGGCGTGCGTACAAGCACGCGCGCGGCGGCATCGTCATCGCCGCGATCAGCGGAATCGACATCGCGCTCTGGGACCTGCGCGGCAAGATCGCGGGCATGCCGTTGTGGCAGTTGCTCGGCGGATACCGCAAGCGCGTACCTGCTTACGCGACCGGCGGCTTCTATTCCGAGGGCAAGGGCGTGCGCGAACTGGTGAAAGAGATGGAGTCCTACGTCAAACACGGATTCCGCGCGGTGAAAATGAAAGTCGGCCGCAACCCCGGCATCGAGCTATCGCCATTGCGCGTGATGGATAACCGCGGCCTATGCGAAGTCACGCTGGCGCAGGACCTTGAGCGCGTCGCCGCGGTGCGCGACGCGATCGGGCCGGACATCAGGTTGATGGTGGACGCCAACGGCGCCTGGGATGTCGCCACCGCGGTGAAGATGGGGCGCGCGATGGAACGCCACGACATCTACTGGTACGAGGAGCCGGTGTGGCCGGATGACGTCGCCGGCAGCGCTGAGGTCGCCGCCAAGGTCGGCATCGCGATCGCGGGCTATGAAACCTGCAGCTACGGCATCGTCGATTTCAACGACTACATCAAGGCGCGCGCAATCCATTTCGTGCAACCGGACGTGGCGTGGGCGGGCGGGCTTACCGAATCGCTGAAGATCGCGCACATGGCGCAGGCCGCGAACCTGCCGATCGCACCGCACATCCACGGTTCGGCGGTGGCGGTCGCGGCGGCGGTTCATTTTCTCGGCGCGGTCAGGAACGGCTCGATGGCGGAAACGGTTTATCCGGCACACGCGCTCATGACCGAACTGGTGAAGGAGCCTTTCGCGGTGGACAAGACAGGTGAAATCGAATTGCCCGACCGCCCCGGACTGGGCATCGAACTCGATCCCAAGGTCGTCAAGAAGTACCGGGTGAAATAACCCACCTCACCCCGTCCCTCTCCCCCCAGAGGGCGGAGAGGGTGATAGATACTTTGTCGCCTGTGGGCTGAATCTTGGAATTGAACCTTCCGTACGCCAAACGGCGTTGGAAAAACATCCCTACCGATGACGATGAACGAACTTCACTTTCCGGCTCCCTCTCCGCCATTGGGGGAGAGGGCGGGGGTGAGGTGGCGGTTATTTTTTTGGCTTCCAGTTGCGCGACAGATCCTGCGCTTTCGCGAGTTGGTCGGGCGCGAGCTTGGACCCGATGAAGTCGCGCACCCTGCCGACGCGCTGGCCTTCGTCGCCGGAGAGCTGCGAGGCGGCGAGGTTGCTCCACACGTAGGCCATGACGGCGTCCTGCTGCGCGCCCTTGCCCTCCCACAGCATCCAGCCGAGATGGCTTTGCGCGCGCGCCTCGCCCTTTTCCGCGGCGAGCGCGTACCACTTCACAGCCTGCGCCGGGTCGGCCGCGACGCCTTTGCCGTCCTCGTACAGGTACCCGAGCAGGTACTGCGCGTAGGTATTGCCCTTCTCCGCGGGCAACTTGTACCACTTAGCGGCTTCCGCGTAGTCCTGCGACACGCCTTTGCCGAAGAAGTAAAGCGCACCCAAGCCCTCCATTGCCTCGACCACGCCGGCATCGGCAGCCTGGCGGTACCACTTCACCGCTTCGTTGCCGTCAGCGGCCACGCCTTTGCCGTCCTCGTACAGATATCCGAGCATGTACTTCGATTGCACGTCGCCGTTATCGGCGGACTTGCGGAACCACTTGGCCGCCTCGGCGTAATCCTGCGCCGTTCCCTTGCCCTGGTAGTACGCCCACGCCAGGCTTGCATACGCGGAGGCTTCGTTCTGCGCCGCGGCCTTGTGGAACAGTTTCAGCGCTTCCGCGTGGTCCTGCGCCACACCTTTGCCCGAGGAGTAGAGAAAACCCAAGCTGGCCTGCGCACGCGCGTCGTTCTGATCGGCGGCCTTGCGGTACCACTGCGCGGCCTGGGCGAAATCCTGCTGCACGCCGCGACCCTGCTCGTGCATCCAGCCCATCAGGTACTGCGGATACACGCGCCCCTGCGCGGCGACCTTCGCGTACCACTTCGCGGCCTCGGCGTAATCCTGCTTGACGCCACGGCCGAAGAACAACAGTGAGGCAAGGCTTTCCTGCGCATCGGCGTTGTCCTGGTCGGCGGCCTTGCGATACCACTCTGCGGCCTGCGCCTGGTCCTGCGCTACGCCTTTGCCCTGGTCGTACATGTAGCCAAGCAGGTACTGCGGATAGACCTTGCCCTGTTTGGCGGCCAATGCGTACCACTTCGCGGCCTCGGCGTAGTCCTGCGCCACGCCCTTGCCGAAGAAATACAAGCCGCCGAGCGTCTCCTGCGCCTCGACCTGACCTTTTTGCGCGGACTGCTTGTACCACTTGATGGCTTCGCTGTAGTCCTGCACCGCGCCGCGGCCGTTGTAGTAGCACTCGCCGAGATAGAACATCGCGAGCGCGTCGCCCTGCTCCGCGGAAACCCGGAACTCCTGGACTGCGGTCTTGAAGTCGCCGCTGGTGTAGGCCTCGTATCCCTTGCGCGTGTCGGCAGCTGCGCCGCCGCAGACAACCAGCAGCGCCACGAGAACCAGTATCCGTCGCATCTCGATCTCCTCCGATCTGTGTTGTCGTCGCGATGGCTGCGATTGACGGGCAGCCGAGTCGCGCGTTCCGGGGTTTCCGGATTGTTCGGATCTGCAAGTGTAAACCGATTCATCCATGGTACGGGCGCGCCTTGACAGGGCAGAGGGCGGCACCTATCCTCGGGCCCGGACAACGATAACAACACCACGCAGTTCCGATTCACTCCCATGACAGACGCAATCATCTATCTGGCCACCAGCTTCTGGATCGGCGCAGTGCACGCCGCCACGCCGGGCCATGGCAAGACCATCGCCGCGGCTTATATCGTCGGCGCGCGCGGCAAACCGGTGGACGCCGTGATCCTGGGCGTGTTCGTCACGCTGTCGCACACCAGCGGCATCGTGCTGGTGGGCGTGCTGGCCTCGCTCGGACTGCCGGGAATGGTGCCGCAACGCATCGAGGCGTGGATGGCGCTGATAACGGGGATTCTGGTGATCGGCATCGGCGTCTGGACGCTATGGACGCAGCGGGAACTCATGCTGCAGTTGCAGGGCGTCGCGCCTGCTCCGTGGCACGCGCGCGAACACGCGCAAGAACACGCCGGGATGCGTTTCCGTCCGCACGCGCACGAGGGCGATCACACACATGGCCACCATCAACATGGACATGATCACGCACATGAGCACGACCATGACCACGCGCACGATCACACACATCCGCATCACGACGCGGAAGCGGGTTCCCACAGCCACGGCTGGGGCTTCAAGCACACGCATGACCTGAAGCTGGCAACCACCAACCGGCCCAGCCTGTGGGTATTGATCGGATTGGGCATCGCCGGCGGCCTGCTGCCCGACCCGGCGGCGCTGGCGATACTGCTGAACGCGCTGGCTCAGGGCAAGGTGATGCTGGGACTGGGAACCGTGGTGGTGTTCAGCATCGGCTTTGCGGCGACGTTGGTGGTCGTGGGCGTGGTAGCTGCCAAGGTCGGGCAGAAGATCCTCGACTGGCTCGCAGGAGCGTGGGCGGCGCGGCTGCAGATCTCGACTTCGCTGCTGATCGTGCTGGTCGGCGTGATCCTTTCCTTCAAGGCTTGGACTACGCTCAGTACGTTCGCCTGACAGGCGAGCAGGGCCGAGGTACGAGGTACGAGTGAAATTCTTAAGGACTTTTGTCTTTCGATTTTTCTCGAACCTCGGACCTCAGTCCTATCTTTTCGCCGCTTCCGCCTTCAGCATTCCTACATAGCCAGTGATATCGGTGTACCAAACGTTGCCGGCAGGGTCGACTGCAACGCTGTACGGCCGGGCGCCTTCGCGTGGCAGTTTGAACTCCTTGATTTTGCCGTCGCGCAGGCGTCCCAGGCTGCCTTTCCTCAGCATTCCGAACCATACCGAACCGTCCGGCGCCACGGCCAGACCAGTGAGGCCAGCACTTTCCTCGCCGGCCGGAAACTCCTCGAACCGGCCGCCAGTGAATCGGCCGACCTTGTTGCCGCGGAATTCCAGGAACCAGACCGATCCATCGGGCCCCACCGCGATGTCCGCGGGCGAACTGCTGCGGGTGGGGATGTCGAACGTGCTCATTCGGCCGTCCGCGGCGATGCGCAACAATTGATTGGCACTTTGCAGCGTCGCCCATACGCTTCCGTCTCGCGCAATTGCAACGCCCAACGGCCCTCCGCGCACTGAGTCGATGACGTGGCGCTGCAATTTGCCTTCCTTCACGCGCGTAATGCTGTACGCCGTGGCCTCCGAAAACCAAACCGATCCATCATCTGCTGCCGCAATCTTGCCCAGGCGCGCCACCGGCGTTTCCAGCGTAATAGACGTTATCTCCCCCGAGGGTGCCATGCGCGAAACCTGCCGCGCTTCCGCATCGGTAAACCACGCCGCGCCATCCGCGGTCACCGCGATTCCCACCGGTTCGAGGCTGACCCGCGGCTTGGGCAGGCGCTCGACCCTGCCGTCGCGCACGCGGCCGATCGCGGCGGCGAAGTCGATGGTGAACCAGACCGTGCCGTCCGGCCCGATCGCCAGCGCCGTCGGCGTATCCCGCGGCTCCAGCATCGCGTACTCTACGACGCTCGCGACTATTGGCCCCGACATGCGCTTCCAAGCGAAAATCGCGATCGCCACGACGGCCACCAACGCAAGGCCCCAGGCGATGAGCTTGAAATACTTCCGGAAATTTCCGGCTTCTGTCATCTGCCTGCTTTCCGTATCGGTCCATGGGCACTTTCCCGACAGCGAATAAGCCAGCGGGTCAGGAAGAATCCGCCCAGACAGAGCAGTATCATGAACGCTGCCGCACCCGCGAGATTGATCGCTTCGATCCTGCCGAGCAGGTTGCCGCCTTCGACGGCAATGCGCCAGATTTCGGCGTAGGGCATCAGGGCATAGCCCGCATAGAGCGTACCTGCGTGGGACGGATCACGCACCAGCGGGCGAGCTTCCAGGTGGATCGGTAGATTGCCTTCCAGCTGTCCCCATGATTGGGCGCCATCTGTGCTTCGATACATTCCGCGGTGAGTGGTGAGCACCAATGTCCTGCCGTCGTCGCTGGCGGCGATACCTCGCACATTGGTGCCAGCCTCGGGCAGGGGTTGCCCGTACGCGCTCCAGCGCTCGCCACCATTGTCACTGCGATAAATGCGGTCGGCGCTCCCCGCCCACAGGCGGCCTGGTGCCTGTGCATCGATTGTTAATGCTTCGATTGTCGCTTCCGGCAGGCCGCTGCCGCGCGCCAGCCAACTCGCACCCCGATCTCGGCTCATCAGCAGGCGCCCGTCGGCGATGGCGTAAAGGGTCTCGCCATTTCGTGAATCAACTGCGAGCGACGTGAATTCCGGACGCTCGGCGAGATCATGTTCGATCCTTGTCCAGTTGCGTCCGGCGTCCTCGCTGCGATAAAGATCACGCCGGCCGACCAGATACACACGCTGCGGCTCGGCACCGAGCGCGACCGCGCGCGACGGCGCCGCTTCCGGCGGAGCCGACGCCTGATGCCACTCGCCGTTGTCGAAACGGAAAATGCCCCCGGGCGTGGAGCACAGCGCCGCTTTGCCGTCGGGCAGGAACGTCACGGCGAATACTGCGCCGAACAGTTTGCCCGGCGCTTCGCGCTTCCAGTCACGCCCGCCGCTGCGCGTAACGAGCAGCGAAGAATCGGTGCCGAGCAGCAACAGATTGGGGTCCGCCGGGTTTACCGCAACGGACACCGCCCCGCCGAGGAACAGGCCGACATCGGCGTTCAACCACACACCGCCAAAATCGCGCGTGCGGAACAAGCCGCCATAGGCGCTCGGGTCGTGCGCCTCGGCAGTGGCGCCCGCCATCAGCAGGGCCAGGACAGTCACTTTCAGAATGTGGCGAAACACAATGAGATTTCGATGCTCAAAAAAAGCGAGGAGCCGGGAAACCCGGCTCCTCGTTCGAGACCTGCCAGATCAGATAGAACCAGCCGTCCGGATGTTACTTCTTCTTCGAGCTTTCGCCCGGAGCCAGCGAGATTTCCGCCATGCGAGCGCCATTCGCTCCCACCCAATTGTTCTTCATGATCGGATAGTCGGCGGTATACGAAGTGGGTTCGTGCGCGGCGATACAGTTGTTCGGATCGCTGCGTCCTGTCAGCTTGTAGCACTTCTCATAGGCGAGAAACTGCTGCGCGGTGTCCGCGCTGCTCTGCGGATTGGCCATCATCCAGTCGCGGATGCCCTGCCATGAGGAGTACACGTCACTGCCGAATACCAGCGTGCCGACCGAAGTGCCGGTTTTGACTTCGAGCAACTGAGAGCCGGCGGTGTGGGCATGGTGTGCCGGGTGGATCTTGATCCCGGGCAGCACGTCCAATTCTCCATCCACAATCACCGCCTTGCCTCCAAGAACCTTGCCGTAGATTTCTTCGAGGGTCTTCGGTGGGTAGCCGCACGCCGGCGTCCGTGCGCAACCGCCGGGCGAGATGTTGGTGGCGCTGATGCGGGGATGCGGATAATTGAGCGCCCACTCGATGCCCTCCAGTTCCTTCCTCTGGATGTAGAGCACCGCATTCGGGAAATCGCTCAGCCCGCCTGCGTGGTCCCAATGTCCATGACCAACCACGATCTTCGTAACTTGGTCGGCTGAGATACCGAGTTGCTTCAGCGTCTCTGGCAGAGCATTCCAATGGTCAGACCCGGTCATCTTAAGATAATCCTGCTGCTTCCAGCCAGCGTCCGCCAGAACGACTTCCAGTTTGCCGTTGACCATCCCCTTAATCACGCCTACGTTGACCGGCAGATCCACCGTGTTGATGTTGTTGAACTTGCTGGTACTGCCCGGCACGAACGCACGATCAGGCATGAACGCACCGTAGGGCACGCCCATGAAACGACTGCTTTCGACTACCCATGTCGAGTAGGATTGTGCCTGCGCTACCGGTGCTGCCAGCGTCGCCACGGCGGCAAGCCCCGCGACAACCAGTGCTCGTTTCAGACTGTTTTTCATCTTCTCTTCCTCCTTGACGTTGAGTTGCAAACTACAACCTTTGGACTTCAAATCCATCCGCTCGCGTTGCTGCCAACGCCGGCACGGACTATCTGCTAATTCGGCTTGTACTCTCCCGGCCAAAGCACATCGCTCAACTTGAGAATTGCGAACGATGCCTGCTCGCTCTGTTTCTGGGCACGCACCAGATGTTCTTCCTTTCCATCGTCCGCGATCCTGACCATTTCACGAGTCGCCGACGTGTATAGACGCAATGCCTCGGTGTAACTATCGTGCGCATCCTGGAGCGACGCCGGCGGCAGGATCTTGTCCACACGTCTGTTTGCGTCCAGAAACGTCTGCGTGAGAGGCTGCACTTTGGTTTTCAGCTTCCTGGAATCCTGATCCGCGGTCTTGTAATTGAGACCCGCGAAAATCATGCGCACCGCCGCGAGCTTTACTTCGCTGTGTATCGGCCACAGTGCAGCGGCATAAGTTTCTTCCTCTGCAGTCAGCGGCGGCGCGTCATACCCGCTCAATGCAATACCGGCGGTGAATGCAGCGGCGGCAGATGGGGGTTTATTCGCAGCAAGTTCGCGCTGCACGGCAAACGCGACGACTGCGAACAAAACGGCAGCCATTGCCACGACCAGCAACACCTTCCAGTGCGGCAATCTCGCCACGGTACCGCTCTCCTGCCCCATCCTGATTTCTTCGCGAAGTTTTTCTAGTGAGCAGAATTTAATCCGGCTCCAATATAAGGTCAATGCTGCGCCGCAGTAATTCTTCTTAATTTTTAAATACTAATTCTTAAGTTTCAGTTCGAAATATTCACCGACAAAATATTCATTGCGGTGACCACTTCGGGTTGTCGGTGAACAGCCCATCGACGTAGCCGATATAGTAGATCAGGAACAGTCCAAATCCCAGCGACAGCAGCCCGGAAGCCACGCGCAGGTAGGCGTTGAAGCGTGGGAAGCGCTCGATCGAATACGAAAACGGCGCGGCGATCGCCACAGTGATCAGCATCATGCCAGCGATCGTGCCGACACCGAACAGGAACAGGTAGACCATCCCCCACCACGGATCCTTGATCGCAGTGAGCACCAACAGCGCCACCGCCGCCGATCCTGCCAGCCCGTGCACAATGCCCACCACCAGGGGGCGCACCAACTGATAGAGCCCGATTTCGCCCAGTTTGCGGTCCAGCCAGGCTTGCGGCGTCCGGTCCTCGGAATGCCCGTGATTCGCCTCGCCATGGCCGTGCGTATGGGTGTGCGCATAGTCACCGTGGGCATGCGTATGCGCGTGGAGCGGGCCGGAACCCGGCGCCACGTTGTCACGGATCCATTGGTTGAGGCCGGTCAGGTTGAGGAAGCCAAGCACGACCAGCATCACGCCGACGGCGAATTCCATCGCCAGTCCGGTGCGCGGCGGAATCACTATGGAGAAAAGAATGATCGCCCCGCCGACGATTGCCACCGTCAGCGTGTGGCCCACTCCCCACAACGCACCGATCAGCGCCGCGCCGCGCAACGAGCGCTGGCGGCTCACGATCGTGGAGATCGCGATGACATGGTCGGCATCGGTGGCGTGACGCATGCCGAGAAAAAAGCCGACCGCGAGAAGGGAGAGCGTGGTGACCAAGACCGGAACAGCCTGTTCGATTTGGTTTTGTGGGGCGTGAAGCTACTCCCGGCGCCCTCGCGCGTCAAGCAACGTCATGAAAATCATGAAATGCGATTGCGGGTTCTGCGCTGGCGCCGCATTGCCGTCCGGGTAGAGGATAATTGCAGGCCTCGGCGGTCGCTGGCCGGCGCCGGCGACCGCGGGATCACGTGCCAGGGAGATGCCATGACGAGACGTTCTGCCGCGCGCGGGCTTGGCCTCGCCGCGCTACTGATTTCGAGCTTAGCCGTGAACGCCGCCGAGTGGGCGGGCGACCTCACCCCAATCGGAATGCAGGATTGGAATGCCGCACGAGCGGCACATCTGCTGGAGCGCGCGGGCTTCGGTGGCACACCGGAAGAAATCGCGTTGTACGCCGCCATGACACCACAGGCTGCGGTCCGGCGGCTGGTCTACCACAAGAGCATTCCCAACAACCTGCCGGCCTTCGACCAGTCCGGGGCCCACGATCCCGGGCTCGAACCCTTCCCGCCATCGCGCCCGGCCGCGACCGATCTTGCGAAGAAGACCGGCGAATCCCTCGGCGTCAAAGTCAAACCCGCGGGTAACCGGCGCCTGCAACCGGTCGCAGACAGGTTTTTCTACTGGCTGCGCGCCAGCCGGCTGGAGACGCATCGCCTTGCCTACTGGTGGGCGAACCGCATGCTCGTCACCCAGCGCCCGCTGGAAGAAAAGATGGCGTTGTTCTGGCACGGACACTTCGCCACCAACGAAGAAAAGGTGCGCGATTACCGCAAGATGCTCAAGCAACTCGAGCTGTTCCAGGACAAGGGAACCGGCAGCTTCCGCGAGTTGCTGATCGGCGTGGCGCAGGATCCGGCCATGCTCGCCTTCCTTGACGCCGCAGTGAACGTGAAGGGCGCTCCGAACGAGAACTTCGCGCGCGAGATCATGGAACTGTTCAGCATGGGCGTCGGCAACTACACCGAAACCGACATCCGCGAAGCCGCACGCGCCTTTACCGGATGGAACTTCGTCGACCTGAACTTCGTGGTCGCACCCGACAAGCACGACGGCGCGACGAAAACTGTGCTCGGCCGCAGCGGCAACTTCGACGGCGTGGCGGTGATCGACGTCATTCTTGCCCAACCTGTGACCGCCGAGTACATCGGTGGCAAGATTTACCGTTATTTCGTGCGCGAGGAGATTACTCCGGAGCTGCGCCAGAAGCTGGGCGCAAGGCTGCGCGATGCGAACTATCAGATCGCGCCGCTGCTGGAGACGATATTTCTATCCCGCGATTTCTATAGTCCAGCGTCGGTCGGCGCCCGCATCAAACCGCCAGTCGAGCTGGTGGTGTCGACTTACCGGAAAATGGGGCTGAAGGAAATCCCCGGGGTGCCGGACTTCAATGAGACTACGGAAATGCTCGGTCAGAAGCTGTTTTACCCGCCCACGGTGGCCGGCTGGGCGCACGGCAAGAGCTGGATCACTCCGGGCCTGCTGCTGGCGCGCGGCAACTTCGTGTACGACACCGTGTTTCCCGACATCAACTTTCTCCCGCCCGATCGTTACCCGGGCAGCGATTACCAGATCGCCGCCGTGAGCGAGAAGCTGGCGATGGGTTTCGACGTGACGACCGCTACCAAGCCGGATGCCAAGGAGATGACTTCGGTGTCGATGCAGATGGCCGATCGCGACGAGGATTTCAACACCCGGCTGGCAAGCTACCGCGGCTGGCAAATGGCCCTCCAGAAAGTGAAACCGATCCCGAGGGCGACGGCGCAGCTTGACTTGAGCGGCATGGTACGCGCTGCCGGATGCCGTAACGCGCAGCAGGCTGTGGACACGCTGCTGGCGCGCTTCCTTTCGGTGCCGGTGGATAGCACCACTCGCGCGCGGATCGCGAAATTCCTCGAAGGCGAACTCGGCACCAGCGACCTGGTCGCTGCCGGCACCTTCCTGGAAGAACCATTGCGATCGACGCTGCACCTGATTCTTTCGTTACCGGAGTACCAGCTTGGATAATTGCCTCACCCCCCGCCCTCTCCAGCTTGCTGGAGAGGGAGCTTGAATCGTGGAGGTTGCCGGACCATGAGTAAAATCAGTCAAACTGGAACCTGGACAAGACGCGATGTGCTGCGCGCATGCTTATGCAGCGCAGGCGTCGGGGCACTCAATGGCATGCCGCTGGTATTCTCGCGCGCACTCGCCGCAGACGCCGAGGCCTCGAATCGCATCCTCGTAGTCCTCGAGCTGTCCGGAGGCAATGACGGCCTCAATACGCTGGTGCCCTACGGCGACGACGCCTACTATCGCCATCGCCCTCGAATCGGCATCCGCCCGGAAAAATTGCGCAGGATAGACGAGCGTTTCGGCTTCAATCCGGGAATGGCCGGATTCGAAGGCCTGTACAAGGACGGCCGCATGGCGGTGGTGCACGGCTGCGGTTACGCCCAGCCGTCGTTTTCTCATTTCACCTCGATGGCTTACTGGCACACCGGCGCTCCCAACAGTGGAGAGGAAACCGGCTGGGTCGGCCGCCTCGCCGATGCCATCGACCCGCAGTCCACCCCGAATTTCATCGTCAATATCGACGAAGCGCAGTCTTTGGCGGTGAGCGCGCGCAACCACGTACCGGTGGTGTTCGACGATCCGGAGCGCTTCGGCCGCAAGGGCCTGTACCAAACCCGGCCACTGCTGGACCAGGTTTCCGACGCGCCTCATGACGCGAACCCGTCGCGCCGTTACCTGCTCGACGTTGCGAAAAGCGCGCGCGAGGCCTCGCAGCTGGTGCGCGACGCGTGGACGAAGTACAAGACGCCGGTGGACTACGGCATCGTCCCGGTCGATCTGCCGAAGATTGCGTCGCTGATCGCCGCCGGAATGCCGACGCGGTTGTACTACACCTCGTATCGCCACAACGCCTTCGACACCCATGTGCAGCAGCCGGATCTGCATCAGCGGCTGCTGACCTATGTCTCCGATGCGGTGGCCGGATTCATGAAGGACTTGCAGCGCATCGGCCGCGCCGACGACGTGGCAATACTGGTATTTTCCGAGTTCGGACGGCGGGTGCCCGAGAACACCAGCCTCGGCACCGATCATGGCACCGCCAATCACATGTACCTGATCGGCAAGCCGGTGAAGGGCGGCCACTACGGCACGCCTTCGAAGCTCGATGTTCTGGATGAGGGCGACAATTTGGTGTTCACCACCGATTTCCGCCGCGTCTACGCCAGTGTCATCGAAGGCTGGCTGGGCTACCGCGACAGCCGCAAACTGTTCTCCGGTAACTTCGAAACTTTCCCCATCTTCGGCTGAGCATTCGGCGCGGGCAGCTGGCACAGGCCGTTTTCGGGTTTAATATGGCCTTGGCAGGTCCTGATCCGGGCGCGAACCTTGCGCCCGGCAGCGGTTTCCGGAGCAAGCCGGCCCAATCGCGGCACGCCATCGCCTTACTCATCGACGTCGCACTCAACGTGCCGCGGGCGGGTCAGGCATGTCCCTTGCCTGACCTCCGATTCCCGGCGAACCAGTGCCGCATGCGAATGAGAAAAATGGATATCCACAACAAGACCTACGGCGACGTGCTGGTGCTATCACCCGAGGGCAGAATCGACCACGCCAACAGCGAAGAATTCCGTCAGGCCCTCGATCCGCTGGTCGAACGCTGCAGCGACAACGGCGAACGCCTGGTGCTGGATCTTTCCGGCGTGGACTACGTCAGTAGCGCGGGCTTGCGCTGTTTCATGCTGGCGGAAAAGCAGGCCAAGTCCCAGGGGGGCACCATCGTGGTTGCGGCGATGCAGCCCGTGGTAAATGAGATCTTCGAGATCAGCCGGTTTACCCTGGTATTCGAGACTTTCGCCACGGTGCGCGAAGCGCTGGCGAAGGTCTCGCCCGCCGCGCTAAAGGCCTTCGACGCTGCCCTGTGACCATGCGGGTACGCTTCTGGGGGACGCGCGGCTCGATTCCGGTCGCGCTGACTTCCGCCGACATCCGGCACAAGATCGAGCAGGCGCTCGCCTTGGCGATCGCCCGGGGTGTCGACTCCCCCGATAAGCTGCAGAACTTCATCGAGCACGACCTGGGTTTCAGCATTTCCCACACCTACGGCGGACATTCACCGTGCGTGGAGTTCGAGACCGGCCGCGCTGAATACCTGGTCTGCGACATGGGCAGCGGCGCACGCGCATTCGGCAACCGCATCATTTCGCGGGGCAACGGCGGGCCGCCTCCAGTCATCAACGTGATCATGTCCCACGTCCACTGGGACCACATCATGGGTTTTCCCTTCTTTGCTCCCGCCTATGTTCCGGGCGTGCGCATCCGCATTCATGGCTGTCACGACGTGCTCGAGCAGGCCTTCCGGCTGCAGCAGTCGGCGCCCTGCTTCCCGGTGGATTATTCGCGGCTCGCCGCCGATATCGAGTTCGTGCAACTCAAGGCCGGCACCAGTTACGAGATCGCCGGCTTCAGGGTCATGCCGAAGCTGCAGCGGCACACCGGTGACTCCTACGGCTACCGCTTCGAGCGCGACGGAAAAATCGTCGTGTACTCGACTGATTCCGAGCACAAGCTCGAAGACCCGCGCGAAACCCGCAGCTTCGTCGAGTTCTTCCGCAACGCGGACCTGGTGATTTTCGATGCCATGTACTCGCTGCTGGACGCAGTATCGGTGAAAGAGGACTGGGGACACTCCAGCAATATCGTCGGCGTGGAGATGGCGCAGATGGCGAATGTCCGGCATCTGTGCATGTTCCATCACGAGCCTTCATTCGACGACGATCGCATTGAATCGGTGCTCAAGGAAACCATTCGCTTCGAAAAGCTGACCCGCACGCAACAACCACTGAAAATCACTGCTGCGTACGACGGCATGGAAATCGAGTTGTGACACAAGATTCGCAGACTGGCAAAGGTCACGCGAACAGGGCGCCGGAGGGGAAAAGTCGTTCCTGGAGCGAACGCGCTCTCACCCGTGTGCTGGTCGGAGGCCACGGCCGGCCGCTGGGCGCCGCAGTACTGGTGCTCCTGCTCCTGCTTTCTTTCATACCCGAATTGCGCGTGTTGACTCAGCTTCGCCTGGCCCTGTTCGACAGCTATCAGACCGTCGCGCCGCGGGTGCGCACGTCTGCTCCGGCGGTAATCGTCGCCATCGACGAGAAGAGCCTCGTTGAACTTGGCCAATGGCCGTGGCCGCGCACCATGATCGCGGAACTCATCGAAGCAATCGGAGAAACCGGTCCCGCCGCGATCGGCGTGGATGTGCTGATGCCGGAGCCCGACCGCATGTCTCCCGCCAAACTGGCGGGGCTGATCGAGCGCATGGACGCGCGTCTGGCACGCCGTCTGGCGCAGTTGCCCGACAATGACGCTGTCCTCGCGGATTCGCTGCGCCGCAATCCGGCGGCTCTCGGAATTGCCGGCGTGGAACAGGCAGTCGCAGGCGCCGCGGCAATTGGCCGCACTGCGCCGTTTCGCATTCACGGCCCGGACCCCACGCCGCATCTGCGGCAGTTCTCCGGAACACTGCGCAGTCTCCCGATACTCGACTCGGCCGCACGTGGCCATGGCTTGCTGAGCGTGGATCCGCGTGGCGGCGTGGTGCGCCGCGTGCCGCTAGTCGCGTCGGTGGCCAGCATTCTGACGCCGGCACTCTCGATAGAGCTGTTGCGCATAGCGAGCGATTTGCCGGCGTTCTCGATTACGGCTGACGGCGGCGGAGTTCGAAGCATCGGCGTCGGAGACACGGTGATTCCGGTCAATCGCGACGGCACGATATGGGTGAATTTCAGCGCCCACGACGAGGCGCGTTTCGTATCCGCGCTCGACGTAATCCGTGGCGACATCGATCCTGAACTCATGCGCGGCAAGATTGCACTGGTCGGCGCCACCGGCTTGGGATTGCTCGACTACCAGGCCACGCCTCTGGGCGAACGCATACCGGGAATCGAGATTCACGCGCAGATCCTCGAGAACATATTCGAGGACAGCCTGCTGCGCAGGCCCGTTCGTTTCGAGCAACTGGAACGCTGGCTACTACTCGGCTGCGGGCTGATCGTGATACTTGCCGTGCCGGCGGTGAGGCCACGGATGTCCGGTGCGATCTACGGGACCGTCGTCGCCGGACTGCTCGTGTTTGGCTTCATCCTGTACTACTGGAAGCAATTGCTGCTCGATGTGGCCTGGCCAACGGCCTCGGCGACCGTGCTGTTCGGGGTCATGCTGACCGGGGCATTGGCCGAGTCCGACCGTCAGCGCCGCGCGCTCCGGCGCGCTTTGGAGGTAGAACGCGAGGCGGCGGCCCGTGCTGCCGGGGAACTGGAGGCGGCACGACGCATCCAGATGGGAATGCTGCCGCCCCCATCGGCTAATTTCTATGGTGATCCGCGCTTTTCACTACAGGCACTGATCGAGACGGCGAAGTCGGTTGGCGGCGATCTCTACGATTTCTTCAAGCTCGATGCCGATCGACTCTTCTTCATGGTCGGTGACGTTGCCGGCAAGGGACTGCCGGCAAGCATCTTCATGGCGGTAAGCAAGGCCCTCTACAAGAGCGCGGCCCTGCGCAACCGCCTCGAGGGCGGCGCGGTCATCAGCGAAGTGATGGAGACCGCCAATGGTGAGATTGCGCGCGATAATCCGGAGATGCTGTTTGTCACCGTATTCGCCGGCATCCTCGATTTGCGATCCGGCGATCTCCATTACTGCAATGCCGGGCACGACGCTCCCTATTTGCTGCACGCACAACGTCCGGCGCCGATACACCTGGAGAGCGATTCCGGGCCGCCACTGTGCGTCATCGAAGGCTACAAGTACCAGTTCGAGCGCTACCGGATGACTCCAGGCGAATCACTTTGTCTGTATACCGATGGTGTGACCGAAGCGATGAACGCAGGCGGTGAACTCTACGGACGCCAGCGCCTGTTCACGGCGCTTACTGCGGCGCGTGGGGCCGGCGACGCGGTGAAGCTGGTGGATGCCGTGCGCGATGATGTGCGCGAATTCGTCGGAACAACCGAGCGCTCGGATGATCTCACCATCCTGACGCTGCGCTGGAACGGCGGCAGACTATGAGAGAAACGGGAACGACCAGACGGAGAAACTGCGCGGGTACATCAGCGCACGATGATTTCGACGCGCCTGTTCATGGGCTCGGGAGCGTCCGCGGCAGTGCGCACCACGGGCTCGCGGTTGCCGCGGCCGGCGACCTCGATGTATTTGACCGGGATGCCTCTGTGGGACAGATCTTCGCGCACCCTGTGCGCACGCTGCAGGGAGAGTTGGTCGTTATACTCCGTGCTTCCGACCGCATCGGTGTGGCCGACGATCAATATTTCCGGATCGGGGCGCGCTGCGATCTCGGCAAAAATGCGCCCGACCTCGCGTTCCGAATCAGGGGTAAATTCGTCCTTGCCCTTAAGGAAGAACACCAGGAATGTCGCCGGTCGAACAGGCAATGCCGTCAGCGTCGCGCTGAATTCCCTCTTCGCAAGATCCGCATTGTAGGTAAGCGGTTGTACCCGTCCTGCGGCCTTGATGTACGCCGCCGCATAGGGTTTGTCGAGCACTACGGCGTCGCTGCCGCCGCTACGGACCACCACGGCGCCGACCGCTCCGCCGGCCTTGGGCAGCACCACCACAAGTTCATTACTGGCGTGAGCCAGCATCTGTCCGGGCGCGCCTGCACTTTGTGCCGACCCGGACTCCGAATCGCGGGATGTGGTTTGGGCACACGCCCCGAGAACCACAGCAATCGCAAGAACTACCCGCGAGTCAACAAACCGCATCGTTACTTGGTGGCCGATTCGTCAACCTTCACGACAAACTCGGTGCCGCGCACGCCCATGATTGCCGCCGGCGTCTTCACCCGCATGGCTTCGGGCGACTGCTTGACGATCTTGCCGGAGACGACCGCAAGCGTGCCCTTCTTCAGCGCGGTGTCGAACTCGCCCTTGTGGGTAGTGCTGTCGAACACGAAGCGCTCGATCACCAGTTCGCTGTTGGGGCCCGCGGACAACAGGCTGTTGTCCTGGAAGGTGATGCCAACCGAACCATTCGGGCCGGTCTTTACGGTGTCGCGCGCATGGATCATGGTGCCGACCGGCGCGGCAAGGCGCTTGCCGTCCCGTTCGATCTGCACGTCGCCCTTTGACACTTTGATGCGTCCAGCTTCCCCGGCCTGCGCGGGCATGGCGACTATCGCGCACAACAGCAGCAGGAAGCCAAACACCATAAATTCTCCATGTAAAATCAGTACTTTACTCATTTTTGTCCCCTTCGTGGGTAACTGGGCCGGCAATCAACTCCGGCGCACTGAATATCCAGCAAGAAGCATGCACGATCCCATCATAGTAACCGCGGGTCCAGCCTTTGCTGATATGAGCAAATGCCTGTCCAATTCAGCAAAATCGTGAAGCGCCTGAGCCGCACATTCCCTGCCCGGTTGAGCGCTTTTGAGCAGGTAAAATCACTGATCGACGAATTCGGTGAAGCGGCCGGACTCGTCCGCGAGGATCGCCACAAACTGACGCTTATTGTCGAGGAACTGTTCACCAATACCGTGACCCACGGGCATCACGGGGACAGCGATGCTCCGGTGCAGATATCGCTGGAAGTTACCGACGTGGGAGTGGAACTTACCTACGAAGATTCGGCACCGCAGTACGATCCCGTGGCCGCCAGCCAGCGCACCGACATCGAAACCACCATAAACGAGCGCCGCGTTGGCGGCCTCGGCGTATTCCTGACCATCAGCCTCACCAACGGTGCCGTTTACCGGTTTGTCGAAGGCCGCAATCGCATTTCGCTCACCCTGGCGCCGAGCCGCGAATAGCAGGGGCAGCATCACCTCCCAGCCAGCGCCACGCCAGCGGCGCGCGACGCACCGCGATATCCAGCAGATAGAGCAACAAGGCCAGCGCCGCCAGCCACGGCCATAGCGTGCGCGAGACGCGGCTGTGGTCACCGTTCTGCGCAAACACCTCGGCGATGCTAGGTGCGAGCTTGCCGCCCGTCTCTTCGGCGAGCGCGCGCAAGAGTTCGATATTCGGCGGCAATGAACGGTATTCGTCCGGATAAGCGTAAGAAAGCTGGCGGCTGCCGGTGCGCTCCAGCGCTGAACGTGAAAGGCCCGGTGACTCCGCGAGTTCAAAGCTCAACGCCGAGCCACTCGCCAGCGGAACCCGCAGCCGGTACGCGCCGGCGCCGCTGTGGCGCAGTTCAACCGATGTCGCCGTGCCGTCAGCCGCCGTTACCCGCACCCGCGGTGCCAGATCATCGCGGAAATGCCCGTCCGCAGTGAGCGCATTCAGGCTGATCACGGCTTCGCCGCTTTCACGCGACACGCGGAATTCGAGCTCTTCCCCGGAATCGCGGCGTAAGATTTCGCGCATTAGTTGCGCCCACAGCTTTCCGTAACCCGGCCAGTCCAGCCAATTTGCCCCCCAGCGGTTCTTCACGTCGGAAGTAAACACCACCACCTTTCCGAGTCCGTACTGCCAGCGCGCCAGCACCGGTGATCCGGATGGCGAGACCAGCAGGACTTCGGCGTTGTCGCGCGCCGTGGCGCTCACATAGCCCTTCAGCGCCGGCGCCTGCTCGAAGTCCACGCCGCGGAAGGCTTCCATGCGGCGCTTGACCACCGGCTTGAAAGCCTCCTCGAGCAGATTCGAGCGCACCGCGCGCTGCGTTTCCTCGATGAAAATCTGCGGGACCGCCTCGGCGCTGACCGTAGCATAGGCGCGGCCCCCGCCCCACTTGGCGATGTTGCTCATCAATTCACGGTCGGCACCCTCCCCGATCGCCACCGTGGAAACCACGATCTTTTCGTCGGTCATGCGCTTGAGAAGTCCCTCGAAATCGGCCGGATGGGTATCGCCGTCGGAGAGCAGAATCACGTGCTTGGCCTTGGCATCGGTCTTCTGCAACAGCCGGTAGACGATGCCGAGCGCGGGATAGATGTTGGTCTGACCGCTCGCCTGGATGCGGGCAATCTGGTCCTCGGCCTTGCGCTTGGCGCGCACGAACTGCATGGGCACAGATATGTGCGTCTGCGAGTCGAATGCCACCACCGCGAACTGGTGCTGCTCTTCCAGCAGGTCGAGCGCCGCGCGGGTGGCTTCCTTTGCCAGTTCCATCTTGCGCCCCCGCATGCTGTAGGAGCGGTCGAGCGCAATCACCAGCGCAAGATCCTTGCGCTTCTCCTGGGCGCGGAACTGTACCGGCAGCACTTTTTCCACCGCTGTGCCACTGTAGCCCTGTTCGCCGTAGACGTTCTCACCGGCGGCGAATAGCAGTCCGCCGCCGGCATCGCGCACGTAGGACTCGATCGCCTGCATTTTCGCGGGAGCGATTGCCTTCGCCGGCGCATCGCTCAGGATCACCGCGTCGTAGGACGCGAATGCGGCGGCCGATTCGGGAATGTCGGCGGGTGCCGCGACGCTAACCTCGATGCCTTCTCGCGCCAGCGCATCGCGCAGGTAACCCGCGGCTCCGGGTTGGCCCTCGACGTACAGCACGCGCGGCGCCTTGGCAACCCACGCGGACTGCCGCACACGATTGTTGTCGGGCACGCGGTCTCCCTCGGCAATGAGTTCAGCCGCCAGCGTGTTACTTCCGACGCCGGACAACTGAATCTCGAAGGAGAAACGGTTCATCCCTGCGGTCAGGCGCACGGCGCGATTGCCGAGCACAGTGTTGCCGCTCCTTAACAGCACGCGCGCGCGCGCCTCGCCCGGCGAAAAAGCGCGCACAGTCACCGTCACCGGTTCACCCTTGCGCAGGCCCTGCGGTACTTCGATGCCCTCGAGCCAGGCGTCGCCGTCATCGCGCACTTTCGCCGGAATCGGAAACACCCGGACGTTGGCTTCCTTGAGCCGCGCCAGCACGCGCCACACATCGCCTTCGGTCTGGTTACCGTCGGTAAGCAGCACCAGGCGCTTGACGCGATCGCGATCGAGGCCCAGCAATGCCTGGTCGAGCGCGCGTTCGATGTTGGTCGCAGCCTGGTCGATTGTGCCTTCGCGTGGGCTGCCTTCGGAGACCGCGAGAGTGCGCACCTGGTCGGGTGTCTGCAGCAGCACCGGCCGATCGGCGAACGCAAGGTAGCGCGCCTGCGCCGGCCTGCCTTCGCGATCTGCATCGCCGATCCAGGCGAGCGCCGAGTCGATGAAGGCCGATGACACGCTGCGCGATACATCCAGCGCGTACACCACCGAAACATCGTCCGATCCGGCGTGCCACTGCGGCTGCATCAACGCCAGCGCCAGCGTGACAACCGTCAGTGTGCGCAGAACTGTAACGACTGCGAGGTGCCTGCGGGCAAGATTGGTGCGGGTTCTTTGCGCGGCCCACCACAGCAGCGGGATAGCCAGGAACAGCAGCAGTGGCCAGGCGTGCTGAATGCTCATAGTCAAACTCACACCGTAACGCGCCGGTTCCACGTCCACCACTCGAATCCCAGCAACAGCACCGCAGCCAACAGCAAGGCTACCCAGGGATCGAGCGGGAATCGCAGCGCCTGCACCGGTTCGGTTGCCATGGGCTGGAGCGGTGCCAGCGGCGAATGGTTGACATCGGTCACGCGCCGGTCCAGCAGGTTGGCCGCCACCCTCAGCCGCCGGCTGGCGGAGACGACGGTGAACATGCCCGGTTCGGTGACCTCGAACAGCGTACCGCCGGGAATGGCCTGCGCCGGCAGCTCGGTGCCATCCGGCCCCACAATTCGCGCCTTTGCCACAGGCACTTCGACCAAACCCAATCCGGTTGCGAACGCACTGTGTTCGCCTGCCAGCCAATCCAGTGCGTTGCCGAGAAACAGCGGAAACCCGGCGTGCAGCGCGAAGTTCGAGTCCTCCAGGCCGAAAGCGAACGACACCCGCCGCGCAGCTCCCTCGTGCGCCACCACCAGCGGCATGTTGCCGCGCGCGCTCACCAGCACCAGGTCGTGCTCGCGGGCGCCGTCTGCCGGGCGCGTAGCCACCGCACGCTCGACGACGAGATCGCGCAGCGACAGGTTTTCAAGCAGAGGATGCGCGCCATCCCAGGCGGCCACCGTGACGTCGGCGACCTCCCTGCCCGGCGAGGGCAACCATGACACCGCACTGGGGCGGAACAGCAGCGCGGGCGCGCCCGGCTGCGTCCTGGGGGCGAACCGATCGAACACCCATACGTCTATGTCGCGCCCTTCGGCGAAGCGCTGCGGCGACATCGATGTGAGCTTCACCCGCGGTTGCGCACGCAGGGACTTCTCGAGGTAGGGATTGCCGTTGCTCACCAGGCCTACCCGCACCACCCGCCGCATCGGCAGCAAGGCGTAAGCGACATCATCAGCCGCCAGGCCGTCTCCCGGCATGGTAAGCGAGGCGCGCACGGGGCCCGCCTCCAGACTGGAAATGTCGATCACTTGCGCGCGCGCGCCTCCGGCGGGCACGTTCACGGTCCCGGCAACGCGCCGGCCGCCGACACCGGCGAGCGCGATATCGATATTCCGGTCCGCGCCACCGGCATTGCTGACCTCGACAAAGGCCTGGTAGCGGCGCGGATCCGCAGGCAGGGGTCGCACTTCGAAGGCCGTGATTCCGGCGTTTTCCACCGGCTCGAACACCGATTCGATCCTGGCCGACCGCGGCACTCCGGTGATCTGCACGCCATCGCTGATTAGCACGGTTTCGGCATCACCGGCCTGCGCAATATCCGGCACCAGCGGCGTGCCGCCGTATGCAACATGGAGTTGCTGCAGGCGCTCGAGCGCCGCGTCACGGTACTCGAAACCGGGAGTAGCGATGCGCCGCATGGTATCGACCAGCAACACCTGGGTACCGGCGCTGCGCACCGCGAGCGTCGCGCGCGCCTTGGCGAGCGCGTGGCTCCAGCGGGTTGCCCCGTCGGTCGTGCGGGTGGCCAGCGTCGGCGAGTTGTCGAGCACGAGGACCAGCCTGTCAGCGGCCTCACCTGCACCGGTTAACTTCGGCCTGGTCACGGCGATGACGATGCTCACGGCGATGATCGCGGCCAGCAGCAACGATAACCACCAGCGCAGGCGGTCGCTGCTGCGGTGGCTCTCACGCAACACCCGGTCCCAGATCAGGCTGGAGGGCACCAGCATCCTGCGTGGAGGCGGCTTCAGCAGATACAGGGTGGTTACGACCAGTGCGACGGCAAGCGCTGCTATCGCGGCCCACAGAGGCGCCGCCCAAAACAGGTTCATCGCAACAATCCCTGCTCGCGCAAGGCTTTCAGCATCAGGTCCTCGAACGGCGTGGCGGTGGTAGTGCGCAGGTAACCCCAGCCATGGCTGCGGCAGAAGGCTTCGATCTCGGTGCAATAGCGCAGGAAAGTATCGTGATAGGCCTTTACCAGATCGGGCGTAACGCGCACGCGCGCAGCACCACCTTCCTCCGAGTCCACCAGCAGCACTTCATCCGCAAGCACCGGGTCGACTTCGTCCGGGCTCATCACGTGAATCGCGAACACGTCGTGGCGGAACTGCCGGATCACCTGGAAGCTCTGCTCGAAACCCTCGCGGTCCAGGAAATCCGAGATCACCACCACCAGCCCGCGGGTGCGCCGGGCACCGAAGAAACTGCGGAACGCGGATTGCAGGCTGGTGCCGCCGCCAGCTTCAATGCGCTCGAGGAAATGCAGCGCGCGCCACACCTGGTTCTTGCCGCGCCGGGCCGGCATCTCGCTGATCACTCCGTTGGAGAAGGCGACGATGCTGACCCGGTCGTGATTGATCAGGCCAATGTAGGAGAGCGCCGCGGCGAACTTTCGGGCGAAATCAAACTTGGACGGGGCACCGAAATTCATCGAACGGCTGACGTCGAGGAATATGTAGATCGGCAGGTCCGCCTCTTCCTCGAACAGCCTCAGGATCAGCCGGTCCAGGCGCAGGTAGGTGCCCCAATCGAGGTTGCGCGTGTCGTCGCCGGGCGAGTACGGCCGATAGTCCGTGAAAACCATGCCCGAGCCGGTGCGGCGGGAGCGGTGATGGCCGCGCAGATGGCCCGCCACGGGACGGCGGGTAAGCATGCTCAGATGCTCGAGCTGGCGAAGAAACTCTTCGCTGAACAGCAGGCTTTCCTGGGCCAAGATGAAATGCCTCAGTGGGGCCGCATGGCAACCGCCATGGGGCCGGTGGATATCTTCAAACGGCGCTCAACCGGCAATCGGGCAGGGATTCTCCTGCTGGGAGGGCTGGATCAGCGTCAAAGGATCGTTCGCGCCGGGCACCGTGCGGACCATCTCGAAGATGTCCCACTGGTCCTGCATCCTGCTCTTTTCCTTGATGCGCACCACGTACATTTCCTGCAGCAACTGGTGATTGGCGGCAAAAACACCGCGCCGCCCCTTGAGCACGTCGAAAGTCGCGCCCTTGTCGAAATACGCAATCAGCTTCTCGGGATCGGTGCTCCTGGTTTCCGCGATTGCCTGCAGCAGAATGCGCATGGCCACGTAATCCGCCCACGCGCCGTTCTCCGGAGGCATCTTGTACCTGGCGCGGAAGCCGTTGACGAAAGCGCGCGAAGACGGCGTGTCGATGCCGTGGTACCACATGGTCTGCCAGTAACCCGACAGCGAATCGATCCCCGCTGCCCAGAACAGCCCCGTGTCATTCGCGCCTCCGGTCACTTCGTAGGGAAGGTTGTACTCGCGGTACTGGCGGATGAAGTTGGTGATATCGATGCCGGCCAGGCAGGAGAAGACAAAATCGGGTTTGTTTTGGCGGATCTTGAGTATGTAGGCGCTGAAGTCCTGGGTGTTGGTGGCGATCAGGTCCTTGGCGGCTTCGACCCCGCCGTTCGCCACAAGGAACTGCGAGGAGGCGCGATAGAGGTCGTGACCGAATGCATAATCGGCGACCAGGAAATGAAACCGCTTGCCGGCGATGCGGTTCGCTTCCTTCAGCCAATTTCCGATGGTGCGAACGTACATGGTGTTGTTGCCTTCGACGTGAAACAGATAACGATTGCAGTTCTTGCCGCGCACTTCGTCGGAGTTGCCGCCGGTGTTGAAATGAATGCGCTTCATGCGCGCCGCCACCTGCGCAATCGCCGCCACCGAGGCCGAATTGATCTCCCCTACCGAGGCGATTACCTGGTCGCGCTCGTAGAGTTTCTGCGCCTTGTTCACCGCCGTGGCGGGATTGACGCTGTCCTCCGCGATCAGGTCGATCTTTCTGCCGAGTACGCCGCCGGCCGCATTCGCTTCTTCCACCGCCAGCACCGCGCCGCGATGGCCGTACTCGCCGATCTGGCCGAGAAATCCCGTGCGAGGCGTGAGATGGCCGACTCTGATGGCTTCGCTCTGCGCCCTGAGGATCGCGGGAAAGCCGAGCGCGGCGCCCGAAGCCAGCGCGACCGAGGCCTTCAGCGCATCGCGGCGCGCACGCGAGAAATTTTCTCCGACCACGGTCTTCCTCCCCCGTCCTGCGGCAGTCATTCCTTCGGTTCCGGCACCGACTCGAGGATCCTGCCGAGGATCATGTCGGTATCGATGCGGCCGGCTTCGGCCTCGAAGTTCAGCAGGATGCGGTGCCGCAGCGCCGGCAAGGCCACTGCGCGCACGTCCTCGCAGGACACATAGACGCGGTCATTCATCAGCGCGTGTACCTTCGCGCCCAATATCAGAGCCTGGGTTCCGCGCGGGCTGGAACCGAAACGCACATATTTCTTGCTCATTTCATGCCCCTGCGACGATTCCGGGTGAGTCGCCAGCGTCACCCTGATCGCGTAGTCCTGCACCGGCCGCGCCACGGGAATCGCGCGCGCGGTTTCGCGCATCTCCAGAATCTCGCCCTGCTTCAGCACCCGGCGCACCGCCGGCTCCTTCTGCCCGGTGGTACGGTCGACGATCAGATGCAACTGGTCCACGTCCGGAAAATCGAGCTTGAGTTTGAAGAAGAAGCGGTCCATCTGCGCCTCCGGCAGTGGATAAGTGCCTTCCATCTCGATCGGGTTCTGCGTTGCCAGCACGAAGAAGGGCTGGTCCAACGCATGGGTTCGGCCGGCTGCGGACACGCTGTTCTCCTGCATCGCTTCCAGCAACGCCGACTGGGTCTTGGGCGTGGCGCGGTTGATTTCGTCGGCGAGCACCATGTTGGCGAAGATCGGGCCGTGCTGGAACTCGAAGGCTTTGCGGCCGGATTCGTCTTCGCGGACGATGTTGGTGCCGATGATGTCGCCAGGCATCAGGTCAGGGGTGAACTGGATGCGCGAAAACTTCAGGTGCAGCACGTCAGCCATGGTCTGCACCAGCTTGGTCTTGCCCACGCCGGGAATCCCCTCCAGCAAAACGTGGCCGCGCGCAAGCAGGCAGGTCATCACCCCCGAGATGATCTCGTCATTGCCGACAATGACGCGCGATATCTCTTCGCGGACAAGCTGGAACTGAGCACGGAATGCCTGGATCTGGCGGTCGACGACGGTATTCATTTCTTCTCACTTTCATGCAGGTTCAGGAAATAATCTTTGACGGCCCGTTTCTGATGGATCGGCACGCGCTCGGAACTCATCGCGTTCTCGCGGTCGAAGTCCGCGCGCGCGCGCACGTCCTCGAAACCGAGCAGCGATTTCTGCTCCTGGCTGGCGGAATAGAACCAGCCCTGGTCTGACTTTTCGTCGGGGTCGGCATCGTCCCGGCGCTGAATGGCTTCGAGCTTGAGTTGCGCATCGAGGCGCTGGGTCGCCGCGCCTTCCAGCGCCAAGGCCTCGGAGTTGCCGGCGGCGCTGCCGCTCATGTTGCCGTCGCGGGCGGGTTCATCGTCATTCCTGCGCGTCACGGCGCCCTGGCGAAACATGGTGCCGCCGCGGATGTCCGCGTTGCCGGTGTCCGGCGAAGCGGTCGCATTGGGAGCGTTGTCGCTGGAATCGAACTGGCTCGCGCTCAGCGCGCTGCGCTGCGACGTGGGGATCATAGCGTCCTGCAGCCGCCGCTTGACCTCGGATACCCGGCTCTGCACCTCGAGCTGCTGGTTCGCCTCCTGGAGGGCATTCACCACGCGATCGAGCGCATCCTGGTCGACCCTGGCGTTGACGCTGCCCAGGTCGCGGCCGCCTTCCGCAAGTCGTTCCTCGAGGCTGCCTTCCAGCCCCTGTTCGCTGTCCGGCCTGGCCTCATCCTTTTCCGGCGCACGCGCGGCCTGGTCTCCGGCCTCGGCGCGCATTTTCCGCAGTAACGCCAGGGCCTCTTCGTTGCGCCCGTCGCGCAGCGCTTCCGCGGCCTTTTCGAAGCGCGGGTTCGCCCTCATGGCCTCGGCCAGCCTGACCAGCCCCTCTCGCGCAGCAGCGGCCTCCATGCCGGCCTGCTCGATCGCATCGCGCGCCTGCGCGGCTGCGCGCGCCTTCTCTTCGGCGGTGGCGTCGGCGCGCTGCAATTCCTCAAGCGCGCGATCAAGTTTTTCGATATCAGGGTCCGGCGGCGCGCCTTCGAGGGCTGCGCGCAGGTCCTGCGTCTCCCTGGCCGCGGCCATTGCCGCAGCACCAGCGTCGTCCCATGAATGCGATTGCCGTGGCGCAATCCAGGTGACCAGCAGCAGGGTCGCGCCCAGACCCGCAACGGCGTACAGGCTGCGAGGCGGCCGGCCCGTGACGATCGCGCCGGGGTCGAGCCGGCGTGCGGTTGCGGCCGCGCGGGCAATTTGCAGTTGTGCGAACGGCGATGGCTCGGGCGTGGACACGAAACAGTAAGCGGACTTCAGTTCGTCCTTGAGCCGGGCGCGCGCATCGGCCTCGCCTGCGGCTTGCGCCAGTGTCACCTGACCCAATGCACGCCATGCGAAGTAAGCTCCGAGCATCACCACCGCAGCAATGAACGCCATGCGCGTGCCGGTTCCGACCGCCGGAACTGCCGAACTCAACGCCACGCTCACAAACTGGAAGGCAATCAGGGAGAACAGGACCACACAGGCGCCATAGGCGATCTCCTGAAGGGCCCGGCGCAACCACAGGCGGCGCTCGATGCTGCCCAGAACACTGAATATGACTTCACTATCCTTCATGACCGGGGCGATTGTAACGCAGCCGGGGGGGCTCCATGCGAGGCAGGCACGCAGGCACCGCCGGTGGCGCGCTGGCGGACTTGCATTGCGCGATCTCAGGTAACATCTGGCGCATAACGACGGAGGAGCGATTGAACGTGGCGCGGCGACTCGCGGCAGTGTTGTTCGGCTGCGCGTATGCATGCATCGGTGCTGCGCAGCAGCCGCACATCGTTTACATCCTCGCCGACGATCTTGGCTGGAAGGACGTGGGTTACCACGGCAGCCCGATCCGCACGCCCAATCTGGACGGGCTGGCGCAAGGCGGCGCCCGCCTGGAGAAGTTTTATACCCTCCCCTACTCGACCCAGACCCGGGCGGCTTTGATGACCGGACGCTATCCGATGCGCTACGGCCTGCAGACGCTTTCCATCCTGCCGTGGAGCCGCTACGGACTGCCGGCCGATGAACGGATGTTGCCGCAGGCGCTGAAAGAAGCCGGCTACCGCACCGCGATGCTCGGAAAGTGGCAGCTCGGCCATTTCAAGAGGGAGTTCTGGCCGACCCGGCGCGGCTTCGACAGTTTCTACGGCAGCTTCAATGGTGAGATCGACTACTATAAAAAAACCAACCGTTTCGGCGAGCCCGACTGGCGGCGCAACGAACGGCAAGTGAAGGAAGCGGGCTACGTCACCACCCTTTTGGGCAGAGAGGCAGCCAGCCTGATTGCAGGGCACGACGCTGCCACCCCGTTGTTTCTCTTTCTGTCCTTCAACGCACCGCAGGTGCCGTTGCAGGCGCCGAGGGAAAATCTCGATATGTATCGGGACATTGCCGACGAAACCCGACGTACCTACGCGGCGATGGTCACCGCCCTCGACGATGCCATTGGTGCGCTGATCTCTGCGCTGGAATCGAAAGCCATGATGGCGAATACGCTGATCGTGTTCCATAGCGACAACGGCGGGTCGCTGCCGACCAAGTATGCGACCGGCGATGGCGATGTCGGTAAACCCGCCGCCGACAACGGTCCCTTCCAGGGCGGAAAGGGCGGACTGCACGAGGGTTCGATGCGGGTGGCGGCGTTCGCCGCATGGCCGGGTAAAATTCAGCCCGGTGTGGTCGCCGAACGCATCCACATCACCGACATGTATCCGACTTTGCTGAAAGTCGCGGGTGCGAAGCTCGAACAGACCCGGCGAATCGACGGCATCGATCAATGGGCCACCATAGCTGATGGCAAACCGAGTACACGCAGGGAATTGCTGCTGGCAATGGAAGACAGCCGCGGCGCCCTGCTGATCGAGAACTGGAAGCTCATCGTGTACTCACGCTTGCCGGTGCGCCATGAACTGTTCAATATCCAGGACGACCCGTCAGAGGAAGACAACCGCGCCGAGCGCGAACCGCAACGGGTACAGGAGATGCTGGCGCGCTTCAACGAGTACGCCTGGGAGATGGCGCCGTCGCTTTACCTGGAGGACTTGCTGAAACCGAGAAAGTATGACGCCCCGATGTACTGGGGAGAGAACCCGATAAGACCATAGCTTTCTTTACTTCAACAAGAACAATCCATGCAAGCAATCAACATCGACGATCTGCGCAGCCGGGCGCGCCGGCGCCTGCCGAAAGTGATATTCGAGTTCATCGACGGCGGGGCCCAGGATGAAACCACGCTGCGCGCCAACCGTGAGGATTTCCAGAAGTGGCGCTTCCGCACGCGGGTGCTGACCGACGTTTCCAGTCGCGACCAGTCGATCACCCTGCTCGGCCAGCGCTGCGCCTCGCCCTTGATCCTCGCGCCGACCGGACTTGCCGGACTGCTGTCCCGCCGCGGCGAACTGGCTGCGGCTCGTGCCGCAGAGAAATACGGCGTGCCCTACTGCTTGTCCACCATGGCCACGTGCAGCATCGAGGAGATCACCACCGAGACTACCCAGCCAAAGTGGTTCCAGCTCTATGTTTTGCGCGACCGGGGACTCACAAAGGAGTTCATCGAGCGGGCAAGGGCATCGCGCTGCACCGCGCTGGTCCTGACAGTAGACACCAAGGTGCAGGGGCCGCGCGAGCGCGACATGCGTAACGGCTTCACCGTTCCGCCGCGTTTCACTCTTGCGACGATCCTCGATTTCGCCCGCCACTTCTCCTGGCTCCTCGACGTGGGACTGGGTCCGCGCATCGCCTTCAGGAATTTCGAGGGCACCAAGGCTGCCGCCACGGATGCGGTCACCATCACCGAGTTCATCGCCGGCCAGTATGACCTGACGGTGAACTGGCGCGACGTCGAGTGGTTCAAGTCGGCGTGGGGGGGTCCGGTCCTGCTCAAAGGCATCCTCAGCGTCGAGGATGCGAAGCTAGCCGCAGCGCATGGCGTGGACGGGGTAATCGTTTCGAATCATGGCGGGCGGCAACTCGAAGGCGCGGTATCCGCGGTGCACGCGTTGCCGGCGATCGTCGACGCTGTCGGTGACCGGCTTGAAGTGGTGCTCGACGGCGGCATTCGCCGTGGCGCCGACGTCGTGCGCGCCCGGGCGCTGGGAGCGAGAGCCTGCATGATCGGCCGCGCCTGGCTCTACGGGTTGGCCTGCGAGGGCCAAGGGGGGGTCGAGCGCGCCCTGGAAATCCTGCGCGACGAAATCGATATCACGCTGACCCTCCTGGGCTGCCCGACGCTTGCCGCGATAGACCGCAGCATCCTGGTCGAAAGACCCTGACATGTCGCGGATCCGAGCCGTCGCGTCTCAGCGGATGGTCTCGTTAATTTCTACTCGGAGGTGGCGGGTCCCGACTGGGACCAGCCTGCTGCTGCCGATCAGGTCACCCGATGCAGGCATCGCATCGCCAGACATGGAAATCCGTACCGTTACGACTACGCTCTTGAAGCCCGAAATTCTCAGCTCAGGAGACATCGATGCGCGGTCATCAAGGACAAACTCGTCCGGCAATTCCCGAATATCCTTCCGCAGTATTGCGACCGGCATGCGTGGCCCGTTCTCCGCGCGTGCATAGATGAACAGGGTGCCGGCGGTCGGTATCTTCCCCATCAGGTCGGGTGACACGGAGATGCGACCGGAAACCTGATCAGCCGCGGGATGGCTCGTCCCGGAACCAGTATCTGGCGAAGCGGCAGGCAAGCCTCCCAGAGATCGTGCCTCGTCGAGACTTGCACGCAAAGACGCGGAAAATTCAGAGTCCGGCGGCGCGTTCGTCAGCGCCGCTTCCCAGAATAGCGCAGCCCGTCGATAGTTCTTGCGCTCGAAGGCGTCGGTACCGGCAAGTGCCAATGCCTTCGAGTTTGCCGGGTCAAGCTTTAGCGCGCGACGCACCAGTTGCATCGCCCTGCCTGCCAGACGGCCGTTCTGAGTCATGGCGACTGCATCAGCGTAATCGGCAAGCAGTGCCGCATCCTCGAGATTCGAAACCGCCTTCTCGAATGCGGCAACCGCCTCACCGTATCGGCCGAGAACGACCAGCGATCTGGCGAGCATGGCCCAACCGTCCGGATTGTCCGGGTTTTCCGCCAGCTTTCGCGCCAGTCTCTCGACCATCATGGCAATCTGATCGGGAGAGGTGGCGTGGGCTCGCGCGCTCGTATCGACGGCCGATTGCGGCGCGAGGAACGCCTCCGGATTGCCAAACTGCCAGTAGAGCAATCCGGCTGCAAGCGGCATGACCGCCATCATTCCGATTGCGATTTTCAATGAACCCTGCCACCGCGAAACATCCACGCGCGGTAATTGCGATAGCTCACCGAGCATCCGTCCCTCAAGTTCCAGTCTCGCTTCCTGACCGCGATCTCCGTCCAGCGTCCCCGAGGCAAGATCGATTTCCACCTCAGTCATATGATCACGATAGATCTGGACAAGACCGCCGGCCACCGCATGCGACGACGCAAGATCTTTTCGCGGTCTTCTCAGCAATGGCGGCAGGAGAAATCCAAGCGCCAAACATAACATCGCGCCAGCAGTCGCTGTGAAGACGAACATTTGATTCTCCTCTGGTTGAAGCGGAGTCCAGTCGACTTGTCAGCCGCATTGCGAATCGGACAGGCAACCGCGACTCGTCAGCGTATGGCGATTGTTAAAACGTAATCCTGTACCCGAGATAGAAGAACTGGTGCACCGCGTCTTCACGCTGGATCGGGCTCTCCGTGATCGAGCTCTCGACGTCGTACTCGCCTTCCAAACTTATGCTCTGCTTCCACATGTAGGAGAGTTTGAGCGTCGCGGAATAACGGTTGATGCGCGTGTCCATATTGTCGCGCTGCGTATACCAACGGATCGATGGCTCAACGGTCCATTTCGCGCCAAGTCCGGTCAGGTTGTTGTAAGCGAGGTTCTGGCCGTGATAAGTCGCACCCTCGAGATACGTGGCGCTGATAACACTGAAATCCCGTCCGGAGTACAGATTGTTCCCGATCGCCTGCAGCGTATACCCGTAGATATTTCCCGTGCCCGGTGTCGCCGGTATGTCATTTACTGCGGGCAGAGGCCCCACGTTCGTCAGGCGAAAATCGGCACCCAGTTGCCAAGTCTTACTCACTGGCGTCGTCACGCTGGCAAGTGCCTGCCTGACATCCGCCGTCAGACCAAGCGCCTGCTGCCGAAGCTGATCTTCGGTCTGAGTCTCCAACAGGGTCGAAATGGAACTCGTCGGCTGACCAAACACCGCGTTGGTTGTCGACAGCGTCGGCGCTTTGCGTTGGTCGAGCAAAAGCGTAAAGGTCGTCAGGCCTCGCGTCTGGACGGTACCCTGCAGCGTGGCTATGTTCACCTTGTCGAAGAGGACGTCGTAATCGAGCACGGAGTAGAGCGAGCTGCCGTTCTTGAAGAAACGGACTTCTCCCCCCACCGCGCGGCGATCTGCAATGCCATCAACAATCTGGTTGATTACATACGCATTGCCGCTCCAGTAATTGGCGAGTCTTTCCACATCCACATTCAGTCCGTAGAAATATCTCGTGGAGTCGATGCTGTAGTCGACCGGAGTGCCGGCAACCGCGTTGATACGCCAGTTTCTGGATACCCCGTACCCGGCTATCGCTCCGTCGAAGCGCCCGAGGATGCCGCCGGACACGCCGTTCTGCCGGCCCAGGCGCAGAGACAGCGGGTTCTGCAAGCCGCGGTAGTCAACGTACGCGGCGTCAAGGCGGTTCCTGCTCGGCTGAGTATCGATCAGACTCCACGTGTTGGTGTCACGGATGACGAGCTTGATATCAGATTCTTGCGACCTGAAGCGTGCATTAAGATCCGCGTTCGTAACTATCGCAGACAGGTCGCGATTGGTGAATGTGGCCCGATCGACTGTAGTCGGCGTGTTGAACGCCGTTTCCGCTTTCGTCGAACCGCCGTAGTAATACTGCGAGAAGTTTCCGTAGAAACTTTTCATTGGCGCCTGCGATTCCATCGCTTCCGGTGTGTCCCTCGCGCCGCTCGGAAC
This sequence comes from uncultured beta proteobacterium, assembly GCA_963789945.1. Lineage (GTDB taxonomy): Bacteria > Pseudomonadota > Gammaproteobacteria > Burkholderiales > JACQAP01 > JACQAP01. Next base: position 361,177 of record CAWBMN010000011.1, on the reverse strand, counting down.
TTCGGCGAGCACTTTCTCGAGTCCCAAGATTCGCTCACGCACCCGCTGCGCGCCCTCGCCTTCCGGGTAAAGTTTGAGATAAAGTTCGTATTCCGCGTTTGCCTTCCTGGCTTGTCCAATGCGTTCGCGCGCGACGCCGATCAGTTCCTGTGCCTCCTGCGACTGGGTATTCGGCGGGAGAACCAGAAGCTGATTGAGGGCTTCGATGGCGTCCTCGTACTTGCCGGCCTGCATCGCCTGCCGTCCGCTGCCCATCAGTTGCGTCGCCAGCAACTCCACTTCCGCGGAGGCCGCGGCGGCTGGCGTCGGTGGCTGAGCTGAAACCGGGGGCAAGGGTACCGCTGCGGCGGGCGGTGTCTTGGCCGGAGGTGTGGCCGAGCTCGGCAGTTCGGGTACAGCGATTGAAGGTGGCCCGGCCGGTGGGATCAGGGGCGCCGGCTGCTTAGGGGCCGGCGTTTTGCCAGGTACCGAATCGGCAGGAGCGGCCGGCGTCACCACGGTGCCGGGCTGCAATTCCGGAGCAACCGCGGCTAGGGTCGACGTCGTCGACGATACGGGCATTAGGGAATCGCGTCAGCATGCGCTCACGGACGACTTCGGCGCTCGCGCGTGAATCAAAGTACCCGATATTGCGGTCATAAAGGGTTATCTCGGTGATCGCGGACTTGGTGACAAACGGTTTGTAGCCGGTCAATTCCGCGGGAACAGGCGCACTCTTCGCCTGCTCCGAAGTGGGAAAAGTATCGAGCAGGATCGCAAAATTTCCCTTGGCCACCGGTGCGGGCAATGGTGCGGGAGTAGGTGTTGGTTTAGGTGAAGGCACTGGCACAGGTACCGGTTTTCTCGCAATCGGCGCGACAGGCGGGAGCAGGACCATCTCGATGCTGCGGCTGTCTCGCCCCTGGCGAGCCTTGAATCGAACCGGACTTGAGAACTTCACCAGCAGTCGCCTGGTCTGTACCCCGATCTGCAGCGGGTAAGTAACGGTAAATCTCGGCGAAGTCTTGCTGGCAGGCGTAGTCCAGGACTCGTCGGTGATCGGAGGCGCGTCATCTCTCGAAAGCACCCTCAGGAAGATCTGAACAAGATCCCCTTCCCGCTCCGGAACATGTCGGAGGTATTGCACCTGAACGTTGAAATTGATGCGGATCACCGGGTTGTCCCCGGCAAGCAAGAGTTCGACATCGTCGAGGTGATCGGCCCTGGCCGGCCGCGCGGTGGCGAACATCATCATGCCCACCACGAAGAACAATGCGTGCGGAAAAAAAAGACGGGACCGTCCGAGCCGTGATCGGGACCCGCGGCTGGTGCGCGTTGGCGGTGACTGGTTACGCTGACCACGGATTGCGGGTCTGTTTGAATTCTGCTTCCTGAAGCAAAGACTATCGAGGCGAATCGCCGCGGTCTGGCGACACCACGTTTCTTGAATATCCTTCCTCGGTAACGTCATGGCAATTTGATAGTTGTTCTTTATGTGTGCGACCCTGAGGCCGCACTGCGCCCGACGGTGCCGCGGATCCTCCAGTGATCAAGCGCCCAAACGATATTGCCGGAGAGACATCTCGATTCTCTCCGGGTCAAACATTACATTCCGGACATTTGATTCAAACCTCGAGGTGACTGCTCGAGTGCTTGGCTATGTTGAGGTGGAATCCTAATAGGTCACATCAATTACTCGACTATCACACCCATCAGCGCACAACCCGCGGCCGGTTCCACAAACACGCGAGACCGTGCATGCCATCAGAAACTGCCGTCTGTCGCGCGATGCTGACTGGTTCTCGCTTTTTTGATTGTGGTGAAAGTGCTGTCCGTGTACGTGTGACAACTGCCGGAACAGTCCTTCAACTCCATGACTGTGTACAGAATCTGCGGGGTATCCACTTTCTTGTGTGGCCCGGATTTGAAAACTGAAGCGTGGCAGCCTGCGCAATCGGGCTTGTATGCGCCGAACTTCCACGGAATAACTTCACTGCTGGTGTAGTGGCAACTGGCGCAGGTGACGCCCGAATTGTGTTGCTTGTAGAACGGTGACTGGTGCGTGTAGGCGGTAACGGGCGTCCACCCTGTAGTGCGGTGGCACGCGTCACACGAACGCGTGGTCATGAAGTGGTTCGTCGGCTTGCCAGTCGCCGTCGTGCCGTTGTGGCAGCTTGCGCAAGTCCCGGGAGTAACGCCGGTATGGCTGAACGTCGCCGGAATCCAGGCCGTGGTACGGTGGCAGACATCGCACGAGCCCGTCGTCGGAATGTGGGTGGATGGTTTGCCCTTCGCTGTTGTGCCGTTATGACATGTTGCGCAGGTCCCCGGAACCACACCGGTATGGTTCATGATCGCGCCCGTGAACGTCGTCGTTCCGTTGTGGCACAGGTCACACGACTGCGTCGTTACGATGTGGGTCGCCGATTTGCCCGTCGCCGTCGTACCGTTGTGGCAGCTCGCGCAAGTCCCGGGGGCAACACCGCTGTGGCTGAAGGTCGCCGGAATCCAGGCCGTGGTGCGGTGGCAGGCATCGCACGAGGCCGTCGTCGAAACGTGGTTCGCCGATTTGCCTTTCGCGCTCGTGCCGTTGTGGCAGCTCGCGCAAGTCCCGGGGGCAACACCGCTGTGGCTGAAGGTCGCCGGAATCCAGGCCGTGGTGCGGTGGCAGGCATCGCACGAGGCCGTCGTCGAAACGTGGTTCGCCGATTTGCCTTTCGCGCTCGTGCCGTTGTGGCAGCTCGCGCAGGTCCCGGGGGCAACACCGCTGTGGCTGAAGGTCGCCGGAATCCAGGCCGTGGTGCGGTGGCAGGCATCGCACGAGGCCGTCGTCGAAACGTGGTTCGCCGATTTGCCTTTCGCGCTCGTGCCGTTGTGGCAGCTCGCGCAAGTCCCGGGGGCAACGCCACTGTGGCTGAAGGTCGCCGGAATCCAGGCCGTGGTGCGGTGGCAGGCATCGCACGAGGCCGTCGTCGAAACGTGGTTCGCCGATTTGCCTTTCGCGCTCGTGCCGTTGTGGCAGCTCGCGCAAGTCCCGGGGCAACGCCACTGTGGCTGAAGGTCGCCGGAATCCAGGCCGTGGTGCGGTGGCAGGCATCGCACGAGGCCGTCGTCGAAACGTGGTTCGCCGATTTGCCTTTCGCGCTCGTGCCGTTGTGGCATGTCGCGCATGTGCCCGGCACAACTCCCTGATGCCGAAACCTGGCCGTCTTCCACGAGATGGTGCTATGGCAGCTATCACAGGAGGCCGTAGTACGAATGTGCCCTGCGGCTTGTCCATTCGCCATCGCACCGTTATGGCAGGTGTTGCAGGAACCCGGCGTCACATTCTGGTGGCGGAATCGCGACGGCTTCCAGGCGACTGAGCTGTGACAGCTTTCGCAGGCAGCACTGGTCGGAATATGGTTCTGCGGTTTGGAATTCGCGGAGAACCTGTTACCGGTCGCGTGGCAAATCGCGCACTGGGTGGGCGTGCCGCGAAATACGCCGCTTAAATGGCACGACTCGCAGCGGGCGTTCCGGTGGGCACCGGAAAGTGGAAATCCCGTCTTCAGGTGATCGAACTTGAGCTGGCGCGGCGCCTTGTCGGCCGCGGCCGCGCCCGCGAGCGTGACCAGCAGCATGCCCGCAACGCAGACAAGCGCGAGAACGACTTCGACTGACCGCGACGTCCACCAAGCAAACAATAGGCGTGACTTCACGGTGCACCTCGGCACCTTGCGCTTGGACGAGCGCCAGGCTCAACAAGGAGCCTGCCCCGCACTTCAGTTGTCGCGATTCGAAATGTGAAGCGCTTGAACACGTCGAGTAACATTGCAATTGCCATGCCGGAATACTGAACACCGCCGACATTCGCTCTCTCTGCGGGGCGTTGAGCACAAGATGACAGCGTCGTTGCACGACTGCTTTGTCGATGCGCCCTTTGATTTCGTCGTCATTCGGAGACGGTGAAAGTTGAATCCCGCGTATTCACTTTATCCCGACAGGAAAAGTCGCCGAATGGAGACGCCGTCACACACTATGCTTCCCGGAGACTGCTCCGGACGTTGACCGCCTTGTCAGGGTCTGACGTTCTTGAATGACGCAGTGACATGGCAGCGCTCGCAGCGCGTGCCAAATGCGTCGCGGTGCACGTCATCTCGTTCGTGGCAGTCGATGCAGCGCGTGCCCAACTGCTGGAGCTTTTCGCCTGCCTGCGTATGACAAGCCGTGCAGGCAACTCTGCTATGCGCGCCATCGAGCCCAAAATGGGTGCGCTTGTCGTGGTCGAAGTCCCAGACGCGCCAGTCTCGCGCGTTGTGGCAGGATCCGCAGTCCGCACCCAGCCTGCGTTTGTGGACGTCATTGTTTATGTGGCATGTGACGCACTCTTTGCGCGCGTCCTTGAACCTCGGGCTCGAATGGCATTTTCCGCACTTCACGTTCAGGTGACGGCCTATAAGCGGAAATGCAGAGCGGCCATGATCGAAGTCCGCTGCCTTCCACGATGTCTCTACGTGACAACGCTCGCAATCGGGTCCCTCCTGCCCGGCGTGCCGGTCGTCCTTGCGATGACAGGCAAGACATTGAGTGGACAGCTTGTCGCGGAATGTCCCGTCCAGATGGCAGGCCTTGCAGGTTATGCGCGCATGACGCCCGCGAAGGGGATAGCGCGTATCGCGATCATGGTCGAAGGTCGTGGGTGTCCATTTGCTCTGAAGGTGACAGGATTCGCAGCGAGTGCCAAGACTGCCTCGGTGGACATCCTTCTTTGCATGACATCCATTACAGTCCTTGGGCAGTTTTTCCACGTATAACCGGCCGGTATGGCAGGTTTCGCACTTTACCGTCCGATGTGCGTCACGCAATTTGAAATCGGAATCGCGATCGTGGTCGAAGCGAATCGTTTTCCACGACATTTCGTCATGGCACGTCCCGCACTTATCGCCGAATCTACCCTTGTGAACGTCTTGTTTCTGATGGCACGAGGCGCAGATCAAAGGGGGTTTGTCATTGAAAGCCTGATTCTTGTGGCAGGCGAGGCAACGAACCTTGCCGTGCGCGCCGAGCAGAGGAAACTGCGTGCGGGCATGGTCAAACAAGGAGTTGTTCCAGCCGCGGTCATTGTGACACTTGGCGCAGTCGTCTCCCAGACTTCCGCGGTGGGCGTCGTCCTTACGATGGCACGCGACGCAGTCATGCGGTGTGTTTTTGAAAGTCTGATCGCGGTGGCACGCGCCGCATTTCGGCGGCACGTGCTTGCCGGTCAGCGGAAAGCGCGTTTTCTGATGGTCGAACTCGATATTCTTCCAACCCGACTCCAGATGACACTTGGCGCAGTCGGTGCCGAGTTTTTCGTGATGAACGTCATCCTCCCGATGGCATGCATTGCAGCCGTGAGGGGCGTCGCGGAATTTTTTCGTGGCTGGATGGCAGTCCACGCACTTTACGTTTGCATGCTTTCCTCGCAGAAGGTAGTCGCTGAGCGTGTGATCGAAGAGCTTCTCGTCCAGCTCGACGATTTTCGCAGATCTGCCCTTGTGATCCGTATGGCATTCCCGGCACGCCTTCGGCGCAAGACGGCCGTGGTGGCCCGTCTTCGTGGCGATGTCCTGCGCCAGATCCTTGTGACAGGCCAAGCACAAAGCGTTCTGTGCTTCCTTTTTGAACGGCTGATGACATTTGCGGCACTGTCCCTCGACGTCAGAGTGCCCTTCGATCACCTTTCCGGGCATGACCAGCGATTCCACCGTGTCCGCGAGGGTCGGTACGGGACACAGGGCGATGGCGACCAGTAGCAGGGCCGCCAATCCTCGCAGCGGCTGGCACATCATTCAGTACATGTGGACGGCGAGCACGTGGAAAACAGCGCTGAGTACGAGCAATGCGACGAGCGGGATGTGCAACAAATGCCACAGCGAGAAAAGACGTTCGTATATCGTGAACTGTGCGACACGTTGCAGGCTTTGAAGATAGTTCTCAATCTGATTCACGACATGCCGCGTTCCGGGGAATCCGATCAACTGGTGGCGAATCCGCCTCACGACCCACATCCTGCGCCAGCCAATAGTCAAAAACTTGAGCGTTCGGGAAATGAAGCCACCGGGAGTGCGTTCGACATAGGCCTCGTAAGATTCCAGAATCTGCTTGGCTGACGCCGGCAGCGACTTGCCCCCAGCCATATTTACAAGCGCCTCTGCCAGCGCCACGCGCAGCTCAATGGCCGCTAGCCTACGGCCGCGCAGCCCGTGATGAATGCGCGTATAAAAGAACCGACCTACGATGCCGCTGCTGGACACGACAATCATGCTTGCCATAGCGACGCCAGCGTTAATCGAATCGATTTCAAAGCGAGAATGGAACAGAATTAGGAGCGGGCCACAAATACCCAGCAGCATGTGCACGCTCAGCCACTTGCGCAGTTGTCCTACAGCGTTCAGCCAACGGACGTGCTTACGCAGGGGATACAGGAAAAGGGTCAACATCATGATGGCCCCGGCAAGGCCCAGGTTGTATCCAGTGGGTGATCCACTCGAGTAACCGGGCTGACTCATGACATGCCACCCGAACAGGGATGTCAGCGTAATTACGAGAAGGGCAAGCAGGAAGGGCATCCTGCGTGGCACGGGTCTTGAATGACCCATGGATGCAGGAACAACAGCTTGAGTCATGGCGTCGTCGAATGCGCGAAAAGATGGGGATTATGTTGGTATGGAATTCGCAATATGCGTGCCACGAATCCTACACTCAACGCTTCTCGTCGCAGCGGCTACGACATCTATTTGGCTTACGCGACTGTGTGTCGTCGCCGCACGACACCAATGACAAATATTGTCTTAAGGAAAGTCTAAGTATCCGGCATTCTCTCTCCTCGAACGAATTACTACAGACAGCCGACGAGCTCAGGATAAGTGTAAACGCACCTCATTCGTAAGAAGCACAAGTGAATTTCGAAACAGCCGCCATCTATTTGTTTCCGCTCATCGCGGTATTCGCGATCTACATTCTGCGCAGAACGCGAAGAGAAGCGAGCGATATTCGACGCCACGACGAAGCGGTCGCAGCGGGCCTGACCGAGCCGACCTCCCTGCATCCGGTCTTCGATCCCGGACTATGCATAGGTTCGGGAGCATGTGCGTCGGCGTGCCCGGAAAAAGCGATTGGCCTCATTGACGGAATCCCCCGACTCGTCAATGGCGCTGCGTGCATCGGACATGGGGCCTGCCTCAAGGCGTGTCCGACCGGTGCAATCAACCTCGTTTTCGGAACTGAGCGCCGGGGCGTCGACATTCCGCAGGTGAATCCTTTCTTCGAAACCAACGTGCCGGGCATATTCATCGCCGGCGAATTGGGCGGCATGGGCCTGATTCACAAAGCCGTGGAGCAGGGAAAGCAGGCAATGCAGACGATCTCCGAACGCAAGTCGGGGGCAGACATGCTTGATGTCGTCATTGTCGGAGCCGGGCCTGCCGGGCTGGCCGCATCGCTGGCAGCAAAGGAAATGCGGTTGCGGTTCGTGACTCTCGAGCAGGAATCTTCGCTCGGCGGCACGGTATATCACTTCCCGCGCAACAAGATCGCGATGACTCATCCCATGCATATTCCAACGATTGGAAAGGTCAAGCTCGGCGAAGTTAGCAAGGAGGCTCTACTCGAGCTCTGGACGCGTGTAACCATTAAGGCCGGGCTCAAAGTGAGTTTCCGGGAACGCGTCGCTTCCATTGAGAAGGCCGCCAACGGCTTTCTCGTAAAGACCGCCGCCAACCAATATCAAACCAGAACCGTGTTGCTCGCGATTGGACGGCGGGGGACTCCGCGCAGGCTTGAGGTTCCCGGCGAGGATCAATCCAAGGTGGTGTACCGGCTCATCGATCCGATGCAGTACCAAGGGCGACGTGTGCTTGTAGTCGGTGGCGGCGATGCAGCCATCGAGGCGGCAGTCTCGGTTTCCGAGCAACCAGGCGCGACGGTTGCCCTTTCCTATCGGGGCACCGCATTCAACCGCATAAAGCCGGGCAATCGCGAGCGCCTGCAGGAGGCAGATTCGAATGGTCGGGTCCGCATTTTGCTGGAGTCTGAGGTTGTCGAGATCAAGCGCGACCAGGTCGTACTAAAGCACCGAGAGAATTCATTTGTTCTGCGCAATGAAGCAGTCATAGTGTGCGCCGGAGGACTGCTTCCGACGCAGTTCCTTCGTGACATCGGAATCATGGTTGAGACCCGGCATGGTGAGGCCTGATTGCACCCTGCCGGATGAAGTGGTCTCGCGCTCTTCGCTGCGAATCCCGAACGAAAATTGGGTATATTTGCAGTTGCGCGCCCGATCTGCGCCAAACGGGATGACCATGACAGGCAGACTCACGATCAACCATTTCGCATCTCACGACATTCTTGGAATCGTTTCCGAGGAGGAGTACCAGCGCTTCAAGGACCAACTTCTCGTGGCTTTCCAAGAAGAGTGGCCCGACGCGGTCGTGTCGATAGAGGACGATGAAGAACCCTACACCGAGGTGGACGGGGTCAGCGGCCAGGCCGAGAAGGATGTCCGTGACCGCATCGAAGACATCGTCAACGAAGTGATCGACTCCGCCGACTGGCGGGATGAGGAGGAAGACCCCTACGAAGAGGAAGAGGAACTCGACGACGAGGAAGAGGAAGAAGACAAGTTCTGACTTTCGTTCCCCGATTCTGAAGAAAATGGTGGGCCCGGCTGGATTTGAACCAGCGACCAAAGGATTATGAGTCCTCTGCTCTAACCAGCTGAGCTACAGGCCCGCCCGAGAGAACGAACAGTTATGAAAAATGGCCGGGTGACGAACCCGGCCATTTTACTTTGGCGCATAGCGCCCTTCTTTAATTATTATCTAGAAAGCTGCGCAGCCGCTCGGAGCGCGACGGATGACGCAGTTTGCGCAAGGCCTTCGCCTCGATCTGGCGGATACGTTCGCGGGTGACGTCGAACTGCTTGCCGACTTCTTCCAAAGTGTGGTCGGTGTTCATCTCGATGCCGAAGCGCATGCGCAGCACCTTGGCTTCGCGCGGGGTAAGCGTGTCCAGAACTTCCTTGGTGGCATCGCGAAGGCTGGTGTAAACCGCCGCGTCCGAGGGCGCCATGGTGGCCTGGTCTTCGATGAAATCGCCCAGGTGCGAATCGTCGTCGTCGCCGATCGGCGTTTCCATCGAGATCGGTTCCTTCGAGATCTTGAGGATCTTGCGGATCTTTTCCTCGGGCATTTCCATCTTCACCGCCAGCGTGGCCGGATCCGGTTCCTGCCCGGTCTCCTGCAGGATCTGGCGCGAAATGCGGTTCATCTTGTTGATGGTCTCGATCATGTGCACCGGGATGCGGATGGTGCGCGCCTGGTCGGCGATCGAGCGCGTGATCGCCTGGCGGATCCACCAGGTCGCATAGGTCGAGAACTTGTATCCGCGGCGGTATTCGAACTTGTCCACTGCTTTCATGAGGCCGATGTTGCCTTCCTGGATCAGGTCGAGGAACTGCAGTCCGCGGTTGGTGTACTTTTTGGCGATCGAAATCACCAGGCGCAGGTTGGCCTCGGTCATCTCGCGCTTGGCGCGGCGCGCCTTGGCCTCGCCGGTGGACATCTGGCGGTTGATTTCCTTCAGGTCCTTGACCGGGAGGCCGACGCGTTTTTGCAGATCGATAAGCGCCTGCTGCTGTTCCAGGATTGCCGGCGCGAAACGGGTCAGCACTTCGCTATAAGGCTTGCGCCCGGTCACTTCACGCCCGACCCAGTTGAGATCCTCTTCATTGCCGGGAAAGGTCTTGATGAAATAGGAGCGCGGCATGCCGGACTTCTCCACGCACAGCTCCATGATCGAGCGCTCGTAAGAGCGCACTTCATCCACCAGGCTGCGCAGGCCGTCGCACAAGGCCTCGACCTGCTTCGCGGAAAAGCGGATCAGCATCAGTTCGGCGGAAATCTCTTCCTGCGTCTTCAGATAAGGGCGGCTGCGCGAACCGTTCTTCGCCAGCGACTTCATCATCTTGTTGTAAAGCGCGCGGATCCTGGCGAAGCGCTCGCCGGCATCAGCCTTGAGCTTGAGCATGCTGGCGTTTTGCACCGCGGCGCCGTCTTCTTCATCTTCGGTTTCGGCCTCGAGATCCTCTTCCAGTTGCTCGTCGGTGACTTCCTCTGCCGGCGCCTCCGCCGGCGCGTTCGGGTCGACCAGCCCGTCCACCACTTCGTCGATGCGCATTTCCTCACGGTCGATCTTGTCGGCCAGGTTGAGAATTTCGGCGATCGTGGTCGGGCAGGCGGATATGGCCTGAATCATGTGCTTCAGGCCATCCTCGATACGCTTGGCGATCTCGATTTCGCCTTCGCGCGTCAGCAGTTCGACCGAACCCATCTCGCGCATGTACATGCGCACTGGATCGGTAGTGCGCCCGAATTCGGAATCGACGGTGGAAAGCGCCTGCTCGGCCTCCTCGACCACGTCTTCATCGGGAACCACGGCGGGCGTGGTTTCGTTCATCAGCAGAGTTTCGGCATCCGGCGCCTCGTCGTAGACCTGGATGCCCATGTCGTTGATCATGCTGATGATGTTCTCGATCTGCTCGGCATCCAGCATGTCGTCCGGGAGATGGTCGTTGATCTCCGCATAGGTGAGATAGCCGCGCTCCTTGCCGAGGACGATCAGGTTTTTCAGGCGCATGCGCCGGGCTTCAGCATCGATGGGCTGCTGCGCCTGCGCCTGCTCCTTGATCTGCTCTTTGCGCCTTTCTCTTGCCATGTCTCTTAATCCTTTAAAAACAATTACTTAAAAAACGGCGAGCAAAAAAGAACCGCGCATTATACCGGACTCGCCCCGCGCCTTCATTCAGCCACTGTGCGTTGCTGCAAATGCCGGTACTGTTCCTCATCCTCCGGCGTCCAGCGTTGGCGCTTGCTTTTCTCCAGCAGCAGCGTGATGCGTACATGGCGGAACCGCTCGGTGAGCCGCGCCCAAGCCCCGGTAAATTCCGCCTCCAACGCCTCGTCTTCCATCTGTTCCCAGCGCAGGCTGCCGACCTCGATCTCGCGCGCCAGGGCTTCAAACTCGCCGCCACGAAAATGTTCAACGGCACTGCGCAGGTCGGGGTGGCCACGGCAGAGTTCAAGCAGCCGTCCAAGCAGTGCGAGTTCCGCCGGCGGCAGTTCCGTCGAGGCGAGTTCGGCATTGGCCTGAAGCTGGCTGGAATCGGCCAACGCTGCAAGAGAAGGACGGGAAACCAGCATCTCCGAGAGCAGCCTGGTGAGCGAAGGCTTTACCGAAGTGCGCCGCTCGGGAGCCCGGCCCCGCGTAACTACTTTGATCTCGAAACCCTGTTCGAGTTCGGACTGGGCCACACCGGCCATTTCGGCAACTTGCTTGCGCAACATCAACGACAGCATCGGCGCGGCCACCTGTTTGACCAGCGGCTTGGCGTCCTGCAGGAACTTGGCCCTGCCTTCCACGGTGCGCATGTCCACCCGCGAAGCCAATTGTTGCATCAGGAATTCCGACAGCGGTTGCGCCTGCTGCAACAGCGATTCGAACGCGGCCTTGCCCTGGCTGCGCACGTAGCTGTCCGGATCGTCCTCGGCAGGCAGGAACAGGAAGCGCACCTGCTTGCCGTCCTGCAATTGCGCCAGGCTGTTTTCGAGGGCCCGCCAGGCCGCGCGCCGCCCGGCTTCGTCCCCGTCGAAACAATAGATCACGTCATCGCTCTGTCGCAGCAGCTTCTGTACCTGCCAGGGCGTGGTCGCAGTGCCGAGCGTGGCCACTGCGTAGCCGACCCCATACTGGGCAAGCGCGACCACGTCCATGTAGCCTTCGACCACGATCACCTTCTCCGCGTCGCGGATTGCGGTTCTGGCCTGGAACAGGCCGTAGAGCTCGCGGCCCTTCTCGAACAGCGGCGTTTCCGGGGAGTTCAGATACTTGGGCTCGCCCTGATCGATGATGCGGCCGCCAAAGCCGATGATCACGCCGCGCTGATTGTGGATCGGAAACATGATGCGGTCGCGGAAGCGGTCGTAGCGCCGCCCCTGCTCGTTCACGATCACCAGTCCGGCTTCGCTCAGCGACTTCGACTGATAGTCGGCGAATACCGGCTCCAGATTCTGCCACCCGTCGGGCGCGTAACCGAGGCCGTAGCGGGCGGCGATTTCGCCGCTCAGCCCGCGGCCCTTCAGATAAGCAACCGCCCGCTCCGAGGTCTTGAGCTGCGCCTTGTAATACTGCGCCGCCTTGAGCATCACCTCGGTGAGATCTTCGGCAACATCAGCCTTTTCCTTCTGGCGCGGATCCGGGGTCTGTTCGGGCACAGTCATGCCGCTGCGACCCGCGAGGTCCTTGACCGCATCCACAAACCCCATCCCCTGGTACTCCATCAGAAAGCTGATCGCGGTGCCGTGCGCGCCGCAGCCGAAGCAGTGATAGAACTGCTTGGTCGGGCTCACCGTGAAAGATGGGGATTTCTCGCTGTGGAAGGGGCAGCGGGCGGCGTAGTTGGATCCGGCCCGCTTGAGTGGAACGTAGGACTCGATCAAGTCCACGATATCCACCCGGTTGAGGAGGTCCTGGATGAAGGACTGTGGAATCATTTCGTCGGGATCATCTCGCGCTCGGTTCCCCTGACAACCGGGGCTTGTCGCCGTCGGCGGAACTCCTCGGTGCTTTCGAAGAATTATAGGTTACTTTCCACGGATTTCCGGGAAAGCCGCGATTACCAAGATCAGGCGATTTCGCATTAACTTTTAAGCACTTGCCGGGTCAGCGCGGGTTCCACTGACGCCGGCTTTCCGTCCGTGTCGGCGAACAGGAACCCGCAAATGGACGCGAAAGCGCCCCACACCGCCGCTAGGACGCCGAAAGCTTTGCCTTTACCAGCGCCGACACTTTGCCCATGTCGGCACGCCCGGCCAGTTGGGGTTTGAGCACAGCCATGACCTTTCCCATGTCCGCCATGCCCTTGGCGCCGCTGGACTGTATGGCGGCGGCAACCGCAGCAAAGACCTCGCCCTCGGACAAAGCCTGCGGCATGTAGGCCTGCAATACCGACAGCTCGAACTGCTCAATGTCCACCAGGTCCTGGCGCCCACCCCTCTGGAACTGCTCGATTGAATCGCGCCGTTGCTTGATCATCTTCTCGATCACCGACATCACGTCGGCGTCGCTCATGTCCTTGCGCTCGTCCACCTCGCGCTGTTTGATTGCCGCCAGCAGCAAACGGATCGCGGACAGGCGCTTCGCATCCTTCGCGCGCATCGCGGTTTTCATGTCGTCGGTGATCCGGGCCTTTAATGACATGTGAAGGGTAAAGGGTACATACGTGAAGAGTAGAAGCGAAAAGGGTGAAGGTCTTACCCTTCACCCTTCACTGTCCACCCTTCACAGGATTGCTCAATAGAGCTTGGGCGGAAGGAGCTGGTTGCGCAGGCGCTTGTGATGGCGCTTGATGGCAGCAGCGAGCTTGCGTTTGCGTTCGGCGGTGGGCTTCTCGTAGAATTCGCGCGCCCGCAGTTCGGTCAGCAGACCGGTCTTTTCCACCGTGCGCTTGAAGCGGCGCATGGCCACTTCAAACGGCTCGTTTTCCTTGACTCGAATCGTCGGCATAGAGAGAAAGTGAAGTAATGCGGTCCTGAAAGTTGTCGGCCAAAACGAAGGGGCGCATTCTAGCAATAATCCCCTGATTTGCAAATACAACCAGTGGACTAATCGCCCTTTCGCGCCCGCTCCGCGCAGCGCCCGGACGCTCATGACACCACGACCATTCCCCTTTAACTCAATGCCTTATGCTGGTTCTCGGGATCGAAACCTCGTGCGATGAAACCGGGGTCGCCCTGTACGACAGCGGGGCCGGGCTGCTTGGTCATACGCTGTTCTCGCAGGTGGCGATGCATGCCGAGTACGGCGGGGTGGTCCCGGAACTCGCATCCCGCGACCATGTGCGCAGGCTCCTGCCATTGACCCGCCAGCTGCTCGAGCGTTGCGGGCGCGTGCTTTCCGACATCGACGCGATTGCCTACACCCAGGGGCCGGGGCTGGCAGGTGCGCTGCTGGTGGGCGCGGCCGTAGCGGCGAGCCTGGGCTATGCACTCAAGGTCCCGGTGGTCGGACTGCACCACCTTGAAGGCCACCTGCTCTCGCCGCTGCTCGTAAGCCCGGCGCCGCGATTTCCTTTCGTGGCGCTGCTGGTTTCCGGCGGCCACACGCAATTGATGCGGGTGGATGCAGTGGGCGCCTACCGGTTGCTCGGCGAGACGGTGGACGATGCTGCCGGCGAGGCCTTCGACAAGACCGCCAAGCTGCTGGGCCTGTCCTACCCCGGCGGCCCCGCGCTGTCGCAAATGGCGCAATCCGGCAATCCCAGGCGCTACAAGCTGCCGCGGCCGATGGTTGACAGCGGCGATCTGAATTTCAGTTTTTCCGGATTGAAGACCGCGGTGCTGACCCTGGTGCGCGGGGCCGATCCCGACAGTCAAACCAGAGCCGACATTGCCGCATCGTTTCAGCAGGCGATCGTCGAAGTGCTGGTCGCCAAGTCGGTAAGCGCCCTCGCCAGGGAAGGACTGGATCAACTGGTGGTCGCCGGTGGAGTCGGCGCCAACAACGCGTTGCGTGAGGCGATGTCGAAGAAAGCCGGACGCGAGGGCTTCGAGGTGTTTTACCCGCCACAGGATCTGTGCACCGACAACGGGGCGATGATCGCTTTCGCCGGGGCACTGCGTCTGGCTGCCGGCGCGCCAGCCGGCAACGGATTCAAGGTGCGGCCCCGCTGGGACCTGGAAGAGCTTACGATCGCTTCAGCCTGATCCTGCTTTCATTGCCTGCGAGCAGCCTTTCGACGTTGCCGCGGTGGCGCCATAGCAGCAGTAACGCGATCACCAGCACCGCCCAGGTCATCGCCCCCCCGCCGAGAAAATAGAAAGCCACGAGCGGAGACAGCGCCGCCGCGACGATCGCCGCCAGCGACGAATAGCGCGAGACCACCGCGACCAGTGCCCACACCACCAGCAGCGTGAGCGCGATACGCCAGTCCATCACCAGTAAAATGCCCGCCGCGGTGGCGACCCCTTTGCCGCCCCGGAAGCGGAAATACAACGGGAACAAATGTCCGAGAAACGCCGCGAGTGCCACCGCGGCGAGCGCGTGTTCGCCGACTCCGAACCGCGGCGCAAAATATTGTGCCAGCCACAGCGCGGCCGCGCCCTTCACTGTATCGCCGATCAGGGTCAGCACCGCCGCAGCCTTCTTCCCGGTGCGCAAAACGTTGGTCGCCCCCGGGTTGCCCGAGCCGTAGGTGTGCGGATCCGGCAGGCCGAAGAACCAGCTCACCACCACCGCGAAGGACACGGAGCCCATGAGATAGGCGGCGAGGACGAACAGCGCGGAAACCATACGATCCGATTCTCCCTGTATCTTAGTGTCCTGTTCCGCTAATTCGCGGCTGAAAACCCGGCGAGAATCGGTGCCATGCTGTGTTACGAGTCCTCGCCGTGCGTGTCGTAGCGCGGAAGAGTGGCCCCTCTGGGGATCTGACCGCGGAGACACGCGTGAGGCCGGTGATCGACACACTATTGGCCAGTTGCACGGTCGCATCCCCGCAAGCGGGGGCCCTGCTCCACGTTCCACCGGCCCCCGCCACTGTCAAGGACTCGCGCCTTGCCTGGCGCCAATTTCGCTGGATTTCCGATCGATGATGGATTGCTATCAATTGGATCATGGGACTGATTTCACGGGTTCGCGAGTTATTCCACGAATTAGCGGAACAGGACACTACCCGCGCGGATGATGTTTAGCGTGCAATTGCTTCAACCGTTCGCGCGCAACGTGAGTGTAGATCTGTGTCGTGGAAATGTCGGCATGTCCGAGCAGCAATTGCACCACGCGCAGGTCGGCGCCGTGGTTGAGAAGGTGGGTCGCGAACGCGTGACGCAGGGTGTGCGGCGAAATCAGCTTGCTCAATCCCGCCTTGGCGGCGTAGCGACGGATAAGGTGCCAGAACGCCTGGCGCGTCATGGATTCGCCGCGCGCGGTCACGAACAGCGCATCGCTGCGTTTGCCGTCGAGGATCTCGGGGCGCGCATGGGCAACGTAACGGCGGATCCACGCCAGTGCCTCCTCGCCCAGCGGGACCAGCCGCTCCTTCGATCCCTTGCCGACAATACGCACCACGCCCATATCCTGGCTGACTTGCGCAACACCGACGGACACCAGTTCGGAAACCCGCAAGCCGCTCGCGTACAGCGCCTCCAGCATCGCCTTGTCGCGCAGGCCCAGCGGCGTCTCGACGTCCGGCGCAGCGAGCAACCGTTCGATGTCTTCCTCGGTCAGGCTCTTGGGCAGGCTGCGCGGCAGTTTCGGCGCCTCCACTTGCAGCGTCGGATCGGCAGTGATCGCGCCTTCGCGCAACAGGTACTGGTAGAGACGCTTGAGGCTGGAGAGCAGCCGCGCCGCGGAGCGCGGCTTCGCACGGCGCTGGAACTTGTGGGCAAGATAGCCAAGCAGGTCGACGCGTTCGGCATCCAGCAGGGTCTTGCCGCGTTCCGCCGACAGCCATACGGCGAACAGCCGCAGGTCGCGGCGGTAGCTTTCCAGGGTATTGCGCGACAGGCCGTCCTCTAGCCAGAGCGCATCGCAGAATTGGTCCAGAAGGGCGTCGTCCGCGGCCATCAGTAGGCGCCCGGATTCTCGTGATGCAACAGCCAGCGCTTGATCTCGATCGGCGAACCGCGGCGCGTATGCATGAAACCGCCGATGCCGTTGCTGCCGATGACGCGGTGGCAGGGAATCAGGATCGGGATGCGGTTCGCGCCGCAGGCGCTGCCCACCGGCCGCGGCGCCGAACCGATGCGTTTGGCTACCTGAAGATAGGACAGCACCTTGCCGGGCGGGATGGCGTGCACCGTCCGCCACACCTTGCGCTGGTATTCGGTGCCGTTGTATTCAAACGGCAGGTCGAATTCGAAATCGGGATCCCTCAGGTACGCGGCGAGCTGCCGGCACACTTCTTTTGCGAACGGCGTGTGCGGGTTCAGCGTAGCGGCGCCGCGCGGAAGGTACTCGATATCGGTCAAGCGCTCGCCAATGACGCGGATGCCGAGCACTGCAAAGGGCGCCGGTATTTTTGCCTGATGAGATTCGAGCATCGGGTTCATCGGCTTGAATGCACGGGAGGAGACGGCGATCTTTGTTGGGCCCCGTCATTGTAGCAACGATGCCGGCTGCAGGCCGCCGCGCGACTTGGCTATACTCTGGGTTGCAGCGATCCAACCCACTCCCAGCCCAAGTGAACACTCTCGATCCGTCCAAGATCTCCACCTGCAGCCTGGAGAGCATGCAGTTGCATGTGGGAGACCGGCTGCAACTGGAACTGCTGACCGACAGCACGCGCAGCCACTACTACACCACGCTGATCGGCTACGTATCCGGGCACAGCGTGCTGTTGCGCACGCCGCAGGTCCAGAACCTGCCGATCCCCGTGCGCGAGGGCGAGCCGGTGCTGGTGCGAACTTTCTCCGGCCGTCACGCTTACACTTTCGAATCCAGGGTGGACCGCGTCTGCCGCACCCCATATCCTTATCTCCATCTGGCCTACCCCGCACAGGTCCAGCAGACGCTGATTCGCGGCGCGCTGCGGGTGCGGGTGAACCTGACCGCCACTGCGGTGAATGCGGCAAGACAGGGCGAGGCCGTGCCGTCGGCGCTGACGATTGCCGACCTGAGCATTTCGGGAGCGCTGCTGGAGGCGGACAAGAGCCTGGGCGAGGTGGGCGAGACGCTGGAGCTTGCATTCAAGTTCCTGGTGCAACCGAACAACTACGAAGTGAAGCTGGCCACGCCGGCGGAAATCCAGAGCGTGCGCAAGACCAGGAGAGAACGCAGACTGGACGAAGTTTTCACCCACGGCGTGCGCTTCGCCAAACTGCGCTCCACTGAAGCTCTGCTGCTGCAAAGCTACATTCAGCAGGTGCTGCTCGACGACCGCACGCGCGTGGTGTGAGGATCTCGCCGCGCAAACACGGCACGGCGGAATGCGATCCGCAAAACGACAAAGGCGGCCACTGGCCGCCTTTGACTTTCGTACCTCTTCAATCGCTTACTGCGGGTCTGCAGGACCGCCTTCCAGTTTTTCGCGGATGCGCGCGGACTTGCCGGAACGGGCACGCAGATAGTAAAGCTTGGCGCGGCGCACGTCGCCGCGGCGTTTCAGTTCGATGCTCGCGATCAGCGGAGAGTAGGTCTGGAAAGTGCGTTCCACGCCTTCGCCAGAGGAAATCTTGCGCACGATGAACGAGGAGTTCAGGCCGCGGTTGCGTTTGGCCACCACCACGCCCTCGTAGGCCTGCACGCGCTTGCGGTCGCCTTCGACCACGTTCACATTGACCACCACGGTATCGCCCGGCGCAAAGTCCGGCACGTTCTTGCCCAGCCGGGTGATTTCTTCCTGTTCGATTGTCTTGATGAGGTTCATTTGATCAGCTCCTGCGTTTCGTTGCGTTCCGCCTTGTATTCTTCCAGGAGTGCCGCCTGATCGGCACTCAAGGTCACTTTCGCCAGCAGGTCCGGACGACGCTCCCAGGTGCGCCCCAGCGACTGCTTCATGCGCCACCTGGCGATGTCCACATGGTGCCCCGATAACAGCACCGCCGGAACCGGCTCGCCCTGATACAGCTCCGGCCGCGTGTAGTGCGGAAAATCGAGCAGGCCCTCTTCGAAGGAATCCTGCTGCGCCGACTCGGCGTCGTTCAGGACACCGGGAATGCGCCGGATCAGCGCATCCATCAGCACCATCGCGGGCAATTCGCCGCCGGAAAGCACGTAATCCCCGATGGAGATCTGGTCCTGCACTTCGGCTTGCAGCAGCCGTTCGTCCACGCCTTCGTAACGTCCCGCCAGCAACACCAGGCCCTCCAGCCGGCCCAGCTCGTCGACTATTTTCTGCGTCAGCGGCCTGCCTTGCGGCGACAGGTAAATGCTGCGCGTGCGCCTTATCCCGCAACTGAGCTGCCGCTGCCGTGCCGCCGCCAGCGCTTTCGACAACGGCTGCGCCATCATCACCATGCCCGGACCGCCGCCGTAAGAACGGTCGTCGACGCTGCGATAGGCATTGGTGCTGAAATCGCGCGGATTCCACAACACCAGTTCGAAGAACCCCTTGTCGCGCGCCCGCTGGGTGATGCCGCTGCCGGTGATGGCCTCGAACATTTCCGGGAACAGGGTGACGACGTCGAGATGGATCATTGCCGCACGCTCAGTAATCGAGTTCCCAGTCCACCGACAGGCGCCCGCCTGCGAGGTCCACGTTGAGGATCACGCTGCCGATAAACGGGACCAGCAGTTCCTTTTCACCTTCGAGCACCAGAACATTGTTGGCGCCGGTTTCCAGAACCTTCGCCACGCGGCCAAGACGCTCGCCGCGCCGGTTCAACACTTCCATGCCGAGGAGGTCGCTCCAGTAATACTCGCCTTCCCGGTTCTCGGGCAGAAGGCGGCGCGGTATCGCAATCGAGGTGCCCTTCAGCGCCGCCGCCCCTTCCCGGTCGGCGCAGCCTTCGAGCCTGGCGAGCACCAGCGCGCCATGCACCGCCGATTCGGCGACCAAGTGCTGCCGCCACTCCCCGTCCCGGCCCAACCACCACTCGGGGTAGCCAAGCAGGCCGTCGATTTCCTGGGTAAACGGCTGGACCTTGATCCAGCCCTTGACTCCGTGCGGGGCGCTCACGCGCCCCATGACCACCATCGGCTCAGGGCTTGGCCGACTCACTGAACTGCTTTACCAGGCGCACCGCCGTGTCCGACAGCTTGGCGCCTTTGCCCTGCCAGAACGCCACACGATCGAGCTGGATGCGCAAGGACTCCTGGCCCTCGGGCGCCTTCGGATTGTAGAAGCCGACGCGCTCGATGAAACGGCCGTCGCGGGCAAAGCGCGAGTCGGCCACCACCATATTGAAGAACGGGCGCTTTCTGGCACCCCCGCGCGCAAGTCGAATTACCACCATGACATCCACCCTCAAACTGCGAAGCGCGCGATTTTACGCCGGTTATTCCGTGGTTTGCAAGGGAAGTTTGGGCCGGCGAAGCTGTTCCGCCAAGCCCGGCAGGAGCTTACGGACGCCGGTTCGGGCAACACGTCACAGGCCTATTTTTCGGCCTCCCCCGGCTTGCCGGAGTGGAACACCGGATCAAGGAAACTCACGATCACTTTGACCAGTTCATCTTCCTTGCCCTCGAAGAAATGCAGGGCGTCGGGAACAATTACCTGCTGCGAACCGGGCACCTTGTCGATCTGGCGCTTGCGCTCGTAGGCGCCGACCTGGGTGATCTCCCAATCCTTGCTGCCGAACACGTCCAGCACCGGGATCTTGATGCGGAACATCTCTTCCAGACCGTTGATGATGCCGACGAATACCCACGCCTTGACCGTGGTTTCGTCGGCCTTGATCAGATAGTGGTTGGCCATAGTCGCGCCCAGGCTGTGCGAAACGATGGCTACGTTCTGGTAGCCCTTCTCGCGCAGGAACTTGGCCGCCAGCTCGTAGCGGTCCGCTCCGTCGGCGTAGGTCGGAAGGTAGTCGCCGACCTTTGCGCCCGGCCCGAGCACCGGCAACTGGATCGAAAGCGTGGTGTAGCCGGCCTCGGCGAGCTTTACGCGCAAGGTGCCGTAGAGCTCGAAGTCCGGATTCCAGCCGCGGCCGTGACCGACGATGACGGCACCGCGCGGCTTCTCGGCCTCGGTGTACAGCGTCAGGAATTCGTGACCGTTCTTCTGCTTCAGCCAGACCGGCTCGCCGATCAGGATTGCGGGCAGGATCTGGTCAGACCAGCGCTTCTCACGCTCATAGTCCATCGCCAGCGCGGCGGAAGTGCACGAGAACAGCATGACAATGGCGATCAGTGCTCGATTCATCGGATGCGGCTTTCGTTGACGGGGACCGGCATTCTACCGGAGGGTATGCGGCATGTAAGACTGCCTGAAAGCATTTGAGGTTCCGGCGCCGTCAACAGGCATGGGCCAGGCAGGCGCGCTAACGCATCCCGGGAAATCCGCCCTTCATTCCCCGCATCATTTTCTGCAGCCCGCCCCTGCCCATCATTTTCATCATTTTCTGCATCTGCTCGAACTGGACGAGCAGGCGGTTGACCTCCTGGATCGACACTCCGGCGCCGGCGGCGATGCGGCGCTTGCGCGAGGCCTTGATGATCTCGGGTTTGGCGCGTTCCTGCGGCGTCATCGATTCGATGATACCCACGGTGCGGCCGATGACGCGATCGTCCATCGGTGCGCCCTGCGCAGCCTGCGCGAGTTGCGCGGGCAACTTGTCGATCAACGCCGACAAACCACCCATCTTCTTCATTTGCTGCATCTGGCTCTTGAAGTCCTCGAGATCGAAGCCCTTGCCGGACTGCACTTTCCTGGCAATTTTTTCGGCTTCCCCGACATCCACGTTCTTGCGCGCCTCCTCCACCAGCGCCAGCACGTCGCCCATCCCGAGGATGCGTGCGGCAAGGCGTTCGGGATAGAACGGCTCCAGCCCGTTCGGCTTCTCCGATACTCCGACGAACTTGATCGGCCGGCCGGTCACCTGCCGGACCGAAAGCGCGGCACCACCGCGCGCGTCGCCGTCGAGCTTGGTGAGCACCACGCCGGTGAGCGGCAGCGCATCGGCAAAGGTCCTGGCCACGTTCACCGCGTCCTGTCCCTGCATCGAGTCCACCACGAACAGCGTTTCCACCGGATTGAGCACGGCGTGAAGCTGGCGGATCTCCCGCATCATGGCTTCGTCGATCGCCAGGCGGCCGGCGGTGTCCACTATCAACACGTCGTGATAATGCTTGCGCGCGTAGTCGAGCGCAGCGGCGGCGATCTCTTCGGGCTTCTGCGCAGCATCGGACGCAAACATTTCGACGCCGAGCTGGCGCGCCAGAGCCGCAAGCTGCTCGATCGCGGCGGGCCTGTAGACGTCGCAACTTGCCAACAGCGTTTTCTTTTTTTGCTCACTGAGCAGGCTTGCGAGTTTTCCAGCGGTCGTGGTCTTGCCCGATCCCTGCAAGCCGGCCAGCAGGATCACCGCGGGCGGAACAACCGCCAGGTTGAGGGCATCGTTGCGGCTGCCCATAAGTTCGGTCAGCTCGCGCTGCACCACGCCGACCAGCGCCTGTCCGGGTGTGAGACTGCCGATCACCTCCTCGCCTACTGCCTTCTCCCTGACCCGCGCGATGAAATCCCTGACCACCGGGAGCGCGACGTCGGCCTCGAGCAGCGCGACGCGCACCTCGCGCAACGCCTCCTGAATGTTGGCTTCGGTCAGGCGCGCCTGACCACGCAGCGTCTTGACGACGCCGGCCAGTCGGCTGGTGAGGCTGTCGAGCATCCGCGATGTTCCTGAAATGTGGGGCAGATGGGGATAATGTAGACTTCGCAAGCCAGGCTCAAAGATCGGCCAGCATCCTGTTGCGCTGATTCGTGGAAGAACTCTTGAACCTTGCTAGTGTCCTGTTCCGCTAATTCGTGGGACAACCCACGAACCTTGGAAACCAGTTCCATGATTTTCTTGTCAGCAATCCATAACCGATCGGAAAACCCGCGAAATCGGCGTCAGGCTAGGCGCGAGTCCTTGACAGTGGCGGGGGCCGGTGGAACGTGGAGCAGGGCCCCCGCTTGCGGGGATGCGACCGTGCAACCGGCCAATAGCGTGTCGATCACCGGCCTCACGCGTGTCTCCGCGGTCAGATCCCCAGAGGGGCCCCTCTTCCGCGCTCCGACACGCACGGCGAGGACTCGTAACACAGCATGGCGCCGATTCTCGCCGGGTTTTCAGCCGCGAATTAGCGGAACAGGACACTAGATGAGCGACATTCTACTTCATGTTCTGGTGAGTCTCGGCTACGTTGTACTCGCCGTCTTTCTCTGGCGCGATGCGCTGTTGCCGTCACCGCCGCATGGTGGGCTGACGATGGCACGCTGGGCGCATGTGGCGCTGATCGTGCCGTTGTCGCTGCACGCGTGGGTTCTGGCACGCGCCGCATTCGGGCCGGAGGGACTCTACCTCGGCGTCGGCAATGCGGTTTCAGTGATCATCTGGCTTACGGTTCTGATCTACTGGGCCGGCAGTTTCTTTTACCGGCTCGAAGGCCTGCAGGTGCTGGTCGTGCCTGCCGCTGCAGCCCTGTCTCTGCTGCCGCTGGCGCTGCCGGCGGTGCATCCGCTTGCGAACACCCGGTTCGCGGCGTTCACCGCACACCTGGTCATCGCGCTGCTGGCGTACAGCCTGTTCACCATCGCATCGCTGCACGTGCTGATGATGGCGATGATGGAGCGCGGCCTGCACCGCGGCAATCTGCCGCGGTTCCTGCAGGGTCTCCCGCCGCTGCTGACCATGGAGCAACTGCTTTTCCGCATTATCGCCGCCGGCTTCGTGCTGCTCACGCTCACGCTGGCCAGCGGCATCCTGTTTTCAGAAGCCTTGTTCGGCAAGCCGATGTCGTTTACCCACAAAACGGTGTTCGGCATACTTTCCTGGATCATTTTCGCAGCACTGCTCGCCGGGCGCGCGCTCTACGGCTGGCGCGGACGCGTGGCGATGCGCTGGACGCTTGCCGGTTTCCTGTCGCTGGTGCTCGCCTACATCGGCAGCAAATTCGTTCTCGAAGTTCTGTTGCAACGCTGATCGGCATCTTCCCTGGAACCGGAGGTAATCGCGGAAGCGGCTGCCTTGACACTGCGTATCCCGCTGCCGATACTGATTTCGATTTCCCGAAACGGTGGTGACCGCACTTGGACGAAATTCCACTCAATACTCTGCTGATCGCATTTGTAGTCCTGCTTGTCGTTTCCGCTTTCTTTTCCATTTCCGAAACCAGCATGATGGCGCTCAACCGCTACCGGTTGAGGCATCTCGCCAAAACCGGGCATCGCGGCGCCCGATTGACCAGTCAACTGCTTGCACGAACAGACAAGCTGCTCGGCGTCATCCTGCTCGGAAACAATCTGGTGAACGCAGCCGCCGCCGGCATCGCCACCACGATCGCACTGCGGTACTACGGTCATGACGAGTATGCGTTTATCGCCGCCACCGGCATAGTCACGTTCTTCATCCTTGTGTTCAGCGAAATCACGCCCAAGGTAATCGGGGCGACCTACCCCGAGCGCATCGCCTTTCCGGCGGCCTATGTGCTTGCGCCGCTGCTCACCCTGGCTTATCCGGTCGTCTGGTTCGTCAATCTTTTCGTCCGGGTACTGCGCTGGCTGCTGCGCGTGCCGACTCAGAACAGCCAGACGCACACGCTGAGCATGGAGGAATTGCGCACCCTGGTGCTGGAAGGCGCCAACTACCTGCCGCAGAAACACCAGAGCATTCTCCTCAATCTGTTTGACCTCGAGTCGATCACCGTCGAGGACGCGATGACCCCGCGCAATCAGATTGAAGCCATCGACATCGAATCGACCCCCGACGAGATCCGCCGCCAGATTGCCACGAGCAACCACACGCGGCTGCCGGTCTATCGCGGGCGGCTGGACGACATTGTCGGAATTGTGCACGTGCGCAAGGTGCTGAATCTTTCCGAAGGTGAGGAGATCGGCGCCGAGACGCTCAAGGAGATCATGCGTGATCCGTATTTCATTCCGCTGGATACGCCGCTGCTCACCCAGCTACAGAATTTTCAGGAGCAGAACGACCGCATGGCGCTGGTGGTGGACGAATACGGGGAACTCAAGGGGCTGCTCACGCTCGAGGACATCCTCGAGGAGATTATCGGCGAATTCACCACGCACTCTCCGATGCAAACCGCGCGTTTCCGCCGCATGGAAGACGGCAGCATCATCGTGGAGGGCGGCACCCTGCTGCGGGCGCTGAACCGCAAGCTCGGCTATCGCTTTCCCCTCGACGGACCCAAGACCCTGAACGGGTTGATCCTCGAACACCTGCAGAATATCCCGGAGCCGGGGACCAGCCTCAAGCTGGCCGGATACCCTTTGGAGGTGCTCCAGACCCAGGACCGGGTGATCCGCTCGGTGCGCCTGCTGCCACCAGAAAAAGACAATTAATCAGCACCATTAGTCAAGGACTTCGGTCTTTACTTTAAGGGGCGCCGGGTGCATCATTCGGGTGTTTTCCACCGCTGGATATTCCGATGGTTGCAGCAACGCTAGAAGGCACGCTGTCCGGCCTGGGTCGCGCTATGGTGCAGCGGGGCCTCCTGCCCGAGCGCGACGCGGAGGCGATCCAGTCCCAGGCAAAAACCGCCGGGGTCGGCTTTGTCGAACAGCTCATCCTTGGCAAGAAGCTCAAGGGGGTCGAGATTGCCGAATTTGCGGCGATAACGTTCGGCCTGCCTCTTCTCGACCTTTCCGCCCTCGACGCCGCACAGATGCCGCTCAGGGCCGTGGACGACAAATTCCTGCACAGCCGCCGCGCGGTGCCGCTGTTTCAACGCGGCAACAAGCTTTATGTCGGGATGTCGGACCCGACCAACCGGGCCATACTCGACGAACTGAAATTCCAGACCGGGCTGCAGATCGAACCGATCGTCGTGGAGGATGGCAAACTCGGGACGCTGATACAGAAGCTACTCAAGGCCAACGAGGCCTCGCTGCGGGACCTGGCGGGCGAGGACATCGGCGCCGACTTGCTCGCCGAGGCCGCGCCCAAGGAACAGAAAGAACCGGCGGATGGCGCGAACGAGGTCGATGACGCGCCGATCGTGCGCTACATCCACAAGATCCTGCTGGATGCGATCGGCAGCGGCGCTTCGGACATCCACTTCGAGCCCTACGAAAAGTTCTACCGCATCCGCTACCGGATGGACGGCACACTTTACGAGATCGCCCAGCCGCCGCTTTCGCTCAAGGAAAAGATCGCCTCCCGGATCAAGATCATTTCGCGCCTGGATATCGCCGAAAAACGCATTCCGCAGGACGGGCGGATGAAACTGACCCTGTCCAAGGACCGCGCCATCGACTTTCGCGTCAGCACCCTGCCGACGCTGCACGGGGAAAAGATTGTGATGCGTATTCTCGATCCGTCGAGCGCGACGCTGGGCATCGAGGCGCTGGGTTACGAGACGGAGCAGCGCGACGCGCTGCTGTGGGCGATCAACCGGCCCTACGGAATGATCCTGGTGACCGGTCCGACCGGTTCAGGCAAGACTGTGTCGCTGTATACCTGCCTGAACATGCTCAACGAGCCTGGCATAAACATCGCGACGGCCGAGGATCCGGCCGAAATCAATCTGGCGGGGATCAACCAGGTCAACGTCAACGACAAGGCGGGGCTGACTTTCGCGGCAGCGTTGAAGTCGTTCCTGCGCCAGGACCCGGACATCATCATGGTCGGCGAAATCCGCGATCTGGAGACGGCGGAAATTGCGGTTAAAGCGGCGCAGACCGGTCACTTGGTGCTGTCGACCCTGCACACCAACGACGCACCGACCACGCTGACCCGACTGTTGAACATGGGGGTGGCTCCTTTCAACATCGCCAGTTCGGTGATCCTGATCTCGGCGCAGCGCCTGGCGCGGCGGCTGTGCAAGGAGTGCAAGCAACCCGCCGATATTCCCACGGCGGCATTGCTGAGGGCGGGTTTCCAGAAAGCCGATCTTGACGGCAGCTGGACACCGTACAAGGCGGTGGGGTGCGACCTGTGCAAGGGCACCGGCTACAAGGGTCGCGTCGGCATTTACCAGGTCATGAAGATCAGCGAGGAATTGAACCGGATCATCATGACCAACGGCAACGCCATCGACATTGCCGAGCAGGCGCAGCGCGAAGGCATCCGCGACCTGCGGCAATCGGGATTGCTGAAGGTTCGGCAGGGCATGACTTCTCTCGAGGAAGTCGAAGCCTGCACCAACGAATAACACTTGACGAGGTAACGCTATGGCGACGGCAGCGGGCGCGGTACGAGACAGGATCAAGGAATACAACTTCCTCTGGGAAGGCAAGGACAAATCCGGCCGGAAGATACGAGGCGAGATGCGGGCAGGTGGCGAAGCAGTGGTCAATTCGGTGCTGCGCCGCCAGGGCGTCACGGTCCTCAAGATCAAGCGGCAGAAGATGGGGATGGGGGGCAGTGTCAGCGACAGGGACATCACGTTCTTCACCCGCCAGCTGGCGACAATGATGAAGTCTGGCGTGCCCTTGCTGCAGGCCTTCGATATCGTCGGCAAGGGGCACTCCAATCCCGCGGTGGCCCGGCTGCTGATGGATATAAAGAATGAAGTGGAAACCGGCAACAGTCTGAATGCCGCCTTCCGCAAGTACCCGCTGCATTTCGACGCGCTGTTCTGCAACCTCGTGGGCGCCGGCGAGCAGGCCGGTATTCTCGACAGCCTGCTGGACCGCCTGGCGACGTACAAGGAAAAAATCCTCGCAATCAAGAGCAAGATCAAGGCTGCGTTGTTCTATCCGGTGTCGATCATAGTGGTCGCATTCATCATCACCGCGATCATCATGATCTTCGTAATCCCGGCGTTCAAGGATCTGTTCTCGAACTTCGGCGCCGACCTCCCCGCGCCCACGCTGTTCGTGATGGCGATATCGGACGTGTTCGTAAAATGGTGGTGGGCGATATTCGGCGGCTTGGGTTTCGGCGTCTGGTTTTTCTTCTACACCTGGAAGCGCTCGGTGAAGATGCAAATGGTAATGGACCGGCTGATCCTCAAGATCCCGGTTTTCGGCCCGCTGGTGCGCAAGGCGACCATCGCGCGCTGGACCCGGACGTTGTCCACCATGT
Source organism: uncultured beta proteobacterium (assembly GCA_963789945.1). Classification (GTDB taxonomy): domain Bacteria; phylum Pseudomonadota; class Gammaproteobacteria; order Burkholderiales; family JACQAP01; genus JACQAP01. The sequence continues at coordinate 333,491 of CAWBMN010000011.1, read as the reverse complement.
TCGCGGCCGGCGTACCGCTGGTGGAGGCGCTGGATTCAGTGGCCGGCGCCGCAGGCAACTACGTTTATTACGAGGCAACGAAGAAAATCCAGCAGGACGTCAGCACCGGCGTAAGCCTTACCAACGCCATGACCAACGTCAACGTGTTTCCGAACATGGTTCTACAGATGGTATCAATCGGCGAGGAGTCGGGCGCGCTGGACGGAATGCTCAGCAAGGTCGCCGACTTTTTCGAACAGGAAGTGGACGACGCGGTTGAGGCCTTGTCCAGCCTGATGGAACCGATGATCATGGTGGTGCTCGGCGTACTGATCGGCGGCATGGTGATCGCCATGTACCTGCCGATATTCAAGATGGGCCAGGCCGTTTAAGCGGCGAGCGATTCGATATATTTGCGCCCGACAAGCTCGGGCGCTTTTTTTGCCAGCAGGATGCCATCGAACAGCCCGACGCGAAAAGAGCCTGCGCCGCCGGTAACGGATTTCACTACTGTAGACCCCGGCGCGTGCACTTTCGGTCCAGGCACGACTCGATTTGCACACCCGACCGCAACTGAAATATGAATCTAACAGACATGCTGAATGAACCGGCAATCCTGACGCTGGTCTGCACCCTGCTCGGACTGGTGGTCGGGAGTTTTCTGAATGTGGTCATCCACCGGCTGCCGCAAATGCTCGATCGCGAATGGGACGCGCAGGCGGCCGATCTATTGGAGCAGAAGGGCTCTGCAGACGCAGCGGCAAAATTGAGAAGCGCGGGCGGCGCCGCGCGCTACAACCTGGTCACGCCGCCCTCGACCTGCCCGCATTGCGGTCACCGCATCCGCGCCTGGGAGAACATTCCAATCCTGAGCTATCTGCTTCTGCGTGCACGTTGTGCGGCGTGCAAGGCACCGATAAGCGTCCGCTACCCGATCGTCGAGGCGGTGAGTGGCATCCTGTCCGGCTACATCGGCTGGCGCTATGGGCTGACGCTGGCGACGGTGGGCGCCTTGTTTCTGATGTGGTCGCTGATCGCGCTGACCGTCATCGACATCGATACTCAACTGCTGCCGGACGACATCACGCTGCCGCTGATTTGGGTCGGGCTGCTGGTGAATCTGAACGGCACCTTTGTGCCGCTGCAGGGTGCGGTCATCGGCGCCGTCGCCGGTTATCTGTCGTTGTGGGCCGTGTACTGGCTGTTCAAGCTTGCCACCGGCAAGGAGGGGATGGGCTACGGCGACTTCAAGTTGCTCGCCGCGGTCGGCGCATGGCTGGGTTGGAAAATGCTGCCGGTGGTGATCCTGCTCTCCTCGCTGGTGGGCGCGATTGTCGGCATCGGCTTGATTGTTTTCGCGCGCCATGGCCGCAACACGCCAATTCCGTTCGGTCCGTACATAGCCGCGGCGGGATTGATCGCGTTGTTCTGGGGCGAGACGATCAACCGGACCTATCTGCAGTTGTTCTGACGATGCCTTTTGCCGTCGGTCTCACCGGAGGGATCGGTTCGGGGAAGACCACGATTGCCGCACTGTTTGCGCAACTCGGTGCCGGCGTGGTGGACACCGACGAAATTGCGCGCGCGCTGACCGGACCGGGCCAAGCGGCGGTGGGCGAGATTGCGCGGCGCTTTGGCCCGCAATTCGCAACTGCAGACGGCGCCCTGGACCGCGCACGGATGCGCAAACTGGTCTTCGAGGATATGCGCGCGAAGAAGGACCTGGAGTCCATCCTGCATCCGCTGATCCGGCACGAGGCCGAGCGCCGGGTCGCCAATTCGACTGCACCCTACGTTATCCTGGTGGTGCCGCTTCTTCTGGAATCCGGCTCTTATCAGAAGCTGGTGCGGCGCGTGTTGGTCGTCGACAGCGATCAGGAAACACGGATCGGCCGCGTCCGGCGACGCGATAACCTGCCACGCGAAGAAATTCTTGCGATCATATCCTCCCAGATCGGTGCGACCGAACGCTTGCGCCGCGCCGATGACGTGATTCGCAACGACGGCGACCTTGCAGCCCTGGAGCCGCAAGTCGCCGCTTTGCATCACAAATACCTGGATCTCGCCGCGGAAGTCTAGCGGCGGCGCCGCATGCCGGAACCGCAGGAACAGAGCTCTCGAGCATTCAGCTTTATTTTTAGAGCCTTTTCGGGAATACTTCCCCCTACTCCGGCAGCCGCGCCCGCATTGTGATCAGCTACGAGTTCCCGCTAAACGAGAGGATTCGCACCCTGCTGCGCCTGGAGGATCTGTACAGGCGCGCCCACTATTTCGCCTCGAAAAGCGATCCCGAAGAGCATCACGTTGCGCTGACGTCGCTTTTCGAGATCCTCGATGTGGGCGGCCGCGCCGATCTCAAGTCCGACCTGATGCAGGAACTGGAGCGCCAGAAACAACACCTCGACGCGCTTCGCCACAATCCCGCCATCTCCCAGGAAGCCCTGACAGCGGTGCTTGCCGACATCGAGAAAACGATTTCGGACATGTTTCTTTCATCGGGAAAAACCGGCCAGGAGTTGCGTGAGAACGACTGGCTGATGAGCATCAAGCAGCGCTCCGCCATACCCGGCGGCGTGTGCCAGTTCGATCTGCCTTCGTATCACTACTGGCTCAATCAAAGCGCCGAAGCGCGCCGTCTCGATCTGGGCGAATGGCTCGCGCCCTTCCTGCCGATCCGCAATGGCGTACAGATCATCCTGAAATTGCTTCGGGAAAACGGCAAGACCACCACCCAGCTCGCGCATCAGGGGGTGTACCAGCAGACCATGGCGGGCCGGCTGGCGCAGATGCTGCGCATCCGCCTGGACAGCGCATTCGACTGCGTACCGGAAATCAGCGCCAACAAGTACGCGCTCAACGTGCGCTTCACCACTGCCGTCGGCGCTCAGCGGCGCACCAGCGTCGACGACGTGAAATTCGAATTGACGTTTTGCAACCTGTGATGAATGCCCGACTGCGATGAACGCCGAGGCCAGGAAAACGCGCATGGTGAACTGTCCGCGGTGCGGAACCGCCACGCCATGGAGTGAGGCCAACGCCTACCGGCCGTTCTGTTCCGAGCGCTGCAAGCTGATCGATCTGGGCCAGTGGGCCACCGGGAGCTACCGGATTCCACAGGAGCAAGCAGACGCCGGAAAGTCTGAAGACGAAGAGCGCTAGTGTACTGTTCCGCTAATTCGTGGGATAACTCTCGCGACTTGGAAACCAGTCACATGAACTATTTTGCAGCAATCCGTAATTGATCGGAAAACCTGCGAAATCGGCGCCAGGCAAGGCGCGAGTCCTCGACAGTGGCGGGGGCCGGTGAAACGTTGAGCAGGGATCGCCGTAGAGCGGAGGAGGGGCCCCGAACGTTTTCTGTTCGGGGATCTGACCTCGGAGGCGATCAAGGGCGGCGGGCGATCCCTTGTGCGTCTGATCTCAGGTCGCATCCCCAAAAAAATTTGGGGCCCCTCTTCCGCGCTCCGACACGCACGGAGAGGACTCGTAACACCGCATGGCGTCGATTCTCGCCGGGTTTTCAGCCACGAATTAGCGGAACAGGACACTAACCCCGCTACCAGGCGCCGCGGATCATGGCCACCCCGTGTGCACCGCGCGCACGCGCGCTGCCGAGATCGGACAAATGCATACCGCCTAGCGCAAACACCGGCAGCGGGCGTCCGCATGCGAGATCGCCGAAGCGTTGCAGGCCGATCCCGGGCAGGTGCGGCAGACCGGGTTTTTCCAGGACCGGCCCGAGCACTGCGAAATCGACGCCGAGTTCCGCTGCGCGCGCCAGTTCGACCGCATCGTGACAGGAGGCGCCACACCATTCGAACTGCGGCCGCTGCCGGGATGCCATCAACGCCTGCGAGGGCAGGTGTACGCCATCGGCACCGATTTGAACGGCCAGTTGTTCGTCGTCGTTGACCAGGACAATGCCTCCCGCCGCATGCACGCGCTGCGCCACTTGTGCAGCGAAAGCCTCCCGCGCCGGCCGTTCGAGTTTTCCTTCCCGGATCTGCACCAGACGCAGCCCTTTCGCGAGCGCATCGTCAAGCTGCGCAAGCGCGCGCTCGACCCCTGTTTCCCAGGCATGGGTGATGGCGTAAACGATGGGCAGCGACAGCGCTTTCAGCACCGGCGCATTGGCCGGAAGCATCGGCGCGACCGACAACGCGCCGCAGCGTTGCCAGGCGAGCGCCTGCTCCTCGTGCGGACGCGGCTCGCCCTGCCATTTCAGCACGCGATGAAAGTGCAGGCGCACGGTCGCGTGCGGGTAGCTGTAAACCCGGGTAATCCACGGATAGGCTTGCTGGAGGTGGATGCCCAGTTCTTCGTGGAGTTCGCGCCTCAGCGCCTCGGCTACAGGCTCGCCGGCTTCGACTTTGCCGCCGGGAAACTCCCAATAGCCGGCGTAGGCCTTTCCCGGTGGTCTCTGTGCCAGAAGGAAGCTGCCGTCTTCGCGTTCGATCACCGCGGCCGCAACATCCACCACCTTCGAAGCGTGAAGCTTGAGAGACGCAGGGTGAGCGGAATCCCCGGCCTTGGAGTTGGACCGCTTACTTCCGCCTTGCGCCTTCACCCTTCATTCCCAGTCTTCCCGACCAGTCGCGCGCGAAATGCCACGCCACACGCCCGCTGCGCGAACCGCGGGAAAGCGCCCATTGCAGGGCCTCGCTACGGCCTTTCGCGCGATCGCGTTCGCCCACGCCGAGTTGCCCCAGCCAGTAGTCCACGATCGCCAGATACTCGTCCTGGTCGAAGGGATAGAAGGAAACCCACAGACCGAAACGCTCCGAGAGCGAGATTTTTTCTTCTACACTTTCGCCGGGATGGATCTCCTCGCCCAGATACCTGGTTTCGAGGTTCTCCTGCATGTACTCGGGCATCAGGTGGCGGCGGTTCGAAGTGGCGTAGATCAGCAGATTCTCCGACGTCGCCGAGATCGAGCCGTCGAGGATGACTTTCAGCGCCTTGTAGCCCGGCTCGTCGGCGTCAAAGGACAGATCGTCGCAGAACAGGATGAATTTGAACGGCGCATCCGCGACCAGGTCGACAATGTCCGGCAGATCCATCAGATCCTGTTTTTCCACCTCGATCAGGCGCAGGCCCTTCGCCGAGAACTTGTTGAGAACGGCCTTTACCAGCGAGGATTTCCCGGTGCCGCGCGCGCCGGTGAGCAGCACGTCGTTCGCAGTCAGCCCTTCAAGGAACTGGCGGGTGTTCTGCTCGACCAACCGGATCTGCTCGTCGATTCCCTGCAGGTCAGTGAGCCGGATCCTGTGCGGATGCGTCACCGGCTGCAGGTAGCCGCGGCCATTGCGCTTGCGCCAGCGGTACGCCAGCGCCGCCTTCCAGTCGGGTGCCGGCAGCCTGGGCGGCAGTGCGGCTTCGATGCGCTCCAGCACCTGCTCGGCGCGCTTGATCAGTCGGTCGAGGTCGCTCATCGCTCAGCTTCGGTAGTCAGCGTTGATGCTGACGTAATCGTGCGACAGATCGCAGGTCCATATCGTGGCCGCGGAAGCGCCGCGGTTGAGCCCCACGCGCACCGTGATCTCCTGCTGCTTCATCACCCGCTTGCCATCCTCTTCGCGGTAGGCCGGTGCGCGGCTGCCGCCCTGCGCCACCATCACATCGTCCAGGTACAGATCGACTTTGGCAACGTCAAGGTCGTCGATGCCGGCGTAGCCGATCGCCGCGAGGATGCGCCCGAGATTGGGATCCGAAGCGAAGAACGCCGTCTTCACAAGCGGCGAGTGAGCAATGGCATAGCCGACCTTGCGGCATTCGGTCTCATTCATTCCGCCGTCGACGCAGATGGTGATGAACTTGGTCGCGCCTTCTCCGTCGCGCACCAGCGCCTGCGCCAGAAAACCCGCCACTTCGGTCACTGCATCCAGGAACAGCCTGAATTCCTTGGAGTCGGAGCTGGCGATCTCCGGCGCGTCGCTCCGGCCGGTGGCCGCCAGAATGAAGGCATCGTTGGTGGAGGTATCGCCATCTACAGTCACGCAGTTGAAGGTGCGTTCAGCCGCGTAGGCGGTTGCCTGCTGCAACAGCGTCTGGTCAATTGCTGCATCCGTAGCCACAAAACCCAACATGGTCGCCATGTTCGGCCGGATCATTCCCGAACCCTTGGCAATGCCCGTTACGCTCACGCCATGACCGCCGATCTCGATGTGCTTCGAGTATGCCTTCGGCACGGTGTCGGTGGTCATGATCGCCTGGGCCGCCTCCCCCCAGTTTGTTTCCGCGAGCGCGGCGACGCAGCGTGGCAGCCCGGCCGCTATGCGCTCAACCGGGAGCGGCTCCATGATGACTCCGGTGGAAAACGGCAGCACTTGTTCCGGTGTGCAACCGAGCAGCGAAGCGACCTCGCTGCAGGTCTGCCTGGCGCGCGCCAGACCGTCCTCACCGGTACCGGCGTTGGCGCAGCCGGTGTTAACCACCAGCGCCTGAATCGCGCCGGTCTGCAGATGCGCCTTCGCCACCGTGACCGGTGCGGCGCAGAAGCGGTTGCGGGTGAACACGCCGGCAACCCGCGTCGCTTTGGACAGGGTCATCAGCATCAGGTCCTTGCGACTGGCCTTGCGGATGCCGGCTTCGGCGATACCGAGGCGCACGCCCTTGACCGGCAGCAGCGTGGCAGGATCAGGAGTGGAGAGATTTACTGCCACTTCCCGGCTCCGGCCTGCCCGTTAACGGTCTTTTCCGGCGCGCCGCGCACGGCGGCTCGACCCTCACACATCCGCGTCGCCTAGCCGAGTTTGCCGTGGCACTGCTTGTACTTCTTGCCGGAACCGCACGGGCAGGGGTCATTGCGCCCGACCTTCTGGCCGCCGCGCACGAACGGCTGGACCTTGGTCTCGGCGTTTGCCCTTTCCAGCGCCTCGTCTTGATCGGCATGCTGGTATTGCACGTTCTTGAGTTCGACCTGTTCCTTCTCAGCGACCGCCTCTGCCTCCTCGGCGGTCCTGATCTTCACGGTCATGAGAATGCGGGTAACCTCGGTACGCACCGCTTCGAGCATCAGCGAAAACAGATCGAAGGCCTCGCGCTTGTACTCCTGCTTGGGATTCTTCTGCGCATAGCCGCGCAGATGGATACCCTGGCGCAGGTGATCCAGCGCCGCGAGGTGCTCGCGCCAGTGACTGTCCAGCCGTTCCAGCATGATCGCGCGCTCGTAGTGATGCACGGCTTGCGCATCCACGTTGCTGAACTTGTCTTCGTAATGCTTGTTGGCGGCCGCGACGATGCGGGCGCGCAGACCTTCCTCGTCGAGGCTCTCGTCCTGCTTCAGCCACTGCTGCAACGGCAGTTCCAGGCCCAGCTCGCCGGCAAGCGTCCTCTCGAGGCCGGGAACGTCCCACTGTTCCTCGACGCTCTCCCGCGGAATATGCTGCGCTGTGAGCGATTCGACCGTGCCTTCGCGCATCGAACGGATGGTTTCCGAAATGTCCGTGGCTTCGAGCAGTTCGTTGCGCTGCTGGTAGATCACCTTGCGCTGGTCGTTGGAAACGTCATCGTATTCCAGCAACTGTTTGCGAATGTCGAAGTTGCGCGCTTCAACCTTGCGCTGCGCATTCTCGATCGCGCGCGTCACCCACGGATGTTCGATGGCCTCGCCGTCGGGCATTTTCAGCCGGTCCATGATCGCCGCCACCCGGTCCGAGGCAAAGATGCGCAGCAGCGGATCCTCGAGGGACAGGTAGAAGCGGCTCGAGCCCGGGTCGCCCTGGCGGCCCGACCGACCGCGCAACTGGTTATCTACCCTTCGCGACTCATGCCGCTCGGTGCCGATGATGTGCAGTCCGCCGGCGCCCACTACCTGCTGATGCAGTTTCTGCCAACGGTCGCGCATTTCCGCGACGCGCTTTTCCTTTTCCTGGTCCGCCAGGCCGGCATCGTTGCTGACCTTGTTGATCTCGGGTTCCGGATTTCCCCCCAGCACGATGTCGGTTCCGCGGCCCGCCATGTTGGTGGCGATGGTAACCATCTTGGGCCGGCCGGCCTGGGCGATGATCTCCGCTTCGCGTGCGTGCTGCTTGGCGTTCAGCACCTGGTGCGGCAGCTTGGCCTTTTCGAGTTGTGTGGCCAGCAGTTCCGAGTTCTCGATCGAAGTGGTGCCAACCAAGACCGGCTGGCCGCGCTCGTAACAATCCTTGATGTCGATGATCACCGCCTGGTACTTCTCGCGCGCAGTCCGGTAGACCTGGTCCATGCGGTCTTCGCGGATCATCGGCATGTGGGTGGGCATGATCGTCGTTTCCAGCCCGTAGATCTGCTGGAATTCGTAGGCTTCCGTGTCGGCGGTGCCGGTCATGCCCGCCAGCTTCTTGTACATCCGGAAATAATTCTGATAGGTGATCGAGGCGAGCGTCTGGTTCTCGCGCTGGATGCGCACGCCTTCTTTGGCCTCGATGGCCTGGTGCAGGCCGTCGGACCAGCGCCGCCCCGGCGTCATTCGCCCGGTGAACTCGTCCACGATGACGATCTCGTCGTTATGCGCCACATAATGCTGGTCGCGATGGAACAGAGAGTGCGCGCGCAACGCGGCGTATAGATGGTGCATTAGGCCGATATTGGCGGCGTCGTACAGGCTGCCGTTCTCCGGCAGCAGGCCAGCCTTGGTCAACAAGTCTTCGGCGCGCTCGTGACCGGCCTCGGTCAACAGCACCTGATGCGCCTTTTCGTCCACGGTGAAGTCGCCTGGGCCGTTTTCCTCCTTGACCCGGGTGAGCTTGGGAACGATCTCGTTCATCCGGTAATACAGGTCGGTGCTGTCGTCCGCCTGGCCGGAAATGATAAGAGGTGTCCTTGCCTCGTCGATCAGGATCGAGTCGACCTCGTCGACGATCGCATACGGCAGGCCCCGCTGCACCCGCTCGCTGGCCTGGAACACCATGTTGTCGCGCAGATAGTCGAAGCCGAACTCGCTGTTGGTGCCGTAGGTGATGTCGGCGGCATAGGCCTGCTGCTTCAGTTCGTGCTCCATCTGCGACAGATTGACGCCGACGCTCAAGCCCAGGAACCGGTACACGCGCCCCATCCACTCGGCATCGCGGTTGGCAAGGTAGTCGTTGACCGTGACCACGTGTACGCCCTTGCCGGCGAGCGCGTTGAGGTAGGCTGGGAGGGTAGCAACCAGCGTCTTGCCCTCGCCGGTTCGCATCTCCGCAATCTTGCCGTTGTGAAGCGCGATGCCTCCGAGCAACTGAACGTCGAAGTGGCGCATGTTGAGCACGCGCCGGCTGGCTTCGCGCACGGTCGCAAACACTTCCGCCAGGAGATTGTCGAGCGTTTCGCCGTTCTGCACGCGTTGCCTGAATACATCGGTGCGCGCGCGCAGGTCGGCATCGCTCAATTCGCGCAGGCCGGGCTCGAGGGCGTTGATCGCCTGTACGGCGTGCGCATATTTGCGCAGCAGCCTGTCGTTGCGGCTGCCGAATATTTTCTTGAGAGGATTCGTGAACATTCAGAGAAGCTTCCTCAAAGCAAGAGGGGTGGGGACGCCTGCCCCCACCCCTCCGACAAAATCGTCCTGCGATTCGTTCAGCTCGGCACTTGCAGGAAGCGCGCGGGATTCTGTGGGGCACCCCATTGACGCACTTCGAAGTGCAGATGGGTCCCGGTCGATCGGCCAGTATTGCCGACCTCGGCAATCTTCTGGCCGCGCAGGACCACGTCTCCGACTCTTGCAATCAGCTTGGACGCATGCGCGTAGCGCGTGATCAAACCATTGCCGTGATCAATCTCGATCATATTACCATACTGAGGATGCGGGTCCGAAAACACCACCACGCCGCCCGCGGCTGCAGTGACCGCCTCGCCTTCCCGTGCCATGAAGTCCATTCCTTCATGGAAGGCATTCCAGCCCGTGAATGGGTCGATGCGCCAGCCGAAGTTCGAGGAGTACCAGCCGGTGTTGACCGGAAGCTGGGTCGGCAGCAATTGCTCTTTCGCATGCACCAGGGTCAACATCGATTCCAGGACGCCGAGCTTGTCGGTGCGGTCATCGACCTGTTGCGCCAACCGGTCCAGATTTTCACCGAGTTCACCCATCGAAAGTTCCTTCGACGGGATGGTGGACACCGCGCCACCGCGTGCCGGCGCCTGGTCGAACATGAATTCCTGCGGCTTGATGCCGGCAAGCTTGGTGAGGCGCTCGCCCAGTGTGTCGAGCCGCTGCAGCTTCGCCTGCATTTCCCCCAGCCGGGCCGCCATGGTGTTCAGGCTTTCGCGCAGGTAGGACTGCGTCTTGCGGGTCTGTTCGGCTTGTACCGCCTCCAGCAGGGACTGCAGATACGGACTCTGGTTGGTGACCGCATAACGGAGCGAGAAATAATTCATCAGGACCGCCAGCGACACCACCAGAAGACCAAGCAAGAGCCCGAGGAAGATGACCTGGGGCGTGCTGACGTCGAAGCTGCGCGCCTGCGTGAATTTGTTGGAAACCAGAATAATATTCATCCGTTCCCCTTCTGTGCCTTCAAGGACTCAACCACCCGTGAACAGCGAACGCATCGGCCTGCTCATCGACAGGCTTCCTCAATTGCAGGTCCTCAACCGCCAGGTTCGCCGGCTACTTGCCCTGCAAGACCTATTGACTGAAGTGTTGCCCCATAGCCTCGCCTCGTCGACCACGGTAGCTCTTTCAGTTGCCGATGAGCTGGTTTTGTTCGTCGACAACGGTTCCGCCGCGGCCAAACTGAAACAACTCGCTCCGCGGATACTGGTCTTCTTCCGACAACAAGGACATGAGGTTACCGCAATTCGCGTACAAGTGCAAGTAAGGATCCGTCATAACCCATTGCCACAAAAACAAATTTCTTTAGGCCCGACAGCCCGCCAAGCGATCTCCGAATTGTCTGCGACACTGGAGGCGTCGCCACTCAAAACCGCACTTGAGCGGCTCGGTCGTCACAAGGCGCCATTGTCAGACCGCCAAGAATAGGCGCTCAAGAGTATATAAAACAACAAAAATCAATGAGATAACGAGGCCGATTACAAGCCCGCGGGCGGCGAAGCGGAGCCACCGGCGATCTCTGGTCAGGACGTATCCCACCAAGGATACGCCCAAGGTAATTACCAGTAGCGCGCCGAAGATTCTCAGGACCAACATGATGTTCGGTTGTGCAGCTATCGGCAGCGGTGCGGCCGAACAAACCAACCCGATCGGAAGGCGTACGGCCGGATCAGGCAGCCTGGATCTGCAGCCTCAGGAAAGCCGGCGCTTCTTCGGGCCTGAGGAAACTGACGAACTCCCACGCCGTGGCGTCTTCCATCAACTGGCGAAGCAGCGCATTGTTCAGCGCATGGCCGGACTTGTAGGCCGAGTAGGCGCCGATCAGCGGATGTCCAAGCAGATAAAGGTCGCCGATTGCGTCCAGGGCCTTGTGCTTGACGAATTCGTCCTCGTAGCGCAGGCCGTCGGAGTTCAACACCCGGTATTCGTCCATGACGATGGCGTTGTCGAGGCTGCCGCCCAGGGCCAATCCCTGCGCACGCATGTTCTCGACGTCCTGCATGAACCCGAAAGTCCGGGCCCTGCTGACTTCCTTGATATAAGAGGTGTGCTCGAAATCCACGACCACACGCTTGTTGGAACTGGCGAAAACCGGGTGTTTGAAATCGATGCTGAAATCGACGCGGAAACCGTTGAAGGGCTCGAACCGGACCCACTTGTCGCCCTGCTTCAATTCGACCGGCTTCTTGATGCGGATGAATTTCTTGGCGGCGGCCTGTTCGTCGATCCCCGCCGATTGCAGCAGGAACACGAAGGGAGAGGCGGAGCCGTCCATGATCGGTACTTCACCTGCGGTCAGATCGACATAGACATTGTCGATTCCCAGGCCCGCGAGCGCAGACATCAAGTGCTCGACGGTTTGGACTCGGGCACCGCCGCGCTCGAGGCAAGACGAAAGGCGGGTGTCTCCCACGGCGTAAGGATCGGCCTTGATTTCCACCACGGGATCGAGGTCCACGCGCCGGAATACAATGCCGGTGTTGGGAGCGGCCGGACGCAACGTAAGGTAGACCTTTTCACCGGTATGCAGCCCGACGCCGGTGGCGCGAACCATATTCTTCAGCGTGCGTTGCTTGATCATGTCGATGCTTCTCGCGGCCCGGCCTCGTGAGCCGTTGCCCGCTGTCCAATATAAACGGTTGATTAGATTACCATAGCACGGTGCGAAGAACCAGCGCGGCGGCGACTCTTGTTGCATTGCAGGCGGGCTTCGTCCAGGCCCGATTCTAGTCCGCCTGCTTGCGCAAGAACGCAGGAATGTCGAGCATGTCCACGCCCGATTGCTTCATCGCCTCTACCGCCGCGTCACGCGAACGCCGGCGCATTACCGCCGGGGCCTCGAGTTCTCCGTAGTTCACCGCCAACGGGCCGGCATCGGTACCGGTTTTCACCATCGTTAACGGCTTCTGGTGGTGGCGGTTGACCGCAGCGGCTCCGCCCAGGCCGGTCGCCACCATGGTTACGCGCAGCCGGTCATTCATGGCTTCGTCGATTACCGTTCCGACAATGACCGTGGCATCCTCGGCGGTGAAGCCCTTGATGGTGTTCATTACTTCGTGCACTTCCTTCATTTTCAGGCTGGTGCCGGCGGTGATATTCACCAGCACACCGCGCGCACCGGCGAGATTCACATCCTCCAGCAGCGGGCTCGCCACAGCCTGCTCCGCGGCGCAGTGCGCGCGGTCCGCACCCGCGGCCACCGCCGATCCCATCATTGCCATGCCCATTTCGGACATGACCGTGCGCACGTCGGCGAAATCGACGTTCACCAGGCCCGGGCACTTGATCACCTCGGCAATGCCGGCCACCGCGCCGTGCAGCACCGTGTTCGCTGCCTTGAACGCATCCAGCATGCTGACATCCTCGCCCAGAACCTGCATCAGCTTATCGTTGGGAATCACGATCAGCGAATCGACATGCCGGCACAGTTCGTCCAGCCCCTGCTGCGCGATCTTCTGGCGCTTGCCTTCGAATGCAAAGGGCTTGGTTACCACCGCGACCGTGAGAATGCCGAGTTCGCGTGCCGCTTCGGCAACGATGGGAGCCGCACCGGTACCGGTGCCACCTCCCATGCCGGCGGTCAGGAACAGCATGTCGGCGCCCTCGATCAGCTCGATGATGCGTTCGCGGTCTTCCATCGCAGCCTCGCGGCCGATGTCGGGATTGGCGCCGGCGCCCAGGCCCTTGGTCACATTCGGCCCGAGTTGCAGCAGCGTCTTCGCCTTGTTGCGCTTGAGCGCCTGCGCATCGGTGTTGGCGCAGATGAATTCCACGCCTTCTACGCCTTCATTGATCATGTGATCGACCGCGTTGCCGCCACAGCCGCCCACGCCCACCACCTTGATTACCGCTTCCTGGGGTTGCGTATCCACGATTTCAAACATTTCTCATCTCCTCTGCAAGTGATCACAAGAATCAGAAACCAGACTTCGCTTTGAATCACGTCATCTAAAAATTCGTCTCGAACCATTTCTTCATGCGCCCGAAAATCTGCTTGAACGAGCCGCTTTGCATCTTCTCTATCTGATGGCGCTGGTGCTGGTTCAGCCCGGCCATCAGCAAGCCCACGCCGGTCGAGTAGCGCGGATTGCGAATCACTTCCGACAGGCCGCCGGCGTAGGCCGGCAGCCCCAGTCGCACCGGCATGTGGAATACCTCTTCTCCGAGTTCCACCATGCCCTGCATTGAGCTGCTCCCTCCGGTGATCACGATTCCCGAAGAGAGCAGCTCCTCGAAACCGCTCCGGCGCAGTTCCGCCTGCACCAGCGAGTAGAGTTCCTCCACCCGTGGCTCGATGACCTCGGCCAGCGTCTGCCGCGACAACTTCCTGGGCTCCCGGTCGCCCACGCCGGGTACTTCCACCATCTCCTGCGCATCCGCAAGTTCTCTCAGCGCGCAGCCGTAGCGGCGCTTGATCTCCTCGGCTTCCTTGGTGGGGGTGCGCAGCGCCATGGCAATGTCGTTGGTGATCTGATCACCGGCAATCGGAATCACCGCGGTATGGCGGATCGCGCCCTGTGTGAAAACCGCGATGTCGGAGGTGCCACCGCCGATATCCACCAGACATACGCCCAGGTCGCGCTCGTCCTCGGACAGCACCGCGGTCGCTGACGCAAGCGGCTGCAGGATCAGGTCGTTGACCTCAAGCCCGCAGCGGCGCACGCATTTCATGATGTTCTGCGCCGCCGACACCGCACCGGTGACGATGTGTACTTTCACCTCCAGCCGGACGCCGCTCATGCCCAGCGGCTCGCGCACGTCCTCCTGCCCGTCGATCACGAACTCCTGGTTGAGCACGTGCAGGATCTGCTGATCGGTCGGGATCGGGATCGCCTTTGCGGTTTCCACCACGCGGTCCACGTCCGTCTGCGCGACCTCGCGGTCCTTGATCGCCACCATGCCGTGGGAGTTGAAACTGCGGATGTGGCTGCCTGCGATGCCGGTCCAGACCTCGCGTATCTTGCAGTCCGCCATCAGCTCTGCCTCCTCCAGCGCACGCTGAATCGCGTTGACGGTGGATTCAATGTTCACCACCACGCCCTTCTTCAAGCCTCGCGACGGCGAACTGCCCATGCCGATCACCTCAAAGCCGCCCTCAGGCTTCATCTCCGCAACGATGGCGGCGATCTTCGAGGTGCCGATGTCCAGCCCCACGATGAGATTCTTGTTTTCCTTCCGTCCGCTCATTGCCATTGGTCTCGTATCACCGTTTCATCAGGCTTTTCTGGCGTCCCATTTCAGGCCCGGCGTGCGCACCGCAAATCCGTTGCCGTAGCGCAGGTCCACGTGCGAAGGCGGCTGCGCCAGGCGTGCCACGGTGCGCGGGTAGGCCGAGATGAAGCCCGCGAGCCGGCCCTCCAGGTTTTCGCGCCCTAGCTGGAGCACCATTCCGTCGTCCAGACGCAGTTGCCACGCGCGCCGCGCCGAGAGCGTGATCAGCGCCACTTTCCTGCCGATCGGAGCCAGCAAGCGATCGAACTCGGTATAGCGGGCCACGACTTCCGCGGCCGTGCCCTCTGGTCCGAAAAATACCGGCAACGTGCTGCTGATCGCGGCTTCAAACACCTCGCCGTGCGCGTTAACCAGCGCGGTCGAACCCCAGCGCGCCAGCGGCTGGTGCTCTTCCACCGCGACCTCCAGGCGATCCGGCCATTGCCTGCGCACGTTGACCTTGCGCACCCAGGGCAGTTTTTCGAACGCTGCGCGCGCCTGCGCCAGATCTACGGTGAAGAAGTTGCCCCGCAATTCGCGCGTTATCACTTCCGCGACCTGTTCGTGGGTCACGTGACCCACATCGCCTATGACACGAATTTCGCGCAAGGGAAATACCGGCAGGTGCACCACGTAATGGATGCCGCCGTAAACAATCAGCAGCGCGCCTGCGCCGTAGAGAAGGCCGGCTGCCCGGGTCAGCGCGCGCACGTTATCCCACATGCGCGTCCTCCAGAATCCGCACCACCAGATCGTCGAACGGGATGCCCGCCACCTTCGCGGCCATCGGCACCAGGCTGTGACCAGTCATTCCCGGCACCGTGTTCGCCTCCAGCAGGTAGGGCTCGCCCTTGGCGTCGAGCATCACGTCCACCCTTCCCCAACCCCGGCAGTCGAGGATGCGCGACGCCTTGAGGGCGAGCGCCTGAATGCGGCTCTCCTGCGCAGGTGGCAATCCGGACGGACAGTAGTAGCGGGTTTCGTCGGAGAAATACTTCGCCTCGTAGTCGTAGCTCCCGCCCGGTGCTTCGATGCGGATCAGCGGCAACGCCTGCTCGCCCAGGATCGAGGCCGTAACTTCCGCGCCCGCGATAAATTCCTCGGCCAGCACCATATCGTCGTACTCGAGCGCCTTCCGGTACGCGGCTTCCATGTCCTGGGCGCGGCTGACCTTGGTCAGGCCGATGGTCGAGCCCTCGCGCGACGGCTTCACGATCAGCGGCAACCCGAGATCTTTTGGCACCGCCTTGAAGTCGGTATCCGCCTCCAGCATCACGAACCGCGGCGTGGGAATGCCGGCGGCAATCCAGACAAGCTTGGTGCGCCACTTATCCATTGCCAGGCTGCTCGCCATCACGCCGCTGCCGGTATACGGAATACCCATCAGCTCGAGCGCACCCTGGACAGTGCCATCTTCGCCGTAGCGTCCATGTAGCGCGATGAACACGCGGTCGAATCCCTGGATGCGCAACTCGTGCAGATCGCGATCGCGGGTGTCGAAGGCATGAGCATCCACGCCCTTGCGCTTGAGCGCGGCAAGCACGGCGTTCCCGCTCATGAGCGAAATCTCCCGCTCTGCCGAGCGGCCGCCCATCAGTACGGCTACCTTCCCGAACTTGCTCATGGGACAGCAACGCCAAATTCAGCATTTCTACGGGCGGCCGCAATGTGCGCCTCCGCGGTCACATCCCCGCAAGCGGGGCCCCTGCTCCGCGCTCCGGCGCACCCGCCCATCAGTACGGCAACCTTTCCAAAACTCGTCACCTTCACGCCTCTCGCCTCTCACCGCTCGCCTCACCGACTATCTGCACTTCGCGCTCCAGCTCGATGCCGGTCTTGCGCTCAACGGTTTCCTGCACCAGGGTGATCAGCTCTTCAATGTCCTTGGCGGTGGCATCGCCTTTGTTGACGATGAAGTTGGCGTGCTTGAGCGACACCTCGGCGGCGCCGATGCGCATGCCCTTGAGCCCGCAGGACTCGATCAGTCGCGCAGCGTGATCGTCGGGCGGGTTGCGGAACACCGAGCCCGCGTTGGGTTCATTGAGCGGCTGGCTGGAAATGCGGCGCGACAGAAGATCCTTGATCGTCTGGCGGGCGCGGCCGCCGTCACCGTGCCGGAAACGGAACCAGGCTGCGACGAAGAACTCGTCCTGCGCCTGCAACGGCATGACGTGCCGGTAACCGATGGAGTATTCGTCCGGCGAACGGATCTGCAGCCGTCCGCTGCGATCGACCGTGCGCACCCGCGTCACCGCGTCCCAAGTCTCCGCCCCGTAACATCCGGCATTCATCGCCAGCGCGCCGCCGATGGTGCCTGGGATGCCGGTGAGAAACTCCGCGCCTTCGAGGTTGTGGACAGCCGCAAAGCGGGCCACTTTCGGACTGGCGACGCCGGCCTCGGCGTAGATCTCCGCTGCGCCGGCGCCCTCATCCAGAAAGAATCGCCGCAGCGCCGGGTGCGTGAACACCACGGTGCCGCGGATGCCCCCGTCGCGCACCAGCAGATTGCTGCCCAGACCGGCGAAGAAAATCGGCTCCGAACCCGGCAAGCCGCGGAGGAACACGCACAAGTCGTCGAGATCGGCGGGCAGGTAGGCACGCTCTGCAGTCCCGCCGGCGCGCCAGCTGGTGTGCTTGCGCATCGGCTCATTGCGCCGCAGTTCGCCGCGAAGTGCGGGTGTATCCAATTGTTCCTGTTCAGACATATTCATAAGTGTCAGCAAAGGCGGCAGTCGTCATTACCGTTGACCTTCACTTCTCATCCTTCATCCTGGCCACGCTTGCCGGAACGCCGCCTATGGAGCCGGCGCCCATCGTGATCACCACATCCCCCGGTTGGACGGAGGTAAGGATTGCTTCCCCCAGTTCGTGCACGTGTTCGATGAACACCGGCTCGACCTTTCCGGCGACGCGCACCGCGCGCACCAGCGCCCGGCCGTCCGCGGCGACGATCGGCGCCTCGCCGGCCGGATAGACCTCGGTGAGCAGCAGTGCGTCCACCGAGGACAGCACCTTCACGAAGTCTTCGAAGCAGTCACGCGTCCTGGTATAGCGATGCGGCTGAAACGCCAGCACCAGGCGCCGGCCGGGAAAGGCGCCGCGTGCCGCGGCGATGGTCGCTGCCATCTCCACCGGGTGATGTCCATAGTCGTCGATCAACGTAAAGCTGCCACCCCTGCGCAGAACCACGTCGCCGTAGCGCTGGAAGCGCCGGCCGACGCCACGGAACTCCGCCAGCGCCTTGACGATCGCGGCGTCGGGCGCACCGATTTCCATGCCGACTGCGATCGCCGCAAGGGCGTTCTGCACGTTGTGCACGCCCGGCAGATTCAGCGTGATTCGCAGATCGGGCGCCGCTTGCGCGTGGCCGTTGAAGCCGATCTTGCGCACCACGCGGAACCGCATCTTCCCCGCCGCCGCTTCCACATCCACCGCGCGGATCTGCGCGCCGTCTGCCAGGCCGTAGGTGGTGACGGGCCGGGTAATGAGCGGCATCAGGCTGCGGACGTTGGCGTCGTCGATGCACAGTACCGCCATCCCGTAAAAAGGCAGGTGCTCGATGAACTCCAGGAAGGCCTGGCGCAGCTTGCTGAAATCATGTCCGTAGGTCTCCATGTGGTCGGCGTCGATGTTGGTGACCACTGCCAGCACCGGCTGTAAGTAGAGAAAGGAAGCGTCGGACTCGTCCGCTTCCACCACGATGAATTCGCCGCTGCCGAGCTTGGCGTGGGACCCGGCCGCTTCCAGCCGGCCGCCGATCACGAAGGTCGGATCCATGCCCGCCTCGGCCAGCACGCTCGCGACCAGGCTGGTGGTCGTGGTCTTGCCGTGCGTGCCGGCAACCGCGATGCCCTGCTTGAGCCGCATGAGTTCCGCCAGCATCATCGCGCGCGGCACTACCGGGATGCGCCTGGCGCGCGCCGCAGCGACTTCCGGGTTGTCCGGTTTGACGGCGGTGGAAGTGACGACCGCGTTTGCGCCGCTGACATTGGAATCGGCGTGGCCGATGTGCACTTTCGCGCCCTGCGCCTTGAGCCGATTGGTCGCGGCGCTCTCGGCAATGTCGGAACCGCTCACTTCGAAACCGAGGTTGAGCATGACCTCCGCGATGCCGCTCATCCCGGCGCCGCCGATGCCGATGAAGTGAACATGTTTGACCTTATGCTTCATCCCGCGGCAGCCATGCAATGCTCGGCGACCACGCGCGTGGCGTCCGGTTTTCCGAGCGAGCGCGCGAGCCTTGCCATTTCCAGTAATCTTTCGCGTGTGAAACCGAGCAGCAGATCGGCGAGCTTGCGCGGCGTCAGTTCGTTCTGCGGCAGAAGCACCGCGGCCGATTTGTCGGACAGGAATCGGGCGTTGTGGGTCTGGTGGTCGTCCACTGCGTACGGGAATGGCACCAGCACGCTGGCCACGCCCGCGGCGGCGAGTTCCGCCACCGTCAGGGCGCCCGCGCGGCAGATGACCAGATCGGCATCGGCGTAGGCGCCCGCCATGTCGTGAATGAAAGCAAGCGGGGTCGCGCTCACGCCGGTATCACGATAGTGCTTTTCGAGTACGGCGATATGCTTCTCGCCGGCCTGATGCGTGACGTCGGGGCGCCGATTCTCAGGTATCAGCGCCAGCGCCCGCGGCACTGTGTCATTCAATATCTGCGCACCGAGACTGCCGCCCACCACCAGCACCTTGAGATTGCCGCTGCGGTCGCGGAATCGGCGCTCTGGCGCCGGTAGTTCGGCGATTTCGCGGCGCACCGGGTTACCGGTCCATTCGGACTTCTTCAGCGCGCCCGGAAACGCCACCAGGATGCGGTCGGCAACCTGCGCCAGCACCTTGTTGGCAAGTCCGGCGATCGAGTTCTGCTCGTGCAGTACCAGCGGCCGGTCGAGAAACGCAGCCATCATTCCGCCTGGAAAGGCGATGTAACCGCCCATGCCCAGCACCACATCGGGACGCACCCGGAAGATGGTGCGCGCGCTTTGCCAGAACGCGATCAGGAGATTCAACGGCAGCAGCGCCATACGCACGATGCCTTTGCCGCGCAGACCGGAGAACCGGATCCACTCGACCGCATAACCGTGCTGCGGCACCAGCGTGGCTTCCATGCCGTCGCGCGCGCCCAGCCACACCACTTTCCAGCCGCGGTCGCGCAGGTAGTTGGCCACGGCAAGAGCGGGATAGATGTGGCCGCCGGTCCCGCCGGCCATCACCAGGATGGTGCGCACGGCGCCCGAATCGCGCGTCCCGCTCACAGCGAAAGACCTTTCATCATCTGGCGGTTCTCGTAATCGACCCTGAGCAGGAGTGCCAGCGCGCAACAGTTGGCGACGATGCCGCTGCCGCCGAACGAGAGCAGCGGCAAGGTGAGCCCCTTGGTCGGCAGCACGCCCATGTTCACACCCATGTTGATGGCCGCCTGCGCGCCGATCCACAATCCGACGCCCTGCGCCACCAGCGCCGAGAAGTAACGCTCCAGCCGTGCCGCCTGATTGCCGATCGCAAAGGCACGCCACGTCAGCCAGGCGAACAACGCGATCACCACGATCACCCCGGCGAATCCCAGTTCTTCGGCGATCACCGCCAGCAGAAAATCGGTATGTGCTTCCGGGAGGTAGAACAGTTTCTCCACGCTGGCGCCGAGGCCCACGCCGAACCACTCTCCGCGACCGAAGGCGATGAGGGCGTGCGACAACTGATAGCCCTTGCCGAACGGGTCGGCCCAGGGATCCATGAAGCCCATGACGCGCTGCAGGCGGTAAGGCGAAGACCAGATCAGCAGCACGAAGCCGGCGAGCAGCAGCAGGATCAGGGCGGCGAACAGTTTCCAGTTCATCCCGCCAAGGAACAACACACCCATCGCGATCACCGTGATGACCACGAATGCGCCGAAGTCCGGCTCGCGCAGCAACAGTCCGCCGACCAGCAGCATCACCGTCAGCATCGGCAGGAAGCCCCTGCGGAAACTGTGCATCGACGCCGCTTTGCGCACTGTGTAGTCGGCGGCATACAACACCACCAGCAGTTTCATCAGTTCGGAGGGTTGCAGGTTGAACATTCCCAGCGAGAGCCAGCGCTGGCTGCCGTTGACCTCCCTGCCGATGCCGGGGATCAACACCGCCAGCAGCAGAGCCACACCGAGCATGAACAGCCAGGGTGCGGCCTGTTGCCACAGGCGCGTCGGGAACTGGAAGCAGATGAAGCCGGCCATCGCCCCGACGAAAACGAACACGGTGTGGCGAACGAGGAAATATGCCGGCTGGTTGCCGGTAAAGCGGCCTGCCTCGGCAATGGCGATGGACGAGGAATACACCATTACCAACCCGATTCCGAGCAGCAGCGCCGCCAGACTGAGGACCCCGTAGTCGAGTTCGGAGATCGGTGCAGGCCGGTTCGCCACGTGCCCCAGGACTCCGTTCATTGCGCTCCTTTCAGGGCCCTGACCTCGTCGACAAACACCTGCGCGCGGTGCTCGTAGTTGCGAAACATGTCGAAGCTGGCGCACGCCGGCGACAGCAGCACGGCGTCCCCGGCGTGTGCCAGCGCAAGACTCGCGCGCACCGCCTCGTGCATGTCGGTGGCGCGCACCAGTATCACGCCCGTGGACTCGATGGCGGCGGCAATCCTTTCGCGATCACGCCCTATCAGCACCACCGCGCGGGCATGCCGTGCAACCGCATCGCGAAGCGGCGAGAAATCCTGGCCCTTGCCGTCGCCGCCGGCGATGAGCACCACCTTCCGGCCCATTCCCTCGAGCGCGGCAACCGTCGCGCCCACGTTGGTACCCTTGGAATCGTCGAAGTAATTCACACCATTGATCTCGGCAACCGGTTGAACGCGGTGCGGAAGGCCGCTGAAACTGAATAGCGCATCGAGCAATGGTTCGTAGGCGAGGCCGATCGCGCGGCACAGTGCCAGCGCCGCCAGCGCGTTCGCCGCATTGTGCAGGCCGGTCACCTTCAGCTCGGAAACCTTCATCAGGTTGGCCCTCCCTTCGGCGAGCCAGAGTTCGCCGCCCAAGTTTCGCAATCCCCACGCGCCCTCCTCGCGTGGTTCGTCGAGTCCGAACGTGAGTACGCGCCTGCCTACTTCGGTCATGCCGCGCGCCCAGGCATCTTCACGATTGATTACCTGCGCGCCGTTTCCGAAGAAGATGCGCGCCTTCGCCCGTGCGTATTCGCTCATCCCCGCATAACGGTCCAGGTGGTCCTCGCTCAGGTTCAGGACCGCTCCGGCGTCGGCATTGAGGCTCTGCGTGGTCTCCAACTGAAAACTGGACAGCTCGAGCACAATCACATCCGGGCGGCGCCGGTGTCCGGCCTGGATTTCCGAAAGTGCCTCCAGAATCGGCAGGCCGATGTTTCCTGCCACTAGCGTCCTGTTCCCGGCGGCGCGCACCATTGCGCCGACCATCTCGGTTACCGTGCTCTTGCCGTTCGAACCGGTGATGCCGATGACCCTGGCACCGGGGAATTCATCGCGCACGCGGGCGAACAGCTCGATGTCCCCGATCACTTCCAGGCCCCGCGCCAGAGCCGCCTGCACCAGGGGTTCAGCGCGCGGCACGCCGGGGCTGATCGCAATCAGCTCCGCATCGGCGATACTTTCGGGCCGAAATGCTCCGGTGTGCAGTTCAATGCCGGGCAGCTCCGCTCGCAGTTGTTCGGCGTTCGGCGGCGCGGCGCGGCTGTCGGCGACGCGCACGCGCGCGCCGCGACCTGCCAGCCAGCGCGCCATCGACATTCCGCTTGAGCCCAGACCGAGCACCAGTACGCGCCTATTTTCCAGCTCGAGCGGCACGCGTCTCCTTCATCGCAGCCTCGATCCGGGATAGGCGCACGGCGCCGACGTCTTCGGTCTCTTCGGGATGCAGTTTAGCCAGCGGCAGCTGTGTCGGCCGTTTGCCTGCGCCTTGAGCGCGCATTTCGCGCATGAACAGTTCGAATTGCAGACGGCTAGTCATTTGTTACCTCAGTTTCAAAGTTGATAAACCCACCAGTACCAGCATCATCGTGATGATCCAGAAACGAACGACCACTTGATTTTCTTTCCAGCCCTTCAGCTCGTAGTGATGATGCAGCGGCGCCATTCGAAAGATGCGCTTGCCGGTGAGCTTGAAGGAGGCGACTTGCAACATCACCGACAACGTTTCCACTACGAACACCCCGCCCATGATGAACAGCACGATCTCCTGCCTGACCACCACGGCAATGGTGCCGAGCGCGGCGCCGAGTGCCAGCGCACCGACGTCGCCCATGAAAACTTCCGCCGGGTAGGCGTTGAACCAGAGGAAGGCAAGCCCTGCTCCCGACAGCGCCGCGCAGATCACCGTAAGTTCGCCGGCGCCGGGAATGGAAGGGAATCCGAGATATTTCGAGAACACCACGTTGCCCGCCACGTAGGCGAACACGCCGAGCGCGCTGCCGACCATCACCGTGGGCAGGATTGCCAGCCCGTCCAGTCCGTCGGTCAGATTCACGGCATTGCTGGTGCCGACAATGACGAAGTAGCTCGTCACCACGAACCCGAATATCCCCAGCGGATACGCCACCTGCTTGAAGAATGGGACGATCAGCTCGGTCTGCGCGGGTAGCGAGGCCGATGTTGCAAGGTACATGGCTGCGACAAGCCCGATCAGCGATTGCCAGAACAACTTGCCGCGCGCCGACAGCCCCTTGGGATCGCGATGAACGACCTTGCGGTAGTCATCCACCCAGCCGACCAAGCCGAAACCCAGCGTCACCGCCAGCACCACCCACACGTAGCGATTGTGCAGGTCCGCCCACAACAGCGTGGTGATGGTGATCGAAACCAGGATCAACGCGCCGCCCATGGTCGGCGTGCCGGCCTTGCTCAGATGGGTCTTCGGTCCGTCATCGCGCACTGACTGGCCGATCTTGTAGGCCGTGAGCTTGCGGATCATCCCCGGGCCGACGACGAAGGAAATCAGCAACGCGGTCAGCGTAGCCAGCACCGCGCGCAAAGTGATGTAGTTGAAGACGTTGAAGGCGCGGATGTCCTCGGCCAACCACTGGGTGAGAAGCAGCAGCATCAGGCGCCTCCTTTCGCGGTCTGTTCCCCGTTCACGGCGCCCAGCGCCTCGACCACGCGCTCCATGCGCATGAAGCGAGAACCCTTGATCAGCAACGTCGTTTCGCGGGCGAGCACGCCTTTGATGGCCGCGACCAGATCTTCGATGGTCGCAAAGTGGTCGCCGCCGTCGCCAAAGCCGCGGACCGCTGCCGCGCTCAGGTCTCCGAGCGCGAACAGGCGCTCCACGCCAGAGCGCTTGGCGAACACGCCGATTGCCGCGTGCATCGCTGCCGCCGTGTCGCCGAGTTCCCCCATGTCGCCCATCACAAAGACCTTGCGGCCGGCGCACGCCGCCAACACCGCGATCGCCGCTTGCATCGACTCCGGATTGGCGTTATAGGTATCGTCGATCAGAGTGGCGCCGGATGAGAGGCGCTTGCGCTGCAGCCTGCCCTTCATGCCGCGATAGGCCGCAATGCCTGCAGCGATTGACTTGGCTTCGATACCCAGCGCGAAGGCGGCGGATGCCGCCGCCAGGGCATTCTTGACGTTGTGGAGACCGGGCACGTTGAGCGTGGCGACGAACTGGTTTTCCGGAGTCACGATGGTGACCAGACTGCCTGCATCGGCGAGCTCGTAATGCGCCGAAACCGCGGCGTTCCGGTCCAGCCCGAAATCCACCACGCGCCGGGGCTTCGCCAGGCCGCGCCAGTAATCGGCAGATGGGTCGTCGCTGTTGATGATTGCGGACCCGCCCATGTCGAGTCCTTCGAATATCTCTCCTTTAGCCCGGGCAATGGCTTCGGTGGAACCCAGCTCGCCGATATGCGCGGTTCCAGCATTGTTGATCAGCGCCGCGGTTGGCCTGGCCAGCCTGGACAGGTAGGCGATCTCGCCCAGGTGATTCATCCCCATTTCGACCACGGCGTAACGATGCTGGGCGCGAAGCTGCAGCAGTGTCAGTGGCATGCCAATGTCGTTGTTCAGGTTGCCGGCCGTTGCGAGAACGGCATTTTCGCCGGCCGACTGGCGCAGGATTGCGGCGAGCATCTCCTTTACCGTGGTCTTGCCATTGCTGCCGGTGATCGCAATCAGCGGCATCACAAAGCGCGCGCGCCAGAAAGCCGCGAGCTGGCCCAACGCAACACGCGTATCGGCAACCACCAGGAACCTGGCGCCTGCAGCCGCGTTGCGGGGAACTTCGCTCACGATTGCCGCGACGGCGCCGGCGCCAAGCGCCTGCACCGCGAATTGCTGACCATCGAAGCGTTCGCCGCGTATGCCGACGAACAGATCTCCCGGACGAATGTCGCGGCTGTCGGTGGTCACGCGCATGAATTCCGCGTTGCCGCCGACTCGGCGCGCAAAGGTCGCCTGCGCTGCGCTGGCGAGGTCAAGCATGGCCCACCCTCCGCGGCAGCCGCTGCAGCATCTCGCGCGCTACTTCGACATCGTCAAAGGGCAGCCGCCGGCCGCCGATTTCCTGATAGGTTTCGTGGCCTTTGCCGGCGATCAGCACTACGTCCTGCGCCGCGGCGCCGGTAATCGCCTGCAGGATCGCCATTGCGCGGTCCTCTTCGATCGCGTAGTTCGGGTGCGCGCCGGCGAGGATTTCGTCGATGATCGCGCGCGCATTCTCCGATCTCGGATTGTCGCTGGTAATCACAACGCGGTCGGCGAGACGGGTCGCCACTTCTCCCATCAGCGGGCGTTTGCCCGGATCGCGATCACCGCCACAACCGAAAACGCAGTGCAGTCGGCCTTCGCCCGAGAGCGTGGAGCGCAGCGTCTCCAGCACCTTCTCCAGTGCGTCGGGGGTGTGTGCGTAGTCCACCACCACCAGCGGCGCCCCGCGTTCGCGCACCATCTGCAGCCGCCCTGGCACCTCCTCGACCTGCGAAAGTGCCTGCACGGCGTCCTGAAGCGGCACTTCCGAAGTGATCAGCACACCCAGCACCCCAAGAAGATTGGAGGCATTGAAACCGCCGATCATCGGGCTTTCGAGTTTGGCCGCACCCCAAGGGGTGGTGATTTCCAGTTTGAGGCCGCGCGTGGACAGATCCAGCCGGTGTCCGGCGATCTCGCCTTTGCCCAGCCCGTAACCGAGGATGTTGACGCGGGAGCGATCAATTGATCCGGCAAGCTGCCGGCCGAAGCGGTCGTCCAGATTCACGACCGCGTGCTTGAGCTGGGGCCAATGGAAGAGTTTCGCCTTTGCAGCCGCGTAGTCCTCCATGGTCTTGTGATAGTCGAGATGGTCACGCGACAAGTTGGTGAACAGCGCGACGTCAAACTCCACTCCGCCGACCCGGCCCTGCTCGATGCCGTGCGAGGAAACTTCCATTGCGCAGGCCTGGGCACCGCGCGTGCGGAAGTTCGCCAGTTGCGCATGCAACGTCACCGCATCGGGGGTGGTGTTGAGCGCGGATTCAAGCGCGCCGGGAAAACCGCTGCCGATGGTTCCGATTACCGCGGTCTTGCGCCCGAGGCGGGACAGCGATTGTGCGATCCAGTGCGAGCAGGACGTCTTGCCGTTGGTGCCGGTCACGCCAGTGACCCACAGGTGCCGGGACGGATGCCCGTTAAAGTGGCTGGCGATGTCTCCGAGGTGCGCGCGCAATTCCGGTACGCCCAGGTTAGGCAGCATCCATGCGGGACTCCATTTGAAGCCACGACTGTCCCACAGCACTGCGGCGGCGCCGGCACCGATTGCCTGATCGATGAAGCGGCGTCCATCGGCATGCTCGCCCGGGTAGGCGAGAAACAGGTCGCCGGGCTTCATCTTGCGGCTGTCCACCGCCAAGCCGGTGAAAGGCACGCCGAGCGCATCAAGTTCACGCACGTCGAAGTTGCGCTGGCCCTGCCCCGGCGGGCGCGCTGCGGCGTTCATACTTCCTCCCCGATCAGCGGCGCAGATTCGGGAGGAATGACATTGTCTGGCGGCGCGTCGGGCATGACCCCGAGCAGCCGCAATGCGCCCGCCATTACATTGCTGAATGCAGGTGCGGCCACTTCGCCGCCGTAGTAATGCTTGCCGCCCGGCTCGTCGATCATCACGGCAATCACAAGGCGCGGGTTTGTGGCAGGCGCGATGCCGACGAACGAAGAAACGTAGCGATCCGCCGCGTACGTTGCGCCGTCGAGCTTATGCGCGGTACCCGTCTTGCCAGCAACGCGATAACCGGCGACCTGGGCGCGCGTCGCAGTGCCGCCGGGCTGCGTCACGGTTTCCAGCATTCGGCGCACGGCCTGTGCGGTACGCCGCGATACAACCCGCTTGCCCTCGGCCGGCTGGTCGCGGCGAATCAAGGTCAGTTGCTTCAGTTCCCCGTCGGTGGCGAATACCGAGTAGGCGCGTGCCAGTTGCAACAGGCTGACGGAGACGCCGTGGCCATAAGACATGGTGGCGTGTTCAATCGGCTTCCAGCTCTGATAAGCGCGCAAGCGCCCGCTTGCTTCTCCGGGAAATCCCACTCTGGTCTGGGTGCCGAAGCCGACTGCGGAAAAGATCGCCCACAGCTTCTGCGGCGCCATCGACAGCGCGATCTTCGCTGAGCCCACGTTCGATGACTTCTGGATCACCTGCGAGACGGTGAGAAAGCCCTCGGGATGAACGTCGCGAATCGTGCGCCTGCCGATGCTGAAGCGGCCGTGCTCGGTGTCGATGACGCTTCCCGGACCCACCAGTCCGGTCTCCAACGCGGCGGCGGCCGTAAACGGCTTCAGGGTCGAGCCGGGCTCGAACAGATCCACCACCGCGCGGTTGCGCGATCGCGCCATTTTCAGGGTGTCGCGATTGTTCGGGTTGTAGGTGGGCCAATTCGCCAACGCCAGCACTTCACCCGATGTCGCGTCCAGTACCACGATGCTTCCCGCCTTGGCGGCGTGCTCCGCGATTGCGCTCTTCAATTCCCTGAAGGCCAGATACTGGATGCGCTGATCTATCGAGAGCGCCAGATCGCGCCCCTGCTGCGGTGCACGGATGCTCTCAACGTCTTCGACGATCCGCCCAAGCCTGTCCTTGATCACGCGCCGGCTGCCGCGCTTTCCAGCGAGCCATTCCTGGTACGCAAGCTCGATGCCTTCCTGCCCGTTGTCGTCCACCCCGGTGAAGCCGACCACGTGCGCGGTAACTTCCGCCGCGGGGTAATAACGGCGGTACTCGCGCTGCAGGAACACGCCGGGAAGATTGAGCTGCACGACTTTCGCCGCCTGCTCCGGGGGCAATTGCCGCTTGAGATACACGAACTCGCGCTCGCTGTCCGCAAGCCGCCGTCTCAGCTCCGCCGGATCCGTGCCGAGCAGACGAGCGAGCTTGAATCTCTGCTCGGTGCTAAGGCTGGCGTCCGCTGGAGATGCCCACACCGATTCCACGGGCGTACTCACTGCCAGTGGTTCGCCATTGCGGTCGGTCACCATGCCGCGATGCGCGGATATTTCCACCACGCGCGCATAGCGGGTTTCGCCTTTCTGCTGCAGAAAATCGTTGTGCAGCCCTTGCAAATAAAAAGCCCGCGCCGCCAGCACCATGAACCCGCAAAAAACCAGCAGCAACAGCAGCCGCGCCCGCCACACGGGCAGGCGCACCGAGAGTGCCGGATTGAGCGAGGGTCTCATGGGCCGGACGGCGCGGGGGGGGGAGGAACCAGATGCACGCGTGCCGCCGGCGGTACACGCATGCGCAGATTGCTGGCCGCGATCTTCTCGACGCGGGAATGCATTGCCCAGGTGCTTTGTTCCAGCTGCAACTGGCCAAATTCGACTTCGAGCTGCTTGGCGACTTCCTGCTGCTTCTGCAAATCGACGAAAAGCTTTCGCGCCTTGTGCTGTGAAGTCACCAGCGCCAGCGCGCAAACGACCAGGATCCCGGATAGCACCAGATTGAGCTTGATCATGCCGCGATCCTTTCGGCGACCCGCATCACCGCGCTGCGGGCGCGCGGGTTGGCGGCAATTTCTGCGCGGGAAGGGAAAACCGGTTTTCCGATCAGCCGCAGGCGCGGCTTTGGCAGTTCGTGCGCGCGCACCGGCAGACGCGCCGGCAGCGCGCCGGGCTGCGAATGCGTGCGCATGAACTGCTTGACGATACGGTCTTCGAGCGAGTGGAAACTGATCACCACCAGTCGGCCACCGTCATTGAGGACCTCGAGGCACTGGGGCAGCATCAGCGCCAACTCTTCAAGCTCCTGATTGACGTGAATCCGAATAGCCTGGAAGGTGCGCGTCGCCGGGTCCTGATGAGGCTCGCGCGCGGGAACGGCTTTTGCCACGATCTCGGCAAGTTGCCGTGTGCGGTCGACAGGCCCGCGCGATCGAACCGCAACAATCGCTCTTGCAATCTGCTTAGCAAACCGTTCTTCGCCATAGCGCTTGATGACCTCTCTGATCTCCTGTTCCGAAGACTGTTCCAGCCATTGCGCCGCGGTCTGGCCCCGGCTCGTGTCCATCCTCATGTCCAGCGGCCCGTCGAAGCGGAAGCTGAATCCCCTGTCCGCCGCGTCGAGTTGCGGCGAAGACATGCCGAGGTCGAGCAAAACGCCGTCGACATGCGCCACACCCGCCCGGCGAATTACCTCCCGCAAAGCCCCGAATTGAGCATGAACTGCGGCAAGGCGCGGATCGGCTATTTCCATTGCCGCGGCAATCGCCATGGCATCGCGATCCAGGGCAATCAGCTTCCCCGAGCCGCCCAGCCGCGCCAGAATCGCGCGGCTATGTCCACCGCGGCCGAAGGTTCCATCCACGTAGACGCCGTCGGCCTTGATACGCAGTGCCTCAACCGCTTCCTCAAGCAGTACCGTCTGATGTGCGCGCAAGTGGTGATCCGCTCGATCTCACAGCGCAAAGTTCTCCATTCCCGGGGGCAACTTGTCGGCGCCGGTTGCAAGCTGTTCGAGCTGCATCTCCCAGGTGCTCTGGTTCCAGATTTCGAAGTGACTGCCCTGCCCGACCATCATCACTTGCTTCTCCAGGCCGGCGAACTTGCGCAGTTCCGGTGAAACCAGCAGCCGCCCGGAGGCATCCAGTTCGACTTCCTCGGCAAAACCGACTAGAAGTCGCTTCCATAAACTGGTCTGGGGGTCGAAGCTGGACAAACTCATGATCTGGGCGCGGATCGGCTCCCATGCAGGCGCGGGGTAGAGCAAGAGGCAGCGATGCGGATGCGCTGTAAGTACTTGCTTACTGCCTATTCCTGACTGCAAGCCGTCGCGATGCCGCGTTGGGACCGCAAGGCGGCCTTTGGCATCGAGGTTAAGTGCTGTCGCGCCCTGAAACATTTGCTGTTCCACCGGAAGTATTGGAATTATCAGGTTTTCCCACAAAACCCTACTTTTCCCCACTCTAGTGGAAAAAAAATAGCAGGTCAAGGAGAACCTGCCAGCTTTCTTCAGTTACGACAACGACTTACAAGCGACTCTTGAATCCACACGGAACCGTGAGGAATAAATATTAAAAATAATAGAGTTATGACTCTCTTTTAAAGTTTTTTCGACAATATGGCGTTTGGCGCCATCGCGATGAAATCCAGGAATCAATGCCCTGCCGGAAAACCGGGGCAAGGGAGAGAGTGAAGCTGGCCTGTAAGCCGGGTTCTGTGGAACGCCCTTCGGCGCTGCGGCAGTCATTCATCTGGGCCGGCAGTCGCCTGCCGGCTCGAGCGACCTACCCGGGAGCAGCGCGAGCCGCGCTATCGCCCCCCTATTTGGTCTTGCTCCGGATGGGGTTTGCCGTGCCGTTTCTGTTGCCAGAAACGCGGTGGGCTCTTACCCCGCCGTTTCACCATCGCCGTTCTCATTGCTGAGACTTGGGCAGACTATTCTCTGTGGCACTTTCCATCGCCTCGCGGCGTCCGGCCGTTAACCGGCATCCTGCTCTGTGGAGCCCGGACTTTCCTCTGCGCAAGCGAATTGTGCAGCGACTGCCCGGCCAGCTTCAGAGTGGATTATCGCATTGGAAAGCCGGGGTCCCCGGAATTTAGTTGCGGCGTGGCCTTGATCCGCTGCGCGGCCAAGAGTCAGCATTCACAGCAACAGCGCTCGATTTGCCTTGCCGGTGCCTCATGCGCGATGTTGTCCTCCGCGCAAGCGAATTGCGCAGCGACTGCCCGGCCGGTTTCAGCACGAATGGACGCCATCCGTGCCAATCAGCCACCCGCCTGACACCGCTCCCATCGACGCCCTGCGCCATCGGAGCTTCTATCCGTCTGCTTTGACTGCAACGCAGCATCGCACGACGCGCAGGCAAAAAAAGAGGGGCGTTCCGCCCCTCAGATGATCGCTTTCTCTTTCCTGCTGGATGCTATTTCCTGCCGTTGACGGCCGCCTTGAGCTTTGCGCCTGCCGCAAACTTCGCAGTCCTGGCTGCCGGAATCTTGATCGCCGCACCGGTTTGGGGATTGCGGCCCGTGCGCGCAGCCCGCTTGCCCTGGGAAAAGGTTCCAAAGCCAACCAGGGTCACGCTTTCGCTTTTCTTCAGAGATGCGGTTACGGCGTCCATGAATGCATCGATCATGGTGTCTGCCATGGCTTTGCTGGCGCCTGTTTTTTTTGCTATCGCTTCGACGAGTTCTGCCTTGTTCATTTATCCCCCTGTCATCTAAACGTACAGCGACCGGAAGCTTAGGTACTGGTCGCCACCCAGTCAACGCGCACGCGCATTGAGCGAGACTTTCGCGGCGATGCACCACGAGTGTTGATGCAACCGCACGGGCATTGTTCCTGCCTTCCTCGATGCCTCCTCACATCCTGCTTCATTATCCACGACTCGCGGCGCGCACCATAGCGCCGCCTTTCATGGCAATAGCGATGCGAGCGATTTCTCCAGTCACTTCATGTTCCCCACGTGCGCCGCAGCCTGCAGCACCACCAGCATCTTCGCGCTACGCGATTTGCCAGGCGATCGAAGCGCCGTTTCGCAAAGGCACCAGCGTGTCGGCCCCGTAGCGCAATTCCTCCGGCACCGGCCAGGCTTTCTTCTTCAGCGTGATGCGGTCGCGATTGCGCGGCAGGCTGTAGAAGTCTGCACCGAAAAAGGAGGCAAATCCCTCCAACTTGTCGAGCGCTCCGGCCGCGTCGAATACTTCCGCGTACAGCTCGATGCCGCCGTGAGCGGTGTAGATTCCGGCGCAGCCACAACCGGTTTCCTTTGTGTGACGCGCGTGCGGCGCGCTGTCGGTACCGAGAAAAAATTTGGGGTTGCCGGAAGTAGCCGCATTTACCAGCGCCTGGCGGTGCTCTTCGCGTTTGAGCACCGGCAGGCAGTAGTGATGCGGTCTGATCCCGCCGCGAAACAGGTCATTTCGGTTGAGCAGAAGATGATGCGCCGTGATGGTCGCCGCCACGGTATCCGGTGCGCTTAGCACGAACTTCACCGCGTTGGCGGTGGTGATGTGCTCCACGACAATTTTCAGCCGCGGGAAACGCTGCACAAGTGCGATCAGGGTGCGCTCGATGAAAAACTTTTCCCGGTCGAACACATCGACTTCCGCGTCGGTCGTTTCGCCATGTATCAGCAGCGGCATTCCGACTTCGGCCATGGTCTCGAAGGTTTCGAAGCATCTCCGGATGTCGGTCACGCCTGCATCCGAATTGGTCGTTGCGCCGGCAGGGTAGTACTTCACCGCGTGCACGAAGCCGCCCGACTTCGCAGCGCGGACCTCCTGCCCCCGGGTATTGTCGGTGAGATACAGCGTCATCAACGGCTGGAAACTGCTGCCTGCGGGCAGGGAGGCGAGGATGCGGTCGCGATAGGCGCCGGCCGCGGCGGCTGTAGTTATCGGTGGTCTGAGGTTGGGCATGACGATGGCGCGGGCGAAGCGCCGCGCCGTATCCGGCAACACCGCTTTCATTGCGTCACCATCGCGCAGATGCAGATGCCAGTCGTCGGGTTTGGTGAGCGTGATCTGCATGGCGTCAGGGGCCGGTGCCCCGCAAGTATTTCTGTTTCATTCCTTCTTGAGTTCCAGCGCGCGCTGATAGAGCCTGTTCTTTCTCGTCCCGGTGATCTCTGCGGCGAGCTTTACCGCCTGCTTCAACGGCAGCTCGTCGAGCAGGAGTTTCAATACGCGCGGCGAATCGTCCTCCGGCTTTGCGATGTCTTCAACGCACCCTTCCACCAGAAGCACGAATTCGCCGCGGCGGTGGTCCGCGTCATGTTGCAGCCAGGCGCCGGCTTCTGCAAGCCGGCAGACCTGAATCTGCTCGAACAGCTTGGTGAGCTCGCGAGCGATGCCGATGCGGCGCTCGCCGCCGAACACGGCCACCATGCTCTCCACGCAGGCGACGATCCGGTGCGGGGCCTCGTAGAACACCAGCAGGCCGGATTGGCGGCTGAGTTCCGCAAGCGCAGTTTCGCGATCGCCCTTTCTGGCCGGCAGGAATCCGTGGAAACAGAACGTCGCGGCCCGCATTCCCGATGCCGCGATCGCGGCGATGGCGGCGTTCGGGCCGGGAATCGGCACTACGCGAAAGCCTGCCTCACGCACTTGCGCCACCGCCACCGTCCCCGGATCGCTGATTCCCGGCGTGCCTGCATCGGATACCAACGCCACCGATTTTCCTTCCGAGAGCAACGCGATCAGGCGACTTGCCGCATCGCGCTCGTTGTGTTCATGCAGTGCGAACAGCTTCCCATGAATGCCATGGTGGCTGAGCAACTTCTGCGTGACTCGCGTGTCTTCGGCGGCAATGCTGTCCACGCACTTCAATACCTCGAGCGCGCGCAGCGTGATATCGCGCAGGTTCCCGATCGGTGTGGCCACCACATATAATGTGGGCTCAGCCAGTCTGGTGTCTTCACTATGCAACTTCGCCCGGCCTTTTCGCTGTTGGTTCCGGCGTCACTATACTTGGCGCTCAGCGCCTTATCCACCGGCATGGTGCTCGCGCAGGAAACCGGGAACGCCACCGCCCCACCCGCGCAAGCACATATCGCGGTAATTCTGCCACTGCAGTCCACCTCGTTCGGCAAGCACGCGGACTCGGTGCGTCTTGGCATTCTCGCCGCCGCCGGACTGACGCAGGAAAACACACAGGGCGTAACCGTGTACGCCACCACGGAAGACACCGATGAGATTCTTACTGCATATCAGCGTGCAGTATCGCGTGGCGCCAACGCCGTGATCGGGCCCCTCACCCGCAACGGCGTCACGGCACTCGCTCTGAGCGGCGTGGTCAGCGTGCCCACGCTCGCACTCAATGTCCCCGAGGGCGACATGCTGATGCCTCGCGACCTGTACTCATTCGGCCTGCAGATCGAGGCGGAAGCGCGCCAGGCTGCGCAGCTCGCGTTCAGCCACGGCGGACGCAGGGTCTTCGTCGTTGCCGGCGAGACTTCCCTCGACAATCGGATTGCTCAGTCCTTTCTCGTGGAATGGAGCCGGCTGAAGGCAGAAGTCGCCGGAAAGTTCAGCTACACGACGGAAGCCTCCGCACTTGCCAAGCTGCGCGAGCAACTTCCGGCATCCAAGGCCGATTCAATATTCCTTACCATGGGAGCAACGCGCGTACGCTTCATTCGCTCATATCTGGGAGGCAATCTGCCGATCTATGCCACTTCGCTGGTATTCGCGACCAATATCGACACGCTTGCCAACTACGATCTGGAAGGTGTGCGCTTTCTCGACATGCCCTGGCTGCTGCAGCCGGACCATCCCGCAGTGATGAGTTATCTGAGGCCTGATGCACATGGCTGGGCGCTCGATCAGGAGCGGTTCTACGCACTCGGTATCGACGCATACCGGATCGTGCAGGAATTGTTGCGCCCGTACGAGCCGATGGTTTCGCTGGACGGCGTGACCGGCACGATAACGCCCACCGACACCCAGCAATTTGCGCGCTCACTGGTTCCAGCGCAGTTTTCCCGGGGCCGGGCCAAACCGCTCGAAGCGCCCCTGATGCGATGAGCAATCGCGGGACCTGGGCCGAAGATGCCGCGGCGGATTTCCTGGTAAAGCACGGCCTCAAGCTTCTGGAGCGCAACTACCGCTGCCGTTTCGGCGAAATAGATCTGGTGCTGCGTGACGCCAGGACACTGGTTTTCGTCGAAGTGCGATACCGCAGAAGTCACAATTTCGGTGGCGCCGGCGAAAGCATCACCACGAGCAAGCGCAGAAAACTCCTGCGGGCGGCACGACATTACATGGCGGCACACAGCGAGTTCCCAGCCTGCCGCTTCGATGCGGTGTTGCTGAACGGCGACACTCCCGAGGTTGACTGGGTGGTAAACGCATTCGGCGAATGAGCATGATATGCACCAGGTCCGCACGCCCTTTGTGCAATAATTCGCCGGTAACGGAAATGCAGCCTGATTTCAGGATGGACCTCAAGAGCCGGATCAACAAGCATTTCACCGACAGCGCCCACTTGAAACTGCAGGCGATGGAACTGCTTGCCGACCCGCTCACGCGCGCCTCCGAGCGCATGGCGCAGTGCCTGAAGAACGAAGGCAAGATCCTGTCTTGCGGCAATGGCGGCTCCGCCGCCGATGCCCAGCACTTCGCAGCCGAGTTGTTGAACCGCTTCGAGATGGAACGCCCGCCTCTGGCGGCGATGGCGCTGTCCACCGACACGTCCACGCTTACCTCGATCGCCAACGACTACAGCTACAACGAGGTATTCTCGAAGCAGGTGCGCGCGCTCGGCAAATCCGGGGACCTGTTGCTGGCGATTTCAACCAGCGGCAATTCACCCAATGTCATGGAGGCCATACATGCCGCGCACGACCGGCACATGGGCGTGATCGCGCTTACCGGCAAGAAGGGCGGAAAGATGGCCGGAATGCTCGGCCCGAACGACGTGCATATTTGCGTGCCTGCGGACAGAACGGCGCGCATTCAGGAAGTCCATCTGCTGTGCCTGCACTGCATGTGCGACGCCATCGATTGTCTGTTGTTAGGAGTGGAATGAATGAAAACGCCCATCCGATTCATCGTGGTGATCCTGGCCCTTGTGCCCCTCTTGCAGTCTTGTGCCGGCGTCGTTGGCGAAGACCGCCGCACCAGCGCCATGGCGGAGGAGGACCAGACCATCGAACTCACGATCGCGGACCGAATCAAGGAGAAGTACCAGGATAAAGTTCACGTCAGCGCCACCTGCTTCAATCGCTTCGTGCTGCTCACCGGCAAAGCCCCCACCGAGGAGATCAGGCAGGATCTGAGCATCGTTGCACTGGAAGTGCGAAACGTGCGCAATGTGCAGAATGAAGTGATCGTGGCCGGCCATAGTTCGTTCATCTCCCGCAGCGGCGATGCGCTGCTGAACAGCCGCGTCATGGGGCGTCTGATGCAGAACGAGAACAACAGTACCAATAGTGTGAAAGTTGTGACGGAGGACGGCACCGTGTTTCTCATGGGACTTGTGACCCGGGCCGAAGCCGAGTCCGCAGCACAGACCGCTGCCACCACCAGCGGCGCGCAGAGAGTGATCAAGCTTTTCGAGTACATCGACTGAGAATCAGAACTACAACGAAGAAAGCCCCGCGAGGGGCTTTTTTCTTTATGGTCGCGTCCGATCAGATCCTTCTGACCGTCCGGTAGAGTTCGAGTGTTTGCTTCCTGGCCAAGTCGTGGTCCACGATCGGTGACGGGTAGTCCAATCCAATGCTCACGGCGGCAGCCTGTTGCTCTTGCGCGCTCATCTTCCATGGCTCGTGGATGGCGTCCGAACTCACTTTCGCCAGCTCCGGGAGATACATGCGCATGAACCGCCCGTCGCCATCGAATCGCCGCGACTGCAAGACCGGATTGAATACGCGGAAGTAGGGTTGCGCATCGCATCCGGTCGAAGCCGACCACTGCCAGCCGCCGTTGTTCGCGGCCAGATCAAAGTCAATCAGCCGGGCTGCAAAGTACCGCTCCCCCCAGCGCCAGTCCACGTGCAGGTCCTTTACCAGGAACGAAGCCGTCACCATGCGCAGCCGGTTGTGCATGTAGCCGGTGCTGTTGAGCTGGCGCATCGCCGCATCCACCAGCGGATAGCCGGTGCGCGCCTCGCACCATGCCGCGAAATGGCCTTCGGGATTGGGAAACCGGATGGCGTCATATTCCGGCTTGAAAGCGCCTTGCACCACGTGCGGAAAGTGATGCAGGACGGCGAAGTAGAACTCGCGCCAGATCAGCTCCGAAAGCCAGGCGTCGCTACCCTGCGATTGAACAGATGCCGCGGTGCGCGCCAGTTCTCGGATTGAAATGGTGCCGAATCGCAGATGCACCGAAAGGTAGGACACACCGCGCACACCGGGAAGATCGCGCTTGTCCCTGTAGTCGTCGATCCGCTCGAGAAAGTCCTGGAACAATTGCCTTGCGCCGGACATCCCGGTCGGCAGCTTCATCTGCAGCAGGTTGGTCATTCGAAATCCCAGGTCTTCGAGCGCCGGCAATTTCCGTCCGTCCCCTCGCGCCAGCGATTCGCGATACCGGTCCACCGAATAGCCTTTGGCATGCCACGGCTCGAATTTGGCAAGCCAGGCACGCTTGTAAGGCGTGAATACAGTGAACGGCCGACCATCCCGGGTCAGCAGCTCGTCTTTCTCGAAAATCACCTGGTCCTTGTAAGTGTGCAGAGCGCGGCCGTGGGATGCGAGTTCGCGCGCCACCGAATCATCGCGGTCATTGGCCTGCGGTTCGTAATCATGGTTCGCGTATACCGCCTGCGCACCGAGCGAACGTGCCAGTTGTGGAATCAGATCGCGTGCCCGGCCATGCAGCACGCGCAGGCCTCCGCCCGATTCCTCCAATGATCGCTGCAGTTCCGCCACGCTCCACCAGATGAACTCGACGCGGCGGTCCTCGCGATTCTCTAGCTGATCGAGAATTTCGGTGTCGAACACAAACACGCAGTGAACCTGTCGCGCCTCCTTCAGGGCGTGATGGAGCGCGGCGTGATCGTAGCTGCGCAGATCGCGGCGGAACCACGCCAGTGCCACATCGTAGCGCTTCACCCCGCCACCGGACTTCAACCGATCAGCCGGCGCATCAGGCGCACGCCGGCGCCGACCACGGCAATGCGGATACCCCTATTCACTCAGCGCCGCTCCCTTCGTGGCAATTCATTGTCATCTACGCTACAAAAAATGCCGACGGACGCCACCGCAAGCGCCCCCTCCGGAAACCGTACGCCGTGACATCAAATTGAATCAGCGCGGGCCAGCCTCGTGAAGGACTGGAACATCCCTGGCACGAAATCAGGCGGGCAAACCCGGTCCGGGGAGAGGAACATCCGGGTTCGAGCCGGACGCACGAATGCGCCGACCCTCGCTGAAACCATTGCGACGGCGAGAATCTCGCAGTCTCATCGCATTCATTCGGCACGCGCGGCGCGGCCGCGAGCCCACTTTCTTGACACATCTTGCGCGCCCGAGACTTCGAGCTAACGCGCCAGCGCCCGCAATTCGGACCAGGGCATGAGCAGTGAGCGCGTCTCGCCGCGCGCAAATCCGGAATGCAGACGCAGATAACTTTCAATATCGGCATCTGCCATTTCAACCGTGCCGCCACTTGGTGTCGGTACCGAGACGGCACCCACGTTGGTTCCAAAGACTTCCAGGGGTGCAGCCAAATTCAGGGACACGGGCCCGGAGCCGTCCAAGCGACAGGATCCTGCGGTTACGGTTACCAGTGGCTCTGCCAATGCCAAGGACGCCAACACCGCAATTAGCCAGCTCATCATTTTGTCCTAGTCAAATAATCATATTTAGAGCATAATGCGCTCTTAATGCACGATTGTCAATTATTTGTCCTGGACATAATAATACTAGAGGTATGGGCAACCAAAAACGGGAAGAAACCATGATCAACATAAGCGCGGTCGAGCGGGATACCGGATTGAGCAAGGACACCTTGCGCATGTGGGAACGTCGCTACACCTTTCCGAAGCCGCAGCGTGACCCGAACGGGGAGCGCGCCTATACCCCGGGTGAAGTGGAAAAACTGCGCTTAATCAAACGCCTGATGGACCGTGGCTACCGCCCCGGGAAGATCATCGGACAGTCGGTGGAGGCATTACAGTCCTTGGGGAGCCAGCCTGCCGACGAAGCAGCCATGCACGAGGACATCGACGTCTTCCTTCGCCTGATCAAGGCGCATGAACTCACCGAGTTACGCCGGCAGTTGGCCCAGACCGCTGCGCGTCAGGGGCTGCACAACTTCGTTCTCGATACGGTCGCACCGCTGAACATTGCAGTCGGCGAGGCCTGGATGCGCGGCTATCTGGCGGTATTCGAGGAGCATCTTTACTCGGAACTGATACGGAACATGCTGCGCAACGCGATCGGCATGATCCAGCTGCAAGGACGCGCACCGCGGGTGCTGCTGACCTCGCTGCCCGGGGAGCTGCACGGCTTGGGCCTGCTGATGGCCGAGGCGCTGCTCGTGGTGGAAGGTTCCTCGTGCATACCCCTCGGCACAGAGACGCCGGCCGCAGACATAGTCGCCGCCGCACAGGCACATCGAGCGGACATCGTAGCCTTGTCTTTCAGTTCCGCTTATTCGGAAGCAAAAGCGACCGACGGCCTGCGGGAATTGCGCGCCATGCTGCCCGCCGCGGTTTTGCTGTGGGCTGGCGGGGCCGCTGCGGCCCGCATTCGCAAGCCGCTCGTCGGCGTGCAACTGATACCGAGCCTGGAGCAGATGATCGTACTGACTAAAGAATGGCGCGCCGAACACAGCGGCTAGTGATCGCCGGCCGGACGGCTTGACCGCGAGGGCGCCCGGCTCATCCGAACAGGGTATACTCGCGCCGCCTGAAAGGGCCTCCGCACAGACCGGAAGCCGCGATTGATGCGGCGGGGAGCGCCCAAGACCGAGAGGCAAGCCCGGTTGCCAGCCCTGCATCCTTCCGGCGGATGGCCTGCATTGATGCCAAAAACCCTGCCGTAGATCCCCTTGCAAAAATAAACCGCAAGAATCGCGAGCCACTATAGAAACCCTCGACGTTGCTGTATCCGGAACTCTTCAAGGCGTTTGAGAGCGTGCGCTGGGACATGGCCAGCGACGTGCCATGGGACAGCTTTGACGGCGACAAACTCTCCGAAGAGCAGGCTCTCACCATCAAGATGAACGCCATTACCGAGTGGGCGGCGCTGCCCGCGACGGAGATGTTCCTGCGCGACAACCGTCACGACGGCGACTTCTCGGCCTTCATGTCGGTGTGGTTCTACGAGGAGCAGAAGCACTCGCTGGTGCTCATCGAGTATCTGCGCCGCTTCCGCCCCCATCTGGTGCCGACCGACGCAGGAGTTGCACGCGGTGCGCTTCGATTTTGACCCGGCGCCGCCGCTGGAGACCCTGATGCTGCACTTCTGCGGCGAAGTACGCCTGAACCATTGGTATCGATGCGCCGCGCAGTGGCATTCCGAACCCGTGATCCGCAGCATCTACGACATCATCTCGCGGGACGAGGCGCGCCACGGCGGCGCGTATCTGCGCTACATGAAGAAGGCCATCGTGGTCTTCGGCGATGCCGCCAGGATCGCGTTCGCCAAGGTCGGTTTGCTGATGGCGTCAAGCCAGCGCAGCGGCAAACCGCTGCATCCGACCAACCTGCACGTGGCCAAGACCCTGTTCCCGAACGACACCGTGCAGAGCAAACTGCCCGACCCGGATTGGCTGGAGCACTGGCTCGACTCGCAGATCAGCTTCGGGCGCGACTGGGAAGCGAAGGTGGTAAAAATGATCCTGCATAACCTGTCGAGACTGTTCGACCAGCCGATTCGCGCCGTGCAGGAATTGTCCCGCTACCGCAAGCAGCTGATCAGGACGGCGGCCTGAGGGCCGGCGCGAGCACGGCCCCTTCACCCGCCTGTATCATGGCGCCACCGGGAACCGGCGCCATGACCCACCACCCCTCATTGGAAAGAAAAATATCCCCGCCCGGCGAACTGCCGGCGCGGGTGAGCGCGCTGTCGCGCCCGCTGGTGTTTACCAACGGCGTGTTCGACGTGCTGCACCGCGGGCACGTCACTTATCTTGCCGAATCGCGGGCGCTGGGCTCCAGCCTGCTGGTGGCGCTCAATTCGGACGCATCGGTGAGACGGCTGGGCAAAGGACCGGACCGGCCGATCAATACACTGGAAGACCGCCTGGCCGTGGTCGCTGCGCTGGAAAGCGTGTGCCTCGCCACATGGTTCGAAGACGACAATCCGCTCGCGCTCATACTCGCTTGCCGTCCCGATGTCCTGGCCAAGGGCGGCGACTGGCCGGTTGATAGAATCGTGGGCGGCAAGGAAGTGGCGGGCTGGGGCGGCAAGGTCATTTCCATTCCGTTCCGGTTCGAACGTTCCACCACGTCGCTGATCTCACGCATCCGCAAACCCTGATCCATCATCTTTACTGAAGGAAGCTTCCATGTCCGCCAGACCGAGTTTCGTGAGTGACACGTGGGGACTGATCAAGCCTTACTGGTCCTCCGAGGAACGCTACTCCGCCTGGTTGCTGCTCGCCGCGGTAATCGGCCTGACACTCGCCATGGTCTACATGAACGTCCAGTTCAATTCCTGGTACAACGTGTTCTACAACGCGCTGCAGGAGAAGAACAAGGACGAGTTCTTCCGCTTGATGATCCGGTTCGCGATCCTCGCGGCCATCTACATCACGATGGCGGTCTATGCCTTCTACCTGAACCAGATGCTGCAGATCCGCTGGCGGCGCTGGATGACCGACGTGTACCTCAAGCGCTGGCTCGCGGAGCGCACCTACTACACCATGCAGCTCACCGGCGCCCCCGCCGACAACCCCGACCAGCGTATCGCCGAGGATTTCAAGCTGTTCGTGGACGAGACCCTCAGTCTTTCGCTCGGGTTCCTCAATGCCGTGGTCACGCTGGGCTCCTTCGTGGGCATCCTGTGGACCCTGTCCGGGCCGTTCGCGATCCCCTACAACGGCGGCGAGATCGTCATTCCGGGTTACATGGTCTGGGCGGCACTGGTCTACGCCATCGTGGGCACCTGGCTCACCCACAAGATCGGCAAGGCGCTGATCGGGCTCAATTTCAACCAGCAGCGCTTCGAAGCAGACTTCCGCTTCTCGCTGGTGCGCTTCCGCGAAAACAGCGAGGGTGTGGCGCTGTATGGCGGCGAGGATGACGAGCTCAGGAATTTCCGCTCGCGCTTCGCCAACGTGGTCAACAACTGGTGGAGCATCATGAAGCGCCAGAAAGTCCTCAACTCCTTTACCATCGGCTACAACCAGCTGGCGGTGATCTTCCCGTTCGTCGTCGCCGGCAATCGCTATTTCGCCGGCACCATACAGCTCGGCGGGCTGATGCAGATTTCGAACGCCTTCGGACAGGTGCAGGGCTCGCTGTCATGGTTCATTGGAGCCTATAACACCTTCGCCGCCTGGAAGGCCACCGCAGACCGTCTGCTCGGCTTCCACTATGCGATCGAGAAAGCTCACGAAGACATGCGGCAGGAGTCCGGAGTGCGGCAGACGCAGGATGGCGACGAAGATCTTGTTCTCGACGACGTCGCTCTCAACCTCCCGAACGGCCAGCCGTTGATTTCCGCTTCCAACGCGATCATGAAATCGGGCGAGAGCCTGCTGATCTGCGGGCCCTCCGGGTCCGGAAAGAGCACGTTGTTCCGGGCGATCGCCGGGATCTGGCCTTTTGGCAAGGGACGCATGCGACTGCCGGCGGGCTTCCGCGTCCTGTTCCTGCCGCAGCGCCCCTACCTTCCGATCGGCACGATTCGCGACGTCGTCAGCTACCCTGCATCCCCTGAAGATTTCTCCGACGAACAAATAAAGGAAGTGCTCGACGCGATCGGGATGCCACAACTCGTAAACCGGATCAACGATCACCAGCACTGGGCACTGCAGCTCTCGCCCGGCGAACAGCAGCGCATCGCCTTTGCGCGCGCGATACTGCAGAAACCGGCGTGGTTATTCCTCGACGAGGCGACCTCCGCGCTCGACGATGCTTCCGAAGAGAAGCTCTACCGGATGCTGAAGGAAAGGCTGCCCGGCACCACCATCATCAGCGTCGGCCACCGGGCCGCGCTGGTCGCATTCCACTCGCGTCGGCTGGAACTGAGGGAAGACAGCTTCGGCACCCGCGTGCTGGTCCCGATCTAGAACAGCGAAAACAAACCAGCCACAGAGATCGCAGAGTACACAGAGAAAAACGCTTCACCACCCCCTTTCCAGCAAGCTGGAGAGGAAGTGCCAAGAGTCTGCGATCTTGGCCGCTGTGTCGTTATCACCCTCTCCGCCCGCTTTCGGGGGGAGAGGGACGGGGTGAGGTGAGTGTCGTCCGTGTTTCAGGGATTTGAACGTCAGCGGCATTCGACCGTACGCAATTCGGAGCCCTGGAACTCGTTCCTCAGGTCCGACAGTTTTGCCGATTCCTCTTCTGTCGGTTCGCTGATCAGAAATGCCGCCTGGGTCACGCGCTGTTCGCGTTCGCCGACTGTTGCCGAACGCACGCCCATTTGCCGCAGTTGCGCCAGGAATCTGGTCGCGCCCTCCTCGCTGCGGAACACGCCCAGCGAAATCGCATAACGCCACCGGCCCGGTTCCAGAATCGGAAAGTATTCATCGACTCCCAGGTTCCTGAGTTCGGCGGCCTTGCGTTCCATCGCCGCCTGCGATCGCATCGGCGGCACGTACACCCAGTAGCCCGCGGTCACGCCGACCTCTGACCGGCGCGCACGCGCTCCGAGAGCGATACGATCCAGGGCGCCCTGCGCGCGCGCCAGTTCGCCGGCGCCGAAACTGCCCCACTCGACACAGGTCGCGCGCACCGAAGCCGGCACCGGCGCTGGCGCCGGCCTTGGCGGCACGATCTGCACCTTATCCGCATTCATCTGCAGCGCGACGAGCTGCGCATCCGGATTCGGCGCCTTGTCCCTGAGGTAAACGAAAACGCCGAACCCGACGTTGACCGCAAGCAGCAGCAGGAAGACCCACCTCATCCGCGCTCCTGTGCGATTTGCACCAGTCCTTCCAGCACCAGCTTGTCGGCGATCCTGACCGGCCTGCCGAGCCGTTGCGCCACGACTTCCGCGGCGCCGCCACCGATCAGGAGAGCCGGTTCGCCGTGCCGGTCCGCCACCATCGCCGCGCGCATGCGTTCCACTGCGCCGCACAGCGCCTGTACCGCACCGCTGGTGACGGCATCGCGGGTGTTGCGCGGAAACGCCGCAAAATTGCCGCGTTCGGAGGACAGACCCGCGGTATTCGAAGCCAGCGCTTCATGCATCAGG
Organism: uncultured beta proteobacterium; assembly: GCA_963789945.1. Classification (GTDB taxonomy): domain Bacteria; phylum Pseudomonadota; class Gammaproteobacteria; order Burkholderiales; family JACQAP01; genus JACQAP01. The sequence goes on along the minus strand of CAWBMN010000011.1, from coordinate 289,562 downwards.
GCAAAGCCCGGGACGATGATGCCGCCGAGAAACTCCCCCTGCGCGCTCAGGGCATCCACCGTCATCGCGGTGCCTGCATTGACCACCAGACAGGAGCCGGTAACCAGTTGGCGCGCACCGATCAGTGCCGCCCAGCGGTCCGCGCCAAGTTGCGACGGACTGTCGTAGCGACTGACAACACCGCACTGGGCTGCGGTTGCGGCGATCCACCGCGGTTGGGCCTTCCACCTGGCAAACAGTTTTTGCAAACCGCCACGCACCGCCTCGCCGGCCACATTGGCGACGACGACCTCGTCCACGGCGGGCAGATGCGCCCACGCCTGTTCAAGCAGGCCGAGGTCGGCCAGCGCCACCCGGCCTTCTTCGACGAAGGCAATGCGGTCATGGAGCGCCCATTTGACTCGGCTGTTGCCGGCATCGACGGCAAGGATCACGGTTCGTGGGACTTTCGGGTTTGAATGGGATCTCGCGCTTACGCGGCAGGCCGCAGGCTCAGCTCTCCGCCGTAGAACTTGCGCATACCGGAGCGGGTCTTGATCATCAGCGCACCGTCCTCGGCGACCCCTTCGACCGCGCCTTCGAGTTCGGACTTGTCCGGCATTCGCAGACGCACCATTCTATCTTGGTACGCGTGCATCCGGTCCCACTCCCGGCGAAACGACGCGAAGCCCTCTACGGAAAACTTGCTGAGAACCACATCGAGTTCAGCAAGTATCTCTGCAAACAGCCGGTTGCGGCCCACTTCGATGCCGATCCTTGCCAGGTCCACCACCGGCTGGTCGATGCGTTCCTTAACCAGGTCCGGCAGGCGCAGGTTTATTCCCACGCCGATCACTGCAACGGTGGGCCCCATCACGTCGCCGGCAAGCTCGATCAGGATGCCGGCAAGCTTGAGGTGGCGCCACAGCACATCGTTCGGCCATTTCAGCATTACTTCTTCCGCTCCGCGCTTTCTCAACACCCTCGCCAGCGCGACGCCAACCGCGAGGCTAAGCCCGGAAAGAAAACCCGCCCCCTGCTCGAATCGCCACAGGACCGAAAACGTGAGCGCGCCTCCCAACCCAGAATGCCAGCCGCGGCCGCGCCGTCCGCGCCCGCGCGTCTGCAATTCAGCCACGAGCACCGTACCGGAGGGCGCTCCCTGTGCCGCGCGCTCCAGCAGGTCGGTATTGGTCGAACCAGTTTCGTCCACGACTTCGATGCAGAAGTGTGCCGCCTGCCCGCCAAGTTGCTTTAGGATTTCGGCGCGGGACAACCACTGCACCGGCGTGACCAGGCGATAGCCGCGCCCGTGCACCTTGTGGACAGTGAGGCCGAATTCATCGACGTTGGCGAGCGCGTTCGACACCGAGCCGCGCGTGATCCCCAGCGCCTTACCGATGGCTTCGCCGGACCGGAATTCACCGTTCTGCAACAGGCGCAGGACTTCGAGGGTATGCGGAGTCACGTCATAAGAGTACTGTGAGTCGGGCGAACTATACCCGAAGCCTTGCTGGCGGCGGGCGCATTGATCTGCATCAATGCGAAACTTATGCGCACGCACAAACTGGGTTTTCGTATCTTTCCGAAGGGGATCCTAATGTTCAAGAACATCCTAGTTCCGACCGACGGTTCGGCGCTGTCGAAGAAAGCCATCAAGGCCGGAATCGCTTTTGCGAAATCCACCGGCGCCAGGGTCACCGGCTTTTATTCGCCCGAACCCTACGAGATTCTCGCCTACGGCGAGTACTTCCCGCCCGATCTGATGTCGCGCACCGAATGGGACGAGCGCTCGAAAAAGACCGCGCAGAAGTTCCTCGCGGTTATCGAGAAGGAAGCCAAGGCAGCGGGCGTCGCATGCGCGAGCCTGCATCTGGCCCGCCTCGCACCCTGGCAAGCCATCGTGGAGGCGGCGAAGAAGAAAAAGTGCGACCTGATATTCATGGCCTCGCACGGCCGCACCGGTCTTTCCGGCCTGCTGCTGGGCAGCCAGGCCACCAAGGTTGCGACGCACTCGAAAATCCCGGTTCTGATCTACCGCTAAGCGCGCGCGACCTCCTTCCGGAACTGGCGCAGGTTCGCCGGTAGAATTGCCGAATGACACGGAGGAGACGGGAAGTGTCACGACCCCAGCTCGGGCACATCCGGCGCGCGTGCGGCCTCGGTGCCGCAGCGCTGCTGCTTGTTGTCGTTGCGGCCTGCGGCAAGGAACAGGCTTATCCGGCGCGGCCGGTCAACCTGATCGTGCCATTCCCCGCTGGCGGGTCCTCCGACCTGATCGCGCGCGTGATCTCGGAGCGCGCCGGGCGCGCCTTGGGCCAACCGATCGTCATCGAAAATCGTCCCGGTGCCGGCGGCAACATCGGCACCGAGGCGGCGGCGCGGGCCGCGCCCGATGGCTACACGCTGATCCAGTGCACCATCGGCACCTGCGCGATCAACCTTGCGATCTACCATGACCTTCCCTACGACCTGGAACGCGATTTCACCCCGATCGTGTTGTTCGGGTCGATCGCGAACGTGCTCACCGTGAACCCTGCGGTGAAGGCCAACAGTGTCGCGGAACTGGTCGCGCTGGCGAGGCGACAGTCCGGCAAGCTGACGTTCGGATCATCGGGCTACGGCTCCAGCCCGCACCTCTCCGGCGAGCTGTTCAAGCAGGCCGCGGGCATCGACATCCTTCACGTGCCTTATCGCGGCTCGGCGCCGGCGATCACCGATCTGCGCGGTGGACAGATCGACATGTTCTTCGACAACACGCCCTCCATCCTTCCGCAGATCAAGGCGGGCGCGTTACGCGCGCTTGCGATCACCGGCGCGCAACGTTCGACCCACCTGCCGGAAGTGCCGACCATGCAGGAGGCCGGCTTTCACGGGCTTCGTGATTGCGCCATGGTTCGGCGTGATGGCGCAGAAGAAAACCCCGGCACACATCATCGAACGCATCAACAAGGCCTTCAACGAGGCGCTGTCCGATCCCGAGGTCCTCAGGCAATTCGCGGACATGGATGTGAAAGTCGGCGGCGGCACGCCGGAGGACTTCCGTGCGCATATCCGCGCGGAATCCAGGCGCTGGGGCGAGCTGGTGCGCGCGCGCGGCATCCGGGCCGAGGAACTGAGATAGAGAATGGAGCTTGCGATGAAAATCACGGCGATCGAAACCCTGCGCCTGCCGGACAGGCCCAATCTGCTGCTGGCGCAGATCCATACCGACCAGGGCCTGGTTGGCCTGGGCGAGACCTCGCGTGGCGCGCTGGCGGTGGAAGCGCAACTTCACGATCTGGTTGCGCCCTACCTGCTGGGCAAGGATCCGCGGGAGATCCAGAAGCACAGCAGACACCTGATGGGCAGCTATCTTGGTTTTGCCAGCAGTAGCACCGAGGTCCGCGCCGCCTCCGTGGTGGACGTCGCGCTCTGGGACATCCTCGGCCAGGCGCTCGAACCAGCCGATCCACGTGCTGCTCGGCGGCATGACGCGGGACCGCATCCGTGCCTACAACACCTGCGCCGGCTACAACTACAACACGCCGAGCGTGGCGCGGCGTTCGCTGCGTGTCGGGCGACCCGGCGCCGAAGGCCGAAGGCCCGTACGACGACCAGATCGCCTTCGTGCACCGCGCCGACGAACTCGCGCAAAGTCTGCTCGAGGAAGGCTACACCGCGATGAAGATCTGGCCCTTCGATCCCTACGCCGAGGACAACGGCGGCGGCTTCATTTCCGCGCACGCGACCTCGACATCGCCCTGGAACCGTGGCGCAAGATCCGCGAGGCGGTGGGCGATCGGATCGAGGTGATGGCGGAATTCCATTCGCTGTGGAACCTGCAGCAGGCGAAACAGATCGCCAGAGCGCTGGAACCGTACCGCCCGTTCTGGTCGGAGGACCCGATCAAGATGTGCGACGTGGACACGCTCGCCGAGTACGCGCGCTCGACCACGATACCGGTGTGCGCCAGCGAAACGCTGGGCGGCACGTATCCGTTCCGCGACGTTCTCGCCAACCAGGCCGCTGACGTCGTCATGCTCGACATCGGCTGGTGCGGCGGCCTGACCGAAGCGCGCAAGATCGCCGCGCTCGCCGAAGCCTGGCAGCGTCCGGTCGCGCCGCACGACTGCAACGGACCTGTGGTCTGGGTCGCCTCGATCCATTTCATGGCGCACATCCCGAATGCCCTGATCATGGAGGTGGTGCGAGCCTACTATTCGACCTGGTACAAGGACATTCTCACCGACCTGCCGGTGGTGCGCGATGGCTACATCCATCCGTTGAATGGCCCGGGGCTGGGTACGCGGCTGCTTCCGGATCTGGCCAGGAGGCAGGGCGCCATCGTCCGTCGCAGTGGTGACTGAACGCCGGACCGCGCGAGTCACTGGCGCCGCGCGAATAATTCCCGAAGCTTGCGCAGCACCTCCGGGCTCTCGACGCTGCGGCCGGTCAGCATCAGTGCAAAATTGTCAGCGAGGATTTCTTCCGGATGAATGATGTATCCGGTATTGCGACCGACTTGCTCGGAAAATCCGGATACCGCCGACACGGCCAGAAGCACCGGCTCGCCCTCGCGCAGCGCCGGCCTCATCCGGCCGACTGCATCCGCCGTTTCCAGAACCAGCAGTTTCAGCATCCAGTAGTCAACGATGTCGCGCCCGATGGCCAGGTCGAACGTCGGCGATCGCGACAGCAGCACCGGCATCACCGCGACCGGCTTGCCGTCCGCAACCACATCGATGTACGCATCGTTCACAGGCGCATCGGGGTTGGTGATCCTGATCGGCGCCAATTGCGCCGGCAGGGCGATTTCCGGGCACAGGTGAAAGCCGATGATGCGATAAGCCTGCGCGCGCAAGGCGCGGTCGTGGCGGGACAACACGTGAAACAGTTCGTGGGCGAGCAGGTCGGCAAGCTCCTCGGCGGTGGCGCCCAGGCTTCGCTGCGACAGCATGACCGCGTTGGCGCGGGTATGCGCTACCCCCTCTTCCTCGCGCCCGCTGGTCTTCACCAGCAGCACGCGGGCGGGAAATGGTGCGTCGAGTTTTTCCAGTTCGCCGGCCAGAGACGCAACGATCGCGCCCACGTGCGCCTTTTCTTCCTCGGTCCAGGGCAACACGTTGTCCATGGCGAAATCGAGAAACTCGCGCTCGGACACCGCGCGTGCGGTCTTCAGCCTCAACATCCGGTCGAATGGGCCCATGCGCGAGACATAATCGTCCACGCGGCCAAGTATCTCCCTGCCCTGCTTCACCGAGGCGAACTCGACGAGGCTTTGCGACGCGATGCGGGTCTGTGCCTGAGATGCACTTGCAGGCGCCAACAACGCGGCCGTGAGCATGGCGGGCAGAACCGCGCAGAAAAGGCGGGCAAGCATCGCCGCATCCTGCCACAGCGGACCGCGACCGCTCAACGCCGCTCGCGCCCATTCCGGCGAACGGCGCTACAATCGCGCCGGAATGCGCGCTGTCGGGTTCGGCAGGCGGCGCGCAAACGCCAACTCTGCAAGAACTATCCGCCGACGCGATACTCTGACCTTCCGGACAACCCGACAATCTGATCGTCATGCGCTGGCTTGCAACCCTCCTCGTCTTCCTGATCACAGCGGTCGCGTCGATCGCGCCGGTAGCGGCGGAGCCGGTGCAGCGTCCGCACATCGAAGTGGAACTCATTCCCGAGAAATCCAGCCTGCGTCCTGGAGAGCCGCTGACCGTGGCGCTGCGGCTGAAGATGGAGAAGCGCTGGCACACTTACTGGAAGAATCCCGGCGATTCGGGTCTGCCCACCAGGATTGCGTGGGCCTTGCCCCAGGGTTTCTCGGCCGGCCCGATCCAGTGGCCGGCGCCACGGCGCATCAACGTCGGACCGCTCACCAATTTCGGTTACGAGGGAGAAATACTCCTTCTGACAGACATTCAGGTACCTGCCGGACTTGCCGCCGGCAGCGCCGTGCCGATAACCGCGAGGGCAGACTGGCTGGTCTGCGAGGAAATCTGCATTCCCGGGGATGCGACCTTCAGCTTCATGTTGCCGGTGGGCAACGAGCCGGCGGCGGCTGACCCGAAATGGGCAAAGGCAATCGAGCGCACCCGCGAGCAGTTGCCGCGCGCGTTGGAGGGTTGGAACCTCGATGCCTACCTGCGCGGCGATGATCTGGTGCTGCGGCTGTCGAGCGCGCAGGCACGACTCACTCGCATCCATAACCTCACGCTCTTTCCGGACCAGGACGGCTGGATTGCGAACGCCTCGCCGCAGCGGATGATCAGGACCGCGGGCGGCTACGAGGTACGCGTTGCCACCGCAACCGAGGTTCGCTCGAAATCCGGCCCGCTGACCGGCCTGATCGTGGCCGAACCTGGCCTTGCCAAGGGTATTTCCGCCGCTGTGGTGGAGGTGCCGGTCGAGTCGGCATCCGCGCTGGCCGACGAGATCCTCGAGGAGCCGGCCCTGAGCCCTTTCGCCGATCTCGGGCTGCTGGCTGCGCTCGGCCTGGCGTTGCTCGGCGGGGCGATTCTCAATCTGATGCCCTGCGTGTTTCCGGTGGTTTCGATCAAGGTGCTCGGCTTCATCGAACAGGCTCGCGGCAAGCCCGCAAGGCTGCGCGCGCACGGGCTGGCGTTTGCGGCAGGAGTGATGGTGTCGTTCTGGGTGGTGGCGGGGATACTGCTGGCGTTGCGCGCCCAGGGCGAGGCGCTGGGCTGGGGTTATCAACTGCAATCGCCACCGGTGGTGGCAGCACTGGCATTTCTGTTCTTCGTGCTGGCGCTTAACCTGAGCGGATTGTTCCAGGTGGGGTCGTCGTTACAGTCGCTTGCTGGCAAATTGCGACTGCGCAACGATTACGCCGACTCGGCGCTGGCCGGTCTGCTGGCAACACTGGTTGCCACGCCGTGCACTGTGCCGTTCATGGGCGCGGCGCTTGGCTTCGCGCTGACGCAGCCGGCCATCGTGGCGATGCTGGTGTTCTCCGCTCTCGCGCTGGGCATGTCCAGTCCCTACCTGCTGTTGTGCTTCTGGCCCGCCCTGATCAGGCGCATTCCGCGCCCCGGGCGCTGGATGGAGACCCTGAGGCAGGTGCTCGCCTTCCCGCTTTATCTGACAGTCGTCTGGCTGGCGTGGGTGCTGGGAAGACAGGCAGGTGTGGATGCCGTCGCGCGCCTGCTCGCGGGGCTCACACTGATTGCGGCGGCACTGTGGCTGATGGGTCGCTGGCGCGCTACCACCGAAAGCGGCAAGCGCGCGACCATGATCGCCGCACTCGTGCTCGCGGTCGTGGGCTGCCTGTTCGCGTGGCCCGGCAACAATACGGCCGAGGCGGTTGCGGAAAAAGTCAGCGGCCCGTGGAAACGGTGGTCCCCGGCCGCGCTGGCCTCGGCACGGGCCGAAGGACGCGCGGTTTTCGTCGACTTTACCGCGGCCTGGTGCGTAACTTGTCAGGTGAACAAGCGCCTGGTGCTCGAGTCCGACGCCGTGCATACCCGATTCGAGCAACGCAAGGTGGTGCAACTGCGCGCGGACTGGACCAACCAGGATGCGCAAATCACCGCTGCGCTGCGCGACCTGGGACGCATAGGTGTGCCGGTATATGCAGTCTATGCGGCGGGAAGCCAGGGCGCGCCGATCCTGCTTCCGGAATTGCTCACCAAGGAACGCGTGCTGCGCGCAATCGACGAAGCGGCGCCGCCTTCATGAAAGTACTGTTTCTCGCATATCGATGAAAGGAGGAAACATGAACAAGCTCGTTGCTGCGTTACTCGCGATATCAATGGCATCGCTGGTCTCCCTGGTGCAGGCCGCGGCCGCGCCGGGCCAGGCCGCGCCCGAGTTCAGCCTGGTGGATATCAACGGCAAGATGCAAAAGCTCTCCGACTACCGCGGAAAGTACGTGGTACTGGAATGGTTCAACTCCGAGTGCCCGTTCGTGCAGAAGCACTACGAAAGCGGGAACATGCAGTCTTTGCAGGCCAGGTACACGCAAAAGGGCGTGGTGTGGCTGGGGGTCAATTCGACCAGCCCCAAGCACAGCAACTTCCGCGACCCGGTACGCTCGCAGGCAATCCTCAAGGACTGGAAGTCGGCGCCGACCGCTTTCGTGCTCGATCCGGACGGCAAAGTCGGAAAGCAATACGGTGCCCGCACCACGCCCCATATGTACGTGATCGATCCGAAAGGCACGCTGGTCTACGTCGGCGGAATCGACGACAAGCCTTCGACCAGCCAACGCGACATCCCCACCGCAAAGAACCTTGTCGCTGCGGCGCTCGACGAGTCACTCGGCGGCAAACCGGTCGGCACCCCAAGCGCCATGCCCTATGGCTGCTCGGTGAAATACGACAACTGAGGATTCGCAATACAGGATCAAGAGTCTTACCACGAAGCCACGAAGAGCGCGAAGACGCACGAAGAAAACCTCAAGAACAATTCCTGAAATTGGACTTGCGATACGGAGCACGCTATCCACAAGTGTCCGGCAACAGAGAAATCCACAATTGATGAGCGCTGTGCAACCGGAATCGCGAGAACAGGTAAATTTGTGCAATCCTGCGTTCAACCAATATCGTTCTGCCTTTCTTCGTGTTTCTTCGTGATCTTCGTGCCTTCGTGGTGAGCCCTAAGGTTTGTTGTTGCCAGCCTTCGTGGTGAGATCTTTTCTTTCGACGCAACCGCTAACCCGCGACTGGCAACGCAGACAGCGTAGCCGTCGCGGCACCCATCCGCGGCCGCGCTTCGATAGATATCACTGCGCGGTCCATCGACTGTGCCAAGGTCACCCCCCGGCTACCCAAGGTCAGAGCCTCGCCGGGACGCAGAAAATCGTCGCGCAGCACGCCCTCCTGCGTCACCCACACGGTCCCGCTGCGGCAGACGATGCGCACGCCGGCTGCGCCTTTCAGGCGTAGCGACTGCGCCGGATCGAGTTCGATGGCCGCGTTTTCGATTTCCACTTTCATGGGGATCATATTGGGGCCCCGGCACGGGCCATAACAGATTCAGATCAGTGAAATTGTGTACGTAACAGTTCTCCGAACCGAAAACTGTTATGGTCGAATGTGCCGCCAGCTGTGCCTGTTCGGCTGCGCTGCCCGACCTTAGAGTGTCCGCCATGACCCAGGAAATCGTCCTTTACGAAACCGTCGCCAACTCGATCACGGGAATGATTTCCGCAGGGACGCTGCGGCCGGGCGAGCGTGTGCCTTCCGTGCGGCGCCTGTCCACCCAGCGCCGGGTCTCGGTCGCCACGGTCCTGCGCGCCTACGAAGTACTCGAGAACCGCGGGTTGATCGAGGCGCGGCCGAACGCTGGCTATTACGTGCGCCATCGTTCGCCGTCGGCCGGCGAGCCGTCGATCTCCAATCCGCCGTCCGCGCCGCAACTGGTCGGCATCAGTGCGCTGGTGCAGGAAGTCCTGGATTCGCGCCGGCCCGGCGTGGTGTCCTTCGGAGCCGCCTGCCCTGGTCCTGACCATATGCCGACCGCAAAGCTGCAGCGCCTGATCTCGTCGATTGCCCGCCGCAAGCCGCTTTCGCTCACAAACTACGTGCTGCCGCCCGGAAACGAGGAGTTGCGCCGCCAGATCGCGCGCAAGTCTCTGGACCTCGGCTGCAATCTGGCCGCGAACGACATCATCGTGACCCACGGCTGCATGGAGGCGCTCAATCTCTGCGTGCGTGCAGTCGCCAAACCGGGCGACACCATCGCCCTGGAGTCGCCGACGTACTTCGGCCTGCTGCAGATTCTCGAGAGCATGGGCGTCAAAGCGCTGGAGATTCCCACCCATCCGCGCGAAGGCATCTCGCTGGAGGCGCTGGAATTCGCGCTCGACCGCTCCAGGATCGCCGCCGTGATTGCCATGCCGAATGCGCAGAACCCGCTTGGTTTCACCATGTCGGATGACAACAAGAAACGCCTGGTGAAATTGCTGGACAAGCGCGGCGTGCCGTTGATCGAGGACGACGTATACGGCGATCTGTATCATGGCGATGAGCGGCCGCTTCCGGCCAAGGCCTTCGACCGCAGCGGCAACGTTATGCTGTGCTCCTCATTCACCAAGACCGTCGCGCCCGGGTTCCGGCTGGGTTGGGTTGCGCCCGGCCGCTGGCACGCCAACGTGCAGATGCTCAAGTTCATCAACTCGGTCGGCAGCCCCGAGTTGCTGCAACTGGCGGTCGCCGAGTTCCTCGCCAGCGGCGGTTATGACCGCCAACTGCGGACCCTGCGGCGCGTGTTCCGCGACCAGGTTTCGCACGTATCCGCTGCGGTCTCGGAGCACTTTCCATCCGGCACGCGCATCACACGCCCGGCGGGCGGCTTCATTCTCTGGGTCGAACTGCCGGAAGGCTGCGACTCGGAGGAATTGTTCCGGCAGGCCATCCGCAACAACATCTCGCTCGGGCCGGGAGTTTTGTTTTCCGCCACCGACCGCTATCGCAACTGCATTCGCATGGGCTGCGCCGAACCCTGGTCGCCGCGCATCGAACAGGCGATCGCAAAGCTTGGCGGGCTGGCACAGCGGCAACTTTGAGGGCGGAGCCAGCGCGACGACACCTGCCGCATCGGCGGCAAGCTGTGCAAGTCAGTTCCTCCGGCGCAGCTGATCCCACGCGCCGCTGTCGCCTCATGGCGACAGTGTTTATTCTCTCGACGGAATGACACAATGCCGGGGACGTTCAGTCCGGGGCGCATCGCCTCGACCGGAACTTGCGACTCTCGGGGCAGTCTCGATTAGTGGCGGGATCTGCCCGTTCTTTCTGTTCCACTAAACGACTAGGAGATCGAATGAAGAAGTTCATCATGGCTTTCGCGATGGTTATGGCGTTGTTTTCGGCCGGCGGCGATGGCGCAAGGCACACAGGGTCTGTGGTTCGGCGGCAAGGCCGGCTTCCAGAAACCGCACGGCTCGGACAACGAGCCCGGATTCGGCGCCGGCGCGATGATTGGCGGACCGATCCAGGGCAACCTCTCCTGGGAAGCAGAGTTGATGCTCGGCATTGTTGATGGTGAAGTGGGTGCCAACCAAGACTGGAACATCAATTCGGTCGCCGGCTATGCGGTGTATCGCAGTACTGGCGACATTCACGTCAAGGCCAAGCTCGGCGTTTCCAGGTGGGACGACGACTTCGACGAAGATTTCAACTTGACCGCCGGCATCGGCCTCGGCTTCAAGATGGGGCGCGGCATTCTCGACGTCGAGTACACCCAGATCAACCCGAGCACCGACTACTTCACCGTCGGCTACATCCTGCCGTTCTGATCCCGGCTTCACCGGTACGAAATCCGGGCCCTTCGCCCGCCCGGCCAAAGAAGAAGCCCGCGCATCGGAAGATGCGCGGGCTTTTCTTTTGCTGCCGAGTGCGCGGATCAGCCGCCGCGTCGAACTCAGCTGGGAGACGCGCCTTGGGTCGCAGTGTAGACGGCGTAGATCGACTGACTTGCGATCATGAACAACCGGTTGCGCTTGGGGCCGCCGAAGGTGACGTTCCCGCATATCTCCGGCAGCCGAATCCGGCCGAGCAGCTTGCCCTCCGGACTCCACACCGTGACGCCGCTATAGCCTACAGCGCGGCCGGCATTGCTTGCGCACCAGAGATTGCCGAACACGTCGGCACGGAAGCCGTCCGGACCGCAATGCACGCCATCGACCTTGCAGTCGGTGAACACCTTCTGGTTCGACAGCTTGTTGTCCGATCCGACATCGAGAACATGGATGTCGCCCTTGCCGGCCGGCCCGGTGCTGGAGACGTACACCTTCTTGTAGTCGGGCGAGAAGCACATGCCGTTGGGGTTCGGCACTTTGTCGTCGACGATCACCGCATCGAGCCGGCCGCTGGGATCCCAGCGATAAACCTGGGTGGGCAGCTCTTGCTTTGTATCGCTGACGCCGACGGGCTGACCGACCCGGTTGTTGAGCTTGCCTTTCTGGTTGCTCTTGCCGCCGGCGGGGTCCGGGGTGCCTTCGTAGAGTTGCGCGCCGTAAGGTGGGTCGGTAAACCAGATGCTACCGTCCGGATGCGGTGCCCCATCATTGGGCGAGTTGAGCCGCTTGCCCTTGAAGGAGTCGGCGAGCACCGTGATCGAGCCGTCGAGCTCGTAACGGACGACGCGCCGGGTCAGATGCTCGAAGGAGACCTGCCGGCCCTGGAAGTCGAACAAGTTGCCGTTGCTGTTGTTGGAAGGCGACCGAAAGACGGATACATGGCCGTCGTCCTCGATCCAGCGCAGCTGCCGGTTGTTGGGGATGTCGCTCCAGACCAGGTAGCGCCCGACGGAGTTCCAGGCCGGGCCCTCGGCCCACAGCGCGCCGGTCCACAGGCGCTGAATGGGCGCGTTCGGCTGGGCAAGGCCATTGAAGGACGGATCGACCGCCAGGACATCCGGATCCCAGAAATAGACGTTCGGCGCAGCATTCGGACCGAAATCCCGCGGCGGGATGGTCACCGTGGTCACGTTTGGCCCCTTCTCCTGGCCCAACACGCTCCGCGCTCCCAGCGCGATCGCACCCGCGCCTAGGCCTGCAAGGAATCGGCGGCGGCCCGCGCCGGCCTCTCGGTCGCGCTGCTCCGGCTCGCCGAGATCGAAGAACTCCTGCTCAGTTGTAGTACCCATTCCATGTCCTCCTCGTTGTTGAACACTGAGAACCCGCGCCGATTTTCGACGCGGACACACCACACCCGGAACCGTCGCCTTGTCCCACTGAGGCGCAGTTCAGGAGCCTAAAAGCGATCGGAGTTCCTCAAATTCCTCCGTGCCGGGACCGCTTGGTCGTGCGACACCGGAGTTCCCAGCGTCAATAAGCGGAATCTCAAACCTTAGTCTTACGCAATACGATTGGCAACCCTTCTCAATTTGAGACACCCTATAGGCCACCCGTCGTGGATTAAGATAGCCCGTAACCGGAGCTCCAATGAAATTTGTCAGCCAGTTATTGTCAGCGCACCTTGCCCGTTATCCTGCAATGCAGCTCGATGACATCTACAAGCTGCTGCACCAGGCGGCGCTCGGCCCCGGTCATGCGGTAAAGGACTCGGCCGCGGCCCGTGCATGGCTGGAAAAGGAGGCTGCAGAACTCGGCCCCGGACCGGTCGAAGCGGAAAGGGACATCATCTCGCCCGACGGCAAGCTGGCGCGCGTTCACCTGCGCTCCTGGCTGGCCGCGGGAAAAAGTCTCGACGATCTGAACCGGGCATTTGTCGAGACGGCAAACAGCTACCCGCCTTCGCGTGAAAGACTGGAGAAGTTCTGCGGCTGCCTGGGCGACCTCGCCGCTGCCGGGGGCATTCCGTTCGCTCAGCAAGACGTGCTGGCGTACTTCGATCGCATCGCCCAGGCCAGCTACCCGGTGGTGCACCACTCCAGGACCTACAGCGACGCCTACAAGCCCGCCTACCGCGTAGTCGACATCGACTATTTGAACTTGCCGTGAATAGCTAGAGTACTCACCACGAAGTCACGAAGAACACGAAGAAACCCGAAGAAGATTAATCGGGGATAAACGTGCAGCCGAAGTAGAGAAGAATCGTTCGATCACGCTGCATGACTGCGCTGTCGGCGCCTGTACATATGGAGCCGCGACAGGAAGACTTAGATTCAGCAACACTTTTCTTGATTCTCTTCGTGTTTCTTCGTGCCTTCGTGTCTTCGTGGTGAGATCTTGGTTTTGAACGTTTCAGGGAGAAAAACAATGAATGGCCTGCGCATTACCGAGATCCGCGCGTTCCCGACTTCATTTCCGGTCGATCCAAAGGACAGCGTCACGCTCGGTATCGGCCGCGCGGTAAAGCGCGACGCGGTCATCGTGAAAGTGGAAACGGAAGGCGGCGTGACCGGCTGGGGCGAAGCACACCACGGACGCTGTCCTGGCGCGGTGGCACATATCGTCAACACCACGCTCAGACAACTGGTCCTCGGCCAGGATGCGAACGACACCACCGGCGTATGGAAGAAGGTGTACGACAAGCAGCTTGCCAGCCACGGCATGGGTGCGGGTGCCTGCCTCGCGCTCTCCGGCATCGACATGGCGCTGTGGGACATCCGCGGCAAGGCACTGAAGATCCCCCTGTACAAACTTCTCGGCGGCCGCGCCCGCCCGATTCCGGCCTACGCCGGCGGCGTATCGCTCGGATACCAGGAGCCGAAGGCGCTCGTTGAGGAGGCCCGGCCTCACGTTCAGGCCGGATACAAAGCGGTGAAACTGCGCATCGGCGATACCGTGGCACGCGATGTCGGGCGCATCGCCGCGGTGCGCGCGGCATTCGGCGACGACCTTGAAATACTCACTGACGCCAACACCGGCTACGACGTGGCCGATGTCCGTGCCGTGATGCCCGCCCTCGACGAACACGACGTCGGCTGGCTGGAAGAGCCCTTTCCGGCCGCATGACTACCTTTCGTATCGGGAGGCGGCGCGATTCGGCCGCACGCCGCTCGCCGCGGGCGAGAACCACTACACCCGCTTCGAGTTCAACCGGGTGATCGAGGACGGCGCCATCACCATCCTGCAGCCGGACCTGTCGAAGACCGGCGGCATCACCGAGGCACTTCGAATCGCCGCGCTGGCGTCGAGCTGGAAGCTGCCGATCCATCCGCACACGTCAATGACCGGAATCAACATGGCGGCGACCATCCATTTCCTCGCCGCCATCGAAAACGGCGGTTACTTCGAAGCCGACATCTCGAAGAACAACCTGTTCCGCGACAAACTGGTCACGACGCCTTACCGCATTGACAAGGACGGCAATGTCGCGCCACTGGAAGCGCCGGGAATCGGCGTGGAGGTGGACGAGGGATTCCTGAAAGCGCACCCGGTGATCGAAGGTCCCGCTTACGTCTGACTGTGCGTTTGCAAAGTAGAAGGGACTTACCACGAAGGCACGAAGAACACGAAGAACGCAGCGAAGAAAAAGTGTGTAAAAAGCTCCAACTGGCTGATAATCCATTAAGGTAAAAGCTAACGGCATAGGTCACGAATAGTCCCCGTCGCTTTAAGTCCAGACTTTCCGGGGCCATGCCTCTTTTTTCTTTGCGTTCCTTCGTGATCTTCGTGTCTTCGTGGTGAGATCGTCCGTCTTTCAGAAATAAGAAAGGATTTTGCATGGGATCCAGCGTCAAGCTAGAGCGCCATGACACGACCATGGTCGTCGCGCTCAACCGGCCCGCCGTTTTGAATGCAATCGATGTCGAACTGCGCGAGACCCTGATTACGCTGCTGACCGAACTGAACAAGGACGATGGCGTGCGCGCAGTCGTGCTCACCGGCGCGGGCGACCGGGCGTTCTGTTCCGGACAGGATCTCGACGAAATCAGCCGGTACACTGCAAGCGACATCGACTCCTGGCTCACCCGCCAGCACGCGATGTACGCCGCGGTCCGCGACCTGGACAAACCCTGCATCGTCGCATTCAACGGTGTCGCCGCCGGAGCAGGTTTTCAGATCGCGCTGTGTGCCGACTTGCGCATCGGCTATCCGGAGATGAAGCTCGGCCAACCGGAGATCAAGGCGGGCCTGGCCAGCATCGTCGGTTCCTACCTGATGACCATGCATCTGGGGCTTTCGAAGAACATCGAACTTTCGCTGACCGGCGAGCTGATTTCAGGCCAGGTCGCCCACGAGATCGGCATCCTCAATCATCTGGTGCCGCGCGCGGAAGTCATGAACAAGTCGCTTGCGCTCGCCGCGGACATGTCGAAGCTTGGCCCCACCGCGATGCGCCTCACCAAGCAGCGCTTCCGCAAACTCACCCAAGCCGGTTTCGACGCCGTGCTCGAGGACGCCAAGATTGCACAGAAGGAAGCCTACGCCAGCGGTGAGCCTCAGGAAGCGATCCGCAAGTTCCTCGCCGCCCGAAAATCAAAACCATGAAACTCTTAGCCGGGCACAAGGAACACAGAAGGTCACAGAGAAACCATCGGCAATAGGGCAAGGGAAAGGATAGCGTTGTCTATCCAGACGCGGAATTCAGAATGGCAACAATACGTGTTCCAGACAATCGTCATTGCCGCATATGAACCGCAAGAAACTGCTCGTACGTTGTCTGCATTCACTCGTTCTTCTTTTTACGTACCTTCGGATTTTCCTCGTGTCCTTCTTACGCTCTGTTTTCTCTGCGTCCTCTGTAGCGAACGAATTTCGCATTTGCCGACACGCTATCCGAGCAAGCCGATCCGTATCATCGTTCCCTACACGCCCGGCGGGTTCAACGACACCCTGGCGCGCACGCTCGGGCAGAAGCTCAATGAAAAATGGGGCCAGCCGGTGGTGGTGGACAACCGCCCGGGCGGAGGCACCACCATCGGCACCGGCCTCGCGGCGAAAGCGCCCGCCGATGGCCACACGCTGCTGGTCGTTTCCTTCGCGTTCGGCGTCAATCCCAGCCTGTACGCGCAGCTTCCTTACGACACACAACGGGATTTCGCACCGGTCGTGCTCGCCGCCGGGACCCCGAACATTCTGGTGGTCAATCCGCAACTGCCGGTGAAATCGGTGCAGGATCTGATCGCGCTGGCAAGATCGAAGCCCGGCAAACTCAACTACGCAACCGCGGGAAACGGTTCGTCCAACCACCTGTCGATGGAAATGTTCAAGAGCATGACCGGCGTGGACATCGTGCACGTTCCATACAAGGGCAGCGCACCGGCAGTGACCGATTTGATCGGCGGCCAGGTGGACGTGATGTTCGACAACGTGCCCAACGTCCTGCAACACATAAAGGCGGGCAAGCTACGCGGGCTGGCGGTGTCGAGCAGGGAGCGCTCGCCCTTTGCGCCGGACCTGCCGACCGTCGCCGAGGCGGGCGTGCCCGGCTTCGACGTCTCGGTCTGGTTCGGAGTGGTCGCGCCTTCAGGCACACCGAAAGCCGTGGTCTCTCAGCTCAATGCCGAGATCAACCGCATCCTCAAGCTGCCCGGGGTCGTCGAGCTGTTCCACAAACAGGGTGTCGAACCGCTCGGCGGCACGCCGGACGCGTTCGCCGCATTCCTGCGCGATCAGACCGCCAAATGGGCGAAGGTCTGTGAAAGAGTCGGGAGCGAAAGCGGAATAGACACCGGCAGCAAGGCCTGCTGGCTTCGAGGTTTTGTTAATACCCGCAAAGTCTGTCCTCAGTTGAGTAAATGTCTGACGGGACTAAAATGTATGACACTCTGAAGTGCCATGTTATTTGGTAGGCGGTCATGTTAGATGTCACTTTTGACGTATAAATAAAGTTAGGGCGCAGTATGCCGAAGCGGGTAGACCTATCGCTCACAATTGAATTGCCTGAGAACCATGAGGCGGAGAGGCTCACCATCGAGCCCGATGGTCGCGTCAGGATCATCGATAAGAGTGGCAAAGAACTCGTTCCTGCGCGCGTTGAGCGCGCCACGCATATGAGCGTGCCAAAGGGCGTAAGTATCAGGCCCGGGCCAGTGTCGACCGAGGCTACGCATCAGTCTCGGCGGCCTGGACGAACTGGCTCGCTTCGATCATTTCATCGTAATCGACACAAATACAATAGAAATCGATGGAACGACTGTTTCTGTCCTAGCGTTTTTCATCCACTGTGCAAATTGGCTCCTGAAGACGCCGGATTTCGATTGGCATCGATCGATGATCGAGGCCACGCATACGAGTTCCAAGGGATCAAAGGCGATGGAAGAAATGCTGGCGATGCTAAAAGTGGCCAATGACACTGTTCGTGGACGCGGCGCCCTCGGCAAATCCAGAGTCGCCTTCGTTACGGACTGCGACTTGGCAAATCATGAGGCGATCTCAAAGTGCGAACGAGCGATATACGGTGAACACTACCTACCCGAGGGGTTCGCTCTGATTTACGCAAGCGCAGACACCGGTCAGGAACTCACGAATAAGCTAATTAGATTCTGCGACGCGGAAGCGACCAAGTATCTGAACAATGTTAAATGCGGTGGCCTCCGAAAAACTGGCCTTGCGCCTCTCGACGAGGACAAATCAGTTTCCCTTCGATACACGTACTATCCAGACTTGAAGATCGTGAATCCCAACGTAACGGGCACGACGATTACTGCCAACACGAAGTCCTCAATTGACTTCAGCGCATAACATGAGGGAAGGTCTGAACGGCCGGGGAGATCGGTAACAAAAGTGTAGGGGGACATGGGTTACACAGTTTTGCGCTGCAATCCGATTCCCGGTCGGACCACCGTATGACATTGATCTTTCTGGACAAGGTCGTAGGAATAAATAGGGTCAGACTGAGCTGACCCTAGTTTTTTAGTCATGCTTGGGAGGGGGTCAAGTGACCCCCGAGGACTTGCTCTTTCGACCCCTTAAGGGTTTTTTCTACAGCCTCTAGAATCGAACAGGTGAATAGATGAAAGCAGGCGATTTCCTCGCAGCTTCATTGGCTGCGTTGTTGGCCGGCTGTGCGCCAGCAGTCACCTATGTTCCGCTTAAACCGGCTGGTCCACCCAAAGACTTGGCTGAGCGCATTGATGTCTTCGTAGACGACCGGGAGATACCTGAAGGTGTGAGCGTGGTTGGTGAAGTTCGCGTGGGCGACACCGGCTTCTCTACCGGTTGCGATCTCAACTCCGTCATAGCACTCGTTAAGGACAAGGCGCGAGCGGCCGGCGCTGATGCCGTGTACCTGGCGCGTGTAGTCGAACCTGATTTCACGAGTACGTGCTACCGGGTTACGGCTCGATTGCTCAAGTATGGTGAGGCGCCAACCGCCATTGCGACCCGTCGCAGGGTCCAGGCGGTGGATGTCCCCTGGCGACGTGCCGAGCCGGCGCCGACGGCGATTCTCCAAATCCACGCCGGAAATCTAAACGTGAGCGCTAATTCTGATCGTTTCCAAAGAGCGATCGATGCGGTGGTCGGGTTGAGTGGCAACCGCGGGTCAGGAAGTGGGTTTTTCATTACGCGCGATGGTTTGGCGCTTACGAATCATCATGTCGTCGAGAATCAAGACTCCCTCGAAGCTACCCTGCGAGACGGACGCAGAGTTCCAGCGAGAGTACTCCGAAGCGACGCGAATGCAGACGTTGCGTTGGTTCAGGTCCACTGCGCAACCGATTGCTTCACATTGGACCTTGCTAAGTCGAATCCGCGTGTGGGTAGTGACGTGTACGCGATCGGCAACCCGCTCACGCTCGACTTTACGATCACACGTGGCGTGGTCAGTGGTCTTCGACTCGCCAGTGGCGTGACACTGCTACAAACGGACGCTGCTCTCAATCAAGGAAACAGCGGCGGTCCGATCATCGCGTCGGAAACCAACGAGGCTGTAGCCGTCGTGTCGTGGAAGATAACCGGTCGCGGAGCAGAAGGGCTCGGTTTCGGCATCTCAATCGGCGATGCTCTCCGCGTGCTCGGCGTCTCCCGCGACTGATGAAGGTGAATGGCGAACCAACACCAGGTAGACCGCCGTCATCACGTCATACCATCTTTCCTTTGCGTCCTTTGCGTCAACGCTTGTAAGGCCGGTCGGCAGACCGGCTTACGAAACTACCACGTGTACCGCACGGTATAGCGCACCACCGCCTCGGAGTCCGCCGCCACTTTCACCGGAAAATGAATCGTGCGGGAGTCCTGTTTTTCCCACGGCTGGTTCGCCTGGGTGATCTTCCAGTTGGTCCAGCGGTAGAGGTTCTCCTTCACGATCACCGTGACCGGCTCGTCCTTGCGGTTGCGGATCTTGACCTCGATCTCCTCGGTCATGGTGTTGCGATTGGAGTCCACCTTGAAGTCCACCTGCCGGCGCTCGCCGACCACGTCGAAGGCGCTGCCCAGTTTAAGCAACACGGTTTCGTTCTTTGGGGTGTGGTCGATGCGGTCCTCGCCGATGAATTCCAGGCTGCCGTCCGCCGTGTCGAGCTTGGCGACCCGCACCCGGCCCGAGGGCAGCGGCACGCCCATGCCGTTCTCGGCCTTGTTCCTGAAGCTGAGATAGGTGTCCACTTTCTTGTTGCCGGTGATGCCGTAGTTGCGGTCGGTCATCGGCCCGCCGCCGTACCACTGCCCGGCCTGGCCCGTAGTAAACCAGCGTCCTGTCGCAGGCGACATCGGCGACCTTCGGGAACAGTTCGATCTGTTTGGTCGAGTTGTCCGGAAGCGAGCTGGGCCGTCCCAGCGTGTAAAGGTGATACTCGAAGAACGTCTTCTCCTCGAAGCCGGACTTCTCTTCCGCCATGTCCGCCATCGCCAGCTTGGCCGCCATGGGCACGGCCTGGCCCATGTGCACGGCACGGTGCACGTCGCCGGCGACCAGCTTGATCTTCGCGTCCGGGTAGCTGGCACCGGACTGATTGAGGATGCTCACCCACGCGCCTACGTCGAGCTTGCACGAGTTCGCATCCCCGCCTTCGGAGAACGTAAGGTTGTAGTCCGCCCACCAGGTCATGCCGCCGGTCTGATAAGCCACCCGGGTCTTGTGCTTTCCGGCCTGTTTTGCTGCCACGTCCCATACCAGCGTCGGCCGCGTGATCAGCCCGCCGGGCAGCGACGGCAGTTTCACCCCGGCGTTGTACGGCAGCGTGCGAATGGATCCGTCCGCTTGGCGGATCACGATCCCGCCCTGGGTGGAGAGCAGCGTGCCTTCCAGCGTCTCGATGCGATCGCCGAGCACGCGCTCCACCGCGATCTCGCGGTCGATGAAGCGCCGCAGCAGCTTCTCCGGATTGACCAGGTCGAACTGGAAATTCTGTTCCGTCACCCGCGTTCCGGACGTGTCGGTGAGCGAAACGAAGGACACCGTGGTCGGGTCGATCAGGCCGGCGACGTCAGTGAAGCGCACGGTGTTGCGACCGGCAGTGAGCGCAATTTCGCGCTCATGGCGAACGGTGGCATAGCCGGGCACAGTGTAGCCGCCACCACCACCATTGCGCGTCAATCCGGCGCCACCGCGCCGGGCGTCGCGGTGCTGTATATGGTTATGGCATGGTTGCCACCATTGTCGGCATAGGCGGCCAGCGCCGCGGTGAGGGCAAGCAGCGCGAACGGCGCGCGCAAATAAGTAGAATGCATGAGCGTTCCTTTCCTGTTGGGTGGGGATTGCGCTCATGTAAACGGCCGCATGCCTGAAATGGGGTTAGCAATTTCATGAAATTGCCAACGAGAGCCTGTTGGCGAGCTTTGAACCCCCCATTCCTTTTGCCTTTCTTTGCGCCTTCGCGCCTTTGCGTCAAAGTTATTCCGTCTCTGGCAGGTTTGCGCCCACGAAAAGGCTGCGAGGCATTAATATTGCGTCTGCACAGCCTCCCTTTCCATTCTGTCTTCCAGCGTGAACAAACCGGCAGCTCCGACCGCCCAGGTCACCAACTTCATCCGCAACATCATCGAGGCCGATCTGGCCAAGGGCACTTACGCCCCCCGCAAGTGGGGCGGCAGGCCGGGCCCGGCATCGACGCACGTCGGCGCGCCGCCCGATCCGGCCAGGATCCGCACCCGTTTTCCGCCCGAGCCCAACGGCTATCTGCATTTCGGCCACGCCAAGTCCATCTGCCTGAACTTCGGCCTGGCGCTGCCGTATGGCGGCCGCTGCCACATGCGCTTCGACGACACCAATCCGGTAACCGAGGACACCGAGTACGTCGATTCCATCCTCGAATCGGTGAAGTGGCTGGGATTCGACTGGGGTCCGCATCTCTATTACGCCTCCGACTATTTTGACCTGCTGTACAAGTTCGCCGAGGCCTTCATCGAGCATGGACTGGCTTACGTGGAATCGTTGTCCGCCGACGAGATGCGGGAATTCCGCGGCACGCTAACCGAAGCCGGCAAGCACAGCCCTTACCGCGACCGCCCCGCGGCGGAGAGCCTCGATCTGTTCCGGCGCATGAAGGCAGGCGAATTCCCGGACGGCGCGCACGCGCTGCGCCTGAAGATCGACATGAGCTCTCCCAACATCAACCTGCGCGATCCGGTGATCTACCGCATCCGCCATGCGCACCATCACCGCACCGGGGACTCGTGGTGCGTGTACCCGATGTACGACTACACCCACTGCATTTCGGATGCGCTGGAGAACATCACCCACTCGATCTGCACGCTGGAGTTCGAGGATCACCGGCCGCTTTACGACTGGGTACTGGAGAAACTCGCGGATTTCGGCGTGCTCGCCAGGCCGTTGCCGCACCAGTACGAGTTCGCCCGGCTCAATCTCACCTACGTGGTGCTGTCCAAGCGCAAGCTGATCCAGCTTGTCGAGGAAAAGCACGTGGACGGCTGGGACGATCCGCGCATGCCCACACTGGTCGCCGCGCGCCGGCGCGGCTTCACGCCGGAAGGTTTCCGCCTTTTCGCGGAACGCATCGGCGTCTCCAAGTCCGACTCGTGGATCGACATGGGCGTGCTCGAGGACTGCATGCGCGAGGTGCTGAACGAATCGGCGCCGCGGCGCATCGCCGTGCTCGATCCGGTCAGGCTGGTGATAGACAACTATCCGGCCAGCAAGGAAGAGATGTGCGATCTGCCCAACCATCCGCAGAAGCCGGAGTGGGGCATGCGCGCCGTGCCGTTCTCGCGCGAACTGTGGATCGAGCGCGAAGACTTCATGGACACACCGTCCAAGGGCTTCTTCCGCCTGTTCCCGGGCAACGAGGTGCGGTTGCGCTACGGCTTCGTGGTCAAGTGCATCGGCGCCGACAATGGACGCCGGCGGCAACGTCACCGCCGTGCACTGCGAGGTCTACCCGGATTCCAAGTCAGGCACGCCGGGCGCGGACAAGTACAAGGTGAAGGGCAACATCCACTGGGTGTCGGCACCGCATGCCTGCAAGACCGAAGTTCGGCTCTACGACCGCCTGTTCGCGGTTGCGCACCCCGGGTCGGAACGCGACTTCCTCGCCGACATCAATTCGCACTCGAAGTCCGTCATCCATGCCTTTTGCGAACCTTCGGTCAGGGATGCGAAGCCCGGGGAATGCTTCCAGTTCGAGCGCCACGGTTACTTCATCGCGGACCTGAATGATTCGAAAGCCGGCGTACCGGTTTTCAACCGGACAGTGACTTTGCGCGATTCCTGGATTAAAAGAGCATCCTGATACCCTCTTCGCTGAGGATGGAGGGACCGGATAATGTGGAGGCAATCGTGAAACAGACCAATCAACAGTGGATCGCCCGGCGCAACGCTGCCGTGCCGCGCGGAGTCGGGAACGCCTGCGCGATCTATGCGGATCGCGCGGAGAACGCCGAACTATGGGACGTCGAAGGCCGGCGTTATATCGATTTTGCAGGCGGGATCGCCGTGGTCAATACCGGGCACCGCCACCCGAAGGTCATGGAAGCGGTGCAGGCTCAGTTGCGCCGCTTCACCCACACTGCGTTCCAGGTTGTGCCTTACGATTCGTACGTCCTGCTCGCCGAGAGGCTCAACAAGCTCGCGCCGATACCGGGCCAGGTGAAAACCATCCTGTTCTCCACCGGGGCGGAAGCGGTCGAGAACGCGGTAAAGATCGCGCGCGCTTACACCGGGCGTCCCGGCGTGATCGCATTTTCCGGCGCCTTTCACGGCCGCACCATTTTCACCACCGGCATGACCGGCAAGACCGTGCCGTACAAGGTCGGCTTCGGCCCCTTCGGCGCGGAGGTTTACCACGCGCCCTTCCCGATGGCGTGTCACGGCGTATCGGTGGACGACGCCATGGCCGGACTCGAGAAGCTGTTCAAGAGCGACATCGAACCCGCGCGTGTCGCCGCCATCGTGGTCGAACCGGTGCAGGGGGAAGGCGGTTACTACATCGCACCATTCGACTTCCTGCGCCGCCTGCGCGCCCTGTGCGACCAGCACGGCATCGTGCTGGTGGCCGACGAGGTGCAAAGCGGCTTCGCGCGCACCGGCAGGTTCTTCGCAATCGAACACTCGGGCGTGTCCCCCGATCTGATTGCCGTGGCCAAGAGCCTCGCCGGCGGGTTTGTTCTGTCCGGCGTGATCGGGCGCGCACAGATCATGGACACCCCCGCGCCCGGCGGGCTGGGCGGCACTTACGCCGGCCATGCAATCGGCTGCGCCGCCGCGCTCGCGGTGATCGACGTGATCGAGGAGGAGAATCTGAACGAACGCAGCCTCAGGATCGGCGAACGCATCGTCTCGCGCCTGCAGCAGATGAAAGCGCGCAGCGATATCGTCCCGATTGGCGATATCCGCAACCTTGGGGGCATGGCGGCTTTCGAACTAGTAAAAACACGCGCCGCCAACGAACCCGACGCCGATGCCGCTAAAGCCTTCACCGCTCGGGCGCTTGCGAACGGCCTCATCATTCTTACCTGCGGGGTTTACGGCAACGGCATCCGCATCATGGTGCCGCTCACCGTCACCGACGCGGTGCTCGACGAGGGCCTCGGCATCATCGAGAAATCGCTTGCCGAAATTGCGCAGGCGAGCCGCCTGCCCCGGGAACCCGCGGCTGCGGCGCGGTAGCGTATCGTCATTCTCCACGCCAGCCGGTTGCCGCCGCGCAGACACAGCACTTGCGCCTGGCATGAGTGACTCTCCGCGCGATGCCGGACAACAGGACGGCCGGTCCGGCACGGCACAGCCATGGCGCCCGGCCATTGCGGTCCAATTCTCCATAGTGATTCACCTGGCGGCACTTCTGGCGCTGCTTTTCCGGCCGGCGTGGTGGCCGTGGGTCGTGGCCGCGCTGGTTGCCAATCACGTGGCGTTGGGACTGATCGGGATGTGGCCCAGAAGCCGCTTGCTCGGCGACAACATCATTCGCCTGCCCGATGCGGCGGCGCGCCGCGGAGAAATTGCCCTCACCTTCGACGACGGCCCGCATCCGGAAGTCACGCCCAAGGTGCTGGACATTCTCGACCGCTACGGCGCCACGGCGAGTTTCTTCTGTGTCGGTGACAAGGCCGCCGCGCATCCCGACATCGTCAGGGATATCGTCAGACGCGGCCACGGTATCGAGAATCACAGCATGCACCACTCCGCTTTCTTCGGTTTTTACGGACCGGCGGCACTGCGGCGGGAGATCGCTGCGGCGCAGTCCGTGCTGGGTGACATCGCCAGGCACCCGCCACGCTTCTTCCGCTCGCCAATGGGCATCAGAAATCCGATGCTCGATCCCGTGGTGACGCGGATGGGGCTCAACTACATATCGTGGACCCGGCGCGGCTTCGATACCGTCGCCCGCGATCCGGCGATCGTTTTGAAGCGACTGATTGACGGCCTGGCTGCCGGCGACATTCTTCTGCTTCACGACGGCCGTTCGGTATATGGCGAGCCGATCGTGCTTACTGTGTTGCCTGCGCTGCTGGAAAGACTTTCCTTGGCCGATCTAAAGCCGGTGTCGCTGACGATGGCAATGCGCTGATGCAGCCCGAGATTCGCGCGCTCTTAGCGGCTGCGGCGCGCCCCTATTTTGTGGCGGGCCTTTATCCTTATTTCTTTGCCCGCGCCAAACTCCGCTACGACCCGGCGTTCATTTCATTGCTACGCCGCGGCGGGATTCCGGACGGCGCGCGCATTCTGGATCTGGGATGCGGACAGGGTCTGCTTGCCGCGTTACTGATAGCCGCGCGCCGGCAATACGAAACCGGTGCGTGGCCCATGGACTGGCCGGCACCACCGTCGACAACGCAGTTGTACGGCATTGAGCTGCAGGAACGCTCGGCCAACTGGGCACGCATCGCGCTCGCCGGCGAAGCGTCGATACAGACCACCGATCTGCGCGATGCCGTTCTGCCCGAAGCCGACGTGGTATTCATTCTCGACGTCCTTCACCACCTGGAACCGGATGCGCAACAGCGCGTGCTGGAGAAGGTAGCGCACGCCTTGCGGGCCGGCGGAACGCTATTCATGCGGGTCGCCGACAGCAGCGCCGGATTGCGCTTTGGTTTCACCCTTGTTGCCGACCGGTTTTCCGCGATAATGCGGCGCCAGCGGGTGCCGCCGCATCATCACCGCTCGCCGGCGGACTGGACCGCGATGTTGCATCGCTTCGGCTTCGCGGTCGAAGTGGAGTCAATGAGCGCAGGCACACCATTCGCCAACGTGCTGCTGACGGCGCGTGCCGGGAGAAGGCCCGGACGGCCGTGACTGGCTGAGCGCGCGCATTGAGCTTGAGAACGCGCCGGTAACGTCGGAGAATGAGGACATCGGCCGCCCGGCTCGAGCGGCCGGAGCGACTCATGGACCGAATCCTGGATACGACATTCGAAACACGCCGCGCGGCAATCTGGAAAGTCAATCGGCGATGGGTGTTCGCGTCGGCCGCCGCGGTTGCGCTGCTGGTCATGTTCGCCGGTCTCGCCAACGCGCCGCGGGACCTGGCCTGGGCGCTCGCCCTTGGCGCCGGGAGCCTTCTTGCGGTGACGCTCACCCGCGTCATAAGGGCGCTGAACGTGCTGTACCGCTGCCCCAATTGCGGCGCACTGCCGTACCAGTCACTCAATGAATACAAGTGCGGCGGCCTTGGGCCCACCCGTTCCAATTTCATGAGCCCGACTCACTGCCCCAAGTGCGGCACTCGTCTTCGATAGTCGCCGTTTCATTTCACTTGAACCCCAGAATCCAACCTCTAGGTCTCAACGCAGAGGCGCAGAGAGAAAAAGAGAGTACGCAGAGAAAATGACCGTAATCAAAACTGGAAACCCTCTCTATACAGAAGGAAAAGGCCGTTGATGGCCGTCTCCGAATCTTGGCCACGCAAGGTCCGGGAGGGATTGCCGATCTTCAACTCTGCGTTTCGTTGTTCTCTGCGTCCTTTCTTGCTCTTCCTCTGCGTCCTAAAAGGGTACTCCGACGTGTCCTACGGCACCTAGGGTATCTGCGTCAACGCCTTTATGGCTGGCCTACGGCCAGCAAAATGTCATACAGTCCCGTTTGGCCAATAGCCAATCTCCAACGCCTGAGATCATGGATCGAAACCTGCCCTCTGCCCAGACCGTCACCGGCCGCGCCGCGTTCCTGAAGCTGCTGTCTGCCGAAGGAATCACCCATCTGTTCGGCAATCCCGGCACCACCGAGCTGCCGATCATGGATGCGCTCTCGCACCATCCGCAGATCGAGTACGTGCTCGGACTGCAGGAAGCAATCGTGGTGGCGATGGCCGATGGCTATGCGCGTGCGTCGAACCGGCTCGCAGCCGCCAATGTGCACGTGGCGCCGGGGCTGGGCAACGCCATGGGATCGCTCTTCAACGCCAAGTTCTACGGCTCCCCGGTGCTGATTACCGCCGGGCAGCAGGAACAGGGTCATGGCCTGACCGAACCTATGCTCTATGACCCGCTGGTGCCGATCGCGACGCCGCTGGTGAAATGGGCGGTGGAAGTCGCCCGCGTGCAGGATCTGCCGCGCATCGTGCACCGCGCAGCGAAGGTCGCGACCACGCCGCCCACCGGGCCGGTGTTCATCAGCCTTCCGGGCGACATCCTCGACGCCGAAGCGCCGCTGGACATCGGCAAACCGACGCGCGTGCAGACCGACGTGCGGCCTTCGGACGCCGCGCTCGAGCGCCTCGCGCAGCGGCTGCTGGCTGCTGCCAATCCGGTGTTGATCGCCGGCCACGAACTTGCGACCCGCGACGCGTTGGCGGAAGCGGCCGAACTCGCCGAATTACTGGGCGCGCCGGTTTACCAGCAGACGGTGGCCTACGCCGCGCACTTCCCGTCCGAGCATCCGGCCTTCCTGGGCGCGCTCACCCGTAACCAGCAGCAGGTGCGTTCGGCGCTAGCCCCCCACGACCTTCTTGTGTGTCTTGGCGCCGACGTGTTGCGCATGTCGGTGCACAGTCTGGTCGATCCGCTGCCCCAAGGCATGCCGGTGGTGCAGATCGGCGAGCGCGACTGGGAACTGGGCAAGAATTATCCCGCCGAGATCGCCATCGGCGCCAGCGTCCAGGAAACACTGCGTGCGCTGCTGCCGGTCCTGAGAGGCAAAATGAGTGCCGGCCGCAAGGCGCAGGCGGCGCAACGGCTGGTCGAAATAGCGAAAAACAACTGGACCGCAAAGCGCGAACGTCTGGCGAAGGACATGCTGGCCGTAGCGGGGGCAAGTCCGATGGATCCGCGCTGGCTGATGATGACCATCGCCGATACGCTGCCGAACGATGCGGTGGTGGTCGAGGAAGGCCTGACTTCGACATTCTCATTGCAGAGTTTTCTGCGCTTCCGCGATGCGCAAGGTTTCTACGGCCTGGCTTCCGGCGGCATCGGCTTTGCGATGGCCGGCGCAGTCGGCATCAGCGTGGCGCTGCCGAAGCCGGCCGGTGGTCGCCATCGTCGGTGACGGCAGCGCGATGTACAGCATCCAGGCGCTATGGACCGCGGCCAATCTGCAGCGCCCGATCACCTACGTGATCTGCAACAACCGCAGCTACCGCATCCTCAAGGAAAGGCTGGTGTCGATGCGCGGCACCGAGAAATTCATCGGCATGGACCTGCGCGATCCGGAGATCGACTTCGTTGCCCTGTCGCAGTCGTTGGGAATACCGGCCAAACGAATCACCGAGGCGCAGGACGTGGTGCCGGCGCTGCGCGCGGCAATCGCGGGCGGCGTCCCGAATCTTCTGGACATCAGTGTCGCGGACGGTTTCGGGGCCTAGTGCAACGCTCGCACCGCGGGTGAAAGCCAGCCGGTGCGAAACCCGGCATTCGCCGCCAGCCGGGAGTGCGCCGCATTGGCGCTTCCCATGCGCGGAGAAGCGGTGATAAGCTCGCGACGACGCCGCGCCGGCCCGCGGCGCACGTTTTCCTCGGAGCAAAGCGGATGAACATTGTGCGCGGTCTCGGCGACGCTCTGGCTCAGGCGGCCTCGACCATCATCGAGCGCGTCGTCGATTATCTCCCAAACGTCCTGGGCGCGATCCTGCTGCTCATCGTCGGCTGGGCGCTCGCGCGCCTGCTGCGCGCAGTGACCATGCGCGCAGTGCTGCTGCTCGACCGGTTGCTCTCCCGCATCGGCGGGCCCGGCGGTGGCGAGCGCTTCCGCGTCGGGCGCGCCTCCGCCGTGCTCGGCACCGTCGTTTTCTGGGTGGTGTTGCTGTTCTTCGTTGCCGCGGCGACGAAGGTTCTCGGTCTGCAGGCGTTTACCGACTGGCTGGCGCGTCTGATCGAATATCTGCCGACGCTGATCGCCGGCGTGCTTATCATCGGGGCTGGCTACATCGTTTCCCGCTTTGTTGCCGATCTACTCCTGGCTACCGCAACGCGGCTCGCCCATACGCAGCGCCTTGCGTTGGCGAGGGTGGCACAGGTGATGATTCTGGTAGGCGCCATCCTGGTCGGCGCCGACCAGGTCGGCATCAAGATCACTTTCCTCGCCATTTTCGCCGCCGGCGCCGCCGCAACCATAGTCGGCGGCGTCGCCCTCGCGGTAGGATTCGGCGCGCGCGACTACGTCGCCAACCTCATCGGCGCGCACTACATGCGCCAGGCCTTCCCGGTCGGCCAGTTCATCCGGGTCGCAGGTCATGAAGGCCGCATCCTGGAAGTGACCGCCACCGTGGTAATTATTGAAACCGGTGAAGGCCGCGTCACGCTTCCCGGACGCATCTACAACGAACAATCGATCGCGGTGATCTCGCGCCGGAACAATGGCTGAACCCGAAGCGCTGACGCTCACATACATCACCGCACATCCCGCGGAGGCGGCGCGCGTGCTGGAGCGCATTTCCGGGGCCGACGCCGCGGCGCTTTTCGCAACCGTTCCGGCACGCGCTGGAGCGCCGGTATTGACCGCGATGCTGCCGTCGGCGGCGGCACGGATCCTTAGTTCGCTCCACGACGAGCCGGCGCTCGCGTTTCTCGCCGCGGCAGGCGTGCAGTCGGCGGTGACCGTGCTGCGTTACATACCCGAGCCGCGCAGGTCGCGCCTTCTCGAGGGACTGCCCACGGCCACCGCCGTCGCCTCGCGCGTACTGCTCGGTTACCCGGACGACTCGGTTGGCGCGTGGGCCGACCCGGACGTCATCGCACTCGCGCCCGAGACCCGGGTGAGCGACGCACTGGAACGCGTACGTGGTGGCGACGAAAGGAAAGTCGAGCAGGTGTACGCGGTGGATCACGATCAGCGCCTGATCGGCATCGTGGACCTGCTTGAGCTGCTGCGCGTGCCCGATTCGACTACGCTCGCGGCAGTACTGCACAAGCCCCTGGCGATGCTCACTGCGATGACGCCTCTCACCGGCGCGGCGACGCAGCGCGGATGGCAGCTGTCCAGTGTGCTCCCCGTGGTGGAGCGTGACGGACGGCTGATCGGCGTGATGCATCGTGCCACGCTGGCGCGCGCCATGGCGCGCAGCCGGGCGACCACCCAGCCTGCCAACGAAGTCACCATCACCGGCGTGCTCACTCGCGGCTATTGGGACGCGGCCTCCGGGCTCGCGGAAGCCGCATTATGGCTGCTGCCCCCGGCGAAGCCGGTGCAACCAGAGGATTCATGACCAGCAGCCTGCCTGCAGTTCTGGCGCTGAACCAGCGCTATTTTCTTGATTACCCGCACGAAGCGGCGCGGCAGCTCGAGTCCCTGCCACCGCGGGATATCGCCGACCTGCTCGCCGGGCAGGCACCACACGCAGCGGTTCGCGTCTGGCAACTGCTCGCATCGAATGTCGCCGGCGCCGCGCTCGAGCGCGTTCCCGAGGCGCTGGCGCGCCATTTGATGTCCGAATCCGAGCCCGCGGCAAGCGTGACCGTGCTCGCCCAGTTCGACCGCGCCGATCGCGACCGCCTCCTGCGCATGCTCGAACCGCAAGTCGCGAGCGAGTTGCGCGAAATGCTCGAATACCCGGAGGATTCCGCCGGCCGGCTGATGGACCCGAGCGTCACTCCGATCCGTTCCGATCTCTCGATTGCCGAGGCCCTTGGACGCCTGCGTGCGGTCAAGATCCGCGGGCTGCGGGAACTGTTCGTCGTGGACGAAGAAATGCGTCTGATCGGACGCGTCGAGATTCAGGATCTCGCCATGGCGGAGCAGGCGCAGGCCCTGCGCGAGATCACCCGCCCTCTCATCGCCGCCGTGAAAGATCTCGACCCGCGCGAAGATGTCGTGAAGATCCTGCAGCACCAGCCGATTACCGAACTCCCGGTGGTGAACCACTCCGGGCGTTTCGTGGGCGTGATCCGGCAGGCGGCGTTGGTCTCGGCTATCGAATCGGAGACGACTCTCGACATCCAGACCATGGTCGGCGCAAGCCGCGACGAGCGAGCGCTATCCGGCCCGGTGTTCGCGGTGCGCAAGCGCCTGCCATGGCTGCAGGTCAATTTGCTTACCGCTTTCCTGGCGGCCGCGGTGGTGGGTTTGTTCGAGAGCACCATCGCGAAATTCACCGCGCTCGCGGTCTTGCTGCCGGTGGTCGCGGGGCAGTCGGGCAACGCTGGTCTGCAGGCGCTGGCGGTGACCATGCGCGGGCTGGTTCTGCGCGAAATCAGTCCGCGCCAGTGGCCGCGGATGGTATGGAAGGAGGCCAGTGTGGGTCTTGCCAACGGTCTTGCTATCGCCGCGACAACTGCGGTCGGCGTGTGGTTCTGGAGCGGCTCGATCGGCCTGGTCGCGGTTATTACCAGTGCGATGGTGGCCTCGATGGTAATCGCCGGCGTGTCGGGCGCGCTGGTACCGATCATGCTGCGCCGTTTCGGACAGGATCCCGCGCAGTCTTCTTCGATCGTGCTGACCACCATCACCGACGTGGCCGGCTTCTTTTCTTTCCTCGGGATCGCGACGCTGCTGTCGTCGATGCTCGGCTGAAAACCAGGGCCGAGGTACGAGGCCCGAGGTTCGAGTCAGACCCCGCAAGCTAAGCGCAGAAGCGCACGAAACGCTCCCCGAGTACAAATTCGAGCCTTGATTCCGCGCTACGAGCCGGATTGCTTTTGCTCGGCCCTCGGCCCTCGCACCTCGAACCTTGACATGGATTCAGCCAATCACTGACCTTGTTTCGCCCGTTCGATATAAGGATCAACCCGCGCCGCGCGGGAACGCACCGTTTCCCTTGCCTCGTTGGCGACCGCTTCCAGGTGCACGTGCAGCACGTGGACGCCCTGCATCACCATCATCTTGAAGTACTCCACCCCCGGACCGCGGCTGGCGAAACGCACCGCGTTCGGATACTTGGTGAGGTCGTAGATTGCGTCGAAGTGGCTGCGGATCTCGTAGGTGGTCTTGCGCAAGTCTTCCATCTCCTGCTCCGATCCCGGCACGCCGTACTTGAGGCGGTCGGTGAAGGTGTAGGTTTGAAGCGTCAACTCGCCCACGAACCACTCGATCACCCGCCGCTGCAACTGGCCTCCCTCGGTCTGGAAGTGCACCGCAATCTCGTCGGCTTCCTCGCCATTGAGCAGCGTGGCGACCTGTTCGGACCACGCTTCCCGGACCCAGCTCCCGTTCGCCACCCTGCGCTGGATCAAGGCATCCGTGCCCTGCAAGAGTTCCCGCTCGGCCGCCTGCCACTGCGGCGAATCGAGATTCCATGCCTCCTTCTTCAACCCGGCGGCCCTTCCCTTCTGGTACAGCAGGTCACGCGCGGCCCCCAGCGCCGCCTGCTTGACGTAAACCCGCCCGATGTTCACCGACAGCGACGGGTCGTGCGCTTCGATCAGCCGCGACACCGCGTCGAGCTTCAGTGCCTCCTCGGACATGTCCTGTTCGGCCTGCGCCAAGGACACAAAAAAAGCCGCGGCCACGGCGGCAATCCAGCCCATCCACTGCACTTGAACCTCCTGAAATTACCAATGCGCTTGCTATTGGGCGAAAAAGCGCGCCGACAGTTCCCCAACCCGTTTCCAGCGGCGATAGGGCGGCGCCTGAGGCTTGTATTCTAGGCCAACGACGGCTGGTCACAGCTGGAACAAAATGCTGCTCAATGGCCGTACTTTGCACTAGCGCCGCGCGGGGTTAGCATTGTGCCGATATCTTCCAAAATGGCACGGTACTGACGCCAGCCTGCGCCGACGCCGGAGTGCAGCACAAAAGAACCAACAAAGTTTTGGCCGCCGACAAGCACACTCTGGTAGTTCTCGATCCGGGGCATTTTCACGCTGCTCTCACCCTGCGCGAGCGTCATCCGCGGCTCAGCGATGAGGTTTACGTCTATTCCACGGATGGGCCGGATCTGGACAGTTTCCTGAGCATGGTGCAGAGCTTCAACCGGCGCGCCGACAACCCGACGGGTTGGCACCTTCACGTGTACAGGGGCGACGACCATTTGGAACGACTGCGCTCCGAACGGCCCGGCGATGTAGTGGTCATCGCCGGAAGGAACGACAGCAAGATGGCTTCGATCCACCGCCTGCACACCGACGGCTTCTTCGTGCTCGGCGACAAACCCTGGCTGATCGATCCGGCGCAGATCGGGATGCTCAACGAAGTCGCGGCAAGGCCGCCGGTAGCGATGGACATCATGACCGAACGGCACGAAGTCGCGACCCGGTTGCAGGTGGCTCTCGCCACGCAGCCCAGGGTATTCGGCCGCCTGCGCAACGATGGCGGGCCGCCCGCCATTTCGATGGTGAGCGTCCATCACTTGTACAAGATCGTCAACGGCGCACCGCTGGTGCGGCCATCCTGGGTTTTCGATGTCGCGGTACAGGGCGAGGGCATCACCGATGTCACCACGCACCTGGTCGATCTTGCGCAATGGATCACCGGCGACGGGCAGCCCTTCGACTACGACCGCGACATCGAGTTGCTGTCCGCGCGGCAATGGCCCACCGGGGTGCCGCGCGACATGTTCAGGCGCATTACCGGCCTCGATGACTTCCCCGAACGGCTGTGGCCCCGGGTGACCGGGGGCGTGCTTTCCTATCTCTGCAATGCGGCGATAGGCTTCCGGTTGCACGGCATTGGGGTTGCGATCGAGTCCCGGTGGGCGCTCGCGATTCCCGAGTGTGGCGGGGATACGCACTACGCACGGGTGCGCGGTACGGCCGCCGACCTGATCGTCGAACAGAGCGCGCGGACGCATTATGTGACGGAACTCACGATCCGGCCGGTCAATGGCGATGCCGGTTACGCAGCCGCGCTCGGGGGCTCGATCGAATTGCTGCAGGACGCTTTCCCCGGCGTGGGAATCGAACCCTCGGCCGGCGAGTTCCGCATCACCATTCCGCATGCCTTGCGCACTACGCACGAGCAGCATTTCGCCAAAGTGCTCGACCAGTTTCTCAACCGCATGAATGGCAGGGAATCTTCGGACACACCCGGACGCGACCTGGTCGCCAAGTACACGCTGCTGGCCCACGCCACGGAACTGTCCCGACGCAACGCCTGACCGCCCGCTTCGTTGCCAGGCCTCACTCCATTTCGTTCTTTTCTACCCGGCTCCATGGGGTTAGCATGGGAACATAACAAGGGTGCTTGGTCTCTCGTAAACGCGTCTTGCCTGTGATGCTTGCTGTAACGAGCCACCAGCCACTAGCCATTGGTTTTTGGGGAGGAACATGAAACTCGGATTCATCGGGGCGGGCTTTATCGCCCGCTTCCACGCGGTTGCCATTCAACAGGTGCGCGGGCTCGAAATCGCCGGCCTGCTCAGGCGCCGAGGCGCCGAGGCGCTGGCGGGCATCTGCCGTGAACGCAAGCTGGGCGAGGCGAAACTCTTCGACAGCATTGGCGACATGGCGAAGCACGTCGATGTCCTTGCTCTGTATGTTCCCAACTACGCCCGCCTGGAAGTCATGGAGCAGATCGTCGCCGCGGTCAGAGCCGGCGCGAAGCTCAAGGGCGTGATTCTCGACAAGCCGCTCGGCCGCAACATGAAGGAAGGCCGGCGCCTGGTCGAATTGGCGCGCGAGGCAAGACTGCCGACCGCGTACTTCGAGAACCAGATTTTCATGAAGGCGATTCGCACCCAGCGCAACCAGCTCCTGCCGGTGGCGCGCTCGATGGGTCCACTGACGCTCACGCGCTCTGCCGAAGAGCACGGCGGCCCGCATGAACCATGGTTCTGGGATCCGACCCGCCAGGGCGGCGGCGTGCTTCTGGACATGGGCTGTCACAGCATCGCGGTCGGCCGCTATGTGCTTACCCCGCCAGACAAGGATCTGTTGTTCCTGCAACCACTTTCGGTCAGCGCCGACCTCGGCCTGCTCAAATGGGGCCAGAAGAAGTGGCGCGAACAACTACTCAGGGATCGCGGCGTGGACTATTCGAAGACCCCGGCCGAGGATTTCGCCACGGGCATGATCACCTACCGCAATCCCGAAACAGGGCAGATCGTGAAATCGCAGTTCACAGACTCCTGGATGTTCGAAAAACAGGGGTTGCGCCTGTTCATGGACGGAATGGGGCCGGGCTACGCGTTCGAGATCAACACACTGGTCTCTCCCCTCAACGTGTTCATTGGCGACGTGGCCGCGCAGGAGATCGCCGACCAGGAAAGCGCGCTGGAAAAGGCCACCGCCAGCCGCGGGCTGCTGGCGGTTCAGTACAACGAGGCCGATCTCTACGGCTACACCGACGAGAACGTGGACATGCTGGAATCGTTCGGGGCCGGCCGCAGCGCAATGCTGTCGTGGGAGTATGCTCTGGAGATACAGCGCCTGGTAATGGCGAGTTACCTGTCAGCCGAGAAAGGCAGGACCATCGACCTCACCGACAAAGGCACGATCGCGGAACTGGATGCCTACGTGCCGTTGATACAGCAGGGCAAGGGCGGCGCGCAACTGCTGCGATGAACGCCAACGCGCAACGCGATTATTCCCCAATTCTGCGCGAACGGGCTGCTGCGGCCCGGGATAGCGCCGCAACCCGCGGAAATACGATGCGGCATCGGTCTGCTACCTTGCGGGGCTTGTTCCTGGTAACGGCACTGATCGCCAGTTCCCTGGCAGCCGGCGCCGGACCCTGGTTCCAGGGCAGGTTCACCGGCGAAGAGATGCTCGCCCACTGCAAGGCGCCGGACAAGGACCCGATCCAGGACTTCGGCAGAGGCATCTGCACCGGATTCCTGGACGGCTTTGCCGCCGGTCACTTCGTTGCGGAAACCTGGCATGGATTTCATCATCGCGACGAAAAAATGGACGACATCTTCGGACATCTGTGCGTGCCGGAAGGTACGACGCGAGGCCAGTTGGTCCGGGTGTTCGTTCAGTTCCTGGAAAAGAATCCGGAAAGGCTCAAACTGCCGGCCGGGCTGCTGCTGGAAGATGCGTTTCGGGATTCGTTTCCTTGTCCTAAATGAGCCCTTGGTCCGATTTCTATTGAGTTTGAACTGCCGGGAGCACGCCTAATGCCGAAAGATGGTCCGGAGCAGTACGCCCGCGTCATGGAAGGGGCCCGCGAGGACGTCTATGTCGTGGCGACGCGGCGCAGCCTTAGAACGGACGCCATAAAGGTGCAGTTCGATACCGGCCGCGGTCCCGGGCCGCACCAGGACCATATATTGACGATTTCCACTCTTGACAACGCCGTCTCGGTGGAACGGTCTGGCATTCCCCATGAATGGATCGCCACGCTCGGCAGCGGCTATATCGACACCCGATTCGTGAAGTGCGTCACCGGTATGCTTGCACAGCTCGAAAAAGACGCAGCGGAAGCGGGCATTCGTCTCTAGTCCGATCCCCGGTCCCCCGCACCATGTGCCGCGAGGGGCGGGGACTTACTGATGGGCCATGACGTCCGCAATCGCGCGGTGTAGCATAGGCTCGCGTCGCGGCGGCGCGTGCTCGCGGGCGACATCACAAGAGGGAGGAATGTCATGGCCAAGAAAGACGCAGGCGAACAGATCTACAAAGTTATCGAAGTGATTGGAACCAGCACCAAGTCCTGGGAAGATGCCGCGACCAACGCGGTGGAAACCGCTGCCAAGAGCCTGCGTGATCTGCGCATTGCCGAGGTGGTCAAAATGGACATGAAGGTCGATGGTGGCAAAGTCGTCGCGTTCCGCACCCGGGTCCTGGTGTCGTTCAAGTACGACGCCTGAAATCCAGGGAAGCTCTGCATCGGGCGCCACCAACCCGGAGGTCGGCCGCAGCACCTGGCGACAGGAGGACTCAGTGCTCGGTGTTCGGTGCGCGGAACTGAGTCCGCGGTGCATGATTTGCAGTGCACGGTGTGTGGTACTTAGAACAGAAGTTGCACTTCTCCGTGTACTCTGTGTTGGTTCCGGCATGACGTTGCGCCGCCGAGAAACATTGGCCTTCATCGCAACAAGCCTCTTCGTGGCACGTTGTCTCTGTGGCAAAATGAGATTCGTTTCCGAATGACACTGTTCGGCGGTTTTGTCTTTAAGGTCCCCCGTTTTGGAGATGCCGATATGGCCAAGAAACTGTCGCCCGAAGAAGCCGCCGTGATGATCATCCGGCGCCGGCTTCAGCAAGTCGAGGCCGCGAAGAAGGAGTCGCGGCGCAGCGACGAACCAGGGAAGCCGCGCTCAGCCAAGGCACAGACGTCGAAACCTTCCCGCGCCGGACGCTGAAGACACGTCCGCGGACCAACCCCGTACCCGCCGTTCAGGGGAAGCGCGCGCGAAACTGGCCCGATGAATTCGCGGCCCAGCTTTCCAAAATTGACGCCCCGGCAATATCTGACCGTGCGATTACGCCGTGAATAGAATATTCATCCACGACCAGTTGATCCGGTTCTCGCACTGCGATCCCGCCGGAATCGTGTACTTTCCGCGTTTCTTCGATCTCGCGCACGCGACGATGGAGGACTGGTTCGCCAGCGGCGTCAACAATCCGCTGCCCAATCTCATCCGCGACCGCCGCATCGGCACGCCGACGGTGAGTATTCAGTGCGACTTCGCGCTGCCGCTCAGGATGGGAGACACGCTGCGTTTCGAGCTGCGGGTGCCCAAAATGGGCAACGCCTCGGTGCAGCTTGCCTACAGCGGCACGAAGGACGGCATCGAGCACCTCAAGATCCAGCAGACCATCGTGTTCATGGCGCTCGACGCCGGCCGCGCCGTGTCGATTCCCGAGGATTTGCGGCCACGCATCGAAGAGTACCTGGTGGGTTGAACCGCGTTAGCCGGCCGATGGCCGGCGATAAAAGCGTTGACGCAAAGGCCGCAAAGGTACGCGATGGAAAACCAGCCTCTTTGACACAGAGCACACAGGGAGAAACCCAGAGAATTCCGTTAACGGCCTGGCACCTCTACGTCATTGCGCCGGGTGTTCGTCCTGCGTTGTATGCCCCGCACTTCCGTTCACTTGGGCTTTCTCTGCGTCCTTTCTTGCTTTTCCTCTGCGCCCTAAACGGGTACTCCGACGTGCCCTACGGCACGTAGGGTATCTGCGTCAACGCTTTGGTATTGCCGGCCCTGGGCCGGCTGGTTTGCGCTGATGCAATAAGCGGAGTCTGCTACTCTTGAGCCATCAATCAGGTAGGAAGAAAAAGACATGATGACCAGATTGCCCGCAAGTCCCGATCGATTCGCGCGGATCATGTTCTCGTTGGTCAGCCTGTTGTGGCCGGCGTTGGCGCTGTCACACGTAGGGCAAGGCGACATATCAGGCGGTTTCATTGCCGGCGTGGCGCACCCGGTATTCGGGCTTGATCACGTGGTGGCGATGGTGGCGGTGGGCATTTGGGGCGCGCAACTCGGTGCGCCGGCAATCTGGGTACTGCCGGTGACCTTCCCGATCGTCATGGCTTTCGGCGGCGTGCTGGGCGGCCTCGGCGTTCCCATCCCGGGAATCGAAATCGGCATTGCCGTGTCCGCAATCGTTCTTGGCGCCATGATCGGGTTTGCCACGCGTCCGCCGCTTTGGGTTGCCGCAATCGTCGTCGGAATTTTCGCCATCTTCCACGGTCACGCCCACGGTACGGAGTTGCCTGAGTCCGCCAATGCGATTTCCTACGCGGTCGGCTTCGTGGCCGCGACCGGCAGCCTCCACGCCCTCGGCATCCTGATCGGCGTGGCCAACCGATGGAGCGCAGGCGCGAAGGCCTTGCGCGCCGGCGGCGGCATAATTGCCGCTTGTGGACTCTATTTCCTTACGGGACATTTGATCTCAGGCTAACTGATCATGCCTGCCCAAGGTTGGATGCCTGCAATAAGGGCGGGCATTGCGGTTGGCCTGCTGCTAGCGGCGGGTAGCACCTACGCGCATTCGGCAGCCCGCGGAGCAGCTGATTTTTATGCCGGCGCATTGCATGCGCTGACCGCATTGGAACACCTACTCCCGTTCCTGGCGCTCGGGATTCTTGCGGGTCAGCAGGGCCGGAAAGCCCAGCCGGTTCTGCTGGTGTTCTGCCTGGCGCTCGCGGCGGGCGCAACCGCTGCGATTTGGATCCCGCCGCATCCCTATGTCGGGCTGCTCAATATTTTCTCGGCCATTTTATTTGGCGGGCTGGTGGCGGCATCCTGGTCATTGCCGATGGTGCTCTATTACGGCATAGCCGCCGTTTTCGGTCTGAGTCACGGCTTTGCCAATGGCGCCGGCATGATCGAGCAGACAAAACCCTACCTGTTTGTTCCCGGCGTTGCGCTCGCAGGTCTTGCGGTGACGGCTTACGGATTGATCGTCACTGACTACCTTCTGCGCCGGAAGGCGGGTTGGATTCACATCGCGGTGCGCGTGGCGGGAAGCTGGATTGCTGCCATCGGCATTCTGGTGCTCGCCACCAGTGGCGCCACGATCCTGAAAACCTGAGGCGGAGAATTCGACATGGCGGACAATGACGGCAGCGGCGCTTCGAAGGTATCCGGAAAGGAAGGGAACCGGCAAGTGGAACAAGGCAAAGCGGAAAGACGTCGCCGTATGCGGCTTCCGGCCAGACTGGTGGCGGTCTCCTGGCGCGATCTGCTGGTGATCGGCCTGCCCGTGCTCCTGATCACCGCCGCGGCTGCGTGGATTGCGGTCAAGTTCGTGCGCCCCGCTCCGCCGAACACCATCGTCATCAGCGCCGGCGCGCCCGGCAGCAGCAACCTCAACACGGCGGAGAAATACCGCAAGATTATCGAGGCACACGGCGTAAAAGTGAAGATTCTCGAGTCCCGGGGCTCACTGGAAAACCTGCAGCGGCTGATCGATCCGGCGTTCAAAGTGGACGTCGCCTTCGTGCAGGGCGGGCTTGCCGATGGCGTGAACATCACCGGGCTGATGTCACTCGGCAGCATGTTTCCCCAGCCCGTCATGGTCTACTATCGCCACCCCGAACCAGTAGAGCGATTGTCGCAATTGATGGGCAAGCGGCTGGCGATCGGCCCGGAAGGCAGCGGCACCCGGGCGCTGGTTCTGAAGTTGTTGAAGGCCAATGCGATGGACGTCGAGCCCACCGTGCTCCTCGAACTGGCCGGAGAGGAAGCGGCAGACGCATTGATCGCAGGTTCGATTGACGCCGCCTTTCTCAGCGGAGATTCGGCCACAGGCAAGGTCATGCGCCGGCTGCGCCAGACACCCGGCATCGAGTTGATGAGCTTCAAGCAGGCCAACGGTTACGTGCGCAAATTCCGCTTTCTGTCGCGGCTAACTCTGCCGGAGGGATCTATAGATCTGGGGACCAACTTTCCGCCGAAAAACTATCAACTGATCGGTCCGACGGTGGAGCTGGTGGCGCGCGAAGGTCTGCATCCCGCCGTCTCGGACCTGCTGATCAGCGCGGCGCGCGAAGTGCACGGGGAACCGGGCTTGTTCCGCGACGCCGGCGAATTTCCCGCGCCGCTGGAACGCGAATTCCCGATCAGCCCTGACGCCCAACGCTACTACAAATCGGGAGCGCAATTTCTCTACAAGCAGCTGCCGTTCTGGCTGGCGAGCCTGGTGGACCGCCTGCTGGTGGTGCTGGTGCCGCTGCTGGTGACTGATCATCCCGGCGACGCGCATCGTTCCTCCGCTGTATCGCTGGCGGGTGCGCTCACGCATCTACCGCTGGTACGGCACCCTGATGGCCATCGAGCGCGACATGCTGGGCGAACTTACGCCGGAGCAGCGCGAGCGGATCATCAAGCGGCTGGACAACATCGAGGAATCGGTCAATAACATCAAGACGCCGCTGTCATTCGCCGACCAACTCTATGTGCTGCGCGAACACATCAGCATGGTCCGCCACCGGATCGAGACGGGGACCTTTTCGCACTGATCTCAGCCGGCCAGAGGCCGGCCTTAAGAGCGTTCAACGCAAAGGCCGGCGCCGCCGCGTGCCTGCTTGCTTTTTCAAGCGCTGCGGCGGCGCATTCCAGCGCGACGGCCGGCGGCGATTTTTACGCCGGTGTACTGCAGACCCTGAGTATGCCCGCACATGTGCTGTCGTTCATCATCATCGGGCTCCTTGCCGGACAGCAAGGCGGCAGGGGCCATGTGGCCCCGATCGTGTTCTGCACCACGTTGATCCTGGGCGCAACGGGCGCCATGTGGCTGCCGCTGCCGCAGGCATTGGCCATGTTCAATCTGGTCTGCACAGCGGTACTGGGTGGATGGGTGGCAGCGTCATGGCCGCTGCCGGCTGCGGTGCTGCAGGCCATGGCCGCTGCGCTCGGCCTGAGCCACGGTCTCGCCAGCGGCGCCGAGATCGGAGCCGGACTGAACCCCTGGCTTTTCGTGCCGGGCATCGGCCTTGCCGGGCTGGCGGTATCGACGTACGGCCTGATCGCCGCCGATTACCTGCTGCGCCGAAACATCGGCTGGATGCGCATCGCGGTGCGCGTTGCCGGCAGTTGGATCGCTGCGATTGCCATTCTGGTGCTGGCAATCAGCACCGCAGTGCCGGTCGGAACCTGACAGGAAACATCGTTCCGACCGCACCACAGCGCATCTGACCGGCGGGCACTTACATCAGGCAAAAAAAGACGCCCGCTCGTTTCCGGGCGGGCGTCCTTGACCCATTGCGGGCTGCGTCAGGCGTTCCGGCGAACTGCTTTGCCGGAGACCGCCCCTCTTACGCGCTCAACTGTTCGCCGAGCGGCAGGTTGCGGATGCGCTTGCCGGTGGCGGCAAA
The DNA here is from genome assembly GCA_963789945.1 of uncultured beta proteobacterium. Classification (GTDB taxonomy): domain Bacteria; phylum Pseudomonadota; class Gammaproteobacteria; order Burkholderiales; family JACQAP01; genus JACQAP01. The sequence continues at coordinate 247,815 of CAWBMN010000011.1, read as the reverse complement.
CACCGCGTTGAAGAACGCAGGCGCGAACGGCGGAACGCCGGGCTCGCCTACCCCGCTGGACGGTACTTCGATGCCATTGGGCATGATGTGCGTATTGACCTTCATGGCGCCCTGGCCGATACGCAGCACCGGGTAGTCATGGAAGTTGTTCTGCTGCACACGGCCGTTCTTGAAGGTGATGTTGGTAAACCTCGCGATCGTCAATCCCATTACCGCAGCGCCTTCGATCTGCGACCGAATCCGCTCGGGGTTGACCACGAAGCCACAGTCGATCGCGGTGTCCACGCGCGGCACGGAAACGTTCCCGTCGCCGTCGACGGCCACCTCGACCACTGTCGCCACATAGGTCAGGAAGCTGCGCTGCACCGCGATGCCCATGCCGTGACCCTTGGGCAGCGCACGTCCCCAGCCGGCCTTGTCGGCGGCCAGTTCCACCACACGACGCAGGCGCCGGGTGTCGATCGGATAGGTATCCCAGGGGTCACCGTAGTTCCACAGCTCGCTCGTCACCGTCTTGCGCGGGTCGACGATACGGTCCGGACCGATCATTTCCAGCAGGAAGTCCTTCTGGTCGCGGCCGGTTTCGTGAGCCAGTTCCGCCACCATCGACTGCATGGCAAAGGCGTGCGGAATATTGTTCACCGAACGGAACCAGCCGATACGGGTGTGCGACGTGGCTTCACCGGTCTCGAGACGCAGGTTCGGCACGTTGAACGGGGTATCGATCAGTCCCAGGCCGAGCTCCAGATTGCTCTCGCGCTTCGGATCCGGCATGAAGTTCGACATCAGCGACGGCGACACGCTGCGATGGCGCCAGGCCACGACCTTGTTGTTCTTGTCGAGGCCGGCGGTCACGTGCTGGTAGGACACCGAGTGGTAGAAACCGTGCTGGATGTCGTCTTCGCGGGTCCAGACAACCTTGATCGGCGTGCCGCCCATCTCCTTCGACAGGATCGCGGCTTCCAGCGCGAAGTCGCACTTCGACTTGCGGCCGAATCCGCCGCCGAGCAGGGTCACGTTGACGGTGACGTCCTTCTCGCCGATGCCGAGGGTATTGGCCACATCGCCACGGGTACCGCCCGGGCTCTGCACGCAGGCCCAGACTTCGGCCTTGCCGCCCGCCACGCGCGCCAACGCTGCCGGCGGCTCCATCGTGGCATGGTGCCCGTGAGGAATGTAGTACTCGCGCTCGATCACCTTGGCCGCGCCGGCCAGCGCCTGTTCGACGTTGCCTTCGTTGCGCTCGACCTTGCCCGGCTTGCGTGCCGCCTGCGCCATGGTGTCCCTGAACTTGTCCGAGTCGTAGCTCTTGTTCGGACCGTCGTCCCAGGTCACTTTCAACGCCGCGCGTCCCTTCAGGGCCGCCCAGGTGTTTTCCGCAATCACGGCAACACCACCCAGCGGCGCGAACTTGGCCGGCATCGGCGTCGGCGCAATGGCCACCACCTTGATCACGCCCGGCACCTTCATCGCCGCCGCGGTGTCGAAGGACGCCGCCTTGCCGCCCACTACCGGCGGACGCGCGACCACGGCGTACTTCATGCCGGGAATCCGCATGTCCTGTGCGTACATCGCCTTACCCATGGTGATGTCGCGCATGTCGGTGATCTGGACTTCGCCCTTGCCGATGTAACGGAACTGCGACGGATCCTTCAGGCTCAGCGTGTTCGCCTTGGGCGTGGGAAGCTTGGCGGCAGCGGCCGCCAGTTCGCCGAAGCCAAGGGAACGGCCGGTCGGCGCGTGGACGACTTTGTGGTTCTGGGCAGTGCACTCGGTGTCGGACACACCCCACTGCAGTGCGGCAGCGCGCTCCAGCATCTGCCGTGCCGCGGCGCCGCAGGCGCGCATCGGCTGGACGAAGTGGCGGATGCTGCGGGAGCCGTCGGTGTCCTGGTTGCCGTACTTCTTCTCGTCACCGGGCGCCTGGACGATCTTGACCTTCGACCAGTCGGCTTCCATTTCGTCGGCCACCACCATCGGCAGGCTGGTGCGCGATCCGGTGCCCATTTCCGAACGGTGAGTAACAATTGTTACGGTGCCGTCCTGTGCAATCGACACGAAGACATTCGGGTCCCAGACTGTACCGCCCGGCATGCCGCCGGCGCCGGTGTCGTAGGCGTTGACCGAGCCGCCGTCCGCGAACGCGTGACGGGGGAAGACCTGGGCAGCGATGACCAGGCCGCCCGCCGAGACGATGCCCTTGAGCAGGTCGCGGCGGCTGACATTCCTGATTTCGGGCTGATTGGCAAATTTTTCGAAGTTCATCTCAGGCCTCCTGGGAAGCGGTCTTGATGGCCGCAAAAATCCGCTCGTAGCAACCGCAGCGGCAGATGTTTCCGGACATCACGTCGAGAATTTCCTGATCCGACGGGTTCTTCTTTTCCGCGATCAGCGCAGCGGCGTTCATGATCTGTCCCGGCTGGCAGTAGCCGCACTGCGGGACATTGTTGGTCCGCCACGACTTCTGCACGGGATGATTGCCGTCAGGCGACAAGCCCTCGATGGTGGTGACATCGCCCTTGACGGTGTTCATCGGCACGACACAGGAGCGCACTGCCTTGCCGTCGATGTGCACGGTACAGGCGCCGCACAATCCCGTTCCGCAGCCAAACTTGGTCCCGGTAAGACCCAGTTCGTCACGCAGATACCACATCAGCGGCATCTCCGGATCGCCGCTGTAGTCCTTCGTCTCCTGATTCACCTTCAGCTTCATTTTGAATCCTCCCAGTGTTTTCTTTGCATTTTGGTGACCGGTCTTCAACGGCCGTGCCGTCTCGTGTTACCGCCAGTCACCGCTCGCCTTTTCCCGCCAATTAAACGGGCGCGATGAGTGTACACCTTTCCCTTTAGGCGACCCAAACCAGCACGCGGAGTTTCACATATTGGAAACGCTCGGCGATATCAGCCGCCAAACACGCCGGGCAGCGGCAGGAGCGGCAAGGCGGAAGCAAGCCGAGGGCAGCGATTGCGTTGCAGCAAAAATGCCGGCACGGGCTCCTGTGATCCTGACGAGTGTACATTTGATCTTCCCCGGCGCACCCCGCCAGGGAAATATTGAAAAGAACACCTGGCGTCTTGGCGGCAAACGGCTTGTTCGTGGTGAAATGTCGGCCTGGACCGATGCCGCCGGCGGCGTCCGTTCGTCAGCGGTCAAAAGGAAACCTCAGAAGGAAACCTATGAATACCGCTGAACTGTTCGCACATCTGCGCGAATTCGACACCCCGACCATCGTCAATGCGCTGGAAATCGCTCAGGGTCAGCGCTTCACCAGCGGCTTCACCCGGCAAACGCTGATCGCCGCGTTCCCGAAGCTTGCGCCGATCGTCGGCTATGCCCGGACCGCAACCATCCGCTGCTCCACACCCTACGACCCGGCTGCCTGATTTCCGGCGGTGTCGGGGGGCGTGGCGGAGAGCAGCCGCCGCGCCTTCCACCCCGCGCAGGCGCCACGACCAGAAGCCGGCAGGCGTGGTTGGAACGCAGTTCCTGCAGGCATGAAAGTAAACTGAAGGGCCCGTCGCAACGGCGGGCCCTTTTTTTATTTTTGCCCGCGAGAAAAGCGTAGACGCAGATACCCTACGTGCCGTAGGACACGTCGGAGTACCCGTTTAGGGCGCAGAGGAAAGGAAAGAAAGGAAGTAGAGAAGGCCCAAGTAAACTGAACTGTGGCGCGGACAACGCAGGACGAATACCCGAAGCAATGTCGCAGAGGTGCCAGGACCGTATCGGAATTCCCAGGTGCTATCTCTGTGTGCTCTGAGGCAAATGGATCGGCTTTGCTTTGCCTAGGGAAGCTCTGATCAAGTTCCACATGCGCGACCGAGGCGATTCGGGTCGAGGGCAAGATGGCGAGGACGCCGTGTAGCCGGCCTACATAAGGAGGAGCCGACGCAGACATCGGCCCGAATCGCCCGGTCCCTCGAAAGAGTCGAAGTATTGTTGGGTTGTGCCAGGTGCGGCGCCTGCGTTGTTACGCTCCTTGCTGGGGCTTCAGCCGCATCTGCGGAGCGCGAGCGCGCAGGCGGAGCAGGTTCCGCCGGCCTTGGCCGGGGGATGCGACCCGGAGTCGCTCGCATTGCACGCCGAACAAATGCGCTCGTTGGTACGCCTACGCGGTCACATCCCCGGAGGGGCCCCTGTTCCGCGCTCCGGCGTCCCTAGCAGTCATCCGCACCTGGCGCAACGCGCGTCGCGGAACTTGATCAGAGCTTCCCTAGAACCGGTACTTGAGCTCTATGCCATATTCACGAGTCTCGTTTTGCGGTTCCAGTCCGCTGACACCAGTCCCGATGGTCACAATGTCGGAGTCTTCGATGCTCCAAAAATGAAGCCACGGACCAAATGCCCACGCCTCTTTTTCCAACATCACTGATAGCCGGTAGCCATATCCTTTACTTTGCTCATTGTAGGCATCGTCATAACCGCTCCCCACGTCAGTAAGTCGGGATTCCTGTCTGCCGGCAATGAAGTAGTCGTACTCAATGGTGGGTGCGACTGACCACTTCCCGGAGACGTTAAAACGAGAGCTCAGCCCCAAGGGGACGTAGAAGTACTGTGAGTAGCGTCGATAGCCTGCTTCCCCGGTTGAAGTGGTTCCTCTCAGGTCGTTGTAGAGGTAGCGGTAGCCAAGGCCTGCGTAAGGCGAGAGCGAAACGCCATGGCGGGGAAAATAATCCTTTCCGAAGTAACCCCGCGCTTCGAAAACAAAATCCGGAACGGTATTCTGCGTCCCGGATCCCTCATACTTAAGAGAACCATAGCTGACGCGCCCATCGATCTTGACGAACCAGTTGTTCGTATTGGTCTGCGTGTAAGCAGCGGTCAGCCCTACCCTGGGGCCCCAAATCTTTACGCCCAGGTCTGGCTCCGTATAGCGATAGTCGGACATTTGGACACCGACTTCCCAACTGCGGCGTATATCGACGAAGCCGTCAATGCTTTGCTCGTCGGCTGCGAAAGCGCTTCTCGCCATCACAACAGCGCCGGCGAACAACAACAATTGGTGCGTATTCATAGCGGCCACCACCTTGCCTTGGCGCAATGAAGGCTTGCCCAAAACCCCAAAGCGAACGTCACTCGTTGTCGTTCAGTCAGTAAGATTTCGAACGCAATAGGGGGCCTTCTTTGCGGATCACCAACTCGAGCATTCTCACCCGGCCAGCCAATTATTCCTTACTTTCGCCCGTCTGCGTCTTATTTTTCCCGGAGGAAATAACCGCGCAGCTTGCAAGCGATCGCGCCCGCAGTAATCACCGCATTGACACCGTCCGGGCGTACGACGTACCTTCTGGCAACACATTATTCACGATTGAGGAAAATCTGAATGGGTACCAGAAGCACCATCACCCCAGCTTTTTCCGCCGCAATTCTTTCCGCAGCCGTACTTTTGGCTTCGGCCGCCGCATGGGCGCAGGGCCTGCCGGTGGCCTCGGCCGATTCGGTCGGCATGTCGGCGCAGAAACTCGCCCGCATCGCGGAAACCTTCAGAAAGGATATCGACCAGGGCAAGCTGCCCGGTGCGGTGTTCCTGGTAGCGCGCAAGGGCAGACTGGTTTACTCGGATGCGATCGGGCTGCAGAACAAGGCAACCGGCAAGCCGATGCCCAAGGACGCGATCTTCCGCATCTATTCGATGACCAAGCCGATCGTCTCGGTCGCAGCCATGATGCTGGTCGAGGACGGCAGGATGCAGCTCACCGATCCGGTCTCGAAGTTTCTTCCGGCGATGAAGAACCAGCAGGTGAGCGCGGCAAAGGCCGATGCCGAGTTCGCCAAGGTCACGTACACGCTGGTTCCGGCGGATCGGGAAATGACGGTGCAGGACCTGCTGCGTCACACCGCAGGTCTGGCCTACGGTGAACTGACGCAGAACGCGCCGGTGAAAGAGGCGCTGGGCAAGGCCGGCATCTACAAGACCACCATCGACTTCGACTCGCGCGACCTGCCGCCGGCGGAACAGGTAGAACGCATGTCGAAGGTGCCGCTGACGCACCAGCCGGGCACGGTCTGGGAGTACAGCCTGGCAAGCGACCTTCTTGGCCGCGTGGTCGAGGCGGCATCCGGGGAACGGCTCGCCGATTTTCTAGACAAGCGTCTGTTTGGGCCGCTGAAGATGAACGACACTGCGTTCTGGGTACCGAAGGAAAAAATCGGCCGGCTCGCCGAACCGCTTGCAGCCGATGCCGCCACCGGCAAGGCCAGCAATTTGTTGGACGTATCGGCCGTGCCTGCCAACGACTCCGGCGGAGCGGGTGGTGTATCCACCGCCGCGGACTACCTGCGCTTTTCGCAGATGCTGCTCAATGGAGGCCAGCTCGACGGCGTCCGTGTACTGAGCCGCAGCTCGGTGGCACTGATGGCGTCCGACCACCTCGGCACGCGCATCGCGGCGCCGTTCTCGCCGGGCGAATTGCTGCTGGGTACACCGGGCTACACTTTCGGACTTGGCTTCGCAGTACGCCAGGGCGCGGGCGTCGCGGCGCTGCCGGGATCGGCGGGCGAGTTCATGTGGGGCGGTTATGCCGGGACCTACTTCTGGGTGGATCCGAAGGAAGACATCGTCGCGGTATATATGGTGCAGGCTCCCAGTCCGCTGCGCCCTTACTACCGCCGGCTATTCAAGCAGCTGGTTTACGCCGCGATAATCGACTGAGGAATGGCGTGAATAGGTGAATGAGTGAATGAGTGAATGAGTGAATGAGTATATGAATACTCCATCCTGACATGTCCGTGCAACCCCAAAAGCAACATCGCTGGCCGTTCGAAGTCAGGCCGCTGACACCGAAGCTCGGCGCCGAAATCATCGGCGTTGACTTGGCGCGCGGAGTGGACGATGCGCTGTTCCGCTCGATTCACCGGGCATTCCTGCAATACCAGCTGCTCCTGTTCTGTCCGCAGGACCTGCCGCCGGGGCGGCAGGTGGAGTTCGCCCGGCATTTCGGCGAGGTGCAGATCCACGTGATGAACCAGTACCACGCTGACAGCCACCCCGAACTGTACCGCCTGTCCAACCTCGACGAAAACGGCAATCCGAACGGGAAGCACCCGGACAAGGGCACGCTGGTTTGGCATACCGACGGTTCATGGCGCCGCGTCACCGGCCAGGCCACCATCATCTACGCCGAAGTTGTCGCCGGAGAAGGTGGCGAGACTCATTTCTGCGACATGTACGGCGCCTATGAGCGCCTGAGCCCGGAATGGAAAAAGGGGATCGCGAATCTGCGCGCGGTGCACAATCTCGATTTCTCGCGCACCCGCCGCCACGGGGAAGAACCGATGACCGATGCGCAGCGCCGCGAAGTCCCGCCGGTGGACCACCCGGTTGTGCGCACGCACCCGGACACTGGGCGCAAATGTCTGTTCCTGGGGGACCACGCCGAATACATTGTCGGAATGGCTTACATAGAAGGCCGCGCGCTCATCGACGAACTCAACGCGCTCGCCGTTCACCCGGATCTCACCTACGAGCACCGCTGGACGCCGCGCGAGTTGATCGTCTGGGACAACCGCTGCCTGATGCATCGCGCCACCGGTTACGATCCGGCGGTGCAGCGGCGGGTAGTCCGCAGATGCACGGTGTTGGGCGAAGTACCGCGGTAGTGACTGGTGACTGGAAAAGGCAAGGATGAAGGCGGACGGATGAAGGATGAAGAAACAGCAGAAGTGAGGACTCGGGCCTGAGGACTCAGTGAAACCAGCCGGCCGATGGCCGGCATCTAACGCGTTCAACGCAAAGGCCGCAAAGGAACGCGAAGGTACGCAAGGGAAAGCCGAGAAGAATCGGGAAGCTCCAGGCAGGCGAGCCAAAAGCCAAGATCCCAGGCCGGCTGGTTTTCCGGAGCGCCGAGCCCTGTTTTTACCCGAGCATGCTTGCCAATACCACCGCATGCGCAGGCACTCGATGTCACACCACAAGAAGCGGAATCCAGCCTCAATCCACGGCTTCCTCGTCGAATCGATAACGCAAATCAGCGCTTGCTGTGCGCGGGTAAACCGAGCCGGCCGATCAATTCGCGTCCTTCGACCACGACCTTGGATCCTTGCTTGGTCTTGGCGAGGTCGTTGGCGTAGCTGCAGGCGTCTTTCTCGCTGTCAAACGATGCGAGCGGCGTGTCGAACCCCTTCTCGCTTACATCCCACTGGCTGTTTGCCCCGCGGGATACCCGGAAAACGATGTCACCCTTCTGATCGAGTCCCATATTGTGTTTCCTTATCTCTAGATCTTGCCCATTAGAACCAGAATCAGAACAATTAACAGCACCAATCCGAGTCCGCCGCTTGGACCATAACCCCAACTCTTGCTGTGACCCCACGTCGGAATCACACCCAATAGCGCCAGCACCAGCACAATCAAAAGAATCATTCCGAGACTCATTTTTGCTGCTCCTCAGGTTTCGTCATCACACTTCCGGCTACGGCAAATCGCTGCCCTCATTCGTCCAACAAACTAGGCAATTATCGTCTCGCTGTTCAGGCCGCTCTGTGTGTTGTCGTACATATCGGGAGATTTATACTCCTATGTGCGGGACCGTACAGAGCCGAAATTGGTTGCGGCGTAAGTCGTGTGCGACGCAAAGCAGCATTTCTCTCATCATCGGGCGAAAGTCTGATTATGCCCGGCTGTAGCAGGGGCAGATCGTTCGTTCGCATTTCGACCGGAGACCAGCAATGCTCGTGACATTTCATAGTAACGCGTGGAGCAGCATCACCATGTTTGGCGACGTCGCAATAACACTGCTGAAAATGGCGGGACACAGCGGCACCGTGCCGAGCGCAATGCTCGCCGCTGACATCCCATCAGCGCTTGCAAGGCTCGAACACAAACTTGCCGCCACCGGAGCTGAAGATACAGGGGAAAAAAGCGCTCGGCCAGATGCCGAAGACGCGGACACTCCGCCTGCGGTGGGGCTCCGGATGCGAGCCCATCCGCTGATTCAGTTGTTATCCGCCGCGGCGCGGCAGAAATGCGATGTCATGTGGGAAGAAGGCCCATAAAGCGAACCTGTTTACCCTAGGAGTCCTTGCGCTGCTCTTGCCGTTCCTTCATCCTTCATCCTTCCGCCTTCATCCTTGCACTTCTCAGGTTACCCTCCCAACAGCAGCCACCCATACCCCAAACACTCTCTGCACTTCTGGCTTCCGAGCTTGCCTACGCCGTCGCAGGATTCGCACTTGACCCAGATGTGGTTAAGTTCGCTCTTGAGCTGGCCGGCGCAGCGCCTGCCGTGAACCGTCCGGTTACAGCGGTGATTGACCATCTCGATCATGTCGGTCAATTGACCGCAGATGTTGCAGACACCCAAGGGCTTCGGTTTCCTCACCTGCCTCATGTGCTTCGCCTCACAATCTGACTGAGTCCGACCCGGCCGTCCTCCCGCACCCCGGGGCAGATCGACTACGTTACACTGACCCGCGCAGGGACGCACCTTCTCATCAGGAGAGACAAATGTCGGAAGAATTCGAGATGGACGCAGTCGATAAACTGGCCGCACAACTCTTCGTCCAGAGACTGGGCGCCTGGGTGGTGACCGGACGCCAGGACCGGATCAGGGATAATGAGATCAGTGCTGCCGCGACAAATGCCTATCAGGAAGCAGACGCATTCATGAAGATTTACTTCGAGAGGAAGAGGAGTTGACCCTTTCCGTGCGCTCCACCGTAAGCATTCTCTTAAACACGCGGTATCCCGACGCGGCTGTTCGTTCGGCGCAGAGCTGATGGAAACCGGCAAAACCGCCGCGCCGGCAGACGAAGTCATTGCGGCGACGAGTGAGTGGCTGGAGAAGGCCGTGATCGGCCTGAATCTGTGCCCTTTCGCCAAGGCCGTGCACGCCGGAAATCAGATCCGCTACGCGGTCAGCGACGCGCAAACCCCGGAGGCGCTGCTCGTCGACCTCGGCTGCGAGTTGCAGACGCTGGCTGCGGCCGACCGTGCGGACGTCGAAACCACGCTGCTGATTCACCCGCGCGTGCTGGTCGATTTTCTGGCCTACAACGATTTCCTCGACATCGCCGATGCCGCCGTCGAGGAACTCGGGTTTGCCGGCACGATTCAAGTTGCCAGCTTCCATCCGCAATACCGGTTCGCCGATACCGAGCCGGATGCCATTGAGAACTTCAGCAACCGCTCGCCCTATCCGATGCTGCACCTGCTGCGGGAGGAAAGCGTTGAGCGCGCAGTAGCGGCATTTCCCGATGCCGCGCGCATTCCCGAGCGCAACATCGAGACCCTGCGCAGCATCGGCCATGACGGCTGGCGCCGCCTTGGACTCGCCGCTCCGCCCGAACCGGCGGGGAAGACGCGAAAGTAGGCGCTCGCCTATTTAAGAGTCAGCAGCCAGGTGATCACGTCGCCTTTTTCCAGTGGCGTGCAATCGCGTTTGAGCAGCAGTCCGCAGTTTTTTCTGAACCATTTCTCTACGAACCATTCGTCGGTGAAGCGTCGCGAGTTCGCAGACGGCGCCAGCGGCAGGAACTGGCGCCTGATCTTGGGGATGTCTTCGAAATTGCCGTTGTCTGGCATGCCGTGGCAGGCCCGGCAGGGAATCTTGTCGTGATGGGCAAACTGCTCGCGACGCGGATCCTCGTGGTGGCAGGACGCGCAGGAAAGCTCGGAGCCGTCCTCCACCCGATAACCGGAGAAGTAGAAAGCCTTGCCGCGATCGGCCGAGAAACCGGCAAAGCGGGGATCCGCCTGGCCGGCCAGCGCCGCATACGCGGACAGCAACTCTTCCGGGCTCGCGCCCTGGCCGGGCGATACCCAGAGCACGAAGACGAGTAACAGGATCGCGCGTTTCATTCCGACTCGCATGCCTTCATTATGCGGGCCATTGTGAAGCGATTCGGCGGACTTTGCACCCGCCGACGCTATCGTGCGCCGCGGACGCTGTCGGCGGCCATAAGGTACACTCGCCCGGAAAGATCTCTCCGGGGGGAGAAGATGAAAAAAGTCGTTTGGGGCGTCATCAGCACTGCGAAAATTGGTCGGCAGCGAGTCATTCCCGGCATGATGAAGAGCAAGTGGTGCGATATCCGCGCCATCGCCTCCCGTTCCGCCCAATCGGCGCGGGAAACCGCGAAAGCGCTTGGCATCCCGAAAGCCTACGGCTCCTACGAAGAGCTGCTTGCCGATCCGGAAATCGAAGCCGTCTACAACCCGCTCCCCAACCATCTCCATGTCCCGCTAACGTTGCAGGCCGCGTCCGCCGGCAAACATGTGCTATGCGAGAAACCCATTGCGCTTACCGCAGAGGAAGCCGCGCAACTGCGCGCCGTGGCCGGCAAGGTGCTGATCATGGAGGCCTTCATGGTGCGCTTCCATCCGCAGTGGCTGCGTGTTCGTGAACATATCCGCGACGGCCGGATCGGCAATTTGCGCGTGCTGCAAATGCTCTTTTCCTACTACAACGTCGATGCGGGCAATATCCGCAACATGGCCGTGATCGGCGGCGGTGCGCTCTACGACATAGGCTGCTATCCAATCACCGCCGGCCGGTTTTTCTTCGAAGCGGAGCCGCGGCGCGCTATCGCCCTGGTTGATCGCGACCCGGCCTTCGGCACCGACCGCACGACCAGCGCCCTGCTGGACTTCGGCTCCGGCCGCCATCTGGATTTCACCGTCTCGACACAGTGCGCACCCTACCAGCGCATCCAGTTGTCCGGGTCGACGGGCCGCATCGAAATCCAGATTCCGGTCAATGCACCACAGGGCGAGATGACCCATATTTTCCTGGACGATGGCTCGTCGCTGTCGGGCGCGGGCATCCGCACCGAAACGCTGCCGCCGAGCGACCAGTACACTATGCAGGCAGACGCATTCTCGCGCGCGATTCGCGGCGAAATCGACCTGCCCTACGGCGTGGAAGACGCGGTGCAGAACATGCGCGTGATCGACGCGTTATTTCGCTCCGAGAAAAGCGGAAGATGGGAAGAGGTGCAAGGATGAAGGATGAAGGATGAAGGAACGGCAAAAGGCGGGGCGCTGCGTGCTGAGAGAAAAAGGGGACGCAGGACTCAGGAAACAGCAAGAAATAGCCGGCCTGTGGCCGGCAATTAGAGCGTTGACGCAGATACCCTACGTGCCGTAGGACACGTCGGAGTACCCGTTTAGGACGCGGAGAAAACACAGCGCAAAGCGATTTGTTTCGGCGGACACTAACCTTTAGGTTACGTGGGAGCCAAAAAGCAAGAAAGGGCGCAGAGAAAACGGGGATGTGCAGAAAGCCGAAGCACGGTTGGCCTGGACATCGGCGGACCGAGACGCGGGATCGTCTGGTTTTTACTCCGCTAACAACGTGGCAAACGGTCCGGTCTCGATTGCGTTGAGGGCTCTGACCTTGGCGCTCATCAGGCACCATTGCACATCTCAAGAGTTATACATTTCTATCACATCGAAATGCGTTTTTCTCTGCGCCCTCTGCGTCCTCTGCGTCTCTGCGTTGGATGTTGATCCACCGCACTGAGCACTGAGCACCGAGCACAGCGCACAACTACACGTGGGAGAGAGCATGCAGCGCATAGTGAATCCGGCCAAGGAGCTTCTTTCGAAAGGCGCCATCGCGATCGGGGTCGGTGTGCGAGCGGTGCGCGGCGTCGAGATCGCGAGGGTGATGAAAACCGCGGGCTTCGACTGGCTGTTCATCGACCTGGAACACGGGCCAACCTCGGTGGAAACTGCGTATTCGATCTCGGTGGCGGCGCTCGACGCCGGAATCGCGCCGCTGGTGCGCGTGCCGGCCGGCGAACTCGCGCTCGCCACCCGCTGCCTGGACGGCGGTGCGCTCGGCATCGTGATGCCGCATGTGGACACACCGGAACAGGCGCGTGAGATGGTGGATGCATTCAGGTTCGCACCGCTCGGACACCGGTCCATAGCGGGCGGCTATCCGCAGTTCGGTTTTGCCGCGGCGCCGGTCAATGAAGTGGTCACTGGAATGAACGAGGCAACTCTGGTGGTGGCGATGCTGGAAACGCCGCGCGCGATCGAGAACGCCGGGCAAATCGCGTCGGTACCTGGTATAGACGTCCTGCTGATCGGCACGAACGACCTTTGCCTCGAGATCGGGATTCCCGGCCAGTTGGATCATGAACGCGTGGTGGCGGCGATCGACGCAGTCACGGACGCCTGCCGCAAGCACGGCAAGTGGCCGGGACTCGGCGGGATCTACACGAAGGACCTGCTCAAGCGCTACATCGGGCAAGGGATGCGCATGATCCTCGCGGGCAACGACCTCGGTCTGCTGTTAGGCGCGGCCCGGGATCAGGCCGGTTTCGTGCGCAGTTGCCTGTGAGTCCGCAGAAAAAGTACCGGCGCAAGGGCGGTAACGGGGTCACGCCGGCCAAGATTTCATCGAAAGGAAGCCTTATGGAGACTACGTCGCGGTTGCGTTACTTCGTCCGTCCGCAGGATGTGCCGCCCTACCATCCCGCCAATCATACCGGCACGGTCAATCGCCGCCTGATCGGCGCCGGCAACGTCGGCGCGAGCCAGGTCGAAGTCGTGCTGGGCGTCATCGAGAAGGGCAAGGGCGCGTTGCCGCATTCGCACCCGGGCATCGAGCAGGTGTGCTACCTGCTGGAAGGTCGCGCCCACGCCGAGGTCGGCGGCGAAGTGTGCGAGCTCGGGCCCGGGGACTGCTGCTTCTTTCCGCCCGGCGTGCAGCATGTGTTCACGGTCGTGAGCGAGGAACCGGCAAAAGTGCTGGTGATTTATTCGCCGCCATACGGCGAGCGCGTGACAGGTGACAAGTGACTGGTGACTAGTTGAAGTGCAGATCAAGAGCCTCGACGCAAAGGCGCAAAGACGCCAAGAAAGACAAAGTCAGCAATGAACGAGGGCGCGGATCGAATCTGCGTCGAGTAATGGAACCTACCACTTGCTGTCCAACCATGAGTGATCACGATTCATCAGCGCATACAGATTTGATACCTTCTTTCTTTGCGCCTTTGCGTCAGATGTTATTTTTCTGAGATGAGCACCAGGCACTGAGCGCCTGGCAACGATTACGACATGAAACTGATTTCCTTCGCGCTTGCACTTCTGCTTGCGGGCATGGTCCCGCAGACGCTGGCGGAAGCGTACCCTTCAAAGCCGATCAAGCTGGTGATCGCGTTCGCGGCGGGGAGCGCGACGGATTCCGCCGGCCGCATCCTCGCGCAGGAGTTGTCGCAGCAGCTCGGCCAGAACGTGATCGTCGAGAACCGCGCCGGCGCCAACGGCCAGATCGCCGCGGTGTTCGTGGCCAGAAGCGCGGCCGACGGCTATACGCTGTTCATGACCACCAATTCGACCCACGGCGCGAACCCGCACCTTTACAAGAAACTCGCTTACGACCCGATCATGGACTTCGAGCCGATCGCCCGCATCGGCACGCTGCCGTTTATGCTGGTGGTCAACCCGGATCTTCCGGTGAACAACACGGCGCAGTTTGTCGCCTATGCCAGATCCCATCCCGGTGCACTGTCCTACGGTACGGCAAGCACGGCATCGCTGGTCGGGGCCGAAACCATCAACCATCTTGCCGGGCTCGACCTGGTTCGCGTCGGGTACAGTTCCAGCCCGCAGGCGATTCTCGACCTGGTCGCCGGGCGCCTGCAGGTCATGGTCGCCGATTTCACCACCGCGATGCCGCAGGTAAAGGCCGGCAAGCTCCGGGTACTGGCGGTGACCACGGCAAGAAACACCTCGCTTCTACCCGAGGTGCCGCCGATCGCCGAAACACTCGCCGGCTTCGATCTTACCTCGTGGAACGGGATTTTCGCGCCGGCCGGCACGCCGAAGGAAATCCTTGCGCGGCTGGAACGCGAAATCCTGGACATCTTGTCGCGCTCGGAAATCCGGAGAAAGTTTGCGGCGATCGGATTCGAGATCGATCCAATGAATACCCGTGAATTCAGCCGCTACGTGCGCGAGCAGATCGCGTACTGGGGTAAACTCGTGCGCGACGCGGGAATTCCGCCCGAATAAGCACAAGTTGAAAGAATGCCAGGACCGTTATCCGGAGTAAGGATTCTCGATCTCACCACCGTAGTCATGGGTCCGTTCGCGACCCAGCTCCTCGCCGAGCTGGGCGCCGACGTGATCAAGGTGGAGGCGCACGAGGGCGATAACATGCGCCATCCGGGGCCGATGAAGAACCCCGGCATGGGGTACATGTTCCTGAACCTGAACCGGGGCAAGCGCAGCATCGTGCTTGACCTGAAGAAGCCCGAAGGGCGCGAGGCGCTGATGCGCCTGATCCCTGACACCGACGTGCTGATCTACAACGTACGCCCGCAGGCGATGGCCCGGCTCCGGCTTTCCTATGAAGAAGTCCGCGCGGCAAATCCGCGGATCATCTACGTAGGCACCTACGGCTACTCGCAGCGTGGGCCGTATGCGGCCAAGGCCGCGTACGATGACCTTATCCAGGGCGGCACCGCCATTCCGTGGCTGGTCTTGCAGACCGGGGCGAAGGCCCCGAACTACGCTCCGGTGAACCTGGCCGACCGGGTCACGGGATTGCACGCGGTCTACGCGGTGACCACGGCGCTGTTCCAGCGCGAGCGCAGCGGCCTCGGGCAGTCGGTGGAAGTGCCGATGTTCGAAAGCCTTGCGCATTTCGTGCTCGGCGATCACTCGGCCGGACTGACCTTCGATCCGCCCGTGGGCGACTCGGGCTATGCTCGGCTGCTCGCCCGCCGGCCCTACCCCACCGGCGACGGACATCTTTGCGTACTGGTGTACAACGACAAGCAGTGGAAAAGTTTCACCGATGCCATCGGCCGTCCGGAGATCATGCAGGATGCGCGCTTCGCCACCCAGGCCAGCCGCGCCGGAAATATCTCCGCGATCTACGCATTCCTTGCGGAGCTGTTCCTGACACGCACCACGTCCGAGTGGATCGAACTGCTGGAAAAGGCCGATATTCCGGTGACACGGTTGAATTCGATCGAGGCCCTGGTCGCCGATCCGCATCTTGCCGCAACGGGATTCTTCACCATGGAAGCACACCCCAGCGAGGGCACCGTTCGCACCATGCGCACTCCCACCGACTGGTCCGAATCGCCGCCCGGAGCGCAAGCGCCCGCGCCGCGACTGGGCGAACATTCAGCGGAGGTGCTGCGCGAGGTGGGATACAGCGATGCTGAGATTGCCGATCTCGCCCGCAAAGGTGTAACGAAGATCGGTGACCGGTGACGAGTGGTTAGTCGCTAGTGGCTAGTGGCTCGAAAATACTTTACTGCAATAGATTAGGAATCTGGTATGAGAAAGAATTAACTGAACACCAGACACTAAACACCAGCCACTAGCCATTGCATCCATGGATTTCTCATTCACACCGGACCAACAGGCCATCAAGGAAGCTATTGCGAAGTTGTGCGTGCGCTTCGACGCGCAATACTGGCTGGAACGGGATCGCAACGGCGGTTTCCCCGAGGATTTCTACCGCGCGGTCGCCGAGGCCGGCTGGCTTGGAATCGCCATGCCGCAGGCGTATGGCGGCGCCGGGCTGGGAATCACCGAGACGGCGCTGATGATGCAGGCCGTATCCGAGTCCGGCGCCGGGTTCTCCGGCGCGTCCGCGTTGCACATGAACATCTTCGGGCTGAATCCGGTGGTCGTGTCCGGCAGCGACGAACAGAAACAGCGATGGCTGCCGGCGCTGATCCGCGGCGAGCAAAAGGCCTGTTTCGCAGTAACCGAGCCGGACGCCGGCCTCAATACCGCGAAGGTCGCAACGATGGCGCGACGCGAAGGCGGCCGCTATGTTCTGCGCGGCCGGAAAATATGGATCTCGACGGCGCAGGTGGCGGACAAGATGCTGATCCTTGCGCGCACCGCGGCCGCGCCGGCGGGCGGCAAGCCCACCGACGGCCTGTCGCTGTTCTACACGGATCTCGACCGGCGCCACGTGGAAGTGCGCGAAATCGAAAAAATGGGCCGAAGCGCGGTGGATTCGAACATGCTGTTCATCGACGAGCTGCCGGTGCCGGCGCAGGATCGAATCGGCGAGGACGGCAAGGGCTTCGACTGCATCCTGCACGGGTTCAACCCCGAACGCATACTGATCGCTGCCGAGGCGATCGGACTCGGACGAGCGGCACTCGCGCGCGCGGTCGCCTACGCCAACGAGCGGGTGGTATTCGACCGACCGATCGGCCAGAACCAGGCGATCCAGCACCCTCTGGCCCGATGCTGGATGGAACTCGAGGCCGCGAACCTCATGGTGTTCAAGGCTGCGGCGCTATACGACAGGGGCGAATCCTGCGGCGCGGAAGCGAACGCCGCCAAGTATCTCGCTGCGGAAGCCTGCTTCCGCGCCTGCGAACAAGCGCTGCTCACGCATGGCGGCATGGGTTACGCCAAGGAGTATCACATCGAGCGTTATCTGCGCGAAGCAATGATTCCGCGCCTTGCGCCGGTCAGCCCGCAGCTCATCCTGTGCTTTATCGCCGAGAAGGTGCTGGGCCTGCCAAAGTCGTACTGATAGGGGCCAGAAACGCGGGAACCTTGGCGCAACGATTCCTTTTCATACCCCTTGAGGGGTACGCCAAGGTGCGAAGAAATCCTGAAACGCCGACAACCTGCTAGCGTTCGCCGCGCCGTCCCATCGTCCTGCGGCCCTTATTCCTGGCCGCGCCCGGATTCGCGCCGCGCATGGGGGTTTGACGCCGTCCTCCTCCTCCTCCCGGGCGCTGCTCCCTGGAAGGCGGCCCCGGATTCTTGACGCCCGACAGCCTTTTCACCCTCTCGATTGCCTCGTTCAGCGCCGCCATGTTCGCCGTATGCTGGGGGTGCGGGCCGTTCTTCTGCAATTCCTCCTGCTCGTGCTTGAGCAATTCATGCAGCTTTCGCAGCGCCTCGTTGCACGCCGACGCCAGGCTGGTCTCCTTTGCCATTTCCTGCCGGTGCATTTCGATGTGCGCGATGCTGTCGGTGACTTCGTCGCTCGCCATTTCCGTATTCACTATCCGATTCTCCTTCTTCAGTGCAATTGCTCGATTCTTCCGCGCGATAACGCAAGAGAGATACGCCGCGACAGCGGCCTGCCTCCGCACGCGGACAAACCCACGCCAGGAACCGCATCTCTACCAGGCACTTCGCCGGCAGTATGCGGCACGCACAAGGCGTCCCCGGTCAGTTCGGACATACTTTTTCGCGCACTGCGCCGATTCCTGTGCACGCGCCAAAACGCGGATATGTTGCGGATGACAACGGGGTAAATAAAGTCTCGGTCCTGCACATGGCACGCGCCAGCACCAGTCACTCTTCGAGTACAAGAACGGTCGTTACCTGAAACTGGCGATCGGCTTGTGCGTGCTGGCGCCCGGCACTCGTATCTGGCACGAGACCCCCACAGTCTACCTCAAGCCCTACGGCGGTACCTGGCTCGGTTACACCCCCGGCACCGTCGGCGCCGTCCTGCTCCTCTGACTGATGCTGCTCGGCGTTCGCAAGCGCCGCGACCGGCAGCCTTCAGGGCTGGACCTCGGCCCATGTCTATATCGGCACCAGCCTGCTGGTCATCGTCACCCTGCACACCGCGTTCGAATTCGGTTGGAACGTGCATACTGCCGCCTATGCGCTGATGACGGCGAATCTCGGCAAAGAGCAGGTCGAGACCAGAATGCAGAAGGTCGCCAATCTCGACCGCAAGTGCCGCCGCATGGCGCTCGACCTGTCCGACGAGGTTAACGCCATTGTCATGAAGGCGTCCCGCGCGGGCTTGCGTGAATCGCGCGTCCGCACCAGTTCGCGCCGCCGGTTCGCCGTCGACAAGGTGCGCTGCGCAACCCGGGAGCCTACGCGGCGCTGACCCGGAGGTCAGCGCGAAATTTACCCGGGAGCAGGCCCGACTCATTAAAAGGTCTCACAGCCATGACGCAAAAGAGCGCAAAACTCGACCAGTTGCGACGCGACTGGCGTTAACGCGCGATATTGGAGATCTGGCCGGTCGCCCACACACCATTGTCCTTCGCGCCGCTCACAGTGCTGATCGCGCACGTGGTTTCGGTATTCTACTACTGGTAGCGCCATGCGGTCCGCGCAATGGGTATCCTGGTCACGTTCGTAAGCGTCACCCAGCACAGTCAGCCTGGTCATGGGCCTCGTGAGACGATCGTAACGAGTCTCAGGGCCGGGGCTTGATGCAACATTTCGCCAGTGTATGTGTGGCAGACAGCGTGGCTGAGCTTGCGACTGTTACCGTATCCCAATAAGCCCTCAAGCATTTAGTCCAGGAGCAGGAATGAAGGGCCGTCGCGAGACGGCCTTCTTCTTTGCGGATCAATTGCGCAGTGGCACGGAACGTATCGCAACTTCTTCCCTGGAATATGCGCAGCCGAACAGAAAGGTTGCGTCCTCCGCTTGCGCACGAATCGATTAATCGTTCCCATATTTTCCGTCCGCCGCCCGCTAAGTACGCGAACGCACAGACGGTCATGCGATGGAGGGGGATAGTCGCCATCACGATGCTCGGCGCCAAAACTTCTGTGCCGCGGGAAGGCATTCGCGGTCGCAATGAATCAGCCGCACACCGGTCCCTTTCGTCATCCCATGATCAGGAGATTTACATGAACAGATTCGGAAGCTTTTTCAGACCACTGACGTGGTTTGCGGCACTACTGCTGGCTGCTCTTGTGGCCGGCTGCGGCAGCGATCAGACCACGGGTGGCGACGCACTTTCGGCCGCGAGCGCGCCACCACTGGGCACGGAACAGGACTATGCGGTACTGGGTGGCTCGACGGTGACCAATACCGGTTCGAGCGTCATCACCGGAAACCTGGGTGTCAGCCCGGGCTCTGCGATCACCGGATTTCCCCCCGGGATAGTGACCGGAGTCACACATGCGGCCGATGCGGAGGCGCTGCAGGCTCAGACTGACACCACTGCTGCGTATCTCAATCTGGAAGGCCAGGATTGCGATTTCGTCTTGACTGGCCAGGATCTCGGCGGGATGACGCTCGTGCCGGGCGTCTATTGTTATTCGACTTCGGCTCAGTTGACGGGAACGCTCAGACTCGACGCCGAGGGCGACCCCAATGCTGTCTGGGTGTTCCAGGCAGGCAGCACCCTCACGACGGCGGTCAACTCGTCCGTGGTACTGATCAACGGCGCTGACGCGTGCAACGTCTACTGGCAGATCGGCAGTTCCGCAACTCTCGGCACAACCACTTCGTTCGTAGGCAGCATTCTGGCGCTCACGAGCATCACCCTCAATAACGGCGCAAGCGTGCGTGGCAGAATTCTGGCACGAAATGGTGCAGTGACGCTGGATAACAACATCGTCACCGTCCCCGTATGCAATGTACCGCCCACCTCCATACCGCCTACGCTTAGCAAGAGCTTCAGCCCGGACACCATCAATGCGGGCGGGGTTTCGACTCTTACCATTACCCTGACCAACGCCAACGACACACCCGCCAACCTGAGCGGGCCGTTGATCGACAATTTGCCCCCCGGCCTGACGGTGGTCCCCGGCAGCGTCAGCACCACCTGTATCGAGACGCCCGTAGCTTTGTCGGGGTGGTTCATTGTCGACACGGGGACGGTGGGCTTGACGGCGGAAGGCCTGATCCCGGCCAACGGCTCCTGCACGGTGACGGCGCAGGTGACCGCGGCGGCCGCGGGCACCTATGTCAACTCACTGCCTGCCGGCGCCTTGCAGACCGATCACGGTAATAACGCCGATCCGGCCGACGCGACCCTGATCGTCAACTAGCGGTTGTCACCAAGATCCTAGCGTCACCACTTCGGAAAGGCGAAACCTTCTGGAGTGGTGATGTGCCTTTTCCAGAATACGGTGACACAACCTGCTCCGTATGAGATGCGCTAACCCGTGCCGCACAGCAAATGAGAAAGGACCCGAATCGGGTCCTTCTTTTTTGCGCACTCCCATGGACCCGGGCCTGCCTGTGCCTTCACCAAACGTGGCAGCCTGCGTCCGGCCCTCTGGTTTCAGCATTTGAGCCCCGCGCCGTCCGGTTGGGACAATTGCCGTGGCCGTAACTGAAGCTGCGAACGTTGCGGTCGTTCCGGCGGCGCCGGCGGGGCATAGACAAAGCGCCTCTGGCGGCAGCGCTCCTTGTCTTCGATATCCTCGCAATTGGCGGGAAATTCCGCCTGCCTGAGCGGCACATCGCCCAACAGGCTGTGAACACCGACGATCCGATGGGCGGGGCCTCTAACGAAGCTGCACTGCGCTTTGCCGTGATCGGATCCGGGCAGACGCGATAGTAAATATCGACAATAAATGGGGCCAGCGAAAAGCGTGGTGCACACTGCCAGGCATGCTCCATTATTGGCGGCAGATTATCGATCTAATATTTGCAAAACAACAACTTCATGCGGGGAACCGTCAGGAGCTGACATCGGGTATTCCCCTTATAAGAATCAGGTCCATTCTGCAGAAAAAATCAGGGTGGCGCTGTATGGAGGCGCAGGAAGCCGGGCTCTACCATAGGCACATCGACCGGACCGCCTGGACGGAACTCGCACTTCGGTACGTGCTGCGGGACTCCGGGCCCAGCGAGCGGAGATCGGTCAGTTCTGCATGGAAGGATAATCTATGGGCACCTCCATTCATTTTAGATCCTCAGGCAATGCTTGCTTACCCGGTTCGCTCCCACACGCCCCCGGGCAAAACCATCTGCTTTCCGCGCTTCCTCAAGAGTGCTACGACAGGTTGGCCCCTGATCTGCAACGGGTAAGTTTGGAGCTCGGTTCCGTTCTACATGAAAGCGGCGAGCAGTTGCGGCATATCTATTTCCCGGTCGACAGTATCGTGTCCCTGCTCTGCGAGCTCGATGACGGGGCATCGGGAGAAATCGCGGTGGTCGGCAACGAAGGCCTGGTCGGCATAGCCTTGTTTATGGGTGGGAAGTCCACACTCAGCCGGGCGGTGGTGCAGAGTGCCGGTTTCGCGTTTCGCATCAGGGCGGACATTCTGGTGCGGGAATTCGAGAACGGCGGCGCGCTGCGGGAATTGGTGCTGCTTTACACCCAGGCGCTGATCACGCAGATGGCGCAGACCGCGATGTGCAACCGATACCATGCGGTCGAGCAGCAGTTGTGCCGCTGGCTCCTCCTGAGCCTGGACCGGCTGACCTCGAGCGAACTGACCATGACCCAGGAACTGATTGCCAACAATCTCGGTGTCCGCCGCGAGGGCGTGACCGAGGCCGCCGGCAAGCTGCAGGCGGCCGGATTGATCCATTATTGCCGCGGCAAGATCATTGTGCTGGACCGTCCGAAGCTGGAACAACGGGCGTGCGAGTGTTATGCGGTAGTCGAGAAGGAGTTCTACCGCTTGCTGTCGAAGCGGACGCACAGTACCGCGAGGTGATCGCCGTAAGGCCGGTAGTCCTCTTCGGCGTCGAAGGAAAGTCTGCGCGTCGTTCTTCACCCTTGCGCCTCTTCCCTGTTTTTCCCCCTTCCCACTTCATCCTTCATCCTTCATCCCTCCTCCTTGCTCCTTCACCTCCGTTCATTCCCCCGGTAAGAATCAGGTTTGGCCCGCATAAAAATCAGGGTGGCCCCGTATGGCCGTGCAGGATGACGGACCTTACCATCAGCGCATCGACCGAACCGCCTGCACCGATCTAGCGCTGCAACATCTGTTTCGGGATCCCGGATCCAGCCGGCGGGGATCGGTCAATTGATGGAAGGACAACTGACCATGGACGGCTCCATCCTCGTAGTCGAAAGTGAAGTGCCGGCTCGGCAACTGCTTGCTTCCAATCTTCGGAATTCCGGATACAAGGTGCTCTGCGCAGGCGATGTTGCTCAAGCCGAGAGTCTGGTGCGCCAGACCCGGCCCGACCTGGTGCTGCTCGACTGGGGGCTGCCGGGGATTCCCGGATGCCCATTCACCGGGCGCTTGCGCCGCGATCAGCGCACCAGGGACATTCCGGTTGTCCTGCTAAGCGAGCGCACGGACGAACACGACAAGGTTGCCGCGCTGGAAGGCGGAGCCGACGACTATGTGACCAAGCCTTACTCGGTGCGAGAACTGCTGGCCCGCATCAAGGCGGTCATCCGCAGGCGCATGCCGCAATTGGCCGATGAGGTGGTCGAGATCGGAGGCTTGCTGCTTGACCCGGCGGCGCGCCTGGTGCGTGCCGGGGACCGCGAAATCGATATATGGACCACGGAGTTCCGCTTGTTGCACTTCTTCATGACCCACCCTGGCCGGATCTTTAGCCGCACCAGGCTGATCGACGAGATCTGGGGGCACGACGCATTCGTCGAAGAGCGCACCGTGGACGTTCACATCCGCAGGCTCCGCCAAGGGCTGGCGCCCACCGGCCACGACGTGCTGATTGAGACGGTGCGCGGATTCGGCTACTGCTTCCAAACCGAGCGCTCCAGAGGCCTGTCCTGAACCACGGCGGGCGGCGGCGACAGCGCGCCCGAAAATCGGGTAAATACCTTACGCACGCCACTGCAAGTAACTGATTGCGGACGCGGGAGAATGACTACTAACATGGGGCATAATGACGCAACGCGTGCGTCATAAGCGTTCCGGGAGCGCCTCGTTCGGGGCGACGGGAGCGCCCAGGATAAAGCGCAACAGCAACCCCGTGGTTTCGTTCGGTCCATGTCTATGGGAGGGCCATTCGCAATGAAGATTGCCAAAGACCAAAATCCTGATATTCAAGAGATTGTTTCCGGCTCCACCGCTGAATTACTGCGTCAGTTGGTTGCCCACCTGCGTCAAAACCGTACTGACCTGCGCGAGGAGTGGGCGCGCCGGATTACGCAAGCCAAGTTGCTTACCGCGATGAACGACGCAGAAATCTTTGCCGAGGCGACCTCGGTGTACGACAACTACGTGGAAGCCCTGGAGACAGGAACGTTCGAAGCACTCCAGGCCTACGCGCGCAACCTGTCCGAACGGATCATTCCGCGAGGCGTGCAGACCGACGAAGTGGTCGGAATCGTGCTGCTGCTGCGCGACGTTCTGGCCCGCTCGCTGTTCGCCAAGTACCAGGCCGACTTCAATCTGCTGAACCGGATCCTGGATGCCTATGAACCGGCGGCAAACCGCATCGCGAACACCGTGGCGGTGGGATTCGTACAGGAGCGCGAGCGCATCATCCGCCAGCAGCAGGATGCAATCCGGGAACTCTCCACCCCGGTGCTGCAAGTGCGCGAAAGGTTGCTGATCCTGCCGATCATCGGCGTGATGGATCCGCAGCGCGCGCGGCAGCTTACCGAACAGCTCCTGCGCGGCATCCGCGCCAATCGCGCGCGAGTCGTGGTGATCGACATCACCGGCGTGGCGGCGATCGACTCGCATGTGGCGAACCACCTGGTGCAGACGGTCGAGGCCTCGCGGCTGCTGGGCGCGACGGTCATCGTGACCGGTCTATCGCCCGAGATCGCGCAGACGTTGGTGAACATCGGGGTGGACCTCGGCAAGATGAACACCGTGGGTGACCTGCAAGGTGGAATCGAAGAGGCGGAGCGCCTGCTCGGCTACAAGGTCGTGCCGTTGGCGGTAGCCACTGCCCAGGAATGAGAGCCGGTCGATACCGGGCCATCCCATGCCTGTTCCAATCCTCAAGCAGTCACACTACCTGATCGCGACGATCCAGTCTGCGCTCAACGACACCGATTTGCTGCAACTCCGGGACGCGCTCGTGAGCAAGGTCGGAAGCTTGCGATCGAGGGGCGTCATCGTGGACGTCACGGCGCTGGACGTGCTGGATTCGTTCGCGTCGAGGACAGTGCGTGATCTCGCGTACATGATCAGGCTACGGGGCGCCGAAACCGTGATCGTCGGAATACAGCCCGAGGTCGCGTTCGCCATGGTGCAGCTCGGCATTACCATGGAGGACGTCGCGACCGCGCTCGATCTCGAGGAGGGCCTGGCATACCTCGACGGGAAAACCCAGCATGGCCAGCGTGCCCTCTGAGCCGGAAAACAGAAAATGCGTACCGGTGACGTCCGACGACGACCTCGTGGTCGCGCGGCGCGAAGGGCGAATTCTGGCCGAGCAACTGGGCTTCTCCACGAGCGAAGCGACGCTCGTGGCGACCGCGATCTCTGAGCTCGCGCGCAACATAGTCAGCTACGCCCGCCGTGGCGAGATTCAGGTCAGCTTGGTCCATAACGGAAACAAGCGGGGTATCAATATTGTCGCGCGCGATGAAGGTCCCGGCATCTTGGACATCAACCTTGCCATGCGCGAGGGGTATTCGACTTCGGGCGGGTTCGGCATTGGACTGCCGGGCGTCAGGCGGATCATGGACGAGTTCGACATCGCATCCGATGTCGGTCGTGGCACGACGATCACCATAACGAAATGGAAACGGTGAGGGAAATGGCCCCGGAATGGGGAGTGGCGTCCGTGCCGCTCGCCGGGGAGAGTGAATCTGGCGACGGTTTTGTGGTGAAGGCTTTCGACAAAGGAGTGCTGGTGGCGGTCATCGATGCTCTCGGACACGGGCCCGACGCCGCCCGCGCCGCGCGCGTCGCGGCCGCTGCCCTGGAGCAATACGCACACGAAAAGCCGGAGGTCCTGGTCAGGCGCTGCGATGATCTGATGCACGAGACGCGGGGCGCGGCGATCAGCGTGGCGTCATTCGACATGCAGAGCCGGACCATGACATGGCTTGGGGTGGGTAATGTGACGGGCGCGCTGGTTCGTGCAGATTTGACCGCCGAACAGCGGGTGAAGCGATTGATGGTCCGCGGCGGAGTGGTGGGGTTCCATCTTCCGGAGCTGCAGGCCTCGGTGGTGCCTGTGCTACCGGGTGACACGCTGGTGCTCGCGACCGACGGCGTGGGAATCGATTTCACCAATTCGTTGCCCGCGATAGCCCGCCCGCAGCCGCTTGCCGAACAGATACTGCAACGCTACGCCACGCACGACGACGACGCCCTGGTGCTGGTGTTTCCCTGTAGCGGGGCCGTGACGGAAACGGGTTCTTCGGACCAACGCAGAGCCTGACGGACCGACAGGTGCGATATGCAGATGGAAAAGGGGCGGTTTAGCGGAAGGTTCGACACAAACGGTCAGGCTGCAATGGGCGCGGATACCAAGCAGCTCGCTGAGCGCTATTTTGAAATCTTTCAGGAATACCTGAAAGAGCAAGGCGAGTCATCGCTGAGCAGCGGCTACGAATTTGCGCGGCGTGCGATGGTGGACGGTTGCAGCGTTCTGGAGATGGCGGAGTTTCACCACGAGGCGCTGCGCCGCATTCTTGGGGGGAATGGACCTGCGGAGAAAGTGCTGGTGCAGGCCGTGGGCTTGTTCGCAGCATGCCTTTCGCCGTTTGAGATGAGCCACCGGGGTGCGCAGGAGGGCACCCGCGCGCTGCGCCGCCTGAACGAAATCCTGGAGGGCGAACTCAAGCGCATTGCGCACGCGCTGCACGACGAGGCGGGCCAATTGCTGGCGTCGGTGCACATTGCGGTTGCAGAAGTTGCGGGCGGGCTTCCGCTCGAATCTCGCACACGTTTCGACGAGGTTGAACGGTTGTTGAAACAGATCGAGATGGAGTTGCGCAGCCTTTCGCACGAATTGCGCCCGACGGTGCTGGACAATCTAGGCCTGGTTCCGGCCTTGGAGATGCTCGCCGAGAGAGTCGCGAAACGCTCGGGCCTTGTCGTTGCCGTTTCAGGCAATATGCACGCTCGGCTTCCTCCTACGGTGGAAACGGCACTGTACCGGATCGTGCAGGAAGCCCTGAACAATGCAGTCAAGCACGCGCATGCAAAGTCGGTGACGATCAATCTGCAGCATACGCCGCTCAAGGTCGCGTGCGTCGTGCGCGACGATGGGATTGGCTTTGCGAAGCGCCGTCCGCGGGGTGATGAGGGTCTCGGGCTGATCGGGATCCGTGAACGGCTCAATGCGCTGGGCGGGTTGCTGCGCGTGGTCAGCAAGCCCCAGCACGGCACGACGTTGCTGGTTGATATTCCCCTGGGAGAGTGATATGCGCGTGCTTCTGGCAGAGGATCATCAAATTGTGCGTCAAGGCCTGCGCGGGCTCCTGGAGAAAGCCGGCCACGAAGTAGTCGGCGAAGCCGCGGACGGTCAGGAGGCTCTCCGGCTCGCGCGCACGCTCTCTCCGGACATTGCGGTTCTGGATCTTTCCATGCCACGCCTGAACGGGCTGGATGCCGCGCGCGAGATTCGCCGTATGTCGCCGGAAATCAAGACCATCCTGCTCACAATGTACACCGACAAGGGATACGTGCTGCAGGCGATGAAGGTCGGCGCCAAAGGCTATGTACTGAAGACCGAGGCCGCGGAGGACCTGATTCGCGCCATTCGCGAGATTGCCCGGGGCGAGACCTATTTGAGTCCCGGCGTCGCTGCCTCCATTGTGGAGGCGTACCTTGACGAGTCGCACCTTCCGGCAGATCCGCTCACTCCGCGCGAGCGCCAGATACTGCAGTTGATCGCGGAAGGCAATACCACGAAAGCGGTCGCGCAGCAGCTCAACATCAGTTTCAAGACGGCGGAGTCGCACAGAAACCACCTCATGAAGAAACTGGATCTGCACGACGTCGCGGGACTGGTGCGCTATGCCATCCGCCGGGGACTGGTACACATCTAGCGCGGCTGCGTTTGCCCGGTTGCAGCAAAAACAGCCGGCATTCATCAAAAGGCCGATTGCGCAGACCCGAACGCCGGGCCAACAGCCCATGACCAGTCAGATCCACCCGGATCAAGCTCCCGCCGCGCGAGAATCATGAGCGTGCAGCGGGCCGATGAATTGTCCTGTCCATCATCGTGTCACGGTGCCAGTGGGCCACGTTCGTTTCTCCAGAGGGGGTTGCCCGATGTCGGCTGACAGGTCGATCAATGCACAGAGAGTCCGCGAACCGCTGGATGAACAGGCCGCCGAGAGTCTCCGGCTGCTGGTCGAGCAGGTAAAGGACTACGCCATCTTCCTGATGGACAGGGAAGGGGTGATTGCCTCCTGGAACGAAGGGCTCGATCGCATCAAGGGCTACAGCGCCTCTGAAATCATCGGTCAGAGGATGTCCATCTTCTATACGCCGGAGGACCTGGCGCGTGGTCTGCCGCAGCACCTGCTGCGCGTGGCCCGGTCCGAAGGTCGCGTGGAGGACGAAGGCTGGCGTGTGCGGAAGGACGGCACGCGCTTCTGGGCCGATGTGGTGATCACCGCCCTGCGCGACGATTCGGGAATGCTCGTCGGTTTCGGCAAGGTGACCCGCGATCTGACCGAGCGCAAGCGCGCCGATACCGCGCTGGCCGAACTGTCGGGGCGGCTGATGCAGCTTCAGGATGAAGAGCGCCAGCAGATCAGCCTCAAGTTGCTTGATACCACCAGCCCATTGCTGACCAGTCTGATCGGCAGGCTGTATACCGCGCGGCAGCGCCGCGAAGTGGGCGCCGACCTTGGGCCTCTGCTGGATGAGGCGCTGGCCATGGCCGAAGCGATCGTCACGATGGTGCGCGACGTCTCGTCCATGCTTCACCCGCAGTTGCTGGAGCAGAGCGGCCTGCTGGCGACGCTCAAGTGGTATCTGGACAGCTTCGCCAAGCGCAACGGCGTGCGCGTCGATGCGCAACTGCCGGACTCCATGGCCCGCATGTCGCGCGAGCGCGAAATCGCCATGTTCCGGCTTACGCAAGAATGGCTGGACTGCATCTTCGGCGCCGGCACCAAGATGGTCCGGTTCCGCGTGATGGTGTCGGCGCAAGAGCTGGATATGCGCATCCTGGCGCTCGATGGCAACTGGCCGCCGGAATTCCTGGATGAACTGAAGACCGGCCTCGGCGAGCTGGGCGTTACCTACACGGCAATGCGCGAGCGGCTGCGCCGGCTGGGCGGCACGCTCGACATCAAGCCGCGGGAAGGCGGCGCGGCGTTGGGCGTCCGGCTGCCGCTGGGCGAGCCGCCGCGGCGCGGCTGAGCTGCCGCAGGAAGTACTGTACCGTCACGACGACCCGCACGGTCTTCTGAGGCTCGTGGCCAAAAGGGGTTCCCGATGTCGGCTGACAAGACGATCAAGCCACAGAGAGACTTGGAGCCGCTGGATGAACAGGCCGCCGAGAGTCTCCGGCTGCTGGTCGAGCAGGTAAAGGACTACGCCATCTTCCTGATGGACAAGGAAGGGCGGGTCGCCTCCTGGAACGAAGGGCTCGAGCGCATTAACGACTACAGCGCCTCCGACATCATCGGCCAGAGCATGTCCATCTTCTATACGCCGGAGGACCTGGCGCGTGGTCTGCCGCAGCACCTGCTGCGCGTGGCCCGGTCCGAAGGTCGCGTGGAGGACGAAGGCTGGCGTGTGCGGAAGGACGGCACGCGCTTCTGGGCCGATGTGGTGATCACCGCCCTGCGCGACGATTCGGGGGCGCTCATCGGCTTCGGCACAGTGACCCGCGACCTGACCGAGCGCAAGCGCGCCGATACCGCGCTGGCCGAACTGTCGGGGCGGCTGATGCAGCTTCAGGATGAAGAGCGCCAGCAGATCAGCCTCAAGTTGCTTGATACCACCAGCCCATTGCTGACCAGTCTGATCGGCAGGCTGTATACCGCGCGGCAGCGCCGCGAAGTGGGCGCCGACCTTGGGCCTCTGCTGGATGAGGCGCTGGCCATGGCCGAAGCGATCGTCACGATGGTGCGCGACGTCTCGTCCATGCTTCACCCGCAGTTGCTGGAGCAGAGCGGCCTGCTGGCGACGCTCAAGTGGTATCTGGACAGCTTCGCCAAGCGCAACGGCGTGCGCGTCGATGCGCAACTGCCGGACTCCATGGCCCGCATGTCGCGCGAGCGCGAAATCGCCATGTTCCGGCTTACGCAAGAATGGCTGGACTGCATCTTCGGCGCCGGCACCAAGATGGTCCGGTTCCGCGTGATGGTGTCGGCGCAAGAGCTGGATATGCGCATCCTGGCGCTCGATGGCAACTGGCCGCCGGAATTCCTGGATGAACTGAAGACCGGCCTCGGCGAGCTGGGCGTTACCTACACGGCAATGCGCGAGCGGCTGCGCCGGCTGGGCGGCACGCTCGACATCAAGCCGCGGGAAGGCGGCGCGGCGTTGGGCGTCCACCTGCCGCTGGGCGAGCCACTGCAGCAAGGCTGAGCTTCCTCGCCCCTCGTTCCCGCTTTCCCTTTTTCCTTTCCCTTTCACCTTTCAACGCCTGTTTACCCCGCAGACCGCACCCAGCACTGAGCACTCGCCGTCCTTCCGCTTCCCCCAGTCATTCCCCCGCTAAGAATCAGGTGCGCTCCGCATAAAAATCAGGGCACCCCCGTATGGTAGGCGCAGGGTGCCGGACACTACCATCACTGCATGGACCGAGAACCGGCCGAACGGATCCGGCGCTTCGAAGCATGTGACGGGATCGCGGGTCCGGCCAACGGCTCACTCCGCTTCGACGAAAAACTGGAAACGGGAGAATTGCAATGACCGAATGGATCATTTTTCTTGCGGAGCAGGCAACCGGGTTCCGGGAGACGAATCGGGTGGAGCGCGAGCAAGACGCTCTGGAGAAGTTGACCGGGGACGATTCTGACAGCAACGGGATGTGGACGGATCGCCTTGCCGCGTATGACCCTGGCGAGATCGAGGCGTTCGACGTCGATGATGAGTTCATGGCGCAGCTGGGCGTCGAATCGGGCTGGACATGCATGAGGGTCCGCCCGCCTGGCGGCGCGGCCGATGCGCCTATGGATTGCGCGCGGTGCCGCCCGGCTGCTGCAATTCTTGCAGTTGTGGTCCCGGCTGCCGCGGTTGTTCTGGCGGCGCGGGTGATACATAGACGAAGCGCCACTCGTGGTAGCGCTCCTTGTCTTCGAAATCCTCGTAGTTGGCGGGAAAGCCCGCCTGCTTGAGCGGCGCGTCTTCCGACAGGCTGTAGACGCCGACGATCCGGTCCTCGGGGCCTTTTACGAATCCCCACTCCGCCTTGCCGGTGATCGGATCCCGATAGACGCGACGCAAGTAGCGTTGCGTTGCCGGATAGCGTTTGTCGAGCAACAGGTCATCGAGCGATTGGGGAAAACGCTTGTCTCCTCCCGGCGAAAGTTCGTAATACTGGCCGATCGCGCGGCGGAACTGGTCTCCGACGAACAGCAGTTCGCGCTCCCTTTCGCGCCGTACCTGCGTGTGCCAGACCATGCCGGTGCCGGCCAGCGCAATGCCCATCAGGGCAATAAAGATCAGCAAGCCGATGTATGTGAATCCGTGACACCACCTCTCCCCGGCCCTCTCCTTCGAGAGGAGAGGGAGAAAAGTCAAAGGCGGAGAGGGAGAATATCGAGGCACCCGCGATTTCAATCGACGCCGCATTGACTCTTACCATTCACCGTAGGGGGTGCCGTCCAGAGCGATGCCGGGGGCGCCGCTTTTGACGTCGGCAATTCCGCCGTTTCCGGCTTCCTGCGGCGGCACGGTCAACCAGGTGTCCACGCTGTCGGTGATCGGATCGGGAGGAATGCGCCGCAGATACTTCCTGGTCACCAAGTCCTCGAGTGCGTCGGGATAACGGCCGCGGTCGCCATGGAACTTGTCGATGGCGTTGCGCATCTGCACGAGATCCTCCTTCAGCACCGCTTCCTTCGCCCGGTCCATGCTGTTGAAATAACGCGGCACGGCGATGGCCAGCAGAAGTGCAATGATGGACATCACTACAAGCAACTCGATCAGCGTGAAGCCGTGGCTCGTGCCTCGTAGCTCGTGGCTGGTGAAAAACGGCAATCGGCTCGTGCCGCCGCTGCGAACCGCGTACCACGAATCACGTATCACGGTCCTTGTCACCATTCTCTGTACGGCACGCCGTTCAACCCTTCCCCTTCCGTGAGCGAATAGACGTCGAACACGTCATCGCCCTCCCTCGGGTCGTCGGGAGGACTGGCGTAGGCACGCAAGCCCCAGGTGTCATCCGCTTTCACCTCATCCGGCGCGAATGGATCGCGCGGCAGCCGGCGCAGAAAATATATCCTGGGCTTGTCCGGCTTCTTGACGTCCTCCACACCTTCGACCAGAACGGCAAGGGCAGGAGGATAGCCCGAGGCATCGGCCTTCTTTTCGATGCGCCCCTCATCCCCCGCCTGTTTGTAGGCGTCGATGGCCTCGCGGATCTGGCGCAACGCACTGCGCAGTTCCTGCTCCTTGCCGCGCTGGACCACGATTTGGGTGAGCGGCATGGCGGCGGAGGCAAGAATTGCCACGATCGCCACCGTGATCACCAGCTCGATCAGCGTAAAACCGTGAGCCGTGACTCGTGGATCGTGAGGACGAAACGGCAAAAAGAACCGGACTCTAAAATGCGCTTTTACGGCTTTTGCGGCCTTCACGGTATTCACGGTACTTATGGCGTGATATTGACCGTAACCGGCACCGGCGCGGAGAGGGCAATGGTCTCGCCGCCCGCACCGACTGCGCCTACCGCGGAAATATTGTCGACGGAGATTCGCGCCGGACCGGACTGTCCTTCGAGCGCCTGGAAACGAACCGTGGTCATTCCCGTCACCGCCAGTTGAATGCGGCCGGGCGCGCCATCGACGCCCACCGCCCGAAGCCTGCCAGCGTCGTAAACCAGATCGACCTGCACATTGCCGGCGATGCCGGGCGGGACCGACACGGCGACCGCGAACTCGCGTCCGGCTTGCGCCTGCACCGGCGCGGACAACAGCACCGTTTGCACCGCCGCTGGGGACGCCGTCCCACCGGCCGCCGGCGGCCGCGCCTCCGAAATTGGCAGCGCACGCTGCTGCGCGGAAACCGCCGGCGACACACCCGTACCCGACAGCCGCAAGGGCACCGCACCGAGACTGCCTTCGGTGCCGGAATCGACTTCCAGTGCCGAGGGCGCGGGCCTGTCGAGATTGCGCACCACATACGGGGTGATCAGCAAAACAATCTCGGTCTTGGTGCGGTTATCGTTGTTGTTCGTGAACAGCCGCCCAAGCATGGGCAATTCGCCCAGCCCCGGCACCTTGTCGGCGGTGCGCCGATCCTCGTCCTGGATCAACCCCGCGAGCACCTGTGTCTCGCCATTTGCCACCCGCAGCACGGTAGCGGTATTGCGTGTGCCGATCCGATAGGTCACCGTGCCTCCCAGCGTCCTGATCTCCTGGACGACGTTGCTCACCTCCAGCCCTACCTTGATGGCGACCTGGTCATCGAGGTAAACGTTGGGTTCGACGTCGAGCTTCAGCCCAATGTCCAGATACTGCACCGACTCGGACACCCCGACATTCGCCGTCGAGGTGGTCGTAATGACCGGAAGCCGGTCGCCAATGTGGACCTTCGCCTTCTCGCGGTTCTTCACCCGGATGCGCGGGTTGGCAAGCAGGTTGGTGTCGCTGTCCTGGCGCTTCAGATTCATCACGATTGCGGGATCAGTGACGGTTACCGTAACCAAATCGGAACTGTAGTTCTGCAATTCCGCCAACGTAGCCTGCCCCGGGCCAGCGGCGCCTTCTATACCGGCCGCAATCTGCGTCGGATACTGCAACCCCAGGTTCTGCATCTTGCTGCGCGTAACCTCGAGCACCTCGAGTTCGAGTATGACTTCTGGCTCGGCGAGGTCCTGCGCCGCAATCAGTTTTTCCGCCAGCCGGATCGCCTCCGGCGTATCCCGCATCACCAGAAGGTTCAGCCGGTCATCTATGAAAACGTCACGGGTCTTCACCACGGTCTTGATCATGTTGAGCGTCTGCTTCACGTCGGCGTTGCCGAGATAGAAACTCTTCACCACCAGTTCCTGGTAGTCGCGCACCTTGTTGGGGAGATTGGGGTAGATCAAAATGGTGTTCTCGTTCAGCACCTTCTTTTCGAGCTGGTTGGTCACCAGCAGGAAATTGACCGCATCCTCGATCGTGGTGTCGCGCACGTAAATCGTGGCCTTCAGGTCGGGGCGCACATCGCGGTCGAACACGAAGTTGATGCCGGAAGTGCGCGACAGCACCTCGAATATGCTTTTCAGCAGCGCATCGCGGAATTCAAGCGTGACCGGTTTCCTGAATTCGGGTTTGAGCTGCGGTGCCGCGGCGGCCGATCTGGTCCGGCTCTCTTCGATGCGGCGTTGCAGTGCCTGCGCATCCTTTTGCGACGGGTTTTCCCCAAGCACCTTCTTCAGTATTCCAAGCGCCTGCTCCGCGGAACCGCCATCGAACAGCGCCTGCGCCTGCGCAAGCGCGGCGCGCTGTTTTTGCTCGGCCCCGACGGCATCCAGGCCCGCTTGCGCGCGGGTGTTGCCGGCACTGAACTCCAACACGCGCCGGAATGCCGCAATGGCTTCGTCACTGCGGCCGAGCATGCGTGCCTTCTCGCCTTCGTAGAGCAACTGGCTGACGTACAAATCGCGGGTGCGCGCGTGATAGTTTCTCAGCTCCGTGTCGTGCGGATTCGCCTTGACCCCCTGTTCCAGACGGCGAATGCCCTCTTCCATGCGCCCCTGCTCGACCAGCCTGCGCCCCTCGTCCCGCGCGGTTTGCGCGGCGCAACCCGCGGCGAGAATCAGCACAATTACGACGGCAGATTTGTTCACTGCGGCTCTCCGATCGGGATGGTCTGACGCTGGTTGAGCGGCAGGAAAAGCAGGGTAATGTCGGCATCGGAGATGCGTTCGACTCGGTAAAGCGAATCGATCGTGTCGCCTTCGTGCACAACCAGGTTGCGCTCGCCCTGTACAAGAAAGACGGCCAGGTCGCCTCCCGACATCAGCTTGCCCATATAGGTGAACGGCAGCGGCGGCGCAGCTGGCGGCGGGGCCAACGCGACCTGCTCAGAGCGCGCCGCGGCCCTGGGTTTGGATTTGGCCGCGCGCGGCGTCACCGGCGCGAACGGGTCCCGTGCCGCCTTTCCCAGATCGCGGGACTTCAGCTTTTCGAGGTTGATGACCGGCGCGTCGCCGGGGGCTCCGCTTTGTGGTGTCTGTGCGGCCGCGGTCCCCGCTCCGGAATCCGCAGCCGCGACGACCTCAGGCCCGGGCGCAACCGCACTGTCCCGGACCCAGGCAGCCGCCGCAAGCGTCGCGACCAGCAGTCCGCCGAGCATCAGCCAGCGCTGCCGGGCATGAAGTTTCATGCGGCAGCTCTCATGAAAACAGTGAATCGCAATTGCACCGCCAGTTCCTCGGAGCCACCCCGCTCACGCTGCAAGCTGATCGCGTCGAGCGCCAGGCCCGGCGTGTCCTGCATCGCCTGCGAAAGAAAGCGCTTCACCCGCGGATAGCTTCCCTTGACAGGCAACACGACCTCATAGCGCATCAGCCTGCCCGAAGGGTCGGGCAGCGGCCGGTATTCGCCGCGTTCAAGAACCAGGCCGGCATCACGCGCCTGAGCGTGCAGCCGGCGCACGACTTCCCGCGCCTGTTCCACCGGAGGCAACTGTTCGTAGAAGGCGGCGAGACGGGCATCGGGGCGCCCTGCCTTGATGATCGGAGCCTGATTGCCTGTCTGCGCCTCGAGCCGCTGCACCCGATCGCGCAATGCGGTCGCCTTGGCCTGCAACGGCACGACGTTCGACAGGAAGAAGCCCGCGGCGAAGATCGCCAGCGCCACAGCGCCGATCGAGAGCCAGCCCATGGCATGCACGGCGCGCTGCAGGCGCCATCGAGCCAGCTTCAGCGCGGCATCCATGACGCACTCACCAGGAAGCGGATTGGCCACGCGCTGTTCCGCGGTTCCAGTTGATGCTGCAGCAGATGGACCTGCGAAAACCCGCTCTGTTGCCCGAGCCGCCCGACGTAGTCGAACATGGCTTCCGCGTCGGACGCCTCGGCACTGATCCGCACCATCCCCGACTTCGCATCCGGGTCGATGCCAAGCAGCATCACCCGGCTGGTTGCCGCGCCTTCGACCGAGCGGAACATTGCGTCCCAAGGCAGCGCGAGCTGGTCGATGACTTCGTTCGCCCGGCGGATTTCCTGCTGGAGCGACGCGTCCACTCGCGTCGCAACCGGCGCGAGTCCGCGCGCCCTGCGCTCGAGTCTTGCCGCCTGCGCCTCGAGCTGCTGTGTTTCGCTCTTGAGATCGTCGTAGAAGGACAGTACAACGAATACCGCCACGACACCCGCGGCCAGCAACACGCCGCCGCCGGAAGAACGGTTTGCGGGCTGCAGAAAGTCGAGTTGAACGGCGCGCATCGTCACAGTCCGCACATCGCCAGCGCGAGGCCGGCATCGGCTCCCGCGGCCTTTGCCAGCGGCGCCCGCAGCGAAAGCCGTTCGACCTTCACGCCATCGGTCTCCACGGCGACGTTGCCCGACTTTGCCAAATACACCTTATGGTTGGCGCCGCCGGCCGATAGCAGCAGCTGCTCCTGCTCGAGCACCTGCGCCAGGGAAACGGAAGCGCCGTTCAGAGGACGTACACGCACGGAACGCCACTGTCCGCCGGATATCCATGCCATGACAAGGCGCCCCTGCTCGGCAGTCGCCAGCCAGCCGTCGGCCCCGATCCGGCGCCGCCACTCGTTGAACTGCGCCATCAACGCCGGCTGCACGGACTGCAGGCGCAATCCGGAAGCCGCGACCACGACTCTGGCGGCGCCGATCAGTGCCTGGTCAACGGCTGCGCACAATCGGCTGGCGCCGGCCGGGGCCGGACTTATCACGATGGTCCAGTCTCGCGCCACCTGACCGAACACCTGGATGAAGCGGGTGCGCGCGAATTCAAGTTCTTCCGCTTCGGTGATGAGCTCGCCGCTCCACGGCAGCACGGCATACCGGACGAAATGGCTCGACAGGATGAGTGTGGCGTCGCCTTTGCCCACGCTCGGATGAAAAAGCAGATCCCGCAAGACTTCCACCGGGCCGGCCCAGTTCCCCTGCCCCCGCGCCGCGGCGCAAGGCATGCTTCTGCGGTCGACGACGCGTGGCCTGAGTCCGCGCGAAAACCGGACTAATGCGACCTCGTGGGGCGACAGGGCAATGCGGACGCGCTCACGCCACGAAAGTGACACGATTGACCTCCTCGAGGGTCGTTTCCCCGCAGATGACCAGATCAAGCGCGGCCTCGCGCAGGCTGCGGGTACCGAGTTTGCGCGCAGCCTCCTTGACTGCACGCACCGGTTGGCGCGTGCTGATGAGCTCGCGCATCTCATCGTTGAGGATGAACGTTTCCGCTATCGCCTTGCGGCCACGGTAGCCCGTGCCGCGGCAGTGGCCACAGCCCTTGCCGGTGCGAAACTGCCAGTGTTCGACCTGTTCCTCCGTAACGCCGGAGGCCGCGAGCAGCGCTTCTGTAGGCCGTTCCTCGATCGAGCACTCGGTACACGTCATCCTGACCAGGCGTTGCGCCGCGACCCCGTTCAGTGCGCTCACGAAGCTGTAGGGATCCAGCCCCATGTGCATGAAACGGCCGATCACGTCGAAGACATTGTTTGCGTGCACCGTGGTGAACACGAGGTGTCCGGTCAGCGCCGACTGCACAGCGATTTGCGCGGTTTCCGGATCGCGGATCTCGCCCACCATGATCTTGTCCGGGTCGTGGCGCAGAATGGAACGCAAGCCGCGCGCGAAGGTAAGCCCCTTCTTCTCGTTCACGGGAATCTGCAGGATTCCGGGAAGCTGGTATTCGACCGGATCTTCTATGGTGATGATCTTGTCGCGCCCGTTATTGATCTCGGACAGGATGGCGTAAAGCGTAGTGGTCTTGCCGCTGCCGGTCGGACCGGTCACCAGCAACATTCCGTAAGGCTCGGCTGCGAGCTTGCGCAGCCAGGCCACGGTGGGCTCATCGAAACCGAGTACGTCCAGCCTCAGCCCGTGGAACTCGTCGGCGAGGGTCTGTTTGTCGAGAATGCGCAGGACCGCGTCCTCTCCAAAGATGGACGGCATGATGGACACTCGGAAGTCCACCTCACGGCCCTTGACCCGCACCTTGAAGCGCCCATCCTGTGGAATCCGGCGTTCGGCAATATCGAGCTCGGCCATCACTTTCACGCGCGAGACGATCTGTTCGGCCATGTCCGCACCCTGCGCCACGCCGACCTGGCTCAGCACCCCGTCGATGCGGTACTTGATCGCGAGCCGATTACCCGCCGATTCGAGGTGAATGTCGCTCGCGCCTGTTTTCAACGCGTCGTAGAGCGTGGAGTTGACCAGCTTCACCACCGGGCTCGCGTTCTCGCCGATGCTCTTCAGTGACAGATCCTCCACGTGTCCCCAACGGCCGGTGGCGCTCTCTTCGCCTGATACCACGCCGTCCATCGCCCGCATGTCCCCCTCTACCCGTGCGAGATAGGCCGCGATGTCGTCGCGATGGGCAAGACAGAATACAAACGGCTGCGCCAGTCTCTCCGCGGCCCAGGCCTGCAGATCGAGCGCGAAAGGGTCGCCGATCACCAGCAGCAACTCGCCCAGTTCGTCCCTGAACGCGATGCATTCGCGCGCCGCCGCTTCACTGAATGCCAGCACGTCGAATGCCGGCGCGAGTTCATGCAGCCTCTGGATCGAAGCGGCGGGAAATCTGAGCAATCCGGCAAGCGCGGCCGTGAATTCGGCGGGGGGAAGCTTGAAATTCTCCTCGAGCACCTCGACGACCCGGCGATGCGCCGAACGCGCCTGTCCACGTGCCTCCTCGATGTCGATAGCGGTCAAAGCAGCGCCGCCGGCATGCACGTCCCTGGGCGCATTCACTGTATGCTCCCGGCCAGCTCGAACACCGGCAGGTACATCAATACGACGATGACGCCGATTATCAAACCGATGAAGACCATCAGCAGCGGTTCGAACAGCCGCGTGAACCAGTCGACCCAGCGCGCGATCTCGTCGTCAAGGAAACCCGCGATCCGGTCCATCATCTCGTCCATCCGGCCGCTGCGTTCGCCCACGCGCAGCATCCGCAGCGACACCGGCGTGGTAAGACCGTGTCCGGACATCGCTTCGGAAATGGCGCGGCCCTCACGGATTGCCTCTCGCGCGCGCGCAAGGCTGGGCTGCAACGTCGGAGCCAGCAGCCCCGATGCCATGTCAAGTGCCGTCACCACCGGCGTGCCGCCACGCAGCAGCATGCCGAGCGTCCGGTAGAAGCGCGCCAGCTGATACAGCCGCATGCGGCTGCCGATGGCGGGGATCCGCCAGAGTTTCTCGCCGAGCCAGCCTCGCGCGGCACGGCTGAACGCGAACCGCGCGACGAGCGCGGCGGCCCCGATTCCCACCACCGCAGCTGCAAGCCCGTGGGCGCCGAGGAACTTGCCGAGCTCAAGCAGCAGTTGCGACATCAACGGCAGATCGCCCTGGATGTCCTCGTAGACCTGGCTGAACTTCGGGACCACGTAGCCCAGAAGGAAGAGCAGCACCAGCAATCCCACTCCCATCAGCAGCACCGGATAGATGGAGGCGCTTACGATCTTCTTGCGCACCAGTTCCAGTTGTGCCTGGTAGCCCAGGTAGCGCCTGAGCGCATCGGGCAGGTCTCCGGTCTTCTCGGTGGCCCTCACGCTGGCGACAAACAATGCGGGAAACGCATGCGGCAGGTCCTGCATGGCGTGAGAGAGAGTGCGCCCCTGGCGCAGCTGGGTGGTAAGGTGCTCGAGCGTGGCGCGGGTGGGGCCGTGGCTTTCCTTCTCCGAAAGCGCCTCGATGGCTTCAACCAGCGTCAGGCCGGCTTCCAGTAGCGCCAGCAGTTCGTGCGCAAACGGCGCCAGCGGAAAGCGGCTGCGCCGCTTGAACAGGTCGAGATTCCGGCCCAGCGAACGGCGCAGCGACAGGACCGCAAGCCCGCTTGCCCGCGCCTGCCGCTCTGCATCGGCCTCGTCGTCCGCGTCGAGCACTACCGACACGATGTCGAGTGAATCGCGGAGCGCTTTGATCTGGAATTTCATGATATTCAGGCGATTCGGTGATTCAGTGATTCAGCGATTAGGTGATTGAGCGATTCAGCGAAAGCTGGCGCGATGCCTTTATGGTCAATCTCCGGGACCCTCCTCCCCGCCCCTATCCCGCCACCATTTATACATTCGCTCTTCACGGTCACCGCGTCACCAGTTCGTGATATCCGCTGCTTCATCGGTCCCGCCCGGCTTGCCGTCCTTGCCGTACGAAAACACGTCGTACTCTCCGTGTTCGCCTGGTGAGCGATAGCCATACTTGTTACCCCAGGGATCAACGGGCACGGCCTTCTTCAGGTACGGGCCGGCCCACTTCTGCTCGCTTTCCGGACGAGCCATGAGTGCATCGAGCCCCTGCTCCGTGCGCGGATAGTGGCCAGTGTCGAGCCGGTACTGGTCAAGGGCCTTGTCGAAGGCGTCGATCTGTGCCCGCGCGGTCTTCACTTCCGATTTTCCGATCTGGGCGAAGTAGCGCGGCCCGACATAGCCCGCGAGCAACCCGATGATCACCATCACCACCAGCAGTTCGAGAAGCGTGAAACCTCGCGGGATACGACTGTTCAATGTCGATGACACGATGATCCTGTGAATTTTCAGTAGATACCTGCAAGAAACCCGCAAGCCGACACCCGGCTGGCAGCGGGTCGAGGCGTCCGGCAGAACGCAAATTTACTTCCGTTAGATGACAGGCAGAAGAAAGCGGTCAGTATGTTTACGCTTACGTTCCGGCACGAAGATGGGATACGGCCATCGTGAAACCAAGGCAGTTTCACCCACTTCCTGAATTGGCGGATGACCCGGTCGTGCCCCGGCAGTTGCCAATCGCTCCTTCGATTATTACCATCCATGCGCCACGCGCTGTGCGCTAGCGCACATAGGCGCAGCGCAACCGGTGCGCCCGGATGTACCTGGGCTCCCGATTTGAGAGCCCTGGGCACGAAACGCTTTACGGGAAATCGCTGGCAGTGAATTCCGGGCCCGGGACTGTTGTGGGGAAAAGTAATGCAAATCGTTGCGGCAGCCCCATGCCCCAAGAAAGCCATGTACGTTAGGGCACATAAGAAGTAAGATCGTTCCATAGGAGACCGGAACATCCATGGATGAACGCCCCAGCAGGGTCCATGCCGATGGTTAAGAAAGCAAATTTGTCCGAACGGCAATCGCCCCGCCAGAACCATCTTCTCGCCGCATTGCCGGAAGTGGACTACGAGCGCCTGCTGCCTCAACTGGAGCCCGTGGCCTTGCCTCTCGGCTGGGCACTCTACGAGTCCGGCAGCGAGCAGGAATATGTGTTCTTCCCCACCGACAGCATCGTCTCCCTGCTCTACGTCATGCAGGACGGTTCCTCGGCGGAGATCGCGGTCGCAGGCAACGAGGGCGTGGTGGGCATCTCCCTGTTCATGGGTGGTGAGACCACCCCGAGCCGCGCAGTGGTGCAGAGCGCCGGCCACGGCTACCGGCTCAGGGCCAGCGTGCTGAAAGCCGAATTCGGCCAGGGCGGGGAGCTGCAGCATCTGCTGCTGCGCTACACCCAGGCGCTGATCACGCAGATGGCGCAGACCGCGGTGTG
This sequence comes from uncultured beta proteobacterium, assembly GCA_963789945.1. Taxonomy (GTDB): domain Bacteria; phylum Pseudomonadota; class Gammaproteobacteria; order Burkholderiales; family JACQAP01; genus JACQAP01. The sequence continues at coordinate 206,485 of CAWBMN010000011.1, read as the reverse complement.
CAACCGCCACCATACGGTCGAGCAGCAGTTGTGCCGCTGGCTGCTCCTGAGCCTGGACCGGCTGCCCACCAACCAACTGTCCATGACCCAGGAACTCATCGCCAACATGCTGGGGGTGCGCCGCGAGGGCGTGACCGAGGCCGCCGGCAAGCTGCAGGCAGAGGGGCTGATCCATTACAGCCGCGGCAAGATCACCGTGCTTGACCGTCCGAAGCTGGAAGCGCGGGTCTGCGAGTGCTATGCGGTGGTAAAACACGAGTACGACCGCCTGCTACCGGAAACCACCGCGAACTAGAACGGAAACGGCCGGCCGATGGCCGGCGACAAAAGCGTTCAGCGCAATGATACGCAAAAGAAACCGGAAACAAGAAACAAGAAGAAAGAGACTGGACCGTAGCAGACCGAGGTATGCGTCCATTTATTCCCGATTGGCCGTTGCCCTTCATTGCCCCCTGTTTCTTTTCGCCTCTCTTGCCCTTCTCTGCGTTCTTTGCGTCAACGTTCTTATGGCCGGCCATTGGCCGGCTGTTTCCCACTGATGTACCCCTCGAGGGGGTATAGAAAAGAATTCTGAGTCCCGAGCCCTCGCCGTTTCACAGCACTCAGCGCAAGCCTGGAGCTTCCCTATTTGACCAGCCACTCCCGCATGAGGGAAAGCAGTTGGTCGACGTTCACCGGCTTGGAGATGTAGTCCGATGCGCCCGCCTCGATGCACTTCTCGCGGTCGCCTTTCATCGCCTTGGCCGAGACGCCGATGATCGGAACATTCCCGAATCGCTCGACGCCACGCATGGCGCGAATTGTAGCGTACCCGTCCAGATCCGGCATCATCATGTCCATGAGGATGATGTCGATCTGCGGATTATTCTTCAGCATCTCGATGCCATCCACCCCGTTCTCCGCATTCATCACTGTCATGCCCTGCAGTTCGAGGACACTCGAAAGCGCAAAAATGTTGCGGATATCGTCGTCAACCAGCAACACTTTCCTTCCCGCCAGCTCCGGTACAAACTTTCCGGTGCCCGACGGCGGGCGTTGCCGAACATGCGGCACATCCCTGATTACGTTCTGCAGAAACCGGGTCGGTTCACTGCGTACCGGTTGCGCCAGGCCGCGGACCTTTTCATCATGCGAACGGTCGGCAACGCCCTGTTCTATCATCAGACCATCGATCCCGGCGCCATCCGGCAGTTCGCGCTCGTGCCTGCCGCTGCTTACGGTGGCAACCTGCAACTGATTATTGGCAACCGCCCTGACCATGCCCTCCCGCCAGGAGTTGTCGTCCTGCGCTTTCTGGACAAGCGGAAGATATAGCGTAAACGTGCTGCCCTTTCCGGGACTGCTTTGCACCTTGATCTCGCCGCCGAGCAGACGCGACAGCTCGAAGCTTATCGATAGACCAAGGCCCGTGCCTCCAAAATGCCGGCTTGTAGTGCCGTCGGCCTGCTGGAACGCTTCGAAGATGATCTGCTGTTTGTCCGGCGCGATGCCGATGCCGGTGTCGATGACCGAGAACGCCACGACTTTCCCCGCCCCGTCGAGCACGCGATGCCCCGGCGTCCAACCGGACGTCACCATGGCGACATCGAGCGACACGGCGCCTCTGGCCGTAAACTTGAACGCGTTTGACAGCAGGTTCTTCAGGATTTGCCGCAGACGTTTCGCATCCGTCAGGATCGCGGGCGGCAGGTCCCGTTCCATCGAAATCCTGAACTGCACGTCCTTGTCGCGCCCAACCTGGCGGAACGCCCGGTCCAGGTAGTCCCGCAGCTCCGGAAAGCTCTCGCTGGCGATGTTCAGTGTGACCGTACCGGACTCGACCTTGGCAAGGTCAAGGACATCGTTGATCAGGGCGAGAAGGTCATTGCCTGCAGCGTAGATGGTCTGGGCATATTCAATCTGCTTCGGTGTGAGATTGCTGGCCGGATTCTCGGCCATCAGCTGCGCCAGGATGAGCAGGCTGTTCAACGGTGTCCTCAGCTCGTGAGACATGTTGGCCAGGAATTCCGACTTGTACCGCGAGCTCAACGCCAGTTGACCGGCTTTTTCCTCGAGCGCCGCCTTCGCCAGCTCGACCTCCCTGTTCTTGTACTCGACCTGTTTCATCTGCTCGGACAGCTGCCTCGCGTTCTCCTGGAGACGCTGGTTGGTGCGCTGCAACTCCTCCTGCTGCCTCTGCAATTCCGATGTCAGAGATTGCGACTGAGTGAGCAGGCGCTCGGTGCGCATGGTCGCTTCGATGGTGTTAAACACGATGCCTATGCTTTCGGTCAACTGTTCGAGGAAGGTCAGATGCGCCTCGCTGAACTGCCTTAACGATGCCAGCTCGATGACTGCCTTGACCTCGCCTTCGAACAGTACCGGCATGATGATCACACTCAGCGGCAATGCCGCGCCGAGCCCGGAGCGCACCGGAATGTAATCAGCCGGAACATCGTTCAGCAGGATGCGTTTCTTCTCGAAAGCGCACTGACCGATCAGGTTCTCGTGAAAGCGCAGCGTTCTTGGGAGGTTCTTGCCCGGCTTGCAGGCGTAGGTGGCAAGCAGATCGAGCCGGGGTTCGTCGTTCTCAACGTTGCGGGTGTAGACCACGCCCTGTTGCGCTTTCACCAGCGGGGCAAGTTCAGTGAGAATCAGCTTCGACACGGCGACCAGGTCGCGGTGACCCTGCAGGGTACGGCTGAAGTTCGCGAGGTTGGTCTTGAGCCAGTCCTGATCGGTGTTCTTGCGCGTCGTGCCGGCAAGGTTGCGGATCATTTCATTGATGTTGTCCTTCAGGGCCGCAACTTCGCCCTGGGCATTGACCGTGACCGACCGCGTCAGGTCGCCCTGGGCCACGGCAGTCGCAACTTCGGCGATGGCGCGAACCTGCGTGGTCAGGTTTGCCGCAAGCTGGTTCACGTTGTCCGTCAGACCGCGCCAGAGTCCGGCGGCGCCCGGCACCTTTGCCTGGCCACCAAGCTTGCCTTCGACTCCCACTTCCCGGGCAACGTCGGTCACCTGATCCGCAAACGTGGCCAGAGTGTCAATCATGCCGTTGATGGTGTCCGCGAGAGCGGCGATCTCCCCCTTGGCCTCGAACACCAGCTTGTGGTCCAGATCGCCGTTCGCAACAGCCGTCACGACGTTGGCGATTCCTCGCACCTGGCCGGTGAGGTTAGCCGCCATCAAGTTCACGTTGTCGGTAAGGTCTTTCCAGGTGCCCGCCACTCCCGGCACCTGCGCCTGCCCGCCCAGCTTGCCGTCGGTGCCCACTTCGCGCGCCACCCGCGAAACTTCCGAAGCAAACGCATTGAGTTGGTCCACCATCGTATTGATCGTGCTTTTGAGCTCCAGAATTTCGCCCTTGACGTCCACCGTGATCTTCTTCGAAAGGTCGCCCTTTGCCACGGCATCCATTACGCGCGCCACTTCGGAAATCGGCCGTACCAAGTCGCTGATCAACCCGTTGACCGAATCAACGCAGTCCACCCACGAACCGCTCGCGGCGGACATCCTTGCCCTCTGGTTGATTTTCCCTTCTTTGCCGACCTGATCGCGAATGCGGGCAAACTCCGCTGACATTGCCTCGTTCATCTGGACGATATCGTTGAATGCATCCGCGATCTCCCCGTCGATTCCAGCGAGGTCCAGTGGCATCCGCACGGAGAAATCGCCCCTCTTGAATGCGCGCAGCGCCCGCAGGATTTCCCTGTAATCGAACACTTCCCGTGCACGCGGAATCCGAAGATCCGTCATTGCCGACCCCCTTGTACGCAATTTGTTGCCGCCCGAAACCTTCGTGACTCCGGTCCTGGCAGATGCATTTCGGCAAGCAAACAAGATTAGACCTCGGACGGAGGCGTCGCTATAGACGATCCGCCATTCTTGCTTAGTGAAACGACGAATCTGTTGTAGTGGAATGACTACCGCAACCGGCCGGCAGCGGTTTGAACGATGGCGGGCCGATCGCCTCTAGGGAAGCGCACTTGTGGATGCGCTGATCCGGCTACTCCATGAGCCGATGCTTGATGGCATAGCGGACCAGATCCGCATTGTGCTCGAGCTTGAGCTTTTTGAGGATGCGGATCCGGTACGTGCTGATCGTATTGGGACTCAGAAACAACTCTTCCGCGATGTGCGTGATCGATTTTCCGGACGCAATCATCCACATGACGCGATATTCACGGTCAGACAGCGATTCATGCGGACGTGCACGCGTGCCGTCCTCGAGTTCGAGGGCCAGCTTTTCGGCCAACGATGTGCTGACATACTTTCCGCCGCTGACGGCCTTTCTGATGGCGACCGTCAGTTCTTCGGAGGCGCACTCCTTGTTGATGTAACCCGCTGCCCCGGCGCGCAGCACGGAAATTGCGATCGAGTCTTCCGGGTGCATGCTCAGAATGAGCACGGGACGCCGAGGGTAGGACCGCTTGATCTCCTTGAGCACGACCAGGCCGTTCCCGCCGGGCATGGAGTAGTCGAGAATGAGCACGTCCCATTCCAGACTCCGGGCGAGTTCGAGCGTCTCGTCCGCATTTTTCGCTTCGCCGACCACCGTCATGTCCGGCTCCGCGGCAAGCAGTTGCTTCAATCCCTGCCGAACCAGCGGGTGATCGTCTGCAATAAGGATTTTCATCGTTCCACGGCCTCGCGCAAGTCCGGCACAATCGGCATTCGGTCCTCAGTTTCCCGGCGCGCTGCTACGGCGCATTACCGGCAACTCGGGTTTGGAACTGCGTGGATGCGGGATTGAAAGCGTGACCGTCGTTCCCTTGCCACCCGTGGCCTCGATGTCAACGCCGCCCCCAAGAAGAAACGCGCGTTCCCGGATTCCACGGAGGCCGAGTGATTTCGGGTTGCCCAACTCCACCTCCGACAAGCCCCGGCCGTTGTCGGCGATTTTCAGTATGAAATGATCGGTGTCCATTCTCAAGCTTATGTCCACACGCGTCGCTCCCGCATGGCGCGCCACGTTTGCAAGGGTCTCCTGGAGAATACGGAAGGCTGCCGTCGAGCGCGCACGGTCCAGAACCAGTTCCTCCTCCGGCAAATCGACGTTGCAGCGGATGCCGGTGCGAAGCTGGAATTCTCCCGCTTGCCATCTGAGTGTACCAATGAGCCCGACATCGTCCAGTACCTGGGGCCTTAGCGCCGAAGATATCCTTCGCACGGATTGAATCGTCGCGTCCACGAGCGCAAGCATCGATTTCATCCTGTCGGCCACTGTCTCCGGTTCTTTTGGGAGCCTCTTCTCCAGCCATGACAGGTCCATCTTCAGTCCCGTCAATGTCTGTCCGAGTTCGTCATGCACTTCGCGCGCGAGGCGAGTGCGCTCGTCCTCGCGCACGGACTCGATGTGCGCCGCGAATGCACGCACCCGCTCCTCCGCTTTGCGCAGATCTTCTTCGATTGCCTTGCGCTCGGCGATTTCCCGGGTGAGTGCCGCGTTGTAACGGTACAAATCGATGAACACCGATATTTTTGACCTGAGAATATCCGGCACTATCGGCTTGACCAGGTAGTCCACGGCTCCCGCCTTGTAACCGCGAAAGCTGGAAAAAGCGTCATCGTCGGCGCCGGCCAGAAAAATTATCGGGGTGCTCCGCGCTCCCTCGCCGCTGCGAATGAGCCGCGCGGTCGCAAACCCATCCATGTCCGGCATGTTCACATCCAGGAGGATGACGGCAAAATCGGTCTTTAAGACGCAACGCAACGCGTCCTCTCCGGATTCCGCGACCACAATGTTTCGATCCGGGCTATCGAGCAGCTCCCGCAACGCAAGAAGCATGTGGGGATCGTCGTCGACGATCAGGACATTGCATGTCGCAGGACCCGTCATTGTGACGCGCCCCACATCGGCGGAATGAAGCCCAGAGTTCATGGAAGTTGGGACCGGGTCAATCGTGGAGCGCTCGAACGCGAAGCGCCTGGCCCGATCTGGATCGGATATCGCGCTCAACAAATATTCCCGCTATTCGGGCTCGAATGGTTCATCGGGATCGATTTCAATTAGCGCTGCGTCTTCCAAATTTTGTCCTTGTTGCCGACGGTACGCGCGAAGGAAGGCGGCCGAGCGTGCGCGGATATGGTCCGAACGGACCACGTTTCCACCTGATAGCTTATTCCCGGAGACCATTGGTCATGAATAAGGCATCGGTCCCGGTTCGATGGGGCTGTTCGCCAGGCTTCGCGGTTCCCTCCGCATAACCCTTCGCCAATCGCCGAGGGGCCTCGACCCAATCGCTTCTCTTTTTTTCTGCGACAGCAATGCCTTGCGCACGGAGAGCACTTTCGCGCGGTCAATAAGTCGTTTTTGTCGTGTCCAGGAGACAGCTTTTCCCCAACGTAAACAGTGATGTCGTTCGGTGCGGGGATTCGCTGTCGTCCTGCAACTACAAGAATGTAGTTACATCTCTACCCATATCTCTTTAACCATATGAATTAAAGGATAAAACTATTATGGCATAGCGATTGCGCATAGGCGCGGCGGTCGACTCTTCAGGGATTTCAGATGATCCGCTGCACCACTGCATGTACCTCCAGGGTTGCTTCGCCGGAATGGCAAGGTGTTCACCTCTCCGGTTACTCAAACGGTGAAGCAGCCAACACTCACTCCACATCTTCGCCCGCGGTCGTTCTCAAGCGCGCGACTGTTGCGATACGCGCTGCCGCCATTGCGTTTCTGATGGCCGCGACCTTGCCGGTGGCGGCTCAGACCAGCCCCGCCAAGTTCATACCGACCTTCCTCATGTACTACGGCGGGGGCCCTGCTCTTGTCGCCTCCGATGCGGCGAAGCTTGCGAAGTTCGAACTCCTGGATGTCGACCGCTCCCGCTACAACAACATCGGCCCCAACACCTGGGCGGCGATCAAGGCCCTCAATCCCAACGCGCAAATCTACCTTTATGAGATGGGACCGGAAACGCCCAGCCATCTCGATGGCGCGGCCCAACTGGGCCTCAACGGCCTCGGCCGCCACAACGTCTCGCGCGGGCACCCGCAGGGCACGCTCAACGGTAACAACCCCGCGCTCTTCCAGCTCGATGCTGCAGGCAAGCGCATTCACAACCTGGTCAACTCGAACCCGGCCGCCAATCAATACTGGTATCTGATGGACTTTGGCTCTTCCGCCTATCAGTCGTACTGGCTGGAGGCGGTCAAGACCGACATCGTCAATCAGCCTTGGGTCGCGGACGGCGTATTCGCCGACAACTGCATGACATCCGCACGCTCAGGAACTTACAGCAGCACCTCCGCATGGTATTCCACCAACGCAACCTGGTCCGCTGCCATGAATTCCTTCGCCCGCGCAACCACAGCCGGGTTGCATGGCCTCGGCCAGAAGCTGTGGTGCAACAGGGGCGAAAGCAGAACGGTCGAGGGCAGCGCTGCCTGGCAGACTCTGGACAACAGCGCCACCCCGCCGGACGCGCTCCTCGAGGAGGGCGCTTTCGCCGTTCAGTGGGGAAACGCGAATACGCAGTTCTATACAGAGACGGAATGGAAGCGCCAGGTCGACACCATGGGCGCAATCAAGAACTCCAAAGTCGCCATGCTCAGCCACACCAAGCTCCTCGCGGGCCAGACCGGGACGGACAATTTCGGCAAGCCGGTTACTTACTGGCAGACGCTTTGGTATTCCCTTGGATCCTTCCTGCTCGGCAAGAACGATGCGCTCAATAACAGCTACTTCATGTTTAGCGGAGGCAGCGGTTACAACAAGATCTGGTGGCACGACGAGTACGACCGGATCGACTTGGGCAAGGCTATCGGACCCTATGCGGTGAGGACGATTGGTTCGGCCAAAGTCTATTGGCGGGAGTTCGAGAAGGGCTATGTATACGTCAATCCGAGCGCATTCGACGCGACTTCAGTGACGCTGCCGCGCACGGGCAAACGCCTTACGCACGACAATCTGCTCTCACCGCTGAACTCCATCGCTAACGTGACAAGCACCTCTCTGAAGAGCCATGACGCCGCTATTATTCTCAAATCAGATGTAACCGCCCCCTCTGTCCCCACCGGCCTTTCCGCAAACGCTGCTTCCCAGACCCAGATCAATCTGAGCTGGACGGCCTCGACCGACAACGTGGCCGTCACCGGCTATCGCGTCTATCGCGGCGGTGCGCTCTTTGCCACGGTCGGCAACGTCACTACATTCCAGAACACGGGCCTGACCGCTTCCACGGCTTACACCTACACGGTGCGGGCGATCGACGCCGCAAACAACGCCTCCGCGCAATCAGCCGCCGCCAGCGCCACCACTCGAACGGCCTCCGACACCACAACTCCGTCCGTCCCCGCCGGCCTCACGGCAACGGCGGTCTCGTCAACCCAGGTCAATCTCAGCTGGACCGCCGCGACCGACAATGTCGGCGTCACGGGCTACCAGGTTTTCCTCAATAACGTAGTAATCGGCACGACCGCAACCCCATCGTTCCAGCACACCGGCCTGACCGCGAGCACCACGTACAACTACCGCGTGAATGCCTTTGATGCCGCTTCCAACTATTCGGGCTGGACCGGCACGCCGGTCTCGGTTACGACCACGGCGACCGTATCGGGGTCCGACACCACAACTCCGTCCGTCCCCGCCGGCCTCACGGCAATAGCGGTCTCGTCAACCCAGGTCAATCTCAGCTGGACCGCCGCGACCGACAATGTCGGCGTCACGGGCTACCAGGTTTTCCTCAATAACGTAGTAATCGGCACGACCGCAACCCCATCGTTCCAGCACACCGGCCTGACCGCGAGCACCACGTACAACTACCGCGTGAATGCCTTTGATGCCGCTTCCAACTATTCGGGCTGGACCGGCACGCCGGTCTCGGTTACGACCACGGCGACCGTATCGGGGTCCGACACCACAACTCCGTCCGTCCCCGCCGGCCTCACGGCAATAGCGGTCTCGTCAACCCAGGTCAATCTCAGCTGGACCGCCGCGACCGACAATGTCGGCGTCACGGGCTACCAGGTTTTCCTCAATAACGTAGTAATCGGCACGACCGCAACCCCATCGTTCCAGCACACCGGCCTGACCGCGAGCACCACGTACAACTACCGCGTGAATGCCTTTGATGCCGCTTCCAACTATTCGGGCTGGACCGGCACGCCGGTCTCGGTTACGACGGGGACAGCATCGGTGCCGACGTCCGACACAGCGCTCTGGTCCTGCGCTTTCCCGAGCTCGCCGGCCGACTGCGGTTTTCAGGAGCAGGCGAAAGTGTCGGGCCGCGCATCGCTCGTCAATTTCGGGCGCGAGGGAGGGACGGCCGTCCGCCTCCACACCGAGCCGGGTGACGTCGACGTCGCATCCAGCGGCACCATGGAACGCAACGATCTCTGGTTGTCCCAGGCGGCGACCAATGGCTACGAGGGCCAGGAAGGGTGGTGGGCGCACTCGATCCTGTTCCCCGACGACTTTGCAATGCCGACTTGGCAGATGTACGTCGTCGCCGATTTCCACAACAGCGGCAGCGGCCCGTGGCAGGCGAACTTCCACTTGAACTTCGCGCCCGGAGCCGATAGCACCAAGCCCGGCAATCTGATCATGCGGGGCTATGGCGGAGTCAATTCCGGCGATGGCCAGTTCACCGCAACGATCGGCCAAGTTACGAAGAACGTCTGGTATGACTTCGTCTACCACGTGAAGTGGTCTTCGGGTTCCGACGGCTACTTCGACGCGTGGGTCAATGGCGTGAAAAAGCTGTCGCACCGCGGACCGACGCTCTATGCCGGTCAGGGCGTCTACCTAAAACTTGCCAACTATCACACGCCGGTATGCGACCCCTACCCGGCTTGCGTAGGAACGCATTCAGCGAGTTCGGTGATACACGACCGTGTGCTCCGCGGCTCGACGGCACTTTCCGTTGCGTCGGGACCCTTGGAAGGGGTTCTGATACTGGCGAATGGGGTTCTGACGCTGGCACAGCAGTGATTGGAACCGGAACCCCGCTTCTGATTCATGTGCGTAGCACTCCTTAGTGCCGCGCATCAGGCCACAGAAAAGCCGGTGGAGAAATCCACCGGCTTTTTCCTTTTGTGCACGGAACGTCCCTTTGCGGCCACGAGACCTCTGTCGTCGTTTCTGGGCGACAGCTTTTCCCCAACGCAAACAGCAGTGTTGATCGGTACCGGGATCCACTGTCGCCATGCAACTACAAGAACGTAGTTGTACTTCTACGTATAAATCATTAACTATTGGAATAAAAGAATAAAATTTTTATGGCATAGCGATTGCTAATGGGTGCAGCGGATGACTCTTTAGTGGATTCAGATGACCCGCTTCACCGCTACATATACCTCCAAAAATGCTTCGTCGGAATCCCAGGGGGTTCACCTCTGCGCCCGCTCGAGCGGTGAAGCGACCAACACTCATTTCAGATCTTCGCTCGCGGCCTTGCTCAAGCGCGCGACTGGCGCGATTCGGCCAACCACGATGGCGTTGCTTCTGGCTGCACTCTCATTGACCGCCGCGTGCGGCGGTGGCGGTGCGGGCGGGAGTGAGGGTGGCGGTGGGGGCGCAGGCGGGATTACAGTGCAGCCTGCAGACATATCGCCCGCAGCGGCATTTTCCTGCACTTTCGCGAACTCGCCGGCCGACTGCGGTTTTCAGGAGCAGGCGAAAGTGTCGGGCCGCGCATCGCTCGTCAATTTCGGGCGCGAGGGAGGGACCGCCGTCCGCCTCCACACCGAGCCGGGTGACAACAACGTCACCAGCAGCGGATTGATGGAACGCAACGACCTCTGGATGGACCAGGCGGCGACCGACTGCTACGAGGGGCGAGAGCAATGGTGGGCGCACTCGATCCTGTTCCCCGACGACTTTGCAATGCCAACCTGGCACATGTACGTCGTCGCCGATTTCCACAACAGCGGCAGCGGCCCGTGGCAGGCGAACTTCCACTTGAACTTCGCGCCCGGAGCCGATAGCACCAAGCCCGGCAATCTGATCATGCGGGGCTATGGCGGAGTCAATTCCGGCGATGGCCAGTTCACCGCAACGATCGGCCAAGTTACGAAGAACGTCTGGTACGACTTCGTCTACCACGTGAAGTGGTCTTCGGGTTCCGACGGCTACTTCGATGCATGGGTCAATGGCGCGCGGGTGCTCTCTCACCGAGGGCCTACGCTCTATGCCGGTCAGGGCTGCTACTTCAAGCTCGCAAACTACCATGTGCCCATCGCTGACACGGGCTCGCTGGGGCCGGCAAGTTCAGTGATCCACGACCGCGTGGTCCGCGGCTCGACGGCACTCTCCGTTTCGTCGGGGCCGTTGGAAGGGGTTCTGGTAATGGAAAACGGGGTTCTGACGATGGCACAGCAGTGAATCGCTTCGCTGCATCGCCCTGAATCGGCTGGACACCGGGCGCATGATCCGAACGGACCATGTTTCCCGGTTGACCATGGATAGCCCACGTAGCATAGTAACTACGCGTGTAGGTTTTCCAACTACACTGCGACAGGCACAGATGGCCAACTCGCTGTTATAAGCTCGACTCTGTCGGGGCCAAACAAAGCGTAGTCATCTGTCTGTTCGCTGATTGACAAGGTATCAGGGGTACGGCCGCCAGGCCGTACCCCTTGTTTTTGTTCTTTATCCGCTGTTTTTTCTGCAGTTCATCGCGCTCGCGAGCTGTAAATCCCTTATCCCGGCATAGAGAGTCCGAATAAGCCGAATGGACCATGGGTCGCCGCCGTTCAAGGCGCGCGGTCTGCATTTTCCGGAGCGTACATTTCGCCCTCGTGCAATCCCGATCACGAGGATTCAATATGCGAACCACCGCACCCGATCACGGACTGAAGATCTTCACCACCTGTCCGACTACGCTGCTGGCGGAGCCCGGCGACTGTATTCGCTCGTTGAAGGAAATGGCGCGCGCGAGCGAAGAGGCGGGCTGCGAAGGCATCCTCGTATTCACCGACAATGCGCAACTGGATCCCTGGCTGGTCTCGCAGATCATCATCGAAGCCACCGAACGCATCTGTCCGCTGGTGGCAATCCAGCCGGTTTACATGCACCCCTACAGCGTAGCCAAGATGATCACCTCGTTGGCATTTCTTCACGGCCGGCGCCTGTATCTGAACATGGTGGCGGGGGGATTCAAGAACGATTTGACTGCGCTCAACGATCTCACGCCCCACGATGACCGTTACGTGCGGCTGGTCGAGTACGCCGCCATCATTCAGAGTCTGCTGCAATCGCCCGATGCGGTGAGCTTCGAAGGCCGCTACTACAAGGTGAGCAACCTGAAGCTTACCCCGCCGCTGCCTGCCAACCTGATGCCGGGCCTGCTGGTCTCCGGATCCTCGGAAGCAGGCATCCAGGCCGCGCGGCAACTGGGCGCCACGGCGGTCGAGTACCCGAAACCGCCGGCCGAGTACGCGGCCCTTCCCGCCGATGCGGCCGCTTCGAGCGGCATCCGCATCGGCATCATCGCCCGTTCGCAAGATGCCGAGGCCTGGACGGTTGCGCGCACGCGCTACCCGGAAGACCGCAAGGGCCAGCTCACCCACCAGTTGGCGATGAAGGTGTCGGATTCCTCCTGGCACCGCCAGCTTTCCGACCTCGGCGATAGCCGTTCGGGAGGCGAGAACCCGTACTGGCTGGTGCCGTTCCAGAACTACAAGGCCATCTGCCCTTTCCTGGTAGGCAGTTACGATCGGGTGGCGGACGAAGTGGCGCGCTATGTCGACGTAGGCTACCGCACCTTCATTCTCGATGTGCCCGCGACTGTGGAAGAGATGCAGCACATTGGCACGGTATTCGAACGCGCCGTGGCGCGCTGCCCCGCATGATCTTCCCGCTGCTGCAGCAAGGCGTTACGGCGCTAGCGCAAATGCCGGCCTATCAAGGGAGCACAGCAACTTGACCACTGAAATCACCATCATCGAGCGCCTTGGCGGTCTGTTCACCGAGCGCTTCCACATCGGGGTGCCGTCTGCGGATACCGATCTGCTCGAGACCGGCATTCTGGATTCTTTCCAGTTCGTGGAGTTGCTTTGCCAGCTCGAGCAGCACTTCGGCCTGCGCGTCCGTATCGACGACATCGACATCGAAGATTTGCGAACTCTGAAGCGCATCGCCCGGCTGGTGGCAGCCAACCGCGGGGGCGCCGACGACGATTTGTCGGCCCAGGCGTCTTCGGGCGCAGCGCTCCGCAGTTTCGGACACGAAACGCAAGACGCCGGAGACCTTGAACGATGAGTATTCGCAGCGCCAGTATTCTTGGCGCGGCCGCAGATTCATCGGCACCGCCCATCGCGGTCCTGATGACCGCCGTGTTGGCAGGAATGGCGGTTTTCGCAGGAATGGCGGCGGCGGTCATCGGCGACATGGCTGGCTACCGTGCCCTTTACTACGTTGCCGTCCTCGTCCTTTTCAGCATTGGCGGTTTGGTAACGCTTACACGAAAGGAGCCGCTGCGATTTGCCTTTCTGGCGTTGATCGTCTGCTTTCCAATTGCGGCTGCCGAAATCCCGCCGGGACGTCTCGGCCTGGCAGTTTTCGACGCAGCCATGGTCGCACTCACGATCGGGCTGATCGGGAAGAAGCTGTCTGGTTTCACCACGGCATTCGAGTCGATCTTCCCGGCAAAATCGTTATTGGCTGCGTTCCTGTTCATGATTCCCTGCATTGTGTTTTCCCAGTATCCGCTGCGGTCTCTGCAGGTATTCACATTCGAAAATTTAGGCATTTACATTTTCCTGCTATTCGCGCTGGAGGAGTTGAAACGGGAGAAAGGGTTCGAACGCCTTGTTCTCGTGCTGTCAATAGTATTGATTTTCATGGCCGGCGGCCTCTACATCGACCATTTCCTGCACATGAATCTGAGTTTACGCGGCAGTAACCTGAACCAGTCGACTATTTCCGAATCCGGAATGGCAATTTACCGGGCGGGAGGATTTTTTCAGGATCCGCAGAAAGCAGGCGCATATCTCGCCAGCATGATCACCTTCCTGATGCTCCTGTCCGTCCGGGGCCGGTTCCGGGGAATGCAGATGCGCTACCTGGTCTGGGCTGCGATCGTAATCAGCGTGGGCGCGCTGATAACGACAATTTCCCGCAGCGCCATATTGGCGTGCGTGTCGGTATCTGCCATGACTCTTTTTCTATTCAACAAGTGGAATGCTGCCGTCAAGCTGGTGATTCTGGGAAGTGTGATGGTAGTCGCAATGTCCGTGGCGATGACGCCCAGGGAAACATTGATGAACGTCCTTCCCACGGTGGTTGCGGAGCGTTTTGTGAGCCTGAATGAGGATCTCGAGATCCGACGCAAGATCTGGTTCGATACCTGGTACATGTTTGCCGATCACCCGCTGACAGGTATCGGCACCGGGAGCTTCAGACCGTATCTCATCGACACAATGCCCACAGTTCGGGACCATTACGGTTATGGCGAGAGGGCGGGTATCGACTACATTCCGGATCAACCGGAAAGCGGCTATCTCAAGATCCTTTACGAAGGTGGAATTTTCGGGTCGATTGCGGCTCTTTTGGTGGCCGGTGACGCGCTGAGGCGAGCCATTACCCTGATGATCAGCAAGAATGCGAACCCCGACGCCCGTACGGAGGCTATCGCCGCGCTTGCGGGGCTTATAACCTTCGCCGCAACATTCGTAACCCTGTATACCCTGAGCGATCCGAGAGTAGCGGCGATCTCTTCGTTCCTCATCGCCGTAATCCTGCATCGCTCGCTGCAGCATGCTCGGACAGCGCCGAAGGCGCCATAGATTGCGATGGATACAGTAATAGACGAAGCGGGACCACGCAGGCTGTTCGGTCGCGCCTCGATCGTAGCTGCTGGAACCGTATACCGGCAGTGCATATCGTTTATTTCAGGACTGATCGTGGCCCGCGTCATCGGCGCAGCGGATTACGGAATTTTCAATCTGGCCCGCAACCTGGTGGAAGTGACGGGAATTTTCACCCGATTGGGGCTTGATCTGGGACTTCAACGGTATTTCGGTGAGTCCAATACAGCGCGGGACCGTGCCTCGCGTACCGTAATGCTCCGACGGGTCCGCCTGCTCACTTGCACGCTCGCTCTGCTTCCGGTGATTGCCGTCGCTCTCGGCCTGGGCCGGTTTCTCGAGGCAAATGTCTATCAGTATTCCCGTTTCGCGGAAGTCCTGCTGTGTTTAGCTCTGGCGCTTCCTTTCATGACCGATATTGGAATACTGGGCGGCGCGTACCGGGGCATTCTCAAGCTGTCTCCAAGCGTGATTGCAGAGTGCGTCTTGCTGCCGACCATCCGGCTTGCGGTCATTCTCATTCTCTTTGTGGCCGGATGGCGTCTCTGGGCCGTGGTCGTGGGGACCACGCTTGGGTCCTTTCTGGCTTCGGCATTCCTCGCGATGCGCGCACGGTCCGACTTTGCAGGTGGTGTTACCCCTCCGCCACAACCCTGGAGCAACGTGTTCCGTGTGGTGAGTTACTCGAGTGTCCTTGCGGGATCGATGATCGTTACATCGCTCACAATGAGCATGGATACGCTGACGATCGGCTATTTCATGACGGCGCAGGACTTGGGACAGTACTCACTGGTGAAGACGTTGGTGGTCCTGACGGGGGTGTTCGGTGCGGCATGTGGCCAGGGCCTGGAAGCATTGGTCGCCGACCGGTACTTTCGTGGCGACCTTGGTGGGATGGTGCACGTAATGTCCGTGACCGCCAGGTTGATTGCCATGGTCACGGTGCCGATTTTTGCGATTTTCCTGTTCTGGGGCGCGCAGATTACGCACCTTTTTGGCCCTTCATTTGTGACGTCTCAAGCCGTAGTCAGTTGGCTGGCCGCCGGCCCGTTTGTCGCCATGATCTTCTGGCCTTCCGCCACCGCCCTGTCAATGACGGGTAAGCACTTCCTCGAACTGAAGATCCTTTCTGTCGGCCTGGCCATTGCCACGCTCCTGTGCTGGTTTGCCGTGCCTGAGTTCGGCCAGCTCGGTGCGGCAGTGGCGATGTGTACCTCAGTGGTATTCGCAAATCTCGCGCGCGTTCTGTTCGTCAGACGCTCCATAGGAGCATTTCCGTTTCGCAGTGACATTTTCCTCATCACCGCCGCAGGAATCGGGCTTGCGTGGGGCAGCAGCCTGATAGTGGCCCAATTTGCGCTGCCCTCAATCTGGAACGTTGTCTGCGGAATGGGCTGCTTTGTGCTGGCATACGGCGTTGCAGGTTGGATGCACCTGCTGAGCGAATCAGAAAGAAGCGGTATCCATGGAGCGGTGAGAAGTACAGCAGCGATGCTGTTCAGCAAAGGGAATTGAGCAATTTTGCAGAAATGGCAGTGCGAGACGAGTGCCGCCGGCAGCCAATGAAGAGGATCAGCATGTCAACAAGAAGCCCAACAACTCGCGCAACGTCGCTTTGGCCCCTTGAATGGCCTGAACCAGGCGCGACCGCAATTCAACTTGCCATGCGTCAAAGGCTCGCCCCATGACCGTTAAACTCATGATCGTCGGCTGCGGGACGGTATTCGACCAATACTACCGACGCGCGCTCAAAAAACTCGAGGCGCGTGGCATCGCCCGGGTTATTGCACTCGTCGATCCCAATCCGGGCCGGACCGCCGCCATCGAAAAACACTTTCCGTCGGCCCGCGCATTTGGCACCCCCGCCGAGGCATTGGCACTGACGACGCCGGATCTCACGATCATTGCGTCCCCGCCGAGTTTGCATGCCGGGCACGCGGTCGCCGCCTTCGGTGCCGGCAGCCACGTGCTTTGCGAGAAGCCGATGGCCGCCAGCGTTGACGATGCGGAACGCATGGTGGCGGCAGCCCGCGCCGCGCAGCGTGTCCTGGCCGTCGGGATGACCCGGCGGATGTACCCGTGTCTGGCCGAGGCGCGGGCGCTTCTGGCCTCGGGGGCACTCGGCGATGACCTCCGCTTCGTGTACCGGGAGGGTGACGTGTATGGCTGGCCGGTGAGTACCGATTTCCCTTTTCGCCGAGCCACCGCGGGCGGCGGTGTGCTCATCGACAAGGGAACGCATGTGCTGGACTTTCTCGCCGCGTTGTTCGGCCGGCCCACAGCCGCCACGTACGCGGACGACGCCTACAACGAGGGCGTCGAAACGAACTGTCAGATCGGCGTCGTGTTTCCAGGCGCGCGCGGCATGGTACAGCTGTCCTGGAGCCAACCGCTGGTGAACGGTTTCCACCTCAGCGGCTCGGCCGGTCAGTTGACACTGCATCCGTGGCGGCTCGATGCCGTGCGGTGGCGGCGAAATGGCGGCACATGGAAGACCCGCGTTAGTGCCGCGACCTGGCCGTCCGACCTTCGGCCTGAAGGGCGGCGGGGAACGCCCTGGACCTACGACGAGTGCGTGTACTACCAGATCGTGCAGTCGCTAAGAGCGGTTGTCCACGGGGAGCCTGTGCCGGTTACTGGCGAGGATGGACTGGCGATCGTGCATGCGATCGACGCGTGCTACCGACAGGCAACCCCGCTGCAGCTTCCCTGGCTGACGAAGGCCGAGCAGGCGCAAGCGGACATCCGTCACTGGAGCCGGCAATGATGGGCGGAGGAGTGGCGATCCTGGGTGCTGGAGGATTCGTCGGTGCTCGGGTACTCGAGATGGCCGTTCTAGGTGGCCGGACGGACATCGTCCCCGTAGTCCGCGCCTTTCGCAGTGTCGCCCGCGTTGCGAACCTCGGCATGGCGCACCGTCTCGCCGACGCCTCCCGCCCCGAGTCGCTCGAGCGGGCACTGGCCGGGTGCGACACAGTGGTGAACCTCACGACAGGAGACCCTGCGGACATCCTGCGCACGACCCAGAGCATTTACACCGCGGCTGTCGCCGCCGGCGCGCGCCTGCTGATCCACCTGAGCTCGGCCACCGTCTATGGCCAGGTCGAGAAACCCGATCTCGCCGACGACGCGCCGCCCCAACTCGACCACTGGATGCCCTACGCGCGGGAGAAGGGCCTCGCGGAGAATTTCCTCCGTGAGCGGATGGCCGAACGGCGCCTCGCGATCGTGGTGCTGCGACCCGGTTTGATCTGGGGCCCGCGCTCGCCGTGGATCATCCGGCCAGCCACCCAGCTCGTCAGCGGCAGCGCCTATCTGGTCGGTGACGGGGGGGGAATCTGCAACTTGATGTACGTGGACAATCTGATACGCGGCATCGACGCCGTGGTCGCGCATCCCACGCAGGTCTCGGGATTTTATAACGTCGCCGACGATGAGACGACGACGTGGCGCGAGTACTACGCCGCGCTGGCATCCGGTCTCGGCGCGGACCTGGCGACAGTCCATAAGGTGCCGGCTGACCACTATCGCGCCGGCCTTGGCGGCCTGGTGGAAGAACTCAAGAAGCTCCCCCCCTACCAATGGCTCAAATACCGCTTGTCGCCGGAGACGAAGGACGCCATCAAGCTCCGACTCAAGCTCGCCTTCGGGCGCGACCTGCCGGCGCAGCCGAGCGCCAACGCGAGTCCGGTCGTAACGCGCGACATGTGGCACCTGCAGACTACCAGGTATCCGCTGCCGACTATCAAGTTCCGGACGACGTTTGGCCACCGCAACCCAAGCTCGTTTGCCTCCGGGATGGCCGCGTCGCTGGCCTGGCTCCGCTTCATCGGACTCGAGCGGCTCAATGTCGTTGCCGAACCGGTCCCGGACGCCGCTGGCGTCAATGCGCTCACCAGTTCAGGAGGAAGATCGTGAGGATCGCACTTCTGGCGCTTCATTTCGCCGAGTATGCCGGCCGCCTTGCACTCGCCCTTTCGGCCAAACATGAGGTGCTGCTGGTGTTGCGTTCAAGCAATGCCAAAAACGAACTGACGGATGACTTACGCGCGCTGCTTGCCCAGAAAGTCACCGTGCGATTCCTCGAACCTCGCAGGATGCGAGACCCGCGTATTCTTGGCACCAGTCTCCTGGTAAACCGCATCCTCCGGGATTTCTCGCCCGACGTATTGCACATCCAGGAGGTTCACCCTGTTTTGGTGGGATGGACGTTGCTCTCGTTTCGCAGACGCATTCCGGTCATCCTTACGGTGCACGATCCTGTTCATCACTCGGGTGGGCTTCATAAGCACAGCTGGCAATGGAAAATCGTTACGTGGTTCCGCCGGAGGGCAAGCCGCGTGATCGTTCACGGGCCGCGCATGCAAGCGGAACTCGATAGCCTGGATGGTCGCATTGCAGGACGCATTGACGTAATTCCTCATGGCATTCTCGGTCGGGCAGATATCGACGATGATATTTCTGGTTACGAGCCCGGAACCTTTCTGTTCTTCGGCCGCGTCTTGGCCTATAAGGGTCTGCGCTATCTCCTGGACGCTGGCGATGTTCTCCATAGTCGTGGACATGCTTTCCGGCTGATCGTGGCCGGAACGGGCAGTGACCTTGAACTTCATCGGAAACGAATTGCATCCGCTCCGTGGATCGAATTGATCGACCGTTTCATTTCCCCGGTTGAGGTACCAGACCTGTTCCACCGCGTCATGGCGGTGGTTCTGCCCTATACCGATGCAACCCAGAGTGGGGTCGGCGCAATGGCATTTGCCTGCTCACGGCCGGTCATAGCGACTGACGTGGGCGACGTGCCCGACGTTGTAATCGACGGCAAGACTGGATTGATTGTCCCGCCACGCGATGGTGATGCGCTCGCGGATGCCATGGAGAAGCTTCTGGCCGATCGCCGACTGCGCGATTCGCTGGCGGCAGGCGCGGCCCGATTCGCAACAGAGAAGTTGTGCTGGTCGCACATCGCCGAAGCGACCGTTAGCACTTACCGTCGCGCGATCAACCCGCATTCGGTCAAGCAGGCGGATCGAAACGATTCTGGGTTGATTGGGAACCAACCCGGGAATCCTATTACGCTTGGCGTACTGCTGGATGGAAGGATCCAGGAAGGCTGGGTGCTCGAGTCTTTGAGACAGGCGTTGGCTGTGCCCGGCGTCAGATTGGCGACTATAGCCATCGCCAGTGGAATAGTCCGCGATTCGTTTGCCTCGCGCCTCTACAGTCTTTTTGACCGACTCGATGAGCGCATGCGATGCCAAGGGGAACCGCTGTTTATCCCCACCGACGTAGCCGCCGAATTTGAGGTACCGCTGCTGAATGTCGAAGTCGCCAGCCACAGTGACGGCTGGTGTCTGGACGAGGTAGGGGACGCCGCATTGCGACGGTGCAAGGTCGATGTATGGTTGTGTTATACCGCCCTTGCGCCGCGCCGGCCGATGAACTCCGTTTCCCGTCTGGGTGTATGGGGCATTGAGATCGGACACAACGTCTCGGCAACGAGCATTTGGGGCGGCGCCATGGAACTGGGCGCGGGCAGTCCGGTAACCATGGTCAGTGTTGTTGATTACGCGGAGCCCCGGGACAGCCTGCTTTACCGGACCTTCGGTGCGACCACCACGAACTCTGTGCGGCGCAATCGCCTGAATTCGCTGCACAAGGGAATTAGTTTTTTCAGACGAATACTCGAACGTCGGACCCGCAATGGGGATGCCTGGCGTTCCACAGGGCCTGGAACGCCAGCCCCCGCGCGTTATCCGGCGCTGCGCGAGCCGACGGTTTCCGCCGTCGGCCGCCTGTCCTGGCGTTTGACATCAAATGTGGCCGTCAAACGCTTGCGATCACTGAACTGGCGGGACCAGTGGCAAGTGGCCTATTACTTTGCCAATGAGAACGAGGTGAACTTCCAGTTCGAACGATTGCGCTACCTGGTGCCTCCCAAGGACCGCTTCTGGGCCGATCCATTTGCCGTCGAGCATGAGGGCCGATACTTCATCTTCTTCGAGGAGCTGCCTTTTCGGACGCAGAAGGGGCGCATCATGACGATCGAGGTCTTCGAGAACGGCGAACCCGGCGAGCCGCAAGTCGCTCTCGAGCGTCCTTACCACATATCGTATCCGTTCGTTTTCGCCTGGGAAGGTTCGCTGTACATGATGCCGGAAACGGCGGCGAACAGAACAGTTGAGGTATACCGCTGCGAGGCGTTTCCGCTGCGTTGGGGTCTGCACCGGGTTTTCCTCGAGAATATCAGCGCGTACGACGCCACCTTGTGGAGGGAAAACGATCGATGGTGGATGTTCGTCAACGTCGCAGAGCCCGGAGCGGACAGCAGCGATGAGCTTCATCTCTATTGGAGCACGACGCCGCTCGGCCCCTGGACGGCCCATCGTGCCAACCCGGTTGTTTCAGACGTGCGCTGCACTCGCCCCGCTGGACCATTGTTCTCGCGCGACGGAATGCTTTATCGGCCAAGCCAGGACTGCTCCTTGGCCTATGGACACTCCGTATTGATCAATCGGGTGGATGTCCTGCGTGACGACGATTACCGGGAAACTGCGGTGCATCGAATCTCACCGGGCTGGCGCAAGGATATTTTGCACGTTCATACGCTCGGCGCGAGTCAGCGGCTGCGGGTTGTTGACTACCTGGTAAGCCGACAACAACGATTCTGAGAGGATGCATGCAGGTGAACCAGCGTGCTATGGTCCTTCCACGTCGTGGCGGATCACGCGGCCGTGGATTACCTCGCTCGCCTTACGATAAGGTATGTGGTAGTTGGCGAGCTTGAGGTAGCAGCCCTGTCCCGCGTAGAGCGTTGGGCCTTTGTGAGAGAGCTTCTTTACGCCGTTCACCCATGCATCGAAGTAGCCGTCGGGGCCCGAGGACCACTTCACGTGGTAAACGAAATCGTACCAGGTGTTGTTCTCAACCGGACCGATTGGCGCAGTGAATTCGCCGTCGGCGGACTTTTTCCCTCCATAGCCCCTGAAGCGAAGAATCGGAGGATAGGGATTCAACAGCGGATTGTTCGGGTCGGGCGAGAGGGTCACAACCTCCAAATGGAAATTGGCTTGCCACGGACCGGGGGCACTGTTATGGAAATCGAAGACGACATTCCAGGCAGATGAATACTTCGCGCTCGCTAGCGGAGCTACATAGTCGTCGGGGAACAGGATCGAGTGTTCCCACCACTGCTCCCGGCCCTCGTAGCAGCCGGTGTCTGCCTGACTTAGATGGACGTCGGTGCGCTCCATGGCGCCGCTCCACGCCACGTTGTCATCGCCTGGTTCGGTACGCAGGCGAAGTCCCATTCTCCCGTCCCGTCCGGCTTTCACGATCGAGGCCCGGTTCTGCTCCTTTGCCTGCAGGCGAAATCCGCAGTCGGCCGGCGAATCGGCAAAAGTGCACCGGAATTTGGCCGTGGCTCCGAGTCTCTTTACATTGCGCACGCCCCCGCCTGGAGGCGCCTCCGAAAATTTCATTGCGCCCCTGGCATCTTGCCAGGTGTAGACATCCGCGTGACCGGAAAACGATACAGGCAAAAAGGCGAACATCAGAAAAGAAACCTTGCGCATGACTACCCTTCGGCTACTTCATGACCCGTGTGATCCAATCTATTGAGAAGATTCTGCGGTGCTCTTTGAAGCCGCATTGCGCCTGAGAAGCCTCTTCAGCATTGTTTTGCCCCGATGGATCCCCCGGTGAATCCAATAATCGCCGATGGAACGAAAAGCGATCAATCGAACGTTGGTACGAATCCGATTGGCAAACCGGTACTTGAATGCCTCGGATCCAACGGCGAAGTCAAATTCCTCCAGCCCCTTGCTGATGGCATCATCCAGGAGAAATTTGATCAGTACTTCTCCGGGAGATCTGGAGGCAAACTGAACGTCAAATGTGGGCTTGTACCAAATGAACCGGCGTTGGTATTCGAAGCCGAAATGAAAAGCCAGTGGAGCTCCGTTGAACAGCACTACGTCAAATCTGAGCCAGCCATGGCGGAAGGCCCCCCTGACCAGTTCCCTGTAAAAAACCTGCTGAGCGGGATCCAAAAACTGACTGGGTGAACCCGTTAGCGCCCGCCTCGATTTGTGCTGCTCAAAAAAAAGATCCAGGTATCCCTGAATTTCACCTTCGCTTCGACACTGGTAAAAGCGAAGTTCTCCTGATTTGGCGAAGAAATTGGTGTGCCTCTTCAGGCTGGATTTGTTTGCCGCCTTCAGATCCGCCTGATTGTCTCCCAGGATCCGCACCGGGGCGTCAGCCTGATATTCAACCGTGAATCTTGCATTTCGGCCTTCAAAATACTCGACGATTCGGGCCCGGTTCGGAGAATGACTCGGGAAGTGGGACAGATCGATTCGATGGAACCCTTTTGAACTGACGCTCATCTCTTCCAGGAGCGCATGCAGCGCGAGGGGAACATCGGGATCTGTTATGAAATCGCAGTAGTCGGAGGCGTCGTTGATGCTTCCAATGAAGCGAACGTGGCTGCGCACCCGGCCCATTGGCCCCTTCTTCCGGGAAATCATCATCGGCGCGATTCCAACCAGGTCGGGGCCCGCATATGCAAGGATCACAAAAAGTTCATGGGAACCGCGAAACGCATTCCACCAGCAGATATTCCACGCAAACGTCTGGAATACGCTGTGACCCGGAGAGCGACACAGGAGAGCCGTCCATGCTGCTTCCAGATCGGGGACATCGTCCCACCTCTGGATTCGAGTCGTGCGAACCCGGGGCGTGTCATATGTCAACGCCGGCCGCTCCCTTTCCTGCCTTTCCGCAGCAGTACTGCGGTCCGGGTAAAAAGCACCACGGGGGTTCAACAAGGCCTGCGTTGAGTACTTCATCTTGGGACGCCTTATCAGCCCGTGGGACCAGTGTGATCCATTGAAAGTATCGGCAGCGTACCGGGCCAGCTTTTCGTCGCCGGGTATGTCGCATGGTCCGAACGGATCATGCGCAAAGCGGGACCGGCGAGTGTGGTGTGAATGTTGTGTCGCGTAGATTTGGCGGTGCGGCGGGGCTTGGCAGGTACGCGAGCCTGCGCCGTTGCGGGCAAGGTGATTTCGACGTCGCGGGCTGCGGCGCCTTGGCGCCGCAGCAGCCCGCACAGCGTTGCCGTTCGATCCCGTGTGATTTGTGCACGAAACTTCATGATGCCAACCGCCGCCCCCGATCAGGATTTGAAAATGTTCTCGACTGGCCCCACCACGCTGCTGCAGCAAGGCGTGACGGCGCAAGCGCAGGCGCGTCCCGAGGCGACGGCACTGGTGTTCAGAGGCACGCACCTCACCTACGGAGCGCTCGAAGAAACTTCCAACCGTCTCGCCAATCTGCTGAAGGATGCGGGATGCCAGCGCGGCGACCGGGTCGGCTTGCTGATGCCGAAAATGCCCATGGCAATCGTGGCCATGCTCGGCGTGCTCAAAGCCGATGCGATCTACGTGCCCATGGATCCGGCCAGTCCGGCAGCCCGCCAGGCGCGCGTGCTCGAGATCGGCGACTGCCGCTGCATTCTGGCCGCAGGCCCGGTTGCCAAGAGTCTGCGCGAGTCTCTGGCGGCTGCGACGCTTCGACAAGAGCCTATCATCGGCTGGCTGGACGAAGACGTGCCGCCGGAAGTCGATCCCGCGCCGGCGTTTTGTCTGCGCGATCTTGCCGCCTTTCCGGCGACCCGCACGGTGTCCGCTAACAGCGGGGACAATGTCGCGCACATCTTGTTCACATCGGGATCCACCGGATTGCCCAAGGGCGTGATGATTACCCATGCAGCCGTCGTGCATCTCATCCAGTGGGCGCGGTCATACTTCGGCATCGCTCCCACGGACCGCATTTCCCAGCATCCGCCGCTGCGTTTCGACGTGTCCACGTTCGACATCTTCGGCACGCTATGGTCCGGCGCCGAGTTGCATCTCGTGCCTGCCGAGTTGAATCTCCTGCCGCACAAGCTGGCGCAGTTCATTCGCGATGCGCGGCTCACGCAATGGTTCTCTGTGCCCTCGGTGCTCAACCTGATGGCAAATTTCGATGTCCTGCGCCAGGATGACTTCCCTCACCTTCGCCGCGTTCTGTTTGCCGGAGAGGTATTGCCGACACCCACCCTGATCCATTGGATGCGCCGGCTGCCGCACGCGCGCTTTACCAACATGTACGGTCCCACCGAGACGACCATCGTCAGCAGCTACTACACCGTGCCCCGATGTCCGGCCGACGAGCGTGAGCCGATTCCCATCGGCACCGCGTGTTCCGGCGAGGAACTGCTGGTCCTGGACGAGCAGTTGCAGCCCGTGGTCGCCGGCGACATGGGTGAGCTCTACATCCGCGGGGTGGGCCTGAGCCCGGGCTATTGGCGCGATCCCGAGAAGACGCGGGGCGCATTTCTCCCCTATCCCGGCGCAACCGGCCCCGACGACCGCATTTACAAAACCGGCGACCTGGCGCGCCGTGGGCCTGACGGCCTGGTCCATTTCGTGGGCCGCGCCGATACGCAGATCAAGAGCCGCGGCTACCGCATAGAACTGGGCGAGATCGAGACGGCGCTGCACGCGCTCCCCGGCCTGCAGGAAAGCGCGGTGCTGGCGATCAAGTCCGAAGGTTTCGAAGGCTGGTTGATCTGCTGCGCCTATGTCCCGTCGGCCGGGCGCGATGTTTCAATCACAAGCTTGCGGGAGGGTTTGGGCAGGCTTGTGCCCGGCTACATGCTCCCGGCCCGCTGGATGCGTTATGAAGTGCTGCCGAAGAACGACAACGGCAAGATCGACCGCCCCCGCTTGAGGAATCAATTCGCTGGCGCCGAGCCGCGCCCGGGGATAGCGCAGATGGAAGACACGCTCTCTCCCGAGTTCGCCCCGCAGACGGATCGCGTGGTCAGGCCGGCGTCGGGACAACATTAAATAGGAGCAACAAGTGGCTAACGGCAACGCAATCATCGAGCGCCTCGGCGTTGTATTCACCGAGAGCTTTCACATCGAAGTCCCTTCGCCGGATACCGATCTGCTCGAGACCGGCATTCTGGATTCCTTCCAGTTCGTCGAATTGCTACTTCAGCTAGAGCAACGCTTCAACCTCCGCATCAAGATCGACGACATCGACCTCGAGGATCTGCGGACGATTGCGCGCATCGCCCGGTTGGTGACAGCGAGCGGCGGCACCACTGATCCGTCTGCCGCGCAGCCGTCTTCTGGCGCGGCCGGTTAATCAAGGCAAGGCGGATGGCAGAGGCAACGCTCCGTAGTTTCGGACAAGAGGCGCAGCACGCCGGATCGAACGGGCAGGAAAAGGCAGAAACCGGAGCGCCGGCGGGATCCGGGGCACTCCGGCCTCGGGTGGCGCCGAGCCGGCAACAAACGCTTCCTGCCATGGCCACGATCCGCGTCCTTGGCAAGGACGACGTCCCCGCCGCGGCCGCACTGTTCGCGCGCGTCTACCCGCAACATCGCTGGCATTCACCGTCCGCCTGCGAGTCCTACTTCCGCGAGATGCTCTTCGACAATCCATGGCGCGACCCGGAGCTGCCGTCCTGGGTGGCGGAGCAGGACGGACGCATTATTGGCATGCAGACCGTCATGCCCCGGCCCATGCGCTTCCAGGGGCGGCCACTGCGCGTCGCCGTAAGTTGCCAGTTCATGGTAGACCCGGACAAACGCCGCAGTCTCGTCGCGCTGCAGTTGATGAAGGCCTATCTTTCGGGCCCGCAGGATCTCTCGCTTGCCGATGGCGCCACGGACCAGTCCCGGCGCTTGTGGATCGGGCTCGGTGGGACAGCACCGCTGCTCTACAGCCTTCACTGGACCCGGCCGCTGCGTCCCGCCCGATACGCCCTGTCGCTCCTGCAAGAACATGTCGCACTGCCTCCGGCTTTGGCGTTCGCGGCGCGTCCAGTGTGCGCGCTGGCCGACGCGCTTGCAGTCCGATTGCGCCAGAACCGGTTCTGTCGTGAGCCAGCCGATGTCGTGGAAGATACGCTCGACCCGGCAACGATGCTTTTCCATCTGCCCGACGTCATGGACGGCAGCGCCTTGCAGCCGGTTTACGACGTCCACTCGCTTGCCTGGCTGCTCGATCAAACCGGCCGCAAGATGCGCCACGGAACGCTGCGCGCCCGCGCCGTGCTCAATAGCGAGCGGCAGCTCATCGGCTGGTACCTCTACTACCTGCAGCCGAACGCAGTGAGCGAAGTCGTCCAGCTTGCTGCACTGGACGGCTCTTTTGACCAGGTATTGCAGCGGCTCCTTGCCGACGCCTGGCGCCACGGCGCGACAGCGGTTTGTGGGCGCCTCGACCCACGCCATGCCCAGGAACTCTCGACCCGGCATTCATGGTTCCGACGGGAGGGCCCCTGGACCCTGGTGCATTCCCGTCATGCCGACCTCATGGCTGCGATCCATCGGGGGGACGCCTTCCTAAGTCGCCTGGAGGGCGAATGGTGGCTGCGATTCCAGGGCGGCTGATCCGGAAAGCTTCGCAGGTTGCTGGTTCGTTCGGGAGACCGCAACCCGTCGCCTCGTCTGGACAAACTTGGTCGCCGATGACCTACCCGCCATACTCCCAGGGCGTGTCGGCAACGGTGAGCGGCCGCACCCTCTCGCCGCACTCGGCCTCGACCACGCCCAGAATCACCATCGCATGATCGCCGTCTGCATCCAGTATCCGCTCAACCCGGCACTCGACATGCGCGGGCAGGCTCGCCAGTACGGGTGCAGAGGTGCTGCCTTCCTCGAACGCTTCCCCGTTTATCGTTCCGCTCTCCGCGCGCGTCGGGTAGAAGAACCTGCGCGCGACGTCCTCCTGCTCGTCTCCGACAATATGGAGGACAGCAGTGCGGCTCATGGCCAGGCACTTGAAGACATTGCTCTCCCTGCGCACCGCCGCCATGATCAACGGCGGCTTGAAGGATACCTGCGAAACCCATGTGACCGTCGCCGCGCCATAGCGATCTTCACTGCGCGAGGTCAGTACATACACTCCGTTGGAAAGCATCCGAAGCGTCTTCAGTCTGACTCTCGCGTCCACGGCCATCACCCCGACTGAGTCTCCAGAGCGGCGCCCGCATCGGCGCTTGCCGGCGCCCTCAACGGGGCCGGCCGGTTCTGCATTTCGGGTCCGGGCCCACGATCCTCTTCAAGGTTTTTCCGATCGGTTTCCTGAAACGATCTTCGGCTGCGGGGCCGCCGACCGTCTTCCATGCTTTCGTGTTCGCTGGCCAGAAGATCGAACAACAGCCGGTCGCATGCCTGGCCGTCGATGAAGTGACATTGCCGCTGCCGGCCGATGAACCGGAAGTTGAGGCGTTGTATGAGACGAATGGACGGGTTACCCTCCACAACCCAGGTATTGATCGTGTGAAGTCCGAGATCCCGAAACGCCAGAGTCAGCACCTTTGACGCAGCCAGCGTTCCAAGGCCCCGGTGGCGGAAGAGTTTATCGCCCTGCGCTCCCCAGAGCGTCGCACTCTTGAAGTTGCGATCCACGCTGTTCAGACAGCATATCCCGATGGGGGTGTCGTCCCGATCGGAGGTATACGCCCTCATGAAGTGCGTAGGCCGCTGCGCCATGATCCTGAGCAGCGCAGGCGTGACGATCTGCCTGCCGTTGCCGAAGTCCAGCCACTGGTGGTTTTCCTTCTGGCCCAGCCAGTGCGCCACCAGTTCAAGAATTTCCGGCGAGTCCAGGGGCAGGAGTTTCATATGGGCGTATCGCCTCTGGTGGTCTCGAGTGCTCCCGCGGCGAGGTTGCGTGGTCCGGTCACGGCCGGATGCATACTTCCGACCGTGTCGTCATCGGCGATCGGCTTGGCGCGACGCGCCGGTACCGGGTCAGCGGCGGACTGCCACAGCGCATCGTAGGCGGCGAGCAGTTTGGGTTCCTCGTAACGCCACTCCAGCTCCTCCGCCACGCGTTTGCGCCCGAACTCGCCCATCTGCGCACGCCGCGCCGGGTCGTCCAGCAACTCGACGATCTTGGCCGCAAGATCCACGGCATCATTGCTGCGCGCGTAAAGGGATGCCTGTTGCGCCGAGTACCGCCCCTCCGCAAGATCGAACTGCACGATCGGCTTCCCCAGCGCCATGTATTCCATGATCTTGTTCATGGTGGATTTGTCGTTCATGTCGTTGGCGATGTCCGGATTGACGCAGACGTCGGCGGTGCTGAGCATCGCCAGCAATTCCTCGTCTGCCACACGTCCGGTAAAGGTCACAAAGTCGGCAACGCCGAGCTCGACGGCATAGGCCTTCATCTCGTCGAGCGAAGTGCCGCCCCCGACCAGGCCGAACTGAACGTCGCTGCGCCCGAGTTCATGCACGATGTGGTACACCGCGCGCAGGAGGTAGTCGATACCTTCCTGTTTGCCCATTACGCCAACGTATCCGACCAGAAAGCGGCGGCCGCACTTGAGGCGATTTTCGGCGGGCAGGATCCTCAGGCGCTCCAGGCTCGGTCCGCTGCGTACCACGAAAACCCGATTGGCCTGCATCCGGCCGCGATCGATGGCGATGCGCCGGTAGGATTCGTTGGTGGCGATCGACACGTCGGCGGTGCGAAAACTCCAGTACTCGAGCGTCAGCATCAGGCGATGAAAGAAATTGCGGCGGCCGAATTTCGCTTCGTAGAGCTCCGGAGTCAGATCGTGGTGATCGAACACGAACTTCTTTCCGAACAGCTTGAAGAATGCACCGATAAGAAAAAACAGGTCCGGCGGATTGCAGGCGTGAATGACGTCGAATCCCCGGGTGATCAGCACCCGCCAGGAAAGTACAAAAGTCGAGGCGAGCGCGATCGCGTACTCCAGGGCGTAGCCTGCCGCGCCCGACGCCTCGACCGGCAGGCTGTAGCGGTAAATGTGTATGCCGCCGATCTCCTCGAATTTGCGCTCGTAACCGCGTCCGGTCGGGCAAATGATCGATACGACGTAGCCGGCATCGCGGAGAGCGCAGGCCTCCTGCCAGACTCGACGGTCGAATGGACTGGGAAGGTTCTCGACCAGGATCAGGATGCGTTTCGGCGGCTGCATGGGATATTCGGGCATCGGCGTTGGTCAGCGGTCCCGGGGCCTCACCGCCGCAACCCGCAGCCCGAGCAGCGCCCGCATCGGACCGGTTTCCGCGATGAGCTTGCCTCGCCCGTTCGGAAGCGCTCCAAGGACCGACTCCACGAATGCGACCAGCCAAAAAGGAACGCGCATGAATACTCCGCGCGCCCCGGCATAGAATCGCACCTTGGCAAATCCCGCGCTGGCGAACAGCCGCCGGATGTCCCGAGCGGTGTATTCCAGCAGGTGAAAGCCGGTCGCGACCTGGTCGAAGTATTTGGAAACGTCGTGCGGACCGTACGCGCGGTTAGGTGTAATGCACACGTAGACACCGCCGGGGGCAAGACTGCGGTATATATTGTGCAGTTGTTCCAGCGCGTCATCCGGATGCAAATGCTCCATGAGTTGATTGCTGACGGCGACATCGATGCTTGCCTCAGGCACCGGGATGCTGCATCCGTCCGACAGAATCAGACTGAAGTTGGCGGGTGACGAAACGCCGCGGGTAATATGTTCGGACACATCGACGGCATACACCTGCTTCACGATCGTTGCGGCACGGATCGCGAGCATGCAGTCTCCCGCCCCGATCTCCATCAGCACGGTCGATTTGGTCAGGAAACCGCGTAGAAGTGCCAGCAGACCATCGACTTCGCGCTGCCGCGGCGCGCGATCCACGTCCTGGAGTTGCGGATGGTGTTGCACACGGCGAAACAATTCGTCGTACACCTCGCAATAGAGGCTGCGCCGCTGCTGGCGCGGAGCGAATCGCAACCGGTCCGCAAGCTCGCGCTCGATCAGATAATGCTCATGAATCTCCTCCCGGGTCCGCGTATCGCCGATTCGGTGCGCGCTGCGTTTCGCGCGAACCGTTTGTTGCGATTGCCCGCTTTTGCCGCCATGGATGGGCCAGGCCCAGATGGATCTCATGAATAATAGTCTTCGTATTCCTACCAGCAGATCCCTTCGTACACGCCGCTGACGCTTCGCGAATCGGAGACGCGTACGAAATCGATGATAGTCTGCCCGTCACCGAGGCGCCCGGGAACGTCGCGGAACTCCGCCGCGGCGTTGCCGATGACGATGGTGCGGGCGTGGTCAAGAACCTCGTCGATGCTGGAGACCATCAGCCTCGAAATATGCGGGATGTGGTTGAGAATGTAGTCGCGATTGGCCCCGTGGATGCGCGCAAGGCTGACATTCCTGTCGTAAATCCTGAGGTCGTAGCCCTTCCCGATCAGGCGCTCGGTCAGATCCACCACCGGGCTCTCGCGCAGATCGTCGGTGCCCGCCTTGAAACTGAAGCCGAGTATTCCGACCTTCTTGCTGCCCATCCCGATCACGGCCTGCACGCCGCGCTCGAGCTGCTGCTCGTTGCTGGGCAGTATCGCGGACAGAATGGGAACGGAGACATCGAGTGTCTTCGCCTTGTATAACAGGGCGCGCAAGTCCTTGGGCAGGCACGAGCCGCCGAACGCAAATCCGGGTTTCAGGTAGTAGGGCGAGAGGTTGAGTTTCGTGTCCTGGCAGAAAATATCCATCACGCGATGGCTGTCCACCGCCAGCCCCTTGCAGAGGTTGCCGATCTCGTTGGCGAAACCGACCTTGAGGGCATGCCAGGCGTTGTCCGCGTACTTCACCATCTCGGCAGTCTCGATGTCGGTGCGGATGAGTGGCGCGGCGATTCGCGCGTAAAGGCTGGCCGGCAGATCCCCGCTTGCCCTGTTGAGTTCGCCGATTACGGTCTTGGGGGGATTGAAGTAATCGTGTACTGCGGTACCTTCACGAAGGAACTCGGGGTTGATGCAAACGCCGAACTCCACGCCCGCGCGGCGGCCCGACGCCGCTTCAAGCGCCGGAATCACCACCTCACGCATGGTCCCGGGCAGCATGGTGCTGCGAATAACCACGGCCAGTGCGCCCTGATTGTGACGCAGGGCTGCGCCAATCTGCTCGCACACGCGACGCACGAACGTCAGATCGATGTCGCCGTTGGCACGGCTGGGCGTTCCCACGCACACCAGAGCGAGATCGGCCTGCCCGACCGCAGCGGACACATCCGTGGTTGCCCGCAGGCGCCCGGCTGCCACCTGCCTTTCTATGATCGGACCGACGTCCTTCTCGATGATGGGCGCCTTGCCGGCATTGATCAGATCTACCTTCCTCGATTCCGGGTCAACACCGACAACTTCATGGCCTTCCTGGGCAAGGCAACCCGCCGATACCGTCCCGACGTAACCGAGGCCCAAGACACAAATTTTCATGATTGCCCTTTATGATTGCAGCGAATTGATCCATGCCACGATCTGGCGGGAATCACCGCGTCACACGAAAAAGACACAGCCAGTCACATGACCAACATGCGCCCTCTCAGGTTGCGCAAACGCTGCATACAGCATAGAGAGGCGACGGTGACGCTGGTTCCGCCAGCGCAATGCGCGATGTAGTCCGATCGGATCAGCAGTCGATTTCGGTGCGCAGAACGACGTTGCAATCGAGCCGGGCCCGCCAGGCGATAGTCGGGGCCGGGACCTTCTGGTCGAATTCTCTCGATATCCAGCCGCGGATAGGTGCCGTGCTGCCGTGATATACGTGCGCAGATGCCCCCTCCGCCAGCGGAAGTTTCAGGGAAAGCGTCCTGCCGCCCTGGCGCAGAGTAAAGCCCTCCGCCGCGGGATCGACCTCGCAGCGTTCGCTGCAATGGAAAAAAAGCTCGATATCGTGCTCGCCGGCCATTTGCAGGCTGTCTTCGATCACCACACGCCTTGCCGCCTTGTCTATGGCAATGCGCCGCTGGTGCATCACGGGTCGGGCGAGCCGCATGAATCCGTCTTGCCAGCCCTCGAACAAGTCCTTTTCCTTGGTACTTGACCACAGGTTGCAGCCGGCGCGTGCCTTCCTCAGCCACATGAATTTGCCGCCGGACTGCGATTGGTCCTGTCCATCAACGCACACGGTGTTGTGGGCCGAGGTACCGCGGAAGTACTGCCGCCATGGTGCTTCGGTATGATAGGCAAACGTTCCGGGATCGATCAGGAATTCCAGGCCGCCAACCGACAACGTGAATGCAAGCGCATCGGCATGTCCATGCGCGGCAATCGTCTGATAGCCCAACGGGCCTGCATCGACAATCAGTCTTATTTCGTTTTCGCCTTCGAAATCGCTGCCGAGTATGTAGTAGCCGCCTTCGGAAAACGCCTGCCGCACCGGCAGGCGTGCCTCCGCCGTGCTTTGCCCGTCGAACAATGCGTCCGCCGGCTCTCCCACGAGCCAGCGCGTCTTGTCATCGAGCACACCCGCCTTGCGCTTGAAGTCGCCGCGGCCAAACAGAATCGCCCCGTTTGCAAGCAGCGATCGATAGGGCGAGGAGTCGCCGCCTTCGGCAAGCCTGACGGCCAGCGCATCATCGGCATCCCCGAGCATGGGAACGTTGCCCCCCGCATCCATGATCGAGGCGAGATACTCGAGCATCACCTCAATGCGCGATTCGTAGGCGACCGAGAACCACTGCCCGTTTGCCTTGCCGGCAAGCAGCGTGAGCAGCAGCAGATCGAGCACGAACTGCTGGTACGACACGGACTGTTCCCGGTTGACGCCGTCGGGGGCGATTTGCAGCAGCGCTTCCCGCTCCAGAATCGACTTCGCCGCAGTGAGCCACTCGCGCGTGCACGGCCAATGGGGCCAGGTCAGGGCAGCGATGAAAAGGCCTGCTGCTTCGCCGATCAGGTGGTTGTTAGCGGAGGAGTCGAG
This sequence comes from uncultured beta proteobacterium, assembly GCA_963789945.1. Lineage (GTDB taxonomy): Bacteria > Pseudomonadota > Gammaproteobacteria > Burkholderiales > JACQAP01 > JACQAP01. The sequence goes on along the minus strand of CAWBMN010000011.1, from coordinate 172,965 downwards.
CGAGAAATGGCCACGCACGAACTGCGCGTGCTGGTGGATTGATTCGAGCCAGCGTTGCCGCAGGCGCGCACCTTCGGTGGTTTGGAACAGCGGGGAGTGCGCTCCGCCGAGGATTTGCCACGCGACCGACCAGTTGATCAGCCTGATTGCCACCTCGAGTGCACTCGTCCAGTTGGGCCCCATGCGGTACGGACACGAGTCGAACCAGCTTTCCAGATGCAGCCGGAGGACGTGGAAATACCTCGCATTGCCGCTGAGCGCATGGGCCTGCGCCAGCGTCACGAGATGCAGGTGCCGATTGGGTTCCCAGAGATACTTGATGTCTCCTACCAGCCGCGGGTTGCGGTAGTCCAGCAACTTGCCGAAGCTGAGCGGCGCTTCCACGCCTGTCTTGGGATCGCGATTCCAGCGCGGCGGGGAGCCCAGGTCCGCGCCGCGTAGTGCAAACACGTCCAGCTTGCCAGCCGCAATGCGGTCGGCGGCGGCAAGGTACGGCCTGGCATCGACTCTGGCCCCGGCATGTATCCAGTGATGGGGGCTCGGCGCGAGATCGGGGGGGGGCACCTCCTGCGAGCGAAGCAGTCCGGCACGCTCCGCATGCACCGCCAGCGTGCGAACAACGCGATGCGAAACCTCCGAAGGCGTCATGCAGCGCAGGCGGTTGAAGTGCCACCGGAAACGTTCCTTGATTCCGGCGAGCGCGGCAGCGAGAGCGTGCCTGATGTGGCTGTCTTCGCCTAAGCCTGCAGAGAACATTCTGGCCTTGGAGTTGGGAGACGGTTATTGACGACCTTCGTGCGGATGCTGAATCGGGACCCCTGAAGCATCGGCTGCATGATGCGGAAATCAGTTGACACTCGTTTCGTGTCTTCCTGGGAGAATCTAGTCCATTCAGACCAGCGCAGCGGATGGGCTGCGTGCTTCACGCGAGGCAGCCCTGGTACAGCTTGCGGAAATCGTCGGCGAGCCGGGCCACCGTGTAGTGTTCCAGCGCCCGTCGCCGGGCTGCCTCCGCCATGCGAAACAAGCCCGCCCGGTCATCATCGAGAGCGGCTACGGCCAATGCGAGCGCTGACGCGTCCTTGATCGGCACAAACAGGCCGTGTTCCCGGTCGCGCATCACATCGGGAATCGCAGCCACGGGTGTGGTTACGGGAACGCAGCCGGCCGCCATCGCTTCCAGCAGGGAATACGGAAGGCCCTCCTTGTGGTACGTCGGAAAGACAAACACGTCGGAATCAAGCCAGAGGCGCCATTTTTCCGCGCCGAATATGCCGCCGGGAAACTCGATGCGATCTCCGAGACCTGCACTTTTCGAGGCGGCCATCAAAGCAGCCTGATCCGGACCTTCGCCGGCAATGCAAAGGCGGAACTCGCGTCCGGCGCACTTCAGTTCCGTCATGGCCTCGATAACTTCGAACAATCCCTTGGTGCGCACCAATCGGCCTACATAGACCAGCTTCAGCGGCCTGTCTGTGTTGCAGGAGCGCGTCCGGCCGGCGAGACCCGACGGATCGATGGCATTGGGGACCAGATGAACTCTGATTCGTGGATCAAATGCCCGGTAGGCCGCCAGTTCCGAGCTGGAGAGCACCGATACCGCGTCGCTCGACACGAGAAAGCGCCGCAGGATCCAGGTCAGGAGCGCATTGCCTCGAAAGAAATCCTGGGGCATTGCCCCACCATGAATCTGGCTCACCACACGCCGCCCCAGCAATCTGGCAACGATCGAGTAGACCAGGTCCCGCCAGTAGGCCTTCGGCTCGAGCGAAACGTTGAGATGAACGACCTCGGCCCCCGAACGCAGCAGGATCAGCGCAAGATGGAACGGGCTGAGCGTAAAACGCATGAGCTTCTGCAGCGCCGTTTCCCGGCGCCCCTCGCTGCCAACCTGAAAATGCAGCAGCTCGCAGTCGCGCGCGAGTTCGGACGCGAAAAGTATCCGCGCGTGAGTCGACACGCCGCTCACGGCCTCGAGAGACGGGCTGAACACAACGACCTTGAGCCTGCTGGTGGCAGCCATACGTTGATGTGCCACGAAATCATGCCCGGGCATATTGTCGGTGCCAGATCTCGAGGTTGAGGAGTGCCCACAGGAGCTTTTCGTGGTTCTGCCTGCCGTCGAGGTGCTCGGCCAGAACATGATCCAGAGCTTTCGGGTCAAAATAAGCCCGGGTCATCGACGATCCTCCCTGCAGGTGGTCCAGCAGGTAATCGCGCATTTCCCCGCGGAACCAGCGGTTCACGGGGACCCGGAAACCCACTTTCGGCCGCGTCAGGATGCGTTCGGGAAGGAGCTGTTTGCCCGCCTCGCGCAGGATCCATTTGGAACGCATGCCCCGTACGCGGTAATGGTCCGGCAGCGAAGACGCAAATGCGGCCAGTTCGTGATCGAGGAAGGGAACGCGTGCCTCGATCGAGGCCGCCATGGTCATCCGGTCTCCACGTTCGAGCAGGTTGTCCGGCAGCCAGCTGGTCTGGTCGTAGTAGAGGATGCGCCGCATCGGGCTGCTTTGCGGATCCGCATCGAAGGGCGGCGCGTCGCCAACCGGCGTACCGTTCAACCGCAGAACCGAGAGCCGGTCGCGCTCGCTTCGGTTCAGTGCTCCGAACCAGCGCACGTAGCGCTCGCGCCAGTCCTCGATGTTCAGGTTCGTGACCGCGGTCTTTATGCGGCGAAAGTCGTAGGGAAGCGCATGAGCAAGCGGCTCGATAAGACGGTGGCGAACGTAGCCCGGCAGCACCTGATAGCCCTGCGCAAAGCGCTCGACGACGTGCTTCGGATAGCCGCCGAGTATCTCGTCGCTGCCCTCCCCGGTAAGCACCATCTTGACGCTGCGCGCGGCTTCGCACGACAGCATGTAGATCGGGATATCCGAAGGTTCGGCGACGGGCGCATCGCGGAACGCGACCAGTCTGGGAAGCCTTTCCACGAGGTCGCGGTCGGTGACGACCATCTCATGGTGTGCGGTGCCGAAGTGCTTCGCTACCTCGGCAGCGTAGCCAAGCTCGCTGTAACTGCCCTCGCCAAAGCCCACCGAAAACGTCTTGACGCTGGAGTTGTGGCGGCTCATCAGGGCTACGATGGTGGAGGAATCGAGCCCGCCGGACAGAAACGCGCCGAATGGCACGTCGCTCACCATCTGCAGTTTGACGGCCTCGTCCAGGCGGAACAGGAAGTTCTCGACGGCATCGGGTTGCGGCTGCTGGTACGCACGCGCACTGCGGTCAGGGGCCGACCAGTAGCGCTCCTCCTTGAGCTTCCCGCGTTCCCAGATGGCGACTGTCCCGGGCATTAATTTCCGGATGCCGCTGAACAAGGTCTTCGGACCCGGCACGTAGCGATAAGCCAGGTAGTCCCAGACGGCCTGAAGGTTCACGGAAGCCTTGACGCCGGGGATGCGCAGCAGCGCCTTGATCTCCGATGCAAAGTACAGCCCGTCCGTGTTTTCCAGAATATATAGCGGCTTTTCGCCAAACCGGTCGCGGGCGAGGAAGAGGCGTTGGTTGCGCGCGTCCCAGATCGCAAACGCAAACATGCCGCGCAAATGACGGACCACGCCGCTTCCCCAGTGCTGGTAGGCCCTTAACAGCACTTCGGTATCTGAGTCGCGCTTGAAGATGTAGCCCAGTGAGCTGAGTTCCTCACGCAGTTCGCGGAAATTGTAGATCTCGCCGTTGAACGTCAGCGCGAGGCCGGCATCGGCGTCGCACATCGGCTGATGCGCCCCTTCCGGGTCGATGATCGCCAGTCGCCGGTGCCCCAGAAACACCTGGTGCCCGGTGCCGGCACAGACAAAAGAGCAAGTGCCCTGCCCATCCGGGCCGCGATGGGCGATCGCCTGCAGCATCGACTCGAGCGTTTCCATCGAGAGCATGCGCTCCGGCCTCGCCACCCATCCCGCTATTCCGCACATTCTGATTCTCGACTGATGATCGCGGTCACGACCGCGTCAGCAACCTGACGTGTCTCGCGGCGCGCATTTCCTAAATTGGAGATCGCACCGAAAAGAACCCGCCGGTCGAGCCCCGATATCCTCAATGGTGCGTCCCAATCGACGACAGATTGGCGCAACAGGCACCTCATCATTGGCGGACATCAAGAGCATCTATCACAATGTAGGAGGTATTGATGCTTGCAACCTCGATCGTCAGCGTATGCGTGCCGGCCGCCAGCCCATCCGCCCTGAAGATGGTGGTTTGGTATGCCTCGATCGGGGCCGGTAGATACGTATCGATCACTATCACAGGATCGTCATCCAGGTATACGTTAGCGGTCCCGGTGCTGAGCTTGCGGCAGCCGATCCAGCTGACCGAGGTCCCGGTGAAGGTGAACGTGACTGTCGCGCCCGCCACATTGGATTCGGAGATGGTCCCCTCGCTCCAGGTTCTGTTGAGGTTGCGGAAAATCCAGTTGCCGGGGCTGTAGACAACTGCAGGATCTTCTTCCTGATAGCGTCTTCCCGGCGTCGTCACATCGAACGCATCCACCACGATCTGGCGGCCCGTCGAAGCGGCATTTTTGAGTCCCGTCGCTTCGATGGTCAGCGTATGGGGCGCGTCGGCCAGTCCCGTTGCCGTGAACACGGTGTCCTGGATTCTGTTGGTCGGAGAATACGTGTCGATCTCTTCCACAAGGATGTCATCCACGTATACCTTGGCGATGCCGGTGTTGGGCCTGCGGGCGCCGCTCCAGCTGATCGCCGTTCCTCTGAACGTCAACGTGGCTTTCGCACCCGGCGTCCCGGAGACCCTCGCGCCCCCCACCGGCGGGTCGGGGATCGTGGCGACCCCGCCGCCGCTCCATGCGATTTTGCTGTCCGCCTGGGCCCAAACGCCGGTGAACACGACATCCGGATCCGTTTCCTGCAAATGGGAGACCACCGGTGCCGGCACGTCGAAAGCATCCACCACGACAGCGTTTCCTGTCGATTCCTTGTTCCGGCGGCCCGTCACTTCGATCGTCACCGTATGGCTGCCGGCGCTCAGACCGTTTACCGTGAAGGCAGGCGTGTGAATTTCCTCTGTACGCGCGAACAGATCCACCTCGGAGACTGGAACCCCGTCCACTTTCACGAGCGCGATTCCGCTGCTGCCGTTGCGATTACCGATCCAGGTGACCGAGGTCCCGGTGAAGGTGAGCGTGGCTTGCGCCCCCGGGGCTATTGATTGCACGGCGGTGCCCCCACTCCACGCAAACCAATCGGGGTTGCTCTGCGTCCAACCGGAGCTCAAGGTCACGACAGCATTTGTTTCCTCAATTCGGCCTTCCACGGACGGGGGAGGAGGAGGGGTGTTGGCATCGCTGCCGCCGCTGTCGCCGCCGCCGCAGGAAACCAGCGCGCCCGCCAGCAGCAAGACTGCGACATGCCTCATTACGCGACCGCCGGAGAAAAGTGCTTGTCGCGACAGGCGCACTGGATCACGTACCAACGAGCGCGGCCGCGCGCCGCGGTATTTCGTTCCGGACCGAACGGGTCGATCGGCATCTCTGCATTCCTTGTGCATTCCATTCCAGACTCCATTGCTTTGCGCCGGCACGAGCCAGCGCGGTATCAGGATTATCGAGCGCGAACAAGTAGCGACACGCGGCGCCTGCCGCCTGATGCATAAGCCGAATGGACTAACGAGCCTGGCAATCGCGGACGCCGCCGGCGCCGCGCACGCGTCACCGGACCCCGGTTTCGCTGCGATTGCGGATAGGTTGCCGCTCCTGCGCCGCCGCGACGGACTGGAGTTCCAGCAGCAGCTTTTCGTAGCGGTCCACCATCGTCTTTTCCGAGAACAGCGCTTCCATCCTCTCGCGGGCATTGCTACCCATGCGTTCGCGTTCCGTGTGGTCGGCAAGCCGCGCAAGGCGGTAGACCAGCGCGCCGGTATCGCCGGCCGGAAACAGGAAGCCGTTTTCACCATGCCGGATCATCTCCGCGGCGCCCCCGACATCGGAATGGACAAACGGCTTGCCCATGGCCATCGCCTCGATCGCCGCCAGGGAGAAAGCCTCGGTATGGCTGCACAACACCATGGCATCGCAGACGGCGATATAGGGGCGAACGTCCTGCTTTAATCCCGTGATCACGACGTCGTGCCCGACGTTGAGTTCACGCGCACGCGATTCGATCACTTCACGCAAGTCGCCATCACCAATCATCAGTACACGGGCGGGAATGCCCATGGCGCGCAACATGGCAACCGCGTCGACCAATTGCATATGGTTCTTTTCCGGGCGCAGCCGTGCCGATATGCCGATTACGTAGTCCGCGCTGGAGAAGCCGAGCGCGCCGCGCAGCCTCGTGCGTTCTTCGGGACTCGACCGGTCGCAGAACTCCCCCGTGTCCACGCCGTTGTAGATCATTTCGTTCCGGCGCGAGAACACGGCGCGTCGAAGCCAATGGCGCCTTTGTTTTTCGCAGACGAAGACCGAACAATCCGCGGCCCAGAAGAACAGGCGATAGAGGACCATCTGGAGCTGCTCTTTTACCCCGAGCAACCGGGTCGAGTGATACGTGACAACCAGCGGCACCCGCAGACGCGAAAAGCGTAACGCGAGCCAGGAATACATCAGCGCATATGAGTTGGCGGCCACGATCACGGAGGGCCGGATGCGGACTATGTGCGCTGCAAAATCTGCCAGGGCGCGCCGGTCGAAGTAACGTACTGCATCGAGGCAGTGGACGCTTCCACCATCGCGCAGGCGCAGGCGATCGATCTGGCCGGCGTCGTTCTTGATGTAGACGGCGTGACATTCGTGCCCGCGCTCCGCCAGCCGGTTCACCAGGGTGATCGCGTGACGTTCGGCCCCGCCCTGGCACAACGAACCCGTGACAAAAATCGGTCTCAGCGGGTTCAGCAAGCGTTGAATACGGTACCGACGATGTGAGCGCCCATATCGCCCAACTCGCGGATTACGCTCTTGGTATCTGCGAGGCGGGTGCTGTCTTTGCGGGCCACCACCAATGCACTTCCTGCCCGGAAAGCCACTGCCTGCGCATCCGCGTAAGCCTGCGCCGGCGCCGTATCGAGCAGGACGACGTCGAATTCGGATCGCAATTCGTACAACAAGACGGCGAGCCCAAGACCAGACAGCAGCTCCTGCGGGTTGGGAGGTCTCGCGCCGGCGGGCAACAGCGAGAGTGCCCCGAACTCGGGAACCGGTGCCACCGCGCTGCGATCGGCGCGCCCGGAGAGAACCGCGGAAAGGCCGATCCGGTCGGAGACGTTGAAGATCAGATGCTGTCGCGGTTTGCGCAGGTCGGCGTCGATCAGGAGGGTGCGTTCGCCAAGCTGCGAGAACGCCACAGCCAGATTGGCGGCAATATAACTGCGCCCTTCTCCGGAACCGGGACTGACGATCGCCAGCACCCGATGCTTGACGCCGGCCTTGGACCAACGAATCATCAACTGCGTCCGCAGCCCGCGCAACTCTTCGGCTCGGGGGTTGAACGGATCCTCCGCGATGACGAGTTCATCACTGATGCTGGCGTTGCCGGGCAGCAGATGTGGAAGGTTGTATTGCTTCGCGATCGCACGATGCAGGTCATCCACATTGATCATGCCCAGGCGAAGCGCCGCGTCACCGAACCTCAATCCCTCCGCATGCTGCAACTTCATCACCCGCTCGATGTCACCGCTGCGGAGTTTTCCTTCCTCCGCGAGGATGCTTCCGATCCTGCGGTCACCTCGCGCGATTACGCGGCTCGACCCTTCAATCGCCATTACGTTTTCCTGAGCACTCATGGTCATTCCTCAGCCTGGATTCGGCAAAGCGCGTCTGTTTCCGCCTGACCAGCCGAGCAGACGGACCCCTCCTGACTTGCGCTCGTTGAGCACGGCAAGCAGCGGCACCTCGAGTTCCAGGTCGCTGCGTGAACGCACCCGGCGGTCGAGCACTTCCAGCAGCATCACCATCACGATTCCGAGGATGGTTCCGACGACCATCGCGAGCGCTATATTGAGGGCGATTTTTGGCTGAGAGTGCTTGCGCGGCACGGTTGCCGGGTTGAGCACCATGACGTTGGTCTGGTTTGCGCGGCTGTCGACCTGACTGACGACGGAACGCTGCATGGCCGTGTCGTAGGCCCGTTCGGCGGACTCCACGTTGCGCCTGAGCACCGTGAGCTCATTGCGATTCTCCTTGAGCCCGAGGACTTTTGCGCGTTGTGCCGACATCGCTTTCCTGGCATCCGTCTCGCGTTGGCGGCTCTGGCTCGCGGAACTCCCGATTCCGGCCACGAGTTTCTTCATTTCGATGTCGAGTTTCTCGCGCAGGCTCCGATTCTCGGCGACCTGGCGCTGGTACTGCGGGTAGTTGGGCCCGTAGTGCGTGTTCAGGTCCTGGAGTTTCGCCTCCCCATGCAGCAGGTCCTCTTTCAGCCTCTGGATGAAGGCATTGTCGAGAACCTCCGGCATTCTGTCCGGAGATCCCCCCTTTTCCATGAAAGTGCGCGCCTGCTGCTCCCGGGATTTCCATTCGAACGTCTGCTCCTGTGCCCTTCCCACCTGTTCCGACAGAACTGCCAGCCGGGTGTTCTCGACATCGACGTTCTCGTCGGCCGAGACGATTCCCCGGCTCTGGTGATAGTCGGTCAGCCTGGCCTGGGCGTCCTCCAGATTGGCCCGCAGGCTCTTCAGTTGTTCGTCGAACCACGCTGCCGCCTTCTGCGTCGGCTCCACGCGCAATTCGAGCATCGTGTCGATATAGGCCTTTGCGAAAGCGTTGGCGATGTCCGCAGAGTAAGCGGGACTACGGGATGAAAAGCTGATCTGGATAACGCTGCTCTGCGTCGTCTCCACCTTGAGTCTTTGGAGCAGTTTTGCAACCAGACTGTCCTCGACCGGCCATCCCTTTGCCACTTCGCTCTCGACTGTCTTCACCGCCATCGGGCTCTGCGCAAGCTTCAGGTCCTGAACCACCTTGCGCGCCACTTTCTCGCTGGTGATGATATCCAGCTGTGTCTGCATGTAGCTGGCCCTCTCCTGCGGAAGCACGAGCGGGCGCAGTACATTGTTCAGGGACTGCTCTTCCTTGGCGTCTACCAGCAGGGATACCGTTGCCGTATAGGTCTTGGGCAGCAGAAGACTGATGCTCGCGGCAGCCAGGACGGTGACAATCAGCAGGAATGCAAAGACCCGGAAGCGCGCGCGCAATGCCGAGAGAAACTGGTAGACATTCATGGGGGTCTGGGTGTCCTTTGCTGACTGTTAGACGGGGCACGTCTCTAGAACAGGCTTTCCTTGACGTAGATCACGTCATCGGGCCGCACCGCTTCGAAGAGCTTGGCGTCGATCTTGCGCACCGCCCCATCGGGCATCCGGCGGTTAATCACGAGCCCGCGATCGCTGCCGCGCGGCGTCAACCCGCCGCCCAGCGATAGCGCATGCATGACGATCATGTCGGGCTCCAGCCGGTAGGCCCCGGCCCGCTGTACTTCTCCGTAAATGTAGAAAACCGGGGCGCGTTGAACAAAAATAGTGTCGCCGTTCTGGATCTCGAAGTTGGCGGACATGGTGCCCTTGGCGATCATCTCGGGAACGTTGATCTCCAGCTTTTTCTCCGTGCCGTTGCGGTTGGTCACCACGGTAACGGTATCGGCACCTCCCGGGCTGATGCCGCCGGCGAGGGCCAGGATGTCGGTGAGCGTCAGGGTGGTATCGTCCAGCGCATAGCGCCCGGGGCGAGCCACATTGCCGAGCACCGATACCTGCCGGCTGCGGACCTGGACCACGGAGACGTTCACCTGGGGATCCTTCATGAAGTTTCCCTGTTTGAGCTGCGCTGCGATCCGGTTTCCCGCGCCCACAGGGGTCTGCCCACCGAGCGCGATCTCGCCGATCAGCGGAAACACGATCGTTCCCCGCTCCGAGATGCGCACCTCGGTGGTGAGATCCGGATTCTGGAATATCGTCACGCGTATGGTGTCACCGGCTCCGAGAGTCTCACGCGAAGCCGCATCGGCTTGAATCGCGAACATGAACAGCGCGACCGCAGCAAGCAGGGCGAACCATCGCGGTGCTGTGCTGGCGTGTCTCATAGCGAGGAACATGGCGGCCTCGCTTTCCGGGGCGTGCTCTTCTCCTTCATCATGTCTGGCTCCTTATCATGTGTTTAACGGGCCTACCTCAATTTTGCGAACTCGGTTGTGTTGTGCGCCACTTCCTGTCCCGCTGCCGGAGGTTGCGCTCGCGCGGCGGCTTGGACTGCGCTCGCCGGGCGAACGGGCGCGATGCCGTCTTTGGTAATCTGCGCGCGTTCACGCAGCTTCTTGACTTCGGCCTGGGCGAGCTCGAGCCGCTTGCGGTTGAGCAGATATCGCGCGATCAGGGGTCCTACCTGCTTTTCGCTTAACGGCGCTTCCGCGGTCTCCTCGAGCCGTACCACCGAGGCGCCGTGGGGAGTCGGAAAAACGGTGATTTGTCCGTCGTGCATCCCGAAAAGACGATGCAGGACGTTCATCGGGATCTGTTCGGCGGCGCTGGCGGATGCTGCGGCTTCGAAAGGAAGCTTCCGGGAATCGAGCCATCGCGCGACTTCGGCAAGGTTTTTTGTCCCTGCAACCGCCTCCCGCAATGCTTCGAAGCGCTCCGGCGCCGCCGCCACCACCAACTCGCGGACGCGATAGATACGGCGGCTCTTGAACAGCGACGGATTGTCTTCGTAGAATCTGCTGATCTGTTCCGGGCTCGGCTGCGACGCGGAAATCACGGTCCGTTCGATATAGGCTTGCGCCAGGATCTGCCGCTTCGCACTCTCGATCGCGTTCGAGACTTGCGCATCGCGATCCAGCCTTGCTTCAAGCGCCTCTTGCGCGAGGAGTTCCTGATCGGTGACCTGTTCCCCGGCATAGTTCGCGAGGACGCCGTCAATCCGGGGTGCCGGGCTCTCCTCGCCGGTAACCTGCGCGATAGGCCGGCTGGACGTCTTGCTGATTTCGGGCCTTCCGCAAGCGCACAGAACCACCACGACGGCAGTCCACAATGACAGGGCGAGGAATTTTCTGATCATGTCTGGCGATATTGCGTCATGCATTTCATACGATCCGGGGAGTCGTTGAATTCGGATGGATTGGTTTGAGCCGGGGCCTTGTTTCACTTGCAACTCAATATAAATGCGTGATGTTTATCGGTGACCTTCGGCCATGGTCCGAACGGACCATCCGCCACAGCCTCGTCCATTCCTCGCGGTCTGTTCCGGGCGGGGGCGAAATCGCTTTCGTGTCCCGGCGCGGCGGCTCAGTCTGCGAGCGAACCGCTCTTGCGCCGCGCAATGAACGCCACGACCACCAGACCGCAAAGCAGCGTCATCCAGTCCGCGGGCTCGGGTATTTCAGCGGTCGAGAACAGGAATCCCGCACCGGTGTGCCAGCCGGCAGTCCCCGATCGGGGTGCCGCGACCTTGTCCGGAACAACGGCTGCGGACAGATCGTCCATGTCGTCATTCAGGGTCAAAATCGCGCCCACCAGCGATCCGGCGACATTCGTGCCTGCGGACTGCATCGGTGTTGCGTCGGAAACATTCGAGAGTTCGGCCAGAGTCCCGCCAGGCACGCGGCTGACGCCGTCGCTCGTCAGCAGCCGCGGCCCCGCTCCGTGCGGCAGATTGACAATGTCCGCGAACGAGTACGGAGTCGGGTCACCGGGAGCGAAATAGAAAGCAGAATCACTCGGCACCGGCGCATACGGATTGAGGACCTGGGCGTCTATTTCGGCCCGGGCAGATCCCAGTACGCCCATCGCCATGACGGCTACCAGCAGTTTCTTCGGTAAATGCATAAACTCTCCTGCGACATGGCCGGAACAACCCGACCTTGCGACCATGCTATCCGCGACCGATTACAGGGATATGCCGCGGCGGGCCGTCGAAGTTAGCCGATCGGACTAGCGCAGGTGAAAAACCCGGTGGACTCGCTGCTTACAGGACAAAGCCGCGAAGGCAGGGTTTCGATGATTGAACTGGAAGCGGCCGATACGAAAAAACCTTGACGCAAAGGCGCAAAGGCGCAAAGAACAAAGAACGAACCATGGTACTAAGTCCTTGCTGGACGGCCCATCAAGGTTTCGTCCGCGGAACATAACGGGAATTGCCCAACCCGATCTCCCGCTATCTTCGATCCCTTTTCAGGATTGCTTTGCGCCTTTGCGCCTGGATGCAGATTGCGTTAGTGTCCTGTTCCGTTAATTCGCGGCTGAAAACCCGACGAGAATCGGCGCCATGCTGTGTTACGAGTCCTCGCCGTGCGTGTCGGAGCGCGGAGGAGGGGCCCCTCTGGGGATCTGACCGCGGAGACACGCGTAAGGCCGGTGGTCGACACGCTATTGGCCGATTGCACGGTCGCATCCCCGCAAGCGGGGCCCCTGCTCAACGTTCCACCGGCCCCCGCCACTGTCAAGGACTCGCGCCTTGCCTGACGCCGATTTCGCAGGTTTTCCGATCGATGATGGATTGCGGTCAAATAAGTCATAGGACTGACTGCGAAGATTGGAGACTTATCCTACGAATTAGCGGAACAGGACACTAGAACCTGATGCCGGCGCTGACACCAATAATACTGACCTCGTAGTCGCCGAAAGCGAGCGAGGACGAACGCGATTCACGCTGCAAACTCATCTCCAGCTTCACCGGCCGGATTGGTTTGTAAGTTGCCGTCAGCACCCCCATGCGTACCCGATCGGTGCGGGTCAGCCCCTGCGATAACAGTTGCGCGTCACCGAGGTATTCCCTATTGCTGTATTCGAGCGCCCCGGATATGCTGATTTTCTCGGTTAGCCTCAACGTCGGATACAGCGTAATACCCTTCACCAACGCGAAGCTGGTATTGACCTGTTCGTCTGGGCTGATGTCCCGTAGCAAAATCGCGGTCAGTGTGAATTTGCCGGTCGGATTCCAGTCATAGACGATGCGATACATCGGGCCGTCGAAGTCGCGCTGCGGTAGCTGTTCGTAGTCCCGGGTGATCCAACCCGCTCGCGCACTTATGCGCGAATGGCCGGCAGGTGTCCAGCCGAGGACGGCGGCGACATTCCTTTGGCTATAGGCATTGTCTACCGGAACCCCATTCACCAGCTGCGGATAAGGAAACTCGGCGTCCTCGACACGCAGACTGAGGCCAACCTGATTACCGGCTGGCGTGATGTAGCTTCCGGTAAGCTCGGTACCATTGATGCCGATGTCGTTTTCCAGGAACACCTCGTTGGTTTGCTGGCGCCTGCTGAGCTCACCCTGCAACCGCCAGCGCGGCGTGAACGTATAAGCCGCATTGAGGAATGTCCGTTGCGTCTTGAGAGGGTTGGGCGCGCTGCTTTGAGCATCGCCCTGGATGTTTGACAATGACGCCAGTTCAAGGACCTCTGTATACCCCAGCTCGCCGCTAAGGTCGTTTCCGGCCTGCCATTTCCACATTGCCCGCCCGTTGTGGCCGGTGAAATTGAGCACGGTGAACTCGTTGTAACGTTCGTCGTTCCAAGTCAGTTCGCCCAGAAATCTCTGCCGGCTCACCGGCACGTCGAAGCGAAAACCCGGCGAAGTAGTGGTGTAGGTGTCCCCTTTCGAAGACGAACCGATTGCGGTCACCGGATCGCTCGCGTCCGAGAGACGGAAAACATTGTCGTCGCGAGTGATCGTTTCCGAAACGAACACTTCGAGCTTGTCGTTCCACAGAGCAGCCGCATCCGCAACCGGCGCGAGCAATCCGGCAACGACTATCGCCGCCTGCAGATCGCGCCGCCGCAATAGAGCGCCGCCGCGGGACCGGCAAGGAAATCGCATGGGCCTCTGCTCCTCATTATCCAACTGCGTGGCCGGGGGTACAGACCGCGACTCCCGGCATGCAGTGGATGATTTCTGGTGAAATGATCGGATTCCCCGGATTCCGGTGGTCATGAACCCGGTCATCCTGCTGACACCCGGATATTCTGACAGGGAAACGGGCGATTCGGATTCCGCCGGCAGCAAGCGCGGAAGTCAAAGGCTGAGAATACGCAACTCCAGGGCCTTGCCGACCGCTTGTGCACGGTTGACCACGTTCAGTTTACGCAATATTTTCTGCACATGGTTCTTGACGGTGAGAGGGCTGATACTGAGGATGGCACCGATCTCGAAATTGCTTTTCCCCTGATAGATCCAGCGGAGAATTTCCTGCTCCCTGGGCGTGACGGTGCTTGTTTTCACGGGTTTCGGGGCGTCATTGTCCCTGGTGCGTCCACTCATTCGGGCGCGAATCCACGCCGAGTGCAGAAACGGCACCACCAGTTGGGCGAGGTAGGCCTGTCTGTGGGCGTCCGCTCCCGGTAAGCAGGCGAAGGTGAAAAAGCTTTCTGCCAGGCCGTCGCAGTCGTGAATCCCGTGTGCGACGAGGCGCGTAGCCCCAATCCCCTCCAGCTCCCGCGCGAAAGCACCCCCGGCCACTGCGTTCAGGTCATCCACCTCGCAAACGACCGGACGGAACCGGCGCTCCTCCCAGGCCTTGATGAGACCCGGCGCAACCGGCGCATCCCGCAGAAACGCGTCGCTCAGGATAGTGGGGTCCGGAGCGTTCATTGCAAAGCTGTCAACGGAAAATGACAACGGTTCTCCGTTACGCAGCGCGCAGATCAGCACTTCATGCCTGATCAGGCTTTGCAGCAGACCCTGTGTCCAGCTGAAGAAATGCGGACGCGAATGTACCCTGAGGGAGGCATCCAGGTTCAGCATCAGGGACTCCTGCTCGACGACGCTCAGAGTCTCGGCAGTCCCGGTCGCGACGCCCTTCTCCGCACCGTAGTCCGCAGGTAGCCCGGCATCGGGTTCATAACGTTGCGGCAGTTCGTGCTTGCTGAGTTGCATCACGTGTTCACCATCAGTAGTCAGGGGGGCAATATAGTTGCTCGCGTATTACATGGAGATGACACAGAAATAAAACGTAGCCCGGTCCGGATAACGCACCGCAAACCGTTATTTTCATAGGTATCCATGGCCGGTTCAGCGCAACAGGTCCTGCGCAGCGCACCATGCGCACGTTCACCAACGCGAAGTGCAATCCGCCGCGTAGTCCAATAGGGCTATCGCGGATGCACATACGCCCCGTCAACGTTGAACGTCACCTGACCTAAGCTGTTTCCCATCGAGCCCTCCACAACTAACGCTTCCCCATTGCCGCCGCCTACTCCTGCCATGCCTGCCTTACACGATACGCAACCGCGCCTGTTGCTCCGCCAGCTTGGCCCGGCCGCCCTGACGCGCCAGGCGATCGATCCGGTGGTGGCGATCACCACCCTGGTAGTCTCGGTCCTGTGGTTCGAAGGACGCTTCGATGGCACCTACCTGATTCTGGCCCTGCTCGTGTTCTCGATGACCTATCCAAACAGCCTGGCGCGGGATGCATCCGGTTCCGCGGCGCTGATGCGCGACGTCATCACGGGTTGGCTGGCAATAGTCGTATTACTGACCCTGGTCGGATGGGTGTCAGGGACGCTGGGCGCATTCGATCAACGCGCAATCCTGGCGTGGATTGTCGCGACCCCACCGTTGCTGTTCGCCGCCCACCGCCTGATTCCGGTAATACTGCCGAGGCTGCTCGCAACTGAAGGTCTGCAACGGACCGCCATCATTGCGGGAGCGAATGAGACCGGCTGTAGGCTTGCCGAACGTATCGGGGCCAATCCCTTGCTCGGTATCCGCGTCGCCGGCTTCTTCGACGACCGCGCCACCGGCCGAAACGAGGCCATGAGCGGCAGCGCCACCCTGGGCTCTCTGGGCCGGCTTGCGGAGTACGTGAAGGCGCATCGCATCGACCTCATCTATATCGCGTTGCCGATGGCTTCGCAGCCGCGCATTCTCAGATTGCTGGAGGAACTGCACGATACGACCGCCTCGATCTACTTTGCTCCGGACATCCATCTGATCGACCTGATTCAGGCACGAGTGGACACGGTCGGTGGCTTGCCCGTTATTGCGGTGTGCGAGTCGCCATTTTACGGAGCCAGCGGTCTGATCAAACGCGTCAGCGACATCGTCCTTGCGTCCGGGATCCTGGCGCTGATTTCGCCGCTCATGATCGCCGTCGCGATCGGTGTGAAACTGAGCTCGCCGGGACCGGTGCTGTTCCAACAGCGCCGTTACGGCCTGGACGGCAGGGAGATCGTGGTCTACAAATTCCGCACGATGCGCGTGCTCGAGGATGGGAACGTCATCAGGCAGGCCACGCGCGATGATCCGCGCGTGACGCGGTTCGGGGTCTTTCTGCGGGCCTGCTCGCTCGACGAATTGCCGCAGTTCATCAACGTGCTGCAAGGACGCATGAGCGTCGTCGGGCCCCGTCCTCACGCCATTGCCCACAATGAAATGTACCGCAAACTCATTCGCCGCTACATGATCCGGCACAAGGTGAAGCCCGGCATCACCGGTCTGGCGCAGGTCAACGGCCTGCGCGGCGAAACCAGCTCCCTCGACAGCATGCAGATGCGCATCGAGTACGATCTTGCGTACCTCCGGAGTTGGTCTTTGTTGCTCGACCTGCAGATCGTGCTGAAGACGATCTTCGTTGTACTGCGGCAGCAGAACGCCTACTGAGCGGCGTTCAGACGGCATCGCCCCGAAAGCGATAGCCGATTCCGCGCACGGTCTCGATCACATTGTCGTGCCCGGTCGGCGCCAGCCCCTGGCGAAGCCTGCGGATGTGGACGTCTACTGTGCGTTCCTCGACGAATGCGTCATGGCCCCAGATCTCATCGAGGAGTTTGGCGCGGCTGAAGATGCGCCCGACGTGGGTCATGAAGAAATGCAACAAACGGAATTCGGTAGTCCACAAATCGATCTCATGGTCTCCGGCGGTGATGCGGCGCGCTGCCGGATCCAGTTGCAGGCCTGCAATGTCGACTACGTCGTCGGCCAGTTGCGGCGTGCGCCTGCGCATGACCGCCTTGATTCGCGCCAGCAACTCGCGCCCGGAATACGGCTTGGTCACATAATCGTCCGCTCCGCCTTCCAGCGCTGCAACCTTGTCCTGTTCATCTGCACGTTCGCTGATCAGGACGATCGAGATATCGCGGGTACGTTGATCGTTGCGAAGCCAGCGTGTGAACGGCAGCCCGGGGACGCCCGGCAGGATCCAGTCGAGCAAGACCAGGTCTGGCCTGACCTCGCGCACCAGCGTCTCGGCCTGGGCGACGTCGCCGGCGCAACGAACCTTGTATCCGGAGTTCTGAAGATTGGCGGCAAGAAACTGCCGTGCAGATATCTCGTTTTCGACTACGAGGATGGAGCCGTCCATTGCCTTCTCCTAATTCATGGAAACCCGAAAGGCATCCGCGCGCGGCTGATTTATTGCTGCCGTAGATCCCTGCGTACAGTGCCGGAGTTTTGGCCCCGAGCGCTGTTGTAACGACTATCCCCTTCCGTCGCGCGGCGTTCTGTGCGTTTGCGCACGTTAGCGCAAAGAAGTCGCGCGTTACGTGCGTTCCCGCACATAACCCGGGCAGCAATCGCAGGAGTTGTGTTCGTTAGCGCACATAAAGAAAAATGAAGCCGCCTGATAAAACTACTAAGTATTGACTAAGCGGTATGAAACCACCGCAAGTCACTACTTATCGCGGCGGCCTTCATGTGCCTCATTCAACAACGTCCAGTCTATTTCGGATGCGACATCGGTATCGATACCGACACGGTAGTGCCGCGCCCGGGCACACCCTGGATACTTATCTTGCCGCCGAAGAGCTGCGCACGTTCGCGCATGCCCAGCAGGCCGAGCGACTCGTTGCCGCGAATCTGACCCTCGGAAATTCCGATACCGTCGTCCACCACCTTGAGCTCGAGAAGATCGCCCGAAATGCTCAGGTTCACCTCAACGCCGCTCGCTTTCGAGTGGCGCGCGATGTTCGTCAGGATCTCCTGGAAAATCCGGAACACGGCCGTGGACCGTTCCTTGTCCAGAACCACTTCGCCTTCCGGAAGCCTGAGCCGGCAACGCATTCCCATGCGTTTCTGGAACTCGTTTGCCTGCCAGCCGATTGCCGCCATCAGGCCCATATCGTCGAGAATCTCCGGTCTCAGGCCGGTCGAAATCCTTCGAATGAGGTGCATCGTGGAATCGATGAGCTGGCACATGGCCTCCGCTTTCTCCACCAGCGGCTTTCCGGTACCGGCAAGCTGCCTGGCCAGCCATGTCGCATCCATCTTCAGGCCGGTCAACACCTGCCCCAACTCGTCGTGGATCTCGCGCGCGATCCGTGCGCGCTCTTCTTCGCGTATGGAAATCAGGCGCGCGGCCAGCGCCCGCAACTGCACCTCGGACTCCCGCAAGTGCGTCTCCGCGGCTATTCTCTCCTTGATTTCCTTGGTCAGCGTTGCGTTCTTCTTGTGCAGATCGACGAATACCGCCACTTTCGATCGGAGCACCTCCGGGACCAGCGGCTTTATCAGGTAGTCCACCGCGCCGACCTCGTATCCGCGGAACGCGGATGCCATTTCCGTAACCACCCCGGTCAGAAAGATGATTGGCGTGTGCCGGGACTGCTCGCGCTGGCGGATCATCCTGGCGGTTTCGAAGCCGTCCATTCCCGGCATCCGCACGTCGAGAAGTATCAATGCAGGGTTGTGCTTGAGCACCATGCGCAACGCCTCCTCGCCGGACTGCGCGCGCAGCAGGTTCTGCCCGAGCGGCTCCAGCAATGCCTCGAGCGCCAGAAGATTCCCGGGCTCGTCGTCGACCATCAGAATGTCAACCTTCAGGTTTTCCATGCGTGATTCCAGGGGCAAGATACTCCGTCGGATCTGATTCTGCGACATGCGCGGGAAGCATGAAACGCAAACGGGCGACCAATCTGGTCGCCCGTTGCTGATTCGTCGCCCCTCCGCCCTGCAAGAAGAGGGGTGTAGCAGATCCTAGCGGAAGCGCAGCAACCGGCTCAGGAGATAACCGGCCGCTACGGCTATGCCCACCGCTGCCAGTGGATTGTCGCGTACGTAGATTCGGGCCTGGGCCAGTGCCTGCGCCTGGGCATTCTTCAATTGTCCGCCCTTCACGCTGAGCGTTTCCGCCGCCTGGCCGGCCGCGCCGGCGATCTTGTCCACAGCCTGGTGCGCGCCTGAGGCAATGCGGTCCACCATCGGACCCGCGGCATCCGAGATCTTGTCTATCGCGTCATGTGCCCCCGAGCTGGCCTTGTCCACGGTCCGTCCCACGGTGCGGCTGCCGTCTTTGAAACCTGGCGTCACTATTCCAGTTGATTCCATGACTTTCTCCTCTATCGAAGGCGCTGTCGGGGATCAGAATCGATCCCCGCTGGTTCATCGCCAGGCATTACTGAACGCGAATGTCGTTCTCTACCCCCGTCACGCCTTTGATCCCGCGCGCGATCTGGGCGGCTTTGTCCGACTCCTGCCAGGTCTTGGCCGTGCCGGTCAGCGTTACTTTGCCGTTGCTGGTCTCGACATTGATACTGCCGGCCTTGGTGTCGCTATCGGTAATCAACTCCGACTTCACTTTGGTGGTGATCCACGCATCATCGACGTACTCGCCTGTTTTTTCCCCTGTGCCCGAGCTGGCGCAACCCGCCAGGCCCAGTATCAAGGCGCCCACGAGGACCCAACTTCCACTGAATGCATTTTTCATCGTTCACTCCTGCTGGTTGTTCAGATCGCAATGCGGAGCCGCAGGCCCCAAAACTGTTTCATTGAAACCGACTGTTGCGCCAATCAAGGTACACTTTGGTTCCCTCGTATTCTGTGCGTTCGCACACATACGTCATCGGCTGCGTCAAGAACTGATCCGGCCTCGGGTCAGTCGTCGTACTACCTGTCATCGGAAAGCAATGCGATGAAAGACGGGAATGCCCGCGTAGAGGAAGGGCGCACTGCGGCTGTCGAGCAATGCCAGACGTGGGACGCCGCTGACAGGGATCGTTGTGTCAACACCGTCACGAAACGATTCAGACGCACATAGTCCGCCGACACAGACCTTTGTGGGAATAAAAGGCGAGCGCCAATGGCGCTCGCCTTTTTTGAACCTGCGTCCCAGCTTACGCCGTCTTGAATCGGTACTCCGGCCGTTGGGACTTGTCCTCGTAGTACGGCATCATCTCCGGGATGAGCGCCGCGAGTGCTTCCTGCCGCTTCTCTCCCTGGGGGTGGGTGCTCAGGAAGGCAAGTTGTTTGCCCTCGCTGCCGGTGGCCTGGACCATCTTTTCCCACAGCCTGGGCGCGGCGCGCGGATCGTAACCCGCCTTGGCGGCAAGCTCGATGCCGATGCGATCCGCTTCGGACTCCTGCTTGCGGCTGTTGGGCAGTTGCACGCCTATGGTCGTGGCGGCCGCGGCGGCCTGCATCGTCAACTGGCTGCTTGCGCTGTCGTTGCCCAGCAGCATGGCGCCGATCTGCAGCGCCGCCTCCGATGCCATGGCCGTGGACATGCGCTCCGCGGTGTGTTTCGCCAGTGCGTGCGCGATCTCATGGCCCATTACCTGGGCGATTTCGTCGTCGGTAAGGTTCAGTTGGGTGATGATGCCGGAGTAGATCGCCATCTTTCCGCCCGCCATGCACCAGGCGTTGAGGGTCTTAGGTTCGTCGATCACGGCCACCTGCCAGTCCCAGCTCTCGGTCTCGGGGCGATACTTGATGGCCTGGGCGATCAGGCGGCCGGTAATCTTGTCCACGCGCGCTTTCATGGCGGCGTTGTCATTGAGCTTGCCCGCCTTCTGAATCGGGGCGAGGACCTGGGCGTAGGCCTCCGTTGAAGCCTCGATGGCCTGTGACTCGGACACGAGCATGAACTGCTTGCGGCCGGTCACCGGGGCGCTCTGGCAGCTTGTCACGATCACGGCGACGGCAAGTATCAAGAGTACACGGAGTGGTTGCATGGTTTCAGTCTCCTGGAAGGGTAAGTCAGTCTCGAACGATAGTCTTTGAACCGGCTGCAGTCAGTGCGGTAGGGCACATAGTCGACTAGTTGAGAATCCGATCGTAGGTTTGCTTGTCGGCCTTGTAGCACCCGCAGGCAGCGGCCTCGAGACCGGCGCGGTCGAGAATCCTGATAGCCCCACGGCTGTAGCTGATCAGCTTGCGCTTCTGCAAAGAGCCTGCCGCGTTGGTCACGCCCACGCGGCGTACCCCGAGCATGTGCGAGAGGAATTCCTGCGTCAGATAGAATTCGTCCGAGCGTGCGCGGTCAGCGGTCATCAACAGCCAGCGGGCCAGGCGCGGTTCCACGGCATGGAAGCGGGTACAGGCGGCCGTCTGCGCGAGCTGGCAGATCAGCACATAGAGATAGCGATTCAATCCCCGTTTCAGCGCGGGGGTATCATCCAGTTCGCCGCGAAAACGTTCGGCATTCATTCGCAACGCGAGCCCCCCACCCTGCACCAGTGCGTGCATCGGCCAGATATCGACCCCAAGCAACAAGCCGATTCCGAACATGCCTTCGGTGCCGACCATTCCCACTTCCAGACCGGCGTAGCCATCCACCGGAGCGACCAGGGAGATGAAGCTGTCGATGGGAAAGTAAACATGCCGGATGCGATCGCCGGGCAGGCACAGGACATCAGCGAATGTCAGGTCCACGGACTCGCAGTTCTCGAGCAGATGCTCGAGGTTCTTGTCCGGAAGGGCGGCGAGCAGATGGTTCGCCGTCGCAAGGTGTTTGGTGAGCTGCACCGGGGACTCTCCTGTATTGGTGGAGTGCCCAACAGGCGGCAAGAGGAGGATTCGGGAGGCCATCCCGATCCCGGATGCTGACTAAATGGGAACAGGTTCGATCGCATCGAACTGGTTCACATTTACAGTGAAAGCCAAAGGCTGTCTGCTCGCTAACGCACATAGCGGCCTGATGCTACGGTTCACGACGCAATTGCACAGGGCGGATCGGACTGTGTCTTCCCGCCAGGGGCGCGTGCAGCAGTCTGGCCGATGGTGTTGCGTGTCGGCGCGTCAGGCCGGTTTCTGGTTGATCGACTTCCGGGATACAAGCAGCCGCTGCACCACGTCGCGGAGCTCTTCCACTTCCTGCGGTTTTGAGATCAGTTCGCGCACCCCGGCCGCAGCCGCCTGCGCGCGCAATGCGTCGGTGACATAGCCCGAGACCACGATCACCGGCAAATCGGGCTGCGCATCGCGAACCGCCCGCGCGACGTCCAGTCCGGATATGCCGGGCATGTTGAAGTCGGTCACCACCAGGTCGAAGCGAACCGCGCCGGCACGCACAGCGTCTAACGCCTCGCGTTGTTCGTGGTAGGCGCTTACGTGGTAGCCCCAACGTTCCATCATCCGCTTGATCAGAAACACCTGCGCTTCGTCGTCGTCGATGTAGAGGATGTGCTGGCCGCGGCCGTCTCTGGTCGGCGCGGCGTTCCCGGCCGCGTCGACCGCCACCACTTCAGTCGCCCGCGGAAAGTACAACTCGAATTGGCTGCCCTTACCAGGTTCGCTGTGCACTACGATCGCCCCGCTGTGCGCCTGCATGATGCCGTGCGCCACCGACAGGCCCAGCCCCGTGCCCTTGCCCGGCGACTTGGTGGTGAAGAACGGTTCGAAAATCCGCCGTTGGGTTGCCGGGTCCATGCCGTGTCCGGTGTCGCTGACCACTACGCGCGCATACCGGCCCGGCCGCAGATTGAGATCGAACCTTGCCGAGGCCTCGTCCAGCGTGACGCCCTCAACGCGAATATCGATGCTGCCGGCACGGCCCTCCATCGCGTGCGCGGCATTGGTCCCCAGATTCAGCAGGACCTGTTGCACCTGCGTCGGGTCGGCCACGACGGATGGCGCATCTGCGGCATAGTGGCACTCGATCCGCGCTCCTCCGCGCAGCGCTGCGCGCAGCAGGCGTGCGGACTCGTCCACAATAGAAGACAGCGACATCACCCGGCGCGCGGTCGGCTGGCGCCGGCTGAAAGACAGAATCTGCTGCACCAGATCCCTGGCACGGTGTCCGGCCTTTTGAATCTCTTCCAGGCTCACCAGCGCCTGCCAGTTCGATGCCGCATCTTGGCGCGCCAGTTCAACATTGCCCAGTATGGTCCCGAGGATATTGTTGAAGTCATGGGCGATTCCTCCCGCCAGGGTCCCGATCGCCTCCATTTTCTGCGACTCGCGCAGTTGCGCCTCCAGCGACGCATGCGCCTGTTCGGCCTCTTTGCGCTCGGTGATGTCCTGAAACGCGCCCTCGATTCCGGTGATATCGCCGCGTGCATCGCGCACCGCCTGGCCGATGGCGCGCACGTCGAGCCGGCGGCGTTTGGCGGTGAAAATCTCCAGTACGCAATCGAAGGGCGTGCCATCGCGGGCGCAGGCCTTCAACGCGGCGGAGATGATTTCATGGGATGCAGGCGTATACAGCGCAAGCGCTTCGGCAAGGGGCGGGACGGTCCCTTTGGGAAAATCGAGTATCGCGCAAATCTCGTCGGACCACATCAGCTCGTTATGCGGCAACTTGATGGCCCACCCGCCCATCTGTGCCATCTTGCCAGCGGTTTGCAGAAGGCTTTGGCTGCGGCGCAGTTTTTCCTGGATCGCCTTGCGTTCCGTGATGTCGCTCACCACTTTGCGGCAGGTGCGGGCACCGCCGGCATCCTGCACAACGGTTGCCTCTATCCGCGCAGTGAAGGGCGCGCCATCTTTTCTCGCCAGACGCAGTTCGAACGCCTCCGGCGCGCCCGTCTTGAAAAGTTTCTTGTGGTGCAGGTAGTAAGTGTCCGCATCATCGCCGACAACAAAGCGGCTGAAGGTATTTCCGACCAGGGCGCCACGTGCAACGCCCAGGAGGTTAGCACCGGTGAGATTCGCTTCCAGGATTCGTCCGTTTTCGTCCAGCGTGAAATAGGCTACCGGCGCCAGGTCATACAGGTCGAAGTAGCGCGCACGGGAGGCCTCCAGCGCCTCCTGGGCCTGGCGCAATTCCTCGTTCTGCAACTCCAGCTCGATCTGATGCACCTGCAGGTCGTGGAGCACGCGTTGCGCGTCGGCGGGCGAAAGAGCGTTCAGGTTTTCCAGTACCCTGCCTGCCCTCTGCACGGCAATCTGCTCCGCGTGCTGGCGCAATTCTTCCTTCTGGCCGTCGTCTGTCCCGATCCCGGTTTCAGTCTTTATCTTCAAAGCTCCGCCCTCTCCGTGGTGGCAACGGCATACACTGTCCCGGATTCATTGACCAAAGCAGTGGCAGTCAGCGTCACGCGCACGATCCGGCCGTCCTTGGTAACCCGCTCCATCTGGTACGGCTGCAGAACCTCGGCGCCGCTCAGTCGCACGATGACGGCGAGAGCCTCCTCCTGCCCCGCCTGCGGGATCAGGTCGCGGACATTCTTGGCAAGCGCCTCGGCCTCGCTCCAGCCATACAACCGGGTCGCGCCCGGATTCCAGGACAGGATCCGGCCATCCAGACTCTGCACCAGAATTGCGTCGCGCGAGTCGGTCATGACGGCGGCGAGACGGCGCAGGGTTGCCGATTCCTGCAGCACCTCCCGCGCCTTTTTCATATCCGTTATGTCGAAAAAAGTGATGACCGCGCCGTCGATCACATTGTCCAGCGTGCGGTAAGGGCGGATGCGCAGGACGAACCACTTGCCCAGCACAGTCTGCACCTCGACCTCATTGGGCACCAGGGTTTCGAGCACCTGCTGCACATCTTCCACAAGATGGTCATAGCCTTTGAGGTTGGAGGCGATGTGACCCACAGGCCGCCCCACATCGGTGGCGATGAGGTTGATCACCTGGGTGACGGCGGGCGTGAAGCGCTGGATGTGCAGTTGACGATCGACGAAGATCGTGCCTACGCCGGTACCGGCGAGCAGGTTGTTCATGTCGTTGTTGGCCTGCGAGAGACCAGCCACTTTGCCCTGCAATTCGGCATTGACCGTGGCCAGTTCCTCGTTGACCGATTGCAGTTCCTCCTTGGAAGTTTCCAGTTCCTCGTTGGTGGATTGCATTTCCTCGTTGATCGACTGCATTTCCTCGTTGGCGGATTTGAGTTCTTCGTTGGCGGTTTCCAGTTCCTCGGTGGTGCTCTGGAGGTATTCTTCCTTGTCCCTCAATTCCTGCTTCAGCGCCGTAACTTGCGCACTGATTTCTTTTGCGTTGCCTTTCGCGCCTTTTGGCGAAGCCCCGCCGCCGACTTTCCCTTCCGGTTTCGCAGGCGCCTCCGGGGCCTGCTCCAGAATGACCAGGAACAGAGGCTGCGCGTCCGCGTCGGAAGGTACCGGCTGGATCTTGAGATTTACACTGGAGAAGTCGCCGTTGGTCCTGACGCGAAGACCAGGATGGAGCACCGGCTCTCTTTTCGCCACCGCCTTGTGTAATGCGGTGGTCAGGCCGGAGCGTAAACCCTCGCGCGCCATTTTGAAGATATTCAAACCAGCCTCGCCCGGCGCCGGCTCCAGGTACCGGCCGGTGCGTCCATGCAGGTACAGGATATCGCCATGGGTGTTGACCAGCGCGCCGGCCGGAGAAAACTCCTGCAGCAATGTACGCTCGGTCAGATCACGCAACTGCGCAGCCGGATCACTCGCAGCTTTGCCGGTCGGACGTGGTTCGGCTACGGTTCTGGTCAACGGCGGCAGAATCCGGCCCAGGGTCAGCCGATGCGGAGTGCCATCGTCCTTGCGCTGGTACAGCTTCGCCGTGCGGTTGAGCGTGGCAAAGAGTTCCACATGTTCACCGACGGACTCGGAGGTGCCCAGAAAGAGGACGCCCCCCGGGTTCAACGCATAGTGGAACAACGGAATGAGTTTCTTGTGCAGTTCCGGTCCCATATAGATCAGCAGATTGCGGCAGCTGATCAAGTCCAGTTTCGAGAATGGTGGATCCTTGATTACGTCCTGCTCGGAAAAAACCAGTATGTCGCGGATGATCTTGTTGACGCGAAGAAAGCCGCCCCCCGGTTCTTCCGTAAAAAAGCGCGCCAGCCGTTCGGCCGGGACATCGGCGGCAATACTGGCGGGGTAGATTCCGGAGCGGGCCTGTTCGATGGCCAGGCTGTCGATGTCGGTGGCGAACACCACCAGCTTGAAGCTGGTCTTGAGTGCATCCATCCGCTCCTGCAGCAGGAGGGCGATGGAATAGGCCTCCTCGCCGGTGGAGCAGCCGGGGACCCACACCCGTATCGAGGCGCCGGCGGGCTTGTTCGACAACAAACGAACGATGGCCTCCTCCTGCAACGCCTTGAACGCCTCGGGGTCGCGAAAAAAATTGGTGACGCCGATCAGGAGGTCACGAAACAACGCATCCACCTCGGACGGATTCTTCTGCAGATACTGTACATAGTCGTGCACCTTTTCAACCTGGTTTACCGCCATGCGCCGCTCGATGCGGCGATTGATGGTGTTCTGTTTGTACTGTGAAAAATCGTGGCCGGTCTGCGCCCGCAACAGCACAAAGATCTTTTTCAACGCGTCATCGACCCTGAGGCCCGGGGAAGCAACGGCACCTTTGTTCCTCCCGAACGCATGGCTGACATAGGCAATCAGTTGCGCCGGCATTTCCTCCGGCGGCAGCACGAAGTCCACCATGCCGGCAGCTACGGCGCTGCGCGGCATGCCGTCGTATTGGGTGGATTCGAACGCCTGCGCCATCACCATACCGCCTTCGCCCTTGATCGCGCGAACCCCCTGGGTACCATCGCTGCCGGTGCCGGAAAGCACCACGCCAATCGCCCGCGCATGCTGATCCTGGGCCAGCGAGCGGAAAAAAAAGTCGATCGGCAGGCGCTGGCCGCGCGGCGCCGTCGGCTCCAGCAACTGCAATGCGCCGTTCAGGAACGCCATGTCATGGTTGGGCGGAATGATATAAGTGCAATTGGGCTGAACCTTCATCCCATCCTCGACTTCGAACACCTGCATCTTGGTATAGCGGCCGATCAGTTCGGTGAGGATGCTTTTATGGTCGGGCGCCAGGTGCTGCACAATGATGAAAGCCATGCCGCTGCCACTGGGCATGGCTGAAAAAAAAGCCTCGAATGCCGCCAGGCCGCCCGCCGAGGCGCCGATGCCGACAATGGGAAAGCCCGCATCACCCGGCGCAACCGGCTGCGCCGCCACGATTGCTTCGGCAGGGCGCGCCGCCGTCGATTTTTTCGAGGTGGTTTTTCTTCCGGCGGTCATGAACGATCGTCAGTCCCGCCCGTCAGCGAGCCCCAATGGTTGCCGTGTGTTTGCGGGGGAGGGGAAGGCGATACGGCAACAGGCGGTCGAATTCTTTCTTGACCACGGCGTAACACTCGCAGACCCGCTGTTCGAGTCCTGCGCGATCCAGGATCGATGATATGACCGCGCGAATAATGAATCAGTCCCGCAGCCTGCAGGTCGCCCGCAGCCACTGTCACGCCCTCCCGGCGCACACCCAGCATATTGGCGATCAGCTCCTGCGTCATCTTCAGTTCATTGCCCGGCAGGCGATCCATGCTCAACAACAGCCATCGGCATAGTTGCTGGTCCAGCGTATGGTGCCGGTTGCACACGGCGGTCTGCGCCATTTGCGTGATCAGCGCCTGGGTATAGCGCAGCGCCAGGTGCTGCAAATCACCGCCCCGTGCAAATTCCTTTTTCAGGACGCTGGCCTTGACCCGATAGCCTTCGCCGGCGCTTTGCACCACTGCCCGGCTGGGCGTGCTCTCACCCCCCATGAACAACGAAATGCCCGACCAGCCCTTCATTGCCGGCGATCGCAATTTCCGCCGAAGCGCCGCTTTCGCATCACGTAGAGCAGCGAAACGATGGATGTGGTCGGAAAATAGACATAGCCCATGTGACCGCCCGATTCGTAGACCACCCATCCCAGCGGCATGGTGATGGGTTCCAGGTCAGGCAGCAGGCGTGCGTAATCCGACGCGGGCAGGGCCGCCAGAAGGTGGTTTTGCTTTGGGTTGCCGGTAGTGGCCATTGCGATTACCTCGGTTCGAAGAAAGGAGTCCTGCGGGCAAGCGGTCCGGCCAGGCGATCAGCCGGGTGCGAGAAACGTATAGGTATGCCCGGAGTCTACACCCTATGTTGGGCACCGCACATTGGATTGCAACCGGTCCACAATTGCCCGGTGTCCCGTTCCCATGACGAACCCTGTGAAAACTGGACGGATATTCCCGGACCATATGTACGCTGGCGCACAGAACGTGCAACGGCGCCTGCGCCAGACTGTCAGGCGATGCGAAGCCACATTGCTCAGGACATTTACGGACCGACGAACGCACCCGTTCAGGTGCCGTTTGCCATGAACGACAAAACGCTCACAGTGCTTCTTGTTTCCGACGTCGCCGCCGATGCCCGGTTGATCGGGAAGGCCCTGGCCGGGTCAACCGGCAACGAATGGCGCCTGGAACGGGTCGGACGGCTCTGCGACGGCGTCAACCGCCTCAGGAAGTCGGGAATTGGCGCAGTCCTGCTCGACCTGTTCCTGCCAGATAGTCAGGGTGTCGGGACGTTCGAGACCCTGTTCGAGGCGGCCCCGCTGGTTCCGATCCTGGTCCTGACTGACCGGGAAAACGAAGCCATCGCCATGCAGGCCACACGCCTTGGAGCGCAGGACCACCTGCTGAAGGATCATCTCGACGCTTACTGGTTGCCGCGGATTTTGCGCAGCGTGATCGAGCGCAAGGCGGGGGAAGAGGCGTTCTTCATGGAGAAGGAACGCGCCCAGGTCACACTCAATTCCATTGGCGACGCGGTGCTCAGCACCGACATCGCCGGCAGCGTGACCTATCTCAATCAGGTCGCGGAAAGCATGACCGGGTGGTCCCGCGAGGAGGCCATCGGCCGTCCCCTCGCCGAAGTATTTCAGATCATCGACGGCGCCACGCGCGAACTCGCGCCTAATCCGATGGCCCGGGCCGTTGAGGAAAACAGGACTGTCGGCCTGACCGCGAACTGCATCCTCATACGGCGCGACGGGTTTGAATCTGCCGTCGAAGATTCCGCCGCACCGATCCATGACCGCGTCGGGCAAGTCACGGGCGCCGTGATCGTGTTCCGCGACGTGAGCGCGGCCCGGGCCACCACGCAGAAACTTGCGCATCTGGCCCAACACGATTTTCTCACCGATCTGCCGAACCGGATGCTGCTCAGCGACCGGGTTGACAATGCGATTGCCCTGGCCCGTCGTCACGGCAAGCAGCGCGCCGTGCTGTTTCTGGATCTGGATGGCTTCAAACACATCAACGACTCCCTGGGACATCCGATCGGCGACAAGCTGCTGCAATCGGTTGCACAACGCCTGGTGGCCTGCGTGCGCGGTTCGGACACCGTGAGCCGGCAGGGAGGAGATGAGTTCGTGGTGCTGCTTTCGGAGATCGAGCACGCAGAGGATGCGGCCGTCAGCGCCGAAAAAATGCTGCTGGCGCTGGCGGCGCCACATAGCATCGCCGGCACATGAGTTCCATATCGCCGCGAGCATCGGCATCAGCATCTATCCCGACGACGGCCGGGATGCCGAGACCCTGATCAGGAGCGCGGATACCGCGATGTATCACGCCAAGAACAAAGGGCGCGAACAATTACCAGTTCTTCGCGAAAGACATGAAGACTCGTGCCGTCGAGCGGCAGTCCCTCGAAGCCAGCCTGCGCCGCGCCCTAGAGCGGCGGGAGTTCGTGCTGCATTACCAGCCCGAAATCAACCTCGACACCGGGGCGATTACCGGTGTCGAGGCGCTCATACGCTGGCGTCACCCGGAACGCGGACTGCTCCCTCCGGCGCATTCGTGCCCATCGCCGAGGACTGCGGCCTGATCGTGCCGATCGGCCGCTGGGTCCTGCGCGAAGCCTGCCGGCAAGCCCAGGCCTGGATCGACGCGGGCCTGCCGCCGCTGCCCGTTGCGGTGAACATCTCCGCGGTGGAATTCCAGGGCACGGACTTTCTCGAGGGCGTGCGCACGACGCTCAGGGAGACGCGCCTGGATCCCCGCTACCTGGAGCTGGAACTGACCGAAAGCGTCCTTATGCAGAATGCAGGGTCCAGTGCCCCGGCGCTCGTTGCGCTCAAAGCCATAGGGGTACGGCTGGCAATCGATGACTTCGGCACCGGCTATTCCAGCTTGAGCTACCTGCAGAAGTTCCCGATCGATACCCTCAAGATCGATCAGTCGTTCGTGCGCGAGATCACCGCCGGTTCACTCTCGCACGGCACGATCGTCAGCGCAATAATCAACATGGGGAAAACGCTCAAGCAAAGGGTAGTCGCCGAGGGAATCGAGACCGGAGAGCAGCTCGCATTCCTGCAGCGCCAGCACTGTGGCGAAGGCCAGGGCTTCCATTTCAGCCGGCCGCTGAGCGCCGAGGAGTTCGTGACCCTGCGCGCGACCGGGAACAAATTCACTTCGCAGTTGCACACTGACTAAGCGTGCATTCTGCGAGAAACTTCGCGGCGTCGCAATAGTTTACCGCGCGTTCGTGTTTCGCAGCCGCGCCGCAACGGGCAGCACGGACGGGCGATCAGCTTCCGCCAATGTCCGCGACGGTTCCGCCAGCGTGATCTGATAAGCGTACTGGGTCAGGGTGCGTGCCTCCACATGCCACGCGAGGAGGGTCGCAACATCTTCCTGCTCCCCGAGCCGCTTGCCGTCCGCCTGGTTCGGCAGCGCCGCTACTCTGGCCGGCGCGGGGATGCCGTTGGTCCCGCCTATGGACGAAAGTCCCCCTACCAGAAGAATGGCAGCCGCGCAGGACGTGATCATTGCGATCCCCGAAATCCGGCCCCGCTGGTTGAATTTTCGCGTGACTGGCGTTTGCATCCGGTGCCCTTTCGTTGTGCGCTGCCTTGGCCGCAGACCAAGGCGAGGTCATTCGACGCAGAATCCGGGTCGCTTGACCGACGCCATATTTGGAAGTCCCCAAACACAGCGTAACCGCCGGATCAGGGGCAGTCCGTGCGCTGGTACACATAGGCCGCAACGGCCTGTTTCTTTGGCGGTTATGTGCGCAACCGCACGGAACGCCCGGCGACTGGATGGGATAGTCGCGAGGTACGTGTAATCAAAAGGATCTCATGAACAGGTTCGAAAGCCTTTTCAAGCCACAGGTGTGGCTTGCGGGTTTGCTGCTGGCCGCCTTGGTGTCCGGATGCGGCGGTGGCGCGGGGAAGATGGCGGGTCGGGCCAACTGACCGCCGCCGGCATCGGCACAGGCGTAGGCGGCGCCGGCCAGGGTCCGGCACCAATAGACCTTCGAACTGCCGGCGATTTTGTGATTCTTACTAAAACAGAAATTACAAATATTCCGACTTCCGCCGTTACCGGGAATGTGGGCTTGACCTCGGCGAGTGGTACGTCCATTCACCTGACATGCCCGCAAGTGACCGGAGTGATATACACCCGCGATGCTGCTGGTCCTCCATGTAGAGTGAGGGATGCCGCTCGGCTGACCAGAGCGCTAAACGACGCACTTGCCGCGTGGAGCGATGGCGTCGGACGAACGCCGGATTACAGAGGACTGGGTGGCGGAAACATCGGCGGGCGCAATCTCGGCCCCGCTGTCTATAAATGGAGCGGCAGCGTTCACATACCGACCAATCTCAAGCTCACAGGCGGCCCGAACGATGTCTGGATCTTCCTGATAGAGCAGGACCTCATCGTAAGTTCAGGCGTGCAAATCATCCTGGACGGTGCTCTGCCACAGAACGTCTACTGGCTGACCGTGATTGATACCGTGGACCTTGGAAACAACTCGCAATTCAAGGGTGTAATACTGGCTGAAACAGAAATCTTCATGAGAACTGGCGCATCGATAGACGGCAGATTGCTGGCAACGAACTCCGTCAATCTTGATCAGAATACGGTAACGCAACCCGGTCCGTAACACGCATGGACACACAGGATCTGGGTTCGTTGCTCGAGCGCATTGGAGCCATCCGCGAAGCCTGCGACCTCGACCTGCTGTTGTTCTTCCATCGGCATTCCCGCGCGTTATTGACTGGCGAACAGCTCGTTTCCCATCTCGGATACGACCGCGAGCGCATTGAAGATTCGATAGAAAGGCTGATCGAGGCCGGCCTCCTGACGCGGTCCCAGAATCCGGCGCGCGCCGCCCGCCTGTACGTCCTGGAGCTGGGCGGCGTACCGGGCGAGTTGCTGTCGTCACTGGCGAGAATCGCCGCCACGCGCGAGGGTCGCCAGGAAGCGATGCGGCGGCTGCAATTCCCGCCGGATCGCGCTCGATCCCGGCCTTCAGCCCTCTCCCCCATCACTAACTGAATCGAGGGTCGCGTGACCCCAGGAGATCCGACAATGAGCGCATCTGAAACCGACCGCGTCAAGACCGGCATCAGCGGGCTCGATGCGATTCTTTCCGGCGGCATTCCGCGCGGGAATATCATCCTGATTGAAGGCGCGGTCGGCACCGGCAAGACGACGATGGGCGTGGAATTTGTCTATCGCGGCGTCAAGGAGTTCGGCGAGGCCGGGGTCATCGTGGTGTTCGAGGTATCGCCCGACAAGCTGGCGCGCGACGCGGCCACCCTTGGCTGGGACCTGCCGGCGCTGGAGCGCAGCCAGAAGCTGAAGATCATCTACACCACCCGCGAGATCTTCCGGGAGGAGTTGCAGCAGGCCGACAGCCTGCTCATCGAGGAAGCGAACAGGATCGGTGCCAGGCGGATCTTCATCGACGGCGCCGCGGCCCTGGTTCCCCCCGGTTCCGGGCAGGATCCCCGCGAGATGTTTCACATCCTGGTCCAGGGCCTGCAGCGCGAGAGCCTGACCGCGATTCTCGCCCTCGAGGCGGCGGCGCTGCAAACTGCGGAACTTCCCTCGTTGCACGAGGAATCGATCGCCGACACCGTCATCAGACTCAAAAAAGAGGACGTCCAGCGTGCGACGTCCCGGTCGATCGAGATCGTAAAGTCGCGCGGACATGATTTCCAGATGGGGCGCCACTCCTTGCGGATCGTCGACGGCAAGGGAATCGAGGTGTATCGGCGCGTCCAGGCGCCGCGCCCGCCGAGCCGCGACCGGGCGGCGGCGTTCGATCCGACCACACGGATCACGACCGGCGTTCCCGGTCTCGACGCGCTTGTCAACGGCGGCTACTTCCTCGGCAGCACGACGGTCATGGCCGGGATCTCGGGCGTAGGCAAGACCGTTATGGGCCTGCAATACATCGCCGAAGGCGCGCGCCGTGGCGAGCGCAGCCTGCTGCTATCGCTGGACGAGCAGGTGGCCCAATTGTTGCGCAATGCCGCGAGCATCGGGATCGACCTTCAGAAAGACATCGATCGCGGCGTCGTGCGCATGTACTACGATTCGCCGCAGGAAATTGACATCGACCACCACTTTCACACCATCGAGCGGATTGTGGAGGAGTTCAAACCCAAGCGTGTCCTGATCGACAGCCTGTCCACTTATGCCACGAGCCTCGGTTCGCAGGCCCGCCTGTTCCGCGATTTTTTCCATGCGCTGGTCGCACTCATGAAGGAGCATCAGATCGCGGCGGTCTACAACCACGAGAATCCGGAGATGCTGGGCATGTCCTCGATGATGGGAGAGTTTCGCATGAGCTCCCTGGTGGACAACATCATGCTGATGAACTTCATCGAGATCGGGGACACTTTCCGGCGCGGGCTGACGGTGGGCAAGATGCGATCGAACCCGGTAAATCACGCGACCCATGAGTGCGAGGTCGTGAACGGCGAGGGCATGCGCGTGCTGCCACGCCAAATGCCTGTTGCGTTGCCCAAGAGAGCCTTCTCCAGCTATCACGCCCTGATCTCGCGCGCGCCTGAGCGCACGGGACCGCAATCGCCGGCGACGCGGGAAGGCGAAGCATAGGGAGCCGCGTGGACGAGAGCCTGTTCAACACGAACCTCTGGAAGCCGGCACTGGAAAAATATGCAGAGGTGACCGGCCTGAGTGTCGAACTGTTCGGGGTCAACGAGGGCAAGGTCGTAGCCACCGTACAGCCCACGCCGATCATCGAGCTGTTCCGGAAATATGGATTCGAACCCGGCCTGTTCGCCGAATGCGCGCACCGTTGCCTGCTGCAAACCGGCGATCGGCCGCCGGTCATCGTCGCCGAAGCGCACGGTCTGACGGTCGTGGGCGCCTCGCTGGTTCTCGACGGCACGGTCGTGGCCGCTGCGGTAGCAGGGTACGCGTTCGCCGGGTTTTCGCAGGTAGGCGCGGTCCAGCGCTGGGCCAAGTCCTCCGGCATGCCGTTCGACAGTCTGTGGGGCATCGCGCGGCGGCTTCAGCCGGTGCCCGAACGGCGCCTGCTGCTGCACGGAGAGTTGCTTCAGATCCTCGGCGACGCGCTGCTCCGGGAAAACCACCGGACTCAGCAGTACAAGGACGCGGTTGTGAAGCTTGAGGCGGCGGTGGCGGCGATGGACGAGTTTCTGGCGGTGGTTTCGCACGAACTGCGCACGCCGCTTACGCCGATTCTCGGCTGGGCCAGCGTCCTGAAAAAAGACCAGAGCCCCGAGCAGGTGCGGCGGGCGGCCGAAGTCATCGAGCGCAATGTCCTGCTGCAGACACGGATGGTCGACGATCTGCTGTATATGAACCTGACGGCGCGCGGCATGGTGAAGCTGGATGCAAAGTCTTGTGAACTGGCGGCGTGTGTTCGTGCGGCGCTGGAGACGGTTGCGCGGGACATCGACAGGAAGGCAATCCGCCTGGAGTTTGCGGACGCCCGCGAGCCATTGTTCGTCCATGCCGACGGCGAGCGGCTGCAGCAGATCTTCCTGAACATTTTTTCGAACGCGGTGAAGTTCACACCCGACGGCGGCGCCATCCGCGTCGCGATCACCCGTGAATCCGGCAGGGCGCAGGTGACAGTGACGGATACGGGGGTGGGCATTGCGCCCGAGTTCCTGCCGTTCGTGTTCGACATGTTCCGGCAACAGGATACCGGCGCGCGGCGCAAGTACCAGGGCCTCGGGATCGGCCTTGGCCTGGTGAAGAAGCTCACCGAGCTTCACCAGGGATCCGTCAGTGTCACCAGCGCGGGCACCGGTCACGGAACCGAAGTTGCCGTGCAGTTCCCTCTTGCCGACGCGCCGGATTTGGCTGACACGGCAGCGGGCGCCGCAAGGCCATCACCGGAATCGCTCGCGGGACTTTCGCTTCTCGTGGTGGACGATGTCGAGGATGCCCGCGAAACCCTGCGGGTCCTGCTCCAGCATCTCGGCGCGACGGTCACGGTCGCGCGCGGGGGCCGCGAAGGTTTGGACATGGTGCGTGATCACCAGCCCGACCTGGTGCTATGCGACCTGCGCATGCCGCGGATGGATGGATTCGAGTTCATCCGCGAATTGCACCGTGCCGCCTCGCCGGAGCATCCACCCGTGGTGGCGGTGACGGCCCTGGCGAGTGACACGGACCGCCAGCGAACACGGGAGGCTGGTTTCGAGGGCCACATCAACAAGCCGTTTGACGAAGCGGCCATCGTTGCCGCGGTGGACGCAGCGCTTCATCCCCGTCCGGATGGCGGCCACGCCGCAATGCCGGGCGCCGACGGGCGCAGTTGAATATGGGCCGCGCTCGATCGGAACACGAAAACGCCCGGGCCCGGCACGTTCCGGGTCTGGAGATACCGAAGAGAATCATGATCGCCGACGACAACCCGGACACCCTGTCCTTCATGCAGGCCGTACTTGAACAAGCGGGTTACGAAGTGCAGACCGCGCCAGAGGGCGCTCGGGCGCTCGCTCTGCTGGCAATGCGCCCGGCCGACCTGCTCATTACCGATGTCTTCATGCCGGGACAGGACGGGATCGAGACGCTGCGCGATTGCAGGATTCGCTTTCCGCAAACGAGGATCATCGTCATGTCGGCCGGCGGCGGTTCCGGAAGGAAACTGGATTATCTCCCCGCCGCTGCGCTCATCGGGGCCGACGCAACATTGCGCATGCCCATCGACGTGGATCAACTCCTCGACACCGTGCGCGAGGTGCTGGAGCTTTAGGGTCGGCAAAGTTGCTTCAGAAGATTTCAATCTCACCACGAAGACACTCTGTTCAGTACCCCCTCAAGGGGGTACTGAACAGAGTGCCTCGGTGGTAAATGCCGTTCTTATGTCGTTCTTATGCGCTCGATCGATGCAGGTATTCTCTGTCCGGCCACTTCTTCCGGGATCTCGATAGTCTGCTTGCGCAGGTTCACTTCGACCTGGTGTTCCCGGCGATCGTCCACCAGAACTATGGCCGGGTCCGATTGCATTACGCCGTTCACGCTCACGGTCATACCGGCCCTTGCCCCGGAGGTCTGGCGGACGGAGATGTGGTAGGTAGTTTCCCGGTAGCGGTAGCGCAACTGGAAACCCTGCCAATCGGCCGGCAGGCACGGTTCGAAATGCAACCGGCCCGCCGTCAGCCTCAAACCCAACAGCGATTCGATAATCAGCCGGTACATCCAGCCGGCCGAGCCCGTGTACCACGTCCATCCGCCACGGCCGCTGTGCGGCGCAGCCGCATAGACGTCGGCCGCGACCACGTACGGTTCCACTTTGTAAGTGGCCACGCCCGCCGGCGTTTGCGCATGGCTCACCGGGTTGATCATTGCGGTGAGCTCCCATGCGCGCCGGCTGTCGCCCAGCGCTGCGAACGCCATCGCAGTCCAGATGGCCGCATGCGTATACTGCCCGCCGTTCTCTCTTACGCCCGGGACGTAGCCCTTGATATAGCCGGGATTCAGTTCCGAACTGTCGAATGGCGGATCCAGAAGCTGGATCAGCGCATGCTCGCGGCGCACCAGGCGCCTGTCCACGGCAGCCATGGCCATGCGCGAACGTGCCGGATCGCCCGCTCCCGACAGCACGGACCAGCTTTGCGCGACGGAATCGATCTGGCATTCGGCGTTGCCCGATGACCCCAGCGGCGAGCCGTCGTCGAAGAAAGCGCGCAGATACCACCCGCCATCCCAGCCGTTGTTCTCGATGTTGCGGCGTAGCTGCTCGGCCTCGCCCTGGCAGCGTTGGACGAACGGCGCGTCGCCGCGCATGGCGGCCACCTCGGCGAACTGCATGAGGACCTGATGGAGGAAAAATCCCAGCCAGATGCTCTCGCCCTTGCCGTGAATTCCGACCAGGTTCATGCCGTCATTCCAGTCACCGGTACCGATGAGCGGCAGGCCGTGCTCACCGAACCGCAGTCCCTTTACGATGGCTCGCACGCAGTGTTCGTACAGGGTGACCGACGTTGCGGATCTGCCGGGGAGATCGAAATACGAGTCCTCGTCGGCGTTGACCGGGCGGCCTTCGAGGAAGTGGCTGGATTCATCCAGCACCCCGGTGTCCCCGGTAGCCAGCACGTAGCGGCACGTCGCCAACGGCAGCCAGAGGAAATCGTCGGAACAATGCGTGCGCACGCCGCGACCCGAAGGCGGATGCCACCAATGCTGGACGTCGCCCTCGGGGAACTGACGGCTTGCACAAAGCAGAAGTTGCGCGCGCAGCCGCTGCGGCTCGGCATGGACGAGCGCCATCGCGTCCTGCAACTGATCGCGGAAACCGAATGCCCCCCCCGACTGGTAGTATCCGCTGCGCGCCCAAAGGCGGCACGCCATGGTCTGATACACCAGCCAGCCGTTGGTCAGGACGTCAATCGCCGGATCGGGCGTTTGCACCTGCACCGCGCCGAGAACACGGTTCCAGTGCTGCCAGACCTGTTCCAGCGCGCCCCGCGCCACCGCAGTTCCGCGAAAGCGTTGCACCAACTGGCTGGCATCGTTGGCGTCCCGTCCGACACCGAGCGTGAAAACGATCTCGCGCTCCTGCCCGGCGACCATATCGAACGCAACCTGGATCGCCGCACAGGGATCCCGGGCGGTTCCCACTTTTCCGGAAAGCCTTTGGCGGGTCATTGCAGCGGGATTCTTCAGCGTGCCGTTGCGCCCGAGGAATTCGGTACGGTCGCCGCTTACGCTGCGAGTACCCTCCCCGGCATCGAAGAAGGCAACCCGGCCGGCGAACTCCGTGTTGTACGGATTGCGTGCCAGCAGCGCGCCGCTTTCGGGGTCGATCTCGGTGATCACGTGCATCATCGTTTTCGGCGGCAGATCGCCGAGCACCCACTCCGCGTATCCGGTGGCGGAAAGCCGGCGCGGGCGGCCCGATTCATTGCGCACTTTCAGCACCGCGAACTTGACCGCAGCATCCAGAGCCACGTAGACCCATAGCTCCGAGCGGATACCGCGCTCGGTGTGCTCGAAAACGCTGTAGCCGAATCCGTGGCGCGTGAGGTAAGGCGTAGCCCCGCGGCTGGGCAGCGGTGTGGGAGACCAGAAATGTCCCCGTTCTTCGTCACGGATGTAGTACGCCTCTCCACTGGCATCGCTCACCGGGTCGTTGTGCCACGGCGTGAGGCGCAGTTCGTGGGCATTCTCGCTCCAGGTATAGCCCAGGCCGCTCTCCGAGACCACGGTCCCGAACTGCGGATTCGCCAGCACGTTCGACCACGGCGCGGGTGTTACCTGGTTGTGCGCCGTGGAGATGACGTACTCGCGCCCGTCCGGAGTGAATCCGCCAATTCCGTTGAACAGCAACAGATCGCTGCGCGGCGGTGCAGTGGTCGCAACCGATTCGCCGCGCTGGATCCGCGCCGGCGTCAAGCGCGCGACCCGCGCTTCCGCCGGAGCGCGGCGGTTGATCTGTTCGGACAGCGTGCCGCGGCTGTCGCTGATGATGGCGCGCGCGACCGTTTGCAGCAGAATACGGTCCTCGCTCGATATATGCTCCGCGGGCCTTACGAAGATGCCGCCCGGCCGGTCCAGCACGTTGCCCTCGATGCCCGCGGCAATCAGGCCCATGATCTGGTCGTTGAGCAGTTGCCGGTACCCGGTGTGGTCCTCGTTCCAGATGATCAGGTCCGCGGCCAGCCCCTTCAGGCGCCAGTAAGCGTGGGCGCGCACGAGTTGGCGCACCAGGTTGATGCTGGCCGGATCCCCGATCTTCAACAGCACGATCGGCAAATCGCCTGAGATGGCGTAGCCCCACAATCCGGATTGCCCGCGGCGGTTCTGCATGATGACGTCCGGGTCGGCCCGCAATGCGGAATTGGCGTAGATGACCGAGCCGGCAAGGCGTCCATAGAGCTGCGCGTCGGCCGCGGTGGCATTGATCTGCTGCAGGACCACCTGGCTGTGCGTCCATGCTAGTTCGAAAACGCGGTCCGCGAGGCGGCGATCCTGGTATTTCTCCACCAGGCTCAGGGCCGCGTCGCGGGTTTCGCCGATCCCTGAGACGATGTTGATCGTGACCGTCTGTTCGGCCTCGAGTGTGATCCGATAGCGGATCGCAACGATCGGATCGAGCACCGAGCCGTCCGTGCCCGACAGCGCCGCGGAATTGCGCATCGCCTGTGGATCGGAAACGCTATTGCCGCGCCCGATGAAACGCATGCGGTCGGTTTCATAGGAGATGTCCGTGATGTTCGCACCGTGCACGGCCATCAGGTGCAGCATGCACGGCGCCGCCTCGTCCTGGGAGCGGGGACGGCGGGTGCACAGGATCGCCTGCCGCTGGCGGATGATCTCGGTTTGAACAAAGAGGTTGCTGAACGCCGGATGCAACGCGTCCGCGGCGGCGGATGCGAGCACGACTTCCGCGTAACTCGTCAGCTCGATCGACCTGGACGCCCGTGAGCGGTTGGTGATGCTGATCCGGCGCAGTTCGACGTCATCTTCCGGCGATACCGCGATCTCGGTGTGCGTATCGAGGTCGAAGTCGGTGCGGCGGAACTCGGCCTTCCCCTCCGAGAAGATCGCTTCGTATTTGTCCGCACGCCTGAGCGCAGGCTGATGCGCGGTGGACCAGACCGCCCCGCTGGTCACGTCGCGAACATAGCAAAAGGTGCCCCAATTGTCGCGGGTGCCGTCTTCCCGCCAGCGCGTGACGGCGAGGTCTTTCCAGCGGCTGTAACCGCCCCCCGCGTGGGTGATCATCACGTGGTATCTGCCGTTCGACAGCAACTGAACTTCCGGTACGGCCGAGTCGGGATTGCTGAAGACGCGTACCGTCGACTCCACATCGCCGGAACTGGCACGCAATTCGGTGAGCTCCCCGGCATGCAGGTGAAACGCCGTGGCCCTGGGAACGCGCTCCTGCAGCAGCAGCGCCGTCGCGCGGAACAGAGGGTCCGATTCGAATCGCTTCTGCATCGGGCGGTCGAGGATGAGATAAGCCAGAGACAGCAGGCTCATGCCCGCGTGGTGCGCCATGAACGATCGCACCACGGCGTTCGATTGCCCGCGCGGCAGCCGCGACGGCGTGTAGTCAATTGCCTCGTAAAAACCGTAGCGATGCGCAAAACCCCCGCCGGCGAGGCGCTGCAGGTTCAGGCAGGCCTCCTCCGGCGCCACCATCAGCGCCAGGACCGACGCATAAGGCGCGATGACCAGGTCCTCCGCCAGTCCGCGCTTGAGCCCCAGCCCGGGCACGCCGAACGCACGGTACTGATAATTGAGACGGACATCGATGGTGTTGTAGCCGGATTCCGAAATTCCCCAGGGCACCCCGCGCTGCCTGCCATACTCGATCTGTCTCTGTACGGCCGCCCTGCAGGTCTGGTCGAGCAAAGAATTTTCGTACGTCGGCATGATCAGCAGCGGCATGAGGTACTCGAACATCGAGCCGCTCCACG
This sequence comes from uncultured beta proteobacterium, assembly GCA_963789945.1. Lineage (GTDB taxonomy): Bacteria > Pseudomonadota > Gammaproteobacteria > Burkholderiales > JACQAP01 > JACQAP01. Next base: position 132,458 of record CAWBMN010000011.1, on the reverse strand, counting down.
AAACCAGAACCGGCTCCCCGCCCGCGGTCGTGAGCATGCGCCCCAGCGCAAACCAGCTCTCCTGCGGCAGATGCCCCTGTGCAATCGCCACGAAAGTGCACAATCGCGCTTCGGAAGCCAGCAGATCGTAGTAACTGGAATCGCAGCGGCGCTCACCGACGTTGTACCCGATCGTCAGCAGATGACGTTCCTTGTCGAACAGGAAGTCATATTCCACTTCGGCAAATTCGGCGGCCTGAAGCGCCAGCCCTTCGAGGGCGGCAATCCGCTCTCGGGCACGCTGGCTCCCCAGCGTGATGAGGCCCCGAAGTCCGTCCAGCCGCTCGCGCTCATCGTGCGCCCCGTCAGGGCCGGAGCGCTGTTCCAACGCGGGCGGCAATTCCATTTCAAGTCCCGCGAGTTCGCGCAGCGTTGGGATCCGGTCGATGTCAGGAAATTCGCCGGATCCATCGTGGGGCGAAGAAGGCGCTGTCCAGGGAGCGAGATAAGTCAGATCGTCCAGGGCATGCCGGCATTGGTGGACAAGCGCGCTGGCCCACCACTGCGCTTCGCTTTCGCCGGCGGCCGCGAGGCCCCCGCTAGCCTCCGCGGCAAATTTCGCCAGCCGCTCGAGACAGTGTCGTGTTGCGGCTAGAGTGGCCGGGCGGGACTCGGCGGCAGACTGCAGTTCTGTTTCCAATTCAGCCAGCCGGGCCGGTACCGTTCCCGCAACGGCGCCGAGGAGAATCCCCAGGGTGTCGGCCAGACCCTCGAACATTCGCGCACCGACGATTCTGCTATCGGCGAGGGCGAGAAGTCCCGGCCGCAACGTAATTAGATGGCCGGCGAGGTTGCCGCTGTCCACGGTCGAGATATAGGTCGGCAGCAGCGGCTTCAGCGACTGCGTGTCGTACCAGTTGTAGAAGTGGCCACGGTGCCGCTCCATCAACGACATCGTGGTCAGTGTATTGGCCGTGCGCTCGATCAGTTGGCCCGCCGGGATGTACCCGAAATCGTACGCGGACAGATTCGAGAGCAGAGCGAGGCCCATGTTGGTCGGTGACGTGCGGTGTGCCACGCCGGCAGCGGGCTGCTCCTGATAGTTATCGGGCGGCAGCCAGTGATCTTCCGCGCTCACGAACGTGTCGAAGAAAGCCCAGGTCCTGCGTGCAACTTCCCGCAGGAACAGCATCTGGTCATGCGACAGCCTGGCTGTGCGGTCAACGAGCGGCCGGCTTATCCACCAGGCAATGACCGGAGAGAAAAACCACAGTCCCAGAATCGGCCCGGCCACCACCAGCGCGTCCGGCCTTGCCGCAGCCAGACCGACAAAGGCGGCGGCGGCGATGGCCATCGCGATCCACATCGATCGGAAACCGGCAGCGAGACCCGCGCCGCTGTAACAGGCGGGTTCGTTCGACGCGGTCCACTCCAGCAACCGGGTTCGGGTAATCAGCATTCGCCCCGCCGTGCGCAAAATTGCATCGAGACTGAAGCAGGCCTCGTAAGGCAGGCATGCGAGCGTAAATACGACTTGAGAGACGCGGCGGCCCGCCGAGTGCGCCGCGGCGGCGACATGCTGGCCAAGCAGCACGTCGCGCGGCTTCTGAAACAACTCCAGTGTCGAGGCAATCAGGTTTGGAATCGCGATAATCCCGATTACCGCCAGGGTCCAGAACCACGCCGGCGACAGCACGGTCCAGCCCAGCAGCAAGAGCGCTGTCAATCCCGCCGGCACCAGGCTGCGCCGCAGGTTGTCGAAGATCTTCCATCGGGAAAGTCCCGAGAGCGGATTCTTCTGCCGGCGCCCGCCGGCGCCGGGAACGCCCGGCAGCAGCCAGCGCGCAATCTGCCAGTCTCCGCGAATCCAGCGGTGAGCGCCTGATCACGTCCGCGCTGTAGCTGTAGGGATCTTCCTCATACAAATGCACATCGCTCAACAGGCCCGAGCGCGCATAGCAGCCTTCGAGAAGGTCGTGGCTCAGGATCCGGTTTTCCGGGAAGCGCCCGCTCAGTGCCCGTTCGAACGCTTCGACATCGTAGATGCCCTTGCCGACGAAGGAGCCTTCGCGAAACAGGTCCTGGTATACATCCGAGACCGCACGCGTATACGGATCGATGCCCGCCTCCGCTCCGCACATGCGCGCATAGCGCGAGCGGTTCGCGCCCGGCAGACTCGCGGCCACGCGTGGCTGCAGTATCCCGTAGCCTTCCGAAACCAGTTGCCTGGCCTCGTCGTAGCGTGCGCGATTCAGCGGGTGCGCCATGGCGCCGATAAACTGCCGTGCCGCATCGCGCGGCAGTTGCGTATCGGTGTCGAGCGTGATCACGTACTTGACGCTCGCCAGGATGGTGGTCTCGCCGACGACCAGAGAGAAACGATCGGCCGCGCCGCCGCGCAGCAGCGCATTCAAGTCGGCAAGCTTGCCGCGCTTGCGCTCATAGCCCATCCAAATCTTGTCCTGCGGATTCCACCGGCGCGGGCGATGAAACAGAAAGAAGGTGTCGCCATTCGCGCCGGGGTAGCTTGCATTCAGCCGCTCGATGCCGTTGCGGGCCTGCAGCAACAGCGGCCCGTCCTCCGGAATGGATTCCGCACGCGCGTCCTGAAAATCCGTCAGCAGGCCGAAATGCAGGTTGCCGGTCCGGTTTGCCAGAAATCGGACTTCCAGCGCCTCGATCAGACCCTCGATGGCTTGAGCGCAGGTGAGCATGGTCGGGATCACCACCAGAGTGCGCGATTCCGGCGGGACCCCTGCGGAGAAATCCATTCTCGGCAGCAAATGCGGTGTCGCCAGCACCGTCGCCAGCCAGTTCACCAGCGCCACTGCCAATTGACTGGCGCACAGCAGCGTCACGATGCCGACCAGGCCGAGCGACCAGTTCACCAGGCCGCTCGCATCGGCCTCTTCCAGCAAGTCTGCGGCGAGGATCACGGCAATCATTGTGATCGTGCCGAGATAGAGCAACAGCGGGAATCGTCGGCATGTGCGCCGCACCGCCTCGAAGGCGGGCAGGCGAACCTGCGCCGCGCGCTCGAGTTGCGGCAGACCCTTGTCGATCAGGTAGAAGCCGACATGCGCTGCCCGATCATCGGGGCCTTTGCCGGCGGCGCCCTCATGCGCGAGCTGAACCGCCTTGTGCGCCACGTCGGCTTCGGACAGCGGACTCGTCCTCGCCGTTTTCTCGACGACATGGCGGTAGCGGTCGCGGCTGGCGAAATCCATCCTGCGCGTAAATGCCGCCGGGATCACCGCGCAGCTTCTGCTCGACCGCGCTCATCGTCTCGACGAAGGCGCGCCAGTCCATCGCTTCGAGGAAGCGCAGGCTGCCGATGCTGTTGCTGATGGAGACCTGGTCGCCGGCCTGCTGCTGGTTCTCCGACTGAACCGATTGTTCGATCGTCCGGCCCGACTCCGTGAGCAGTTGTGAAATCCAGGTCAGCGGCAATGCCAGTGCCGGGCTTTGCCCCTGCAACCGTCGCGCGAATTCCGCAACGAACGAATTCACCATGGGCAGCCCCGAGCGCGCCATGTCCGCGATCACCAGAATCAGGCTCTTCGGGTCTTTCTCGGCAACGTCCGTCATCTGGTCGGCCCAGAAGTCCGCGCGGTTGCGGCTGATCCTGTCGGCGGCGACACGCGCGGCGACGTGCCGGAGATTGTCGATCAGCGCCAGGCGCAACATGATGGGGATCGCCCATAGCTCGCCTAGCTTCAGGGCGGTGACGCTCTGGTAGGCGGCCACGAAGCTGCTGAGACTTTCCGGATCCACGCGCCCATCGCTGTGCGCGATCGTCTCCAGCACCAGGTCGTACACGCGAGGAAGCCCGGCCGACGGGCCGCCCGCCAGGCGCGGCAGTTCCCGGCTGTAGCCTTTCGGCAAGTGCCGCCTGGCCGTGCGAATCTGTTCTTCGATCAGGTAAAAGTTGTCCAGCAGCCATTCCCCGGCCGGCGCAATCCTGCGATTCGCCCTGACCGCTGCCGTGAGTACCTCGAAAGCGCCCATCAGGACGCGTTCGTTCTCCGCCAGCCGCGCGAGCAGCCGGTGAAACGCGTCCGGGAGCCAATTGGTGCGTGCCGGCCAGGAACCGGCCGTGGCTCTGCATCTGCTCGCTGCTGAACAGTTCCGGGTGCAGCGGCAGTTCGTCGCCGGCGGATTCTTCGGCAGACGCATATCCGCTCAGCCGCACCCAGAGGTGCGCCAGCGTCTCACGAGCCGTTTTGCCGCTCACCTTCAATTTGGGGATTTCCTTTCAACTTCCGGGTGCGCCGCAGTGTCCGGGGCGACGCGGATTGAGGGTTTGCGCCTGCGGCGCTTGGTCGTCAACGCGAGTTCGGGAAGCATGAAGTACAAGTCTCCCGCCGTATGTGCGCTGCCGCACGGAAAAGTCCGAATTGCGTGCGGATAATTTGCGCCTTGCTGACTGATCGCCGGTCAGTTCAAATTTTCTGAATCCGGAGCACAGTCGTGAATCAACTTGCCGCCAAAGACCTGCGTCCTGCCGCGGAAATCCCGAAGAAGCATCAATTGCCGCGCCTTAAGTACGACTTTGCGGCGCTGGAACCCCACATAGACTCGCGCACCATGAAGCTGCATCACGACATTCACCATGGGTCATATGTGGACAAGCTGAACGCTGCGCTGGAGAAGTTTCCGGACTCGCGGGGTTCCTCCGCTTTGTGGCTGCTGTGCAATCTGGAAAAAGTGCCAGCAGAAATCAGGGTCGCAGTTCACAACAACGCCGGAGGCCACCTCAATCACAGCATGTTCTGGCGCGCCATGAAACCGGGCGCGGCCGGAGAACCAAAGGGACCGCTCCGCGAGGCGATCGAACGCGATTTCGGCAGTGTCGCACAGTTCAAGACCCGCTTCGAGGAAGCGGGCGCCGGGCTGTTCGGGTCGGGGTGGGTGTGGCTGGCGCGCACCGCGCGGGATGGCGGCAAGCTCGTAGTGATCACCACCCCGGGCCATGACCACCCGATGATGCAGGATCGCTTCCCCCTGTTGCTCAATGACGTTTGGGAGCATGCCTACTACCTGAAGTATGAAAACCGTCGTCCCGCATACCTGAAGGCCTGGTGGTCAGTTGTCGACTGGGAAGAGGCAGCGCGTCGCTTCGATCTTTCCAACGGCTCCGCAGAGGATCTCTGGGAGGCAGAGGGAGGGCATGTGCTGGCGACAGAAAAGTCATGAACGCAGGCGATGCTGCCGGGAGGATTCCCATAATTGTCTGGACACGAAGGAGTGGAAAATGAAACATTCCACAAACGAACTACCCGCCCGCATTGGAGCGGTTCTGTCCGATATTCCGGCCCTGCGCAAGCGCGCCCGCCAGAATATCGAGGAAGGCGCCGTCACCACCGGCTACGCGGCCGACCGCGCGGCGGTGATCAGGATGTTGAATGAGGCGCTTGCCACCGAGCTGGTCTGCGTCCTGCGCTACAAGCGTCACTACTTCATGGCAAAGGGCATACATGCCGATCCGGTCAAGGCAGAATTCCTGGCGCACGCAGGTGAGGAGATGGTCCATGCGGATCGGCTCGCGAAGCGGCTCGTCGAATTGGGCGGTGAACCCAACTTCTCTCCGGACGGACTGAGCGCCCGCAGCCACGCCGAATATGTCGAAGGTGACACGCTCAATGCGATGATCAAGGAGGATCTGATCGCTGAGCGCATCGCCATCGAAAGCTATCGCGAGATGATCGCCTATCTGGGCGAGCATGATCCAACCACGCAGCAGATGCTCAAGGAAATTCTCGCCAGCGAGGAAGAGCATGCCGACGATCTTGCGTCGCTGCTGGAGGGCAGAAAGACCTGAAAAATTCGAATCTCACCACGAAGGCACGAAGTGGAGATCCGGAAAGAGCCGGCTGCCTCGCAATCACATATCGGTGGACCGCGAAAGTCCTGTCGTTTCTTCCATCAATCGGTTTGGTTTTCTTCGTGTCTTCGTGTCTTCGTGGTGAGATGTTCGGGTTGATACCTGTTCGGGTTGATACCTTCGGGCGGCTCGCGCTATCAGTGCACGCCGATGCGGTAGCCGTTCTTGCCTGCGCGTTTTGCCTCATACAGGGCGGTGTCCGCCGACTTCATCAGCGTTTCCACGTCCTGGCCGTTATCGGGATAGATACCGATGCCCGCACTGGTGGTCATGCTGACAGTCTGACCCTCGATATCATAGGGTTGTGACACGGCGGCGATGACTTTCACCGCCATTTTCGCCGCATCGCCGGCGCTGCGGATGTGCGGCAGCGCAATGACAAACTCGTCTCCGCCCAGGCGGGCCACCGTATCCTCTTCGCGCACCGTATGTTTCAGGCGCCCGGCGATGGTTTTCAGCAGCGCGTCCCCGGCGCCGTGCCCCAGCGTGTCGTTGATTCTCTTGAATCCGTCGAGATCCAGATACATCACCGCCATGCAGCCCTTGCTTCTGCGCACCTGGGCCAGCGCGGTCATGATTCTGTCCACGACCAGGCGCCGGTTCGCAAGCCCCGTCAACGGATCATGCAGCGCCAGCGACTCGAGCATCCTGCTGTTGTTGCGCTCCGACTCGTGCAGCAGGCGGACTTCCAGCATGTTGCGAACCCGCATCAGCACTTCGTCCACATCGAACGGTTTGCTGATGAAATCCCTGGCCCCGCTGTTCAGCGCGCGCAACTTGTGGTCGGGGTGCGCGGTAATGGCCAATACCGGCGGATAGCTCTGCGCTTCCAGCTCGATCTTGTTCAGGCCTTCCATGACCTGAAACCCGTCCACCTCCGGCATGAGAAGGTCGAGCAGGATCAGCGAATAGCGATTCCTGCAGTGCAGATCGCAAACTTTATTCGGATTTCTTGTGGAATCTATGGAGGTGTAACCGGCCCCGCGGAGCATGTATTCCAGCATCTCGACGTTGTCCTCCTGATCGTCGACGATGAGAATGGGGGCCTGCAGGATGTCGGATGCCGTGACCATATGCGGTGTCAGGCAAGACGCTGTCCATTGTCGCGCGGCGTGCAATTCCGCATTGAGATCATTGCTACCTCCGGTACTGAAAGACCGTCGCCCGCACGATTCGTTCCGCCCCCCGCCGGCATTACTTTCCCACCGGTATCCCGGCATCGAAAGTGACTTTCCTTCCGTCAGGGAACCTTCCGCATTGTTCACTGATTCTCAAACCGACCGGCCGGGCGCGAGCGCGCCAAGGAGCGCCACTTCCAAGTTTTCACATTAATAGTGGAATTGACCCTCCGTATGTACGTTATCGCACATAACGCATTGCTGCTTCGGTGCCGTTATGTCCGCATACGCACATTTCTTTTCAGTTTATGTACGCAAACGCACAGAACGTTTGGCAGGGCTCAGGGATAGTCGCCATCACGACGCTCGGGGCCACGCCCTCGGTGCCGTGCGCGGGGGCACGCGGCTGAAATGAATCAGCCGCAGACCGACCCCTTTCGGCATTTCATATTGAGGAGGAACAAATGAACAAGTTCGGAAACTTTTTCAAACCACTGACGTGGTTTATGGCATTGCTGCTGGCCGGTCTTGTGGCCGGATGCGGCGGAGATGACGATGCCGCCCCGGCCCCAAGCGCAGCGGGGGCAGTCTGCACGGGCGCGGACTGCGTAGACCTCGGGACGGCTGGCAATTTCGTGATTCTTTCGCAAACAGGAATCACTAATACCGGCACTCATGGTACTGCCATAACCGGGAATATTGGCGCAAGTCCAGTCACTGCTGCTGCGATGGACGGTGTATTTTGCTCCGGTCCTGATGAAATTACCGGAACAATCATCGGCGTTGATGCGGCCTATACGGGTAGTGGCGATGTTTCCTGTTTTGCGGGAACCCCGGCTGACAAGACCACGGTCGATACCGCGGTGGCCGATGCAGGCACAGCATTCGGCAACGCCGACGCAAAGATATCTACCACTACTGATTTGGGTGCCGGGGATATTACCGGGTTGACCATCCCACCCGGGGTCTACAACTGGACCACCGGTGTTGCATTGAATGGGAATGTCACTCTTTCGGGCTCGGGTGTCTGGGTCTTCCAGATAGCGGGAGGTCTTACCGTCGCCAACGGGTCGACCGTGACCCTGGCAGGCGGCGCAAATGCCACGAACATCTTCTGGCGCACCGCCGGCGTTGCGGCCCTCGGAACGACCGCGGACTTTAAAGGAATAATACTGTCTGATTCGTCGGTCACAGTGGCGACCGGCGCAACGGTGGTTGGCAGACTGTATGCAGGGACTGCGGTCACTCTTGACGCGAACACGGTCACGCGTCCGTAAGGCATGCGGTATTCGGGGTGAAGGCAGGACAAGCCGGATAGCAATCCGGCAAGAATCCTTCCCGCAGCAAATGAAAAAGGACCCGATTCGGGTCCTTTTTTTTCGGCAGGATTTTTTGTCGTATTCGAATGATTCACCCACTACGCATTATCCGCCAAGGATTCTTTTCTATACCCTCTTGAGGGGTACGCCAAGGAAAAGAAAGGGTAGGACGGCGCGGGCAGATCGCAGCGTAGATACTTGCGCAAGCGTTTAATACTCCCCTGTTCTCGCTTCTGCTTTTCCTTGGCGTCCTTGGCGTCCTTGGCGGTTAGCGCGGAGAATCGCGAATCAGCGGCCGGCGCGTCTTGCCTTTCGCTTGGCATAGAGATTCATCAGCGGGGTCACGGAGATGCCGTGCATGACGATGGACACTGTCACCGTGGTAAGCGTGATGGCGATGATCTGTTCTGCCAGCGGACGGGGCAACCCATGATTGATGGCGTACATCAGATAGTAGATCGAGCCGATTCCGCGGATGCCGAACCAGGAAATCATGATGCGCTGATCGCGCGATATGGGCGCGCCGAGCAATCCCAGCCATACAGACACCGGCCGCACCACCACAAAGAGAATCAGGACGAACCAGGCAGCGCCGGTGGAAACGGTGATGAAAGCGAGCATCGCGCCAACTACCAGCACCACGCCCACCTCGCCGATGCGTTCCAGTTGCTCGTTGAATCCCCGCACGGCTTGCATGAGGTAGGCGCTGGCATGTTCGGGGTCGGTGGCCCGCTCTTCCCGCCTTCGCTTGCTCTGCTGGCCGGCGGATGCCGCTGCAGCGCCGCCGCCGCCCGCCTCATGCTCCTTCACGCGCTGCAAGGCAAGGCCCGCGGCAAACACGGCCAGAAAACCATAGGCGTGACCGAGCACGGCAACGCCGTAAGCCAGCGCGATGAGGCCCAGCGCCAGAAATTCGTCGAGCCCGACGGATTCCTTGTGGCGGCTGCGCAGATAGACCACGAGCTTTCCGATCAGCGTGCCCAGCGTTCCCCCGATCAGCAGCCCGCCCGCTGTCGCCCAGAGCACGTCTATCGTGAGCCACCGCCAGCCCCCGATGCCCAGGTCGTGCAGGCCGAGCAAGCCGAGGCCCAGCATCACGAAGGGAAACGCGGCGCCGTCGTTGAGGCCGCCTTCCCCCGTCAGGCTGAAGCGCACCCGATCGCGATCACCCGCGTCTTCCACCTGCACGTCCGAGGCCAGGACCGGGTCCGTAGGCGCAAGGATGCCCCCGAGCAGGACCGCCGCGCCCAGCGAGAGGCCAAGGCCGAACATCGCGATGACGACGATCAGCGCCACAGTCAGCGTCATCGAAACGAATGCCAGACGGACCGGCAGGCGCCAATGCTTGTCCGACAGCGGAAGGCCGAGTTTCAGGCCGGCGGAGAACAGCGAGACCAGCACCGCGACCTCGGTTACTTTTTCCAGGACGCCGGCGTGCGACAGCGGGTGAGGCGTCATCAGCGCCCATCCGGCAGGACCCAGCGCGACTCCGGCAGCCAGATAGAGCATCGCCGTGCTCAGCGGAAGGCGCTTCAACAAGGAGCCCGACAGGGCCATTGTCGTCAGCAGTGCGCCAATGATGATTGCCCAGATCGCGAAGGTCATCGAATTCGGGTTTGCCGGACTATCGTGCGGATGGCAGGCTACAGCCAGTACGCGCCGATTCGCGCCATTCGCTCCTTGAACCGCATCATCCACGGCCGGTGTTTCCATTGACCGAGTGTGATCTCGTCGGACTCGGCCACGTCCCGGGCAAACATGGCCCCCATCTGCGCCGCGAAGCCGCGGCCCAGAATCACGGCATTGATTTCATCGTTGTGCAGAAAGCTGCGCCAGTCCAGATTGGTCGAGCCGATGGTGGACCAGACACCGTCGATGCACACGGTCTTGGCATGCATCACCGCGCCGCGCCGCTCGTAGATCCTGACGCCGCCGCGCAGCAGTTCCGTGTAATACGAACGGCCGAGATGGAAGATCGTCGCGGAGTCTGAATGGCTCGGCAGAACCAGCCTGACATCGACGCCGCGTCCCTCCGCGTCGGTGAGGGCCTTGAGCAGTTGCGGATCAGGCGCGAAATAGGCAATGGTGAGATGCACTTCCCGTTCCGCATGGCTGATGGCCGACATCAGTGTCAGATAGATCAGGCTGTCGGTGTCGTCCGGCGTGCTGCCGATAGCGCGCACAATTTCGTCGCCCTGAGCCTTCAGTTCGGGCAAATATCTCTTCTCGCCCAGAGGCTCGCCTTTCTGCTTGGCCCAGGTGTCCAGGAACAGTTTCTGAAATTCGGCGACCACCGGCCCTTCGATCTGAATGTGGGTGTCGCGCCAGCCACTTGCCGCGTCGGGGACCGTGCCGGTTTTTTTCTTCGCGCGTCCGCCCGAAGGGGCGCTCGAGTAGGCGTCGCTGATATTGATCCCGCCGGTGAACGCGGTGCGTCCATCAATTACCAGCAGCTTGCGGTGATCGCGGTTGTTGAGCAGCCATTCCTTCTTGTTGCCGGCCAGCGGATTCACCGGGTTGAATTCCAGCACCCGGATGCCGCCGTCTCGCAGGCGGTCGAAAAACGCCGCCGGCGTCAGGATGCCGCCGACGCTGTCGTAGATCACATTGACCTGCACGCCGGCGGCCTGACGTTCCAGCAGCAGATCGGCGAACTGCCCGCCGATCTCGTCGTCTTCGAAAATGTAGGTTTCCAGGTTGATGTGGTCCCGGGCCGCGCGAATGGCCGCGAACATCGCCCGGTAGGTCTCCGGCCCGTTCTGCAGCAGGGTGAGCTTGTTGCCCAGCACCAGCGGGCTGTCAAAATTGAGCGCCTGCTCGTAGGCCAGATGTTTCTGCAGCACGTCGGAGGCGCCTTCATTGCCTTCGAGCCGTTCGATAATGGCATCGCTTCTTGCCACGGATACCGGCCCGTGCGCGCCCTCGAACTCCACTTGTTGCGCGTGCGGCACCGCCATTTCACTCTTTGCATCGGGCAGGGTCGCGCAACCTTGCATGCCCATTAGAAGAACTGCAGCGGCGCACCCCGCTCTGAATCCTGCCGCACCGACAAGAAAACTGCACGGCCGGCGCGCCATGGGTCTCGAGGCACCATGAATCTCAACCACGGAGGAAACGCCGTCCGCTACCTTGTGGTTTGCAACGACTGCGTGGCGGCGGAGTCGCCGCTTACCCGGGTCGTTGTACGGACCGCCGCGCCGGAACCAGTTTGACAATACCCGTCGCGTTGCGCCAAATCGGACAACAGGCGGCTGAGTTCCTTCTTGAGCACGGCGTAGCATTCACACGCGCGGGTTTCCAGACCGGAGCGCTCGAGCACCGTGATATGGCCACGGCGGTAGCGGATGAAACCCGCGTTCTGCAGTTTCCCGGCGGCCTCCGTAATGCCTTCGCGGCGCACGCCGAGCATGCTTGCAACCAGTTCCTGCGTCATGACCAATTCGCGCGAGGGCCCCCGATCGAGCGTCAACAGCAGCCATCGACACAACTGCTGCTCCACCGTATGGTGCCGGTTGCAGGCGGCGGTCTGGACCATTTGCGCAATCAGCGCCTGGGTGTAGCGCAACAACAATCGCTGCATCACGCCGGCCTGACTGAATGCCTGTTTCAGCAGGCGGCTCTCCAGCCGGTAGCCGTGGCCCGCGGTATGCACCACAGCCGAGCTTGGCGTGGAATCACCTCCCATGAAAAGCGATATTCCGACGACGCCTTCACTGCCCACCGCCGCGGTTTCGGCCGAAGCGCCGGACTCCATTACATAGTGCAGCGACACGATGGCGGTGGTGGGGAAATAGGCGTGCAGCAACGCTCCGTCGGGTTCGTAGAGGATTTCACCGAGCGGCATCGGCACCAATTCCAGATGCGCCACCAGGGGCCCGAATTCCGCCGCGGGCAAGGCGGCGAGAAGATGGTTCTGGTCCGGTCTGTGGGATGACGGCATCGCTGTCATTCGGGAGTCCTGCGTTCTATTTCTGTGCGGTGAGTTCGACGCCGATTCCGCGGTAACCGATGAAGCGGCAGGCCCGGTTGAACATCGGCTCCCCGCTCACCTGATACTTCTGCTGCGAGCCGTCGGCATTGACGCGGCTGAAGACGAAATCCAGGAATGGCTGCCGCGCTGCAATGGTTGCCTGCAGTGTCGCCCTCTCTGCCTCGTTCCAGCCTGATATCGGATCAGCGCTTGTTTCTCCTGCCAAGGAGTCGACGCGGATTCCGAGCATTTCCAGGACCGGGCCGGACACCTTGGTGAAGTTCCCGTCTTGGTCCTGTTCCCAGTACCAGTCCGAAGCCAGTTCGGTCAGGCTGCGATAGCGGGCTTCGCTCTCGCGCAGTTCGGCGGTGCGTTCCTGCACCGTCTGTTCCAGCAACTTGTTGTAGTTCTCGAGCTTCTTGTACAGCAACCGCACTTCCAGCATGTTGCGGATGCGCGTTCTCACTTCGACCAGATCGAACGGCTTGCTGATGAAATCCTTTGCGCCGGCCTGCAACGCGCGCAACTTGTGGCCGGGCTGGGCGGTGATCACCAGGACCGGAAGGTATCCGTCCCCATCTATGGTCTTGAGGCCTTCCATCACCTCGAAACCCTCCATGCCCGGCATCTGCAGGTCGAGCAGGATCAGGTCATAACGGTTCTTGCGATGCAGCGCGCAGACTTCGTACGGATTCATGGTCGAGGCAACGCGGGTGTAGCCCGCTTCACGCAGCAATTGCTCGAGCAGCCTGACGTTGACCTCCTGATCGTCCACGATCAGGATGCCGGCGTTGAGAATGTCGGTCTGGTCAACCATCATGCTTTTTCCTTGTTGTTCAGTTGTCCTGATTCCGATTGCGCAATATCCAGCGCCACGTTCAGCGCATTCATGAATTGGTCCACCTTGATGGGCTTGGTGAGATATCTGAAAAATCCGGCCTCGAGTGCCTTGTCGATATCACGCGGGACGGCATTGGCGCTCAGAGCGATGATGGGAATGTGCGCCGTTGCCAGGTCGGCGCGAAGGATTTTCATGGCTTCGAGCCCGCTGATGCCGGGCAGGTTGATGTCCATCAGAATCACTTCCGGCAGATAGGCGCGCGCGAACTCGACGCCGATATCGCCGTCCGCCGCGCTCAGCAGCCGCAGGTCGGGGCGGCGCGCAATCAGTTGCTCCACCAGCTCCAGGTTGGCCGGATTGTCTTCCACGTAGAGCAGGGTGCGCAGCGGTACGCCAACCGGCGCCGGCGCCCGCGTCGGCGTCGCAAGTGCAGCATCCGGCAACTCAAGCAGCGGCGCATCGGTCAGGCCCAACTCGATCCAGAACACGCTTCCCACCCCGACCGCGCTATCCGCGCCGATGGCGCCCTGCATCAATTCAACCAGGCGCTTGGTCACCACCAGGCCGATGCCCGTGCCCTCCTCCGCGCCGGTCTCCTTGCCGAGACGATTGAACGGCTGGAAGAGCTGCGCCAGCTTTTCCGGAGCCAGTCCGGCGCCGGTGTCGCGGACGCTGATTCGAATCGAATTCGGCGGCTTTGGGGTGCACTCCACATTAACAGTGCCTTCGGGCCGGTTGTACTTGATTGCGTTGAAAAGCAGATTGATCAGAACCTGTTTCACCCTGGTCCGGTCAGCTTTGACAAAACAGGGGGTCTTGAATTGCGGAAACGTCATGCGGATACCGCGCTTCTGGGCCTGCGGCTCAATCATGGTGCGGCATTCGAGCATGACCTCGGCCAGCGCCACCGGCTCCCGCGACAGCGTCACCTTGCCGGACTCGATCAGCGCGAGATCGAGGATTTCGTTGATCAGCTCGAGCAGGTACCAGCCGGCCGTGAGAATCTGCTCGAGGTTTCGCTTCTGGGAAGGCGTAGGTGGCGGAGTGCCGGATTCCATGAGCTGGGCGAAACCGAGGATGGCATTGAGCGGCGTGCGCAATTCATGGCTCATGCCGGAGAGAAAATCCGATTTCGCGTGGTTGGCCTTCTCCGCGGCTGCCATGGCCTCGTTCAGTTCCGATTCGACGCGCTTGCGGACCGAGTTGTCGGTGCCGATCAACAGGTATCCGATGATGTCGCCATCATCGTCGCGCAGCGCCGTGATCGACACGACGGCCGGGAAGCGGCTGCCATCCTTGCGGATGTAGGTCAATTCATAGATATCCTCGATCTGGCGCGACGCCTTGAAGGCCAGTGCCTCGAAGCCCGGCGCAATGGTAGTGGCGAGCTCGACGCTCAGTGCCTCGGCGCGCGCCCTCACCTCTTGCGGATCGTGGATATCGCTCGGGCTGATCCTGTTCACGACTTCGGCGGCTCTGTAGCCCAGCATGCGCTCGGCGCCGACATTGAACAGCTGGATGATGCCCCGCTCGTCGGTGGCGATAATCGAGAAATTGGCGCTGGTGAGGATCGCGTTCTGCAAGGCCCCGGCTTTGAGCAGTGCCCGGTGGCGTCGCGCTTCAGTGATGCTGTCCGCCGTGCCGGCGTCGTCGGTAAGGGTCAAACCGTTTGCTGTTTCGAGCATGGCCGATTTCCGCGAAAAAAGAGTGCAATGACCAGGAAGGGTTGCGCCTGCCGGACAGGCTACAGAACGTCGCGACCTCGCGCAGTCAGGAAACGTGCCTCTCGCGAGGATGGATAGTCACAGGCATTCCGATGACAGTCTGTTCGCTAGCGCACACAAACCGGTCACTGCCGCCACCGGAGTCCAGTTGCGTGCGTGCGCGGCCCGGCTTGAATCCAAGCGCGCCGCGTGCGCAAGCGCACAGAAATAGTTCGGCTTGTGTGTGCCAGCGCACAGACGAAATCATGCATTGCGTTTTCCTGCCT
This sequence comes from uncultured beta proteobacterium, assembly GCA_963789945.1. GTDB lineage: Bacteria > Pseudomonadota > Gammaproteobacteria > Burkholderiales > JACQAP01 > JACQAP01. Next base: position 117,357 of record CAWBMN010000011.1, on the reverse strand, counting down.
GAAAGCGCATGATTGCGTACCTATGATTAAGCAATTATATTCAGACAGTTAGATGTGTATCTTCATGTTAAACATAACGATTGCAAGACTGTCCAGGAAAGCGAGAACAAAATTTCGACTCATAAGGCAAGTTGGGTGCTGCGAGCTGTGTTCTTTGCCCTGGCGTTGACGGGGTGCGGTGCGGCGGTGGCGGACCAGGACGCAAACAGTGGTCTGGCTGCGGGGGCCGGCCCCGGCGCGAGCGGGGATTCATCATCGCAGGTCCGGCCGGCAGATTTCTGACTCAATCTCGATGCGCTCGATCTCAACGTGTACGGGCTCTCCTACCATCCCGATCGCGAGACCGTTCACCGCGAGCACCTGGACAACGAAGTCAATCCCGGGCTCGGACTTCACTACGAATTTGCCAACACCGAGCGAGGCATCACCTTTGGCGAGCTGGGTGCGTACAAGGATTCCGGGGCAAACACGGCGAAGTTCGCCGCGCTTGGCTACCAGTTCAAGTTTGGCAAGCGCTTCAGGATTGGCGGCGCCGTCGCCGTCGTACAAAGCCAGACCTACAACAAGGGCGTGACGTTTGTCGGCATGATCCCGCTGGTCACCTACGATCTCGGCCGCGTCAAACTGAACGCAGTGTATTACCCGAAGTTCGGGGATTACAACGAAGTCGCAGCCTTCGGCTTCTACATCGGCATTCCATTCGGGCAGCCGGGGCGCTAAGACTTTCAGAAACGATAGCCGGCATTGGCGGGATCGAAGTCGGCATCTTCGAGCCGCGCGTCGAGATCGAGGTCCTCGTACCCGTAGTTCTCCACTAACTGGTCATCCCGGTCATAAATCCGGATCCTGATCAGGAATTTGCTACCGACATCCTGATTGATGACCAGCCGGCGGCCACCATGGCCCCATGCTTGCTCGTTGTGGAAAACAATTTCCAGTACCTGCGTTCTCCTGCCGTAGACGGATTCTTCCCCCTGTTCAGAGAACCCGAGTTCGCCCGCTTTGATCGCCGTGCGCACGCTTGCCGCAACGGCCTTTATCAGCTGGCCAATTCCGATATCGGTGACCGGACGCAGGTTGCCCTTCATGAGGGCCGGGTCCCTGGGGTCAAGATCGCGGGTTATGAAGCGCAGCAACCCGCCCCGGTGGGCCCTGACCCGGTTTTCATTCCAGCCCGTGACATACAGCAACTCGCTCCCTTTGTAAGGCGCCTTGATCCACTTCATGTACAGACTGAACGGCTTTCTGAACTTGAGGAAGATGGTCTCTTTCGGAAGGAGCTTTCCCGCAACACGTTGTTGCTTGTGGACAACGGCCGTGTAGCTTGCGACCCGGTCGTAGGCAGCTTCCGCCTCTTCGATCCACTTTCTCGCATCAGGTTCGTCAGCTGCACCGTCAGTTGCGGCCATTGCACAGAGCAGGAGTAATGCTGAATGGATGATCCTGGCCATACCCGAAAAAAAATAAATCTGAGGACTCGACAGCGATTGTATCGTTAAATTCTCTTCGGCCGGGCTGCAAAACAATGCTCGATTGATGAGGAGAAAAGCGGATCACGTTACCCAGCGTCTTGCATCCGTTGGGCGGGTAGATCAGCAAGGTTTCCGGGGACGAAATGGAATAGCCGAACAATGCAATCTCACGCCCAACGTCCACGTGGTAAACGCGGAATGAGAACAGTGGCAAGGTTCAAGTGTGGGCCGCGAGTGGAACCGGAGACTCACCCTGCGGCTTTGCGGCCAGAAACCTTGATTCGATCAGATAACCAGACGGTCCGAATCGGAGGGAAGATCGACGACGACCAGCACGTCATCGCCGAAACGTGGAAGGCCAAGGGCATTCATCAACTGCCGCTCCTGTGCTGGTGACTCGAGCCGCAGAAAGCACAGCGCGCGGCGTTTCCTGGCTTCGGCCGTGGTCATTACGTCGATGTGCGTCACCCTGCCGAACTCGTTGCAGATTTCCTGGACCGCGGATTTCAGGCTGTTGATATCGCCGCAATCGGCCAGAGACTTCAAGCGGTCCGGGGAAGCTCTCATGACGCTTCCCCAATCGGCAGGTTTACCGTGACGACGGTGCCGGCATTGGGGGCGCCGGCGAACTCGCACAGGCCGTTGTGGCTTTGGGCGCGGGACCGCATGCCGGCGATGCCGCCCCGGCTGGAGCGAGAGTCCCGCTCGCCGAGGCCGAGGCCGATGCCGTTGTCGCGCACCACCAGCACGACTTCGTACGGTGTGATGGCAAGTACTATTGCGACACGGCGCGCCTTCGCGTGGCGCGCAACATTGCTCAGCGCTTCGCTATAGATATGGAAGATGGTTGCCGCGATTTGCTCGGGCAGGTCAAAGCCGGCCGAATTGTTCAGCGCCAGCTCGCAGGCAATACCGGTGCTCTTCTGCCAATGGTACAGGTGCCATTCTATGGTTGGTGCAAGGCCCAGCGTGTCGAGCAGCACCGATTCCAGCTCGGCCGTAAGCCGCCGCGCCCAGCCGCTTACGACGTCCACTTTTCCGGTCACCCTTGTGACCGATGTCTGCGCGTCTTCGCTACTCTCGTGCATGGCGCGCGCGGGTTCGTTGCGCATGGGGGCCCAGGCCGGATGCTAAGAAATAGATTATCTGGGCCGGGTAAGGCGCCTTCTGTGCAGTATCGCACATATGGCGGAACCAAATTGCGCGTCCTTCCGCACGGTACAACGCGCTCCGGCACAGGGACGCGCCATGATCGACCGATCTCCCGCTATTTCCGGTCCTTGCTGAGGGTTACGTTGCGCCTTCGCATCGGTCTTTCCCCTTTTAGACGCTTTCCAGTTCAGTCGAGTAGACCATGCCGTCGCGATTTTTGCCCCAATGCGGCCACAAAGCCGATCAGCACGCCGGCGGCGACCGCTATGCCTACTGCGGTCCATGGATTGCCGTGTACGTATTCGTTGGTAACGGCGGCGGTTTCCCTTGCCCTTTCGAACACCGGTTGCGACGCGTCCGCCAGCGTGGCCTTCGCACGTTTCAATTTTTCCTCGAACTTCGTTCGCGCCAGCGCGAAGCCTTCACCCGAGACCGACGCCGCAGCCCTCAGCAGATCCTCGCTGTCGTTGATCATGGCCCTGAAATCTCCGGCCATCCTGCCTTTGGCCAGATCGAATGCGTCCACCGCCCGATTCATCATTGCCGTCTCCTTCAAATTGCCGTTGGAATGAAATTGGACATTGATCATCGGCCAAGTCATGCGGCTCGGTCTGTACGCTGGCACACTCAGCAGGGTAGTTCACGGCTGTCGCCCGGGCTGCCGGCAAGCACATGGCAGCGCAATCTGTTGTGAGCGTCAGCGCACATAACTTCGGTGGTTGTTCGCGCTAGCATTGAGGCCGTCGCGCAGATTGCCAAAGGAGAATGATCATAAAAGAACTCGAAAAACTGGCGGCGCTTATCCGGCGAGAGCGCGATGGCTTGCTCGCCGCGTGGCGGCAACAGGTGAGAGCGCTGCCCTCGGCGCAGCGTCTTGACACCCTGACGCTCGACGACCACGTTCCCCAGCTCATCATCGAGATGGCCGCCGCGCTGCAGGCAGGGTCCGAAGAGACGATTCCCGAGGCGCTCAGCGATGGAAGCCCGCCGGCCCACGGGATGCAACGCGTCAAGGATGGTTACGACATCGAGGAAATGGTTGCGGAGTACAACATCCTGCGCGGCTGCATCCACGATCTCGCAGAAGCGAACGGGTTGACCCTGCAAGGGAAACCCTTCCACATCCTGAACCGTGTTCTGGACGGCGCCATTGGACAGGCGGTGCAGACATTCGCCGCGCAGCGCGCGCTGGAGGTGCGGCAACGCCGGGACGAGCATCTCGCCTTTGTGGCGCACGATCTGCGCACGCCGCTGAATGCGATTTCCCTGGCTACGAGTGTCCTGGAACGGACACTTCCGTCGCAAAGCACCGGTACGGAGTATGCCCAGATGTTCAGAACCTTGCGCCGCAACGTGCAGCATCTCGACAAGCTGGTGGGCAAGGTGATCGAGGAAAACACCAAGCTCCTGTCGGATTCCGGCATCAAACTGGAGCGGCGCGAGTTCGATCTGTGGCCATTGGTCGAGTACCTGGTTCACGATCTCGAACCGGTAGCGCACCCCGCCCACACGCGGCTAATCAACAAGGTGCCCGACGACATGGTGATCTATGCAGACGCCGGCTTGTTGAGGCGGGTCTTCCAGAATTTGATCGCCAACGCCATCAGGTACACGCCGGGTGGAGAGGTGGTCATTGGGGCCAGGGAGTTCGGCGCAGAAGGCGCCGTCGAGTGCTGGGTGCGCGACAACGGCGCGGGCATTGCACCGGAGCGTCTGGAAAGAGTGTTCGACAAGTCCGAGACCGACCCCGGGAAGGAGGATGGGTCGGGCCTGGGCCTCGCCATCGTCAAGACATTCGTCGAGGCTCATGAGGGCAAGGTAAGCTCGGAAAGCAGGGAAGGTCAGGGCTCGACGTTCCGCTTCACGCTACCGCCAAGGCAAAACACCGCTCCCCCCGGGGCTTCTTAGGCTGCCCGGACTGAGCGTGCCTATCCATGCGCCGTTTGGGTCTCCTCCAAATTGGCGTTCTGTGCGTTGCCGTACATACGGCGCATGAGTTCTGAACTAGGCTTGCTTTCGTCGCGGGCTTCAGCCAGTCGCAGCGATATGGTCATCTTCGGGACTCTCACGCATCAGTTCACCATGCTCTCGCCGCACCATCCCAGACAGAACCATCTTCTCGCCGCATTGCCGGAAGTGGACTACGAGCGCCTGCTGCCTCAACTGGAGCCCGTGGCCTTGCCTCTCGGCTGGGCACTCTACGAGTCCGGCAGCGAGCAGGAATATGTGTTCTTCCCCACCGACAGCATCGTCTCCCTGCTCTACGTCATGCAGGACGGTTCCTCGGCGGAGATCGCGGTCGCAGGCAACGAGGGCGTGGTGGGCATCTCCCTGTTCATGGGTGGTGAGACCACCCCGAGCCGCGCAGTGGTGCAGAGCGCCGGCCACGGCTACCGGCTCAGGGCCAGCGTGCTGAAAGGCGAATTCGGCCAGGGCGGGGAGCTGCAGCATCTGCTGCTGCGCTACACCCAGGCGCTGATCACGCAGATGGCGCAGACCGCGGTGTGCAACCGCCACCATACGGTCGAGCAGCAGTTGTGCCGCTGGCTGCTCCTGAGCCTGGACCGGCTGCCCACCAACCAACTGTCCATGACCCAGGAACTCATCGCCAACATGCTGGGGGTGCGCCGCGAGGGCGTGACCGAGGCCGCCGGCAAGCTGCAGGCAGAGGGGCTGATCCATTACAGCCGCGGCAAGATCACCGTGCTTGACCGTCCGAAGCTGGAAGCGCGGGTCTGCGAGTGCTATGCGGTGGTTAAACGCGAATCAGATCGTCTGCTTTCCCACAAGAACGCGTTCGTTGAGGAGCATTCGTGAACGAGAACGTGCAAAATTCTTTCCTCGTGCCGCCTGTTGGACATCCGGCGACGCGATCGAACCGTGATAGTGCAGGGCAAGCTGCACGCCCTGTATCAATTGAGAACAGTCTGCTCGCCGCCATCCCCCGCAAGGAGTATCGACGCCTGCTCGCCGGGCTCGAACCGGTCACGTTGACGTTTGGCCAGGTGCTCTACGAACCGGGGGAGACGATCCGCCATGTGTACTTTCCCAACAAGTCCCTGGTGTCGCTGCTGACGCTTGCGGACGGCCACCTGGCCCTTGAAGTCGGCCTGATCGGGCGCGAGGGCATGGTCGGCGTTCCCCTGGTGCTGGGACACACTGTGTCGTCGGTTCGTGCTCTGGTGCAGGGGTCCGGGATGGCCATGCGGATGGTGGCAACGCAATTTCAAAAGGAGTTCCGGCTGAGCGCGCCGTTGCAGCGGGAGTTGTACCGCTACATCCATACATTGATGTCCCAGATCTCGCAAACCGCCGCGTGCAATCGCTTCCACGTGGTGGAAATGCGGCTGGCCCGCTGGCTGCTGATGACCCACGATCGCGTAAAGTCGGACCACTTTCGCATGACGCACGAATTCCTCGCGCACATGCTGGGGGTGCGGCGGGTCGGCGTCACCAAGGCCGCCCACGCGCTACAGAAGCAAAAATTGATCAGTTACAGCCGCGGCGACATCACGATACTCGACCGCGATGGTCTCGTAGCAGCGGCTTGCGAATGTTACGAGGTCGTCAAGGACATGCACGACGGGGCACAGACCGAGGCGGCCGTTCCGGCTCGGGCGTTGGCGGCTGCCACATAATTTCGGGAATTCGGGAAGATTTAGTTCTCTATATGTGCGCTGCCGCACAGTACTCCCCGTCACAGGAAACGATGATTGACTTGGGTGTTTATTCCTCCTCCTCCCTTAGGATGAACACCTGAAACACCAGGCCCGGCAACGGCAATCGCCTTCCGGGCTTTTTTTTGGCTTCCCGCCAAAGATCCGGATCAATGCACCAACTGGTTGATTTCGATGATCGGCAGCAATATGGCCAGTACGATCATCAGCACCACTCCGCCCATCACCAGGATCATCACCGGCTCGAGCAGCGTCAGGAATACCGCCAGGCGCCGCTCCAGTGCCTGGGTTTCCAGGTGCGCGGCGCGTTCGAGCATCTGCTCCAGCTTCCCGCTCACCTCCCCGCTCGCAACCAGATGGATCAGCAGCGGCGGAAACGCGCGGGTTTCGCCGAGCGCGCGGGCCAGGCTCGCGCCTTCGCGCACCCGCTCGATGGCGCGTTCCACAGCCTCCCGCAATACCATGTTGGTCATCACCCGTGCGGCGGACGCAAGTGCGGAGAGCAGCGGTACGCCGCCACCGACCAGAATGGCAAGCGTGCTGGCGAAGCGCGAGGTGTTGACGCCCCGTACAAGCGGTCCCAGCCAGGGCATGCGCAGCGAAAAGGCGTGCCAACTGCGTCTCACCGCATCGCGGCGCAGCGCCACACGCGCGGCTGCAATGCCGCCGCCGATAATGACCACGAGATACGGCCAGGCCCCGCGCAGGAAATCGCTCAATGCGATCAGTCCGCGGGTAAGCAACGGCAGGCTTTGGCGCGACTGCTGGAACACCTGCACCACTTGCGGCACAACATAGACCAGCAGGCCGGTGACAATGGCGAGCGCCACGATCGTGACCAGGATGGGATAAAGCAGAGCGAGGCCGGTTTTCTGTTTGAGCGCCTGGCGGGCGTCGAGATAGTCGGCAAGATGCTGCAACACCGTGGGCAACGCGCCCGATTCCTCGCCGCCATGCACCAGCGCCCGGTAGAAGTCCGGAAAACTTTTTCCATAGGCGCCGAGGGCGCCCGCCAATGAACTGCCGGCCGTGACTTCGGTCTTGACCCCGGTCAGCACTTCCCGCGTCGCCGCCTCGGTGGCCGACTCGATCAGGGCATTGAGCGACTGCTCCATGGTCAGACCGGATGCGAGCAGTGTCGCCATCTGCCTGGTCACCAGGCTCAACTCGGCCGGTGAGATGCCGCGCGCCCAGCTCCGCCCTGCGCGCTCACGCGCGTTCACCTGGCCGATCTTCGAAGGCAGCAGGCCCTGCGCGCGCAACTGCATGCGCGCCTGGCGCGCGGTGTCGGCCTGCACCACGCCGGATACCGCGCGGCCGGCGGCGTCCAGCGCCTGATACTGGAAGGCTTCCATTACCGGGTCATCCGGGTTTCATATTGCTCAATGAACACAAGAGCAAAATCTCACCACGAAGGCACGAAGAACACGAAGAGATCAACATCCTACAGGCCCGGTAAATCCAAATTGATCGGTGGAGGGACGTCAGGTCAGGTCGAGTCTCTTTCACCCATTCCCACATCCCCACCCCTTCTCCCGAGGGGAGCCGCCTCCCCTCTCGGTTCGGTAGAGAGAGCGAGGGTAAGGGGCGCGCTTTCTCATCATGGCTTTCTTCGCGTGTCTTTGTGTTCTTCGTGTCTTCGTGGTGCGGTTTTCAGAAAACGGCTACTCGCGGGTGACGCGCACCACTTCTTCGAGGCTGATCACGCCCTGCCCCGCCCAGCGCATGCCGTCATCGCGCAGCGTGCGCATGCCGCGGGAAATCACATGCGTGCGCAGCGCCTGTTCGGAGGCGCGGTCGTGGATCAGCCGGCGCAAATCGTCGTCGACCGTCAGCAGCTCGTAAATGCCGGTGCGGCCGCGATAGCCCGAGCGATTGCAGGCGGCGCAACCCTGCGCCGAATACAGGGTCCCATCGGTCGGCGCGAGGCCCAGCGCCCGCAGTTGTGCAGCGTCGGCGGCGAACGGCTTGCGGCACTCCAGACACAGGCGGCGCACCAGGCGTTGCGCCACCACGCCGATCAGGCTTGAAGCGAGCAGGAAAGGCTCCACGCCCATGTCCACCAGGCGCGTGACCGCGCTAACTGCGTCGTTGGTGTGCAGCGTGGCGAATACCAGATGTCCGGTGAGGCTCGCCTGAACCGCGATCTGCGCGGTTTCGAGATCACGGATCTCGCCGATCATGACCACATCGGGATCCTGGCGCAGGATGGTCCTCAGCGCCCGCGCGAAGCTCATTTCGATCCTGGTGTTGACCTGGGTCTGGCTGATGCCGTCGAGGTCGTACTCGATCGGATCTTCGACCGTCATGATATTCAGTTCTGTCGCGTCCAGCCGCGACAGCGCGGCGTAGAGCGTCGTGGTCTTGCCCGAGCCGGTCGGGCCGGTGACCAGAACGATGCCGTGCGGCTCGAGGATGAGCCGGTCCATTTGCGCAAGCGTGGCGTCGTCCATTCCCAGACGCGTAAGGTCGAGCCGCCCGGCCTGCTTGTCGAGCAGGCGCAGCACCACTCTTTCGCCGTGCCCGGTGGGGATCGTGGACACGCGCACGTCCACCGGTTTGCCGGCCACGCGCAGCGTGATGCGGCCATCCTGCGGCAGGCGTTTTTCGGCGATGTCGAGCTGCGCCATGATTTTTATGCGCGAGACGATCGCGCCATGCAGGGCACGGGCGGGTTCGATCAGGTCGCGCAGCGTGCCGTCTATGCGCAGCCGTACCACCGAGCGCGTCTCGAAGGGCTCGATATGAATGTCAGAGGCGCCGTCACGCAGCGCCTGGGTGAACAATGCATTGATCAGGCGGATGACCGGCGCGTCGTCCTGGCTTTCGAGCAGATCCTCGATCCTGGGGATTTCCTGCAACAGCCTGGAGAGGTCCAGGTCCTGCGCTAGGTCTCCGGCAAGCGCCGCCGCCCCGGCGTCGGTGGCGTTGTATGCGGCGGCGATCAACTCGTCGAACTGCTCGGGGGCGATACGGCGGGCGTGCAGCGGCACGCCAAGCGCGCGGCGCAATTCGGCCAGCGCACCGGCGTGGGCATCGCTGCGCACCGCAACCTCCGCGATACTGTCGTCCAGGGAAGTGACCACCACGCCGTTGGCCTGGGCAAATGTATAGGGAATTCTGATGGCACCCCGGTTCATCACTTGCGCCCTTCGTTGGGATATGGCCTCACCTCGACATCCAGTGGCGGGGCCGGGCGGCTCCCGGGCGCCGTTCTCGGCGGCAGCGTGGGCGATTCCATGTCTGGCAGAATGGGGTCGTGCGCAGGCTGAGCTTTCTTCTGCTCCCCGAGGATGTAGTCGTAGCGTTCTCCGGTAAATGCGTCGGCGCGCGCGCTGTCGCGCACCAGCGTCGGCCGCAGGAAGATCATCAGGTTGGTCTTGTTGTGCGAGCGCGTCTTGTAGCGGAACAGGCCGCCGAGAAAGGGGATGTCTCCGAGCACTGGGACCTTCTGCACGCCGTCGTTGACCGTATCCTGGATCAGGCCGCCGATCACCACGATCTGCCCTTCGTCGACCAGGACCGTCGTAGCGACCGCGCGCTTGTTGGTGGTCACACCTGCGGGGTTGGGCAGTACTGTGTCGACGACACTTGAGACTTCCTGGTAAATCTGCAGCCGCACCGTGCCGCCCTCCGAGATCTGCGGCTTGATTCGCAGCGTCAATCCGACATCGCGCCGTTCGATCGTCTGGAAAGGAGTGGGCGTGGTGGCCGCGCCCGTCACCGCGTATGAGCCGGTGATGAAAGGGACGTTCTGGCCGATGACGATCGCGGCTTCCTCGTTGTCCAGCGTCAGCAGCGTCGGCGTGGACAGGATGTTGGCATTGGCGTCGGTTTCCAGCGCACGCACCAGCAAACCGATGTTCAGAATCTCGCCAACGCCGGGAATGCTAACGCTGCCATTTACCACCCCGACGTTGAGCCCGGGATCGGCCGTTGCCGGGTTCTGCGAAATGCCGATGATGTTCTGGCCCCTGTTGCCGAAATTGGTACCGCCAAAGCCCTGGGTATTGGTGCTGTCCAGTCCGGTCAGGCTCTGCCATTGGACGCCGAATTCGGCGGCCTTGTCGGCGGTGAGCTCGGCGATGAGCGCCTCGACATACACTTGCGCGCGACGCACATCGAGTTTGTCCAGCGCAGCGCGCAGATTGTTGTAGATCGCGTCGGGCGCGATGATGATGATCGAGTTGGTGGCCGCGTCCGCCTGGATGATCCCTGGCGCGGCCGCAGTCGACTGTGACTGGCCGCCGGCCTGGCTGTACACACTCTGCGCCGACGGCGCCGCCGCTGCGCCAGTCGTGGCGGCAGTGGCGGACATCGATGCGGGCGCTGTCGCTCCGAGCGGGTTCGCGGCCGATCCGGAGCGCGGCACAGCGGCTGCGCCTGCATCTCCCTGATAGATCGCCCGCAGGGTCTCGGCGAGCTTCACCGCCTCGGCGTTCTTCAGATATACAACGTGAATGTTGCCGGCGGCATTGGTCGGCGAATCCAGCAGTGCCACGAACTTGCGCAGACGGGCGAGACGCGAAGGATCGCCCGCGCGCGCCAGCAGGCTGTTGGAGCGGGCATCCGCGACCACCGCGAAGCGCTGGGTCGGATCCTGCGCGGTTGCGCCCGGGGCCTGCGCGGCCTCCGCGAACAGCCGGTTGATGGTGGCCGCCACATCGATTGCAGAAGCATGCTGAAGCGGAATCACCACCGGTTCGGTACCGCTGGGCTGGTCGATGGCTTCGATGATTTTTGCCAGCCGCTGCAGATTGCTGGCATAGTCGGTGATGACCAGCGTGTTGTTGTTCTGATATGCGGTAATGGTGTTGTTGGGAGCGATCAGAGGCCGCAGGATCGGCAGCACCTGCGACGCCGATTCATGATCCAGCGTGAACACACGCGTTTCGATGCGGTCCCCGGCGGGACCGGGTTTGTCGCCGGGGACAAGCGTGGGGGCCGAATGCAGTTTGGCTTCGGCTTCGGGGATGATCTTGACGATGCCGCGGTCCTCGACCGCGGCGAAGCCCTGCAGGCGCAGCGCCGAAAGAAACACTTCATATACGAACGCCCTCGGCAACGGTTTCGCCGAGACGATGGTGATCGTGCCCTTTACCCGCGGGTCGATCACGAAATTCTTGCCGGTGATTTCGCTCACCACTTTCACCACGCCTTCGATCTCGGCATTCACGAAGTTGAGCGTGACGACATCAGGATTCACGCGCGCGCCCGCTTGCTGCGGGCGCGCTGCCGGCACTGCCTGTGTTGTGGCCGGCTTTGCTGATGTGCTATCGCCGGGACGCGCGACAGGCCGCGTCTCCTTGGTGCTGTCCTGAGAGTTTGCGGGCCACGGCTGGCATATCGCGACCGCCACCGCCAACCACAAAACCTCAAGCCGTGACCCGCGACGCTTCATGATTCTCGCTTTCGATCGCACCTTCGGCCAGTGACGCAAAGCCTTTGGGGACAATATCATCTGATGGGCCGCACTGGGGGTGGAACTGGGGACGGCTCTGTCGCTGAGTTCTTTTGCGGCCACGCGAGCGTTTCACGGATTCCGCCACGCTCCAGAACGACATGATCGATGCCGACTTCCGCCAGCAGAATGCCGGGAGCTACGTCTTCGCCTTCGCGCACGGCCAGAATCTCCTTGGCCTCGAGTTGCACCACCGCGTACCCGCTCCGGTCTTCCGTGGCGGCGACGATGCCGAGCAGCCTGATCGCGATTCCCGTCGGCACCGAACCGCCATGGTCCGGCTGCGCGCTGCCGAACAGTGCACCCGCCGACGCGGCAGCGGCGCCCGTGTCGGCGGCGTTCGGCGCGCGAGACTCCGGAAGCGGCGCGAACCAGACCCAGGTCCAGTACGCCGCCACCAGTCCGAGCAATGCCAGCGCGGCAACAGTCGCCAGGGTGACTACGGCCGATTGCGCAATGGTCGATCGGTCGAGCAGGAGTTGCCGCATGTTCAACGATTGTGGCATACCGGGATCGGGGCTGCGGGGTAATGAGCCACCTGGCGGAATCCAACCCCGCGCAGGGCCAAAGTTATACCATAGTGAAAGTGCAGTATGTGCGTTACCGGACAAGCAGTATGTACGCTATCGTACAGGACGTATGTACGCTACCGAACAGAGGTCTCTCGGCGAATGCGATAAATTGGCGCAACTGGCTGGACCGGAACATGACGAGCGACCCTCGGACAATTTTGGAATGCAAGGAGGGTCAAATGAAAGTATCGATCTGGCAACGTGGGTTTACGTTGCTCGAAGTGATGGTGGTGGTCGTAATTCTCGGCATACTCGCCGCCCTGGTAGTGCCGAGAATCATCAGCCGCCCTGACGAAGCGCGGATTATTGCCGCAAAGCAGGACATAGCGAGCCTGATGCAGGCGCTCAAGCTTTATCGCCTGGATAACCAGCGCTACCCAGTAACCGAACAGGGATTGCAGGCGTTGGTGGCGCAACCGACTACCGCCCCGCTCCCGCCCAACTGGAAAGCGGGCGGATATGTCGAACGCCTGCCCAAGGACCCCTGGGGCAATCCCTACCAATATCTGAATCCCGGAATAAACGGCGAGATCGACATTTTCAGTTTCGGCGCCGATGGCGCGCCCGGCGGCGAAGGCAACGACGCCGACATCGGTTCGTGGTCGCTGTAGCATGGACTGTTGGGGTCAATATCAAGAATCTCACCACGAAGACACGAAGAGCACGAAGAGAACCAAGCGTTCCATAGATCGCGGTCCGGAAAGAATTTGGTGCAACGACATCGATCCTTTTTTCCATTGTTGCTTTCGTATTTCTTAGCCCTTCTTCGTGTCCTTCGTGTCTTCGTGGTGAGGAGTTGTGCTTTTCGCTTCGAGGATGCATGAAAATGCACGCCGGGAAACATTTCCGCGGGTTCACGCTCATCGAGCTGATGGTGGTGCTGCTGATCATGGGGCTGTTTGCCGGCCTGGTCAGCACCATCACGCGGCCCGACGATCGGGCGCTGCTGCGCGTGGAGGCCGAACGGCTGGCGCAGCTTCTGGATCTGGCCGCGACCAAGTCGCGCCTCACAGGCATCTCCATCGCCTGGACCGCGGACGGACCGGGCTACCGCTTCTGGCAGTTCAACGAAGACACGTACTGGTCCGAGATTCTCGACGACGACTCCATGCGCCCGCGAACACTCCCGCAGGGAATGGTGATCGCCGCAATGCGCGTTGAGAACACGCGTACGCCGCAGCTAATGCGCCTGGAGTTCAACCCCTACGGCGAAACGCCTGTCTTCAGTGTCGAGATGGCCCTTGGGGCGGAGCGCTGTACCGTGGCGGGTTCCCCGGTCGGCGACGTGCGCGTGCTGCCGGAACAAGGAAAAGAGAATGGCGAAATGGCGCGAAGATAGGCGCGATGGCTTTACCCTCGTCGAGGTGCTGGTCGCCCTTGCCATCATTTCGATCGCGCTGCTCGCAGCGCTGCGGGTTGCCGGCGGCGGCACCAACAGTGTCGGGGACCTGCGTGGGCGGTTGCTCGCCGGCTGGGTTGCGCAGGATCTGCTCGCACTGCAGCGCGCCCGCGGGGAATGGCCCTCGCCCGGGATACTCAGCGGAATACAACGCCAGGGCGGCTTTGATTTCGCCTGGCGTGAGGAGGTGTTTTCGACGCCGAACGCCGCTTTTCGGCGCGTTGACATTCGCGTGTTTGCAGCCACCGGCGGGGATCATGCACTCGCACACCTCACCGGATTCGTGGTGCGTCCGCCCGGAGTGAACAAGTGACAACTCGTGCGGTTTTTTCAACGCGCGGTTTTACCCTGATCGAGCTGCTGACCGCGCTGCTCATACTCTCGGCCCTGGCACTGATGTCCTACCGCGGACTCGGCGCGGTGCTCGATGCGCGCGAGCATGTGACCAGAGAAACCGACAAGTGGCGGCGGGTGGCCGCCTTCGTTGCCCGCTTCGAACGCGACGTCAAGTTGGCCGCGCCGCGCCCGGTCCGCTCCGCCTCCGGCACCGCACCGGCCTGGCGCGGCATCGCCGGTGCAACATCGGAACCGCTTCTCGAGTTCAGCCGCTTTGCCTCGGTCGAGGGCATGGACAGCGCGCGGCGGCTTGGCTACCGGCTCAACGACCGGCAGGAGATCGAACTGTGGCTTTGGCCGGGTCTCGATATCGCGCCCGGCGCGCTGCCCGCGCGTTACCCGGTGCTGGCGGATGTAACGGCATTCGAGCTGCAGTACCTGAACGTCAATCTCGCCTGGATGGATGGATGGCCTGGCTCGCCGGCCGATGCCGCGATTCCACTGGCGGTGCGGCTGCGCATCGTGCTTGCCTCGGGTGAGGAGATCGTGCGCGTTTTCGGGCTGGGATCATGAGCGCGCGACAAAGGGGTGTGGCCATTGTTCTTGCCATGGGCGTGGTCGCGCTGGCAGCGATGGCGGCCACCGCGATGATGGTCACGCAGAGTACCTGGTCGCGCGCAGCCGAACTCACAGCCGCCCATGCGCAGGCGCAGACCCTGGTGCTGGCCGGTGCGGATTGGGCCCGCGCGGTGCTGAGCGACGATCGCCGCCTGAGCAACGTCGATCATCTCGCCGAACCCTGGGCATTGAAGTTGCCGCCGATGTCGGTAGAAGGCGGCGAACTTGCCGGTCAAATCGAGGACCAGCAGGGGCTGTTCAACCTCAACAATCTGGTGAAGGGTGGAAAGGTAGACCTCGCGCAGCTCGCGCATTTCCGGCGGCTGCTGTCGACGCTGGGTTTGCCCGCCGAGCTCGAAGGCACGCTGGCGGACTGGATAGACGCCGACGGCGAGCCGCAACCACAGGGCGGGGCCGAGGATGATGTTTATATGGCGTTGCAGCCGCCTTACCTGGCCGCAAACCGTCCGCTGACCGATCTGGCAGAATTGGCCTTGGTGCGGGGCTTCGACGATAACGTGCGTTCACGCCTGCGTCGGTTCGTGTCGGCATTGCCCGTGTTCACCCCGGTGAACGTGAACACCGCGCCGCCGGAGGTTCTTGCCGCCATCATCGAGGGCCTGGGCCTGGACGGTGCGCGTGACCTGGTCGCGAAGCGTGAGCGCGCCTATTTTCGCGACCGCACCGAGTTGCTCAGACAACTTCCAACGGGCGTCCTGGTGGCGGCTGCAGACATTTCCTTCAGCAGCGATTACTTCATGGCGTCGATGCGCGTGAGCATAGGCGGCGCGCAGGCGCGTGGCATGGCGCTGCTGGCACGCGGAAACCCCGGCACCTGGCCCGCCATCGTCTGGCGCAAGGCGCTATGAGCCTGCTGCGCATCTACGCGTCGTTGCGCGATGCGCCTGAACGGTGCCAGTGGGCGCTCGTCAACAGCGGCCGCGAACCGGTTGTCGGCGAAGGCCGGCTTGCGGAGTTGCCTCGGCGCGCCGAGCGCGTGCAACTGGTGATCCCTGCGGCGCAGGTTCTCATCACCCGCGCGCGAATTCCGCAAGGCGCCCGCCGCCGCCCCGGGTCGGCGCTGGCCTTCGCGGTGGAGGAAAGGACGGCTGGCGAACCGGATGCAAATCAAGTGAGCTGGCTCGGCGCAGTTGGCGACGAAGACGCGCTCACGGTTGCGGACAAGGCGGGACTCGAGCGCTGGCGTCAAGCGCTCGGCGCTGTGGGCATCCGTGGCTATGAGGTGCACTGCGAAACGCTGTTGTTGCCATGGCAAACGGGGGAATGGAGTCTTGCCTGGAATGGCAGCGAGGGATTTGTGCGCACCGGCGAGTTCGAAGGGACCGCGACCGATTGCGGTGACCGGCAGGTCCCGCCGTTGTCCCTGCGCCTGTTGCTGGAAGAAGTGCAGGCACGCAGCGCCGGCCCGTCGTCGATAGCGATTCACCCGACTTCGCCGGAGGCGGCACCGGATCTCGCGGCATGGCAAAGCGAGCTTGGAATCGCCCTGCGCATGGCCGGAACATACGATTGGCGAACCGTGCCTGCCGCCGCCGGGGTCAGCCTGGCACAGGAGCGCCAGCGCTGGCGACTTTTCTCCGGCGCGGCTGCGCAATTGCGGCCGGCGGCCTGGATCCTGGGCGCAGCGCTGGCGCTGCACTCGGTAGCGCTGGTGGTCGATTGGATGTCGCTTGCCAACGAACAGCGGGCGTTGCGCCAGCAAATGGAATCGCGGTTTCGCGCGTCCTTTCCCGACGCGGTCGCGGTGGTGGACCCGGTGCTGCAGATGCGCCGCAAACTCGCCGAGGCGCGCCATGCCGCAGGCCAACCCGACAGCGGCGACTTTCTGCCTATGATCGAGATGGCGATGGCGGGAATGAAGAACTTGCCCGAGGGCAGTCTGCGGGTCCTGTCCTACGAAAGCGGGCGGATGACACTGGAACTCGCCGCAACCGCAGAGGCATCGGTGAGCGCAATCCTCACGCGGCTGACGCAGGCGGGCATGAGCGTCGAACGTAGCGCCGCTTCGAAGCGCCCCGGAGGCGGGACTGTCGTAATCACCGTGCGGGCGTCATGAAAGCGAAACTGCGCACGCTCTGGCAATCGCGGGCACCGCGGGAACGCGTGGTCATCGCCGTGCTGGCGGTGCTGGCGGGTGTTGCATCGTATGTGTGGCTGGTGCAGGCGGCGGACCGTGCGCACACGCGCTTGCGCGCCAGCGTCCCGGCACTGCGGGCGCAGGCTGCCCGTCTCGAACGGCAGGCCGGCGACCTCGAACGCCTGCGCTCCGCGCCACCCGCGGCGGCATCGAAGACGGACTTGCGCACGCTGGTGCAGGCGCAGGCAGGCGCAGCCGGGCTGTCGCGCGCGCTGGTGCGAATCGATGCACCGGACGCCAATCAAGTGGTCGTGGTGTTCGGCGCGGTGGCATTCGCGGACTGGCTCAACTGGGTCGCCGGCCTGACAGCGCAGCAGGTCCGCCTCGACGTCTGCCGCGTGGAAGCACTGTCCACGCCGGGGCTGGTCAGCGTCACCGCGACCCTGGTTCGGAGCACGGGTCAATGAAACGCCGGTACCTGATTGCGATCGGACTGTTTGTCTACGCGGCCGCCGTCATTGTCACGGCGCCGGCGACTTTGATCGACGCCGGCCTGCAACGCGCAAGCGAAGGCAGGCTGCGGCTTGTCGAAGCCCAGGGCACGCTGTGGTCGGGTTCGGGGCAGATGGAAGTGCGCGATTCAGGCGGACGATCCGGTATCGCCAAAACTCTTGCCTGGCGCTTCTTACCGGAGTCGTTGCTGCGCGGCCGCCTGGTTTGCGATGTCGAGCTGGACCAGTCGGGCAAGCGTTTCCCGGTGACGATTTCGTTGTCGCGGATCGAAATCGCCAACGCGGAAATAATCCTGCCGGCCAAGGTGCTGGGCCTCGGCGTGCCCAAGCTTGCGCCACTTGGTCTCACCGGAGACGTACTGCTGCGGGTCGCCAACCTCTCGATCGAACGCAAGGAAATGCAGGGCAACGCCACGCTGCAATGGCGCGACGCCGGATCGGTGCTTACACCGATCTCGCCCTTGGGCGATTATGAACTGCGCCTCGATGGCGAAGGCGCCACGGTCCACGCCTACCTGCGCACCATTCAGGGTCCGCTTCGGCTCGAAGGAAAAGGATCCTGGGAAAACGGCAGACATCCGGTATTTCTCGCCACGGCACACGTCGCCGCCCAGCACCAGCAGCAACTCGGTCCGTTGCTGCGCCTGATTGCCGTGGATCGAGGCGAAGGCAGCTTCGAACTGCAGCTGAACTAGAAAAATTTCCCGGCGGCGCCGGCGGCAGCATTGCGCAGCTTGAGCAAAGCTGCCCTAACGTGGTCCGCGCCACACGATGATCGAGGCGATCAACACGATCGCGGAGCCCGTTGCGAGCATCCAGCCGGCGGTGCGGGGATGGGACTCGACCCATTGGTCGAGCGTCAGATACATCGTGTCCGCGCCTTTGATAAGTCGCCTGGATGAGTACCACCGGTTTGCGCGCGCTTCCAATGCACGCAAGGCATCGGCGGAAAAGGCCAGCATGAGGCCGGTGACGACAGCCAATGCGCCGCCCGCAACCAGAATCCATCTCAGGCTTTGGACGATCCAGGAGAGGACCACGGGCCTCGCATTCCCGCCCATCGCGGAAACGACAGCCGCGGCTTCGACATATGCGAGCAGCATGAAAATCGAAAAGCCGCCACCGACCGCGAAGACGATACCGAACCAGCGCCGATGCCCGTATACGGCCTTGCCGATATCGTGCGGTTGCTCCATCGGCTTCAGGCTGCTTCGCAGCGAAATCCAGCGGTTCATGGTGCCGAGCACGCGCAGGGTCCGGGCACTGTCGGCGATCAGGCACACACTGAGGGCGATCCCGACCAGACTCGTGACTATGAAAAACCACAGGACGAACGGGATCAACAACTGGTCGGCCAGATAATTGCCAGTATGCAACA
The DNA here is from genome assembly GCA_963789945.1 of uncultured beta proteobacterium. Taxonomy (GTDB): domain Bacteria; phylum Pseudomonadota; class Gammaproteobacteria; order Burkholderiales; family JACQAP01; genus JACQAP01. Next base: position 98,682 of record CAWBMN010000011.1, on the reverse strand, counting down.
TGAATCCTCCGCTTGCGCTAAGCTCACTATAAACCTAAAACGGGAGGATTCAAGTGGACACAGGCTCACTGTTCGAATATCTGCGCCGCTTCGACACGCCCACCATCGCCAACGCACTGGAGATCGCGCGCGGGCAGCGCACCATTACCGGTTTCACCCGGCACACGCTGATCGCCGCGTTTCCGAAATTGCCGCCGATCGTCGGCTTCGCCAGGACGGTGACGATCCGCTCTTCCACGCCTTACGATCCGGCAGTACGCAGGAAAAATCAGCTCGCCTACTACGAGCATCTGGCGCAACCGCCGCAGCCCACGGTTTCCGTGGTACAGGATATCGACAGTCAGCCCGGACTGGGTGCGTTCTGGGGAGAGGTGAACACCCATATCCACTGGGGCCTGGGCTGCGCCGGCGCAGTGACGAACGGCTCGATGCGCGATCTCGACGCGATGCACCCGCAGTTCCAGTGCCTGGCCGCATCGTTGAGCCCCAGCCATGCCTGGGTGCAGGTCGTCGATATCGGCAGGCAGGTGGATGTATTCGGCATGGTCGTATCGGACGGCGATATCGTCCATGCCGATCGCCACGGCGCCATCGTGATACCGCGCGATCTGCTCGACAAGCTGTCTGCAGCGATAGATCTGATGGCGCGACGGGAGAAGGAAATACTCGATGCGACGCGCCTGCCGGGATTCGGCATAGCGAAGCTGCGCGACGCGTTTGCCGCATCCGATCAGGTCAAGTGACGGGGCAGGGCACGACTCCATACCTGGCGTCAATCAGCCCACTCTTGAAGCACGGGTCGCTGGCAAGACAAGCGGACGCGCACGCCCCTGAGTAGCGCCGGCCATTCAATCTGGGTTGGCGGGTACCCGGTCTGAACAACCGCATTTTGCAATCAAGCGATTCTGCCCTCGCACGCACGCGCCAGTACAAGCAACCGCCGCTTTGGGGCTGTCATGGGCTGCGTTGAATCCCCTGCCCACCCCTGAATTTACCAAGATATCGGGCACTTCCGTTCACCCTGCGGCGTTCCCCAGCATAGCGGCATACAAACCAGTAGCAATCCGCGGTCGACCGGCACTTGCCTCGGTATGGCCTTCTCCCAGCTTGCTCAGGGCGCCTAATGTGTGCTACCGCACAGACATGCAGGTGGCACGTCGCAAAAATTACTTTGCAGAAAGCCGCCATCCTTGCGTCATGCATCGGAAATCCCAGGGGCGGGTCGGCCGAAAGGAGCCTACATATGCTGAGACTGGTGGGAATGCCTGGCACATGCCAATTGACGGCCGCCGAGAAGAACCTGCTGCGCTGTCAGGCGGCAAAGAGTGGTTTCGCAGTGAATAACCTCGATACCCAAGAGCAGATCCATGAGGCGTTGATCCTGGCTGTGGACTCAGCGCCTGTCGAAAAAATCATCCGGTTCGTTTCAGCCAGGGTAAGCGGAGAGTGACCCTCCAGAATCTCTGCTGATTGCCGACAGTCCGCGTCTTCCGGCTGTCAACGATGTCAGCGGCGCATTGCTGCGCCGGCAACAGATCGGGAACACTGCACAAACCCTGCCGCTCTCGCAAACGGACGTGCGGTTCGCTCAGTTCGCGGTGCGCCGGCGATAGGCTTCGATAAAGGGGTCGGCTTGCGCAGCGGCATCCGACACGGCGCGAACCGCCTCGGCGCACACCGCGTTGATGTGCCCCAGCATTGCGTCGACACCCTGGATCGCGAGCATCCTGACGTATTTCACGCCCGGGTTGCGCGAGCCGAAGCGTGCCGCGCCTGCGTCGCCTTCAAAGTTTCTCGCCCGGAAAGGTTCGCGCTCCGCCCAAACCATCTGCATGCGCTCGAATTCGCGCTCCGACCCGGGCACCCGATCGCTGATCCGCTCGGTGAACGTGTAGCTGGCCAGCAGCAACTCGCCCACCACCTTGACTTCGACAACGATGCGCTGCTCGCGCCCGTTGGGCGTGGCGAAATGGGTGGCAATTTCGTCGGCTTCTTCGGCGTTCAGCACACGGGCCGCCTGATCGGCCCAGATCGCGCGCAACCAGTTAGCATCCTCGATGCCGCGCGCGATGACGCCGTCGACGATCGCGCTGAAGTGTTCCTCGGCCTCCTGCCACTCCGGCGCAGCGGCGTTCCAGCCGCGGCCGAGTCCGGCATCGCGGCCGCGCTGGGCGAGCAAGGTCCGCGCTGCACCGAGTCCGGCCTGCTTCACCGCCAGCCGGCCGACCGCCAGCGGAACGTCTGGCTCATGGCTCGCCGCCAGCCTCGCTATGGCGTCGTCCTTGAGCGCGTCCGCTGCCGCCGGTCCGATTGCAACCAGCATGCCGGCAAGCACCACTCCCAATAACCTTCCGATTTGCATCACGATCATTATCCTCCGGCGCGCATTCTACAGTCTGCGGCCCCGGCCGAATTCACGCCCCGGGAAATTGGCTGCGCGATGGGGTAGCATGCGGCCTTTGCGGACACTTTTGAGGAGGAGAAGAGTATGGGCGCGCAGAACAAGATAGCCATCGTTACGGGCGCAGGCAGCGGCATCGGCAAGAGCGTAGCGCTCACGCTCCTGAAGAACGGGTACAGCGTCGCGCTCGCGGGACGGCGCAAGGATGCGCTGGAGCAGGCCGTGAAGGAATCGGGCGCAGGCGCGCGGGCGCTGGCGGTGCCGACCGACGTGAGCGATCCGCAGTCGGTGAAGGCGCTGTTTGCGAAGACGAAGCAGACCTTCGGCCGCCTGGACCTGCTGTTCAACAATGCCGGCGTCAGCGCCCCGGGAGTACCACTCGAGGACCTGACCGTCGAGCAATGGCGCAACGTCGTCGACATCAACCTCACCGGCATGTTTCTCTGCATGCAGGAGGCATTCCGGATGATGAAGGACCAGAACCCGCGCGGCGGACGCATCATCAACAACGGCTCGATCTCCGCGCATGCGCCGCGTCCCAACTCCGCGCCTTACACCTCGACCAAGCACGCAGTAACCGGTCTGACCAAATCGGCTTCGCTGGACGGACGCAAGTACGACATCGCCTGCTCTCAGATCGACATCGGCAACGCGCTGACCGAAATGGCGGCAAAAATGACCAAGGGCGTTCCGCAGGCCAACGGCGAAATCAAGGTCGAGCCGACGATGGACGTGCAGCGCGTGGCGGAGGCGGTGCTGCATATGGCGAGCCTGCCGCTGGATACGAACATGCAGTTCGTGACCATCATGGCGACCAAGATGCCGTTCGTCGGCCGCGGGTGAAGCCATGGCCGCCAAAGCGCGCTACCTCTTCATCGCCAGCATGGACGTGGATCCCGCGAAGGAAGACCTTTTCAACGAGGTCTACGACGCGGAGCACGTGCCGCTGCTGCTGAAAGTGCCGGGGGTGATTTCGGCGAAGCGCTACAAGACCGAACCGCTTACAGTGTTCGTGCGCGGCGCGAAGCAGACCGTCGTCCATGAGGACGAGCCGCGCTACAGCGCCGTTTACGAAATCGAAAGCCCGGAGGTGCTGGTGAGCGATGCCTGGGCCAGGGCTGTGGACAAGGGGCGCTGGCCCACCGAGGTCCGGCCCTACGTCCGCAACCGCCGCATGGTGCTGCGCCGGCTGCTCGAACCCGGATCCTGATCTCCCAACCCGTCAAAGGAAAATAAATGGTCCACGTCATTGCCACCGTCGAGCTCGCGCCCGGAACGCGCGAGAAGTTTCTGGCCGAATTCCGTAAGCTTATTCCCGATGTGCGCGCTGAAGCCGGCTGCATCGAGTATGGGCCGGCCATTGATGCCGAGACCGACATTCCGATCCAGTTCAAGGTCGGCGCAGATAAAGTAGTCGTGATCGAAAAATGGGAAACCGTCGCGGCACTCAAGGCGCACGGCGTCGCGCCGCACATGCAGGCCTACCGCGCCAGGGTGAAGGCCTTCGTCAAGAGTATGGAATTGCGCGTGCTCGCGCCAGCCTGAAAACGCATCGGCCGGTCCGCGCGCGAACGGTGACATCACTTCGTGTCGGGCCCCTGCATCTGCTTCGACAGCCGCCACGCCATCCACGCGAGCACTGCCACGCCCGCGAGCAGTGCCGACCACAGTCCCCACTTCTTCAGGTCTGCACGCGGACGTGCGGCCGCTTCGCCCGCCAGCGTTTGTGAGGCGCCGGTTGAGGCGACCGACATCTGCGGCTCCTGGTCGGTGCGCCAGCCCGGCACCAGGGTGTCGATACGAAGTGATCCCGCCTGCGCCTTCGAATTGCCGTAGGCCAGCCGGAACGGTCCGCTGCCTCGCGCAGTGAAAACGATTTCGCGCGGCGTCCAGCCTGCCTTCACGATCAGCGATCCCGAACCTATGCCGCCGGCCGCCGGGTCCACCCGTAACAGCCAGTAGCGATTTGAATTCACGCCGACCGCGATGTCCGGGCTGACCAGTTCGCGTCCGTCCTGATTCAGGCGATAGGCAACCGCGTGCGTCACCGGCGTCCATCCGTCTTCTGGCTTGTCACGGGACAGAAGGCGGACCGGCACGATGGTGTTTTCCTGCGGCAGCCGCAGCGCGAGCCGGTCCAGCGGAAACCTGCCGCCGAGGTCGGCAAGATACTCGCCTGGCTTGCCGGCATCGGGCGTCGCAACGACTTCCTTCCAGGAACGCTCCGGCTGTGCATGCCGCTCCGGCGACAATCCCGCGATTGCCTTCAGTTCGATGGCCCGCGCCGGAGCGACCCACATCAGGCGCAGGTATTTCGCCTTCAGCGGCCGGAACTCGATCACCTTGCGTTCCAGGCGCCGGCCGGCGTGCGTGAGTGCGCCGAGCGGCGCATCCGCGGCCAGAATGGTCCAGTGCTTTGAGATCGTCTCCCGCTTCGAGCCGCACGGAGACCAGCCCGTCGGCGGCCGCCCTCCCCCAGTCCACTTCGATGCCGTTCAGCGGTGTCTTCAGCACTGAGGCGTCGATCAGATAACCGAGCAGCACCTGCGGCCCGGCCTTCGCCTCGCGCGACCTCAGCCTGACGCTGACCCTGCCGCCGCTCTTGTCGAAATTCAGATCGAGTTCGTCGGAGCGCGCGTCAGGCGGGCCACGCAACGGAAAAATCGCCAGCGCAACTGGTGCCGGTTTTTCCGAGGTGCGCTCGACCGGACGAAACGCGTACGGCACCACTTCGCCGTCGCCGTTGAAGACGCGCAGGTCGCGCAGATCGGCAAATGCCGCCGCCTCGTAAACCGATTGCGGGATCGCGACCCGGTGCAGCGCGTCTGCACCGAGACCTTCGATCGGCACCGCAAACGCAAAGTCCTCCGGCGATTCCGCAGCGGTGGCCGCGAGACTTGCCGCAGCGAGGATCACGGGCAACAGTGATTTCATGAGGCCTCCGTCTTCTTCGGCGGCAGCGGCGCGAAGTAGCCGATGACAAGCATCAGGACCCCGACGGCGATGAAGGATACGATGCGCTCGATCCCGCCCACTTTCGCCAGATCCACCAGGAACAGTTTAATCACGACAACTGCCATCAGCCCGGCCCCGGAGAACCAGAGCACGCGCAATCCCCGGCGATGCGCCCACAGCATGGCCACCAGCGCCAGCACGGTCCAGAAGATCGAAAGCGACGCCTGTGCCAGGTCCGAGCGGAGCATCGCGTCGAGCTGGTATGGGATGCCGGCCCAATGATGCAGCGTGCGCAACAGCACGCCGTTGAGAAAAATGAACGCGGCGGCACCGAGAAGCGCGCGTGGCCACGATGCCGGTACTTCCGCGGCACTGCCGATGCCGTAGCCCGGCAATCCCCTCCACCACATGGCCAGGCAGGCAAAAGCCAGCAATTGCGCGATGTCTAACGGATTCAGCAGCGGCAAATAGGGCAGCGGCTCAGGGTTGCCGTCGTTGCCGACGTTTGCGTAAACCGTCCAGCCCAGCAGGAACACGGCAAGCGGCAGCGCGCCGACCCATAGATAGGCCTTTGGATAGCGCATCACCGGCCACGTGATTGCGTGGCCCTTGAGTGCCAGCGTCGCGAGCAAGCCGCCCGGCACCAGCGCCCAGGCGATCAGCGGCCACACATGCCTGCCCTCGACGACGCGATCGATCTGCCAGCCGACTTCCCAAGCGCCCACCGCCGCCAGCAGCCAGACACCGAATGCGTGCAACAGGGTCCTGTAGTCGCTGTCCGCCTGGTCGTGCCGCCGCAGAATCCGCACGTGGAACAGGAAGGCGATGGGCCATGCCAGCAAGCCGAAACCGGCGAGCGGATGCTGGTACGAATGCGCAACCACATTCACACAAAAGATGAACACCAGCAACGGCATGAGCGCCAGCGCGGGAAAGCGCGCGATCGGCCATCCCCGTCCCCACAGTGTGCTGAACGCGGCGCACGTGCCGGTGACGAACAGCAGCGATGCATTCAGCTTTTCCTCAAAAGGAACGTGCCGGTCGATCTCGTGCAGGCCGCCGAAAGTCCACCAGGCCAGGCCCCAGGCAAACACGACGATCGACACCTGCGCGTCGAGTCGGCCCGCTTTCTCGCTATGGCGTCCGAATGCCCAATTGGAATACAGCGCGGCACCGGCGATGAGTACGCAGCCGAGATAGAAGCTGTTGAGAATCGGTGTGTCGCCGAATCCCCGGCCCGCGTCCACCACAAAAGCGACGCCGGCCGCGAACTGCAGCAGCAGGCCGAAGGCGCGCGGCAGCCTCCTGCCCTGCTTCACGCCGACCCAGTACGCAGCCACCCCTTCCAGCGCCCATGCCGCCGATGTCCAGCGGCCATCGAAGGCGAGCGGAATCGCCAGCGTCGCGAAAATCACTCCCAGCGCGAGGAACGCCTCGACCAGCATGCGCAGGGTTTCGGCGTGGCGGCGATAGAGCGCCGAGGCCACGACCAGATAGATCGCGGACAGCGCGACCGCGCTCCAAGCGGCGCCGTACTCGATGTCGTGCACCAGCCCGCTCTGCAGGCCGAAGCCGACCAGCGGAGTGCCAAAAACAATAGTGCCGTCGACGTAGTGCCTGAGTTGCGGCGCCTGCCTCAATGCGAACAGAACCGCGATCGCAACGTACTCCAGGAAGAACAACACCAGAAACGGCTCGGTGCTCCCGAACAGCTCCGGCCGGTAGAAGCGCGCACCCCACATGGCGCCGATGCCGAACGTGAAGACAAATCCAAGTACGTTGAGCGGACGCCACGCCCGGTACAACGCGATGCCCAGAACACCGGCGTTGAGCACGGCGTAATAGCTGAACAGCATCACATGACTGCCGCCTCCGGTCGATGCGAGCACCGGGGCGAGGAAGCCGCCCGACACGCCCAGTACCGCGAGGGACATCGCGTTCTGGAGCACCGCGAGCACGGCCGAGAGGACCGCGACCGCGACGAGCACGAAGAACGCCGCCTCGCCCGGAATCAGGTTGAACAGGCGGAACGCGCCGAACACCGTGAGATAGAGTAGTCCCACGCCGCCTCCCTGCATTGCCAGCGCATAAACCGGCTTGCGGCTGCGCAACCGCCAGCCGATCGCCAGCATCACGGCAGCACCGAGTGCGACGCCGATCAACCTCACCTCGATGGGCACATGCGTGTGCTCGTAGGCGTATTTCAGCAGGAACGCCACGCCGAAGAAGAGCACCACCACGCCGACCCGCACCAGCGCATTGCCGCCAGTGAGCCAGCTCCATGCGCGGTCGAGGGGCGAAGGTTCTACCGGCTGTGATGAAACAGGCTCGGCGTAAACCGGTTCGGACGTGGAAGTCGCGGCGGCTGCATCCGCATCGACCGGTCGCGGGAGAACCGGTGAAACCGCCTCCGGAACGGGTTGCCGGATTGCCGGCGTCACCTCCGGCACCGAAGGCGCAGCAGCCGGCTTGGGCTGGATCGCTGTCGCAGTCGCCGGTGTCGCTGGTTCCGGGGGCAACTTCTGGCGCAGTTCCCGGACCGCGGCCTCGAGCGCGGCGAGCCGGGTCTCGATTTCGGGTTGGCGGGCTTGGGCGCGAAAGTGGGTGATCAGCGCGCCGGCCACGGCGCCGAGCACACCTCCCCAGAGCATTCCATAGCGGCCGCCGAAGATACTTCCGAGAAGGAGCCCGATAAAAAGCCCGACGAACCACATGGCGTCATTCTCCCCTGGCCGATTGGCACGGCATCTTTGCATACAAGCCGCGCCACGCCTAGTCCAGCGGCATATTGGGAAGCAGAGAAATTGGCCACGGAAAAGCCGCGCCCGGCCGGACCGGCAGGCCGCGAAAAACAGAGAAACGCGATGACGCCTATTTCAGCGGCTTGTACCGGAGCCGCTTGGGCTTGGCGCCTTCTTCGCCCAGACGCTTGACCTTGTCGGCCTCGTACTCCTGGTAGTTGCCGTCGAAGAACACCACCTGCGAGTCGCCTTCGAACGCCAGGATGTGGGAGGCGATGCGGTCCAGGAACCAGCGGTCGTGGGAGATCACCAGCACGCTGCCGGCGAATTCCAGCAGCGCGTCTTCTAGCGCGCGCAGGGTTTCCACGTCCAGGTCGTTGGAGGGTTCGTCGAGCAGCAGCACGTTGCCGCCGGCGATCAGCGTCGTGGCAAGATGCAGTCGGCCGCGCTCGCCGCCGGAGAGATTGCCGACGACTTTCTGCTGGTCGGCGCCCTTGAAATTGAAGCGGCCAGCGTAGGCGCGCGACGGCATTTCGAATTTGCCGACGGTGAGGATGTCCTGTCCGTTGGAGATCGCCTCCCACACCGTCTTCTTGTTGGCGAGCGCATCGCGGCTCTGGTCCACGTACGCCAGCTTGACGGTGGAGCCGAGCACCACTTCGCCGCTGTCGGGCTTCTCCTTGCTCGAGATCATGCGGAACAGCGTGGACTTGCCGGCGCCGTTCGGGCCGATGATGCCGACGATGGCGCCGGGCGGGACCTTGAAGCTCAGCTTGTCGATCAGCAGACGGTCGCCGTAGCCCTTGCTCACGTTCTTGAACTCGATGACACTGTCGCCCAGGCGCTCGGCGACCGGAATGAAAATTTCCTGGGTTTCATTCTGCTTCTGGTGCTCGTGGGACGACAGCTCCTCGAACCGCGCAATGCGCGCCTTGCTCTTGGCCTGGCGCGCCTTGGGGCTGGAACGCACCCACTCCAGTTCCTTCTGCATCGCCTTGATGCGGGCGGATTCCTGCTTCGCTTCGACCTCCAGGCGTTTTTCCTTCTGTTCCAGCCAGGAACTGTAGTTGCCTTTCCACGGAATGCCGCGGCCGCGGTCGAGTTCCAGAATCCACTCAGCGGCGTTGTCGAGAAAATAACGATCGTGGGTCACCGCCACCACGGTTCCCGGAAACTTTTGCAGGAACTGCTCCAGCCAGTCCACGCTTTCGGCGTCGAGGTGGTTGGTCGGCTCGTCCAGCAGCAGCATGTCGGGCTTCGACAGCAACAGGCGGCACAGTGCGACGCGGCGTTTCTCGCCGCCTGAAAGTTTCTCGATCTTCGCCTCCCACGGCGGCAGGCGCAGCGCGTCGGCGGCGATCTCGAGCTGGTGCTCCACGTTGTCGCCAGAGCTGGTGGCCAGAATGGCTTCGTACTTCGCCTGCTCGCCGGCAAGTTTGTCGAAGTCGGCGTCCGGCTCGGCATAGGCAGCGTAGATCTCGTCGAGCTTCTGCTTCGCTTCGAAAGTTTCTCCGAGCCCCTCCTCGACGGCCTCGCGCACCGTCTGCTTGGGGTCGAGCTGCGGTTCCTGGGGCAGGAATCCGATGCGCAGGTTCGGCATCGGGATGGCTTCGCCTTCGATCTCCTTGTCCAGGCCGGCCATGATCTTGAGCAGGCTTGATTTGCCCGAACCGTTGAGACCGAGCACGCCGATCTTGGCGCCAGGGAAGAAAGACAGCGAAATGTCCTTGAGGATCTGGCGTTTGGGTGGGACGATCTTGCCCACACGCTGCATCGTGTAAACGTACTGAGCCATGAATCTGAAATTGCCTGAGGTTCGAAGAGCGGAGGATTATAAGCGAGTGCGCTCCAGAGCGAGGTGAAAGGTTAAAGGAGAAGGCAAAAGTGAAAGGCTGAAAAAGGGCAATCCGGAATCGAAACAACGCAGTTCACTTTCAACTTTGAGCTTTGTACTTTTACTCGACCGCCGCCAGACATCAGCCACTTTAGTTCCAGTGTTGTCTGTTGTGTGCTCCGAGAGAATCAGCCGGCCGAGGGCCGGCAATAAGAGCGTTGACGCAAAGGCCGCAAAAAAGTCCAGGAAAGGACGAAAGGGGCGCGAAGCCAGCCCGTTGCGTGGCGACGCCGGCGAAGCTATTAGGGTGAACCCGGCTTGCGAGAATAAACCCGGCTTCAACCGGGGCGTGTTGCGCTCGGGACTCTTAAAGCGAAGTGGTCGAGAACGTGTCGCAGTCCTTCGGGCGGCCCGAATCCATGCCACGCTTGAACCAGCGCACGCGCTGCTCCGATGAGCCGTGGGTGAACGACTCGGGCACGACGCGGCCCTGGGTCTGCTTCTGCAGGCGGTCGTCTCCGATCGCCGTCGCGGCGTTGAGCGCTTCGGCGATGTCGCCGGAGTCCAGCTGATTCATGGTGCCCGCGTGGTGTCCCCACACGCCCGCGTAGCAGTCGGCCTGCAACTCCATGCGCACGGAAGTCCGGTTGTTTTCGGCCTCGGAGACGCGCCCGCGCGCCGCTTCCATCTTCTGGAAGGTGCCGGTGAGCTTCTGCACGTGGTGGCCCACCTCGTGGGCGATCACGTAGGCCTGGGCGAAATCGCCCGGGGCGCGGAAGCGCGTTTGCAGGTCGCGGAAGAACGCGAGGTCGATGTAGAGCTTCTCGTCGCCGGAACAGTAGAAGGGGCCCATGGCCGATTGCCCCATGCCGCAGGCCGAGCGCACCTGCCCGTCATAGAGCACCAGCGTCGGGGGGCGGTACTGGCTGTTCGACTGCTGGAAGATCTTGCCCCAGACGTCCTCGGTGCTGCCGAGGACCTTGGAGACGAACTGCCCCATCTCGTCCGCGGGCGCGCCCTTGGGCGCCTCGCGCGTTTCGCCCTGGGGGGCGACCTGCTCGGCCACGTTCATCACGGTGCTGGGGTCGAAGCCGAGGAAGTAGGCGATGACGGCGATCACGATTCCGCCGACGCCCAGCCCGCCCCCGACCATGCCCATCCCCCGCCGATCCTCGACGTTGCCGCTGGCCTGCTGGTCGCCTAGTTGCATGATCCTTAAATCCTTTTGACGCTCTAGCGCAGCCCGAGAAACGACAAGGATAGCAAGAATGATGACGACTGCGCCGACGAGGTAGACGATGCTGTTCATGAGATTGCCTTTCGCGTAGATTAAAGGATCGAATCGCGTGCCTGAAGCGATTCACGGGACACCAGTTACCCTACGCTTCCCGGTCCGCACACTCCGTGCGCCAGCGCGCATAGGGTCCCAAAATCCCGGGCACTGCGAGTGCGGGCTGATGGGATCCGGCCTATATGATGAGTAATTTGTCAGGACCGACTTTTCCCCCCACCTCCTCGCAGTCGGCCGAGGGCCGGCTGGTTCTGTCGCAGCACGCAGCATTCAGCACACGCTTCTACGCGGTCTTCTGCCGGCTTACACAGTCCCCCAGACTTCGCGAGCGGTCTCGACTACCAGGCGCAGCTTCGCGGCCTGCGCGTCGCGCGCGATCTCGTTGCCATGCACGGTGCTCGAAAATCCGCACTGCGGTGAAAGGCACAGCTGCTCCATCGGCACGTAGCGCGCTGCTTCGTCTATCCGGCGTTTGAGATCGTCCTTCGATTCGAGCTCGCCGAGCTTCGTGGTCACCAGGCCGAGCACCACGATCTTGTCTTTCGGCACAAACCGGAGCGGCGAAAAATCCCCGGAACGCTCGTCGTCATACTCCAGGAAATAACCGTCGACATTCAAATCATTGAACAACACTTCGGCAACCGGCTCGTATCCGCCTTCGGCCACCCAGGCGCTCTTGAAGTTGCCGCGGCACAGGTGCGTGCACACCGTCATACCCGCCGGCCGGTCCGCGATCGCGGCGTTGATCAGCCGGGCGTAGCGCCGCGGCAGTTCGTCCGGATCGTCGCCGCGGCTGCGCGCACCCTCGCGCATCTTCGGATCGCAGAGATAGGCGAGATTGGTGTCGTCGAGCTGGAGGTAGGTGCAGCCCGCCGCCCCGAGCTGCTTGAGTTCCTCGCGATAGCACGCGGGCGACATCGTCGTAGAAGGCCTCCATGTCCGGGTAGGCTTCCTTGCTGATGGCAGCGCGCCCGCCGCGAAAATGCAGCATGGTGGGCGAGGGAATGGTCACCTTCGGCACGCGCCTGGTCACCGACCTGAGGAATTTGAAGTCCTCCAACTGGATCGGCCGTGCGTGGCGGAGCTTGCCGGTGACGTGCATCACCGGCGGCGCGAAGTTCACCTCGCCGGCCTCGCCGTGAAAGCTCGCCGCGATGCCTCCGCGCGTCTCGACGCCGTCAAGCTGCTCCAGAAAGTCGATATGGAAATAGGTGCGCCGGAACTCGCCGTCGGTGATGCCCTGGAGCCCGAGATCCTCCTGGAAGCGCACGATATCGCGGATCGCGCGGTCCTCCACCGCGCGCAGGTCCGCCCTTCGACAGGGCGCCGCTGTTTGAGCTGGTCGCGCGCCTCCAGCAGTTCCTTGGGGCGAAGAAAGCTGCCGACGTGGTCGGCTCGAAACGGTGGCGCATTACGGGAGGTCATGGGCTGATTCCAGATTGTTGTAGAGTGGCGAATTCACCAGCGAAGACGCGCGCCGGTCAACCGCGGACGCAGGAAGATAGTTTAGTCGGTTAGCGACGAAATCTGTTTTTCGCATCACTTCATTGGAGGAGAACGATGTTCAAACGCCTTTTGACAGCCTCGGCGCTGGCTGCCGGCTGCGTTCTGGCCTCATCGGTCCCGGCCCAGGAGCCGATCAAGGTCGGCATGGTGCTGGAAATGAGCGGCCCGTTCGCCGACATCGGCCGCCAAATCCTCGACGGCGCGCGCGCCTACATGAAGGCGCAGCGGCGATACGGTCGCCGGCCGCAAGATCGAACTGATCGTCAAGGACACCACCGGCGCAGCGCCGGAGATCGCCAAGCGCCAGGCCCAGCAACTGATCGCCAACGACAAGGTGGACTTTCCTTGCGGGATTCGGTCTGACGCCGAACGCGCTCGCCGTCGCGCCACTGGCGACCGAGGGAAGAACGCCGATGATCGTCATGAATGCGGCAACCTCGATCATCACCACTCAGCTCGCCCTACATTGCACGTGTCTCGTTCACACTGCCGCAGATCACGGCACCGATCGCGACCTGGGCGATGCACGAACGGAGTCAAGGAGGTCTATACGCTGGTGTCGGACTACGGTCCGGGCATCGATGCCGAGACCACTTTCAAGAAGACGTTTAGGCCGCCGGAGGCAAAATCGTCGGCGACGTGCGCGTGCCGCTGCGCAATCCGGATTTCTCGCCGTTTCTACAGCGCATCAAGGACGCGAAGCCCGCGGCCGTGTTCATCTTCCTGCCGGCAGGCGAGCAGCCGGTGGCGTTCATGAAGGGCTTTGACGAGCGCGAGCTCGACAAGACGGGCATCCGGCTGATCGCACCGGCGATCGTCACCGAAGACGGCAGTGATCGAAGCGATGGGCGACACGCCGCTGGGCGTGGTGACTTCGCACCACTATTCCATTGCCCACGACAGCGCGCAGAACAAGGCCTTCCTCAAGGCGTTCGCCGAACTCGACAACGCACACCGGCCGAACTTCATGGCGGTCGGCGGCTGGGACGGCATGGCCGCCATCTACGAAGTCACCGCCGGCTGAACGGCAAACTCGACGGCGACAAGGCAATGGACGTGCTCAAGGGCCTGAAGCTCGACAGCCCGCGCGGACCCGTAACCATCGACCCGGAGACCCGTGACGCATCCAGACCATCTACATCCGGCGGGTCCAGAAGGTGAACGGAAAGCTCTACAACGTCGAGTTCGAGCAGGTCCGAACTTCAAGGATCCGGGGAAGGAATAAACCCCGAGGCTCGAGGTACGAGGGCCGAGGTACGAGTAAAGGCACTGGAGCATCTTCTTAGTCCACAGCACTCAGTCCTCAGTCCTGAACTTCGAAGGAGCTTTTACTCGAACCTCGGCCCTCGTACCTCGGCCCTTTTGGGTGGACGCGGGCGGAGCGAATCCGTAGAATGCGCGGCTTTCTTCAGTCTTCAGGCTTGGGCGCGGGTACACCCGGGCCGGCCAGCGGTTCATGAGCGACATTTCCAGGGAAGTCCTCGCCGAAAGGGTTGAGCAGCGGCGCACCTTCGCCATCATTTCGCACCCGGACGCGGGCAAGACCACGCTCACCGAAAAGCTGCTGCTCTTCGCCGGCGCGATCCACATCGCCGGCAGCGTAAAGGCGCGCAAAGCCACCCGCTACGCCACCTCGGACTGGATGGAGATCGAGAAGCAACGTGGCATTTCGGTCGCCAGCTCGGTGATGCAGATCGAGTACCGGGGCAAGGTGGTGAACCTGCTCGACACGCCGGGCCACCAGGACTTTTCCGAGGACACTTACCGGGTGCTGACCGCGGTGGACGCGGCGCTGATGGTGATCGACGCCGGCAACGGCGTGGAAGCACAGACGCTGCGGCTTCTGGAAGTGTGCCGCTCGCGCGGCACGCCCATCCTCACCTTCATCAACAAGATGGACCGGGAAGTGCGCGAACCGCTCGACCTGATCGACGAAATCGAGCGCGTGCTCGGCATGGCCGCGGTGCCGTTTTCGTGGCCGATCGGCATGGGCAAGTCGTTTCACGGCGTCTACGACCTGGCGGAGGACCGCATCCGCGTGTTCCGCGCCGGCGATGACCGGCTGGGACAGCGCGACGAAGTCATCAGCGGACTGGACCATCCTTCACTGCGCGAACGCTTTGGCGCCGAGTTCGAACGGGCGCGCCATGACATCGACCTGATTCGCGCGGCCACGCCCGTCTTTTCGCGCGAGGAGTTCCTCGCGGGCCGGCAGACGCCGGTTTTCTTCGGTTCGGCGATCAACAACTTCGGCGTACGCGAAGTGCTGGATGCGCTGGTGGATATCGCGCCGCCACCGCAACCGAGGGTCGCGGTGCAGGGCCAGGTCGATCCGCACGACAAGCATTTCTCCGGCGTCGTTTTCAAGATCCAGGCCAACATGGATCCCGCGCATCGCGACCGGGTGGTGTTCGTGCGCGTCTGCTCGGGACGTTTCGAACGCGGCATGCGCGTGAAGATTCAGCGCACCGGCAAGGAGATCCGTCCCAACAACGTGGTCTCCTTCCTGTCGCAGCGGCGCGAACTGCTGGACGAAGCCTACGCCGGCGACATCATCGGCATCCCCACCCACGGAGGCATCCAGCTCGGCGACACGCTGACCGACGGAGTGGATCTGCAATACACAGGGCTGCCGTTCTTCGCGCCGGAGATCTTCCACACCATCGAGGTCGTGAATCCGTTGCGCGCCAAACAGCTTCGCACCGGGCTGCTGCAACTCGGCGAGGAAGGCGCGATCCAGGTGTTCCGACCGCTGCGCAACACCATGACGCTGCTGGGCGCGGTGGGGAGCCTTCAGTTCGACGTCGCCGCGCACCGCCTGCAGCACGAATACGGCGTGGAAGCGCGGCTGATGCCGGCTTCGTACACCTGCGCGCGCTGGGTGTCGGCCGACGATCCGGCGGAACTCGAGAAGTTCGTGGCAGCCAATGCCGGCCGGGTGGCACGCGATGCCGCCGATGCGCTGGCGGTACTGACCAATACCAAGTACGAGATGAAAGTGATCCGGGATCGCTGGCCCGCCATTAAATTCCATACCCAGCGCGAGCACGCCGGGCTGATAGCCGATCGGATTGCCGATATTGCCTAAGACCTAACGCTCTCCACCCAACACAGAGGCACAGAGAACACAGAGAAATGCGCAAGAGGACAAGAACAAAATAGTCGCGATCGTTACGGTACCGGCGCGTAATGGCTGCTGTTACTCTCCCGATCTTTCGTTTTCCTCTGTGCCCTCTGTGTTCTCTGTGCCTCTGTGTTAGGTTTTGACTTTGCTAGGCTGGCGGCCCGGTCGGGGCAAGTTGTAGGCGACCGCGCGCAGCTTCGTATTCCTCGCGCAAGCGCTCGACCAGTTCGCGCACCGGCGGCACGTCGTCGATGTTGCCAACGCCCTGCCCCGCACCCCAGATATCCTTCCAGGCTTTGGTCCGCCCCGAGCCGAAGTTCATCGAAGTCTTGTCCACAGGAGCCAGGTTATCCGGGTCAAGGCCGGCCGCCTTGATGCTCCCCTTCAGATAGTTGCCGTGTACCCCTGAGAAAAACGGCGTATAGACGATGTCCGCGGCACTGCTGTCCACTATCATCCGTTTGTAGGCATCGACCGCGTTGGCCTCGCGGGTAGCGATGAAGCGCGTGCCGACGTAGGCAAAATCCGCCCCGATCGCCTCGGCAGCGAGCACTCCGGCACCATCGGTAATCGCGCCTGACAACGCGATCGGACCGGAAAAAAACCGCCTGACTTCGCGCACCAGCGCAAACGGGCTGAGCATGCCGGCGTGGCCGCCGGCGCCGGCGCAGACCAGCACCAGGCCGTCCACGCCGGCCTCCAGGGCCTTCTCGGCATGGCGAATGCTGATCACGTCGTGGAACACCACGCCGCCGTATTGATGAACCTGCTTCACCACATCGTCCGGCGATCGCAGGCTGGTGATGATGATCGGCACGCGATGCCGCACACAGGCATCGAGATCGCGGTCGAGCCGGTCATTCGAATGGTGGATGATCTGGTTCACCGCATAGGGTGCGATCTTCGCCTTCGGATGCGCCTGGGCGTGGTGAGCGAGCGCTGCCTCGATGCGGTCGAGCCACTCGTCCAGTGCTTCCGCGGGGCGCGCGTTCAGCGCCGGGAAAGAGCCGATGACCCCGCTCTTGCATTGCTCTATAACAAGGTCGGGGTTACCGACGATGAACATTGGCGCGCCGATCACCGGCAGCACCATCTGGTTTCGCAGTTTTTCGACCAAGGCCAAGCTGAATCCTCCTCCTTGTTGGAGCCGCGTAACTTGCCTGCCTGCGGCAAGCGCGTCAAGCGCGATCAACGTCCTCCGACCTGTCGGCAATCCGTTCTCACGCCGTTCTCGCCGGCATGCATCCAAGTCCCGGACCAGAGCGTAAATGCTGTTGAACGCGACACCCCGGCATCAGTAAACGCCGCCGGCTGCCGGCGTTCGTGCCACGAGCCGGCTCAATCCGGCACGCGGTCAGCGCGGGAAGCGGGACATCCGGCCGCACGAAAGCAGGACCGGTCGAATGGCCCGACCCATTTGAAGAAACCATGCAAAGAAGGAGGCTGGGAATGAACGTTAATCGCAGATTGGTCAGCGCGGCAATCGCAACCGCGGCAGCAGCGCTGTTTGCAACCGGAATGGTCAGCACCGCGACCGCCCAGGAGGTGAAGGTCAAGTGTTACGGGGCCAACGCCTGCAAGGGCAAGAGCGAGTGCAAGACATCCATGAGCGGGTGCAAGGGCAAGAACGCCTGCAAGGGCCAGGGCTTCGAACAGATGACCGAGAAGGCCTGCGTCGAGAAGCTGGGCCGCGCCTGACCCGCAGTATGGAAAGAGAGAGGACGCCTTCGGGCGTCCTCTTATTTGTCTCCGGCAGAAAAACTGAACTCTCACCACGAAGGCACGAAGAACACGAAGCAGTACAAGGAAACCCGAATTCAACCAACCGGTGCGCCGTAATCAGAAAATCGGCAGAAGCTCGGTTTCCAGGGATTGACTATCATGCTGTCTTGGCGCCAGGACTTTCGATCCCGAGTTTCGCGTACGACTCTGGTTCTCTTCGTGCCTTCGTGCCTTCGTGGTAAGACGTTTGTACTCTTCTTACTTTGCTTTGTGCGCCGTGCGTCACAGCGGTGAAAGCGATATCCGTTGGGGCTATACTGCCCCACCACGTCTTGATAGACCGAACCGGGGGGATGCGATGGGTGACATGTTGATGGAGCAGCGCGCGGCCTTCAAATCCATGAAGGAGAGTACGAAGGCGGACTGGGACATCATCGTTGCGCGCTACCAGCCTTTCGCGAAGGAACTCCCGGACCGGATTCTCACTGCACTTGCGGCTGCTCGGCGGCGACTCTGGAGGGTTTGCTGTGGACCGCCTGCAACATTCGTTGCTTACGGCCACGCTCGCGCACAAAGGCGGCGAGGATGAAGAGTATGTCGTATGCGCGCTGCTGCATGACATCGGCGACACGCTGGGTTCCTGGAATCACCCGGACGTCTCCGCCGCCATACTCAAGCCCTTCGTGTCGGAGGCCAACCACTGGATGGTTGAAAAGCACGGCATTTTCCAGGGCTACTTCTTCTTCCAGCACGTGGGCATGGATCCAAACATGCGCGAGCAGTTTCGCGGCCATCCCCACTTCGAGCGCACGGCGCGTTTCTGCGAGATTTACGACAACCCCGCGTTCGACCCCGAAATGGAATGCGCGCCGCTGGAGTTCTTCGAGCCGATGCTGCGGAGGGTATTTTCGTTCCCCAGGAATTCGATTTACAAGAGTACCTGCGAGATGTAAGGCAGGGACTGGTGACTGGTGACTGGTGACTGGTGACTGGTCGACTGGTGACTGGTGACTGGTGACTGGTGACTGGTGACTAAAGAAGTTTAGTTCCTTACTTTCATCTCTGCACCCATATCTGTGTCCGAACAATGGCCGGGAAATGCAAGCATCTGTCTGAAGTCCACGAAGTGACGCCGAGCGCCCAGGGCTGCGAAGACTGTTTGAAGACCGGCGATTCCTGGGTGCACCTGCGCATGTGCCTGACCTGTGGCCATGTCGGCTGTTGCGACAGCTCCAAGAACAAGCACGCCGCGAAACATTTTCACGCCACCCGCCATCCGATCATGAAATCCGTCCAGCCAGGCGAACAATGGGGATGGTGCTACGTGGACGAGATTTACCTTCAGTTTTAGTGTCCGGTTCTGCTGATTCGCGGCTGAAATCTCGACGAGAAATAGCGCCATGCCGTACTACGGGTCCTCGCCGACTTACCGTCGGCTCAGATCGCCTCGGTCGCGCTTGATAAGCACGGTCAGAGCGCCTTTAACACCGCGAATGGAAACCCGTAGCCAAATCCCGGCACGCGGATGCCGGGGTTAACGTTGGCACTGATCCCATGACCACATCAGCCGGCCACGGCCATCAAGTCTGGCCGCTACCATTGATCGCGGGTTTACTCATGGCGGTCGCGGCGGTGAGCGCGTGGTGGATCTCGGTCGCTCACGAGCTACATCCCATACTGCATTCCCCTGGTAGACGGCTGCGTGTCGATCAGCCGCGCCGCGCGGCACGGCCTGGGGAATCACATTTTTCGCGCGCTGATGTTGCCCTCGGCAACGCTCCAGGGTGTGACCTGGCTTCTATGCGCGGCGTGGTTGGCACGTTACGGCGCCACCGGCCGGTCTCTTCAATGGTTGCCGTGGCTGGGCGTCGTCGCCGCAATTTTTCTGGTGGTGTACGGGACTTTTCTTGGCACCGAGGGTGACATGTACCGATGGCTGCGCCGGTACGGCACCATCGTTTATTTCGGCCTTACCTATGTCTGCGTCCTGATCGCGTCCGGGCACGTGCAGCGCCTGGTGCGCAGCGGCGCGCTGGCGGTACCCGCGCGCATGGACGTCGTGCTGATGGTACTGGCCGGACTGACGATGCTGGTCGCCATTGCCCACGTTTTCGTTGCGCCGATGCTCGAAGAGCAAGCTCAAGGACAGAGTGGAGAACGTGGTCGAGTGGGCCATCGGCCTTTCGTTCGCGCTGTTTTTTCTCGCGCTCGCCTGGCTATGGCGGTACGCGCGCCTGTCCCTGCGCCTGCAGGATTGAGCTGGCGGCGGGTCGGGAAGCCGGCCAGACGCGAAAGCAGACCTCCGGTTTCGGCAGGAATGAAAACGGGCACCGCGAGGTGCCCGTCTCGGTATCCGCCCTTTCAGTTACTGGCAGTCGGCAGGCTCACGCGACGGCGCGACGCGAACGGCCGCGCCGTTCATTGAAGCGCCGGTCGGGGAACCCGACAGCCTGATACGCCACGCGACGCTCTTGTGCGCGTTGATCGCCGTCCGAGCGACCTTCACCGGCCCGTGTCGGGGAATAGGCCTGATACCCGGTCAACAGCGCATTGTGCAAGAGCTGAATGCTGCGCTTTGCGGCGATCATGGCGCGCGTCTGCATCTTCTCCGTGGTGGCATAGCGCTTCACAATCTCCAGCGCGATCTTGGGATGAATATCATCGTAGTGTGCGTGCTCGCGGAACCACTTGTAAGTCTTGGGCCCCATCTCGACGCCCGGTTGACCCCGATAGGCTTCAAAGCCCGCCGTCACCTTGCGGGCAATGTCGCCCGCAATGCCCTCGATCGCGAAGCTGGTGGCCGCAACCGCCTCGGCCAGCGTGCCCTTGGTATTGATGTACCAGAGCCAGTCCGTCAGCGACTGCACATCGCGCAGCACCGGGCGGTTGCCCTCGGCTAGATCGAGCATGTCCTTTTTCTTCAGCCCGAAGCCCATTCCCATCCACACCCAGTGTTCCGCGTGCGCCTTCTCGACGCGGATGTTGTCGATCAGGAACGAGCGCGAGTCATCGTCCTCGACCTTGATCAGTGCCTCGGCAAGGAATTTCGGAAACGCATGGATAAACGGATAGATTTGAAGAATCCAACCCCGCATCTCGGAAATCGACAGCCGCGTGGATCGCCACGCCCTCCGCCCATTCGCCCTGCAACAGTTCATCCCAATAGGGCTTGACGTAACCATGTAACGATTCTACCCACTGGGAATGGGGGGACAACTCTTGCATCGAACCCATTTTTTTCTCCAATTTTATGTAGTGCACCAGGAAACTGCACTCCCCTGTCACCGCAAGGTCTGACTGCGAAATTCGCAGCAAACCCGAGGCGTGCGCACCAAAATGCATAACTCTCAAACTGAAGTCAAATCTAACACTTTGATAGATTTCCATTTTCCTTGTTTGTATTCATGAAGATAAAAAGCCTCCCGGCGGCGTCCCCGGGAAAAAATATTTTAGGGCCTCTCGATGATGTATTGATGTGACGGCATTCCGCGTCCGGTGAATGACTTGCTCCGGCCGGCGCGGGTGCGCCGGTTCCCGGTTGCCTTGGAAGTCCTGTCCTGGCTGGAGATCTACGCGGCGCGGCGCCACACTACGTTCAAACCGGCACCGGCCGAACTCGACACGGGAACGTCTCAGCCGCTCACTTCCAGGTCAGGCAGAGCCCGAGCCCGCGGCCACGCGCAGCCGCAGTCCGAACGGCTGCGGCTTGGCCACCCCATAACCCTGCGCGAAATCCACGCCGATTTCGCGCAATAAGGCTATTACACGGTCGCTGTCCACGAACTCGGCGATGGTCTTTTTGCCCATGACATGGCCGACACTGTTGATCGCCTCGACCATGGCGCGGTCGATCGGATCGTCGGCCATGTCCTTGACGAAGCCGCCGTCGATCTTGAGATAGTCCACCGGCAGGTGCTTCAAATAGGCGAATGACGACATGCCCGCACCGAAATCGTCCAGGGAAAACAGGCAGCCGAGCGCCCTGAGTTCCTGGATAAAATGGGTCGCCTTGTCGAGCTTGGCGATGGCAGCGGTTTCGGTGATCTCGAAGCAGATGCTCTGACAGGGCACGTTGAAGTGGGATAACTGCCCGCGGATGAAATCCAGAATGCCCTCATCCCCGATGGAAGCCCCCGAAAGGTTGATGGAACAGATGTCCGCCAAATCGTGGTGCCCATCAACCCGCTGCCTCGAAATGATGGCAAGCGCGTTGCGGATCACCCAGCGGTCGATCGACGGCATCAGCCCGTAACGCTCAGCCGCCGGGATGAACGCCATCGGCGGTACGATCTCACCGTTTTCGTCGAGCATGCGAAGCAGCAGTTCACGATGAGTGACCCGTCCGCGGGGTGCCTTGATCTCGATGATGTCCTGGGCGTAAAGAACGAAGCGGTCCTCCTCGAGCGCCTTCTGCAGGCGGCCGATCCATTCCATTTCTCCTTGCCGCAGCGACAGTTCGCTGTCTTCGGCGTGATACACCTGCACCCGGTTACGCCCCTTTTCCTTGGCCACGTAGCAGGCGCTGTCCGCTGCGCTCAGCACGTCCGCGATCGTAAACAGGCCATCCTTGATGTTCACTACCCCGATGCTCACCCCGACGCTGAACGAGCGGTTCTCCCAGGTGAGATGGAACTCCATCACCGTCTGGCGCAACTGGTCAGCGATTCGCAGCGCATTGTCCGGAGCGCAATTCTCGAGCAGGACGCCGAACTCGTCGCCACCCAGGCGGGCCAGGGTGTCGCCCTCGCGCAGGCGCCGTTGCAGCAGAGTGCTGACCTGGCGCATGAGCTGGTCGCCCGCGGCATGTCCACAGGTATCATTGACCACCTTGAACTGATCGAGGTCCAGGTACATGACCGCGTGGTGACGCCCGATTTGCGCAGCGCTCTTCAGCGCAAGACTCAGACGCTGCTCGAATTCAGCGCGGTTGATGAGTCCGGTCAGTGAATCGTGGCTGGCCTGGTAAGATAGCTTGGCTGCGTACTGCCGCTCGTTGCTGACATCATGCAGGACCAGCACTACACCGATGATTTCGCCGCTGCGGGCGCGGATTGGCGCAGCCGACTGCACGATCGGAACTTCGGATCCGTCGTTCCTCAGCAGCAGCACCGTCGCCGCCATCTCCACATTGCGTCCTTCGCGCAGGACCATCTCGATCGGGCTGGGTGCCGGGCTGCGGTTGGTCTCGTCGATCATGCGGACAATGGCCTGTAACGGCAGGTCGCGCGCCGATGTCGTGGCCCAGCCGGTTAGTATCTCCGCCACCGGATTGACGTATTGCACCCGGCCCTGGGTATCGGTGGTGATCACGCCGTCTGCAATCGAGGCCAGCGTAACCTGGGCGCGTTCCTTCTCCGCAAACAACTCGGCAGCAGCAAGTCTGCGATCGGTGACGTCGGTGATCGCGCCGGCCATGCGAACCGAACGTCCTTTCGCGTTGCGCACCGACTGCCCGCGGGAACGGAACCAGCGATACTCTCCGGCCTTGGTCCGCAGGCGCATCTCGATGTCGAACGGCACGGCACGCTGAAGTGTTCCTGCGAAAGCGTGCTCCGTGGCTTCCTTGTCCTCCGGGTGCAGACGTTCCATAAGGGCTGAGACGTTACTCTCCATTTCGTGGTCTCTAAAGCCCAGCAGATGCTTGAAGCGAGGCGAGTAATAAACCTCGCCGGTGTCCACGTTCCAGTCCCACAGGCCGTCGTTGCTGCCGGACACCGCGAGATTGAAACGCTCCTGGCTGAGTTTGAGCGCCGTCTCGGCCTCTTCGCCGCGCCTGACCATGCGCCGCGAAAGCCAGACGCCGATCGGGATCAGGATTCCGGCACCAGCAAGGTTAACAAGCAGCAGAATGAATTGTGTCTTCCGGGTTGCCTCACCAAGCGTTCGGGTGAACCGGTCCGTCAGCGGGGTAAGCTCGGTATCGATTTTCACTAGGCGCTCGCGAAACGCGTTCAGCGTCTCGGGATCAGCGTTACCCGACCTGATCGACGCATTCAATTCCTCCGCCGCAACGGTGACCTCTCCGACCAGCCGATCGCCCTCGGTCCACAGAGCAATCACCTTCGCCATGAAATCTATGTGTTGGAAGCGGCGAAACAGCATGATCAGCCCGGGAATGTCCTCGGGGTGATTGTCCCCCTCTACGAACCCCTGCCATGCGATCGCGTAATCAGGATTTGGTTTCTGCAGTTCCAGGCGGGCCTTCTTGTCACCCAGGGTCACGGCGATTCTCTCCCTGTACATGCGGAAATCGCCTTCGGACCGGGTCTCCGAATAACGAAGCAGGTAAAAAATCGCCTGCTTCTGCCCTTTGGACCACAGGCTTTCCCCCTCGGAATAGGAGCGCGTGGCCATCAGAATGTTCATGCTCTCGTTGGACAGCCACAACAGAATCACGACGATGATCAGGAATGGCCAGATGATCAGCAGCAACCGCCTGTTGATCGGTATCAAATTGATGATCTTGCCTTTCGTTGCCATGTTCGGAAACCGCGTATGGACTTCTAAAGGCGGAACGGCCAGTCCGCGACCTTGTTCGAGTTGTAACCGATTCAGGAAGTTGCCTGGCGAGGCGAAATTCCGGAGTGCGCCGACACTACGCTACTAACCCCTTTCGCCACTGACAAGCATACCGTCATGGCATTGAAAACACCAGTTGAAAAAAGGGTTTATATCGATAATCTGCGGTGTTTTCTGAGGTGGCATCGCGATGCTGGGAACGGGCGGGAGGCATATAGCGGCCATCACGGAAGTCATGCGCGGACTCGCCAAATCCACCCGGAATACCGGGTCCAGCGCGGTGAGGCGTCGAGCGCACGCAAGCCGTTGCTGGCATTCAGACGTGCCTTTACCAGCGGGATTTCGGCATGAGCCGGAAAACCCCGCGACCGGCGGTCGCACCGAAAGTATCCGACCCAACTGTACACGGGCTTGACTTTTGATATCCTGCGCGGACCTCAAACGCGTGGCGGCTCGCTAGTTCCGCCGCCGATGGCAATACACTGGATAATCTTTTGCGCCAACTTTACCGAACGCCATGCGCCCGCAGGCCCGGGGGCCTCGCTGAAGTCAGGCTAGCGATGCACCGGCTTGCACTGCGCTGGCTGCGCACCCTGCTGTATATCGCCGCGCTCGCATGCGCATCAACCGCACGCGCTGATGTGTTTACGGATGGCGACCAGGTAATGCTGCAGATTGGTCCCTTTATATATCACACCAGCCATGACAGCGACCACAACGACCAGCCGTGGCTCGTTGGCGTGGAATGGGAATCGGCGTCACGATGGGAGATCGGGGCAAGTTATTTCGAGAACTCCTTTTATCAACCGTGCGTATACATCTATGGCGGCAGGCGCTGGTTTTTAAGATCGGCAGACGACGGCTTCTATTTAAAGCTCACGGCTGGACCTCTATACGGATACAAGGACCAGTACGAAGACAAGGTCCCCTTGAACAACAACGGACTCGGGCTCGCGATCATCCCCGCGATTGGCTACCAGTACAAGCGAGCGAACGCGCAGTTGGTCATACTCGGTACAGCGGCACTGATGTTGACGTTCGGCTATGACTTCTGGAAGTAAAGGGAAATTGCGGTGCAGTAAGGCGCGGCCGCCTCCTGCCCATGCCTGAGTAACGAACTGTCACGTGGTAAACGTCCGTTGGCCCCGGTCGTTCTTGGAGGCGTGTCATTCCCAAGAAAAGGAGGTTCGACGTGGACAAGAGAATCGCCGTTCCCCTGCTCCTTGCTTCATGCGCCGCTCCGAGCTATGCCTACGACTACACCGACACCGCTGAAGTGGTCGCTGCGGTTCCGATCTACGAGACCGTCAACGAACCGCGCCAGCAATGCTGGACCGAGTCGGTGACCTACTACGAGCAATCCGGCCGTTCCAACGGCGGCGCCATCATCGGCGGAATCACCGGTGGGTTGCTCGGCGCACAGGTCGGCAAGGGCAACGGCCGGATCGCCGCTGCCGCCACCGCGGCAGCAATCGGCGCTCTGGTCGGTGACCGCCTCGACAACCGCTACAACTTCTCGTCGCCGGTCACGCGGCCGGTGCAGCGCTGCAATGTGGTGGACAATTACCGCAAGACATCAGCGGTTATCAGGTTACGTACTTCTACAATGGCCGAAACGCGACGGTGGTCCTGCCCTACGATCCGGGTCCCCGCGTGCGCATCGGCGTCGGCATCACTGACAACGGCGGCTCGAACACTTACATCGTGCCGCAGTCGCAAATGGTCCGCCCCTCGGTGACCCGAATCACCTACATCGACAACCGCGATGTACCGGTGTGGAAAAGGAAGCCGTACAAGCGTCCGAAGCACGATCGCGGCCGGGACGACTGAGACCAAGGATGATGGGGTAAGGGCAAGGATGAAGGATGAAGGCGGAAGGATGAAGTAAAAACCGTTTGGTTTGTGCCATCCCGTGATTGAGTACCGTCATGACGTCGGCAGCCTGCGATGTCATGACGCGTTTCCGCTGGTCTTTGTCCCTCATCCTTGCACTTCCAAGCTTCATACCTCATCCTTTATCCTTCATCCTTGTCGTTCAACATGCTTACCACCGCCCCAAAAACCGTCCATCTCAAGGATTACACGCCGCCGGCGTTCCTGGTTTCCACTGTGGATCTGGACGTGGACATACGCGACGACGACACGCTGGTTAAGGCGACGCTCGCTGTTTCGCGCCATCCGCAGGCTGCCGGATTAAAGGCGCCGCTCGAACTCGACGGCGACGAACTGGAATTGCTGTCGGTCGCGGTTGACGGCCGTCCGCTCGACAGCACCGCATACACACTTGATGCAGAGCGCCTGACAATTGCCGGCGTGCCGGACCGGTTCAAGCTGGAAACCGTGGTGCGCATCCGGCCGAAGCAGAACTCCAAGTTGATGGGCCTGTTCGCGTCCAAGGACGGTTTGTTCAGCCAGTGCGAAGCGGAAGGCTTTCGCCGCATTACCTTCTTCCCCGACCGGCCGGATGTGATGGCGCGCTTCACGACGACCATCCATGCGGACCGCGCGGAGTATCCCTGGTTGCTCTCCAACGGCAACCTGGTCGCTCAGGGCGACGAGGGGCACCTCGCCCCGGCCCTCTCCCCCGTCGGCAGCGCAGAGCAGGGGAAGGCCCAACGGACCGGTCAACGACACTGGGTGAAATGGGTGGACCCGTTTCCGAAGCCCTCGTACCTGTTCGCGATGGTGGCGGCAAGGCTCGACAGGCTCGAGGACAGTTTTGTCACCAAGTCCGGGCGCAATGTGAAGCTCTTTGTTTTTGTCGAGCCCGGCAAACTCGACCAGTGCAAGTTCGCAATGACCGCGCTGAAGCGCGCCATGAAATGGGATGAGGATGTCTTCGGCCTGGAACTCGATCTCGACCAGTACATGATTGTCGCGGTGGGCGACTTCAACATGGGCGCGATGGAGAACAAGGGCCTCAACATCTTCAACACCAAGTACGTGCTGGCTCGCGCCGATACCGCCACCGACAACGATTTCATGTTCCTCGACCGCGTGGTGGCGCACGAGTACTTCCACAACTGGACCGGTAACCGGGTAACCTGCCGCGACTGGTTCCAGTTGAGCCTCAAGGAAGGCCTCACCGTGTTCCGCGATCAGGAGTACGGCGCGGACACGTACTCGCGCCCAGTGCAGCGCATCCAGGAAGTGCGGGGGTTGCGCGGCGCGCAGTTTCCCGAGGATGCCGGCCCGATGGCGCACCCGGTGCGGCCCGCATCGTACATGGAGATCAGCAACTTCTACACCGCCACCGTGTACGAGAAGGGCGCCGAAGTGGTGCGCATGATCCACGCGCTGATCGGAGCCGCGAACTTCCGCAAGGGCATGGATCTGTACTTCCAGCGCCACGACGGCCAGGCGGTACGAACCGAGGAGTTCGTCCAGGCCATGCAGGATGCCTCGGGCCTGGACCTCGCCCAGTTCAAGCGCTGGTACGACCAGGCGGGCACACCCTTGCTGGATGTGCGCGGTACCTTCGATGCAGCTTCCGGACGCTATACGCTGAGCGTGAAGCAGTCCTGCCCGCCGACCCCGGGGCAGGACGGAAAGCTGCCGTTCCATATCCCGCTGGCGGTCGGCCTGGTCGGGCCGGACGGCAACGATGTTCCGCTGCAGTTGGAAAGCGAGCAGCGGGCCGCTGGCACTACGCGCGTATTGTCCGTGAAGCAGGTCGAGGAAGAATTCGTGTTCCTTGGTGTTTCCCGGCCGCCGGTGCCTTCATTGCTGCGCGGCTTCTCCGCACCGGTGAACCTGCGTTTCGATTACAGCGATGGCGATCTCACCCACCTGATGGCGCACGATTCCGACGCCTTCAACCGTTGGGAAGCGGGACAGCGGCTGGCACTCAATCTGCTCTTGCGCGGCGTCGCTTCGCATCGCGCCGGCCATGCACCGGCGTTTCCGGAGACCTTCGTCAAGGCATTCTCGCGGGTGCTCGCGGACGCGGCGCGGGACCCGGCGTTCGCCGCCGAAGCACTTGGGCTGCCCTCCGAGGGTTACGTCGCCGAGCAATTGGAAGAAGTGGATGCCGACGCAATCCACGTCGTGCGGGTTGCGCTGCGCAAGCATCTGGCTGCGGCGCTTAAGGGCGAACTGCTTGCCGCCTACCAGGCCTTTGCGGCGCCCGGCCCCTACAACCCTGACGCGAAGTCGGCGGGGAAACGCAGCCTGCGCAATCTCTGCCTGTCGTACCTGATGGAGCTGGACGACGCGGCGGTGCGGACGTTGTGCGTCAGGCAGCTCGATTCCGCGGACAACATGACCGACTCGATGGCGGCACTGACCGCTCTGGCCAATACCGACTGCCCGGAACGATCCGAGGCGCTGGACAGGTTCTACGCGAAATGGAAAGACGAGTCGCTGGTCCTGGACAAATGGTTCGCGGTACAGGCCACGTCCCGGCTGCACGATACGCTCGCGGCCGTAAAGCGGCTGATGTCGCATCCGGCGTTCAATCTGAAGAATCCCAACAAGGTGCGCGCGGTGATCGGCAGCTTCTGCCAAGGCAACCACGTGCGCTTTCATGCCGCCGACGGTTCCGGCTACGCGTTCGCCGCCGACCGGGTGACCGCGCTCGACCCGCTCAATCCACAGATCGCCGCACGGCTGGCGCGCTCGTTCGACCGCTGGAGGAAATTCGACACCGTCCACCAGAAGCACGCCAGGGCGGCGCTCGAGCGCATCCGCGACACCGCGGGCCTGTCGAAGGACACCACCGAAGTCGTGACCAAAGCATTGGCAACCTGATCACTCCACACCAGACTTTCCCGTCGTTTGCGACTGAACTCGTCTTTCTTCGTGCCCTTCGTGTCTTCGTGGTGAGATTTCTCCCGTTGTACTGCTAGCGCGTCTTGCGCCGGGACGGCACGCGCACGCTGGCCGCCTCGCGCGCGTGCCCTTCGAAATACGCAGCAAGCAGGTCAACATCGGCAGCACGCGCGCCGGTTGGTCGCGCCACCAGCGCGACGGTGCGCGACGGCACCTGGGTTGCGAATGGCCTGGCGATCAGCCGGGTGCCGTTCAGTATTCCTGCCTTCAGCGCCAGTTCGGGCAGCAGTGTCACCCCTAATCCTCCCTCCACCATCTGGATCAGCGTGTGCAGGCTGGTGGCTTCCACCATCGCTTTCGCCTTCCCTCCACGGGCCCCGCAAGCCGCAATGGCATGATCGCGCAGGCAGTGGCCTTCCTCCAGCAGCAGCACGCTGCCGGGCTCGAGATCTCGCACCAGCACCGCCTTGCTCCTGGCGTGTGGATCGTCCTGGCGCGACACGAACCAGAATTCGTCCCGAAACAGCGGCCTGACCGCCAATTCTCCGGTGTCGAACGGCAACGCGATCAACGCGGCATCAAGCTCGCCGGCGCGCAACTTCTCCAGCAGCCGCTCGGTCTGATCCTCGCGCAGATAGAGTTTCAGCGCCGGGTAGGCCTCCCTTAATCCGGACAAAACTCCGGACAAAAGGAAAGGCGCGATGGTCGGAATGACGCCGAGCCGGAACAGTCCCGACAGCGGCGCACCTGCGCCCTGCGCAGTCTCGACCAGGTCCTGGGCGGCGGCGAGCAGGGTGCGCGCGCGGCGGGCGACTTCCCCGCCGGCGGACGTGAGGCGCACCCCGCGGGGATCGCGCTCCACCAGTTCCACGCCCAGCAGCGTCTCCAGTTCCTTGATGCCGGCGGACAAGGTGGACTGCGTCACGAAGCTGGCTTCGGCCGCTGCGCGAAAGTTGCGCTTGTCGGCAACCTCCACCAGGTAGTGCAGCTGGCGCAGCGAGGGCAATGCGGCCATGGTGTCCTCATGATCGGATAATTCGATCAGTCTAAACGAATTTACTCGTTGGATCGATTGCAGCCGCCGGTGCAGACTTCGCGTCACCAGACATTAATCAACCGAAAGGAAACCACCATGCTGACCATTGGCGACAAAATCCCGGCTTTCGACCTGGCCGCGGTCGTTTCGACCGAACAGAACACGGCATTTGACCGCATCACCGAAGCATCCAACCCCGGCAAGTGGAAAGTGCTGTTCTTCTGGCCGAAGGACTTCACGTTCGTGTGTCCGACTGAGATCGCCGCATTCGGCAAGCTCAACGCCGACTTCAATGACCGTGACGCGCTGATCTACGGCATATCGATCGACAGCGAATTCGTTCACCTAGCCTGGCGCAACAACCACGCCGATCTCAAGGACCTGCCGTTTCCGATGCTCTCCGACATCAAGCGCGAACTGTCTCAGGCGCTGGGCGTGCTGGACCGGAAGGAAGGCGTGGCTTTGCGCGCCACCTTCATCGTCGATCCCGAGGGGGTGATCCGCTTCGTGTCGGTAAACGACATGAACGTCGGCCGCAATCCCGAGGAAGTGCTGCGCGTGCTGGATGCGCTGCAGACCGACGAATTGTGCCCGTGCAACTGGAAGAAGGGCGACGAGTTCCTGAAAGCCGCTTGAGTCTGTCAGCGGGGCGGCGACGTGTCGCGGTCCTGCTGGCACCAACACAACGAAAGGACATGACAATGTCGATCCAAGCCCTGAAAGACCGGCTGCCGGAGTATGCCAAGGACCTGAAACTGAACCTGGGCTCGCTTGCCGCCGAAACAGTGCTCAATGAAACCCTCAAGGCCGGCACCTTCGTGGCATCGGCCTACGCTTCGCGCAACCCCGAAGTCACCGCAGCGATCAATGCGGAGTTCGGCCCGAAGCTCGCGCCCGCGGACTTCACCGCCGCCAAGGCCGCTGCAGCGATCATGGGCATGAACAATGTGTATTACCGATTCACGCACTTGGCAGAGAATCCGGAGTACCAGCGCCTGCCCGCCAGGCTGCGGATGAACGTGATCGGGGTTCCGGGCACCACCAAGGAAAACTTCGAACTCTGGTCGCTGGCGGTGTCGGCGATCAACGGTTGCGGCGCCTGCATCGCATCGCACGAGAAAGTGGTGCGCGCCGCCGGCATTACCGCGGAACAGGTGCAGGCTGCGGTGCGGATAGCCGCGGTGGTACACGCAGTCGCCGTGACACTGGAAGCCGAAGCAGCGGCGAACATCGAGCTGGCCGAGGCTGCGTAAGCACCCACCTCTCCCCGACCCTCTCCCCCCGATGGGCGGAGAGGGAGAGGTAGATGCAAACGGGCGACCATTCGGCCGCCCGTTCCAC
Source organism: uncultured beta proteobacterium (assembly GCA_963789945.1). GTDB lineage: Bacteria > Pseudomonadota > Gammaproteobacteria > Burkholderiales > JACQAP01 > JACQAP01. The sequence continues at coordinate 67,442 of CAWBMN010000011.1, read as the reverse complement.
TTGTAGCGCCCTGTCCACGCTGTGGAGAGGCGCGGGTGAGGCGGATAGGCTAGTTCGATTCGAACCCTTTTTCCTTCATATAGAGCGCGAGCACGTTGTCCATGCTGGCCGCGTGATTCGCGAACCACTCTGCCACCGCCCGCGCCAGCACTTTGCCGAAACCGGTTTCGCCCGCGGCCACGCGGCTGCGTACTTCACGCGCGATTTCCAGAACGCCTTCGTGCTCCCTCACGTGACATTCGGTCGGCGGAAAGGCCATTGCTTCCATCCATTTCTGTTCCTGGCCGAAATGCGCCTCGGTGTGCTTGATGAACTCGTCGAGCACCTCCGGCATCTCGTTATCCGGCGCATCGGCAAGCCGATTCAGCAGCCCGATGAATTCGCGGTGGGTGTCGTCCATGACTCCCCGGTCGAGTACCAGATGGTCGTCCCATTCGATTACCGGCATGCGGGCTCCTCAATCCGATTTCAGCAGCGCATTGTAACCGCCGGCGTGCACTCACCGCACCGGGTCCCAGCTTCCGCAAGCCAGCCTTGATATTGATCATACTAGCCTCGTAGGCTGGCAGGTTAAGCTTGAGTTTTAATCTCCGTGAGGCAATCCCATGACCAAGTCTTACAGCGAAATCACTGCGGACATCAATCACGGCATCGGCAAGCTCCGGGAGGGCGCTCCGGATACGATGGCGGGATTCAATACGCTTGCCAGGGCCGCGATGAAGGCCGGCGCACTTGGCGCCGACCAAAAGGAACTCATTGCTCTGGCCATCGGAGTGGCAGGCCACTGTGACGGCTGCATAGGCTTTCACGCCAAGTCGCTCGCGCGCATCGGCGTGGCCCGCGAGCACGTCATAGAGGCGCTTGCCGTTGCCGTCTACATGGGGGGCGGGCCTTCGCTCATGTACGCGGCGGAGGCCATCCACGCATTCGACGAGTTTCATGACCAGGCGACCCCGCACGCCACCACCTCGGGCGCCTGATTATTCCCGCCCCGGTCACCCGACAAAGGCCGCCGGCACCGGGTCTTCACCCAGCACACTGCGCAGCACCGCCCAGTGCATGGCTTCGTCGCCGAGGATGCTGGCGGCGGCACGGGACAGATCGCGATTGTCGAACAGCGGCACTGCGCCGAGATAGGCGCTGACCGCGCCCTGCTCCAACTGTGCTGCGAAACGCAACACATCGGTCTGGTTCTTGAGCTTATCCACCGGGAAGTCGTAGCTCGATTTCGGCTCCGGCGGTCGGCCGCCAAGTTTCGAAACCGTCGCCGCAATCAGGTCGGCGTGCGCCTTGTGATGGCCCTGGAACTTCAATGCAACCGCTTTCACGCCGGGTTCAAGCAGGCCGCTGTCGGCGCCGAGTTGATAGGCCGCCACCGCTTCGCGCTCCGCACCGAGCGCGGTGCTGAGGATCGTAATGTCATTGGCTCCGCTGCCGCCGGATTTCTTTTGCCCGGCGGCCAGGGTTTCACATCCGGCGAGCAGCGCGACCGCGGATGCCGATAGCAGCAGGCCGGAATCGCTGAGGAAAGTGCGGCGCGAGGGGTTCAAACGGTTGTTGCGAACAAACAGCAGAAAAGACATGGGCCTCTCCTTCGAGATAAACGTTCATTGCAGGGAACCGGCGTGATGCCGCCGGTGCAGGGGGCGATCGCCGTTGCCGGCGGTCAGGTGGTATCGGGCGTCCGCAGCCTGTCGAACACGCCGTTCACGATGCGATCGCAGCGATCGCCCGCAAATGCGAAGGCATCTTCGACGGCAGTGTCCATTTCACGTGCCAGCGATTCCCGCAGCAGGCTGCGGGCCCGAAAAAAACGCGTGCGCACGGTAGCTTCCGGAATATGCAGGGAGGCTGCAGTATCCTCCACGGATAGTTCCTCGAGCGCACGCAGAACGAATACGGTGCGGAAGGCTTCGGGCAATGCGTCGATCTTGCGTTCGATCACTGCGCGCATCTGGCTGCGTATGGCGGCAAGCTCGGGCCGCTCAGCTGCGACGGCGATCCCTTCGGAACGCATGATGTTGCCTTCGTCGTCCGAAACAGACTCGAGCGGTACCACCAACGCCTCGCGGCGGCGGCAGCGCGCGCGCATCATGCACTCGTTCACCACGATGCGCGTGAGCCACGTCGAAAGCCGGGATTCCCCGCGAAAACTGCCGATCGACCGATAAGCGTTCAGGTAGGCGAGTTGCAGCGCATCCTCGGCATCGGCGTCGTCCCGGAGGATCGCGCGCGCGGTACGGTACAGCATCCGATTGTACTTGCGCATCAGCACTTCGAAGGCAAGGTGGTCACCGGTCGCGATTCGCTGCGCGAACTCCGCATCCGAAACGTCGCTCATCAGGGCTTGCTGAACCGCGGCACTCACCGGCATGGTCAAACTCCTTTGCTTCTCTCACGACATTGGATGCAGCCCGCCAGCGCTGCGTTCCCGGCACGTTAGTATTTGACAACGCCGATGTGCCGTAAGACCCTGAGCACGTATGGGGAACTGCCTCCGGATGAAGAGTTTGCCCGATGCCCGAACTTCCCGACATCGTCGTTTACATCGAGAATCTCGAATCCAGGATTCTAGGCAATACCCTCAAGCGCGTCCGGCTCCTGAATCCGTTCGTTCTGCGTACTGCGGTCCCCGCCAATCATGTCCGTCGAGGGCAGGAAGATCGTTGGCCTGCGGCGACTGGGCAAGCGCATCGCCATCGGACTTGGAGGGCGATCTTTTCCTGGTGCTGCACCTTATGGTTGCAGGCAGGCTGCGCTGGCTCGAGGGCTAAGGCCAGGCTTCCCGGCAGGATCGCGCTCGCCGCGTTCGATTTCGATAACGGCACGCTGGTATTCACCGAAGCCGGCACCAAACGCCGCGCCTCGATCCATCTGGTTCAGGGCGAAGCTGCGGTAAGCGCACTGCACGCCGGCGGAATGGAAGTGCTGGAGTCAGACCATGCAGCCTTTTCGCAACGGCTCAAGGCAGAAAATCACACCCTCAAGCGCGCGCTCACCGATCCGCACATATTCAGCGGCATCGGCAATGCATACTCCGACGAGATCCTGCACCGTGCCAGGCTTTCCCCGATCGCGTTGACCGGGACGTCTCGGGCGACGAAGAGGTTTCGCGCCTGTTCTGAGGCAATTCGTTCGACCTTGGAGGAATGGACCGATCTGGCTGAGGAAGGAAGCCGGCGGCGGGTTTCCGGAAAAAGTCACCGCCTTTCGCGATGGCATGGCGGTGCACGGCCGTTACGGCCAGCCCTGTCCGGTGTGCGGCTCGCCGGTGCAGCGCATCGTTTACGCCGACAACGAGACCAACTACTGCGCCCGCTGCCAGACCGGCGGCAGGATCCTCGCCGATCGCGCGCTATCGCGGCTGCTCAAGAAAAACTGGCCGCGCTCCTTGGACGAAATCGAGTGAATCGGCGCCACAACGCCGTTAGCGGGATTTCGGGCAACGACGCTGAACGCGCACCCGGCAAGCGGCCCGTTGCCTGCGCTGTGGTGGGTGAACACCGCGGAGAGCTTGGTAAGTCCGGGCAGGTTCCTGCCGGGCCCATCAACGCTCAGCGGGTGCGCCTCTAGTCGAACGATATCGTGAAGAACAGGTCGACCGCATCGGTGGTGCCGCTCTCGGTGCGCAGCGACCAGAAGCGCGACAACTGGTAGCTGATGCGCAGCGTATTGGTGGCGGTACTCACGCTGTGGTGATGGGAGACGTAAACCTTGTCCGAGATGCGCTTGCCGACCGCCACCACACCACCATCCGTGCCGTCCGCGCTCGGCATGTAACTGATCTCGTCCAGGCCGACAGCACGTGCGAGCTGCTGTTGCAGAGGCATGGTGCCCAGGCTCGCCGCCATCGCAACGGCCGAGGCCTGCAGGGCCTGCGCGTCGCCTGCCGTGCCGGACTCCACCCCGCGGCCGAGCACCAGCCATGAGAGTTTCTCCGGATCGGGCACCTCCGGCTCCGAAATCAGCCGCACCAGCGGATTGCGTGCGGTGCCGGTCACCTCCACTCCGGCCGCCACTTCCTGGTTCCTGCGCATCGCCCGCAACTCCAGGGCAGGATTGTCCACCGGGCCGGCAAACCGCAGCACCCCTTTGTCGATAACGAGTTTCTGCCCATACGCTAAGTAAGTGCCCCGCGCCACGTTGATGTCCCCCTGCGCCTGTAACACGGAGCCGGGCGTGCTGAGCAGCCGCACCCGGCCACTGAGGCGCAAATCCGCGCCGCGTCCGGTAACCAGGAAATCCGGCCCGAGGTCGAGCATGAGATTGAGTTCGGAGTTCAGCGCCCGCTGGGCGAACGGGGCGCGCGGCTCGCGCCCGGCCACTACCACGTCGGCCCCAAGCGCCGGTGCGGTACGGCTGCGCAGTTCCACCCGTCCCTGATCGGCGCTCAGCTCCCCGGTCAGCGCAATGCGGGCATCGTTCACCCCCAGTTTGCCGGCACCGGAGACCGTGAGACGCAGGTCTGGGTGCTGGACCACCGCGAGCTTCTGCGCCGTCCAGTCGAGATCGATGCGCGGCGCCCCAGCCTTGGAAACAAGCCTGCCCTTGGCACCGAAACTGCCAGCGCCGCCCTTGATCGTGAATTGATCGACCGTGATCGCGTCGTCGCCGAACTTTGCGCGTAGCGTGCCGTCGCGAAGGAACATGCCTCGCTCCACGTTCTCGATAAGGATCCGGTCACCGGCGATGCTGCCTTGCAGCTTCGGTTCCGCGATCGTGCCGCGGCCACGCACCTCCAGCGCGACACTGCCGTCGGCGGTCATTGCCCGACTGGCCAGCGCGGCGAACGCGCGAATCGACTGTAACGTGGCGCGCGCCTCGACTTCGAGCGGCGCGGTGCCGGAGACGCCCCACGCCGCTCCGCGCCGTTCGAGAACGGAGCGCGCCTCTCCCTGCGCGGACAACCCGGTGCCGGCAAGAACGAAGCGGCCCGTTAACTTGTTGGCCTCGGCACGCAGTTCCATCCGGACATCGCGAAGGCCGAGTGCAAGCGCTTCGTCGGCCACGATCACCGTGTCGCCGGATTCGCGCGTGAGCTCGACCAAACCGTCGAAGGCTTTGCCCACCTTGAGCGACCAGCGCCCGCCCATGACCAGCGAGGTCTGCACGCCGGCGGGCGCACCGGTCAACGCCAGCACTCGCGCAGCGCGCACCCCGGTGATCGAACCCGCGGTCACCAGCTCGCCATCGCGGTAGCGCGTCTCGGCGAGCGTAATCAGTGTTTGCTGGAAGTGAACACTGGTGGCGCCGAGCATCGCGTGTCCCTGCGCCAGTTCCAGCCGCATCGGATCGGTCATGCTGAAGGCGTAATCACCCTCGCCCTCGAGGCGCGCAAGCTCCCCGGCCCAGGTCTTGTTCGTACGGCTCCAGCCGCCGTCAAGCCGCGCCACGACCCGCACCGGCTTCGATGCCGCCGTAATGTTCAATACATGCACGCCGAGGGTGCCGTTCGCGTCCACCGCGATCTCGTCCAGCACCAGTTCGCCCCGTCGCCCGCCTGCCAAACGCATGCGCAGTTCCAGCCTGGGATCGTCGGCCTGCTCCAGCTTCGCGCGTGCGGTCCAGCGTTCGATGCGCAGGCCGTCGTAGCGCAGCGCGGCCGCCTCCGCATCCACTTCGATAGCGGGCCGCGCCAGTGTCCCCGCCACTGTTCCGCTGGCGCGCACCCGACCCTCGATGCCGGCACCGCCGGCGGGCCCGGTGGTACCGAATGCGGCAAGCCCGAGCGCAGCGAGCCGCGGTGCGTCGATGTCGAAGGACAAGCTGTCGCCGGCGTGGCCGAATCCGCCCTTTACCCGAATCCGGTTGCCGGCAAGACCGAGCTGCGCATCGGCATCGCGCACTCGCGATGCCGACAGTGACAGCTTGCCGCTGCCCTCGAGCGGCTGGCCCCGGAAGCGGCTCGATGACAATGCGTACTGGAGATCCGCCCGCCATTGCGGGCGCAGGATTCCGCTGGCTCTCACGGTGCCGTTGATACGCGCAGCCGGAAAATCGCCGAAGCGCGCCGGATCGAAACCGCGCAGCCGGCCGCGCGCCGTCCACGCCATGCCGCCCTTCATATAGAGCGAACCGGATGCGGTGAGCTGCGCGCCGCCGGACTGGGCCAGCAGGTGTTCGACCCGCACACGATCCTGTGTGACCTCGGCGCGGGCCTCGACACGCAGATTCTTTTCGCGCAGGTCGGCGGCGATGCGCTGCCGGTCTGCGAGGCTCTCGACGTCCAGGTGCCCGGCCATGCGCGTCGATCGCAGGTCGCTGCGCAGGGCGCGCAGGTCCAGCGCGCGCACTTGCACAGAGGCCGCGATCCGGCCCGGCTCGATGCTCGCGCTGCCCTCGGCACGGCCGGCCTCTCCGAGGTCGAGCATCGCGTCATGCAACTGCAGCCCACTTGCGTTCGCTGTGAAGCCGGCGTCCAGTTGCCGCAACGGCAGTCGTGCGCGGTCCAGGCTGCCGGGATCGGCGTTGGTCGCCCGCAACCGCCCCGCGAGTACCTCGCGCCCTTTTCCGGCAGCTTCGACCTGCAGCGAAATCGCGGTGTGCGGCAGGCGCGCGTCGAACACGGCCAGATCCAGGTTGTCGCTTCGGACCGTGAGTGAACGCAGCGGGTCATCTGCCAGAGGCGAGACCGCGAGTTCGGCCGTGACGGTGGCCGGACCGACGGTGCCATCGACCTTCGCCTGCAGGTCAGCGACCGTTCCCGAGAGTGCCAGCGTTGCCTGCACCGGCCAATCCTCGACGTACTGGCTGGCGACCCGCAATGTCCCCGAAAGCGGCAGCGGCGCCTGCGCGCCGAGAGTCAACTCGCCGGTGAGGCTGCCCCACTGGCTCGACAGGTTCGTGACCGAGACCCGATGTGCCTGCCTATCGCCCTGGTAGGACGCGCTCAGGTCACGCAGCGTCAACACCTTGCCACCGGAAGAAAATGTCGCGACGCCGATCTCCAGCGCGTCCACTTCGACCGCGACCGGGAGTCCGATATTGGCCGGAAGCCCGGGCGCGCCGCCACCAGATCCGAGTACGGTGAACGCAACCGACTGCGCCTGAAGCCTGGAGATTTCCAGCCGCTCCTGGCGCAGCATCCATGGTGACCACTCGAGGGCGACCTGGTTGGCTTCGAAGCGGAAGTCTGCGTTCTCGCAAACGATCCGCCCGACCTGCACCGGCACGGCGATGGATCCGCGCAGGCCTTCCACCGCGAGCCTGCAGGGCAGGCGGGCGGCGAGCTGCTCGACACCCCAGCGCAGCACGGCTTCGCTGCGGCTCGCCCAGTACAGCGCGACCGCTGCTGCCAGGGTCAGCAGTACCAGGCTCGCGGCCAGCCAGACGGCGATCCGGCGCCCGCTCATCGCAATACCAGGCCCACGGTGAAATGCACCCGAAAATCGTCGACCTCTTCGCCATAGGCGACATCCAGGCTCAGGTTGCCGATCGGGCTGCGCCAGCGCGCGCCGACCCCATAGCCTGCGGCCGCCTGGAACTCGGAAACCTCGTCCACCGCGTTGCCGGCGTCAAAGAACACCGCCGCGCCCCATTGCTGCGTCAGCCACTGGATGTATTCGATGCTTCCGACAGCCATGTAACGGCCGCCGACCACTGCGCCACCCTCCTGCACGCCCAGGCTCTCGAAGGCGTAACCGCGCACCGTGGTATCGCCGCCGGTGCGGAACAGATAGGCCGAGGGAATGTTCTCTCGGGTCTCGGCCTGCACGGCGCCAACTTCGAGCCGCAGCACCAACGTGCCGAATCCACCAACCGGTTGCATGAACAGGCCACGGCCCTGGACGCGGGTGAAGCTGCGGTCCGAGCCAGCCGATTCCGAGGCACCGCCGACATGCAGCCGCAGCAGGGTGCCGCGGTCGGGCAGAAACAAGTCGTTCAGTCGGTTCCAGGTCGAGGTATGACTGAGATAAAGCGCCTTGCGGTTGTCCTCCGGACCAACGACCAGCTGCCGGTTTTCCTCCAGCCACTGCAGCGCGAACTGCGCCTGGTATTCCTCGACGGTGTAAGTGCGCGCTCCTGTCAGGCTCCAGTCGGTGCGCAGTTCGCCCTGGATGTCCTGGTTGTCGTACTTGCCTTCAACCCCGTTTTGCCAGCCGCCGGCCTCGCGCGGAAAAGTCAGGCCGCCGATTACCTCTTCGCTCAAGCGATCGATCTTCGCAGTCGAGTTGAATCGCCAGGCGCGATCCATGAAGTTGTAATCCGAATAGCCGGCCTGCAACCGCGGCCCGCGGTCGGTGCTGTAGCCGGCGCCGAGTTCGATCTTGCGGGCCGCCGCCTCCACCACGCTCACCCGGATCGGCATGGCCTGTGCCTCAGCGGAATCGCGGCTGGCGGACACCACTGCGCTGGCGAACCGCCCCCCCTGCAGCAGCCGGCGCTGGAAGATCAGCAATTGATCTTCGTCATAGGGTTCGCCGGGGCGAATCGTATTGAGATTCATCACCATCGAAGTGGGATAGCGCTGCAGGCCGGTGACCTCGATGCCGCCGAATACGAACGGCGGACCGCTGTCGATCTCGACCACGAGCCGCGCCTCGCGCGCCGCCGGATCGACATCGGCACGGCTTTGCACGATCCGTGCCGCCGCGTAGCGGCTGCGCTGCACGCTCTGTAACACCCGGGCCTTGGCGGCATCCCAGTCGGCCTGTCGGAATGTTGCGCCCGCCTTCAGTCCAAATGCGTCGATCGCGGATTGCGTGCGCATCTCGCGCGCCGGGTCAGCCTCAATCTCGCCGCGCACCCGCAGGTCCACCGCGACGATCAGGGTCGCCTCACCCGGATCGACTTTCAGGCGCACCACCCAGCCCTTGTCCTCGCGCACCAGTTCGGCCGTCGCCTCGGCCGAGAAATGGCCTTCGGTGGCAAGGATGTTGCGGACTTGCTCCGGCGCGGTGCGGGCAAGCTGGCGCAACTGATCCTCGGTCACGTCTTCCCTTTCGCTCCAGCGTACGATGTCCAGGTTGGCGCGCAGGACGTCGGTAAGTCGGCGCGGGGCGTCGATCTCGACCTGGTAGCGCAGTGCGTCGTCCGCTGACGCAAGCGTACAGTCAAGCAGAAGCGCAATCGCAGCCGCGGCACGGGTCCAGCGGACAGGCCGCGGCGCGAAATCGCGGCCCGGCGGAAGATCTGGAGCTGCTGAGGTCATTCGTATCGATCCTGCCTTGCCGGCCGGCCGTTCTTCCTCAATCCGATGCGGCCACTACTGCAGGCGTCTGCGACGCGCTCAGACGAGTGCGATCGAGGGCAGCGATGCGGAACGGGTACCCGGCAATGGCCGGTTGCCGGCGCTGTGGTAAGTGAACACCGAAGCGAACTTGGTATGGCCGGTGCGGTTCCTGCCCGCGGCATGCAGCAGGCGGCAGTGAAAAAGCAGCAGGTCTCCTTCGTCCAGCTCGGCCGCAACGCGTCCCTGCAGGATTCTGCGGTTCTCCTCCAAATCTTCGCGCAGGAATAGTGCGTCGTCGAACTGATCGCGCCGGAACTCGATCCGGTGCGAACCCGGCACCAGCAGCAGGCAACCGTTTTCCTCGTGTTCCTGCCCTAGCGCCAGCCACACCGATATCAGTTCCGGTCTTTCGAACGACCAGTAACGGATGTCCTGGTGCCAAGCGGTCGCGCTGCTGAAGGCGGGACTCTTGGTCATCACGCAATTGTGATGCGCTTGCGACAGCTCGATCTGCGGTCCCAGCAATGGTCTGAGCCGATCCCCGATTGCGCGCGAAGTGGCCCAATCTTCGAACACCGGATCGCGGGCGCAAGCCTGGAGCAGCCGCCGCACTGTACTGCCGCCCGGCGCATCGAGCGACGCCGGCGAACCGGGATACTGCGTCTGGGCTTCGTACTCGACCGGCTGGACATCGTGCGCAAGGTGCTGCCGCGCGAGCGACTTCATGCGCTCGCAAAGGTGACGATCGGCGAGACCGCGAACGGCGACGAAACCATCGCGGCGGAAGCGGTCTAGCTCCGCTTGAGAGAACGAATGCTCGATCATCTGGGGCACTGCAGACAGCTTGATAGTGGCGAGTGGTTAGTGGCTAGCGATTAGTGGTAAGTCCAAATAATTCCGCCTCGCGGGCCAGTCGTTGCGAGCCACTCGCCACCAGCCACTAGCCACTCGCGTTAGCGGTGTGCGGAATTGAACTTCTCCAGCGCTTCGACACCGGGACAAAGATCGGACTCGGCCAGTTTATTGAACGGCGTTTCTACGGTGTCCAGGTGCGCGTGCAGGTCTTCCGGGTCGGGGTCAACGTGCAGCACACCAGTCACGATTTCGCCTGCCGCCTTGCGCTCCTGCAGGTAGTTCATCGCAGCAATGCGGTCGTGGACGTCGTATTCGGCGTGGAGCTTGCGCAACCGCAGCACCGAACCGTCATGCTGCGTCACCTCTTCCACTTCGCCCGGCGCGTAATCGGCGGTGATCGGTTCGCGCGGCATCATGACATCGAGCCGGTTGACGGCCTCGTTATGCTCGCGCACGTAGTCGAAACTCTTGGTCGAGCCGGCATGGTTGTTGAATGCCACGCACGGCGAAATGCAATCGATGAACGCTGCGCCGTGGTGCACGATCGCACCCTTGATCAGCGGCACCAACTGCGCCTTGTCGCCGGAGAAACCGCGTGCCACATAGGTAGCGCCCAGTTCCATCGCCAGCATCACCATGTCGATCGCCGCGTCGGTATTCAACGCGCCCTTCTTGCTTTTCGAGCCCCGGTCCGAGGTGGCCGAGAACTGGCCCTTGGTAAGTCCGTACACGCCGTTGTTCTCGACGATGTACACCATGTTCACGCCGCGGCGCAGGCTGTGGGCGAACTGCCCGAGTCCGATCGAAGCAGAATCGCCGTCGCCGGAAACGCCGAGGTAGATCAGGTCGCGGTTGGCAAGATTGGCGCCGGTCAGCACCGAGGGCATACGCCCGTGCACGCTGTTGAAGCCGTGCGAACTGCCGAGAAAATAGGTGGGCGTCTTCGACGAGCAGCCGATCCCCGAGAGCTTGGCGATCCGGTGCGGCGGCAGGTCCAGATCGAAGCAGGCTTGCACGATCGCCGCGCTGATCGAGTCGTGTCCGCAACCCGCGCACAACGTCGAGATCGCGCCCTCGTAGTCGCGCCGGGTGTAGCCAAGCTTGTTGTGCGGAAGCTGGGGGTGATGAAGCCTGGGCTTGGCAATGTAGGTCATGGGACCACCTTCCGCATCGGCGTGACTTTCAGTGCTGCGACATCTTCGGCCAGTTCCTTGATGATGAAGCGGGCGGTAATCGGCGTGCCGTCGTACTGCAGCACCGGAGTGAGCCGGGCCGGATCCACGCCGCACTCGTTGACGATCAGCATGCGCATCTGCGCATCGCGGTTCTGCTCGACCACGAACACCTGGTCGTGCTCGGCGATGAAGTCGGCGACCTGTTCGTGGAAGGGGAAGGCGCGGATTCGCAGTGCATCGAAATGCAGGCCCTGCTGCTCGAGCGTATCGAGCGCTTCCTCCATCGCCGGGCTGGTCGAACCGTAGTAGACTACGCCGAGCCGCGTCGGCTGGAGGGCCGCGCCGCGCGACCGGTTGCGGCAAGAGACCCTTTCGCGGTCTCGAACTTGCGCAGCAGCCGCTGCATGTTGTCCACGTAATCCGCTCCGGATTCGCTGTACTTGGCGTAATGGTCCTTGGTGGTGCCGCGGGTGAAGAAGGCGCCCCGCGTCGGATGAGTGCCGGGATAGGTGCGATAGGCAATGCCGTCACCGTCGCTGTCCAGATAGCGGCCGAACTCCTTCCCCGATTCGAGTTCCTGGTAGCTCATTACCTTGCCGCGATCGTAACTGCGCGACGGATCCCAATCCAGCGGCGCGGTAAGACGTTCATTCATGCCGATATCCAGGTCGAGCATCACGAAGATCGGGGTCTGCAACCGCTCCGCGAGGTCGAATGCCGATGCAGCGAACTCGAAGGATTCGTGCGGATCTTCGGGAAAAAGCAGCACGTGCCGGGTATCGCCGTGGGAGGCGTATGCACAGGTGAGCACGTCCGCCTGCTGGGTGCGCGTGGGCATGCCCGTGGAAGGCCCGCCGCGCTGCACGTCGAAGATCACCGCCGGTATCTCGGCAAAATACGCCAGCCCGATGAACTCCTGCATCAGCGAAATTCCCGGTCCCGAGGTGCAGGTGAACGCGCGCGCGCCATTCCAGCTTGCGCCGATGACGATGCCGATGGACGCGAGTTCGTCTTCTGCCTGTATCACCGCATAGCGATTCTCTGCCGGTCGTCGGATCGGTCCGGTACTTGCGGCAGTGTCGGGAAAAGGCTTCTGCCAGACTCGACGAACGGCGTGATCGGATACCAGGCTGCAACCGTCGCACCGCCGTAGACGCAGCCCAGCGCCGCCGCAGTATTGCCGTCCACGAAGATGTGCTCGCCCACCGCGGACGCTCGGCGCACGCGCAGTCCGATCGGACACTCGAAATGCGCAGTCGCGTACTCGCGGCCGAGGTGAAGCGCCTGGATATTCGGCGCGATCAGCTTGTCCTTGCCCTCGAACTGCTCGCCGATCAACTTCTCCAACTCGCTCATTTCGATGTCGAGCAGCGCCGACAGCGCCCCAACATAAATGATATTGCGGAACAACTGGCGCTGGCGCGGATCGGAGTACTCGCGATTGCAGATCTCCGTGAGCGGCACGCCGACCACGTGGATGTCTTCGCGGAACCTGGATTTCGGCAGCGGCTTGGTCGAGTCGTACAGCAGGTATCCGCCGGGATCGATGCTGGCCACGTCCTTGTCCCAGGTCTGCGGATTCATCGCCACCATCAGGTCCACCCCGCCACGGGCGCCGAGATAGCCCGCTTCGGACACCCGCACTTCGTACCACGTGGGCAGCCCCTGGATATTGGAAGGAAAGATGTTGCGCGGGCTCACCGGCACGCCCATGCGCAGGATGGATTTGGCGAACAACTGGTTGGCCGACGCCGAGCCGGAGCCGTTGATGTTCGCCAACTTGACCACGAAGTCGTTTATCTTGGGTTGCGACATCCCGGTCCTGCGTGCGTCATGTTGAGAAGGAATTTACGCATGTCCCATGCCCCGGTCGGGCAGCGTTCGGCGCACAGGCCGCAGTGCAGGCAGACGTCCTCGTCCTTGGCCATGATGCGGCCGGTCTTGAGCGCGGCGGAGACATACAAGTCCTGTGATAGATTCACGGCCGGCGCGGTCAATCGCCTGCGCAGATCACGCTCTTCGCCTTCGGCGGTAAAAGTAATGCAATCCATCGGGCAGATGTCCACGCAGGCGTCGCATTCGATGCACTGCGGCGCGGTAAACACCGTCTGCACGTCGCAATTGAGGCAGCGCTGCGCCTCCGCGTAGGCCGACTTCTGGTCGAAGCCCAGTTCGACTTCGACCTTAATGTTTTTCAACGCGATGGTCTGGTCCTTGAGCGGCACCCGGTGGCGCAACTGGTTGGAGATGTCGTTGTCGTAGCTCCATTCGTGGATGCCCATCTTCTGGCTGACGAGGTTAACCGTCGGCGGCGGGCGAATACGAATGTCCTCGCTGTTGCAGGCCTTGTCGATCGAGATCGCCGCGTCGTGACCGTGGGCCACAGCCCAGATGATGTTCTTCGGCCCGAATGCGGCATCGCCGCCGAAGAAAATCCGCGAATGCGTGGACTGCATGGTCGACCTTGTCCACCACCGGCATTCCCGAGCGGTCGAACTCGATGCCGGCGTCGCGCTCGATCCACGGAAACGCATTGGCCTGTCCGACCGCGATCAGCACGTCATCACAGTCGAAGTGCTGGTCCGGTTCGCCGGTCGGCACGAGTTGGCGCCGGCCAACGTCGTCGTAGACGGCCTTCACCTTTTCGAAGGTCATGCCGGTGAGCCTGCCGTTCCTGTGCTCGAAGCTCTTCGGCACGAAGTAGTTGAGGATCGGGATGCCCTCGTGCATCGCGTCTTCCTTTTCCCAGGGTGAGGCCTTCATCTCCTCGAATCCGCTGCGCACGATAACCTTGACGTCTTCACCGCCCAGACGCCGCGACGTGCGGCAGCAATCCATCGCGGTATTGCCGCCGCCAAGCACGATCACGCGCTTGCCGACTTGTCGGTGTGGCCGAAGGAAACGCTCGCCAGCCAGTCGATGCCGATGTGGATGTTCTTCGCGGCCTCCCTGCGCCCGGGAATATCCAGGTCGCGCCCGCGCGGCGCGCCGGTGCCGACGAAGATCGCGTCGTAACCTTCCGCAAGCAGCGATTTCATGCTGTCCACACGACGGCCGAGACGGACTTCCACGCCCATGTCGAGGACATAGCCCACTTCCTCGTCGATCACCGACTCGGGGAGCCGGAAACGCGGGATCTGGGTGCGGATCATGCCTCCGGCGCGTGCGTCCGAGTCGTACACGACGACGTGGTAGCCGAGCGGCAACAGGTCGCGCGCCACGGTAAGCGAGGCCGGGCCGGCGCCGATGCAGGCGATGCGCTTGCCGTTTTTCTTCTCCGGCGCTTTCGGCAGTCGCGGCCGGATGTCGTCCTTGTTGTCGGCTGCGACACGCTTCAGACGGCAGATGGCCACCGGCTCGGGCTTATCGCCGTTACTCTCCTCCACGCGCCCGCGCCTGCAGGCCGGTTCGCACGGACGATCGCAAGTGCGCCCGAGAATGCCGGGAAAGACATTGGATTCCCAGTTGACCATGTAGGCATCACTGTGACGTCCGGCGGCGATCATTCGGATGTATTCGGGGACAGGGGTATGGGCGGGACACGCCCACTGACAATCCACGACCTTGTGGAAATAGTCGGGTACAGCAATGTCAGTGGGCTTCAAAAGGTACTCCTCCGGTTGGGCGCTTGGCTGCTTGGTTTTTTTGCCCCGCCGAGTTCCGACGGGACTGGACCCAATCCAGAAACGGGTCTTGTGCTGCCCAATTGAACTGTATTGTAACGCCTTGTTACGCTGCGGGGAACTAGGCGCGAGGCTCTAGGCCGGAGGAAACGTGAAGGCGTGAAGGCGTGAATGTCGTGAATGCGTGAAAGGTAAAAGTTTGGCTTCGCGTATCACGGACCACGTCTCACGGCCACCCTTAATCGAGTACGTGCGACACCAGCCCGTCCGCCAGCTTCGGCTCGAACCAGGTGGACTTGGGCGGCATCGCTTCGCCTGCATCGGCTACTGCCATAAGGTCTTCCATTCGGGTCGGAATCAGCGAGAACGCCACGGCCATTTCGCCGCTGTCCACACGCTTCTCCAGCTCGCGCAGGGCCGCGAATGCCGCCGACGAAGCCGATGCGCTTGTCGCGACGTGGATCAGTGACTGCCAAGTATCGGACTCAGCACATGATCGGCAAGCAGGCTGACATCGAGCCGTTCCACCGGATCCTGCGTGGAAACCAGTAGCAGGATGGATGTTCAGCCGGTACCACTGGCCGAACAGGTAGAGCCCGAACTCGCCGGGCTTGCCGGGCATTACCGCGGCATTGGCAGCGTGGATCGCGAAGCTCCTGCCCAGCCTCGACACCAACTCCTGCCGGCTCAAGCCGTTCAGATCGGTGACCATCCGGTTGTAGGGCAGTATGCGCATCTGGTGATGCGGAAGCGCCACCGCCAGGAAATAGTTGTAGCTCTCCGTACCGGTGTGCTTCGGATTGGCGGCGCGGCGGGCGGCGGCCACCCGCGAAGCCGCTGCGGAACGGTGATGACCGTCGGCGATGTAAAGTGCAGACAAGGCGTCGAACGCGCCGGTCAAGCGGTCGAGCACGGCGCGGTCACCGATGCGCCAAACGTATGGCGCACGCCGGTGTCCGCAGTCACGTCTGCAACTGGCGTACCGTTGGCCGCCTGCGCGAGCAAGGCGTCGATTTCAGGGGCGTGCGGGTACGCCATCAGTACCGGCCCGGTCTGCGCGTTCAGCGCTTCGATCTGGCGCACCCGGTCGTCTTCCTTGTCGGGTTGGGTGAACTCGTGCTTGCGGATTCGGTTGGCATCGTAGTCGGCCACCGACGCCGCAGCGACGATACCGGTCTGGACCAACTCGCCCATGACCAGTCGATAGGCGTAGTAGCAGGCATCGGTGTCACGTATCAGCACCTTTTGCGCCAGCATGCGCCGCAGATTCTCACCCGCCTTCGCGTAAACCTCAGGCGAGTACGGATCGGTGCCGACCGGCAGGTCGATCTCCGGCTTGGAGATGTGCAGGAAACTCCACGGTTTGCCGGCAACGCGGGCGCGCGCCTCTTCCGTCGATAGCACGTCGTAAGGCGGGGCAGCGACATCGGCGGCGCGTCCCGGCGCCGGGCACAGGCCGGTGAATGGTCGGATCAGATGCAAGAGAACAATTCCCTCGGCGAAAAGAAAACGGCAATGCAAACCACCAAGACACCAAGTCACGGAGGAATAAAAGACAAACAACCCGTGGGGCCAAAGCTCGGAGTGGGGAGCGTTGCCCGCGACCCGAGATTCCGGTGATCAACTCACTGGAACCACGCTGTCCTTTGATCGCTCTCCTTGGTGTCTTGGTGCCTTGGTGGTTAGCCTTCCGAATCAGCCGTGCTTGAAGACGATGGTCTTGGCCTGGGAAAACTCGCGCAGCGCCTCGATACCCTTTTCCCGCCCGTGGCCGCTCTTCCTGACGCCGCCGAAAGGCAGCTCGATTCCACCGCCGGCGCCGTATCCGTTCACGAACACCTGGCCGCAGCGCATTTTCTTGGCCACCCGCATCTGCCGACCGCCATCGCGGGTCCAGATGCCGGCCACCAGCCCGTAGTCGGTGGAATTGGCGAGCTTGATCGCGTCAGCCTCGTCTTCGAACGGAATGATCGACAGCACCGGGCCGAACACCTCTTCGCAAGCCAGTTGGTTTTCGCGTGGCACCGGGCCGAACAGTACCGGCGCCACGTAGAAACCTCCTTCCGGCACGCCCTCGGCAACCTGCGCCTGCGCCAGTACCGGCACGCCGTCCTTCCTGGCCTGCTCGATGAAGCCCTGCACGCGCTTCTTCTGGTTGGCGGAGATCAGCGGGCCGCAGTCCAGATCCATCGCGTGGCTGCCGACCCGCAAGTTGCGCGAAGCGCGTCGCGATCTTCGCGACGAATTTGTCGTAGATGGACTTCTGGACCAGCACGCGGCTTCCCGCGGAGCAGGTCTGCCCGCCGTTCTGTACGATGGCGCTCACCACCACCGGCGCCGCGGCTTCGATATCGGCATCCTCGAACAGGATCTGCGGCGACTTGCCGCCGAGTTCCAGCACGCAGCCGATGTGATTCTCCGCAGCCGCCTTCTGCACCAGCGTGCCGACTTCGGGCGAACCGGTGAAAGACAGGAAATCGATTCCCGGATGGCTGGCGAGCGCCGCGCCGGCCTCTTCGCCGATGCCGGTCACCACGTTGATCGCTCCCTCGGGGAAACCCACATCCTGCGCCAGTTGCGCCAGGCACAGCGGTACCACGCAGGCTTCTTCCGCCGGCTTCATCACTACCGCGTTGCCCATCGCCAGCGCGGGCGCAAGGCTGCGGCCGAACATCTGCGCCGGGTAGTTCCAGGGAATGATATGGCCGGTCACGCCCTTCGGCTCGCGCAGGACCGTGACCATGTAGCCGTCGAGAAACGGGATGGTTTCGCCGTGGAATTTGTCGGCGGCCCCGCCGTAGAACTCGAAGTAGCGTGCCGCCGCGGTGATATCGGCACGCGCCTGCTTCATCGGCTTGCCGCAGTCGCGCGCTTCGAGTAGCGCCAGCTCCTCGTGGTGCGACCAGGATCGCTTCGCCCAGCTTCGCCATCAGACGGCCGCGCTCGACCGCGGTCATACGGCCCCATGCGCCTTCCTCGAAGGCGCGGCGTGCAGCCGCGACGGCAGCGTCAACATCGTCCCGCGTGCCGCGCGCGATGCTGGCGAACGCATGCCCGTCGCTGGGGCTGATCATGTCCAGCGTGCGGCCGTCGGAGGCCGGCTGCCATTTTCCTCCGATCAGATTCTGGAACGCAGTGACGGATTGCTCCGCCACGCGCCTTGCAGTGGTGACGCTCATGGATTTGCGGCTTCCGTCATTCCTTCAGGGGCAGCAGCGTCAATTCCACGCGCCGGTTCTGCGCGCGCCCGGCATCGGTATCGTTGCTCGCCACCGGATGGTTCTCGCCGCCGCCGATGGTGATTTCGCGCTCCTGCTTGATTCCCTTGCTGATCAAGTACTGCGACACCGCACCGGCGCGGCGCTCGGACAGCGCCTGGTTGTAAGCCGTCTCGCCGACGCTGTCGGTGTGGCCGGCGACTTCGATCACCGTCTTGTCGTACTTTTTCAGGACCAGCGCAACACCGTCCAGAACCTTGAAGAACGAGGCATTCATATCGGCACTACCGGTCTGGAAGGTGATGTTGCTCGGCATGTTGAGAATGAGGTTGTCTCCCTGGCGGGTTACTGACACGCCGGTCCCCTGCATCTGCTTGCGCAGGTCAGCCTCCTGCTTGTCCATGTACGCACCCACCGCGCCGCCGGCAAGCGCGCCCACGCCAGCGCCGATCAACGCGCGCTTGCGTCGATCCTGCGCATCCTTGCCGCTGATTGCGCCGATGACCGCGCCGGCGCCGGCGCCGATCGCCGCACCCTTGGTCGTCGAGCCGTATTTTTCCTCCCCGGTGAATGGATCGATGGTTTTGCACGCGCCCAGTACAAGCGCACTGGCGGCAACGGCGATCAAAAGCTTGCGCATTCTGGACTCCTATGCAGAGTATGGATTCGGTGGTGGCGGTAAGGTCGTTGTCCGCCTGATGGGTACGCCCGGCATTTTACCAATTCCCCTGCGCCAGAGCGGACGAATGGCGCGCTGAAAGAACTATGGCCGCGGCTGCGATTCAGATCAGTCCCAATCGCACCAACTCGATACGCAATTGCTGCGGACCGGAAAAATGCAGCGCGTGCAGGCCCGAGTTTCTCCCCGCCTCGACGTTGCGCGGGCTGTCATCGATGAACACGGTACGGGCCGGATCAAGCCGGCAGCGATCGATGGTCAGCGCGAAGATGCGTGGGTCCGGTTTTGCGAGCCTCACTTCGCCGGACACCACGATGTCGTCGAACCACTTCAGAAATTCGTATTTCGCGCGCGCCACCGGAAACGTTTCCGCAGACCAGTTGGTCAGCGCATACAACCGATGCCCGCGCTGCCGCAACTCGTCGAGTATGACCACGCTTTCGGCAATCGGTTCACGCAGCATCTTTGGCCAGCCGTCTCTCCACAACGCGATCAATTCCGCGTGCGCCGGGTGATCGCGGATGCGCTCGGCCACTGCCTCGGAGAGCGGCTTGCCGGCGTCGATCTGATGGTTCCATTCCGGCGGGACGATCTCGGCGAGGAAGCGCTCCATCGCCTGGTCGTCGCCGTTGAACAGCGGCTGGTAGAGATAGCGCGGGTTCCAGTCGATCAGCACCGCGCCCAGGTCGAACAACACGGTATCCACGTCAACCCTTCACCGCTGTTTTTTTTCCCACGCTTCGTACTCGGCCCGGGTCGCATCATCCGGCGGATAGGTACCGCGCAGTGGCGCGCCGGTTTTCATTTTCTCCAGCACAAAGGCCTCGAGTTGCTCCAGCTCCAGTCCGCTTTGCGCCACCTGGTCCGCCACGTGGCGCGGAATGCACACCACGCCCTCCTCGTCTCCCACCAGGACATCGCCGGGCATTACCAGGACTTCGGCGCAGCCCACCGGTACGTTCATGTCCACCGCCAGATGGCGGTGCACGTGTGCCGGCGCGGCCATGCCCTTCGCGTAGACGGGGAAATCCAGCGCCTGGATCGAGGCGTAGTCGCGCATTGCGCCATCGGTCACCGCGCCCGCCGCGCCGCGCACTTTTAGCCGCGACATCAGGATTTCGCCGGCCGCCGCGACCGAGTCCACGCCGCGGCAGTCGAACACGAGCACCTGCCCCGGCCGGATCTCGTCGATCGCCTTGCGTTGCGGATACTCGTTGGTGGCGATCGCATCGAAGCTGGCCAGATCCTCACGTGCAGGCACGAAACGCACCGTCGCCGCTTCCCCAACCATTCGCAGGTGCGGATTCAACGGCCGGACGCCGTGCAGAAAAGTGTTGCGGAATCCCAGCTTGAACAGTTGCGTGGTCAGCGTCGCGGTGGACACGCGCCGCAGCTTGTCCAGCGTCCCGGGGGCGATGAGTACTTGTTTCATGTCGTCATCCTCGACAGTTCGTCAGGCTGGCTATCGTATCCTAACCCTGCACCGGCGCTTGCCAACGGTCCACCGACCGATGACATAATGGGCCTCATCCGGTCACGCGCGGTCACTGATGCGGCCTGTCTCTGTTCTCCGTAGCCTGCTGTCCTCGCTCTGGCTCGCGCCTGCGGCAGCGCTGCTGGTCGCCGCTGAAGCGCCGCGCATCGATCCCTCGCAGTTGACCGGCGGCATTCTCACCATCGCCGACGAAAGCGAAGCGGCCTACCTGCAACCGGCTCCGTCACTCGACGGGGAATCGCTCAAGGTGTTCGCGGAAGGCCACAAATTTTTCAACACGCAATGGGCGTTCTACTGGTTCGAGGGCGGCATGTGGGGCCGCGGGCCAACTTCCAACGCCGATTCCTGCGTGGCCTGCCATCTCGGCAACGGCCGCGGTTCGCCGGAGGCACCGTCGCGCGACATGGTCGCCCAACGCGCGCACGAGTGCAGTGCTCCGCCGCAGGGGCCAGAACGCGACAGTTCGCCGCAGCTCCTGTGCCGCCGCATCGAGGCCTCCGCGCTGTCGCTGATCGTGCGCCTGAGCCTACCGGGCGAAAACGCGCACGGCGGCCCCAGGCCGCATCCGCACTATGGCGACCAGCTGCAAATCTTCGGCGTGCCGCGGTTGTTGCCCGCCGAAGGCACGGTACAGATAACCTGGAACGAGCGCAGCGTGACACTGGCAGACGGTGAAGTCTTGCGGCTGCGAACGCCCCAGATCCGCATCACCGACCTGGGATTCGGTCCGCTGGGAGAGGACATCATGACCTCGCCGCGAATGGCGCCGCCGCTGATCGGCATGGGCCTGCTCGAAGCCATTCCGGAAGCGACAATCGTCGCGCTGGCCGGGCGCGAGCCGAAGCACGGCATTCGCGGCAAGACCAACGTGGTGTGGGACATGATTGGGGGAAAGAATGCAGTAGGGCGATTTGGGCTGAAGGCCAACCACCCGACGCTGCGGCAGCAGATCGCTGCTGCGTTCATCG
This sequence comes from uncultured beta proteobacterium, assembly GCA_963789945.1. Taxonomy (GTDB): domain Bacteria; phylum Pseudomonadota; class Gammaproteobacteria; order Burkholderiales; family JACQAP01; genus JACQAP01. The sequence continues at coordinate 46,257 of CAWBMN010000011.1, read as the reverse complement.
GCGATCTTGGCCTCAGCAATGATCTGTTTCCGGAACAGAATTGCCCGCCGATCCAGAAGACCTGCAAGGAAATGATGTTCGCCGGCAATCCGGAAATCACCGCCCACAGGCTGATGGCTGTGGAATCGTATCTGCGCACGCTGGCGGTGCCGGCGCGCCGCAACGCGGACGATCCGCAAGTCGTTCGCGGCGCCCAAGTCTTCGAGGCGGCGCGCTGCGCGGTCTGCCACGTTTCGCAACTTCAAACCGGGGAATTCCCCGCCGCACCTTTGCTGGCCAATCAGACCATCCGTCCCTACACCGACCTGCTGCTGCACGACATGGGCGAGGACCTGGCGGACCGCCGTCCGGACCACCGGGCAGGCGGCAGCGAGTGGCGCACGCCGCCGTTATGGGGATTGGGACTGTCGGAGAGAGTGAACGGTAACGGCGCGCTGCTGCACGACGGCCGCGCGCGCAATGCCGTGGAGGCGATCCTCTGGCACGGTGGCGAGGCAGCGGTCTCGCGCGAAGCGTTCCATGCCATGGCCAAAACCGATCGCGATGCCCTGCTCGCCTTCCTCGCCTCGCTCTAGCTGGACCCTACCTGTTACCACGAAGACACGAAGAACACGAAGAAACACGAAGGAAGCAAAGGGTCTGGTTGTTTGTTTGCCTGTTCCTTGTCGCGTCGGTGGTGAGATATTCCGGTCTATGTCCGCGGTCAACTTGGTACGGATAAACCCAAGATCGCAGTTCTAACTACGGATGCAAAAAAAAGCAGCGAACGTAAAGTGATCTTTTTCTTCTTCGTGTTCTTCGTGTCTTCGTGGTGAGATTTTCGATTCTGCACTTGTCACTATTGGCCAAAAACCCGTTAATCGTAGACCGCGAGTTGCTTGCCACGGGTCTCGGGCAGCAACGCCACGGCGATGATCACCACCACGTAGGCAATGCCGGCGAACAGGCTGATCGCCGCGCCCAGCGGCATGGTCGCGTTCATGAACCCGACCAGCGCCGGGAAAAGCGCGCCGATGCCGCGGCCGAAGTTGTAGGCGAAGCCCTGGCCCGAGCCGCGCACCCGGCCCGGTGGTATGGGCATGGAGTGCGCCTGCGAGCAAATGAAATTCAGTGTATCGCGCGAGGAAGCGCAGGAGCCTCCCTTACCTCGATGGATCGAGGCAGGGTAGGAGACCAGCAACTATCGCAGCAGAAAACGGCACGACTGCCCGGACCGGCATCCGCCGGCCCGGACCGTCGAGTTCGGCAGGAGAAGCTTACTTGAGGTGCCGGGAGACCAGTTTGGTCATCTCGAACATCGAAACCTGCTTCTTGCCGCCGAAGACATCCTGCAGCTTGTCGTCTGCATTGATGTTGCGCCGGTTCTTGCTGTCCTGCAGGCTGTTCCTCTTGATGTAGGCCCACAGTTTCTTGGTAACCTCGGTGCGGGGCATGGGGGAACTGCCGATCACTGCAGCGAGCGTCGCAGTGGGTGTCATCGGCTTCATGAAAGCCGCGTTGGGCTTGCGCTTGACGCCGCTCTTCTTCGCAGCCTTTTTCGCCTTCTTCGGGGCCGCCTTCTTCGCGGACTTTTTCGCTTTCTTCGGTGCCGCTTTCTTGGATTTCTTGGCGGACTTCTTCGCGGACTTCTTCTTTGTGGCCATTGTGATGCCTCCAGTCTAGGGTTTGGTCATGTCTTAATCTCAATTGCCTTGCCAGAAGCAAAGGCACGGCGAGCAGAGAATGCCGAGTGGATGCTGCGTTGTCAATCGCTGAATGCACGTTTTTCATAGGGGAAGTGCCGGAGAATCACATTCCTTCAGGGCTCGTTTCGTCCTGAATGCGGTCTTTCGCCCGCATGCGCCGGCCGCAAACCGCTTCCAGAAATGCCTCCCGAGCGTTCACAATACGGATCAGCACTCATTCCGCAGAACATATCCGATGCGCCTTACCGAAGAGGAACAGAGCGTGCTTTCCCGCAGAGTCGCCGGACTCGAAGCCCGAACCGGCGCCCAGGCGGTGGCCGCAGTTATCGGGAAGTCCGACTCCTACCCGGAGGCGCCGTGGAAGGCGTTTGCGCTTGGCGCCGCCCTGGCGGTGCTTTATTCCACGGCCAGGTCGCTCATCGCCCACGACTGGGAGGCCGCGGACTCCGCGCTTCAGTACGCAGTTGTCATCCTCGGCAGCGGGGCAGGGCTGGCCCTTCTCGCCGTGCTGTTCGAACCGGTTGCGCGGCGGTTCACGGACAGACGGCGCCGCGACCTCGAAGTCACCCAGTACGCCAAGGCCCTGTTCTTCGACCGCGGACTCGACCGCACCAGGGGCCGCATCGGCATTCTGCTGCTGGTGAGCCTGTTCGAGCGCAAGGTCGTCATTCTTGCCGATGACGGGTTCGAGGCGCGGATCGAACGCGATGACTGGCAACGGCTGACCGACCGGATGACGCTTCTGCTCAGTCGCGGAAACGTCACAGGGGCGCTGCACGCCGGGGTGGAAGGGCTTGAGGCGCTGCTCCTTGAGCGCGGTTACCGCGTGGATGAAAGCGCCGCGGACGAGCTGCCGAACGCAGTGCTGCAAGTGAAGGGGGAGCGATGAACCGCATCGCCTGCGCACTGGTCGCCCTGTGCTGGATTGCGGCTCCGGCGGCAGCGCAGGATATGGCAATCCCCTATCTCTCCGGCCGCGTGGTGGACCAGGCCGGGATCCTTTCAGCGCAGGCGCGCGAACGCCTGGCCGCCATGCTGCAGGCCCACGAGCGCGTCACCGGAAACCAGGTCATCGTACTCACCGTACCGACGCTGGGCGGGGGAAGTGTCGAGGACTATGCGGTGCGGGTGTTCGAGGATTGGAAGCCCGGCAGCCGCGACAAGGACAACGGTATGTTGATCCTGGTGGTGCCGCAGGACCGTCGCGTCCGCATTGAGGTTGGCTACGGTCTGGAGGGTACGCTACCCGATGCCACCGCCAGCCGAATCATCCGCGACCTGATGACGCCGCGCTTCCGCGAGGGTAACTACGACGTGGGCATCGAGGCCGGGATCACCGCGGTGATCCAGATTCTCGAGGGAAGGCGGTCGGCCGGAGCCGACGCCGACTGGTTGGACCCCGAGGGAAAGAAAACGTCCGGTTTCAAGGTGCGCGCGCCGGACATGCCGATGACCGAGCGCATCCTGATCGGCGCTTTCGTGTTCGGCATCATCGGGCTGTTCACCTTCATCGGCCTGGTCACGCCGGGCGGAATGGGCTGGTTCCTCTATTTTTTCCTGATTCCGTTCTGGTCCATGTTCCCGATGTTCATATTCGGTAGCGGCGCCGCGCTCAAAATTCTCGGCACCTACGCCGTGCTGTATCCGCTCTCCAAGGTCTTCGTTTCCCGCCTGCCCTGGTATCGCAAGGCACGCGAAGACCTCAAGAACAAGGGCTACGCAGAAATCGGCGGCATGGTTATCCGCCCCGGAAGCGGCGGCTCAAGCGGTTTCTCCAGCGGCGGCGGTTTCTCCGGCGGAGGCGGACGCTCGGGTGGCGGCGGGGCTTCGGGTAGTTGGTGATTCTTAAACCGAAAATCTCACCACGAAGGCACGAAGAACACGAAGAACTGCGGATATAACCACGGGCATCTCTTGGAAAAGTGAGCCTGACAGATTTTCTGGTTCCCCGGGTGCCAGTAGTCCAAAGCGCCCTTGGTTCTTCCGAGTTCCTTCGCGCCATTCCGAATAATTGGTTTTGAAAGCGATCGAGTCCTGTTTTTCTTCGTGTTCTTCGTGCCTTCGTGGTGAGGTTCTGGTTTTCAAGCGTGAATATAGACAACGGCGTCAAGTGCCACGCAGCCTTCGCCACGGGCGCCGACCAGCACCGGATTGAGATCGAGGTTCGAGACCCGCGATTCGGGGTTCATCATCAGCCGGCAGACCGCCAGGACGGCCGCGCTGAACGCATCCACATCCAGTGCGGGCTCGCCACGCACACCCGTCAGCAGCGGCGCGATGCGGAGCCGGTCGAGTGCCGCCTTCACTTCGCTGTCGTTAAATGGCGACAACAATACCTGCACATCGGGCATGGCTTCGACGTACTTTCCTCCGTCGCCGACCAGCACCACCGGACCGAACACCGGATCCATGCGCGCACCGATCAACATCTCGCGCCGGCCTACTGCCATCTTCGCCACGATTACGCCGTCGAAACGTGCGCCCTGCCCGTGCAGCGTGCGTTCCATTTCCCGGTAGGCCGCGCGCACCGTTTGTTCGTCGTCGAGACCAAGCCGTACCAGCCCCAGCTCGGACTTATGCACGACATCGGATGAGCAGCCTTTCACCGCCACTGGAGTTCCCAGCTCGGCAAAGGCCGCCGCCGCTTCATCCATGGATTTGCACAGGCGGTGCCCGACCACCGGCACGCCGGCGCGCGCCACCAGTGCCAGGCTTTCCGCTTCGTTGAGCAGGCTTCCCGTCCCAGATCTGTGAGGTACGCGTGCGACGGTGGCGCCGCGTTCGCGTGCGCTCCGCATCAGCTCGCTGTGAGAAAGGAACTGGTTGAGCGCGGCGACCGCCTCGGCTTCGGTGGTGAAAACCGGCAAGCCCTGTCCCCTGAACCTCGCCGCGATATTCGCCTGCGGCACCGCTGCCACCAGCGGCTTGCCCGTAGCGCGGGCAAATTCCGCCGAATCGCGGGCAAAGGCATCTACGTCGTAGCCTTGCCCCGCCACCGGGATGCCGATCAGGAAGGCGTCGGCCGCGGGGTCATGCGCCAGCACCGGCAGGATGTCGGAAAACAGCCTGCTGTTGGTCAGCAGCGCCGCGGTGATGTCGATCGGATTGCTGGTCGTGGCAAAGCCCGGCAGGATCTTCGCCAGGTCCGCGCGGGTCTGGTCGGCGAGTTTCGCCATCGGCATGCCGACCGCGGTGGCGGCATCCGCCGCCATCACGCACACCGCGCCCGAATTGCTGATCGCCACCAGCCTGCGCCCCTTCGGCTTCCAGCCTTTCAAATACATCTCGACGCTGCCGACCAGTTCCGCGGTATCGCGGGCGCGCCAGATGCCGTGCTTCGCCAGGAAAGCATCCACCAGGCGATCCTCGTTGGCGAGCGCGCCAGTGTGCGAGCGTGCCGCTTCCTGTCCCGCCGCCGTGCGCCCACTCTTGAGCGCAATCACCGGCAGCTCGCGATCGCGGGCAATGCGCGCGGTCTGGGCGAGATGCTCCGGGTCACTGATGCCTTCGAGATAGAGCAGCAGCAGCTTCAAGTCCGGATCCTCCGCCACCACCGACGCCAGTTCGGCAACCGTGACGTCGCAGTCGTTACCGGTGGCGTGCGAATGGCGCACGCCGATGCCGCGTTCACGCAGCAGACCGTAAGGCACCACGCTCATCGCGCCTGACTGGCTGACGATGCCTACCGGCCCGTCTTGGGGCGGGGCCTCGATGTACATGGTGGAAAACGACAGGATCGCGCCGCTGCCGAAGTTGGCCAGCCCCTGGCAATTCGGCCCGATCACGCGCATGCCGCGAGCGCGGGCGACTTCGCGCATGTGCCGTTCCTTGGCCTTGCCTGCTCCGGCGTCGGTCTCGCCGAACCCGGAAGTCATGACGATCGCCACTTTCACGCCCAGTTGCGCGCATTGCTCGACCGCCTCCACCGCGGCATCGCCTGGCACCACCACAATCGTGACTTCCGGCGCCTCCGGCAGGTCCGCGAGCGATGGATAGGTCTTGTAGCCCTGCGCCTCGGGCCGCTTCGGATTAATCGGATAGACCTTGCCTTTGTAACCGAAACGGGACAGATAAAGCAGCGGCCGCCCGCCTAGCTTATTGGGATTCTCCGAAGCCCCGACGATGGCAACGGATTTCGGGTTCAGTACGGTGCGCAACGCTTCGCGAGCGGCATCGGTCATTTGCTGTCCTTTAAGAATTCAAATGCCTGCTTGTCTGAGGACCTCAACCCAACACGGAGGCGCAGAGAACGCAGAGGGCACAGAGAAAAGCTGATCAGATGATCTGACCATGAACGGTGAAATCGATTGACCAAACCACGAGAGAACTCCTGACGACGCAGAATAGTGGGAAATAACCAACTCGCTCTCCTCTGCGACCTTTCTTGCTTTTCCTCTGCGACCTCTGCGTCAACGCTTTTTTTGCCGGCCATCGGCCGGCTCGAAATACGGAATCGTCCTACCGACGAGATCGACGTATCGCGCCCGGACCCGGTCGCCGATCCCGAGGGCCGGGTCGCCGTGCGCCATAAGTCGAAATCCTTCGTCGGCATCCACCAGCACGATCAGGTAGGGCGCGAGCGCACGCAGTTCCTCGGTCGGTGCGCGCGCGACGCTGGTGCGCGCGTGCACCGTTCCCGCCCCGGAAGCCTGGCGGGTCACGGGATTGCCGTCGCCGCAGACGGGACAGAAACCGCGCTGGAAATACCACGCCGCCTTGCAGGAAGCGCAGGTCTGATAGGCAATGCCGGTACCGCCGCGTGTCCAGTCTGCAATCGCGGTCATCACGCCGCCCTCTCGACAACAAGGGAAACATGCGAGGACAGCACTCCGCCGTCGCCGTGGAGCAGCGCCCGGCGGACATTCTTCGCCTGACGCTTCCCCGCCCGGTCCGTGAGTTGCAAATGGGTCTCGACCAGATGTGCCATCGCGCCGCCCACCCCGCAGTGACCGTAGGAGAGCAGTCCGCCGTGCGTATTGAGCGGCAGTTTTCCGTCGTGGTTGAAATGTCCCTCGGCCGCAAGCCTTCCCGCCGCTCCGCGCGGCGCCAGGCCGATCTCCTCGAGCAGGATGGTGAGCGTGATGGTGAAACTGTCGTAAATCGCGGCGTAGTCGATGTCTCCGATCGCGACTCCAGCCGCTTCCCGCGCCCTGGCGGCCGACGACGCGCCGCCAAACTGGGTCAGGCTCGCCGCCGCACTGATGTGCTGATGGGTATGCGCCTGGCCGGTACCGGTGATGCTCACCGCGAAATCATTGCTGCGGTCGCGGCTCACCACAAAGGCCGCGCCGCCGTCGGAGACCGGACAGCAATCGAGCAATTTCAACGGGGAAGCGATCGGTTTGGAACCCAATACCGCCTCGACCGTGATCGGCTCGCGGAACTGCGCGCCCGGATGCAGACCGGCGTGCCGGCGCATCAACACGGCGAGTTCCGCAAGGTCGGTTTCGCCGTGGCCATGCTCATGCATGTAACGCGATGCCACGAGGCCGTAGTACGCCGGAATGGTCGCACCGAGCGGCACTTCATACATCGGGTGGCCGACCTGCGCCAGCGTCTGGATCGCCGAGTCGCGGCTTTGGCCGGTAAGGCGGTTTTCGCCCGCCACCACGAGAATGTTCCTCGCCACGCCGGACTCCACGAGGTGATGCGCCAGCATCGCCATGGCGAAACCGGTGGCCCCGCCGACCTGAATGGCATGCGCATACGAGGGCTTCAGTCCGAAGTGCTCGGCAAACACCGTTGCCAGCATCAGGTGCGGCATCGTGGTGGAGTACCCGCATACCAGGCCGTCCACATCGGCGCGCTCGAGCTGCGCGTCGGCCATCGCCGCCGCCGCCGCATCGCTCATCAAATCGAGCGTGCCGCGTCCGGGATGCTTGCCGTAAGGCGTCAGCCCGACTCCGGTGATCCAGCTCAACGAGTTCTCCTTGTTGCGTGACTGTCGTCACGAAACGGAAGGGACGAGGGGCGAGGGACGAGGGTCGAGCAGAAGTGCTCCCTGTAGAACAGATTCTTGCCGGGACCGCAGCAATCAGCACCCAGCACTGCTTTTACCATTTCCCTTTTGCCTTTTTCCTCTCACCTGCTGTTTCCATCCGCAACGATGTCCGCCTCGCGCTTGAGCATCTCCACCAGTGTGTCCAGGCGCGAGGAAATGCGGTCGGAAAGCGCCGCGACGCTCAGCGCCGCGATAGGTTTGCCGTCGGAGCCAAACACCGGCACGCCGACCGCACCCATGCGATCCACCAGCATGTTCAGGAACAGTGCGTAACCGCGGTCGCGGGTGCGCTCGATCTCGCTGCGCAACCACGTCAGGCTGACCTTGGGGTAGTTCGGCAGTCGCTGGGCTACGAACAGCAGGACCGCCTCGATCTCCGCCTCCGACTGCCACGCCAGCAGCGCCATTGCTCCGGCACCCACGCCCAGCGGCCTGCGGCTGCCGATATCCAGATAGTTGGCGCGGATCGGAAAGTTGCCGACTTCGCGGTCCACGCACACCGCTTCGGTGCCGCTGCGCACGGACAAGAGCACCGAGTCCTCGGAAAGTGCTGCAAGCCTCAGCAGGGAAGGATGGGCACGGCTGCGCAGGTCGTCGCGGTCGCGCAGGGCCGCGGCGAGTATGTCGATCTCGTTGCCGAGCGAATAAGTCTTGGTTGCCTCGTCGCGCCGCACGAAGCCCTCGCGCGTCAGCACTTCGAGGATGCGCAGTGTCGTCACCTTGTTGAGCACGGCCTGGCCGGCGACCTCGGACAGCCGGCCGACGCGCGGCTCGGTCAGGGATCGCAGTATCCTGCAGGCCTTCTGCACTGAATTGATGGCTGATGGGCGGGTTGGCATGTCGGCTCCTCTCTTTTAAACGGTAGCGACCGGCGTCGCGGGTGAACCGACCGCGCCGGGCAGACGCAAAGGCGGTGCGGTAAGAAGAAAACGCGAACGCCTGTGTACGCGCAGCCAGTTGGCGAGCGGGGTCAGATGCCAGATCTCGCCGAGGTTGACGCCGAGCTTGAAAAGGCAATGTTCATGCAGCGGCAGGGACGCGCAGCTGCCTGCATGGCTGATGGCGGGATGGACTTCCACCGCGTAGTTGTCGGCGATCAGCGCGGCCAGGCCTGAATCGGTGATCCACTGCAGCAGCTTCTGATCGCGGCCGTCGAGCGCCGCGCAGGCATTCTCCAGCACGGTTCCGTCGGGCTGCTTGTTCATTTCCAGGATCATCTGCGCGAAGCCGGTATGCAGGCACACCATGTCGCCTGCTTCGACCACGACCTTGTCTTTCTCAATTATGCGCATCAACTGGTCGTAGCCGATCGCGGCGCGCGCGCGGCCGACGTGCGCATTTAGGTCGATCATCACGCCGCGGCCCTGGACGCATTTCTCCGCCATGTTCTCGACGCCGAGCGCACGAGCATGCGAAGTACTTTTCGCCGGAACGGCGCCGATGGCGCCGGCGTCATCCGGATTGCTCGGACCGACGATGTGCTCATTGGGGCGGTAGCCGTTGTAGTAAACCGGCTCCGGCACGCCGTCGCCGTCCGCATCGAACAACTGCCCGACGTGCGCCAGGCTGTCCCACTGGGTCGAGTACTGCAGATGCAGAATGACCGCATCGTCGTTAATGACGTCTGTCAGATCCGGGTTGTCGCGTCCCAGCACGTAGTTCATGTTGGGCTTGCCGTTGCGAAGCGTCGGCCTCAGCACCGGCGGATGCCGGCGCGGGTTGAGCACGTTCCCGCCCGGATAATCGAGCGGCAGGCTCAGGCAAAAGCTCAGTCCTTCCTTCACTTCAGCCACGCCCTGTTTCACTTTTTCCGGCGTAAGCAGATTGAGCCGCCCGAGTTGATCATCGGGACCGAAGTCTCCCCAGGTCGAGCCTTCCGGCCGATTCTTCCAGCGCGTCGTCGTAGCCATCTGTCCTCCCGTAAAATTATTCTGTTGAAGCAGGGAGTGACTCGGACGCATGGCGGGTGCGCGTCGCGCACGCGGCAACGCGGCCAGCCACATGCTCGCGTGGCAGTTGGAACTTCATGGTTTCCTCCCTGGAGTCCCGTTCTGCGACGGGTTGTCAGAAGAATCTTCGGTGTCGGCGATCCTGTTTGTCAAGGAATCGTTCTGGCCGGTGGAATTCCGTATGGGACCATCGACTCATGAATACAACGAGATACCCGGGATGGCCGGCCTAGGTTCCGGGATTCGGAATCTTGCGATCCGTACAACGAGCGCAGTTGCGCAGTCTTCCGGCCACCGCGACAATCCGGGCTGAGAACAGAAAAAGGGGGATGGAACATGGCCGTCACGCTCGGAACCGGCGAGTTCCGCTACGAAGTTGTGGAGGATTGGGCAAAGCTGCCGGACGGCTGGACGATGCGCGACGCCGCGGCCGTCGCCGTTGATTCAAAGGACCGGGTTTACGTCTTCAACCGCAGCGAACACCCGATGATGGTATTCGACCGCGGCGGGAATTTTCTTCGTTCGTGGGGCGAAGGCGTGTTCAGAAACGCGCACGGCATCCACGTCGGCCCGGACGAAACGCTCTACTGCACCGATGACGGCGATCACACCGTGCGCAAGTGCACGCTCGAGGGCAGGGTTCTGCTCGAGATCGGCATCCCCGGCAAGCCTTCGCCCTACATGAGCGGCGAACCGTTCCATCGCTGCACGCACACCGCGCTGTCTCCGCGCGGGGATATCTACATTGCCGACGGATACGGCAACGCGCGCGTTCACAAGTACTCGCCCGACGGCAAACTTCTGCTGTCTTGGGGCGAGCCCGGCACCGACCCCGGCCAGTTCAACATTCCGCACAACATCTGTTGCGATCCGGATGGCTGGGTCTACGTCGCTGATCGCGAAAACCACCGCATCCAGGTCTTCAACGGCGATGGCAAATATGAAACCCAGTGGCACAACCTGCACCGGCCCTGCGGACTCTACATGGAACCCCGGCGTCATCCGCTGTGCTACGTCGGCGAGATCGGTCCGACCATGCCGGTCAACCGTGAGGTACCAAACCTCGGGCCGCGCGTGAGCATCCTTACTCACGAAGGCAAACTGCTCGCGCGCCTCGGCGACGTCCGCGCCGGCCGCCGTGCCGACCAGTTCATCGCGCCGCACGGCATGGCGGTGGATTCGCACGGCGACATCTATGTCGGCGAAGTGTCCTTTACGGCCTGGCCGCAGATCTACCCCGGGACTTCACCGCCGGCCGATGTGCGGGCGCTTCGCAAGCTGGTGCGAATGCGGTGAGTTCGGTGCTGGGTGCTGAGTGCAGGGTGCTGAGACAGGAACAGCCGGCTGAAGGCCGGCTATAAGAGCGTTGACGCAGAGGGCGCAGAGAGGAAAAGAGAGATCGCAAAGGAATACTCAAGACGGAGAGAAGACAGGCTAGTCTTTGCCGTCACTCGTCACCCTTCACTTGTCACCAGTCACCGCATTCGGATAGCAACGGCCTTTCTGCGTTAGCATTACCGGACGTTTATTTCCAGACACACCATGCGCATCCTAGCCAGTTATCGCCTTGCTGCGTTCGCCCTGATCTGTGGCTCCCTTGTCAGCGCTTGCCAGTCGCTCGAAGGCATCCTGGCAACCGCTCCCAAGCCGACCGCACGCATCATCGGTACCGAGATGAAGAATCTCACACTGGAGAGGATCGACCTCATCTTCAACGTGGAAGTTGCCAATCCCTATGCGGTGAATCTGCCGCTGGTGGACCTCACCTACAACGTGGCCAGCGGCGGCACCAGCCTCCTGCAGGGAAACATCAAACCTTCCGGGGCTGTACAGGCATACGGCACCAGCCTGATCCAGGTTCCCGCCCGGATCACGTTTGCCTCGCTGTTGAAGGCGCTCAAGGGGGTGAAGCCCGGATCGGTTGTACCGTACAAGGCCGATCTGACCCTTGGCGTCGATGCGCCGGTGGTGGGGATGCTGACGCTGCCGTTGTCGAAGTCGGGAGAACTGCCGGTTCCCGCCGCGCCGGAGGTGGAGCTTTCCTCTTTCGAAATCGCCAAGCTCAACCTGGACGAAACCAAAGCTACCGCGAAACTGCAAGTGAAAAACACCAACTCCTTTGCACTTAATTTGTCGAAGCTGAGCATCGAACTCGCACTCGGTGCGAACAAGATCGTGGATACCAGTCTGGCGCAATCCGCAAAGATTGCACCCGGCCAGACCGTTTCCGTGGACGTGCCGCTGTCGTTCTCGCCGCGCTCTTTCGGCGTCACGGTTATCAACCTGTTGCGCGGAAACAAGTCTGCTTACAGTCTGGTCGGTTCGCTCGAAGCCGGTACGCCCTATGGATCGCTGGCACTGCCGTTCAACCGCAACGGCAACACGACAATCACGAAATAAGGAGGCCCGGCAATGACGGATGAAGTTGCGTTTGCGTCCGCGAAAACACTCGTTTCGCTGATCCGCCGCAAGAAAATCGGTTGCGTCGAGCTGCTCGATCTCTACCTGGAGCGCGTCGCGCGCCTGAACCCGAAGATCAACGCGGTCGTGGTGCTCGACGACAAGCGTGCCCGCGAGCGGGCACGCAAGGCCGACCGCGACGCCGCGAAAAAAGACTGGTGGGGGCCGCTGCACGGCCTGCCGATGACCGTGAAGGAATCTTTCGATGTCGAGGGCCTGCCCACCACCTGGGGCCGCGCCGACATGAAGGGCAACATTCCGGCGCGCCATGCGCTTTCAGTCCATCGCCTGATGGGCGCGGGCGCCGTCATTTTCGGCAAGACCAATGTGCCGGTGATGCTCGCCGACTGGCAAACCTTCAACCCGGTCTACGGCACCACCGGCAACCCGTGGGACGTCTCGCGTGTTCCGGGCGGCTCCTCCGGCGGTGCAGGCGCCGCCCTCGCCGCGGGACTCACCGGGCTCGAACTGGGCAGCGACATCGGCGCCTCGATCCGCAATCCGGCGCACTACTGCGGCGTGTACGGGCATAAACCGACTTTCGAGCTATGCCCGATCCACGGACACAACCTGCCGCCGAACCTTTCTACCCGGGACATGATGGTGATCGGTCCGCTGGCGCGCAGTGCCGACGACCTCGAGATTGCGCTCGGGATCATCGGGCAACCGGACGAGATGGCATCGCGCGGCGTGAAAATTGCGCTCGCCAAACCCAAGCCGTCGGTAAAGAAAATGAAGATCGCCGTGCTGGCCAACGCGGCGAATGCGGAAGTGGACCAGTCGGTGCAGGCCGCGGTACTGGCCGCGGCGAAGTGCTTTGCGGACAGCGGCGCAACCGTCAGCGACACGGCGCGGCCGGACATCGACCTGCTGGAAGCCCACAGGACATTTGTTCATCTGGTGCGCGGTGCGACCTCGACGGCGCTCACCGACGAACAGTTCAAGAGCCAGCAGGAACTGGCGGCGAAATTTGCGCCCGGCGACGACAGCTACCCTGCATGGATGGCGCGCGCCAATACCATGTCGCATCGCGACTGGCACGGCTGGAATGAGAAGCGCGAGCAAATGCGTCTGAAGTGGGCGGAGTTCTTCCGCGATTGGGACCTGCTGCTCTGCCCCGCCGCCGCGACCGCGGCATTCCCTCATAACCACAAAGGTGAGCGCTGGGAGCGCATGATCATGGTCAACGGCAAGTCGCAGCCCTCCACGACTCAATTGTTCTGGGCCGGCTATCCGGGACTGGCCTGGCTGCCTTCGAGCGTCGCGCCTGCAGGATTTACGGAACAGCGTCTTCCGGTCGGAGTGCAGATCGTCGGTCCGCATTTCGGTGACCTCGCCACCATCGCCGCGGCAAAATTCCTGGAACGCGAGTTCCAGCCCTTCGTCGCCCCGAAGGGGTATGAGTGATGCGCATTGCGTGGCAGACCACGATCGGAGCGCTGCTGCTGTCGCTGCTTGCGCACAACGCGTTAGCCGATGAAAAAGCCGCTGACGCCATCAGAGCGCAAGTCGTCGCTGCTACTGCCGAATGGATCTCGACCTTCAATACCCGCGATCCGGCGCGCATCTCCGCGCTTTACGCGCCGGATGCGATCCTGTGGGGGACGGTTTCCAGGACCATCCGGACGAAGCCGGAAGAAATTCTCGAGTACTTCATTGAATCCGCCACCAGGCGCCCCGACCTGCGCATGGCCCTGGGCGAGTACCACGTGCGCGTTTACGGGGATATCGCGATCAACTCGGGTTACTACACGTCGCGCAATCCGGTTGACGGACAGGAAGTCGTCATTCCCATGCGATTCACGTTCACTTACCGCAAACAAGGAGGCCGCTGGATGATCATCAATCATCATTCGTCACGCTTCGCCACGCCCTGAAAGGGTGAAGGGTGAAGGGTGAAGGGAAAAGTCTGATCGATCCTCTTTTCCAATTCGGGTTTCCTTTGCGGCCTTTGCGTTGAACGCGTTTGGCCTTTTCGTTTCTGCCTGCTCTTATGAGTGCTGAAGCAAATCCGCGGGTTCGGACTTTGCGGCGAGAATGATCTCGTCCACGACCTCCGGCAGCAGCGCGATGCAACCTGATTCCATATCTGACGGAAAGCCCGTTACCGCACGCTTGACCTCCTCGCACAGGCGTTTTCTGTCGGACAACATGACCTCCAGGATGAAAAGGCCACCAGGATCCCGGGAAACCGACGTGAGATGAAACCTGCCTGTTGTCTCCAGGCCCGCTAGCTTCGTTATTCTTACGATTGAATCTTCCAGCAGTTCTGTTTCAGTCATGTTCCACTCCCCCGAACGTTTTTTGAACTGATGACAATCTGTCTTGGCTCGATTCTGATCGGACGAAACGAAAGTAGCACTTCACGAAAGTTACGGAGATGTGCCAATCGACTCATGTCGCCGCACAACGACAGAGTGAGGAAGCGAAGAATCCGTGACTTTGACTGTGAGTGACAAAGCCTCGCTCTTCCATTGTGTACCTTCGCGGCCTTTGCGTTGAACGCATTAGATGCCGGCCTGAGCCCGGCCGGGTTTTTTGGCGCGTTCCAGGATGAAGGAACGCCGCACGGAAGAAACCGTGCGGCGCTCGCTTGTTGGCACTCCGGGTCTATGCCCGGCCTAACACCTCGTTGACATCGACTTCCTTCGTGGTCACTGCCTTTGGTGTCGCGCCCCACACGACGTCGCGGCCGGCCACGTTTACATCCGCGGGACGGACGACCAGCGGGCCGGCGATTTTCACTGCCGGAATGCTGGCGCGACCATAAACATTCGCTACGTAGCCGGGATCCGCAGTATTCACGCCCGTTTCGGCCAAGGCGCCGGTGGCGGCAGCAGCTAACCCAGCAGCAACAATCAGTTTGAAAAATTTCATCTTCAACTCCTTTCTTTGCTTTCAACGATTACCACAATGGAACACCGGTGCTTCATCGTGTGAGGCGACCGGCATTACCGCGGACGGAAAGGGTCTTTCCGTCCTTGGTTCGGTCAATCAGGCGCAGGCGAATGCGTCGCTCCGTTTCTGGACACCGCCGTCACCTCGTGGGCAACACCTCGCGGAATCGGGAAACGCGTCCGGCGCCTTTCTCATTCCTGAGTCGTGTAAGGCCGGGAATCGCCCGTCACGGGGTCACCACTGTGTGCCAGCGCTGACCCGCAGACTCGCGTAAGTAACGCAGCTTCCGATGAGTCAGCGTCCGGCGGGAAGTACGTCACACCTCTCGCCGTGTCGGCCCACACGGTCATTCCTCCACCCAGCTCACCCGATTGGAAGCTCCAGGCTGCATAGCCGAGTTGCCCGTTCCTGCAATCGATCTCGTAAAGCGTGACACGCGACCGGTGCGGATACACCGGCTCGCCCAAGTACTCGGTCCGCTTGTAGCTCTGCACCGCCCAAGCCTTCCAAACGGACCCGTCATGATGAATGCTGTTCTTGTCCAGCAACATGGCCTCGTCGGGCTCCGCATCAAGCACCTCCCAGTCCGCCGCAGTAGCGACGCCGGCCGCGATGGCGAAGACCAGCGGCAGACTCACAACAAACTTCCCTATCATGAGAATCTCCTTAATTGACGATCTGCAACGTGCGCGGCCCCGGCACAGGCAGGAATCCGCGACCATATTCCTTCGTCGCTCATTCTTCCCCAACACCGTTACACGAACTTGACGGGATTTGATCGTTCGCGTGAATGCCTGCGCGCGATGACCTGATCGCCGGCGCTGAAGCGGTTCACAATTCTTTTCTGTTTCTGCCTGCTCACATCGGTGCGCAGGATATCCGTCACATTTGAGGCAGGTTCTCGTCTCGGGTGCGATGCACGTCCGTCAGCGCTTCCCTCACTGCCGTCCGGCCCGACACCTGAAGGAGATCCGCCGGGCCGGACTGCGCCGCGAGAATGATCTCGTCCACGACCTCCGGCAGCAGCACGATGCAGCTCGATTCGGTATCGCGCGGAAAACCCGTCACGACGCGCCTGATTGCCTCGCAGAGGCGTTTTCTGCCAGGCCGCATGACCTCCATGATGAAAAGACCACCGGGGTCCCTGGACACCGGCGTGAGGTGAAACGTGCCTGACATCTCCAGGCCCGCCTGTTTCGATATCTTCACAATTGAATTTTCCAGCAAATCTTTTTTCGTCATGGTCCGCTCCTCCGGTTTTCATTGAGTTGTCAGAAATCGCGCATCGGCAGATCGTAAACAAACAATGTGACAAAACAATTTTTGACGAAGTTCCCGGTCCGAGTCGGTCGTCTCATGTCGCCTCACGACGACACTTCGTGAAAAGCCCGGAAAAGAAAAATGAATTTGTGTAATCGATGCGCGAGAAACAAACTCGGCGCAATGAATCAAGGACTGCGTATACGGAAAGCGCAGCGCGATGCGCACCAGCTGTATTGATGAAACGAGGAGTCAGGACTCGGTGGATGCCTAGACCGACATATCAAGAATCAGCGACGGGTGGCGAAGGACGAGGGACGAGGGACGAGGGACGAGGGACGAGGGACGAGGGACGAGGGACGAGGGACGAGGGACGAGGGACGAGGGACGAGGGACGGCAAAGTCTAGCCCCTCCTGTTTCCCACTTTAGGTTTCCTTTGCGTCAACGCTGTTTTTTGTGCCGACGATCGGGCGGCTGGAAAACGCTGAGCTATTCGACGTAGCCGGGAGCGTGAGGAATGGCGTCGCTTTGGGCCTTGTCGTGATTGATCCAGAGTTGCGCGCGGTTTTCCGCCAGAAAGGCGGCGATTCTGTCCATCGTGCGCGCACTTTGTTCACGGTCGAAATTCCTGGCCGGAACCCGCCTGTTGGTCCAATTCTCCTGGAAATGAACCATGTCTCCTGAAAGCACCACCGCGCCCCGCTTCGGCAGACGCACCAGCAGCGATTGATGCCCCGGCGTGTGGCCGGGCGTTGACAGGATCACGACCGACCCGTCATCGAAGATATCGTGATCGCCGTTTAGTTTCACCACAGGATTGGCGCGCAGTTTCTCGTAATTGGCCGGCGCAAATCCGAACTTGGACGGCTCCGAACCGAATGCGGCGTCATACTCCGCACCCTGGATATAAAGCTTCGCGGCGGTAAACAGGTTGGCGTTGCCGGAGTGGTCCGCATGGAAATGCGATAGGGCGATGTGCGTGATGTCCTTCGGGGCGACTCCGAGTTCGCGCAATTGCGAAAGCAGTGTTCGCCTAACCCATAATGTCAACAGCCCGCCTGCCGCGGTCACGCCATCCGGTTTGTCGGCAATCGCGTCGGACATTCCGGCGTCCCAGAGCATCAGATCCTTACCGTGCCTGATCAGGTAGCAATTGTCGCTGAAGTCCCGGGACTTGCCGACATCGACACCGGGCGACCACATTGATACGTCGTTGGTCCGCGATTCGCCGCAATTGAGCACGTACATTCGCTGCACGCCGCTGTCGGCTGCGTGAACGGCGCCTACGGCAACCACAGATAAGAAAAGAATGAATCCGAAACGGCAAACGCCCATGTTCAGACGAAGCATCATGGCAATCCTCTCACGGGAACATCCAGCGGGAAGGCACAGATCCGGGTTTCCTTTGCGTCCTCTCTTGCTGTTCTTTGCGTCCTTTGCCACATCATTCGAAGCGGCAAGCACAGAAACCGCTTGCCCTGAGTGGGGTGGGTGACCGTCGACGCTCCTGGTACCGGCCATCGGCCGCGCGTTTTGATACATTCCGTCACGTTACTTCGATTTTCGCAGTTTGCGTAGCAACTCCGTCCGGGTCGTCGTCCACGTGAAAAACAGTTCGCCCATTTCGGTGGCCACTGCTTAGAACATGAAGTAGGGATTGGTCGAGACCGCGGGGTGCAGCCAGGCGCTCAAGATCTCCAGCCCGTTGTAGCAGCAGGCGAGCGACGTGACAATGTGGCGCGGGATCTGGCGTCCGGTGTTGTCGTGGTGAAATCCCGATTCCATCCCCCTGCAATTTGGGCTGACGAACCGGCTGCCGCTCCGGCCGCGGCCCAGCCAGAGGTGGAAACGCTTGAGGGAGAGGCGGGGTCAGGCTCGCACTGCGGCGCGCTTCAGCGCCGATGCGAGCGTCACCAGGGCCGTGCCCGTGCCGAGCAGATTGAAGCCCACCAGCACGCCGATCGCCCACATGCCGGAAAGCGGCCATTGGGCCCAGATCAGCCAGGCGAGCAGCAGCGATAGCACCCCGCTCAGGAGCAGCCAGTTCCAGCCGGCGGCCGGCCGGAAGCGGAAGGCGGCGATCATTTTCCATACGCCTTCGACGATCAGGTACGTCGCGAGGACCAATGTCAGGAGCGCGAGACCGAGGAGCGGATGCGCGATGACCGCAATTCCTCCCAGCACGGTGATGACGCCGAGTATCAGGGTCAGCACCTTCTCCGTCCCTTCCCCCGCCTGCAGCGCGCGCAGGATCTGCACCACGCCGGCGACAAGCAGGATGAGCCCGATGACCGTTACGACGGTGCCGCCAGCCACGGCGGGAGACAGGATCGCCAGGATGCCGAGCACGATCAGCACTATGCCGAGCCAGTTCAATTGACGATGCATGGGGAGCGAATGACGGATAACGGGTTCCAACCGTATCACGTGTCGCGTGAGGGCTCAAGCCGGGGTGTCGGGTTGGTCTGCGGGGACTGGGGGAAGCGGTCGGGAGACGGGCTTGGGGCCAGTCAACATCGAGGCATCGATTTCGGTGTACATCGCTCCGCGTATCCGGTCCCGCCACCGACGGCTCAACCGACCGGTGCATTCGTCCGTCCATTCCCTGACTCTTCCGGTCAGTTGCAGTCGCCGGTCATCACGCTGCTACCGCTCTTGGGATCGAAGTAGTACGAACACTTGCCGTCGCTGCCGGTGTGACCACCGGGTCCGGAATGGCTCCAGCTTTTCCCGCCGCGCTGAGCGGCCAGGGCGCGCAAATCAAAGGCCGCGGGGCCGCCCTCCACGCCCCCGACACCCATGGCATTGATCCAGTAGCGCCCCGGGATGACCACACGCCGGTGAACTGGTATAGCGCCGCAACGTCCTGCGGATGCAGTTCGCGGCCGTTGAAGAAGACGCCTGTCCCGCCTCCCGAGGCATCCGCTTTCAGGGGCCCTCCGAGCTTCATGCCGGGGTGGATCTGGCCGGTGGCCGGGCCCTTTTCGGTGCCCCACAACCCGGACTCCAGGTCATACCAGTAGCGTCCCGGTTTCAACGGGGTCTGGTAGGCCTGCTCGAGAATCGTGACGGTTTCCGCGGCCAGCGTCTCACCGTTGACGATGACCGTGCTTTGCGCGATGGCCTGCGACGCAGCAATCGCCAGGGCAAGAAGTGACAGCAACATGAACCACGAGCGCGAAACAATCCAATTGCTGGACAGCATGGCGGCCTCCTCCCTACGCAAGACTCTCAGCGCAAGTTAGAACGAAATGCGTCCTGCCGCTACCCTTGCACTTCGATGCGGGCGGTCTGCGTGGCGACGCCGCCCTGGTCGTCGGTCCAGGTGAAAACCAGTTCGCCGCTTTCCGTAGCCACCGCATAGAACATGAAGTACGGATTGGTAGACACCGCGGGATAAAGTCTTGCGCGAAAGATTTCCCTGCCGTTGTAGCTGCAGGTGAAAGACTCGACGATGTGGCGCGGAACCGGGCGCCCCATGTTGTCGTGGCGAAAGCCCGATTCGTGCGGGTGGTCCACCATGGTGCGGATCTCGACGATCTCGCCTTTTGCCGCCCGCTCCGGCACGCGCACGCGCGCTTTGCCCATCCTGCTCATCAGGCGCAACTCGACACGGTCACTTCGATCTCGGCGGCAGCCGACCACAGGCTGTTGTCGCTCAGTACGGCAACCGCGAGGACCTGCTGCGTAATCGCCAGGCGCACCCGCGAGGACACGACCGCCTTGCCGTTGTGAGGTCCGAGTTGCACCTCGAGAATTCTCGGCAGGTTGTTCTTCTCCGCGAACAGGTGAATGCTCCTCACATGGTCGCGCTCCGTCATCGGGCTGTCCACGGTGACAGTCACCGGCACCACGTTGCCGCTCTCCGCCAGGCGCGGCAGATCGAGCTTCACCTTGCCGCGCTGGATCGGCCGATCACCAAAAGTCTCGCGCAGCGCTGCAGCTAGTTCCTCTGGTGTGGCAACCGCCGGCCGCACCACCAGCATGCAGACTCCGGCCGCCAGCGATTGAAGTGCACGCCGTCGACCGGGCCGGGCGTTGCACCCGGCCCAATCTTTACCAGCCACTCGCCACCAGCCACTCGCCACTATGTTTTATAAGAGAACCCGTGATTCTTGAGCGGCATGGAGCGCACGCGCTTGCCGGTGGCTGCGAACAACGCATTGCACAGCGCCGGAATCACCCCTCCGATCGGAGGCTCTCCCACGCCACCCCAGAAGCCGCCAGTGGGTATGACGATGGTTTCGATCTTCGGTGTCTCCGCCAGGCGCAGCACCGGGTAATCGGCGAAGTTGCTTTGCACCACGCGCCCGTTCTCGATGGTGATTTCTTCGTGCATGACGGAACTCAGGCCCCAGATAACACCGCCCTCCATCTGCGCCTTCACCGCATCGGGATGAACGATGTGACCGCTGTCGATGGCGACGATCACCCGTTTGACGTCGATCACGTTGCCGCCCTCCACCGAAAGCTCGACCACCGCAGCGGTGAAGCTGCCGTAGGAATCCACCACCGCGATGCCGCGATGAATGCCCTTGGGCGCGGGACTGCCCCAGCCGGCCGCTTTCGCAACCGCATCGAGCACGGCCAGGTCCTTCTTCCCCTCAAGCAGCGGGCGGCGGAACTGGTACGGGTCCTTACCCGCAGCCAGCGCCAGTTCGTCAATGAAGCATTCGCGAAAGAACGGGTTGTTGGTATGCGCCACCGCCCGCCAGAAACCGGGAGGCACGTGCGTGTTGCGCATCGCATACTCGTTGGTGAAGTTGGGCACAGCGTAAGGGTTGTCCTGGAAGCAGCGCGTATTGATCGGATCGACGCCGTCCTTGATCATGGCCGGCCGCACCGTGATGATGATCGACTGGTCGGCCTGCCGGACGTGCCAGCCGGTCCAGTTGCCGTCCTTGTCGAGCCCGCCGCGCAACTTCACCAGCGATACCGGGCGATAGCGTCCCTGGCGCATGTCTTCTTCGCGCGACCACTGCAGCCTGACCGGCGTGCCGCGCATGGTCTGCGCGATCTTCACCGCCTGCTTTGTGTATTCCTGGTGCGGCCCGCGCCGGCCGAAACCGCCGCCGGCATGCATCTTGTGCACGTATACGTTTTCCAGCGGAATACCAGCGGTTTCCGACGCCGCCGCGATAGTTGCTTCGCCATTCTGCGTGCCGACCCAGACCTCGACGCGGTCGTCCGTTACCAGTGCGGTAGCGGTTTGCGGCTCCATCGTGGCGTGATTCAGATATGGCGCGTAATACTCGGCCTCGACGACTTTCGCCGCGCCGGCGAGTGCGCCGGCCGCGTCACCATCCTTGCGCGCCACTGGGGCATCCTTGGCCTCGATGCCGGTGCGCAGGAATTGCATGATCGATTCACTGGAAACATTGCCGTTCTCGCCGACGTCCCACTCGACCGGAAGCGCCTTGAGTGCCTGGTTGGCGCGCCACCAGTTGTCGGCGACCACCGCCACCCAGTCGTCTCCGGCCACGACGCTCTTGACCCCGCGCATGCCCTTGACCTTGGATTCATCGAAACTCTTCAGCTTGCCGCCGAAAACCGGGCTCTGCACCACCGACGCGTGCACCATGCCGGGCAGGCGCACGTCGGCTGCATAAATCTGCTTGCCGGTGGTCTTTTCCGGGATGTCGAAGCGCGCCGGCGAAGTGCCGATGATCTTCCAGTCCTTCTTGTCCTTGAGTTTGGGCTCCTTGGGAATCTCGAGCCTGGATGCGGCCGCAGCCACCTTGCCAAAAGTGGTGCTCTTTCCGGAAGAGTGGGTGATGACGCCCTTCGCGGCCCTGCACTCCGAGGCCGGCACACCCCATTCCTGCGCGGCGGCGGCCACCAGCATTTCGCGAGCGGCTGCGCCGGCCTGGCGCACGTATTCCTGGGAGTCGCGGATGCCGCGGCTGCCGCCGGTGGACATGTCCTTGAAGATGCGGTTGCGCCGGACGTGCTCGTTCACGTCCGCGTACTCGGGGCGTACCTTGCTCCAATCGCACTCAAGTTCCTCGGCCACCAGTTGCGCAAGCCCGGTGAATGTACCCTGCCCCAGTTCTGAGCGGGCGATGCGGATCACGACCGTGTCGTCGGGCTGGATCACGACCCAGTGCGTCACTTCGGGTGTCTGCGCTGCGCCTTCCGCGGCCTGGGCTGCGCGCGGCAGCTTGAATCCGATTACCAGGGCGCCGGTCGCTACTGCAGTCTTGACCAGGAAGTCGCGACGACCCATTTCGATGGTTTTTGTCATGGCGGTCTCCCTTTATGCGGACTTGGCAGCGAGGTGGATGGCTTCGCGCACGCGGGCGTAGGTTCCGCAGCGGCAGATGTTGCTCATCGCCGCGTCGATCTGCGCATCCGTGGGCTTCTTTGTTTCCTTGAGCAGGGCGGCGGCGGCCATGATCATGCCGCTCTGGCAGAATCCGCACTGCGGTACCTGCAACTGCACCCAGGCTTTCTGCACCGGATGCGAGCCGTTCGGGGACAGCGCCTCGATGGTGGTGATCTTCTTGCCGACCACCGCCGAGGCCGGCATCACGCAGGAGCGCACCGGCTGCCCGTCCACGTGCACCGTACAGGCGCCGCACATGGCGATCCCGCAACCGTACTTGGTTCCGGTCAGTCCCAGTTCATCGCGTAGTACCCAAAGCAGCGGCATGTCGTCCTCGACATCGACGCTGACCTGTTTGCCGTTCACATTGAGTGTTGTCACAGTTGGCCCCCTAATATGTAAGGAAATTTTTCAGAACGACCATCACCTGCGGATGATGGGCATAAGCATAAACCGTTGGTGCCGGTAATGCCCGGCCCTCCCCACAAGAACCTGAGAAAGCGCCGGTACTGCCGGAGTTCCCGAGGAAACGGTGAAAGATCTGGCTGTTCCCTCATACCCTCCGGGTACAGGTGTCCTTCAACCTCACATGCACCCGGAGGGGTGTCTACCTTCCTCCTTGTCCTTCCGCCCCTTGTAGTACATTCCCGCCATGCACGACTCTACACTCAATGCCCCGCGCAAGCCGCCACAGCAGCGGAGTGATGGCTCACCTGAGGCCATCATCGAGCTCTCGGGCGTGCGCTTTTCCTGGTCCGGCGCAGCGCCTTTCGTGATCGACATCGGCGGCCTGCGAGTCGCGCGCGGGGAGCGCGTCTTCCTGCGCGGACCGAGCGGTAGCGGCAAGTCCACGCTGCTCAGCCTGCTCGCCGGCGTCATTACACCCCTGGAGGGCACCATCGTGGTACTCGGCCAGAACATCGGCGCGCTCGGCGGCGCGGCGCGCGATCGCTTCCGCGCCGACCACGTCGGCTTCATCTTCCAGATGTTCAATCTCATCCCGTATCTGTCGGTGGTCGAGAATGTCAGCCTGCCCTGCGGCTTCTCGCCCCTGCGCAAGGAACGCGCCGAACGTGAAGGCGGAACCGTTCAGGCCGAGGCGGTGCGGCTCCTCGAACATCTCGACATGGGAGACACAGGCGTGCTGCGGCGCCCGGTGACCGAACTGAGCGTCGGCCAGCAGCAGCGGGTCGCGGCCGCCCGGGCGTTGATTGGCGCGCCGGAGCTGGTGATTGCCGACGAACCGACCTCCTCGCTCGATGCGGACCGGCGCGCGGCTTTCCTCGACCTGCTGTTCCGCGAATGCGCGCGCGAGCACGCCGCGCTGATATTCGTCAGCCATGACGCGTCACTCGCCCCGCAGTTCGATCGCGCCATCCAGTTCGCCGACGTCAACCGCGCGGCCGGGCCCGCGTCGGCACGGGCTTGAGGTATTTGGGATGATCCTCGCGCTCGCCGTCAAGAGTCTGCGCAACCGTAAGTTCACCGCGGTACTGACGGTGCTCTCGATCGCGCTCGCAGTCATGTTGCTGCTCGGCGTCGAACGCCTGCGCAACGAGTCGCGCGAGAGCTTCGCCGCCACGATCTCGGGGACCGACCTGGTGATAGGCGCGCGCAGCAGCCCCGTGCACCTGCTGCTGTTTTCCGTGTTCCGGATCGGCAACGCCACCAACAACATACGCTGGGACAGCTATCGCGCCATCGCCCAGCGCCCCGAAGTGGCGTGGACCATCCCGCTGTCGCTGGGCGATTCGCACCACGGATTCCGCGTGCTCGGCACCACGCACGAGTATTTCGAGCACTTCCGATTCGGGCGCGATCGGGAGCTCCAGCTTGCGCGGGGTGGGCGCTTCGACGACGCACACGACGCGGTGCTGGGTGCAGACGTCGCGGTGAAGCTCGGCTACAAACCTGGCGACTCGATGGTCATCGCCCACGGGGCAGGCGACGTGAGCTTCTCGTTGCACGAGGATCAGCCGTTCCGGGTGGCCGGTGTGCTGCAGCGGACCGGTACGCCGGTGGATCGCACGGTGCACGTCACGTTGGAGGGCCTCGATGCCGTCCATGCGCAAGCGGCTGAAGATGCGTTCGACCCGCTCGCGGCCGCAGCGCGTGCAGGCGAGGACGAACATGAGAACCATGCCGAAACGAAAACAGACCGCGCGATCACCGCTTTCCTGGTGGGACTCAAGTCGCGCGGCGCGGCGCTGTCCATGCAAAGGCTGGTCAACGAGTATTCTGGAGAACCGTTAACCGCGATTCTGCCCGGCGCCACGCTGCTCGAAGTCTGGGAAATAGTGGGTGCGGCGGAGAAGACCTTGTTCGCGGTATCCGCACTGGTGGTGGTGGTGGGTCTTGCGGGCATGCTGGTCGCGCTCCTCACAAGCCTTGGCGAACGCCGCCGCGAGATGGCGGTACTGCGTTCGGTAGGCGCGCGGCCGATGCACATTTTTGCGCTGATCCTGGGCGAGGCGGCATTTCTGACGCTGCTCGGTATAGCCTTCGGCGTCGCCGCACTTTACCTGGGGCTGTTGGCGGGCCGGCCGTGGCTGGAGTCCCGCCTGGGGCTGTTCATCGTGGTAGGCTCGCCGTCGGCCTACGAGTTCGCGTTGATGATCGTGGTGGCCGTGGCCGGTGTGTTGATCGGCCTGATCCCTGCGTATCGCATTTACCGCTATTCGCTCGCCGACGGCATGACCATAAGAATCTGACGGGACCAATGCAATGACTGCAAAGCACTGCCTGCGCGCCATCCTCATCCTGTTCTGTGCGCTGCTGGCCCCGGCCGCGTGGGCCGATGCGCCGCGCCAGTTGATGTGGAAGGATCTGGTACCGCCGCTGCCGGCCGATCACCCGTTCGCCAGCCTGACCAGGCAACAGGCCCTGCAGCTGACCGACATCGCCGCGGTTCGCGACCGCAGGACACGCGGAGAAAAGTTGTCGCCGATCGAACTTGCGGACGAAGAGGCGGCCGCACGCAAACTTCAACAGGCGGGCATCGACGTGGACGGTCTGCTGGCGAGGCGCAAGGAGATTGCCGAGCAGGGTCGCCTCCGCGCGCAGTCGGTAAACGCGGCGCTTGATGGCCAGACGGTGCGCATTCCGGGTTATCTGTTGCCGTTAGAGTTCTCCGGCAAGGAAATTACCGAGTTTCTGCTGGTGCCATGGGTCGGCGCCTGCATTCACACCCCACCCCCGCCTCCGAACCAGATCGTGCATGTCAAGTCTGACAAACCGGTGGGCAATGTCACCCTGTTCGCGCCGATCTGGGTGACGGGCCGGATGTCCACGGTCGCAAGCAAGAAGTCGCTGTACCTGGTGGACGGTGAGTCCAACATCGAGATCGGCTACTCGCTGCGTGCCAGCGCCGTGGAGCCTTACAAGGAGTAACCTCCCCCTCTCCCCGGCCCTCTCCCGCGAGGGGAGAGGGAGTAACGTCAAGAAACGAAAACAACGCACACGCCGTTGCGCAAACGAATTTCGAAAAGGAAAAAGGCGACCAACTGGTCGCCTTTCACTTTTCTGGCTCTAAGGCTCCCTCTCCCCCTGTGGGAGAGGGCCGGGGAGAGGGGGGTTACTTGAACGCAGGCAGAGCGAGCGTGGCGGATATCGTCCCGGGCGGATGCTCATGCGGCGCGGGTTTGTTCATCACGGTTCGCATTCGCAGGCTGTCCACACCCTCTTCCTTCACGTCCACCCGCAACACCGCCATGGCCCTGAACTTCAATTCCGGCGAGTACCAGATGGTCATGGTGCTGGTGTCGCCCTCTGTCTTGACATTGGCCACGATGTAGGAGGTGTTCAACTGCATCCACGGATTCTTCAATGACGCAAACGACGCGCTGATGACGGGTTCGCCGTCGAGCTCGAGGGTAACGTAGGTCTGGTCGCTACTGCCGCCGTGCTTCTCGATCGAAGCGACACGGAACCAGCCGGCGCCGAGCACGTTCATCGAAGTCTCGTCGCCCGCGGGCGTGGCCCCCACCTCGCGCTCGAAGGTCACGGCATCCCCTCTCAAATTGCCTTCAACGCAAGCGACGGCCACCGTCGCCGCGGCCCACATTGCAGCGGCAACGACGCATGCCAGCGGAGCAAAAGAGCGTTCTGAAATTGTGTTCACCCGGGTTCACCTTTCTCGCTCCGGACAGTCTAACACCGTGCCGAAACCCAGAGTTCCAAACCTTATCAGAGCCGTTGCAGCCGGCCCGGGGCCGGCTGATTTCGCCGCCTGTTTCCTATTGCCGATCAACGTCGTACAATATCAACCGTCCGCAACGATCCAGTTCCCTATGATTGATGCGCTGATCGAACGCTTTCCAGGACTTGAAGACTGGGCAATCGCCCTTGTTCCCCTGTTTCTCATCGCCTACCTCACGCCGGTCTTTATCGCAGTCCTCCGAAAACACCGGTTCACCACGGCCATCGGCCTGATAAATCTTGCGCTCGGCTGGACGGTTGTCGGCTGGCTGGCTGCCATTGTCTGGGCAGTCAACAAGGACGTCCGGGAAACGCCTGAGGACCCGGAACCGGTGGCAGACCCGCTGTTTACCATGAACGAGCCGATCTGGAACGAGATCCCGGCGGAAAGGCGGGTCGCGGGACAGGAAGCGGCCAAGAAGTGTCCGTTCTGCGCCGAAGAGATCAAGGTGGAGGCAGTCGTCTGTCGCCACTGCGGGCGTGATCTCGCACCGGCTTCTGGCCCCGGGCAGCAGGACGCTGCCGCGTCTGCCGCGTCCCTCGAGAAAACCTTCGAGGAACTGAAGACTCTGCTGCAGGATCGCGACGATGTCTCCTCGCGGGAACTCGCCCAGGGCAGGTTCCAGGCGGCTTCCAACTACGTGGAATCGCGGGATACTGTCCCGCAAGGTCTTGTCGCGGACCCCGGGAAGGCGGCCGTTTCCGCGGAAATGGACTGGGAAGCTTCGCTGTGGAAGAAGATGGGAGTGGAGAAAAACCGCGCCTGACCCTTTTCTTTGCCACAGAGAGCACAGAGACAAGGGCAGACGATTCTGCTTTCCGGGACAGCTCTTCATCACTCTTCCTTCCGCCTTCATCCTTCCGCCCTCATCCTTGCCGTTCTTCGCGGCCTTTGTGTGTGGCGCGTTTGGCCTTTGACCTTCTTTCATTTTTCCTCTGCGCCCTTTGCCACACCACTTGAAGCGGCAAGCAAAGAACCCGCTTGCCCTGAGTGGGGCGAGTGACCGTCAACGTTCTTATCGCGGGCCGCCTGGGCGGGCTTCAATGATCAAACTCGAATGCAATATCTGCGCGCCGCACTGGTTGTCGCCATAACCTTGGCCTTCGCCCCAGCCTCGATCGGTGCGGAAGTCTCCACGCTGGTCCTCGGCACCGCCACACCCGGCGGCGGCTTTACTGTCTATGGCGATGCGCTCGCCGAAACGCTGCGTAAGGCCGATCCCACGCTGGACATCAGGACCCGGCCGACCGCCGGCAGCAAGGAAAACATTCCTCTGCTCGAAGCGGGACAGATCGATCTGGCGCTGGTCGAAGGTACGGCCGCGTACGAAGCGCTGACGGGAATCGGGCGTTCGCCCGCGCCTTTGTCGGTGGTTGCGGCCATGTACCCGAGTCCCGGAATGTTCGCGGTGCGCGCCGACTCGCCTTACCGGGCGATCGCAGATCTGAAAGGCCGGCGCGTGGTGTTCGGCGCGGCAGGTTCCGGCTTCGTGCTGCTCGCGCGCTACGTCCTCGACGGTCTGGGTCTGGACATGCAAGAGGATCGCCGGGCGCCGGCCGAGCCCGATCGGCGTCATCTCCACGATCGTGCCGATGCCGGTCGCCTTGCCTTCGAGCGCCTCGGCGATCGAGCGGTCGGGATCCGTGAACGCCTGACCGGGCATGGCAGGCGAGTCGAGGAACAGGTGGTCGTGCGCGTCCACGACGCCCAGGGCGCCGACCGGTCGAGGGCCGGAAACGCTGACGACGTGGGCGTCCGGCACGCGAACCTCCTGCGGTGACCATCGACGGGGCGACGCCATGGTACCCGGCGGACCGATCGGCAACGCTCTCGGACAGGGTCGATCGGCGGCCTCGATTGACCCAACGTACCCATTGGTTCATGCGTGGGACGTGCGTATCGTCGCCCGCAGGCCGGGTATGACGCCCGGCCGACGCGTGGGAGGGCGGAGCTGCCCGTCATTCGCGACCAGCCACCGGTGGCCCGACGCCCGCGAGGGCGGCTCGGCCGGTTCGCCCTGCGTTGGGTCGGCCCGTTCATCGGCGTCCTGCTGGCCTACGCGGCCCTCGCGCCGGTCGGCGCCACGGCCGCGACGACCTGGTCGAAGAACCTCTATGTCGGCCGGGCGTTCCTGTACCAGGACCCGTATCCCACGGCGTGCACCGCGGCTGCCGCGATGATGATGCTCAACACCATCGCCTACCGCGAGACCGGCGGCGACGGGTTCATCTGGACCCCGACCCGGATCAAGGCGGACGGCGGCAACCAGCGCGACATGCTCTCGATCCTGGCCTACGCGCGTGCCCACGACACCCTCCGGGTCAAGTCGCGCGGCTCCGACCCCCACGGCTGGAGGAACGTCCTGAACGCCTTCGGGTGGGGAGAGGAGGCGATGAAGGACCCGTCGAAGCGGGTCTACGACGACCGGGCGTACCGGTCGTTCGACGCCGCCGTCAAGTCGGCGGTCCGCGCGATCGCGCGCCGCTCGATGCCGGTCGGCATCCTCGGCTGGGCCGGCGGTCACGCCCAGGTGATGACCGGCTACGTGGTCACCGGCGCCGATCCGAGCGTGTCCAACGACTTCGTCGTCCGCTACGTCTACCTGAGCGACCCCCTGGCCGGGAACTCGACCGTCAACCGGCGGCTCAGCATCGCGAAGTTCCGCTCGGGCCCGCTCCGGACCCGGTTCCAGGCCTACCGCGAGGCCGACAGTCCGTACGACGACCCGTGGACGCCCGGGACCATCAAGAGCTCCGTCGTGCCCAGCCGCGGTTCCTCCGAGTGGTACCACCGCTGGGTCATCCTGCGACCGATCACACCCGGCGCGGCGGTCCCGGATCCCTCGCCCAGCCCGGATCCGACGCCTACGCCCGACCCCGATCAGACCCCGGATCCAACGCAGACCCCGGATCCAACGCCGACCCCGGACTCGACGGCCGCGCCCGACGCGACCCGAGCCCCGGACCCCACGCCCAAGGCGGATCCGGCTTCCACGCCCGATCCCACGCCCGAGCCGACACCGGAGCAGGCGCCCGACGCGGACCGCGCGCAAGCATCGGAGGCGCCCGCGGGCTCCTGATCCCGACGCGCGTGAACCGGTCTTGAACTCCGGGCGTACCGTTGGTAGAGGTCGAAGAGCGTCGCGCAGGAGGCATCCGATGCGCTCGTATCTGATCGTGGCCAACCGCACGCTGGCGAGCCCCACGCTCGCCGCCGCCGTGGCCCAGCGCGTGGCTGCCGGTGAGGCCACCTTCCATGTCGTGGTGCCGCGGACGCCGGTCCAGCACGGGCTCACATGGGACGAGGACGAGGCCGAGGCCGCCGCCCAGCAACGCCTCGACGACGTGCTCGCCCGCCTGAAAGCCATGGGCGTGGCGGCGACCGGCGAGGTCGGCAGCAAGGAGCCGGTCGATGCCGTGCACGACGCCCTGCGCGGGCGCGAGGTGGACGAGATCATCCTGTCCACGCTTCCGGTCGGGGCGTCCCGGTGGCTCGGCCAGGACGTGCCGACCAGGCTCCGACGCAGCGTGAGCGTCCCCGTGGAGGTCGTGATCGCCCCCGACGAGGGCGCTGCGGTCGCGGCGGGGCCCGGCGACCAGGCGACGGACGACCCCGCCTGACATCCGCCGCCCGCCCGGTGGAGGCGTCGGTGCCACAATCAGCAGTCACGGCCGCGACCGCGCGCGGGGCTCGCGCGATCGGGCAGCAGGAGGCAGGACCATGAGTGACGCACGGACGGCCATCGCCAGCAAGCCGATGTGGGTGGATCTCGGCAGCACCGATCCCGAGGGCTCGCGTGCGTTCTACAGCCAGGTGCTCGGCTGGCAGATCGACGTGAGCGACGACCCGCAGTACGGCGGCTACGCGGTGGCGAGCCTCCGGGGCGGCCCGGTCGCGGGCATGGGCCCGAACATGGCCCCGGGCGCGCCCAGCGCCTGGTCTGTGTACGTCGGCACGTCCGACGTCGACGCGCTCGCGTCGGCGGTTGCGGCCGCGGGCGGCACCGTCGTGATGCCGCCGTTCGCGGTCGGGGACCAGGGCCGGATGGCGGTGTTCCAGGATCCGGCCGGGGCGTTCATCTCCGCCTGGCAGCCTGAGGCGATGAGCGGCTTCGGCGCGGAGGGCGAGGGCGCCTACGCCTGGGCCGAGCTCAACGCCCGCGGCGTGGACAAGGCCGAGCCGTTCTACGAGTCGGTGTTCGGCTGGACGGTCAAGCACACCGCCGGCATCGAGGGCGCACCGCCGTACGATGAGCTCCAGCTGGGCGGTCACAGCATCGCGGGCGCGATGGAGATGAGCACGATGGTGCCGCCCGAGGTCCCCAGCTACTGGCTGGTCTACTTCGGGGTCGACGACGTCGATGCGGCCGCCGCGAGGTCGACAGCCGCGGGCGCGCACGAGATCGTTACGGCCCAGGACTTCCCCGGCGGCCGGTTCGCGATCCTCTCCGACCCCCAGGGCGCCGCGTTCGGGCTGCTCCGCCTGGCCGACCGCTGATCCGCCGCGGCCGACACGGATGCTCGAGGGTCGACCGCTCTATCCCGTCGATCCGTGGCGCATCCGTGAGCTGACCTTCGAACCGTCGTTCGCGGAGCGTAACGAGACGATCTTCGCGCTGGCCAACGGCCACCTCGGCCTGCGCGGGAACCTCGACGAGGAGCCCGGCAACGTCGTTCACGGGACGTACGTGAACGGCTTCTACGAGGAGGCGCCGATCAAGTACGGCGAGGCTGCCTATGGCTTCGCCCGCAATCACCAGGTGCTGCTCAACGTCGCCGACGGCAAGCGCATCGCGCTGTTCGTCGGCGACGACCCGTTCGATCTCTCGACGGGCACGGTCGAGGCCTACGAGCGCTGGCTCGACCTCCGTGCGGGCGTCCTGACCCGGACCGTCCGCTGGCGCTCGCCCGGTGGCCCGGTCGTGGACGTCGTCGCTCGCCGGCTCGTGTCGCTCTCGCGCCCGGAGATCGCGGCGATCGACTTCGCCGTCACCCTGGTCGACGGTCACGGCCGCGGTCAGGATCGTGTCCGGGGTCAACGCCCGCGTGCGGAACCAGGAAGCGGCCGCGGATCCACGGGTTGGCGCGCACCTGCCCGAGGGCGCGCTGCGCACGATGCATCACGAGGCCGCGGGGACGTTCGGTGCGGTCGTCCAGCGCACGCGGACGACCGGTCTCGCGATCGTCTCCGCGACCGACCACGTCGTCCGCGCCACGGGACTGGCCCCGGATGCGATGGACACGTCCTCGACTTCCGGCGAGCTCGGCTTTGCGCTGACGCTCACCGCGACGCTCACGGCCGGCGCCTCACTCGGACTGACCAAGCTGCTCGCGTACTGCACCTCTCGTGACCACCCCGAGGAGGACCTCCTCGGGGCCGCGCGCGACGCCCTCGGCGGGGCGCGGGAAGCCGGGTTCGAGGGCCTGGCAGACGAGCAGCGGGGCGCCCTCGACCGCTTCTGGAGCACCTCGGACGTCGAGATCGACGGGGACGAGGTCCTGCAGCAGGGGGTCAGGTTCAATCTGTTCAGCCTGTTCCAGTCGGCCGGCCGGGACGGCCGGACGAGCCTGTCGGCGAAGGGCCTGTCGGGCGAAGGCTACGAGGGCCACTACTTCTGGGACACGGAGATCTTCGCGCTGCCCTTCTTCGCTTACACGCAACCGGCGATCGCCAGGGCACTCCTGCGTTATCGCTGCGGGATCCTGGACGTGGCGCGCGCCCGGGCGGCCGAGATGGGCCAGCGTGGCGCCCTCTACCCGTGGCGGACCATCGGCGGCGAGGAGGCATCGGCCTACTTCCCCGCCGGGACGGCCCAGTACCACATCAACGCGGACATCGCGTACGCCATCGACAAGTACGTCGCCGCCAGCGGCGACCGGTCACTGCTGCTCGACGGGGGCGCGGAGGTCGTGTTCGAGACGGCGCGCCTGTGGGCGGACCTGGGCGACTACATCCCGGCGCGCGACGGGGCCTTCTGCATCAACGAGGTCACCGGACCCGACGAGTACACCGCCCTGGTCAACAACAACGGCTACACGAACCTGATGGCCCGCGCGCACCTGCGCTTCGCGGCCCGGCTCGTGGACGAGCTCGCGGCCGACGAGCCCGAGGCCTACGAACGGCTCGCCGCGCGGATCGGGCTGGAGCCCGGCGAGGTGGCCGAGTGGCGGCGCGCCGCCGACCTCATGCGCATCCCGCGCGATCCGGCCCTGGGTGTGCTTGCGCAGGATGACTCGTTCCTCGACCGCGCCCCCTGGCCGTTTGCGACGACGCCGGCGTCGGACTATCCGCTCCTGCTCCACTACCACCCGTTGGTGATCTATCGCCACCAGGTGCTCAAGCAGGCCGACGTGGTGCTCGCGCAGGTGCTCCTCGGCAGCCAGTTCACGAGCGCGGAGAAGAAGCGCAACTTCGACTACTACGACCCGCTCACGACGGGTGACTCCTCGCTCTCGCCGAGCATCCAGTGCGTCGCCGCCGCCGAGCTCGGCTAC
The DNA here is from genome assembly GCA_963789945.1 of uncultured beta proteobacterium. GTDB lineage: Bacteria > Pseudomonadota > Gammaproteobacteria > Burkholderiales > JACQAP01 > JACQAP01. Next base: position 12,986 of record CAWBMN010000011.1, on the reverse strand, counting down.
GCGGACGCCGCCTACCGCTACTTCCTGCAGACCGCGCGCATGGACCTCGACGACGTCAACGGCAACGTCGCCCACGGCGTGCACGTGGCCGCGATGGCCGGGTCGTGGGTGTCGCTCGTCTACGGCTTCGCCGGCCTGCGCGACGACGACGGCTCGATCGCCTTCTCGCCCCGGCTACCCGACGCGTGGGACCGGCTCGCGTTCAGGCTCCTCGTCCGCGGCGCCACGCTCGCGGTCACGATCACCCGCCACGAGGTCAGCTACGCGTTGCTCGAGGGCGACCGGCTCGTCATCCGCCATTTCGGTCGGCCGGTCGAGCTGACGGCCGCGGCGCCTGTGGTCATCGGCCTCGATCCGCACCTGGCGGCCGTGATCTTCGACCTCGACGGTGTGATCACGGATACCGCCGAGCACCACTACCGGGCCTGGAAGCGCCTCGCGGCCGAGGAGTCGATCCCGTTCGATCGCGAGCTCAACGAGCGACTCAAGGGCGTCAGCCGCATGGAGAGCCTGGACATCATCCTCGACAGCGCGGGCCAGACCGCCAGCCTGCCCGACAAGGTCCGTCTCGCCGATCGCAAGAACGCCTACTTCCGGGAGCTGATCGACGCGATCACCCCGGCCGATCTCCTGCCGGGCATCGGCGACCTGCTGGCCGACCTTCGCACACGCGGCATCCGGACCGGGATCGCGTCGATGAGCCAGAACGTGTACGACGTCGTCCGACACCTGGGCATCGAGTCGATGGTGGACGTCATCGTCGACCCGGCGACGCTCGTCAAGGGCAAGCCCGATCCGGAGATCTTCCTGACGGCCGCCGAGCTCCTCGGCCTGCGGTTCGAGGACTGCGTGGGGATCGAGGATGCCCGGGCCGGGATCGAGGCGATCACTGCCGCGCGTATGGTCGCCGTCGGGGTGGGGGACGACCTGCCGGGCTGCGACTGGCTCATCGATGACACGCGTCTGCTGACGTTCGACGCGTTGAGCGCGCTATTCGAACGGTCCGGGGCGGCCGCTCGCACGTAGAAGCGGTTCCGCGGCCCGCGCCAGCCGAGTTCCTGCCAATACCCGGCCATGTGACTGCTCGTCACTGTCGACAGCTCGGATCGACGATTCAGAAGGCGGTCGGGCCGATCTGTTGGTCGCAAACGGCGAACGAAGCGCCGACCGGAGACGGCGGGAGCCCGACGCACCTCCGCACGCTCGACGAACAGTCGCCAGGCGCGGATCTGGCGAGAACCGAGTGGCCAGGGACTGGACGAGGTCGCTCAGCCGCCGGCCATCGCCGGCAGGAGCAGCACCGTGTCGCCCGGGGCGAGCGGTGTCGCCAGGTCCTGGAGGTGGCGGACGTCGGTCTCGTTCACGAACACGTTCACGAACCGGTTGATTCCGCCGGCGTCGTCGAGCAGGCGCGGGCCGAGGTCGGGGTACGCGGCGACGAGCGCTTCCAGCGCCTCGCCGACGGTCGCGCCCTCGACCTCGATCAGCTTCTGGCCACCGGCCGACGTCCGGAGCACCGGCGGGATGCGGACCTGGCTCATGCCGACAGCCAGTCTTCGAACGCCGCGAACCTGGCCGGGATGACCGGCGTCAGCCCGGGCCGCCCGGGCTCGGCCGGCCGGGCCTCGATGCCGAAGCGGACCGCGTCCGGCGTCTTGAGGCCGTTGCCGGTGAGGAGCGCCACCACCTCGTCGCCGTCGCGGATCGTGCCGTTGCGGCGCGCGGCCTCGGCCGCGGCGATGGTCACGCCGCCCGCGGTCTCGGTGTACACGCCCTCGAGGGTCGCGGTCCGGCGGATCGCGTCGGCCGTCGCCTCGTCGGTGATGGCCTCGATCGACCCCGAGGACCCCCGCGCGAGCTCGACCGCGTAGCGGCCGTCCGCGGGATTGCCGATGGCCAGCGAGCGCACGATCGTGTCGGGCGTCCTGACGGGCTCGATGTCCGAGCGTCCGGCCGCGAAGGCCGTCGCGACCGGGGCGCAGCCCGCGGCCTGTCCGCCGACGAACCGGACGGCCTTCGGCGCGACCCAGCCGAGCTCGACGAGCTCCTCGAACGCCCGCGCGAGCCGGGTGACCATCGCGCCCGAGGCGATCGGGGCGACGATGACGTCGGGCAGGCGCCAGCCGAGCCCCTCGGCGATCTCGTAGCCCAGCGTCTTGCTGCCCTCGGCGTAGAACGGGCGGAGGTTGACGTTCACGAGGCCCCACGGCAGCTCGTCGGCGACCTCGAGGCACAGGCGGTTGACGTCGTCGTAGGTGCCGTCGATGCGGACGACCGTCGCGCCGTAGGCGAGGGCGTGCTCGATCTTGGCGGGCTCGAGGTCCGCGGGCACGAACACGAACGCCGGGACGCCGATGGCCGCGGCGGCCGCGGCAGTGGCCCCGGCGAGGTTGCCGGTGCTCGCGCAACCGAGCGCCTCGAGGCCGAACGAGGAGACGCGGGCCGCCGCGATGGCCACTGCACGATCCTTGAACGACAGCGTCGGGTTCCGGGTGTCGTCCTTGATCAACAGGCCCTCGACGCCGATCGATTCGCCGAGTCGGGTCGCCCGCAGCAGCGGCGTGCTGCCGACCGCGAGCCCGCGCTCGGGCGCGGCGTCGACGGGGAGCAGCTCGAGGTAGCGCCAGATCCCGGGCCGGCGGCTCGCGATCGCGTCCGGGTCGACGAGGCGCCCGACCTGCTGCGAGGTCGTAGTCGACCTCGAGCGGCCCGAAGCAGGCGGCACAGACGTAGTTCGGCCCGATGACCTCGGGCGTGCCGCAGTTGCGACAGATCAGGCCGCGGATGCGCGGCGCCGCCGCCGCGGCATCGGCCGTGGTCGCTGCGGTGGAGCTCGCGAGCTCGAGTGCCATGGGAGCCGGTCCTTTCGGGAGACGACGCCGGGACCGGGGAAACGAGAAGGACCCTCCACGAGGAAGGGTCCCAGGGGGTTCGCCCTATCTCGCAGGAAGACCTGCCCGGAATTGGCACCTTGCCGGCATCCCGCCGGTAGGTTGTCGTGGCTTCAACGGGCCGGTCCCTCCGCCACTCTTGATAGTGCTCTTCAGTTGCGCGGATGGTACGAAGGGAAGCGGACGACCGTCAAGGCCGCCCTCCGTCCGCGGCTGACGGCGCAGGCGGGGTTGCGTGGCGCGCTAGGCTGCGCGGCATGAAGCGAAGAAGCCCCCTGCGCCACGCGATGGACCGGTTCATGGCCGACCCCGCCTCGGTGAGGAACGCCGCCTACGTGATGATCGTGTTCACCGTGGGCATCGTGCTCGTCGGCGGGTTGATCGTATGGGTGTTCGACTCGCGGGACTTCCCGGACCTCGGCGGCGCACTCTGGTACACGCTGCAGACGGTCACCACCGTGGGCTACGGTGACAAGGTCCCGACGGAGGGCGTCGGGCGATTGGTGGGGGCGTCGGTGATGGTCGTCGCCGTCGCGCTGATCGCGATCCTGACGGCCTCCATTACCTCGACCTTCGTCGAGGCCGCCCAGCGGCGGCATCGGGCCGGCGTCGAGGCCCAGGAGCGGGACTCGGCCGAAGCCCTGCAGCAGCAGCTCGACGAGATCGGTGCCAGGCTCGCGGCGATCGAGGCCGAGCTCAAGCTGCGGCCCTAGGCGCGGCAGGTCGCGCCCGCGGCCGTCGCGGGCGGACGATCAGGTCGCGGCGTTCTCGCCCGCCGTCGCGGCGATCGGAGCCGGGGACGAACCGCCGGGGGCGGTGCCGGCATCGCCTGCCTGATCGGGCTCCTTCGTGGCCTCGGCCGAGGGATCGTCGACGTCGAGCAGGTAGCCGATGCCCTGGAAGGTCTTGATCCGGCCCGGCTCGCCCGGGAGCGCGCCCAGCTTGCGGCGGACGCGGCTGACCCAGACGCGCAGGTACTGCAGGTCGTCGCGGTACTCGGGGCCCCAGACCTTGGTCAGGAGCTCGGTGTGGAGGACGACCTTGCCGGCGTTGGCCGCCAGGTGCTGGAGCAGCAGCCACTCGGTCCGCGAGAGCTGGACGAGCTCGCCGTTGCGCATGACCATCCGCCGCTCGAGGTCGATCTCGACGTCGTCGAAGCGCACGATGCCGGCGGGGGACGACGCCCCGGTGCTGCGGCGGAGGACGGCGCGGATCCGCGCGGCCAGCTCGTCGGGGTGGAACGGCTTGGCGATGTAGTCGTCCGCGCCGAGGTCGAGGCCCTTGGCCTTGTCGGCGGTCGAGCCCTTGGCCGTGAGCAGGATCACCGGCACCGCGCGCCCCTCGCGCAGCTGGCCCATGACCTCGATCCCGTCGATGTCGGGCATGACGATGTCGAGCAGGACCACGTCGGGCCGGTACTCCTCGGCCTTGCGCAGGGCCTCCTCGCCGTTGGACGCGGTGATCACGCGGAAGCCGTCCTCCGACAGGGAGATCGCGACGAGCTTCGTGATCCGGGGCTCGTCATCGGCCACGAGGACCAGCGGCTGGGACGCCATGCACACACACTCCGATCGACGTCCGAAACCCGCGCGAAAGCACGCCGGGGCCGGGCGCCCACGCGAGCCATGATGCCCGCTCGTTGCTGCGGGCGACTCGGTACGGGCCCGGCCGGGCGTTACATCCGCATGTCAGATTGTGCTCGTCGGAGCGAGGGTCAGACCTCCTCGCCCGGGCGCGCGACACGAATGACGGCCAGGACGATGAGCTCGATCAGGGTCCAGCCGATCAGCGCGAGCACGGCGGCGCCGTCCAGGACGGATCCGCCCGCGGCCACCGCGTCGGAGCGCAGGATCCCCTCGAACGGGGCGACGAAGACCTGGCTGATGTCGAGGATCGCGCGAACGAGGTCGTTGCCCTCGCGCGCGTCGAGCGCGAGCAGGACGATCCGCAGCCCGATCACCAGCTGGATCAGGCCGAACACGATGACGACGATGCGGGACGCGAGCGTGGAGCCGCTGGGCCGAGATGTCGTGACGCGTGTCTCGTCGACGACGCGTGCGGTGCCCACCCGGCCGGGGGCGGCCGCCGGGACCGTGTCCCGGACGATGGCCGTCTGGCGCTGTTCGTAGGTCATGACGTCTCCTCGATGGTTCCGCGGAGGGGTCGGGCGGGCGCCGGAGCGTGGTGTCCGGCGCCCATGGGTTGGCTACGGGGTCGTGGAGGCCGACGCGTCGGGCGCCATCGAAACCTCCTCGCTGGCCGCATCGGACGCGGCAGGAGTCGGGGCCGCGGTCGCGGCGGGCGCGTCGATCGCGGGGCTGGAGGTCGATCCCGGGCTGCACGCCGCGACCACGCCGGCCGCCGCGATCACCAGGATCACGAGCAATCGCTTCATTCGGATGTTCCTCACTTCGGTCCGCGCAGCGAGGTCCGCCGGCGGCGCTGGGTCAGGAACGCACCGTAGGAGGCGGGAGCAGACATCCACGCGCCACCCGGGTGGGCCGGGCCTTGCAGAGTCCTGTCACGCGGAGGGTCAGTCCTCCTCGTCGCTCCTGTAGCGCGGCAGCACGAACGAGAACTCACTGCCGCCGCCGGGTCGCGCCGTTGCCCAGATCCGCCCGTTCATCGCGCCCACCAGCCGCCGCGACACGTACAGGCCGATGCCCGCGCCGCCGGCCATCTTGGCCGTCGATGGGGAGCGGAAGAAGGGGTCGAAGATGGCCTCGGCCTCGAGCGGGTCGATGCCCGGGCCCTCGTCGCGCACCCGGACCGCGACGCCGTCGGGGTCCAGCTCGACGACGGCCGTGACGGGCGCCGCACCCGCGCTGTACTTCGCGGCGTTGGACAGCAGGTTGCGCAGGATCTGGGTGATGCTCGTCTCGTCCCCGCTCACGGCGGGGAGATCGGGCGCGACGACGACGTCGAAGGTCACCAGCGGCCAGCGGCCGCGCTCCTGGTCGACGACGGAGGGCACGAGGTGCTGGAGCAGGGCCGGCTCGTCGCCCAGCTCGAACCCCTCGTCGAATCGCGCCAGCACGAGCAGGTCTTCCACCAGCCGGTACAGGCGGTCGGACTCGCTGGCGATGTCGGACAGGATCTCGTTCGCCATCGCCGGGTCGAGCGTCTTGCCCGGCTTCGCGAGGACGGCCGCGCCCCCGTAGATCGTGGTCACGGGCGTCCGCAGCTCGTGGGACAGCAAGCCGAGGAACGCCTCGCGCAGGGCCTGGCCCTGGCGGAACGCGGTGACGTCGCGGCACACGATCACGGTGGACGGCGAGGCGAGGCCCGCGGCCTCGGCGACGGGGTAGCAGGTCACCTCGACCCACGCCGGCGGGCGTCCGATCAGCCGGTACTCCGCGGGCCCGCGGTCGAGCGCGGTGGGTCGCTCGTCGTCGGGGTCGAGCAGGCGGTCGAGCAGCCCCTCGATCGATGACACGGGCCCGCCGAGAAGCCGGATCGCGGCCCCGTTGAGCGTCCGGATCGAGCCATCGGGGTCGGTCACGAGGATGCCCTCGCCCAGGGCTCCGATCGCCGCCTCGAGCTCGGCGGCATGACGCCGCTCGCGGTCCGCGAGCATGCCGACCGCGCCGTGCATGCGGGCGTTCTCGAGCGCCCGTCCGGCGCGGTCACCCAGCTGCTCGGCGATCAGGACCTCGTCGGCGTCGTACGCCCGGTCGTCCCTGCGCAGGAACACCAGCGCGCCGGTCGCCTCCTCGTGGACCCGGATGGGAACGCCCAGGCCCCAGCGGAGGCCCAGGGTCGACGCGACGGTGTCCTCGTCGACCGCGAACACGCCGGAGGTGCCCTCGCGGGCGACCCGCGCGACCGCGCTCTCGTCCGCGGGGTCCGCGACGCCGTCCACGAGGCGGTCGGCGCCCGGTTGCAGTTGCGGGTCGACGGTCGCGACGTGGCGCCGCGCCCCGCCGTCGGCGAGCACGTCGACGATGCACACGTCGCCCATGAGCGGCAGGGCGAGCTTTGCGAGGCGGTCGACGATCTCCTCGTAGTCGAGCGACATGCCGAGCTCGCGGCCGGCCTCGGCCAGCAGGTCGAGCCGGCGCTGGATCGCCTCGGCGCGATGGAGGGCGGCCCGTTCCGCGTCGAACAGCCGGCCACGCTCCATCGCGCTCGCTCCGAGCCGCGCGAGCGCGGCGATGAACGCCTGGCGATCCGGCGCCAGCGGATGCGGATGGTTCCAGGTGAAGCCCAGGACGCCGAACCGACGGCCATCGACCTCGAGAGCCACCGCGGCCACGGCCTCGGTCTGTGGCGTCACCCCCAGGCGCTTGAACGTCGCGCCGTAGCGGTCCTGATAGGTCGCCGGATCCTCGATGAACACGGCCTCGCCAGTGCGGGCCACGTCGGTCGCGGGCATGGAGGTGTCCAGCGACAGATGGGCGAGCGGCCGCGCCCGGCTGTCCGGGTGCCCTCGCCAGTCGATCGCGGTCAGGGCCTGTTCGCCGGGCTCGATGAGGAACACGGCCGCGCCGTCCGCGCGCAGGGCCGCGATCCCGCGCGCCATGAGCACGTCGGTGATCTGCGCGGTCGTCAGGGCGCCGGCCAGCTCCGTCGCGAGCGCCTGGAGGGCCTCGAGCCGGCGCTTGGCGAGCTCCCGGTCGCGCTCGCGCCGCGGCGCCCGGCTGAGCGCTCTCGACGTCGTCAGGCCGCGGGCGACGCGCGCGGGCCCGGCGCGCACGGCCTCGAGGCGCTGGCGCCACGCCACCGGATCGCCGTCCGTGGCCCACGACTCCGGCTCGGACACGTCGGCCGTCGGCTCGTCGACGCGCGTCGTGCGCTCAGGGCCGGCCATGGGACCTCAGGCTCCGACGGGTTGACCCGGGTCCGGCATCGCGTCAGCGGTGAGGATCACCAGGGCTGCATCGACCAGGTCGCGCGCCTCGACGTCCGAGGCGCGGTGCGACAGATTGCGGTCCGGGACCGAAGGACCGACCAGGATCGTCCGCAGGCCGGGGCGCCCGCGGGCCTCACCGCACCGGAGCTCGTCCGCCGTGACCAGCCAGCCGACGGCGTCGTCCGGGAGGCTCTCGCACGACTCGACCGTCCGCGCCGCATCGCCGGAAGCGGACTCGATGGCGCCCGCCGGGCCCCACAGCACCACGCGACAGCCGGCCGCAACGAGGTGGCGGAGCGCGGCGTCGGCCTCGGGCTGGACGCGCTGCTCCGTCCCCCGACCGACCCGCGTCCGGATCTCCAGCGCCTCACGATCGATCCACACCGTGACCTGCGGCTCGTCCATCGTCATCGCCCTCTCAGCCCCTGCAACGGACCGCCCATGCCGCGCTGGGCAGGGGTCCCTCCAGGCAACCGTACGCGCACGGGGTTCGCGACGCGCGCGTCGAGTCGCCCTCCTCGTTGCAACGGCATGTCATCCACGACGGTGCGCCTCGCGTTCGGTCGACAGCCGCCGCCAATCCCTTGAACGGCGCTGATCCCTGGAGGACCATGCCGGCCATGGCAACCGACATCGAGCTCAACAAGGCGATCGTACGCCGGTTCGTGGCCGAGATCTTCGAGGCGGGTCGGATCGCCGCCGTCGACGAGCTCGTCGCCGAGGACTTCGCCTCCCACAGCTGGCCGTCGACGGGTGACCCGCGCGGCGATCTGAAGCGCGCGATCGAGCGCGTCGGGGCCGCTCTCGACGACCCGGCGTTCACGATCGAGGACCTGGTCGCCGAGGCCGACCGTGTCGCCGTGCGCCTGACGTCGAGCGCGACACAGGTCGGCGAGTTCATGGGCATGCCCGCAACGAACCGCCGCTACACCGTGGAGGAGATCCACATCTTCCGCATCCGGGACGGGCAGGTTGCCGAGCACTGGCACCAGTTCGACCAGCTGGGGATGATGCGGCAGCTGGGTCTCGAGCAGCCCGCCTGATCAGCCGGGTCGCTCGCCGCGATCAAGCCTGACGACGCGGCGGTCGGTGACGATCGCCGTGATCAGGCCGGCAGGCGTCACGTCGAAGGCCGGGTTGAACGCGCGCGTCCCCGCCGGGGCCGTCCGGACGCCGCGGAATCCAGTCACCTCGTCACCGTCGCGCTCCTCGATCGCGATGTCGCGTTCCGGATGCCGTGGCCGCATCGACGGTCGACTCGGGCGCGACCACGAGGAGCGGCACGCCGGCGTGGCGCGCGGCGATCGCGAGCGACAGGCTGCCGATCTTGTTGGCCGTGTCGCCGTTGCGCGCGATCCGATCGGCGCCGATCAGCACGACGTCCACCCCGCCACGCGCGAGCACGGATGCCGCCGCCCCGTCGACGACGAGCCGGAACGGCGCGCCCATCCGGGCGAGCTCCCACGCGGTCAGCCGCGCGCCCTGGAGCAGGGGACGCGTCTCGAGCGGGAGGGCCTCCTCGAGCCTGCCCCGGGCGTGAACCTCGCCGATGACGCCCAAGCGCCGTCCCGCGCTCGACCGCCGCGAGGGCGCCCGTGTTGCAGATGGTCATTGCACGCACCCGTGGCCGGTCGACGAGCTCGGCGATGAGGTCCGCGCCCCGGATCGCCATCGACGCGCAGGCGGCGATGTCCTCGTCACGGATCCTGCAGCGCTTCCGCGAGCACGGCCTCGGGCCCGCCGGGCAGCTGGCCGACGGCGCGGTCGACGCCCCAGGCCAGGTTGACCGCCGTCGGGCGGGCCGCCCGGAGGCGCGCGGCACCCGACCGGACGGCATCCTCGTCGCCCGCGTGGGTCGCCGCCAGCATCGCCACGCCCATCGCGCCCGCGACGCCGAGCGCCGGCGCCCCGCGGACGGCCAGCCGCGCGATCGCATCGATCAGGGGATCGAGCTCGCTGATCCGCAGCACCACGAGCTCGTCCGGGAGGCGCGTCTGGTCGATCAGGCGGATCTCACCGTCGACCCAATCGATCGTCCGCATCGCCCGCCCATCTTCGCAGGTGCCTGGATCCGTTACAGGTGCCTCGCAGACGTCACCGGGTGACGACCTCGAAGTGCTGGACGTCCCAGTCGATCAGGCGCTCCGGGTGGCGGGTCGCCCGCGGGTGGTTGACGTTGCCGCCGGTGGCCAGCTCGATGTCGGACCAGTCGCGCCATGCGGATACGGTCACGAAGGTGTCGCCCCCCAGCTTGCCGAGGTACAGCGTCGTCGGCCCGTGCTGGTCGAGCGCGTCGAGCTCGACGCCGTGCTGGACGTCCTCCACGTATGCCTCGAGCTCGCCCGTCCGCACCTCGCCGCGCAGGACGCGCAGGATGCGGTTGGGCGGCGCGGCCTCCGATCGCCAGGCGACGCCGAGCTCGCAGATCTCGAGCCGCTGGTCGCTCGTCGCGTCGAGGTGCTCGGGATGGAAGGTGCCCAGCCGGTCGCCGATGGCGTCGAGCATCGACTGGCGGCTGTCCCAGACGGAGGCGACGATCCGTGGGCCGAGGTCGTCCGGTCCTTGGCGGCCGACGCACAGGTCGATGATCCCGGGCTTCTCGAGCAGGTCCGGGATCATCACCGTGCGCAGGATCTCGTCGAAGCCCCGGCGGGCGGCCTGGAACGAGAACAGTCGGATGACCGTCAAGTCGCACCTCGTGGGGCTTCGTATCCACGGAGTCTGACACGCGCGCCGCCCGCAGCGTCGTCCGTCGCGAGAGATCTGCAATGCGCACGCGGTCGGCTGCGGCATCGCTGTTCGACCGGCTCGACAGACTTCGTGTTGGCCGGATCGACACGGGACCCCTGTGGGAGGCGATCGCGGACCACCGAGCCCGGCCGGAAGGTCACACCAGCGGCCGGGCTCGACGACGTCACAGCCCACCCACGAGGAGCGAGACCATGAAGATCGCGTCGGCCAAGGCATGAACCCCGATGAGACCTTCGACGAGCCGGCGAAGGGGCGCGTCCGGGATTCCAGCGACGTCCTCGAAGGCGAGATCGGCAGCGCGAGGATCAAGGAGCCGAGCGACGATCCGGAGACGGGGGCGGATCTGACCGAGCTGCCCGAGATCGGGGACGTGCCGTCCGAGGGCACGGAGGCCGACCGGGCGGCGCGGGGCGGGGCGGTCTAGCGTTGGCCGTCCCCATCTCCCGCCCCGCCCGACGCGAGACCTCCCCCGGGATCCGCGAGCGAGCGAACCGCGCGGCCGACGGGGTCACCACCTGGCTGGGCTCGCTGTGGGCCTTGATCCTGTCGGTCGTGCTGGTGATCGGCTGGGCCCTCTCGGGACCGCTGTTCGGGTTCTCGGACACCTGGCAGCTGTTCATCAACACGACCACGACCGTGATCACCTTCTGGATGGTGTTCGTGATCCAGAACAGCAGCAACCGCCAGGCCAAGGCCGTCTCGCTCAAGCTCGACGAGATGATCCGGTCGATCGCCGAGGCGCGGAACGAGTTCGTCGACCTCGACCGCGCAAGCGATGAGGAGCTGGCCGACCACGAACGCGAGTTCCAGGGGATCGCGCACGGGCATCCCGCGCCGGACCCATCGCCGGCGGACGACCGCTAGCCCAGCAGGCGAAGCAGCTCCCGCTCGCCCGGCCGGCGCCAGCGCGAGCGCGTCGAAAACGTGCCTGTCGGCAGCCGGCCGGCGCTGAAGGCCTGGTCGATCGCCGGATGGACGTAGGCCTGACGCGCCACCGCGCGGGTGTTCCCGAGTCGGTCGGCGGCTTCGTCGACCGCGGCGACCACCGCTGTCGCCTGCCCACGGGCATCGGCCGGACGGTCACCGCCGGCCAGCGCCTCGAACGCGGCCAGCGTTCCCTGCCACGTGCGGAAGTCCTTGGCGGAGAACTCGTCGCCGATCGCGGCCTGGATGTAGGCATTGACGTCGTCCGACATGACGGCCCGCCAGGCGCCGGTCTCCGCGTCCTCGTACTGGAACAGGCGCTGCCCCGGCAGGTCCTGGCAACGCCGCACAACCGCCGCCAGGCGGCGGTCGCGAAGGCCGACGTCGTGCTGGCGGCCGGACTTGCCCTTGAACCGCAGCCGGACCGAACGCGCGGTCGAGACGGCGTGGCGCGACCGTAGCGTCGTCAGGCCGTAGGAGCGGTTGTCGCGCGCGTAGCGCTCGTTGCCGACCCGGAGCGACGTCTCGTCGAGGAGCGCGACGACCGCCGCGACGACCTTCTCGCGGGGCAGGCCGTGGCGGCGAAGGTCCGCGTCCACCGCCTTCCGGAGCCGCGGCAGGGACGCGCCGAACGCGGCGATCCGCTCGAACTTGCGGTCGTCCCGGCGCCGGCGGAAGGCCGGGTGGTAGCGGTACTGCTTGCGGCCCCGGGCGTCGATCCCCGTCGCGAGCAGGTGGCCGTCGGGGTCGGGCGAGATCCACACGTCCGTCCATGCCGGCGGGATGGCGATGGCGCGGATCCGTTCCCTCGTCGCCGCATCGACCCGCTGCCCATCGGGGTCGACGTACCTGAAGCCCATGCCGGCGCGCAGGCGCCGGATGCCCGGGTCGGCGTCCGAGACGTGATGCAGCCGCCCCAATCGAGCCCCTCCCGGCCGGTCAGACGATGACGACGGCGGCAGACACGAGCTCGGCGAGCCGGTCGGCAGGGCGCGCGGCCCCGTTGATGAGCGCAGCGAGGCCGTGGAGCTCGGTGAGGTCGCGAGGAACCACCACGATCGACGCTCCCTGCCCGGTCGCGTATTCGGCGAGCCCGCCGGGACCGTGGGCGGACGGCAGCCAGCCGAACGCGTCCACGCCGTGCTCACGCGCCTCACGCACCTGCTTCGCGATGGCGGCCCGGCCGACCTCCTCGAGCTGCTCCGGATCGAGGCGGTCCGGGAACTGGCGGTCCCAGCCCTCGCTCGACCACCACGTCGGAAGGGGTTCCGATACGAGGGACGGGGCATCCCAGTCGTACAGGATCAACGGTTCGCCGCGCTTGACGGCCAGGTCGGTCGCCCGCCGGAGGGCGCCACTGAAGCGGTCGTCCTCTGCGGCGATGACGACGATGGCTCCGGTCGCGGATCGGAAGGTCGGCATCTGCCACGTCTCGGCCTGCCGCGTTGCGCCGCCCTGCGGGCGCCACCCACCAGGACGTGGCAGCGACGTCGACGGGACGGCCGGACGATTGGTGGGGCTCATGCCGGTCGACGGAGCTGGCGGCGAAGGACGAGCCACCCGGCCGC